>JAJECN010000036.1 GCA_022821965.1 Candidatus Poribacteria bacterium
CGCATCGAGTATTTTATCACACAGGTGTATCATCAGAAACGTCCACATTCGGCGTTAGGGTATTTGACACCTATGGAATTTCAACGACAAACCTTATCTTAACTTTGCGAAATTGTGGTCTAAATAAGCGTATGCACTACAATCTGCTTCACGACAATCCAGCAACTGCACACCGACATGACCACAGAAAAAGAGAACGCTCTAACCTACGAGAATTTCGGGGACAAGAAAATCGTTCTCTTATCAGATGAAGCGCACCATATAAATGTCAGCACAAAGTCTCAACAAGGGATGCAACTGTTTGAAAGTTGGGAAAACACGGTAGAACGTATTTTTAAGTCTAACGATGCCAATTTATTACTGGAATTCACTGCCACCCACGATTACGAAACACCTACGATGGTAGAGAAGTATCGGAATAAAGTTATCAATCGTTATGATCTGATAAACTTTCGGAACGATAAATTTTCAAAAGAGGTTGTGCTTGTGCATTCCGATTTGGATCAGGACTCACGTATCTTGCAGGCACTCATTCTCAATCAGTACAAACAAGAGGTCGCGGCAAAAAACAACATTAATCTGAAACCTGTCATTCTGTTCAAGGCACAACGGACAATCACACAATCACAAGAAAACAAGGAAAATTTTCACAGACTGATTGATGGGCTAACTGGTGACCGAATTCAGGATATTCGGAAATCACATCTTGAGATTGTTCAACGTGCGTTCCGCTTCTTTGATGAAAATGAAATCGGTGCTGATCAGTTAGCAGAACGTCTGAAATCCGAATTTCAGGAAGCATACTGCCTCTCGGTTAACGATGAAAACGAAAAAAATAACTATCAGATGCAAGTCAACACGCTTGAAGACAAAAATAATCCGATCCGTGCAATCTTTGCCGTGCAAAAACTCAACGAAGGATGGGATGTCCTAAACCTGTTCGATATTGTCCGTTGCTACGAAGCGCGTGATTCAGGCAAAAATAGAATCGGAAAAACGACAATCTCTGAAGCACAACTTATCGGGCGCGGTGCCCGCTATTTTCCTTTTGTCCTGCCAGATCACCCAGATCGGTTCCGTCGAAAATTTGATGAGGAGCTCAACCATGAATTGCGCGTGTTGGAAGAACTGCATTACCACAGCATCCACGATTCGCGCTACATCTCCGAAATCCGTACTGCATTAATTGAGCAAGGGATGATGGACGAGCGCATTATAACTCGCGAACTAAAGTTGAAGGACGAGTTTAAGAAAACCAATTTTTACAAATACGGTGTTATTTGGCTCAATGATCAGGTTCCGAAAGACTATCGACACGTCCAATCTTTTGATGACCTTGCAAGTCTAAGTGTGAAGCAGAAAAACTATGAATATACGATCCATACAGGTGCCGCAGGTGAAACGACTGTGATGGAAGAGGACACAACACCGATGCAACAAAACAGCGATGGACAGGACATACCAATCGCTGATATTGAACAGAATATTCTCAGATATGCAATTGCCCGCAATCCGTTTTTTACCTTTGCATCGCTCAAACGGTACTGTCCACATTTGACATCTGTCCGCGAATTTATGACATCAGAGAATTATTTAGGAAGTTTGGCAATCACTTTCAAGGGAAATCTCGCCCATTTAGAAGAGAACCGTTCGGCAAAACTGTCCGCCTGTGAAGGGTTGTTAAGTCAAATCGAGACCGAAATTCGGCAACAAATCACTGAATACGAAGGAACAAAACACTTTCGACCGAGACAGGTCCACGATATTTTTAAAGATAAACTTCTGAAATTCGATGCACGAAACCCACGTGCCACTATTGATCGGCAGTTTGAAGATCAAGACTGGTTTCCTTTCAACACGCTTTACGGCACGAGCGAAGAAAAAGCCTTCGTGGATCTGTTAATCAGAAAGATTAAAGATTTAGCCATAGATTACGACGAAATCTATCTACTTCGCAACGAAATGCATTTTGCCATCTACAACTTCTCTGATGGGCAAGCGTTCTATCCCGATTTCGCCTTGTTCCTTCAAGAGAAAAAAGGAAAATTGGTATGTTATCAATTTTTCGTTGAACCCAAAGGTAAATTCCTCCAAGCGCATGACCAATGGAAAGAAGACTTCATGCGCGATATCACCACCGAGTTTAAAGGTAAACTCCTCACCCTTGAAAGCACAAAATACCGGTTGATTGGTTTGCCATTCTATAATGAAGAAAATGAAAATCCATTCTGGGATGCCCTTGATGCTGCATTAACGCCCCAGTAGAAATTGACCACACCGTTTTTATAGAAAAGCGTTGAAAAAGGCAATCAGGTCTCTCTGTAACGACACAAACCCGTTTAGACAACTATCTCCCTTTTGACAAAATATTTACATATTGCGTAAAAACTTTTTGCTTGACAGAATCTGCAAGAAGTGATACCATATTAAGAGTTATTTTTGTCAGAGATGGAGAACTTTCTGGCACATGCCGAAACGTAAAAGAAAGCCCAAAAGCACCGCTGCTTCAGACGTAAGTGGAGAAGACATTGTCGTATTGCGTGAGACTGTACCTTTGCAACTACGCTATTACGGCGACCCGGTCCTTCGTAAAAGAGCCGAACCTGTTGCAGAGATCACCGACTCAGAACGTCAACTTGCCGAACAGATGTTGATGACTCTGTACGCGACAGGCAATGGTATCGGACTCGCTGCAACACAGGTCGGTGTTTTGAAGCGGCTCATCATTGTTGACATCGGCGAAGAGGATGACGAAGAATATGAACCCTTGGTGCTATTTAACCCCGAACTTCTGAGTTCTGACGGGGAAATTGTCGCCGAGGAGGGCTGCCTGAGTATTCCTGATGTTACGGCTGATGTAAAACGCCCGGAGAGCATTGTTGTTGAAGGGGTTAACCTCCAGTGTGAAGCCATCCGCATTGAAGCCGATGGCTTATTGGCGCGTGTGCTGCAACATGAAATAGATCATCTCAACGGTGTGCTCTTTATTGACCGGATTAGCGGATTGAAACGTCGGTTGCTTAGCGAGGAATTGACGAGAATCCAACAAGCTGAAAAACCCTATTAATATCGGAAATCTGTAGCCCGTGCGACGGGCGAGGCAGTTGTTTATGTCAAAACAAGCACTTGAACCTATCTTACAAACAAAACTAAGCCAACTCTATGAATGCTTGCACGCTTATGAGAAAGTCATCGTCGCTTTTTCCGGTGGTGTTGATAGCACATTTCTTGCCGAGGCAGCGCAACATGCATTGGGTGATAACGCGCTTGCTGTCACCGCTATCTCTGATTCCTATCCGATCCGGGAGATGAGAGCAGCGCAGGAAATTGCAAAGCAAATTGGGATCCGCTTTGAGACGGTCCACACGCAAGAATTAGACTTGGAAGGCTACGCAAGTAATCCAACCAACCGCTGCTTTTTCTGTAAGACGGAGTTGTTTGATAAGCTGCAGCCCATCGCTGAAAAATACAGTGTGGGAACTATTGTCTACGGCGCGATTCCAGATGATGTCGGTGACCATCGTCCCGGAATGGATGCCGCAAAGCAGATGGGTATCCAAGCCCCTTTGATTGATGTTGATTTGACAAAAGCAGAGATTCGCGAGATTTCAAAGGCGTGGGAACTCCCAACATGGGATAAACCGGCGTTTGCCTGTCTCTCTTCACGGTTCCCTTACGGCATGCGTATCACCCGTGAATTGCTGCGACAAGTGGATGCTGCCGAGCAATTTCTCTACGATTTAGGTATTCGTCAATTCCGTGTTCGTCATCACGGTGCACTTGCGCGAATTGAACTCGAAGCAGCGGAAATTTCGCGGCTGCTTTCAAAAACCGTGCGGCGCGACATCAGTGCGCACTTTAAAACACTCGGATATTCTCATATCACGCTTGACTTGCAGGGGTATCGTTCTGGAAGTCTTAACGAGGGGGTTACGACTTCGTAATATCGAAAACCTGCAAGCGGTGGACTCACTAACATCGGAGGTACAGAAATGTATGACCTGGAAGGTGTTATAGCCGTTATAGTGGCATACCCGGTCCATATTATGAGTTTTGTAGGTTCTATTTTACTTCTTGGTCTTGTTCTACCGAGGCGGAGGCGGCAGCGTAAGCAGCCTTTAGTTTCGACTGAACCTCTCTTTGAAAAGAAAGGGTTAACACAAAGCGAAAAAGCAGTCCTAACAGGAAAAATTCGGGACAGTGGTACCGAGAGTCTGAAAAAAAGTTTTGCTGGCAAAGCAAATCCTGTTTACGTAACGTTAGTTATGATCAGCTTGATTTTGATCTTCTTTTTTGGAGTTTTTTGGGTGCTGCCCAAGCTTTAAAGAAAACGCATAAACCGTAAAAAATTTAACATGTCGAATCAACATACACAACAACTTATCGGCGTAGAGACTTTCAGTTGGAAGAAATGGGATGCTTGTACACACTGTGGACTTTGTTTACCAACCTGCCCAACCTATCGAGAATTAGGCTTAGAAACGGATTCACCGAGGGGTAGGCTCTACCTCATGGGGAGTGCCTTCAAAGATGAAGATGCCACCCCGCTCAGCGAAGAATGGTCAGAATATATCTATCGATGCTTGGACTGTCGGGCGTGTGAAACCGCTTGTCCTTCTGGTGTTCACTTTGGGGAACTCCTTGAGGAGGCGCGCGCCATCTATGAACAGAACGCCCCGCGCTCAGCAGCTTACCGATTCTGGACAAACCTCGTCTTCAAACAAATTCTACCGAATAAAGAACGGTTGGACCTAATTTTTGAGGTGATGTGGCTCTATCAACGGCTCGGCATCCGATGGCTCGTTCAGAAAACGGGCATCCTGAAACTGATGGGACAACTCGGACAGATGGAATCGTTGCTCCCGAAAATCCCACCGCCTCAACTGAAGTATACGATACGTGACATCACACCCGCGGAAGGCGAAACCCGATATCGGGTTGGATTTATTCCGGGGTGCATCATGAATCAAGTCTTCACGGAGACAAACGTCGCGACGATTCGGGTCTTAGCGCAGAACGGATGCGAAGTTGTCACGCCACGACAGCAGACCTGTTGCGGCGCGTTGCATCTTCACAACGGCGTACGGGATGTCGCTTCGGCTCTTGCCAAACAGAACATCGATGCTTTTGAAGAGGAGAATTTAGACGCAATCATTATCAACTCTGCTGGTTGTGGTGCCACGCTAAAAGAATATGAAGCACTTTTAGAAAGCGATGACGCTTACGCCGAAAAAGCAGAGAACTTCAGCCATAAGATGCGCGACATCAGCGAGTTCTTAGCCGAAATTGAGATGATACCACCGACAGGAGAAATCAAGAAACGTGTTACATACGATGAACCGTGCCACCTTCTCCATGGACAAAGCGTACAGACACAACCTCGCAAGGTGCTCCAAGCGATACCGGGGTTGGAGTTGATTGAGCTAACCGAATCCGAGTGGTGCTGTGGTAGTGCTGGAATCTATAACATCACACAACCAGAACTTTCACAAGAGATTTTGGAACGAAAAATGGCGCACATCGCTGAAACCGATGCGGACATCGTCGCGACTGGAAATCCCGGCTGCTTGCTCCAGATTCAACTCGGTATTCAGAAACATGGATTATCTATGAAAGCGATGCATCCTGTTAATTTGCTGGATTATGCCTATCGCGACATTGCTCCAGAGGATTTTTTGCCTGAGCAGTAACTCAAGAAGTGTTCTACATAAACGGAAGAAACGCTTCAAGCTTCAAAATAATGTAAAAAGAATGTTTTTATCAGATAAAGATATTATCAAATATATAGACAAGGGAAAAATCAAAATCTCACCCTCCCCCGACTTAGAAACACAACTCGGGAGTTGCTCCATTGATTTCAGACTGAGCAACACCTTTCGGGTATTTGAGCATAGCAAGTACCCATATATTGATTTGGGAGCAGAGATTGATACCGACGACTTGATGCGGCGGGTTGATGTCCCTGATGGTGATGCCTTCACGATGCAACCCGGTGAATTTGTCTTGGCGGCAACGCAGGAGACCCTTGAATTGGCAGATGACGTGATGGCACGTCTTGAAGGCAGGAGTAGTTTAGGGAGACTCGGCATTATCGTTCACAGTACTGCGGGACTCTTTGACCCCGGTTGGATCGGTATTCCGACCTTGGAGTTAGGGAATCTCGGGCGTATGCCCGTTAAATTGTACCCTGGCATGCGAATCTGTGCGTTTACTTTTGCAAAACTCTCTTCACCGGCACGTGTGCCCTATCAACTCAAACCGGCGAACAAATATGCTGGGCAGAACGGGCCTGAGACAAGCCGATTCGCCAAAGACGTTGAATTTTCAGAGGAGTGATCTCAGTGTCGCGATTTTCAATAAATCTGTGGTGCTATGCGCAAAAAACGGGCAATGCTATGCCTAATAATTTAGCAAGGACTCATCGTTTTTAATGTAGGGCGTGGACAAAATATCGTTGCAGCAGGTCGTTTCACGCCGCAAATCCGCTGTAACTCACGATTTTACACGAGAATTTGTCTGTTCTTCGTCAAATTAATGCCATCCTGTGTTCAATCACCGTTGATTGGCATAAATTTTGCTTACTTCTTCAGTAAGACACTCGTCAAGTGGTATGAGTTGCGCATTCAGTTGACGAATCAAGGACATTTTTCTCAGTTTAGTGAAACGGAATTTTAGGGAGATTATCAGGCACTTGTGCCTCGTTGCCTTATGCCGTTTTAGCAGATTATAGTCTCGGTCCTTGGATCGAGGAAGTTTTGAGTTTTGATAGCAAGTTTCGGCGGACAAGTTACGCCGAAATTAGGAGGATATGTAATGACACCAAGTGAGGTGGTTGCACTTGCAAAAGAACATGATGTAAAGATAATTGACCTCAAATTCATGGATCTGCCGGGGATGTGGCAACACTTTTCCCTTATGGCAAGCGAGTTGACCGAAGATCTCTTTGAAGAAGGTTGTGGTTTTGACGGCTCAAGTATCCGTGGTTTCCAGGCAATTAACGAGAGCGACATGTTGCTCTTTCCCGATCCAACGACCGCCCTTATTGACCCAGTCTGCAAGGTGCCGACGTTGAGCATCACATGTAACATCAAAGATCCTATCACATTGGAGAATTACACGCGTGATGTACGGCATATCGCACAGAAAGCAGAGGCGTATCTCCAATCCACTGGAATCGCCGATACAAGCTACTGGGGACCTGAGGCAGAATTCTATCTCCTGAACGACATTCGCTACGGACAGGATCAGCATTCCGGTTTCTATTCTGTCGATTCTGTTGAGGGAAGTTGGAACTCAGGGCGTGAGGAGAATCCGAATCTCGGTTATAAACCGCGCTACAAAGAAGGGTACTTCCCCGTACCGCCCTCGGATACACTCCAAGACCTCCGCTCCGAGATCTGCCTTAAACTCATCGAATCCGGCGTTGATGTAGAAGTTCACCACCATGAAGTGGGAACCGCCGGTCAAGGCGAAATTGACATCCGTTTTGGTGAGTTAACCGAGACTGGCGATAAAATTGCGTTGTATAAGTACATCATCAAAAACGTGGCGCGTGAAAACAACCTCGTCGCTACCTTTATGCCGAAACCGCTCTTCCAAGACAACGGTTCCGGGATGCACGTCCACCAGAGTCTCTGGAAAAACGGCAAGAACGTTTTCTACGACCCACAAGGATATTCGCTGCTGAGTGAGGACGCGCTCTATTACATCGGTGGCTTGCTGACGCATGCCCGTTCGCTCTGTGCAATTATCGCTCCGACAACCAACTCTTACAAGCGGTTGGTCCCAGGCTATGAAGCCCCGGTCAACATCGCCTACTCGCAGCGGAACCGTAGCGCGTGTGTCCGTATTCCTGTCTACTCGAAGAGTGAAAAGGCGAAACGGGTCGAATTCCGTACACCGGATCCGTCTTGTAATCCTTACCTTGCTTTCAGTGCATTGCTCATGGCAGGGCTTGACGGCATACAGAACCGCATCCATCCGGGTGATCCGCTGGACAAAGACCTTTACGATCTCGAGCCGGAAGAACTCGCAGACATTGAGTCCACGCCAGTATCCCTGGGTGACTCCCTTGATGCTTTAGAGGAAGATCACGAATATCTTCTCAAGGGCGATGTGTTCACCCAAGATGTCTTGGATGTTTGGATTGATTACAAACGTGAGAATGAGGTCGATGCGATCAACATGCGGCCCCATCCGTATGAATTCTTCCTCTATCACGATATTTAGGTCGTGTGAATGAGGTTTTGAAAAAGACTCTATAGGGCGGATCCCCGTATCCGCCCACCTACTTGTATTTTTAACCTTGAGGGCACAGATTGCAAGCCCTGATTGAAAAGCACAAACTGCCATACAACCGTATTCACTTTTAGCAAGGAGAATCGCATGAAAAAGCTAGAATGTATTATCCGCCCCTTCAAATTGGAGGAGGTAAAAGAGGCACTCAGCAGTGTGGGTGTTCGGGGCATGACAGTCAGCGAAGTTCGTGGATTCGGACGTAGCCGTGGACATACCGAGTTATACCGCGGTAGCGAATACACGATTGAATTTGTCCCGAAATTAAAGATTGAGATTGTTGTAGCGGAAGAAAATGTCGACAAAGTCGTCGAAGCCGTGCAACAGGCTGCTTCTACCGGCAAAATCGGTGACGGTAAAATCTTCGTGCTGCCTATTGATGAAACCATCCGTATCCGTACAGGTGAAAGAGGTCCTGCCGCTGTTTAACTTTCTATATCTATTTTCTCCCTCGGAGGCGGGTTCCCGTGCCCGTCTCTTTTTTTATGCTCATGTAGATTCACGTGAATCTAACAACGAGGCGACGAGTGCTTCCATTGCTGGAACTGTCCCGACACCCGGCAGGGAGGACATCGCTGCCCATGTTTCATATCCGCCCTCCTGTGTCAGTGCCTTGTCCGTACAAATATAGCCGATATATCCATTTGCTAAACTAACCAAAAACGTCGGACTCGCATTGGACTCCGATTTAATATTCATTCCCGTCTCAACGAAAACCTCTCCGGGCAGTGCCACAATAGCCGCTTTCCCCAGACGAATCACTTGAATTGGTGCCGTCATCTGCGCCGGTAATTTCGCCAAACGTTGGCATTCATGCGCGTAGACATCAACCAAGGCTGTTGGTATCGGCTGTCCGACGACCCAACTAAATGGACCCGTTTCGTAGGCATCGTCCGTTACTTGTGGCACGGACAGCAACTGTTCAGCAACTTCAAGGTCTTCAGCGGTAATCCGTTTGCGTTGGAACGTCAGCGTGGTAAGGTTTCCGCTGAGGTCAAGCGTGTCGTGCATCTCCATGAACTGCATCTCAGTGATAAAATGCCCCGCGAGAACGTTCGCCATTTTCACGGCTTGCTGATGTCCGCTTGCTGTCCATTTCGTCCGTCCACTGAAGTCGGTATTATTAATCTGACCCGATGCGGCGTTCCAGAGAAGCGAGATACACGTATCCCCTAAATAGCGTCGCATGAGTTGATCGAAGTGTCCAAAATAGTCAGCGGAGAGGGCACTGCCGTTATCTGTGCCGATGTAGTGGAGCGAAAAGTTAGCAACCGCGGAGATCGGCGTACCATCGTCTGCTTCGACGAACATCATCGCTAATTCTGGATCGATTGTACCGGTCGGTTCCACAAGATCTGGGTTTTCGACACCGGGATTAAAACGGACAGTGCCATCTTTCATGTGCCACCGCCGATTGAAGGTGATTCGTCCTTCATTAACACTGGCGAACCCTACCCGTGCAGGCTGGAGTCGCCACACCGCGAGTTCAACCGCATCGGCGATTTTCAGGGGTACCCACGCTGTATAATCAGTGTCTTCGTCAACACCGAGAAGATCTGCAATTGCAACAGCCGTATGTGTATGCGTGGCATTCACCATAACGTGTGCTGCAGGAATGCCGCACCGCTCAACGATGCGTGTTTTTGCTGCGTTTGCTACTTTCTCTGGTATAGCGATGAGGTCACAGGTAACAATTGCAATCCGGGTTTCACCGTTATCGATAACGAGTGCTTTGGCAAAGAGTTCATCGTCAACATTTTCAGCGTATCTCGGTCGGAAACCGCCCGGTATTCTTGTACCGAGTGGCGCCGTAATATTCACACTCGCGCTTCCTGCTTTAAGAGTTGTTGCCATTTTTTACTCTCCTTATCCTTGTAACCTTGGGATACCGCTTGAGATTTTATGTTTTCGGTCAATACGAAATGGCAGGATGTCAAAACCGGTTTCGCCGTTTCGGACGAGTTCGTTCATAATACGCCCGACAAGAGCACAGAACTTGAATCCGTGCCCTGAAAAACCTGCCGCGATCAACACATTCGAGCAGTGTGGGTGCACATCAATAATAAAGTCTTCGTCCGGAGTTTCGGTATAGAGACAGATTTCGGCATGCGTGGTTTTTCCAAGTTCAGGAAGGCGTTCTCGCGTGTAAGCATCTATATGGGCGATATAATCTGCATCCGGTGTGCGTTCAAGCGTATCGGGAGAGATGACCTGTCCTCTGCCGTGGCGGGCAATTTTTAGTCCGCCCCCCGTATTAAAAGAGCCGAAAGCCGGAATGCCGTAAATGAATTCTCCATCAGGAGTCGCTTCCGTAAAGACTGGAAACCGGTCTGGCTGGAAACTTTTGCTGTCTGCGGGCTGATAGTAACATACCTGTTGTTTTGTAACCGTGAGTGGGAGATTCAATTCTGCAAGCAGAGTACCAGCCCATGCCCCCGCTGTCACGATAACTTTTTTTGCACGAAATTGGCTGTTTTCGGTCCGAACAGTTGGAACATCTGTTTGCCAATCAATATTGGTTACAGGGGTTTCCTCTCGAACTGTTGCGCCGTGTTGTTCTGCCAATTGCAAATGGGTGGAGACACACTCGGCAGCACGGAGAAAACCCGTGTCTTTCTGCCAGAGGATCTCCATATCGCCCGTTAATCGGAATTGCGGAAAACGTTCGGCTAACTGTGCTGCATCCCACCACTCGGATTCAACACCCGCGGCATCTAAACTTTGTCGTGCGGCGCGTCCATACGGGTTTCCCTTTGTACCGATACCTACACTTCCTGTGATAAACAGCAAAGATTTCCCTGATACCGATTCGAGGTCGCGCCATTCGGCGTAGGCGGTTTTCATCAGTTCGGTGTAGAAGGGCTTATCGTAGAAGAAACGGATGATACGCGTTTCTCCATGCGAGCTGCCGAAGGTATGCCCACGCTGGAACTGTTCTAAAACAAGAACATCTGCGCCGGATTTGGCGAGATGGTATGCGGTCGCGCTGCCCATCCCACCCGCACCAATGACAATTGCATCGTAGATATTTTTAATTATTCCTTGCGGTTCGGTCAGGTGGATTTGTGCATTCACGTGCCTTCCCGTATATCCGCCCTCCTAACGCAAGCCTCTATAGGCTTGCGGGACAATGTTACGGGCTACTTCATCTGAATTATCAAGGACAGGGCATAAGCCCTGATTAAACGAAAACCTTTTAACTGATAACCGATAACTATTAAAAAGGGCTCGGCACAGTCGTGAAGTTCTGGTACCTGTCTTCGCCGCGCAGCAGAATTGGCTTCCAAGGACGCTTCAGCGAATTCTGTTCTGCCTGTTTCACAGATGGATCTATGTAACGAATCGTTAAGCCGCACCGCCGACGGGTCGAATGATTCGGTAGACTACCGTGGATCATCTGTCCGTGATGGATGGACATCTCACCCGCCTTTAGCACGAGATCAACAGCGGTTTCTTCCTCCACCTCGGTGACTGAAACTTCCTGATTGATACTGAGTAGGTTCCCTTCTTGTTCAGATGTTCCGTGTTCTTGGATACCCTGTTGATGGCTTTTGGGGATTACTCGCATACAACCGTTGCCTGTATCGCTATCGTCTATGGCGTACCAAGCGGTGATCGCATCCGGTGGTTCAAGTCCCCAGTACGTCACATCTTGATGCCATGCGACGAATTTCTCACGGGGTCCGTATTTGCAGAAGAAGTGTGTGGCTAACAACATCACATCGGGACCGATGAGTGTTTCAATAACATCCACAATTTTAGGGTGTGTTGCGAGTTTCCAGATGAATTGATGATCAAAATGCCAATCAATGAGACCGATTTCACATTTCTCTTTGCCGACTTCTGCTTCCAAGGCATTATAGGCTTGCTGGTAACGTGTCGCTTCAGCTTCGTCAGCGATATGGATACCGGTCAAGAATCCCTCTTCTCGATAATTTTCAGCGAGTTGTACGTTTGTCATTTCTATGATGTCCTCCGTTACGGAAGCTCTGGAAGTTTGCATTGGCGAAACCATTGTGAATCTTCCGGTGGCGATTCTTCAGGATTTTCCATCGTCTCAAAGGTTTTCAGGGCAGGTGATACAGTTTCTGCCCATATCTGTTCGACTTCCTCAAAAGTTACAGGTTGGCGTTCACTAATGTCTTGTTGTGCGTAAGCCTCCAATAATTCCTGCATCTTTTCTCCGAGCCATGCAACTTCATCTTCCACCATACGTTCACCGACGCGGCGGTCAGAATCGGAAGCGTTTGATCCCATTGCGAAGTGTGGTCCTTGTGCGTCCGCTGCGGGCATTCTCGACATATCAACACACTCCGGCTCTAACGCCCAGAGAAGCGAGGTTTCGACTCTACCAGCGTGATCTGCGCCGTTACCCTGACGGTCAAACCCGGGCGTGTTCGCCTCGAAATCAGGAAGTCCATAGAGTCGCATGGCAAAGTAGGGTTGAATTACGGATAGGAGCGTTTTAAGGTCCTGCCAGTTCGGTCCGTAGTGTCCAGTGAGGAAAATAGCGGCGTGAAATCCGAGCGCATCAGCGGCGCGGACGTGATAACACACATTTTTGAAATGTTGCCACGTCGGCATAGCAGTGAGCCAGCTGCGCACTTCGCCGACATTCTGATATGCCCAGTTCGCATACATGCCGTGTTCGTGGATATGCCAATAGTCGGGCGGTGCGACAATACCGCCGTGGGTTTGTGCTGCACGGCAAGCGATTCCGTGTGCTTTGAGCGCATCAAGCCCTACCGTATTTTGCGGTCCATGCGGTTCGCAAAGCCCGTAGGTAAAGTAGACAGCGGGACATTCGTCGAAAGCAGCTTCCAATTCATCAGGGAACATCCGTTCCCAGCGTACCTCTTTTCGCATTCGTATTTTCCTCTGATGAGAATATTGTAATTCGGAGATTATTCCTACAGTTGTTTATCCGAAAAGTGAACCCATATTTAAGATTTTGCAGATTTTCTTGGCACCGGTAAGGCGAGGTTGCAGTTCAAACGCCATTTTCAGAACAGTTCGGGCTTCTCGGAACCGATCAATCTCGACGTAGAATTCGGCGATTTTTTTGTACATCCATGCGGTTTCGCGTTTTGAGAGTTTTAATTCACGGATTTTCGCCAGCGGGATTTGGCACGCTTGGTCGTACCCCTCAACGGTGAAATGGTAGAGATAGATAAATTTGAGGCGTTCTTTGACTTCCCGAATAAAATGTTTGAAACACGGACGTTGTGATTCAGCGGACAAAAGGGATTCATAAAGCAGCCTCGCCTGTTCAATCTTTCGATGCCGATCAAGAACAGAGGATTGATCGCCGTTAGAGAACCCGAGTTTCTGGTATGCTTCGGCGATAAGGAACTCGCAGTCCCGACTCTCTTCGTAACTCAGGAAATCGTCAATACGCCACTCCTTCCCTCTTTCTTGAGAGTGGTGCTGCAGCTGCTCGTACATGGAGATGCCCGTTTCGTACTTGTGATGGAGCAGCGCATGCAGCAGCAATTCCAACTTGGCGTAAGTCTGATTGAGTTTGTTCAGTCTGTTGAGATAAACTGCGTGTGATTTCTGTTGCCGTTCGATCGTCTGTAACGCCCGGTCATAGTCGGATTTCTGTTGTTTGTCATGAAGTGTGTTATAAGCGTTACAGACTTCGCGGAACATCTTTTCGGCAAAAGCGGTACGCTCCGGATTTTTATCGGGATGGTAGCGTTTTGCGAGTTTCCGGAAAGCAATTTTTATTTCGCGAGCGGTGGCATCACGCTTGATCTCTAAGATTTGATAGTAATCTGGAATTCGCATTATGGATACAACATTTTTGATAGATACGGTAATATAATTCCATATATTCCAGATTTTGTCAAGCGGAAATTCGGAACGGATGTGTAAAATTTTTGGTGGAAAGAAGTTGAACTTGGGAGATCGCGCCTACAGGACTTCGCGTAAGAAGCGTGCGGTGTGGGACTCTTGAACAGTGGCAACCTCTTCTGGCGTGCCCATCGCGACGACGTTTCCACCATCTTTGCTGCCCTCCGGTCCCAAGTCGATAACCCAATCTGCGGATTTGATAACGTCGATGTTATGTTCAACAGCGATAATCGTGTTGCCTGCATCGACAAGTGTGTTCAGCACCTTAAGCAGTTTCTGAATGTCATCAAAATGGAGTCCCGTCGTCGGTTCATCCATGATATAGAGCGTTGAACCGGTTTGGCGACGCGCTAACTCTTTCGCGAGCTTAACACGCTGTGCCTCCCCACCAGAGAGTGTCGGTGCTGATTGCCCTAACTTGATATAACCGAGTCCAACGTCTGTTAACATCTGAAGCGTCCGGCAGATACGTGGACTTTCGTCGAAAAATGTGAGTGCCTCATCTACTGTCATCTCCAAGACTTCAGCGATATTCTTGCCCTTATAACGGATTTCGAGTGTTTCCATGCTATAGCCGGTGCTATTGCACGCCTCACACGGCATCCATACGTCCGGGAGAAAATGCATCTCAACACGATTGAAACGGTGTCCCTCACAGACATGGCACTGCCCCTGCGCGAGATTGAAGCTGAACCTGCCCATATTGAACCCACGTGTCTTTGCGTCGTGTTGCTCAGCGAAGAGTTCACGGATTTTCGTGAAGAGGTCGGTATAGGTTGCTGGATTGGAACGTGGTGTTTCCCCAATCGATTTCTGGTCTACGTTGATGAGACGCTTGATGTAACTAACTCCCCGAATGCTTTTATACTCCGGTTGTCCGCAGTCGTTATAGATCGGTTCTCGATCACCATCGCTGAGATAGTGGGTATAGCGATGATCTTCAGGGTCGCCGGTTTTGATAGAACTACGACTTTCGAGGGCAGGTTTTAGCGTGCCTTCAACGAGCGAACTTTTCCCACATCCTGAGACCCCGGTTACACAGGTGAGCGTTCCGAGTGGAATCTTGACATCAATATCTTTCAGATTGTTTGTTTTCGCCCCAAATATCGCTAACGCTTTGCCGGTGCCTTCGCGCCGAGTTTTCGGAACAGAAATCTCTACTTCATTGGATAGATAGGCTTGCGTCAAGGATTTGGTGGATGAGCGTTTATCGGTAGAGGACGATTCGGCGATCATCTCTACAGGCGTGCTGCCATTCGTGAAAGTATCCGGGGCACCGATAGCGACGATTTCGCCACCGCCATTACCCGCCTGCGGACCGAAGTCGATCACGTAATCAGCGGCTAAGATTGTGTCGCGGTCGTGTTCCACAACGAGGACACTGTTACCGATATCGCGGAGTTCCTTGAGAGCATCAATAAGACGCTCTTGGTCGCGCGGGTGTAAGCCGATACTTGGTTCATCGAGAATGTAGGTCACCCCAGTGAGACCACTACCGAGTTGACTTGCGAGTCGGATTCTCCGCATTTCGCCCCCAGAAAGTGTTGGTGCCCCACGATCTAAAGCGAGATAACCGAGACCAATATCTTCCAAGAACTCGAGCCGTGTCTGGATTTGGCTCAGGACTTCAGCTTCAAACTCAGGTGATGTATGAATATGAAGCGCGGGGTGTGTCGCTCTTGAGGTTGACACACCTGTTTCGATTAGAAGATCGCTCCGATTCGTTTCCGCATCATCGGAAGCAAGCTGTGCTTTGATCTCTTCGAGTCGAGCGTTAAAGAATTCGATGATTTCTGTAATTGACAGTGCCATCAATTCAGCAATAGTCATATCTTCAAATCTGACGCAGCTTGAAAAAGGTTTCAGGCGTGTTCCATCGCATTGGTTACAGACATTATACGGTGGGTGTATGTTCCTCCCGCGTCCATCACAGAAATCGCAAGCCCCTATTTTGTTGTTGAAGGAAAAATGGCGTGGCGTCAATTGTCCGAAATTGCTTCCGCAAGAAGGACACATCGCGTGTTCGCTGAAGAATTTTTTAATACTGGTGTCCTGCTGTTGGTTTTCCGTTGGTCTTCGTTTAGATCGGTTGGTCTTTGCAGACGCGTTCGTCATGGAACGCGTCTCCTGGATGAGTACAAACCCGCCACTTTGGAGAAGTGCCAACTCGACGGCTTCCGTAAACCGGCTCTTCTCTTCATCAATAAGTTCAACGCGATCGACAACGATAAAAATTTCATGACGAATCCCCTTACTCAGTTGAGGAACTTCATCAAGACGGTGGATTTCATTATCAATTTGAACGCGTACGAATCCCGCTCGTTGTAATCGGCTGAATACATCCGCATAATCCTCGTTGCCCTTCAAACCGTAGGCGGATTCACTCGCATTGATATCAATAATCTTGCCTCTTGCTATACCTGTTTCAGTTTCCGAAATAATCATAAAGTTTGTGAGAGGCGCAAGTACATCTACTCTTTTCTGCTGGAGGTGCTCAAAAACCTGTTCCGTTATTTCTTCCGCTGTCTGTGCTTGAACCTCCACTTGGCAATCCGGACAGTAGGGTTTGCCCCATCTCGCATAAAGGGTGCGAAGTCCATCGTGTATCTCGGTAATTGTGGCGACAGTGGAACGTGGATTTTGCCCCGCATCGGCGTGCGAAATCGCAATTGCGGGTGAGAGCCCCTCAATTTTTGAGACTTTCGGCTTCCCCATCTGACCTATGAACTGACGCGCGTACGTGCTGAGCGTCTCGATGTAGCGGCGCTGTCCTTCGGCGTAAATGGTGTCCAATGCCAGGGAGGTTTTACCGGAACCGCTTACGCCTGTCAATGCAGTCATCTTTCGGTGTGGGATATCGATGTCTATCTCTTTGAGGTTATTTTCCGTGGCACCTCGTACGGCAATCGTTTCTGGACGTATTTCTGACGCTTTACCAAACGCGGAGGTAAGTTCCGGTTCCATCAGTTGACGCTTTGTGTCTCGCCAAATGTCAAAATCACCGCGGAGTGCCTGTCCTGTGTAAGATTCAGGCACTTCTGCAATCTGTTCAGGTGTACCGACAGCAACGATAGTTCCGCCGCCGACACCGCCTTCCGGTCCTAAGTCAATGAGATAATCAGCGGAGTTGATAACTTCAAGATTGTGTTCAACGACGACGACTGTGTTGCCGTCTTCCACGAGTCGATGAAGAATCGTCAAGAGTTTATTTACATCGTCGAAGTGTAAGCCTGTTGTGGGTTCGTCGAGAATGTAAAGCGTTTTGCCAGTGCCTCGCTTCGAGAGTTCCCGCGAAAGTTTGATGCGTTGTGCCTCACCACCCGAAAGTGTCGGCGCGGGTTGGCCGAGTTTGATGTAATCCAGGCCCACATCGTGAAGGAGTTGTAATCCCCTTGCCACTCTTGGAATATCGGCGAAATGCACAAGGGCGGTATCGATATCCATTTCGAGGACCTCGGAGATGTTTTTTCCCTTATACTTAATGGCAAGGGTTTCGCTGTTGAAGCGTTTTCCCTCACACACTTCGCACTCCACCCAGACATCGGAAAGCAGCCCCATATCCACTTTTTTCGCACCGTTGCCACTACACGCTTCACATCTACCCCCCGAAACGTTGAAACTAAACCTTCCGGGTTTGTAGCCCCGCAATTTTGCATCGGGTAAGCCTGCGTAGAGGGCACGGATCCCATCAAATACCTTTGTGTAAGTTGCAGCGTTGGAACGTGGGGTTCGCCCGATAGGTGCCATGTCGATGTTGATAATTTTGTCGATAACATCGGAGATCGGGACGTTTTTTCCGTCAATGATACCTTGAATCTTGTCATAGTCGCCCGGGACGGTCTTCGCCTTCATAAGGTCGCGGGCGAGCGCGTTATAGAGAATATCGTGAATTAAGGAACTTTTTCCAGAACCGCTCACCCCTGTCACACAGCAGAGCGTCCCGACTGGTATTTTGGGATTGATGCCTTTGAGGTTGTTTTGACGGGCATTACAGATTTGCACCCATCTGTTTCCCGTTTCACGACGCGATTCTGGTTGAACAATTACCTTATCACCTCGGAGATATTGGGCGGTGAGTGTGTTACTCTCTTTCATGAACTGCGCGGGTGTTCCGATATCGGTGATCCTTCCGCCCTTGATACCGGCACCGGGACCAAAATCAACGATCAGGTCTGCCACCAACATAGTTGCCTCGTCGTGTTCAACGACAATGACAGTGTTTCCTTGATTACGTAGGTTTAGGAGGGTTATCAGTAGACCCGCATGGTCGCGCGCATGTAAGCCGATGCTCGGTTCGTCAAGCACGTAAGTGACATCGCGTAACCCCGCACCTACTTGGCTGGCGAGGCGAATCCGTTGCGCTTCACCACCGGAGAGTGTTGGAGCAGGACGAGCGAGCGTCAAGTATCCCAATCCCACATCTATGAGAAACCCAAGCCGTCCTCGAATTTCCTTTAGGAGTTCGGTCGCGATGAAAGCCTCGCGCTCTGGAAGTTCCAACGCGTTAAAGAATTGGGATGCATCCTGAATGGACATCTCAAGGATGTCCGTGATGGCGGTATCGCCTATCGTCACCGCTTTTACCCATGTATTAAGCCGTGTTCCGTCACATGTTCGGCAGCGCATTTTGGTAAAGTAGTCTGGGAAGTTATCTTCATTGTCCTCGTCGTCGTTTTCAAAGTGGTACTTCTGTTCTTCAGTTGGAATGATCCCATGAAAGCGAGCACGATATTGTCGGCGTTGCTTCCCTTTTCTGGAACGGCTTGTGCTGGGAGTGGTGATCGTAAGGATATCGTCGCCAGTACCGTAGAGGATGGCGTGCTGCTGTTCAGGTGTAAGGTCTTTCCAAGGTGTATCAATATCGAATCCAAGGTGTTTTGCGAGTGCTTCGGCGATTACCTTTTCTTTCAGGGTGCTTCGTTTATTAAGAGGGCCCCATAGATTGATGGCACCTTCTATAATAGAGAGGGTTTCGTCCGGAACAATCAACTTCGGCAGAATCCCCATTTCAACGCCTAAACCCCGACAGCTTTCGCACATGCCATCAGGGTTGTTGAAAGAGAAATGGCGGGGTTCCGGTTTCACGAAACTAATCCGGCAGTGCAAGCAGGTGTAATCCTGACTGAACAGTAGGTCGTCCTCTTCAGATATGAAAGGAGATGCCTCCCCTTCAGTAGGAATCACATGAACAAGAAGGTTCCCGTCTCCGCGCAAAAGAGCGGCATCCACGGCTTGGGCAACGCGAGATTCAACGCCTTCTTTGATGATAATTCGGTCGATGACAACGTCAATGTCGTGGCGTTGATTCGGATTGAGGGCGAGTCCCGGTCGGAGTTCATATATTTCACCATCAATTCGCAACCTTGCGAAACCGGCGTTGCGTAAGTCTTCGAGTTCTCTTTCGTGTGCCCCGCGGGAGCCTCTGATAATCGGTGCTAAAATGATAAGCCTTGTGCGCACGGGGTAATCAAGAAGGGTTTTGACAATATCCGCCGCAGTCTGCGAACCGACTTCGCGTCCGCATTCGGGACAGTGGAATTGCCCGACGCGCGCGTAGAGCACACGTAGATAGTCGTAAATCTCGGTGACAGTAGCAACCGTGGAACGCGGATTGTGTCCTGTTGAACCCTGATCAATAGCAATGGAGGGGGATAATCCGACGATCTCATCTACATCCGGTTTTCCGAGTTGCCCCAAAAATTGACGTGCATAAGCGGATAAAGATTCGATGTATCGCCGTTGTCCTTCAGCGTAAACCGTATCAATTGCCATTGAGGATTTGCCGGAACCGCTTACGCCGGTGAAGACGATGAGTTTGTCTTTTGGAAGTTGAATATCAATATTTTTCAGATTGTGTTCTCGCGCGCCGTGTACGAGAATAGACTCTTCTGTCATTATATGATTTCCTGTAGTTTTATGAATCGTATATTTTGGTGAATACCACTTGTATTTGTGAAATGACCGAATTATCTGTGTTTGTGAGGCGAACAAAATTACATATCTGTGAAACCACCCAACTCTTTGAGTTTACGGGCATCTTTGCGCCAGTCGGCTTTGACTGTTACGTACAGTTCTAAAAAGACACGAGTATCCAAGAATTTTTCAATATCAATCCGTGCGAGTTCACCGACCCGTTTAATCAACTTACCGCCCTTACCGATGATAATTTGTTTTTGCGTCTGCCGTTCCGCGTAGACGATGGCTCGAATATAGATAATTTCATCTGAATTCCTCGTTTGGCGTTTTTCAAACTCTTCAACAACAACAGCGGAGGCGTAAGGGATTTCGCGTTGAGTCATGAGCATGATCTTTTCGCGAACGGTTTCGGCGATGAAAAAGCGTTCAGGAAGGTCGCTGAGTTGGTCCTCTGGAAAATAGCGCGGCCCCAACGGTAGATAGTCTTCAATCTGCTCAAGAAGGACAGAGACACCATCAGCCGTTAGCGCGGAGATCGGGATTATATGTGCGAATTCAAATTTTTGGTTGTAGTCCTCAAAAATAGGGAGTAGCGTCGGCTTATCGACAAGATCTACCTTATTGAGAACGAGGATAGTTGTCGATTTGGTGCGCTTGAGGCGTTTTAGAATTCTGTCTTCGATCTCTGGATCTGGGCGCGCGACATCAATCACAAAAAGGACAACGTCAGCATCCCCCAAAGCACCATACGCGGTCTTGACCATTTCGCTCTGTAAGCGGTACTTGGGTGTCATCAGTCCGGGTGTATCAACAAAAATAATTTGATAGGTGTCGGTGGTGACAATTCCACGAATCTGGTTGCGGGTTGTCTGTGGTTTCGGGGTGACGATGGCTAATTTCTGCCCCAAGATAGTATTGAGCAGGGTGGATTTGCCAACATTAGGCGCACCGATAATACTAACGTAACCGGATTTGAAACTTTGATTTTCGTCCATAATTTTTGAAGATAGATGTACCTGTGTGGTTGAAGGTATTGATGTAGAATTCCAATTTATATAGGTGGAGATCCGATTTCTTGTGTTAGTGAAGTTAACAATTTATTATATCGGATTAGGTTGCAGAAATCAAGGAAAAGTTTGAGAATTTGGTTAGGCGTTCTGTTCCTCAATTTGATGCAATGCCTCGCTGATATAGCGGCGGATCCATTCGCTTTCGGTGGCTTCTGCCAATTCGTTGAGTGCGGAAATGGCGTGCGGGTTACCGATTCTGCCTAAAGCAACAACAGCTGCAGAACAGACGGCTCTGTCAGTGTCCCAGATGCTGCTCATGAGTGCCTCTATTACCTGTACCGGTGGCGTTGAGAATCTCTCTTCGCCGAGTCCTAATTCACCGAGGGCAACGACAGCGGCGCATCGCATATCGACTTCTTCGTCTTGCAGAAACGGGATAAGCACGTCAATGGCGCGGGGGTCGCGGATACGTCCGAGGGAAGAGATAGCGAAACGGCGCACGGTCGAATTGTTGTCAGTTAAGGCGTTGATGAGCGGCGTGACGGCATGGACATCACCGACTCCACCCAGTCCTTCGGCGGCATAAGCGCGCATCTCAGCGGATTCCGATTTCAGTTTTCGCAACAGGACGTGTGTTGGAATATACCGCCAATTCCGAACGGGCCCGTCTCGGTGTGAAAGCCAACCAATAAACTTGCGGACCTTTTGTTGGGCCGACAAGCTTGAACTGGAGTTTGCGGTTTCACGCGTCATGGTGCCACCTCATTTATTATTACATGTCCGAAGCAATTTGTTGACCTAAAATTCACTGGTGAATTTGTTTTGGCATACCAAATTCTGGAAGTTCTTCAAAATATCTCCAGAAGCGCGGTGTTGTTCTGTGCACCTAAAGTTCCTCAAGATTCTTGAGTGTTCCCTTTTCCTTCGCTTCAATGGCTTCCTCAATTAAGAAATCCAGTTTACCGGCGTTTGAATCCTCTTCAATTTGCCGATCCCATTCGTCCCACTCTAATTCATTAAGCCACTGTTTTAACTGTCGGTAATCGGTTTCGGAGAGTGCCAGAATTTCTTCTTGAATTTTTACAATGCTTGCCACTGTGTTTTCTCCTCTGTCATCATGTTGCTTCGTGAACATGAATTAAAATTTGCCTGAATCAATTATACCATAGAGTACATCTCGATGGTAATTTTTTTAATTAAACACGAGTCAGAGGTGCCGTGAAGAACTCTGTTAGCAGCACTTCAGATAAATTCGTGCGAAATTAGAGGCTAATGCCTAATTCGTTTGCGATGGTATAGACATCTTTGTCACCACGTCCCGATAAACATACAGCGATGACTTTGTCTTTGCCGAGTTTGGGTGCGAGTTCACGGAGGTAGGCAATGGCGTGCGCGGATTCCAGTGCCGGTATGATGCCCTCTGTCTCTGATAACAACTGGAATCCTTCTACTGCTTCTGCATCAGTAACTGGGACGTATTCCGCTCTACCCGTTTCACGGTAAAAACTGTGTTCGGGTCCGACTCCGGGATAATCTAACCCTGCGGAGATCGAATGTGCGGGGGTTATCTGACCGTCCTCCTCTTGCAACAGATAGCACTTAGCACCGTGAAAAACACCGACGCTTCCTGCAGTGAGCGGTGCGGCATGTCGTCCACTACGGATGCTTTCACCAGCAGCTTCTACACCGATCAGTCGGACGGATTCATCGGCATAGAACGGATAGAACATACCGAGCGAGTTGCTACCACCACCAACGCAAGCAACGACGCAGTCTGGTAAGGCACCCGCTTGCTCTAAAATCTGCGCTCTCGCTTCATCGCCGATGACGGCTTGGAAGTCCCGGACTATCATCGGATACGGATGCGCACCGACAACCGAACCAAGCAGCAAATAAGTCGTGCGAACATTTGTGACCCAATCTCGAAAACAGGCGTTGATCGCATCTTTGAGTGTGCGGGAACCGGAATTGACAGGCACCACTTTCGTTCCCATCAGCTGCATGCGGAAGACGTTGAGTGCCTGCCGTTCTATGTCTTCCTCACCCATATAGACTTCACATTCCATATCGAACTTCGCGGCGACAGTGGCTGTCGCGACCCCGTGTTGTCCTGCGCCGGTTTCAGCGATGATCCGTTTTTTGCCCATCCAGCGTGCGAGGAGGATTTGTCCAATTGCGCTGTTGATTTTATGGGCACCCGTATGGTTGAGGTCTTCCCGTTTGAGATATATTTTTGCGCCGCCGAGCGTCTCTGTCAGGTGTTCGGCATAATAAAGCGGATTTGGTCTCCCAACGTATTCACGAAGGTAGTACTGAAATTCTTTTTGGAAGTCGGGATTATCTTTAAGCTCAATGTATGCCTCTTCGAGTTCTAAAAGCGCAGGCATGAGCGTTTCGGGGACGTATCTGCCCCCGAATTGTCCGAAATGCCCTGTTGCGTCAGGGAGTTTTTTAATTATACCTTGCGGTTCGCTTGGGTGTACCTGGGATTTCATATTTATCTCCGTATATCCGCCTGCGCCGTTGTTGCAGGCTACACTTTGGGTTCAACAGCTCATTTTCTAACCGGATGTGTTAGGATTCACAACATCTATAGACATCAGAAGTTCAGGAAAAGCAGAGATTTCCGTTGCACATTAGGTTTTGGTCTTTACCTCCTCAATTCAATCTACGGATCCCCGCATTCAGGTTTTTAATTATCAAATTCACATAGGAGTCCATCATCGGAAATTTGCCCGGAGGTTTGGTTGTTCCAGAACCGATGGGTTAACAACAGATTCTGGCAGTTGTCCTTTGAGTACTTGCGCGACACACTTAGCAGCAGTAACCTCCAGGTCAAGAATCGATTCCTCTGAAATGAAAGCAGCGTGCGGTGTAACAACAACATTTTCAAGCGTTAGGAGTTCCTCGTTTTGATTGGGTGGTTCCGTTTCCAAAACATCTAAACCCGCACCGGCGATGTCTCCGTTTCGGAGCGCGATTGTGAGGGCAGCGGTGTCTACAATGCCGCCGCGCGATGTGTTAATTAAAAATGCTGTCGGTTTCATCGCCAGAAACTCAGCATCGCTAAATAGGTGTTGTGTTTCTGGGGTCAGTGGCGCATGAATTGTGATAAAATCCGACGTTCCGAGGAGTTCTGGGAATGAGACCTTTTGTGCACCGTGCTGCTGAATTAATTCAGGAGCGGTGCGTGGGGAACAGACATTGATTGTCAATCCAAATGCTTTCGCTTTTGGCACGATTGACCGCCCAATCCGTCCGAATCCGATGACACCGAGTGTTTTGCCTCGGATTCTACGCATCGCTGGTCCGACGTTCTGGTCCCATCTGCCTTCTCTGATTGCCCGATCAAAGCGTGAAATTTTCCGGGCACACGCCAGTAGGAGTCCCATCGCGTGGTCGGAGACTTCATCAACACAGTAGGCAGGGACGTTCGTGACAACGATGCCGTGTTCGGTAGCTGCTTCTACATCAATATTGTCGAGTCCAATGCCGCAACGCCCGATAACCTGACATTTTTTAGCGGAGGTAATAACAGCCTCACGGACAGGTTTCCAACAGGTCAGGATGCCATCCATTGTTGGGGCAAGAGTTAGGAGTTCTGCTTCTTCACCAGTCTCCGCAGCGATGAGTTCCGCCCCAATTTCGGCAAGTACTTGTCGTTCAGGCTCTATAGAGGGCCAAGCATAATCAGTGATGAGGACTTTCCAGTTGTTTTGCATGCTTCCATCTCTATCCGCAGACCCGGTAGGCACTGTTTGAAACTGCGCCGGTCATCGAGCGAGGGTATTGCCTCGGTCGTCAATTTTAGGGGTGCGATTGGAAAACGCTCCTATAAAAAGATTTTACCCGGATTCATTAAGTTGCGTGGATCCAAGGCGTGTTTAATCGCACGCATTAAATCGACTCCTTCTCCGTGTTCCTTCTCTAATGCATTCCGTTTACCGACACCGACACCGTGTTCACCGGTGCAGGTCCCGTCCATCTCCAAGGCGATATCTACAATCTGGTGACTGAGCTGCTGCGCCTCTGCTAATTCGTCCTTGTTGTCGGGTTCAAGGGGGAAGACAACGTGGAAATTACCGTCGCCCACGTGTCCGAGGATCGATGGAACAAGGCTTGATTTAGCAAGTACAACTTTCGTTTTCGCGATACACGCAGCGAGTTGGGAGATGGGGACACAGACATCGGTGACATAGCCGACAGAACCCGGACGGCGGTTGAGTGCGGCGTAGTAGCTATCGTATCGCGCTTGCCAGAGGCGTTTGCGTTCACTTTCATCCGTTGCCCATCGGAAGTCACCACTCCCGTGTGCGCCTGCGATTTTACCAGCGATCTCCGAGCTCTCCGCGACGGTATACGTGGACCCGTGGAATTCAAAAAAGAGCGTCGGCGCAACTTCATAATCTAATCCTGCATATTTGTTGACAGCATCCATCTGGCGTTCGTCTAACAGTTCGATGCGGGCGATGTTGGCACTTGTGTCCATCAGTTTGATAACAGTATCTACTGCTGCATCTACACTTGGAAAAGCACAGACAGCGGCAGCGACTGATTCCGGCAATCGTGTTAATTTGAGCGTGATTTCGGTGATGATCCCCAATGTGCCTTCTGAACCGATGAAGAGACGGGTGAGATCATAGCCTGCAGCGGATTTCCGCGCCCGACTCCCCGTATAGATGATGGCACCGTCGGCGGTGACGACGGTCAAGCCGAGGACGTTATCAAGCATTGTCCCGTATCGCACCGCACTCGTCCCAGATGCGCGTGTCGCGACCATCCCTCCGAGTGAAGCATCTGCTCCGGGATCAACCGGAAAGTGGAGTTGTGTCCCGATGTCCATAAGATGGTAGTTCAATTGGAAACGCGTTACGCCTGCTTGGACGGTGGCATCTCTATCATCTGGACTGACACGGAGGATGCGGTTCATTTCGTTCAACGCGATGCAGAGTGTGTCTTCGGACGCAACAACAGCACCTTCGACACCGGTGCCGGTGCCGTAAGGGATTATCGGTATGTTATATTTTGCGCAGATTTTGACAATCTCAGAAACTTCGGCGTTGGTTTTAGGAAAGACAACGGCATCTGGTAATGCCCCGCGGTGGTATGAGGCATCGCGTGCGTGTGCATCTCGAACAGCACTGTCTGTGCTGAAGCGTGTTCCGAGAAGGTCGTGTAGTTCTTTATGCGGGTGTTTTAAGTCGTGTTGATTCATGCTGTGTGTATTTTAGCATAATTTGGGGGTGGTAGCAAGGTAAATTGAAAATGATAAGACCGTGTTTTTGGATGGGTAATCGGATTGGCAAACTATAACTTGTGTTTATATTTCCTCATTTTGCATAAGGTAGAGTGTAATCTTGCCCTGTTTCCGTGAATATACAAAAACGCCCATTTCATTGAAATTCGGGCCTCCGACAATGATAAGAATGCATTCAGGACAGTTAGTTTTTGTATCCATTGTAATATCAAGTTGATTTCGGTCATCTGTACCACTGGGAGTAGGAGCACCGTCTGGATGACTGTGCCACTCACCTACATAATGTCTTTTACCGGAGAAGGTTTGACGCAACTTCGCAAAAAACTTACGTAAGCCAACTGTGCCTCTATAAAACGAAGTGCGCTGACCTTTCGAGTCCGGACTTAAGGGGGCTAAGTCCAGTACAGAAGCCTCAAAACCATCATCAGAATAGCATCCAACCAATGATGTTCCAACTTCGTTTGGGTAGTGCTCCTGCGCCATTTCTGTCATCTTAAAAAGGCAGGGCTCTGAGATATAAACTGTATATTTTTTGCATTCAGAGTGCCATTTTAGCGAAGATTTATTTGTCAATATTCTTTCTTCCATGCTATCTTAACAAGTGGTCCGATTTGGACACCATTTTGTAGAACTGATTGTCTCTCGACAATTGCTGCAAGCCCACTTTCGGATTTGAAACTAATGGAATGACTGATAATATCTACAGCGTGTGCTGCTAGAATCTGCACGTGTGCATATTGGGCGGGAAAAGTTGAATGCCAACACCCGGCTCCCTCCATAATTTCCTCTTCTTCTGAGAGTTCATGAAAATAGACCCCAGGATCAATTCGGGTCCGATTCTGCTGAACAGAACGATTTAAATCCAAAAAGATGTCTCCACATGACTTGGAATCACCTGATATACAGATCGTGAGTAATTCGGCACCCAGGTTGAAGAACAAGGAAATCAGTCGTTTGCTGCTTTCTGCAGCTTTTTGGTTCAACCAATCAAACGCTGTTTCACTTGTGGTACAATCAATAAATATATCAGCAGCCTCAAGCACTTGATGAATTGTTTCATCTGATCGTGAGTTTAGAGGTATTCTTACATCATGTCCCTTAATTTTTGAAAGAGGGTTTGCTCTCGAAAGTCTCTCTGCTAGTTCTTCGGCTTTGTTTAAACCTATAGATGAACCATCAAGAGAGTGACGACAGAAATTTCCGAACGCTATTGAGTCCGAGTCGAACAGATTAAGTTGTTTTACGCCGCCTCGTGCAAGTAATTCAGCGACGGAACTTCCTAATGCACCACAACCGAAAAGAGCAATGGATGCTGACTGAACCTCTGAGGGATGAGCCCCTCTTACATACAATCGGTCACTGGTAATATTTTCTACGTTTCCCCATGGCAACGGTTGAAATGGTGAGAAACCTCCACTGCCTATTAATTTCTCCCAAATCTGACTTTGTCTACTAGATTGTGATTTAGGACGACGCTTTGTGCCTCGTTTTTTTGCCTCATTATAATTCTCAAAAAAGAGGGGTTGCCAGTGGATTTCAGTCGGATCCTGTCCAACAATTTTGGGAATTGGGAAACCAATGAGGAGAATACCAAATTTACATGGATTTTCAAGAATCCACGCTGATCTGAGATTTCGGTAAAAATCCACATCATTTGCTGAACATAATTTAACTATTTCCTCATAGGTATGAGGTGGACGGTGTCTTTCATAACGAATATCCTGAACAATAATCCATCTCCCCTTAATTTTACTATCTTTTTTCAGGATATTCTGAGCATAATCTGATTTTCCAATCGCTGAACCGTCTTTATCGCAAAATTTGACAGCAAAAATCGCAGGAATTCCTTCGCCCAGAAAGCATTCGACATTTCCTGATGAGTTAATATGAGACTTCCAACTTTCGTAGGAATTAAGTGATTCCTCAAAAATCAAGAGGTCCTTTGTTGGCAGAGACAGATCTAGCTGTGTATGCCTGAAGTCAGGCAACTCATATGGATCGCCCGATTTAAGAAGTATGCCATTCGCGGCATCTTTGAGCCATTTGATTGCCCATTTGACGTAGCAAACAAGCCGAGAAGGATCCCGAGGTGCCAGACGTTCTTCGTGCAAACATAGTTTTCTTAATCCAGCAGCATCTTGATGTGGGAATCCGCGTACCTCTTCACAAATAGGATAGATGTCCACTGGAGCATATGGAAAAGCTTCAGGCATTGAGACGTATAAAGGAATTTCACGCGGAAGATTTTCTTGATTCGGATACGGTACTTGAACTGTACACTCAAATATCCAGTCCGTTGTCCCCTCTTTTGGGTTCTGTTGAATCGGTTCAGTAATTTCAACAATCCGGTGTTGAACCAAAAGATCGTATGCTTCCGCCATAACATCAGGGATTTCGCTTTGGTTTAATGCTTTATCCATATCTGCGAGGACTTAAGTCACCTGTCGGTTTTTGGGCAGTTGTAGCAACAAAGGGACCCTTTGAACTGTTTCCTTTATTTCCGTTATCATCAGAATCATCGGAATCTGGAAACTTACTACCAAACAATTCTCGCCATTTCTTGATGGACTTTTCTTTATCCTGAATATCAAGAGCTTCGCGGGCAATTTCAGCTGCTTCCTTAGCGTGTTCGTAAAATGCGGCAAACTCTTCGCCTTCTACTCTACCCAAGACATTATGTCTAGGAACACCGTGGTCAGGAAGAAAGGGGGTTTGTTTATATAGAGCGTACGTATCATAATTTGCAACAATAGTTTCTAAGGTCAGGGTAACCCCTTTGGCAACAGATGTTATTCTGTCGGGACAGCAAACTCCCACAAGATGTTCTAGTGGATAACCTTTCGGGCAGTCGTCCTCATGATTAACTCTCTGCCACCATTTTATTCCCTTGACGACATTAACGTAATGCTTATTACAACTCGCGTTCTTTTTCGATGTCCATTTAATCTGTTCTAACGGATGTGTCTTTTCCCAATTACCTGCATCTCGATTTGGAATCAATAACGGTTCAGTTTTCCATTCTTTCCCACGGATGCTTTCCAAAAAAGTAGTTTGATTTATCCGTTCATCCGGCGGGATCCATGACTTCATTAGCAACCAATCATTCACATCTTCCAGTGTCAGATTTGTTCTGACAGCCTTGCTTTTGTAAATTTCTTCTTCAGCCTCGGACGGTGCTGAAGTGATGACAAGGTCGAGGTTCACATGCGAACGCTCAATACCAAACGAACGCCCCTGCTTCTGATATTTGCCTTCGTAATATTTATCTAAAAAAGATAAAAATAAATCCATGGCCTTATCTGGATTGGGATAATCACATTGACTTAGGTTGGTTACAGTAATAATGTCTACATCTAACTTAGATTCCCCCTTCGGGCGAACAGCGGTAGCGCGGCGGTAACTTCCTTGTAAAAAAGTGCTTACGAGAATTGGTTTCAAATCCTCATCTCTGTGCAGTCGCTCTCGCAGCGTGTTATGCGCTGTTTTGCAATTATCCCTTTGATTTTCCGTAGGACGGATCTCTTTGAGAAATCTTGTAAAATAGGTTGGCAATTCCATAATGTAATTCTCCTCATGGTTAAGGTTGATAGGGGACACGTAAACTTGGATAATATCTTTCCTTGTAACGTTGTTCTTCAAAATCGTGTTCATACAGTTGGGTAACTGGGACAATATAACGAAGTGTATGACCAAGAATATATGCTAAAGCTGCTGGAACCGCAAAAAAGAGGTGTATCTTACGGCACGTATTAGGGAGCATCCCACGGAGTTGTTTATCAAGTTGATATCCGAGTTGCCAAGCATGATCTCCATCAGGTACTGCTTTGGGTCCGATACCTCCGATCGGACGAACTAAAATTTGGGGCAATTTGCTAAGCCCCTGAGCCTTTAAGTAAGGTTCCATCTCTTTCTGTACTTGATGTACCACCGAAATCCCTAAAACTAATTCTTCACCTATTTCACCGCTTGTTTCAAATTTCCAGAGTGGAGTATCAGTCTGGGGCGTATTCGGTTCCCAAAGAGTGAAGTTGCTCCCGTTCTTTTGTGTCGGTATAACGGAAATTCCATGTTTAGGGCTAATCATGGAACCAGCTAAGAATGCAATACTCAGATGACAGTCAAAGAAGATATGAATGGGTTGGGGCAAATTGATCAGTTCTTCATTTAGCATGAGTGCTGAGACTCGTTCAGGAATTTCTTTTTTCCAATGTGAATCATCTTTGGGAAAGCGTCCATCAAAAAACAGCCGTAAATCGAGATGGGCTGCTTGAAGATCGCGGGGTCGTCGCGCGAACTGTGAGAAACTTTGAATGGAGATTTCACTATGTTTCGTGATTAGTGGGACCTTTAACTTTTCTTCCTCTACCATCCGATTAAAATCCTCTTCATCAAACGAATGATGACCTTGCGCAAAAAGTTTCCAAGGGAGATCGTCGTAGACAACGTGAGTTACTGTAGGATCAATTGGCTGCAGATTAGCTAATTTAAGGAGCGGTTTCATCTGTCTTTCTAAATCTATAAGATTTTCCCCAAGTCTGAATCGAATAGTGTTTAAGAATGCGCTGAGCTCCTCTGCTGATACCGATAGGTGCTCTATCAATTCCGAGCGTACTCTACCTTCTTTGGTACTTGACCCTTTTTCATGAAAAGTTGAACAAAGCATTTCCTCATGACAATGCTTGGCAAGCACATCTTCTGAATCCCAAGGCCAACTGGAGACAACGTATAATCGGAACGTATCTGTCTCTAATTCCTCTAAAATTCTTAAATATGCCTGATGTAAACGTTTCAGCATTGAAGTCTTACTGTAGATGAAATCAGGATTAATCAGGTTTTTATAGGTGAATGCATTGCCAGATTTCATATGGTACTTACACTGAAAGAAGTCTTGAACTACTTGCTTACCTGTCAGGCGGTCTTTTATTGGTTCACCGTAGGAAACAACAACGTCATCAACAAAGGGGGCTTCGTCGCTTTCAAAAGTAACAGATTCAATATGATCATCGGTTCCCAATTCAAGCAATTTCAGCCAGAAGAATCTAGCTTGGTATTCATCTCCTTTTCTCCGCGCGATGATGGCTTTTGCCATAAAAAAGTGCCCTCCCATTCGTAAACGTTATGTAAGATTGTTCCTATCCGATATATTCCAAAGATGCCAAAAAGGCAGACTAACCTGTGCCAAATTGGCACGAAATTCCAATAACAACTGTCAAATTCACTATCTATGAATATAGTAGCAATTTCCGTGCCAACTTTCCTGCAGTCAGCTAACACGCAGTGGATGAAATCATATAGTGGTACCCTTTAGGATGAGCGGTCTACAACGCTTTTTCACCAATACTATCCGGAAAAAAGCACTTATTAGAAGTTGCTGGGAGCCAAGTGTGCTGGAAGTGGGAATCCAGCTACAGATACGACATTGTAACTTTCATCAAGAATAGTGTCGTTTTGGTGGTGAGGACTATTGCTTGTATACCGTGAGTATCAATCAGCACCGAGTCAGACATAGTGTCTGACGATCTCCAATGGATGGCTTTATTATCCATATTTTAGCATAATTTGGGGATGGTAGCAACGGAAAAGCACAGTATAATATAGGATGGTGATAATCAGAAGATTCTTCCTATTGAGGAGGAAGGTTACCATCTAAATCTTGGAAGATTGGGGACAGGTAACTGGTATCATCATGGTCTGGAAAGAGGATATGCCACTTTTCTTCCAATTCCTGCTTACCTATACCACCTCTATAACGTAGTTTGACAAGAGGTGTTTTTGAGATAATAAAGGAATCCATTTGTACATGTTCGCTACGGAAACGTTTGTAAGAAAAATCACGTAGTCTTTTGAAAAGGTTAATTTTTGGATTGTGTTCGTTGATTGGTTCATGTATCAGACCGTGTGGTTCAATGAAGACAATACGTTGTCTTGCACCTTCAAGGATCCATAGGATAAAGTCCGGATAGAAGCCTTCGTTTTCGTAGAAACCTATTCCTTTACCGCGGCTTTGGTTGCGTAAGAGAAAAATCTCCTTTTTAGCAAGATCCTTGTGCGGTTGACGTACATAAGATCGGAGATCTCCTACAAAATCTTCCTCGCTTTTTTCTAAAGCAGGTGGCGTTATACGTAGCGTTGAGTCTGCTCCGCCTATAGTCAGAAGCGGTTGGTATAAGTGTCGATCATTATGGATGTTGGGAAGATCAGTTAGATCAGGTCCATATATTCTACCATCTTCTATTAGGTGTCTGATGATTGGTTCGAGTTCGTCGGACTTATCTCGGGGAATGGAAACTTTCCAATCTATGAAGTTGGAATTCTTTTCGTCTAACTTTTTTAAACGCACACCTTCATCATTCCAACGTTTCTGAATGATACGGTAGAATTTAGTAATGTATTTACGGAGGAGTGTGAGCACCAATTCCTCTAACTGTTTAAGTTGCTCCAATGATTCCGGCTCAACTTCAGATTTATGCATAACTTTGAGTTCATACAAAGGATTATCCGTATTGAGGATATCCCTGAGAATATCAGCATCAAAAACGAGGTTGTGATACCCTCTCTCTTGCTTATACTCAACAAGCTGAAGATAGATTTTTTCCCAATCAACCAGATCTAAGTACTGCTCTTTAATTGAAGTTTCATTTGCCGCTTCCGCGCTTTCGTCTTGGATACTGTCTGCTGAACTACTACCGATAATACTAACGGTTTGGGTTGTGTGAGTAACAATTATATCTTCACACGCCTCAAGCATTACACATTTTCCTTTTGCAGCTTTGTCATAAGATAGGACTTTGGGAACATAAAGCCGTTTCGCCAGGTAATCCGTGTTAGGTTTGATCGGTAATTCCAGTTGGATTGGATCTTCGTGTGGAACCCCTTCGCGCTTGAGGTATTTTTGGAAGTCTGTCATAAAATTAGCACGCACGGCGAAGATATTGAGCGTTTCCAAAAGTGGTAGGTTAGGCGGATGATCGCCATCAAGTGCAGTGCTACGTTTGAGACTCATGTTTTTGCCGCGTAGACGGACACCACGACCAAACAGCTGGATAATCTGCGACCCTTCCTGTCTGCCGATATTGAGCAGTCCCATTGTGGTAACTCGCCAACTGTCCCATCCTTCAATAAACTTTTTCGCGCCGATGAGTATATTGATTGAACTTTCGGGTTTGTTGATGGCGTTAAAGAGACTTTCTGTTAACACATCTTCAGGGTCCATGATGATTCCCGCATCGTCATTTTGAACGAGTTTTTTGAATTTGGGCACATCACCAATATTGATAACACCAAATTCTTTGCTACCATGGGTGGTTTTTAAGGCGATTTCCCCCTGTGCATTTCGGACATCACAAAGATGTAAAGCACCGCTTGAATCGGTATGGAAAATTTCCTTGAGGATGTCGGTATAGATTTGTGATGCCGCTTCTGCCGTGTTTTTAAGGTAGGCGAGCCGGTTCTTAAAAACATCGTTGCCATTGACATCGGATAATCCCGATGCACCATTTAGAATATCTTCTATACCTTGAATTGCCCATTTCTCTTCATTTCTTAGGAACCGATGCAGAAAGCGGATAACGTTAAGGACATCTGAGCGTTCTTTTCCTTTTTCTTTATAGACAACTTTGGCGTTGACTCTGCTACCAACAAATGTCCATAAGGGTAATTCTAAGCCGTAGGCACGCACAGCCTCTATATTTTCCTTGAAATAGCGTTTCTGTTGATAGAAGCTGAGGAGATTCGCTAAAAAAAGTATTTCGGTTTGGGTTTCGTTATCGTGGCCAACGTTGATGATACGGAAGTCCTTCCCATATCCATCAGTGTAGAAATACCGATAGGAATAATCAAAGGCAATTGCTTTTCCGTATTCATCAACAAGGTCATCATCTTTCGCAGCAGCTAGTGCTTGTCCAAAAGTTGCACTGTATTCAAAGGTAAAACCGCTTTCGGCGAGTCTTTTGCGACGAGTCCGCCAGACTGCATCCTCACTACGAGTGCCTTTATGCCCTTCATCAACGAAAACCAAGTTCCTGCCTTCACATGCCTCAATTGGAACACTTACGCCTTCCGCTGTCTTTTCATCAACTAACTTATAGTTGTCAATGACCCGCACTACATCGCGAGCGTATCCTGCTCGATTGGCTTCAATTTTGAAAGGTTCACACGGAATGCAGGATTTATCCATTTCCTGCATGTGTTGCTCGCTTAACCCTTCATTCGGTGTAATCAGCACAACGTTGTCCAACCCTTCTTTGCTATAGTGCAAATACTGGTAATAGTTGATGTGCATGATAAGAGTTTTACCAGCACCTGTTGCCATCCAGAAAGCGATTTTTTCAATATCTGTTTCTAAGAAAGGGGTATCCATCGCGTCCCCGGGTGCTCTTGCATCATTACGAGTTTGGACGAAATCATTAAGTTGGCGTAGGAATTCCGCCGGTCTGTTGAATTTCCAATCCAAGAATATCTCGGTATAGAGGAGAGCAAGATATTGAAAATAGCGGAGGACAATTGGTTGTGTGCGTCTGTTGTTTATGGCGGATAAGTGGCGTTTGATATTGGCATCGTAGATTGGTAATGGATCCTCAATCTCATTTTTTAAATTTGGGCGGGACATAAGGAATTCGCAGATTGGTGAGTATCCACTTGGGGTGAATCCCTCGTCAACGTTTGCAACATCACTAAGTAGGTCACGAGTAGTTTCATACCCGAATTGGTCATTTAGCCATCCATGTAGGGTGAGATGGTTGTTGAGTTCTTTCGTTTTCTTTTTGGGCATAGTGGTTTCTTTAGCGGACATTTACTGAGGAAACATCAATTGTTTGAATAATGGATCTAAGGATTTAGCTTTTGGAATGTTACTGTCTTTATTAACATATACTTCTGCTGCATCTTCTATTAGTTTATGCTCATGAACGAAATTGTAATCACGTTCGTAGTCTTCTTGTTTCCAGTCTGCGGTTTCACGCCAGATAATGACAACCGATTTTTGCCCGACTGTGCCTTTGTAGATGAGGTAACGTCTATCATCGTCGTGCAGGCATCGACGCGTCTGAACTGATAAGCCGAGAAGGTAGTTGAAGGTTTCAGGTAGGTCTATGGTCTGTATTTGTGTCTGCATATTTTTGACGATATTAAGTTGATAACTGAAAGGATTTTGGAACTTGAATGTGTTTAGGAGCGTTGGGCTTTCCCTTGTATCGCTCTCCAACATATAACTCAATGGGTGTTCATCAAGTAATAGATTCTTACCTTCGGTTTTGTCGAGTTCTATATTGTTGAGGGCATCTTCATAGGATTCAATGCGTTGGTATTTGATAATGTGAGAGAGACGACTTTCACGAGATATTGGTTTTGCCTCTTTCCATTTTTCGGCATAGATTGCCTTCAGAACTCGAGGTTTTAGGACGGTGTTAAAATGATGTCCCATCTCAATAAGGATGTATTTGCGCTTTCCTCCGTCTTGGCGATTGAGGTTAATGGCAGCGTGGGCAGTCGTTCCAGAACCTGCAAAGTAATCCAGCACAGTATCGTTTTTACCAAAAGAGGAAACACGAAGGCAATCTTCAACGAGATGGATAGACTTGGGAAACGGAAATGCCAACGCGTCACCTAGCATATTTTTTAATAAACCGGTTCCGTAGGTCGTTGCTGAGTATTTTGCTTTGTCCGTGTCATCATTCTTGCAATTGTCGACTTGATCTTCATCCTCTGCATATTCTATTTTACCCCACCATGTTGTTGGCAATGTTCCTTCTTCGTTTAAAAAGCGTTTGAAACGGATTGAAATATTGTCATTATTGTCTGTTTTTGAAGATATTTCAGATAATGCTAGTTTTTCTTTGAGTGTTTTAACTTCAAAGTTCCATGTCATCTCTTCACCATTTTCGTTGATTGGCCAAATCTCTTTTTCACCAGGGCGCGCTGTCTCTTCAAGAGACCATTCTCGTGATGTGCTACTCCAATCCATTTTGGGAATTCGAATATGATTATCCTTGACAAAAATTGGATAAAACAAGCGCGGTCTAGCAATTCGTCGGGCATTAGGTCCGCCAGATTTTCTGAGAGATCTCCATTGGAAACGATGTCCATTTTTATCAACGTGTTTATAGTTTTCGAGCTGTCTTTTTGTCCATTCTAGGCGACTAATTTTTGAAGCTTCGCTTATTCCAAAGAACATTGCGTATTCATGGGCAGGAGCAAAGCCTCTTGGTCTTTTACGACCTCCTGGGTTGGAACAGACCGAGACAATTCCGAGCTCGTTTTTTTTCCTAAATAGGTGTTGGAGAAGATATCGGAGGTTGGAAGCCTCAACGTCATCAATGGCGGCACAGAAAATACTATTGCCCGCCAGCAATTCACGTGAGGTTGAGATTCTATCTGCCATTAACGACATCCATGATGAATCCTTATAGTTATTCTTATATAGAATTGCAGAGGCATCGGTATTATAAGGCGGATCGATATAGATGGTTTTTAGGGATTCACGGTATTTCTCTTTCAACAAATTTAATCCTTGAAAGTTTTCTCCGTGAATAAAAATGCCATCTATTTCATTGTCTAAATCATGGAAACATGCTAGGAGGCGATCTTTGAAATCTGAATCAAAGTGGCAAGTATCCAGGACGAGATTTGGATTTTCTTTTAAGAAGTTAACAGAAAGTGGTTCCGTGTAGTCGGCACCTATGAGATTACTGTCTATTTCGTGAATAGCAAAAAGGTTTTTCCATTCATTGAGTTGATCCGTGTTCTGCGTGATTTCAGGGTAAAATTCTTCTGGAACGCGGTCAAGCGTGAGGCAATAGTTAGTAGAGAGAACAAACTTCTTTTTCAGCCAGAGACGTTTTTGGAACTCCTCAATGTGTACCAAAAAGTCAATAATTTTAGAAACTATGGAATTCACGAGTTTACTTGTTTCAATCCAATTTACTCTCTTTAAGCTATCCTCTTGAAAATTAGCATCATTAAAAATGAGTGAGGACAGCGGCATCACTTCGTTTTTGATGTAGACATCCAGTTCGCGGTTGAGAAATTGCTTAAGGTCTTTGTGAATGAAGAAGTCTGCGGTGTTGCGGACTGTGTAGCGTTCAAAGTGTTTTTCAAGTATAGTTTTTGTGCCTATAGGTCGGTCTAATGCAGCATGAACTTTAAAATTGTTGCTAAACTGTTTTAATATTCGCTTTCTCGATTTTACATTTATTTTATTTTGGATTTTGTCCTGTTGGGTTCGTTTGCCGTAGAGAGATTTCTCGTCATCAGTGAGTGGACGGTATTCAAATGGAATGCAAACCTCGCAGGTTTCTGAATTATACTTTGTTTCTACAGATAGGGGAATAAAGAAACGTTTCACACCTTGGACATTGTCTTTTTCAATATCTACATCGCGGAGGTCAAAGATAACAGTAATACCTTGAGATTCAAATCTATAGGTAGGAAAATGCTCGCTGCTCTTGACGTAATACTGGTCGCGGTTTGCCCAGTGGAGATAGACCTCTTCACCGTTGTATGGAACAGCGTAGCGTTCCGTTTGGGAATAGCGTCTGCGCGGAATGAAGTCGCCGTTTTCGTAGTAGCGGGAGAAGAAGGTATAGAGATGGTTATAGACAGTATCTTCGCGTTGGTTGCGAGTTTGTGTTTCACCGCGTTTTTCTTTTGCTTCAAGGAATTTCTTGACCACGGGAACCTGTGCAAACGCCTCGTTGATCGGGTTGTCATTTGCATCTAACATTCCGTCGGGGATCTGCTCTCGTAAAAATTCGATTTCTTTTCCCGCTGTATCTGCTTCGTCGTTTTCGTTGAGGGCCTCCTTGACGATGGTAGGAAGTTTCTCATCAATGAAGTTTTGAATCTGGTCGCGTCGATAGTTGATGATGCGGTAGATACCGAAGTCGAGGTCGGCGGCATCTGCGCGGAAGAGTTTTTGGAGGAGATTCTGTAATTTTTGTAAGGATTCTTGCATATTTTTCAATCTTGTTGTCTGAGAATGGTGGTTTTGGATTGTATTTTAATTATGCCCTGATTCTTGTAAAATACCAAAGAACTGAATAGTGTAGACACATTCAGTTTTCATTGCGAGCGTTTATTTCCATTAGTTTTTCACGTGCCAAAATTTCAAAGACTGGCATCACTCTTTCGACGAGTTCGGAGTGTCGTCCGGACAAACGATCGTGTGCTGTCTGGAGTGCCTTGTGTTCTCTGGTAAGGGCATCGAGCCCAGCTCGGAGCGTCGCGTTTTCCTCTTTCAAGATTTCTTGTTCTTGCTGTAGGGCGTTATACCGCTGGTCAGCAGCACTTTGGAAGTTGCTAAACTCTTCCTGTAGGTTTCCGTGTTCTTCGTGCAGGGCGTTATACCGCTGGTCAGCAGCACTTTGAAGGTCAATAAGTTCCTGTTGAAGTGCGTTGTATCGTTTGTCTTCGCGCTTTTTGACGATCCATCCAGTAGCCAGGGCAATTACGCCGAAACTAAATATCCCTATATCTATGAGACTGATTGTAGCCCAACTGAAATCCATTTCATTTTCCCCGTTGCTTTATCGTTCCCCTAGCTTCTATGATTGTGCGCTGGCAATCATGGTTGTGCTAATTTGAATTAAGTCTAACATTTTCAAGCACGACTGTCAAGAAAAATTGTGGATACCCAGAGGCGAGATTAGGAAACCTCACCAGCACGGAAGGGACATCTTTAGATATTGGTGCTACTCAGGAAATGGAACGCTTTCGTATATCTCTTGGAGGGGCAATTCACATTGGATGGAAGTGAGTGGAAGGTGTTGCTCAAGTTCTTGAAAATCGGTGAGAATCCACTGTGCTGCGTGTCGGACGTAGTGATCAACGCGCACCTTGTCTTGGGAGACGAGGACATATTCTTGCAAGGATGTGAGTTGTCGGTAGTGTGCAAATTTGTCGCCTCTGTCGTAAGCCTCTGTTGACGGAGAAAGCACCTCTACGACGACAATCGGGTTGAGGAGTGTATCAAAAACATCGTCTTCAAAACGGGGTTCTTCACAAACGACACCGACATCAGGATAAAAATAGGAATTTGCTGAGGGGATACTGACACGCATTTCGTTGGCGAATACGAAGCATCCCCTGTTTCTCAAGCGGGTGTAAAGTCCAGCGACAATGTTGCCTGTAATAAGATTGTGTGAAAGGTTAGAACTGGATCTTCCAATTATTTTACCGTTCATGTACTCGCTTCTAACTGTCTCAGCATCAGGGATTGCCTTGCGTTCTAAAGTGATGTATTCTTCCGGTGTGAAATATGCCTGGGATATCCTCATCGTCATAATTTCCTCATTTTCGCGTCGAATTCGCTAACTTCTAAAGAGGTTCAGATATTTCTCCAAGACAAAGAGGCGGTTGCGGGAGAATCCTGTGGTTTCCTTGAGTATGTCCAATTCTGTCAGGGATTTTAGGAGCAAACTTGCACTGGAAAAAGCCATTCCTAATTCTTCTGTAGTCCAATTTGCGTTGACTATTGGCTGGGCGAACATGGATTGAAGTAATTTATGTGCATTCTTCGCTCTGGAACCAAGCGTTAGGATCCTTTCCTCATATTCTTGGCGAAGCGAAATAATTTCTCGGAATATCTCAATTCCATGCCGTGCAGCGTCAGCGATGCCGCTTAAGAAAAACGTAATCCACTGCTCTAAGTCATTTGATGTACGAACTATAGAGAGCGAGTCATAGTAGGAAGCCCTATGTCTTTCAAAAAAGGTAGACATATAGAGGACCGGCTTTTGCAATATCTGTGCATCAAGAAGCTGCAAGACAATTAACAACCTTCCACATCTTCCATTCCCATCTAAGAAAGGATGAATGGTTTCAAACTGATAATGGGTGATCGCAATTTTGATGAGTTGGGGAATCTGTAGTGATGGATTGTGCCAGAATTTTTCCAGATCGCTTAAAAGATCCGGAAGTTCTCCAGCAGAGGGTGGCACGAAAAAAGCATCAGCGAGCGAGGAACCACCAATCCAGTTTTGACTTTTACGAATTTCTCCTGGGGCCCTGTGTTGCCCGCGAACACCGGAAAGCAATATCTTGTGTGCCTCCTTTAAGAGTCGCATACACAGCGGAAGTTCGGGCAGTTTGGCTATTGCGAAGTTCATCGCTTTGATATAATTCTGGACTTCATCCCAATCATCACGTTTTTCTGGTTCAATTTCCTCCTGGGGTAGTAAAACATCATCAAGTTCGGTTCTGGTTCCTTCAATCAGATTGGAATCCCTCGCTTCTTTTACAATCTTCATTCGGATAAAAAAATCAACATCGGGTATGAGTTCCGCGTAAGCGTTTAATTCACCTAAGAGCCCTCTGGCTTGTTCTATCAGAACATCTATCTGCGGATTATCCCAGATAAAACGGTTATTTACAAAGGAGGGTGTAAAACTTCTATATTCTTGTTGTTGCTTGTATTCGCCTGCCACGAATTTTTTCATATTATGATTCCCTCAATTTTCGTAATATGGAACCCTATATTTTGATTTTTAGACATTTTTCATAACATAAAATTCTATATTATGAAAAATAATAATATAGCACGATTCTATCTCTCCGAAAGCACATTACGAACTTCGTTGACAATGGTGTCGGGTTCGATGCCTTCGCCTTGTCCCTCGAAGTTGAGGAGGATGCGGTGGCGGAGTGCGGGAAGCAGCACGGTGTCGAGATCCGAGAAGGCGACGTTGTAACGCTCGTCAAGGAGGGCGTTGATTTTAGCGGTGAGGGCTATGGCTTGGACACTCCGAATACCAGCACCGAGATGAACGTATTGTTTGACGATCTCCGGTGCGTCCTCAGAATCTGGGTGTGTCGCACGGACGAGTCGGATAATATGGCGTTCGACATGCTCGGCAATGGGCACTTGCGGGACAAGTCGGCGCATCTGGTTGAGTGTCTCAGCATTTGTGACCTTGTTGATGGTGATGTCAGCACCGGATGTGGTGCGGCGTAGAATTTCGACGATCTCGTCTTCGCTCGGAAAGTCGATAAGGAGTTTGAATAAAAACCGATCCAGTTGCGCTTCTGGAAGCGGATAGGTGCCCTCCATTTCCAGCGGGTTTTGTGTTGCGAGGACGCAAAAAGGTTCCTCTAACGTGTGGCTGGTGCGTCCGACGGTGACGGTGCGCTCTTGCATCGCCTCAAGAAGGGCGGATTGTGTGCGTGGTGTGGCGCGGTTGATCTCGTCGGCGAGGATGAGTTGGGAGAAAATGGGTCCCTGTTGGAATTCAAACTGCCTCTTTCCGTGTTCATCCTCAATGAGAAGTGTAGTACCTGTGATGTCGGAGGGCATCATATCCGGTGTGAATTGGATGCGCTTGAAGGAGAGATCCAATGCTTCGCTGAGAGTATAAATCAGCTGCGTTTTGCCTAAACCGGGGATACCTTCAAGGAGTGCGTGTCCATTGGCGAGCAAGCAGAAGAGAACACCTTCGATAATCGCGTCTTGACCGACGATACGTTTTTGGACTTCGGTCTTGACATTGTAAAAGGTTTCTCGGAATTGCTGGATTTGGGTTTCTAAGTTCATCTTTGGAGGAGTAGTTATCGGTCGTCAGTTATCAGGCATCAGTTACAAGAGGTTTCCTTAAACGATACCCCTCTTAACTGATAACCGATAACTGAAAGCGAACGAAGTGAGCGAACCGATTACCAGTTATCTCTGGTGACATAGAGAGAACGGTTTTCCATCGGGAGTGAGATGTGCTTACCGCCGAGCCGATGCGATTCGATCATGCCCATGAGCGTCTCTTGACTGCGACGTGCGAGGTGGACGGGTCCCTTGGTCTCGCGGTCTTCATCAAGGGCTTCGGCGATGTCGGTGATTCCCATAACGGTGCCTGTCGCACGGGATGTTTCTGGGAACGGCACCTCTTCAAAGAACGTCCCATCCTTTTTTCGGAATTGGATTTCTCTGCTGTTGTTTTGCACACGGATTTTGCCACCTGTACCGCAGACCTCATATTCGGGTCCCGTGCCTGCGGTATTGTACCCGTGAACACCATTGGAATAGCGGATATAACCGCAGGCGATGCCCGGATCGACATTCAGACGATTACCGTCCCAATCTGAATCATTGCATATAATAGCGCCTTGCACGAAGTCAACCTCCGGATCACCGGCGAGGAAGAGGAGCATGTCTGCGGCGTGGGTCAAGCCCCAGAGCGCGGAACTAGCACCGTATTGGGCAATGGAGCATTGGACATCGCCGATTTCGCCAGCATCCACGAGTTCGCGGATTTTGCGATAAATCGGCATGTAACGGCGTTGTGTGCCGTAGTTGAATTTGACCCCGTGCTTTTGAACGATGTCTACCATGATGTCTGCTTCCTCCATAGAGCAGCAGAGCGGTTTTTCGCAGTAGATACCCTTGACACCGTTTTCAGCGGCGAAGACGGTCATGTCGGCGTGGGGACCGGGACGCGTGGCGATACAGACGATATCGGGTTTCTCTTTTTCAATCATCTCTTGGTAGTCTGTATAGGCGCGCTCGGCTCCGTAGCGTTGTCTGATGGTTTCGGCTTTTTCCGCAAAGACATCAGAAACGGCAACGAGGTCTGTTCGGTCACAAGCGACGGCTGCTGCGGCATGCGAAAAGGGTTGCCATATAAAACTGTCGGGTCTGCCTGCGACTTCGTCGTCGATGGTCGCGCCCATCCGTCCGCATCCGATGAGACAGGCTTTGTATGTGCGTGGCATAAATTTCTCCTTTATGAGACGGCACCTTTATGAATTCGGATAATCGTATAGTCCTGAATTATGGGTTATACGCTTTTCCTCGCGTAGAGATACTCAGGACGATACATTTTTGATTTTGTGAGTCTACTTCATAGATTATCCTATAACTTCCAACACGATAGCGATACTGCCCAATGTGAGAGCCTTTGAGTTTGACGATATTGGGTCCAAAGAAGGGATTCTGGATTAACCGTTCAATTGCCTCATCAATCCGGCGTTCCATATTGGTATCAAGACCGTTGTAATCCGCTTGTGCCCTACCGGTGAATTGAATTTCAAACACCTCGTTTAACATCATCCCAACTTTTAAGTCTACCTGCTTTCACATCGGCTTCAGCTTGTTTTAGGCTTTTGATAACTTCGGGATCGCTTGCCAATTCATACGTTGCTTCCCATGCCTCCTTATCGTAGAGATAGTTCATATAATCAATAGCGGCTCTGAGTTTCTCGGTCGGAAGTCGCTCGATTAACATCACTGCCTGCTGCTGGAGGTTTGATTTCTTCATCAGAGGAACTCCTTAAAGGGTTGACTTTCCATTGGTTTATTTTGTTAATAGGTTACCAGAACTCTGAACGGTTTTCAAGTCTATCGGAGGTTACTGAGTGCCGTTAGGAGATTTAGTCTACGGATAAACTAAATCTGTTCCTTGTATTACATTCGCACCTACCGTGATTGGAAAACCTAAAAAGTTACTCACCAGTGTAGAGTTTGCCGAAGTAAGGACGGAAGCCCTCGGGTCCGGGAAAACCGTTCCAGTAGTTGGCATCGGCGGGAAAAGCGTCCTCACCACCGCTACGAAGCCACGCGATGAGCGCAGGATCGGTACCGCGACGTTCAATTTCATCAACAGCAGCAGCGTGCAGTTTCGCAACAACATCGGGATGTTCACTGGCAACGTCGTCTAATTCACCGAGTCGGACGAGTTTTGAATTTTCAGGTTTCGTGCCGACCTCTAAACTCCACTCACGGTCGAAAGCGGTGAAGAGATTGAGATTCGGGTTCTGTGTACTGTTTTCCCACCGCTCAATACTTCCGCCTGAAAGCGCAAGCTGCCTTTCGCCGGTTTCTCCGTTTCGGGCTGGGGTTAGGATATCGTGTCCCTCAATACCGTCAGGACGTTCCTCGCCCAAGATATTGAGAATCGTCGGGAAGAAATCCTGTGGTTGGACGATGACATTGCTTCTCCCTGTGTCCCCATCCGGAAGTCGAATAAAGAGAGGGACATGTGCCTCCTGCTGACGGACGGGTTGTCCTTTACCAAACCTACCGCGTTCACCGACATTTGTGCCGTGGTCCGCGGTAAAAATAACAGCAGTGTTCTTATCAAGACCAGTAGACTCAAGAGCATCAAGGAACTGTCCGAAGCAGTGATCCATCCATGTCGTTTTAGCGGCATATTGCGCTTTGATATGCTGTCTCGCTTCATCTGAGAGTTCAGCATTACCCCGTGCACCGAGGCTACGCGGATCGACACGTCCGTCGTAACCGGGACGGGTGTCGTATTTTTTCATGAACTCAAGCGGGGCATCCCAAGGTTCATGCGGATCGAAGCAATCTATCCAGAGGAAGAAATTATCACGTTTGGCGTTATCTTTGAGGAATTGTGCAGCGGTGTTAAAGAGTTTTGCGCAGTTCCAGTCTTCCGGTTTCTTTCGGTTTCTGTTTGCGCGGGCGTAGCTGCGGAGCATTCCCGATTCAGCGGCTTTGTCATCAATGCAATCGAAAAGTGGTTGCCGGGTCCAGTTATCGGGCCATGCTACAGTATCGGTGATCCAATCTCTATCGACTTCTGCACCGCGAACGAAGGTCCACGCGTGGAAGGGCCAGTCGAAATTGTGTCCGCCGTTGACGAGATGCGGTGTATCATGAATGAGTTGTGTTGCGTAACCGTTTCCTGCGAGTGTCCACGGTAAGGTTTGGCGTTCGTGACGTAGTGGTTTCCAAGGGTGAAAGGGCGCGCCGTATTGCCCAGTGATGACATCCGTCCGGTAGGGGATCGTTGGAAAACTGGCACAGAAAGCGTAGTCATAAGCCAAGGCTTTGGAAGCAAACCGATCAATGTTGGGTGTTTCTATCCAGTCGTTTCCATTTGCGCCAATATAGTCGTAGCGGAGTGTATCGATAACAATGTAAGCAAGGTTCATATATTTCTCCGTTAGTTTACGGCACGCGGCGCGTGCCTACTACTTTACTTACCATTTTGGGATTGCGCCGAGCAAGAGTTGCTGTTGCGGTGTCCCCTCTTCTCGGAGTTTTGTGACGCGAGGACCGTCAAAAGGTTCTCTGGATTTCATCCAGGCGTTTTGATAGCACATGAGGCAGACGCGACGACGTTGTGAGGAATTGTTAGCAGCACCCCGATGCCATGTCCATCCATCAAACATAACGGCTTGTCCGGGGGAGACGAGAACCCGTTTCTCATCAGGCAATTCAACGGGAGTCGGGGGTGGACGGAAAGGTGCCCTATGACTGCCGGGTTGGATAACCGTGGGACCGTTGTCGTCGGTAACTTCGTCGAGATAGTAGCCACAATTGATCTGTGCCGGTAGACTCCCATAAGGCGTTCCGTTCGGTGCAACGGGCCAGGGACCGTCACGGTGCCAATGCTGATCTGGCGTTCCGGGTTCGGTGATACGTGCTGTTGCGCTGTGGAGTTGGACACAGGTGCCTAATATCGCTTCCATCCGCTTTAGTACCGGAGGGTTGTCCAACAGAAATGCGAACCGATCGTCCTCCTCAAGGAGTTCACCGATGAATTGGCTTTTGTCTCTGCGTTCGTAGCTTTCATCAAGTGCCTCGCGCAACGACTCGAGCTGTTCTGGTGTTGCTGCATCGTCAACGATGAGATAACCCCAATTGAGGAAGAAGTTGACCTCTTGTTGCAGTTGGTGATCCAGTTCAACATTGAGTGTTGGTGGCACTACGCTCGGATTTGCCATGGGATTATGCCTCCTTAATTGCCTCTTGATCGGCGGTTGCCCATTCTTCCCAACGTTCTTCGTCGGATTGGAGGAAGCCAGAGTTGCATCGCGGTTGAAGTTGCTCATCGACACCGAGGAGCCGCATGTGTTGATGATTATTGGCGGCTTTTGCGGCTTCCAACAATTTTTGGGTATGCGGACCTGTGTGATGGTCAGTGTGTTTCAGCCACGTCAGGTTGTAATAAATGCTGAAGAAATAGCGTAACTTGTCGGAAGTATTTGGTGTACCAGAATGGATGAGTCCGTTGTGTGTGATGACGACATCACCGGCTCCCATGTGGATGAGTGTTTCGTCGGGATGTGGAACTCCGCGTTGCGAGTCTTCCATAGTAATCGGCTTCCGGTGCGAACCAACAATGACCCGGAGAGGTCCGAATTCATCCGTCAAGTCTTGCAGATAAGAGATGGCGTTGATAGCGTTCGGGCGGTGATACGCGTCGGTATAGGGAACATGTGCCCACCGATCGCGGTGCCAGCCAGAGACCCTCCCTTCCGCTTTTTCCTTTTCCATCGGTGGAAACGCTGCGAGCGTGAGGTTATCTAATTGCACGAAAGGTCCCATCACTTTTTCTATAAACTCAAGGATTGTGGGATGCGAGACGGCGGACCACATCAGTTCGGGTGCTAATTCAAGCGTGTTTCCGAACCAGGTCTGTCCGTCGTTGGCTGCGGAGAGTTCGGCGTGTTTCTCGCGCCAACTTTGCATCTGGGGTTCATCAAAGACTTTTTCAAATATTGCAAAGCCGTCGGTCTTATAGGTTTCAAAGCGTTCATCTAATGTTGGCATTTTTTAATTTTTCCTTGCGGTTCGGTCAGACAGGTTATACCATTTCTAAAAGTTTATATCGCATTAACCGCCCTTTAGTGCACAGACTAACAGTCTATGCTACAAGGGAACACAAACTAAAAGTTTGTGCTACAATTTCAATCAGAAATGGTATTAGATATCTAACGCGCTTCTCCGTAGATCCGCCCTCCGCTACGCTTACGGGCTCAGGTTTTAGTTTAAATCTCAAAAAAATGTTAAAAATTAACCAGAAACCCGGGCATGCCGAAATAGAGAGTAATTCAAAGGCACATACCAAAAAATACAAATTTATTCGCGCAGTCCACTGAGGATTGCTTCGGCAAGTTGCATGGTTTTAACAGCTTCGTCAAGGTTGGCGGCGGGGAATGAAACAGGCGTGTCAGATTTGACACAGTCTAAGAAATACCTGTTCTGCTCAACAGTGCCGCCGGTGCCTGCTTCCGTGAGTTTGTGTTGCGTGCCATCACAGAAAACCGTTCCTTGGGAGACCCCTTCAAGGTATGCGGAGATGTCTCTGCCGTGAATCTCATAGCGTTCAAGGCGTGCATCTGTCGTGTAATTGGCGATGTGTTGAGCGACACACCCGTTATCAAACAGGATGAGCGCAGCGTGGACATCTTTGTAATCTGAGATTGCCCGCTGCACGACACTATGAACTTCTTGGACCTCGGCTTCAGCGATGGCGCGGATTGTATCGAGGGCGTGGATCGGTGTTTCCAAGAACATATTGTCCATCAGGTGTTCTGGAAACCTGCCTGTCAGTCGGGTAATACTCTTGTGGAATTCACCAACGATTTGTGTGACGGGACCGCGTGCGGTTACCTGTCGTTTCGCTTCAACGATGATCGGGTGAAAACGACGGTTCCAGCCCACCATCCCTTTCGCACCTGTCCGTTCTGCAGCACTGCGCAGGGCAACTGTCTCCGCAACGCTCATCCCCGGTGGTTTTTCTAACAGCGTATGGACACCGCGTTCAAAGCAAGGAAGTGCCGCTTCACCGTTGAGGTGTGCGGGTGTGGCGACAAAGATAGCATCTAAGGTTTCGTTGTCTAACAATGCCTCGATGTTCTCATAGCGGTTTGAGACGTTGAACATGTCTGCTGCATTGTTTCGTGCTCCTTCAACCGGATCGCATACAGCAACGAGGTCGGTATCGTCAAATTCTGAGAGGATTTTCATGTGACCGCGACCTCTACCGCCGCAGCCGATGACAGCAACTTGTAGTTTCGACATGGTTTTCTCCTTCGACGGGTAAAGCGTCGCGATTCTATTGAGAGGGTCGCGACATAGCGTTTAGTGCCGGATGTGGGGTGCCTCCATAACTTCTCGCTGTTCAGGGGACATATCCTCAATGTAATCGGGATACGTAACCTGATGTGCCCCGACCCCATAAGACTGGAATCCAGGGCTGAACTTGTAGAGCAGTGCGCGTCGTTGATGGCTGCCTGTCCACGGAAGCGTGCCGTGTGTCAAGGTTTCAGTGAAAATCACGGCATCGCCAGCCTTAGCATTGACTTCAAGCACCAGATTCTGGTATTCCTCGTACCGCTTCATGCTGCTGGGACAGGGGAGGTTCGCCTTGTGGCTGCCCGGGACGATAGCCAAACCTCCATCGCCGGGTCCCTCGTCAGCGAGCATGTATTCGACGACAGTCAAGCCTGTGTATATCCGTCCATATTTGAAGAAGTAGGCTTCGGAGAAATTGGGGCGTTCAATCCCGCCACCGTGTAAAGTGCCGCCTTCTGTCCCTTTTTCCATGGCGATTAAACCGGGACCGTGGTCGAGTCGATACTGTTTGCCCAATGCCTCTTCAAGGCAGGGTTTAACATTGGGATGCACGAGGAGATTGCGAAACGGTTCACACCAAGGTTTCTCCCATGCGAGCATGCCCCCCATGTCCATCCGGTGCGCTGTGCCGGAGAGTGCAGCGGAACCGCCTGCCAGAGAGCTGTCGCGTTCCCTGAGTCCTTCGATGTGATGATCGATGGCAGCGTTACATTGTGCTACTTCTTCTTCTGTCAAAGCGTTTTCGACGATGATGTATCCTGTCAAATCGAATAGGTACTTTTGATCTTCGTTCATCGTTGTTCTCCTGTTATGGCACACGGTGTGTGCCTACGACTTCGCTTCTTCAATGCTTTGAGGTCTACCGGTTACGTCACCTCCGAGCCATCGGTAGGGACGTGGGTAGAGTGCTAAAGATCTGTCTTCAATTGGTAGTTTAATGGGTGCACTGTTTCGGTTTGCGGAGAGTTTCGCAGCGATGGCGACTTCCAAGGCTTGTCGGAGGTCTGCGCCTGTAATCCATGGATCTCCGTTGCCATCAACAGCGGATAAAAAGGAGCGGATGGAACCTGTGAGATAGCTGAATTCGCTCCACGAATACGGGCTATAGTTGGGTTCAAGTCGAATACGATTGCCGTGCTGGTCGTAGTCTTTAAAAATCTCTGGAGGATTCCAATCCCAGCGGACAAGACATTCGTCTGTCCAAACATCCACGCCGCGACACGTTGTTGGTGTTCCGAAGACACTACATTCCAAGCCGTTTGTAAGATAAAAGCGTCCGTTGATGATTAAGCCTTCATCGGTTTCTGCGCTTAGTGCTTCAGGTGGTGTTCCCCACGCGATGACTTCTTCAACTTCAGCGTTGGTGAAAAGTCTTAGGACAGAGATATGTTGGCATCCACCACCGGAGATTTCACCGCCAAAACCGTGAACGCTTGCGCCTCTAATATTCCCAAATTCACCCTTGTGCAGGCGAGCTGCGGCTTCCTGAACTTCATTCATAGCGCGTTGCAGATTGCCTCCGGCAAATACTATATCGCGTTCGGAACACGCTTCAACCATCGCGTCAGCATCTTGCAAGCGTGCGGCGATCGGTTTCTCTGTGGAAATACCTTTAACACCGGCTTCGGCACATGCAATCACGACATCTTTCATGTATTTCGTGGGAGTGACAACCACTGCGATGTCCGGCACCATATCCTTCAATAATGTTTCTACATCTGGGTAGAGCGCAGCGACACCGAAACGCGTGCCGAGGACATCCCGTCGCTGTGCATTGGCATCGACGATCGCGACGATCTCTGTATCGGGATAGGTGGTGTATGCTTCGGCATAGTTCTGTCCCATCCGTCCACAGCCGATGATGGCTACTCGATATTTGGTGTTACTCATTTTTAGATCTCCTGATTGCGTATGTTATCAAGGTTCAAAAAGTCTGTCAAGAAAAAACGATGTGCTCAAGGAGCATACCCAACGAAGGGAGATTAAGGCTCTACCTTCATCAAGGGACCTAAAATCACCAAATACACGTGAAACCCAACATTCTCGCGCTCCGTATAAATATAAGTAGGATCGTTGTCTTTCACCATTCAATCTTATCTACATTTGCTTCAGTTTTTAGTATTGAACGCACGTTGGAGAAACCCAAAAACGCGCTTGCCTTTTTTTAGTTTTTGATGTATAATGACTTCAAACGAGAACATTTATTCATTTCCTGATTTCAAGGGAACTATGGAACAATTGGATTGTTCTGATAATTGGGGCAAAAAAAAAATGGATACCAAACAGATCGAGAAACGACTCAATGACTATGTCCCAGATTTAGATGTGCCTTTTGAAGATTTGCAGAAACAGCTGGCTGCTTTCATCCAAGCCGAACGGGAACTGTTGAAAGCCCGTATCTTAGAAGGAGAAAGAGGATTTGAGGCTTGCAAGATTCACACGGAGATATGGGATGTCGTTATTCAAAAGGTTTATGAGGTAGCTTCCTTTCAGATTCGGGATGAATTTCAGAAACAGATTGATGTCCTGAGTCTGCTTCCGGACGTTGATACCAGCGACTTGGAGGCGGAATTGGAAGGATGGATGCCGGATGTCGCACTCTACGGTGTCGGTAGTTACGGTAGAAATGAGTTGTGCTATTTTTCGGATGTAGATGTCATCTATACCTCCTCTGTGGACTTAGAGGATATTTACGATGAGAGCACTCTTGAACTTATCCGATGGTTCTACGATTTTTTTGACAGTCTCCATTCGGTAATTCCGGGGTTTGAGTTCAGTTTCATCTATCGTCCGCTGGCGGATGTCTCACAATGGAATTATCAAGACATGACCGCCCTGATTGATATGCGGTTTATCGCTGGCGATTCAACACTGACAGAGCGTTTTCGGAAGACAGTGCATTCTGAAAAATCGGATATTTCACTTGTATTGGACCTGCTGAAATCGAAAGCGGATTCTTTTGAAGCATCTGAGGATACGATCTATCTCAATCAACCGAACATAAAAACAGGGCGAGGTGGATTGCGGACACTTCAATACGCACTCTGGATATGTGGACTTCCAAGTTTTGTATCAATTCCTGAGCTCTACGAGCAATATGATGACGCACGGCTCATGCCATCCCTTGATTTCATGTTCAAGGTGCGGAATCTTCTGCATGTCCTTGCTGATGCACCGCATGATGACCTTACCTATCATCCTGAAAAAGGGAATTTGCTCCAAGCACAGATCGCTGAGGTACTCGGATTTTCAGATGAGAGCGATGAAGGGCGTTATAAGTTCATGGCAGAATATTATGCGATGGCGAAATATCTGCATTTCAAAGCGGAACTTCTGATCCGAAAAATGTTGGCGAACGGGATTCCTATCTCGGACGTGCTTGCTGTCCGGACAGAGATGCTGTATTGCATTGATAACAACTTCGGTGAGCTTGATGCTGATGAACTCTTTACATTGTTTACCTACTACCAACAGTACGATTTTGAAATTGATGCCTCGCTTTCTACGTTCATCTTCCGTTATGTTGACGCATTTGATTGGGATTCTTTCCAGCGTCGAATGGCGGAATTAATAAACATACCGGGCGATGTCGCGAAAACATTAACCCGTTTGCACAGATTGAGTATTCTGTCGCGTCTCGGAGAGGGCGGAGAACTTTTTGAAAGAGCGATGATGACCCGGAGTGAGCGGAGCCTGGATCCGTATACAGTGGGCAAACATACACTCGTTGCGATTGGCTATCTTGACGAGATCCGTCAAGTAGAATCCAGTAGTCCATTCGGTGGTGCTGCTCGATTAGGTTCGCCGATATCGCCGTCGCCGACTTCTGAATTGGAGGAACTCAACGCTGCATTTCGCGCGCTTTCAGATCCAGCACCACTCTATATGGCACTCTTCCTTCACGATATAGATAAACCCGACCCAAAGCATCCAGCAACCGGGGCGGAAAAAGCAGAGCGCATCGCGCCTGAATTTGGGTTCAATTCGCAACAGACAGATGATATTTGCTTTCTGATTCGGGAACACTTGACAATGATAGAGTTGGCGCGGTATCACCATTGGGATGAAAGCACGATCTCTGAATTCTGTAAGAAGGTTAATTCGTTAGAACGGTTGACTGCGCTGTATCTGCTCACTTATTGCGATTCCAGAGCGAACGGTTCACAGAATTTCAGCCATGTTGTTAAGCATAACTTAAAAAGTTTGTATGAGGTTGCGCGGACGCGTTTTGTTGGACAAGAGGAAACGCAGTGGGGTGCCTTCGCTCCGGTCGAAGAATTCCAGCAATTCCTTCACCACATGCCCGTCTCTTACCGTATTAGTGTTTCACCTGAAGAAATCGCCATGCATATAAAGATGACGACGCAGGCTGAAGCCGCTGCTACAGAGACCGACGCAACACCCAGTACAGGGATTATCCAATTTGTTGACCGCCCAGGGTTTACTGAGCTGCACCTCTGTAGTCCGAGTCGTATTGGAAAATTGCACACAGTAAGTGGACTCTTCTTCGCAAATGGTATAGATGTTCGCGATGCGCGCGTCTACACAAAACAGGATACAAACATTGAACTTGAACTCTATCGTCTTGTGCATCAACCACCGCATCATCGTGGAGAGCCAATGCCGCTGGATGAGGAACTTAAACGGGACCTCGATTTCGACATCCGGAGTCTCCTCGCGGAAGAGGTAACGCTTGATCAAGTTTTTGATAAGCACTACGTGAATCTGGCTGAGACATGGCAGGTTGACACTGTAACTGTTGAGACGGCACGGAACTATTCAGAGATTGTGGTCGTTGGTGAGGAGAAAGTTGGATTTCTTCACTATTTCAGTGGCATTTTAGCGAAACTCGGATTGAACGTTGAAATGTGTAAGTGCTCCGGTTTGGGTGGGCAGGCAATTGATCGGTTCTATGTGCAACCGGTTGCTGATCCGAAAGCGGTGCACGCTGATATTATGGCGGCGTTGGAATCTGAGAACGGAGAACTGTAAGGAACCTTAAAAAATGAAGCAACGGGTACTCATTACAGGGGCAGCTGGCACAGTCGGCAGCGCGCTCTGGCAGGCATGGGAAGAACAGGATCTTTATACATTGACGTTGACGGATATTAACCCTATTGAGGGAGCGAATTCGCGCGTTGTGCAAGCAGATATTCGGGACTACGCTGCAATGCAAGAATTGTGTCGTGATCAGGATGTCTTGGTGCATCTCGCTTATATACGTCAAGATTCACTTGGGAAGGTGCCGGATGAAGTCAGCGACATCGGGGCATCTATGAATATATTTGAAGCCGCGCGAGAGGGTGGTATTCAGAAGATTGTTTATGCCAGCACAAATCATGTGTCGGGGTGGAATGAGCGGTTAAATTCGCCACCTCGCTTTTCTACGGGGGATCAGTTTCGTCCCGATGGGTGGTACGGCGCGATGAAGGGGATGGCAGAGATCGCTGGACGGTATCTCGTTGATGCGCACGACATGCGGTTCATCAGCTTTCGAATCGGGAGTTTCAACGGCACCTATGAGCCGAGTGGGATCCGTCATTGCAGCACACTCCTGACACCGCGGGATTGCGTCCAACTCTTCGGATTGGCTGTGGATTACGATGGCCCGGTCAAATATCTAATCACTTATGGACGTTCTGCGAATTCTGATGGCTATCAACAGAGCTATCTTGATATAAGTGGTGCCGTTGAGGTACTCGGCTATCAACCACAGGACAATTTGGTTAAGACGCATCTCCACAAATTTCTGTCAGAATCTTAATTAGCCATCCGCGTTTCCAAAGATACCCTAAACGAACCGCAAGGTAAGTTATAAAGAATGCGTGAGAATCCAGATTATAACGACCTCTACTATCAGAATACGACCGTCCACTCCCAGATAATTGACATTTTAACAAAGCGTGCCGTATCATTAAGCGAATTCTCACTACCGATTGATTGGGAAGCGTGCTTTGGAAACCCGCGTCCCGTAGAAATAGAAATTGGATTTGGAAAAGGGCGTTTTCTGCTCGAAGCCTCAAAAAGGCATCCAAAGGTCAACTATATCGGGATAGAACGGGCACAAAAGTACGTCGAATTGACGCGGGAACGGTTTGAGAAGTACATGCGGCATTTCGGCGTGGACAAAACGTCAGGGACATTCTCGAATGTCCGTCTCGCGTGGACAGATGCGAACTACTTTGTGACCCGGTATGTACCTGCAGAATCTGTCCAAGCGTATCACATCTATTTTCCAGATCCGTGGCCCAAAAAGCGACAGCGGAAACGCCGAATTTTTCGGAATCAGGACTTTCTGGCTGCATTGACGCGAACACTAAGATCAGATAGCGGTAGGCTTTATATTGTGACGGATTATGAGGAATACTTCCAAGAGATTCAAGAGCGTCTGGCAGGTTTATCAGCGTTGCATCAGGCTGCAGCGGATCTCAGCCCAGATCAGGATATCGCGACGAACTTTGAGATGAAGTATGTCCTGGAAGGTAGAGAAATCTATCGGGCGGTATATGAGAAAGTTTTGCCTTAACACCAAACAAAAGCGGAGAAACCATGGAAACTACAACAAATATTGGGGCACAAGCCATCTTCACACCTGAAGAATATCTCGCGAGGGAACGGAAAGCATTGGACAAGAGTGAATACCGCGATGGACGAATATATGCAATGCCGGGGGCAAGCCGTAAACATAACCTCATTACGGGGAACACACTGGCTGAACTCCACGTCCAATTACGCAATCGGGTATGTGAAGTATATCCAAGTGATATGCGTGTGAAAGTGAGTTCAACTGGAACGTATACATATCCAGACGTTGTGGTCGTTTGCGAAGAACCGCAGTTTGAGGATTCATATTTTGATACGCTTCTTAACCCGACTGTTTTGATAGAGGTGCTTTCTCCATCAACCGCAGCCTATGACCGAGGCGAGAAATTCGCATCCTATCAGAAACTTGATTCCTTGTGTGAATATGTCCTCATTTCACAAGACAGAGTCCGCGTTGAATACTATTTGCGGCAGCAACAGACGTGGGATTTAACAGAATTTCATTCCTTGTCAGATGTGTTTCAACTCGTTTCAATTGCATGTGAGTTGTCTTTGCAAGCAATCTATGCTAAGGTTCAATTCCCTGAAGCGTAGATGCAATCGCCGAAACATGCCACAAACCGAAAAGGGGCATAAACAATGAAGGCAGAACAACTTAACAGTGTTGAAAACCCCCAAGTTACGCCTGAATTGTGGCAATCCCTGCCGAACGCGCCAGGGGTCTATCTGATGAAAGCCTCTGATGGCACCGCCATCTATGTCGGAAAAGCAATCCGTTTGCGGTCTCGGGTCAGATCCTATTTCCGAGAAAAATCTGCGCACGCGCTAACCTCGCAGATGATGCGGTATGTCACAGAAATCGATTATATCGTCACAGAGACTGAAGTAGAAGCACTGATTTTAGAGAATAACCTGATTAAAGCACATCAGCCCCGTTACAACGTAAAACTGAAAGACGATAAGCGTTATCCCTATCTATGTGTCACTGTCAATGAACCCTTTCCCCGCATCCACATTACGCGTAAAGCCGAGAATGACGGTGCTCGATATTTCGGGCCGTTTGTTCACGTTCGCTCAACACGCCAAGTGCTCAAACAACTAACAAAATTATTTCCTATTCGCACCTGCACGCTGCCGCTTACGGAAACGGAGAACAGATACCGGGTCTGTTTAGATTATCACATTGGTCGGTGTCCGGGGCCCTGTGCTGATAAGATAGACGTACCGGACTACGACAAGATCGTTCAGAAGGTGTGTCAGTTCTTAAGCGGAAATACGGACGCTGTTGTTAAAGAGTTGACAGAACAGATGCAAGCGGCGGCAGAGGCTCTTGATTTCGAGACTGCCGCAAAATATCGGGACACGCTTAAGGATGTTCAACAGGCGATTACCACACAAAACATGGATAGTGTTTCCGCTGCAGACGAGGATGTCATCGGCATTGCTGCACGAACTGATGTCGCATGCGTTCAACTTTTGCGGGTCCGGGATGGTAAGCTGCTTGAGCGTGAGCATTATTATCTCAACGATGCAGATCCAGAATCCCTCGCCACTGGGTTAAATGCTTTCATTTCGCAGTATTATCAGAATGCTGTTTTTGTCCCGAAAACGGTTGTCCTACCGATGCCAATTGCGTCGATGGAACTAATTGAGGATTGGCTCAGCGAAAAACGAGGGAGCCGTGTCGGGTTGCATGTGCCGCGGGCAGGTAGACTCAGAAAGTTGCAGACTTTGGCATCGAAAAATGCTGAGATTCTTCTGACACAGCGTGAGCAGAACGTCGTTTATAGCAGTGGTGTGGAGCCTGCACTCGTTGAACTACAAGAACTGCTGGGGTTGAAGCATCCGCTCAGGCGCATTGAAGCGTATGATATTTCCAACCTCGGCGATAGATTTGCGGTGGGATCAATGGTCGTCTTGGAGGATGGGAAACCTGCTTCAGGAGAATATCGGCGGTTCAAGATCCGCTCGGTTGAAGGACAGAACGATTTCGCGATGATGCAAGAGGTAATCACTCGCCGCTTCCGCCGTGCTCTCGCGGATGATGAAAAGTTTAATAAGCTGCCAGATTTGATGCTGATTGATGGTGGGAAAGGACAGTTGAGTGCTGCACAAGCAGCCATGAAAACGTTCGCTTCATCTCACCTTCCTGATATTCCAATGATTGCTCTTGCGAAAAGGGTTGAGGAGATTTTTGTTCCGGGGAAGTCGGATTCAATTGTGCTGCGAGAAGATAATCCAACGCTACACATGATCCAGCGGCTACGGGATGAGGCACATCGGTTTGCGGTCACGTATCATCGCAGGCTCCGCCAGAAATCGCTGAGTGAGTCAGTGCTTGACGAAATTCCAAACCTCGGTCCGAAGCGGAAACAGGCACTGCTTCGGCATTTCGGTTCAATTGAAGCGATTCGAGAAGCGAGTTTAGATGAATTGCTCTCTGTGAAAGGGATTCCACGCAGCGTCGCTGAGAATATTCGGAAGCACCTCTGAGCGTTCTGCACGAATTTGTGCTTTTTGCTAAAATTCTGCCCCTTATCGTGCAGCAAATTTTTCAGTTTCCTTCGGTGAAAAAAGAAACACGCCGCCAGCCTCGGTAGGTTTATACCGAATAGAGAACAACAAAGCCCAATACAAAGTTTCCATTGCGTCGGATTGCTGGATTTCACTTATGTTCGATCCAACCTATTGGAAATTATATGGTTGGCATATTATTTGCTAAAGAAAGATTAATGATACCTTTGCTTTAATTCACAAATTTTTGAGGTTTTGAGAATACAAGAACAGATAAAAACAAAACATGAGAGAAAAAAACATCAAAATCATAGCGATCTTGCTCATCCTGTTGAGCGTCGCGGCGTTGCACATAAAACTCTATCGGTTCGCCGAGGTGACACATGACGGTGCCCTGCAGGTGTTAGTCTGTTTGGGGCGCGTTGTTCATATAGACACAAACGACGAGGCGGATCAAGTTTTGTCCTTCCGTATCCTTTCTGGTCAGTTTCGAGGCGAAACTGTTCAAGTAAACAACGTTTGGACCGGACGCGCCTTCGGCGATCGCGTACTAAGCAAGGGAGATGTGCTATTCCTCGATATTCCGCTCCGAGATCCGTCAAATCCGAGAATTGACACCGTGTCAATGCGTGAATATTTCCGCACACCGTTCCTGCTCTATCTTGCGGGGGCATTGGGTGTCCTGATGATACTTGTCGCCGGTATGAAGGGTGTCCGAGCGATTCTGACGTTGTTTGTTACCGCATTCACCGTGCTTTATCTATTGGTGCCGCTGACGATCAGTGGTTACAACCCTATTGCGGTTGCGCTGCTGATTGCTGCCCTGCTGACGTTCGCAACCTTCCTTCTCATTACAGGATTTAGTTTCAAGGTAATCTCCGGTGTAATTGGAACGCTCGGCGGATTAGCCGCTGTTGGGATTTTGTCTGTCATTAGCCAGCATGCAATGGCATTGACCGGATTGGCGCAGGAGTTCGGTTTCTTGGAGCTTGGGATCGCGCTCTGGCGGACACCTGCCTCGCATCATTGGAATTTCACAGGTATTTTGTCTGCAGGCATCATCTTAGGTGCTGTCGGTGCAATGATGGATGTGAGCATGTCTATCTCCTCAAGCGTCCATGAGGTCAAGCAGGTGAATCCGAACATTACCGTCCGACAAGCGATCCGTGCTGGCTTGAATGTGGGCAGAGACATTATGGGGACGATGGCGGATACGCTCATCTTTGCTTACCTCGGTGCTCACATGATGACGATGTTGCTTCCGCGCATCGATTTCCCTGAAGTCGGTGTTCTCTATCCTTTTCTCCGCCTTGTCAACGATGAAGCGACAGCAGTTGCGATTATTCAAGCTGTCGTAGGCACGATCGGATTGGTGCTCACGGTTCCGATTGCGGCATCGGTTGCCGGATTCCTCACGCAGTACGCGAAAGTAGACATATCTGAAATTCATGAAGACCTACCTTCGGAAGAGGAGTTAGAAGAGTTATTCCGTGCGGATCCACCGCGTAGCAAAGCCCGAATCGCTGTTCCGATCGCGATGGTAATTGTTCTGGTCGGTACCATCTTTGTTTACTACCGTACGCATGACCTCTCCGCAACGGTTCTGGAGCAACGGGATGCAGATGGCAATCCTGTTAACAGGTCGGAGTACGCAAAAGGCAGAGTTGTCCGTTTGCTGGAATCCACTGCGAATTTCCTGTTTAACATTGACAGTAGTGCTACGGACGATCTGAACAACCTGATTGTTCCTTCGGCTTTACGTGAGGCATTCAGTAACCAAAAGATCCCGTTTTCCGATGAAGTCATCGTCTCAATTAAACCGTGGAAGGATAGCCGTTGGCTACTCTCGGATACGAAATATGAGCAGACGTATAGTATTCGGGCAATGGAGGATGACGGAGAGAATGTCCTCAATGTTTACGAGTCGAAAAACGAGCATCATATCCTTGAGGTGGAGATGCTGAGTGGGATGTATAAAGGTAGACGCTTAGTGCTGCGGAACATTGTGAATCACAATATGCCGTTGTTGAGCATTCCTGCGGAACCGGGAGATGTCATCCTTTGTCGGGTCGCAGGAGACCCGGAACAGGTTAGTCTCGTTAATATTGTCCAAGATTACGGTAGGGATCGATTTCTGATTTGGATGGTAGGTGGGATGCTGCTACTTATTATCCTCGTGGGTAGACTTGAGGGCATTCGTACGGCGTGTGCGATGCTAATGTCTGCTGGGGTTATCTATTTCTTCATGCTACCCTTGATTTCGCAAGGTGCAAATGCCGTATTCATCGTGACGCTGACTTCGGGAGTCGTGGCGTTTGTGTCTCTGGTATTCGTGATCGGTCCAAGCCGGAAAACGTTTTCGGCTGTGCTGGGAACGATGGGTGGAATCTTGGTTGCGGGTCTGATTGTCCTGTTCGCGCAGCAGCATCTCCATTTTTCTGGGTTAGAGAATGCAATTTCGGCAGATATTATAGAAGCGACGCGGACACCACCGTTCGATTTCGTACAGATTCTCTTGGCGGGCATGCTGATGGGCGTGCTGGGTGTCGCTGTTGACGGTGCGATCGAGGTGGCATCAAGTATGGAGGAAATTCGCAGGGCAAATCCGAACATGCCGACCTGGCGGCTTATCGCCTCCGGCTTGAATGTCGGGACGGACATCCTTGGCACGATGGTGAATACATTGGTGTTTGCCTATCTTGGTGTCGAGTTGCTACTCGTCGTCACGGTTACAGCACCGAATCTGGACTTTTTCAAATCGCCGCCAGCACAGCTATTGAGTATCGGCGTCGTATCCGCGGAGATTGTGCGGTTGCTCGCTGGCACGCTTGGTTTAGTTCTGGCGATTCCAATCACGGCGATAATTTGTGCGTTCTGGAACCCGAAACAGAAGGCGTAGCGGTGTCTTCTGACGCGGGTTTCGGCATTATAGGGTACTTCCCTTCAGCAATCAATCTTTGTCGGGCTTCTTCCAAGCGTTCCTCCCAATTAATCAGCGTAGGGGTTTTGCCATACATTTCTATGAGTTTCCCAGCTTCTTCATCCATAAGCTTCTCGCGCTCAAGGTAGGCTTCCACTTCCTCCTTGTTGGCAAGATAATAGAGGATGGTGGCGTAGATCTTCTCCATGGACAAAGTCGGGAAGCGGCGGTGAAGTTCATCAACGCCCTTACCTTGTCGATACTTATTTAACACATGTTGAATAGCAATACGATGTCCTTTGATGCGTATGTCGATTTCGCTGTTGAAGTCAAAGTAGTCTCGTAGTTCCATTCTTACCTCTTTTTTTCCGGCAGATATTGTATAACATCTTGATATTGTTCAGGTGTAAAGGAGTTCCAAACCCTACGCAACTCCTTGACGTAAGTTCCAATTGAGGTCCGCTGTGGGAAACAAAGAATTCCGGGGACATGCCCGCCAGCCTGCAAATGATCAGCAAGGTGTCTTGGCATGGTTGTTCTGTTGTTGGTAATTAGGATGTAGTTGTTGCGTTCAATCCACGTCAGAATATCCGGATCGGGAGTTGCGAGTGGGGGCACGCCTTCATCTCCAATGCGTTGAACGTGCATTTCAAGGAGTTGTTCCTGAATTGCACGCCTGAGGTGTTCATCAAGGAGAAATCGGGGCCTCATGCAGGTTCATCCCAAAGCGGGTTAAACTTTCCTGCAGCGATCTGTTTTTCCCGCTCCTTTCGGAGGTGTTCTCGTTCTTCAATGAACATTAGGGTAGGACCCTGGGTTTGCTCCCATTCCCTGTCTGATTTCTTTTTTTGTTGCCTCACCCGTTCCAAGTAAGCCTCTACCTCGGTTTTGTTTGCCTCATAGTAGAGGAGCGTGGCGTAGATTTTCTCTAAGGGCAGTTTTGGGAAACAGCGCAAAATTTCTTCAGGTTCTTTGCCTTGTAAACGTTTTTCTAACACCTCGTCAATATAGACACGGTGTCCTTTGATGCGGATGCTGGTTTCATCAATAAAGTCAAAATAGTCTTGCACATCCATCGTCTGTCTCCTTTCACGTGATATTTAAAATTTTAGATGAAGACATGGAAAAAGTCAAGGCTTAATTGGGTGTTTTCAGAATATAGGTATTAGGCAAGGGGCTGCCTTTCTTTCCGCTTACCGACCCCTATTGCGGGCACCACGCCATCACCGTGCCGAAGCTGGCGAACACGCTGTTTTCACCGCTCGTTAGGATTCGCGAGCCTTGGACAACAATTCGCGTATCACGGCTCGTAATTTTGTAGCTGACGGGAGCATCTTTGGCAATGAGCGGTTCACCATTTTCGTCCTTGAGTTTATCAAGCCGATAATGTACCGAGCGGTGTGCTGACACGTTAAATTCGCAGGAAACGTTCTCCAACGTAGGGTCCTCATAAAGCACTTCTAAAAGACAACGTGTATCTCTATCGGCGGTGTTGGAGATGCATATAGACTCGTGTGAGAAATAGCCACCCCCATGCTCTTCCCATTCCTGTTCCGCTGGCGTGAGTGCCGCCATATAGCCATCCGGGATAACCCAAACGTAAGTCCCATCACCATCTGAACTATAGCATTTGAGTGCTTCCGCTATTGTCTCTGGATTTTCATCTACTTTATCCAGTGAAATTACAAGACATCGGGAGCTGGTTTTTATTCCGTTTATTGATGTGGCGTGTTTTAATTCGCCTCTCACGTTCAGGCATACTGTGTTATCTCCTAACATCATGAGATGACTGATGCCTTGCGAGGCGAGCCAATCGCCGAATGTATCGTTGAGGAGTGTTGATAAAGTTTCGAGGTTTGATACCCCCACCAGTTTATAATCTTGAATCGTTGCTAATAATGTTCCAAATGTCATAGTTTTCTTCCTTTTAGACCATCCATCGTTCACCAATACCGAGCAGTGCCATCAATACTTGCAAGAGAACGCTTTCGGCATCGGTTCCAACGAACTGTCGATGCGTATCAATATAAGTGCCATAATCGGCAGCCCACTCCCGAAAATAAGTTTGGTATTCCCAACCCCCTGCGGTGCGTTGGAAAACTGACCGGTCTGGATACGGGAGTTTCTGTTTTAAGAGTTGCTGTAGTTGTTCGGAAGTGGGTATCCATACACCTCCGGTGTTTTCTCTGTCGGGTCGGAGTGCCTGAATTTTAGGATGTAAGCATCGCTCTAAATATGTTTGCGAATGTGTCTGCTTTTCAGATAGATTCATGGATTTGCGATAAAATCTAAAATATGTAGACAGGCGTTCAATGAACAAGGACCCGCCGCCGCTGGCGAGAGAGCAATTCTATAGACATATCACCCCTCTGGGGTGTGGAAAGAGACTCAAAAACTTTTCTGGAATGTGCAAAATCTGTCAGTAGCAACTTGGGTTATAAAGGATATTATACGGTCTGAACATTTCAGTGTCAATACTTCCGTCGCAAATTTTTGTCACCTTTTCATAGCGATTACGTAATTACAAGGTAAGCTATCATATTTTTTAGAAATATCAAAAATCTTGAGGAATCGGGAAAGGAAAATATCAATGAATTTCCTAATAGTACTCTCCGTATTTTGGGTGAGCGTGCTTGTTAAATTTTCCAGATACAACTAAATCTGGAGAGCATTTCAAACCGCGTATTGTTCAGCGATCTGTTTCTGGACGATAGAGCCTCAATCTGGTTCGGCTGGTGTTATAACATTTGCAACGCCACCATACGTCATAGGTACCCACAACCTAAAGGTTGGGGAAACTTGTGCTTCGTAGCGATGTAGGTTGGGTTGAACGGATCCCCTCGGAACGCTTGTCCATCAAAAACACGGCTTGCTTCGGGCAGCTCACACTCTCAAAGGACCGAGTGAAACCCAACGATTTTCTCGTCCGGTTTCCCGCCCGACGTTGGGTTTCACTATGTTTTTGGAAAATAAGCGCCCCTACTAGATGTGACACATCTTTCAGGGACAACATGGAATTTCTTATCGCCGTTCAACCCAACCTACGGTGATACTTAAATTTTTTATCGAATTCACGTTAGTATACCCCACCCTAAATGCCCACACAACAAAATTTCCGTTGCAATTCTACCCTAACCCTTGTATAATTTGGCATTGTTTCGTCCATCGAAAACGTCCGGAGAAAATAGATGCCAGATTTCAATATCAAACCAACACACAAGCCCATCAAAAACTACTATACTGAACTTGAAAAATATGCACAACATGGCGCAGAAAATGAAGGCACCGTCCGTGCCGCATTCCAGAATCTGCTTCAGCACTACTGCCACCAATCCAACCTCACGCTCCTCTGCGAAAAAAGTCTCTACACGTCGGAGAAAAGACGGATAACCCCCGACGGTGAAGTCGTCGATCCCTTCGGCTTACCACACGGCTATTGGGAGGCGAAAGACACCCAAGACGATCTACACGTTGAGGCGGACAAGAAATTCGCCGCAGGCTACCCCTCAAAAAATATCGTCATCCAGTCTCCGACCCATGCGCTTCTCTATCAACACGGACGACTACAGCTCGACCTTGACATCACCGAACCGAGAAACCTCATTCAAGTTCTCCAGACCTTCTTCGCATATCAGGAAGAGAATATCTCCGCATGGCATACAGCGGTCTCTGAATTCAAAGACACGGTGCCGGAACTCGGTGAAAAATTGGCGGCGTTGATTGAAACGGAACGCCAAAACAATCCGCATTTTCAGGAAGCATTCGCCAGTTTTCATCAACAGTGTCAAGCTTCGATTAACCCGAACCTCTCCGTCGCTGCCGTAGAGGAGATGCTCATCCAGCATCTGTTGACAGAACGCATCTTCCGCACTGTCTTTGATAATCCTGACTTTACACGCCGAAATATTATCGCCCGTGAAATTGAAAATGTCATTGATGTGCTGACCGAGCGGACACTCAACCGCTCTGAATTTCTCCGCCCTTTGGAACCATTCTACGCTGCGATTGAGAAAACCGCCGCGACTATCACTGATTTCTCACAGAAACAGGGGTTTCTCAACACTGTCTACGAGCAGTTCTTTCAAGGGTTCTCCGTCAAGGTCGCCGATACACACGGCATCGTCTATACACCGCAACCGATCGTCGATTTCATGGTGAAAAGCGTTGAGCACATCTTACAAACCGAGTTTGATCGTTCCCTTTCGGATAGTGGCGTGCATATCATCGACCCGTTCGTCGGCACTGGCAACTTCATCGTCCGTATTATGCAGGAGCTTGATCCCATCTCGCTGGAGCGAAAATACACCGCCGACCCGCCGGAACTCCAATGCAACGAAGTAATGCTCCTACCCTACTATATCGCCAATCTCAATATTGAGCAGCAGTTTTACACCACGACGAACCACTATGCCCCTTATGAAGGTGTCTGTCTGGTAGACACGTTTGAGATTGCAGAGGAACGGCAGCTGCAGTTATTCACCCCTGCCAATACAGCGCGCGTTGAAAAGCAGAAAGAGACCCCGATGTTCGTCGTCATCGGTAATCCACCTTACAATATGGGACAGGTTAACGAGAATGATAACAACAAAAATCGAAAATATCAGACGATGGACCAACGGATCTCAGACACTTATGCAAAAGACTCTAAAGCAACACTCAGGAATAAACTTTCCGATCCGTATGTCAAAGCAATTCGGTGGGCATCTGATAGAATTAGTGAAGATGGTGTTGTGACTTTTGTGACAAATAATGGCTTTCTCGACGGTGTAGCATTCGATGGAATGCGAAAACGTCTTGCAGAAGAGTTTGACGCTATTTACATTTTGGACCTGGGGGGTAATGTCCGTAAGAATCCGAAACTGTCAGGAACAACACACAATGTATTTGGAATTCAAGTTGGGGTGAGTATTAATTTTTTCATCAAAAAGGCTGACAAGACAAATTCGCAAACGCAAATTTTCTATGCTTGTGTTGATGAATTCTGGCGGAAGGAAGACAAGTATAACCACCTCAATTCAAAGCTGCATTACCAGAATGTTGAATGGGGGCGAATGACCCCTGACAAACGGAATACATGGCTCACCGAAGGTCTCCATGCTGAATTTGATACCTTTACCCCGATGGGAAATAAGGAAATGAAAGCAGCTAAAGGTGAAGCAACGGGTGTGATTTTCAAGACTTACAGTCTTGGTGTCAGTACGAACCGTGATGCATGGGTTTACAATTTCAACCGAAACGTACTCACTGAAAACATAAGTAAAATGATCCAAACTTATAACGCTGAAGTTGCTCGATGGGGACAAAGAACAGATCGAAATGCTAACCTTGACAATTTTGTGGTATCTGATGACGAAAAAATCAAATGGAGTCGTAACCTAAAACGCGAATTGAAACGAAACAGAATTGCTGAATATGCTGAACATAAGGTAAGAAATTCACTTTATCGTCCTTTCACAAAATCTAACTTGTTTTTTGACTCCATTATGAATGATGAAGTTTCGCACTTTCCTTCTACCTTTCCTTCTTTTAAGACTGAAGAAGAGAATCGGGTGATTTGTGTCAGTGGCATTAGCGGTAATAAACCTTTTCAAATGTTGGTGGTTGATGTAATTCCAGATCTTCATCTTACCGGGGATTCTCAATGCTTCCCGTTCTACATCTACGACGAGGACGGCACAAACCGCCGCGAAAACATCACCGATTGGACGTTAGCAGAGTTCCGCGTGCACTACAAGGATGACACCATCACCAAATGGGACATCTTCCACTATACCTACGGACTCCTGCATCATCCTGAGTATAGCGAAACATATCAGGCGAATCTCAAACGCGATCTGCCACATATTCCCTTTGCCAAAGACTTCCGGGGATTTGCCGAAGCCGGTAAGCGATTAGCAGATATCCACGTCAACTACGAATTCCAACCCGAATATGATAAGTTAAAGTTCATCCAAACCGCAGATGTACCGCTCAATTGGCGTGTCGAAAAAATGAAACTCTCCAAAGACAAAACTTCGCTCATCTACAACAATTTCCTGACACTATCCGGTATCCCTTCAAAAGTGTTTGACTATCGGCTCGGCTCTCGCTCCGCACTGGAATGGATAGTAGATCAATATCGTGTCAAAACAGACAAACGCAGCGGCATCGTCAATGACCCAAACCGCACAGACGACCCACAGTACATCGTCAAGTTGATTGGCAAGGTGGTTACGGTCAGCTTAGAGACGGTGGACATTGTTAACGAATTACCTGCCTTAAAGTAGTAGGCACATGCCGTGTGCCGTAACGAAACCATAGAACCCGATAAATGCGATTTCCTAACCGCAATAGATCCCACAATTATTTCCACCTAAATTATCCGGAATATTTATTTTGCTTTCTTCAGCCCCGTAGGGGCGGCATATTTATAGAAAAAGATTCTACCCTCATCCCTTCAGCCCCGTAGGGGCGGCATGTTTATATCATTCTGATTTTCCTTGATTCTTCTCATCAAATATGCTATTATTTTGTTAAGGTTAATTGTGGCAATGCCTATTGAATATATTTTTCGTGTATTCCAGTAATATTGCTACGTGACAAAATCGCTTATTTGTTATCTATGAGGTGTTAACTCGATGAATTTGAAAAAATGTCGTGTTAGGATTAGTGAATTGATGTCGAAATTTGTAGTTCAGGTTGAAAACGAGAATGCAATGGGAATGTTAGACATCAACCGCGTCTCTGAAGATGTACTCATTCCCTTGTTTTCGGAAGTCTATGGTCATACAGATTTGAAAAATCTAAATGCGTCTGAAGGTCCTAATTCCCCAGCAATAGATTTAGGCGATAAGAAAGAAAGGATAGCATACCAAATTACATCAACACCCACTTCTCGAAAAGTAAAGGCGACTCTAAAGAAATTCAGCGATTATAAACTGTACGAAAAATACGACCGTCTTATCATCTATAGTCTGATAAAAAAGCAAAACAGATATCAAGGAAAAGGATTTGATGAAATAATACAAGGGAAATTTTCTTTTGATAAAGATAAGGATATACGTGATTATCACGACTTACTCAGAGAAATATCGGGGTTTTCTTTAGAGAAGTCACGTAGGATAAAAAATATATTCGAGCAACATTTCGGTGAAGAACAAGAAAATGACGAGTTCCCAGATGTAATGGCTTGGTTAGAGCATATCAATGATTTATGGGGAGAGGGATTAGGAACGATAAAGATTAATCGGGAGAAATTAAGCAGTGACTTGCAGGGTTTTGCCTCGCGAGGAAACGGAGTCATTATTGGAAGTCCGGGTGTTGGAAAAACATATTTGCTCAAAGAACTCTGTCAGCACCTAAAATCTACCAAAATACCGCATCTGCTCTTACCGATTGACCAACTCGGGAATGGTACTCCTGAAGATTTGCAGAGCGAATTATCATACAAAGGGGATCTGATTGAAAGGTTGAAGTCTGTTCCTGTTTCGGATAAGAAAGCAATTTTGCTGTTTGATGCTTTTGATGCCGCTCGAAACGATCAAACGCGCAAGCGTTTTCTACGCCTGATTCGGCGTGCAATTCATGAACTCAAGGAATCTTGGAATGTCATCGTTACAGTCCGAACTTATGACGCCACGAAATCACAAGAACTCTTGGACTTGTTTGGCAACCCTGATAATACTGTTCTAACCCAAGATGCTAACAACGGAATTTCATGCCGCCATTTCACAATCCCACCGTTCAATAAGAACGAGATATTACAAGCATTAAGTCAAATTGGCTGTCCGAAATCTGTTTACGACGATGGCTCTGACGATTTTAAAAATATCCTTGCAAACCCCTTCAATCTTTGGCTTTTGGAAAAGATTCTAAGCACTTTACCCGACGAGGATATCTGCAGGACTTTTAGTATGGTTCGTTCTGAAGTCCAGTTACTTGATTTATTTTGGTCCCGACGAATAGAGGCTGCAGACAATGAAAATGACCGTTTATCTGTTCTTGAAGAAATCGCACGCGAGATGGTTGAACAGTGCTCCTTGAGCATTAGGCAGAGCAATGTTCGTAAAACTTTAATCCAGACAGCGTGGAATGATCTCCTGAGTGATGAAATTTTGGCAAAGGTTTCTTCCACCGGACAACGAATTGCCTTTTCTCACAACATTCTCTTTGATTACGCAATTAGCGTTTTACTCATTGACGATGAACCTCAACACCTTGAGGATTTCATTCTTGAAGATCGATCGCGTCCCGTCTTTCTACGCCCGAGCCTCACCTACTTTTTCACCCGTCTCTGGTACTATGATGACTCCACAAGTTTCTGGTGTGCCTTCTGGCATATTTTGCAAAGAGATCAATCTGTACCTTTGCGTCTCGTCGCGCGCTTGGTGCCAACAAGCGTTATTGCAAATGAAGCGCGCGATATTAAGAAGTTGATGCCACTTGTAGAGGAATTGCGGAGCACAACAGAGCTTCCAAACAAGGCAATAATGTGGCTTTTGCAATCACTCCGGACGCTGCAAATTGAGAGCGACGCGCTCTGGATTAATTTTTTCGACCAAATTTCAGTACACCTGCACAGTGACTTTGCTTGGGATTTGGCAAATCTTACTTCAGATATTCTTGAGCGAGCACTAAAAACTGAAACATCTATCATAGACGCTTGTGGACGGATTGGCCGGCGGTTACTTGAGTGGGTGTGGAAAGAGAGGGAAACGAGCGAAAACGATTGGTATAATCGGCTTGGTGGTTATTGGGCAGTCCCGCTTGTTGCTAAGACATATCACACGAATCCTGAAAAATCTCGGATGCTTCTTGAAAAGATTCTTGAACTACCGCAGGAAGATAATTTCCCGATAACCTTCTTGTCATGGTTGACTGAGCATGTCAACAGGATTTGGGAGTATGATCCTGAATTTGTTACTTCAATCTATCGCACGGTGTTTGGACACGACGAACTCAGTGACGAGAAGACAAACTTCGGCAGTAGCAGGATCTTATCAATGACAAGTACTCGCCGACAGGATTACAGCATGTGCCGATATCGATTGATAAAACATTTCCCTGGTTTTCTTCAAGCAACGCCATTACCCGCAACACTATCGGTAATCCGAAGTTTAAATGTCTTTATTGTTAAAGAACATATTGCCAGGGCAGAAGGCATAAAGATGTTCAATTTTCGTGGAAAATCTACTCACTTTGTGCAAGATCATAGTTATATCTGGGATGAACAACAGTACACCGATGAACCGATTGAAATGGCGAACGCTCTGTTTGAATACATCGAAGAATTGGCGATGTCGGAAGATCCGCGCCTTGATTCACTGCTTGATGTTTTCCGCGATGAGATGGTAGTTGCTTTCTTCTGGAAACGGCTTTTAAAGACAGGATCCCAGTTTCCCAAGGTTTTCGCACCACGTCTGTTTGAACTTTGCATTGCAAAACCAATACAGATGCATTCCGAAACCCATTATGAACTCTGTCTGTTTTTAAAAGCCGCCGCGGCTGATTTTACACCGAATAAACTTTTTCAGATTGAAAAGAGCATTTTGGTACTCCCGAGCGAAGCGAGAGACAAAAATCACCGCAGCGTTCTTGAAGAGGATAGAAATCGGCTCCTTGCACAAATCCCGGTGGATTTGCTATGTACTGATGCGGCAAAGAGAATTCGAGAAGAAATGGAGCGTAAAAACGATATCCCGGAGAACCGCCCCCCGGTTCGTTTTAGGACTTGGTCAGAACCTGTTACTGAAGAAAAGTGGCTTCAAAACCAGGGCGTTGACACGACTACTCCGGAAAATCAAGAATTGCAACGTTTTTCCAAGCATCTCAATCAATTCAGTTCCGACTGGCGAAATGAGGCACCAACTCAAGAGTCCGTTGAGTTGATGTTACCGCGGTTACAAGAGGTATATACTGCCCTAAAGAGCAATACAGAAGCCGATCAAAAGGTAATCAATTTACTTTGGCGTAATCTAACGGATTGTGTAGCAATTATCGCTCGAATTGCCAATAACCTTGAGAGTGATTCCTTTGCTTTTTGTCGACACGTGCTTTTAGAGGGGGCAGAACATGAGCAGCCCAAACCAAACCCCACATACGACAATCAATTCAGTTCTTCGGGTTATTCTCCGTATCCACGACATGATGCTGCCCGTGGGCTACTTCGAGTCGCGTTTCACCAACCTGATGCAGAAATATTGGATGCCATCGAAATACTTGCGGCGGACCCCGTACCGTCTGTCCGGATGGTAACGGCGATAGAATTGGCCAACGTTTATGTCAAAGCACCAGATAGGTTCTGGCACATTGTGGACAATAGGGCAATACATGAAAGGAATCTTGTTGTTCAAGAATACCTCTATCTTACGTTGACACAGGTCGCTGGAAGAGCAAAAGAGAATGAGGACAAAACAACCCACGTCATGGCAAAACTACTTGAACACACACCATTACCACCAGGGAAACAAGGCCTTTCAGATCCATTTACGGGTTTGTTAATGTGGTTGGCACTTGAACGGGAAAATCCGTGGGCATTGAAAATGATCAAAGATAGGTTTTTCAAACACCCAAGCCAGTTTGCTAACATTCTAACCCGTGCTGTATCGCAAGTTATGAGGCGTTACGTCGCCCCGAAGTATCTTGAAACACCCGATGGATGTAAAAAGGCGAAGCGAGGCATCGAATGGTTAGAAAAGGTGATTGATGTAACTTCTGATGAAATTGAGAAATTGTATAAGATATTTAACAAACGTGAGACTGAAGAAGTTGAGAAAAAGTTACGCGACCTTTACACAGTGATTGACCAAGTTATCACACGCCTTTACTATGAGGTTGCACACGGAAGCACGCAGTCTGAGAAACCAAAGGAGGAGGTTTCCTATAGGTTGCACTGCCGTTTTTATAGTGAAGTTAAGCCACTAATGGAACAAGTCATCAATTTCGCACTCAACAAAGAACACGGTATGATGTTTGCACCGACAGCGCACCATTTTATGCAAGTTCTAACCAGTTTTCTGAGCTGTGATTCCAAAAGTGTTTTGCATTTAGCAGCAAGGGTTGTAAAATCAAGTGAGCAGTTCGGTTATACCCTTGATTCTCTTGCAGTTACGGAGGTCGTCGAATTCGTTGAAATTGTCCTCGCTGACTACCGAGAGGAAGTGCGTGATGGTGAAGCATTGGAAGACCTGCTGAATTTATTGGATATGTTTGCTAAAACAGGATGGACAGATGCACTTAAGCTTGTTTGGCGGCTTGATGAGGTTTTCCGGTAGGTTGCTTTTATGGAACGTGAGAAACTTCGCTTACCGTGGGACTCGCCTAATTCTATAGACATTTCGCCCCGCTGGGGCTTTAATACAGCGGTAGACTTGACTTTCTATAGACATTTCGCCCCGCTGGGGCTTAGGTATTCATAACCGGACATTTATGAAGGAAATTCTAACTGAGGATTAATCAAATGACTGCAGTAATTATTACCATAGGTTCAATCCTTGCTATAGCAGGCGTTGGTGTGTCCATTTGGTCCATCATAGACACCAGGAAACGCCGTGCAAAAGATTAAAAATTTTTAGCGAAAAAGGAAAACCCCAACCCAGATGAAAATAACAGAGATTCAACGTGAATTAGCAGCCTTAGAGTTAGATGCGTGGCTCTTATACGATTTTCGTGGGATAAATCCGATCGCACAGAATGTCGCAGGCTTGGCAGGTGCCCACATCACTCGTCGATGGTTCTGCCTCGTTCCTGCACACGGTGAACCGCGATGGCTCGTCCATCGGATTGAAACATCAAACTTTGTCAACGTACAAGGACAAGTCGCACTTTACGCTGGCTGGGAAGAACTGGACGGCGCAATACAAACCCTGCTCGCCGATGTCAAAACAGTTGCGATGGAATATTCACCAAACGCCGAAATTCCCTATATTTCGCGGGTGGATGCTGGCACCTTGGAGTGGATCCGTTCATTCGGGATTGAAGTGCAGACATCTGCGGAACTGGCGCAGCGCATGGAAGCACGTCTAAGCGAGGCACAAGCAACAGGGCATCAAGCCTCTGCGCACTTGGTATTGCAGGCGAAAGATTACGCCTTCTCATGGATCGGTTCGCAGCTGCGTGAGGGAAAAACGATCACGGAATACAACGTTCAACAGGAGATTCTCGGGCAATTTGATGCGATGGACCTCGTCACAGACCACCCACCTATCGTTGCTGTGAATGCCAAAAGTAGCGATCCGCATTACGCACCCTCCGAAACCGATACCCAAGAAATTAAAGCGGGCGACTTCATCTTAATCGATTTGTGGGCAAAGCAGAAAGAACCGGATGCGGTTTTTGCGGATACAACATGGGTAGCGTATGCTGGCAAAACGGTTCCGGCGCGGTATGTTGAGATTTTCGATATTGTCAAGGAAGCGAGGGATAGAGGTGTCCGATTCATTCGTGAGAAATGGGCTGTTGAGAAACCGATTTACGGTTATGAAGTAGACGACTGTGTTCGGGGATATATCACTGAAAAAGGGTATGGAGAATACTTTATCCATCGCACTGGACACAACATCGGCACTGTTATCCATGGCAACGGTGTCAATTTAGACAACTTGGAGACTCGTGATGCCCGTGCGCTGATTCCTGGTGTCTGTTTCTCGATTGAACCGGGTATTTATCTTAGCGATTTCGGCGTGCGGACAGAGATTGACGTTTTCTTAGCCGGTCCAGGGAGAGACGGCGTAAAAGTGACAACCGCTCCCGTTCAAAATCAGATATTACCGTTGCTGTGATCTGATAATTCCGTTTTCTCAGGTCTGTGAGGATATGCGCGAGGTAGATCCGAGCGTTGAGAATCCACTGTTCCGCATACGCAGCGGCGAGTAAGGGGAGTGCCATTGTTAAACGCGGCGAGTCGAGGAGCCACTGTTCGGCGTACTCCGCATAATCTGTGTCAACAAGTCCAGTGCTGCCGAGTGAATAGACCACATAGCGTTTATCGTCTCGTACTTCCAATCTTGGGGCGAGCGGCGTGTTGAGGTTGAGACGTTTTGTCCCATCAATCTCAAGAACCCAAAAGAAATAATCTTCATTGTATCCGAGATAACCAATCTCTACATCAAGCCGATGCCTTGCTTCCGTCAAAATTGGGATGACCTCCATGTCGCGTTTAATTAAGACCGGATAAATTGCCGCGAAAAAGATTTGTTCGTACCCCAGCGGTTGTTGGGCATGTTTAAGAATGTCCAAAAGGACCTGTGCCTCCTCGATGCGTTTCAGCTCTAAACAACTTTTTAAAAAGACTTCATCACGCAATGCTCGCATTTCAGGGGCGGCGTTTGGATCAAGCGGTTGGAGTTCATGGATGAGTTTGAGAATGCGTCGGCGTTTCGGAACAACTCGCCAAAGTGCCCAATGCCATAAGGTCTGCCACGTCTCCTTTTTCCACGATTGGCTAAGAAATGCCTGAACACTTAGAAGAAAGCGTTGAAATATATTTTCAGATACGGGGTTTTGTTGTTGATTTGCCATGGTTTTTAGTGGTTTGGCGCAAATTTGACTTTTCGCCGGGAATATAGTATAATATATGTTGCCAATGATAGAGTCGCCGGAGTGGTGAAATTGGTAGACGCACGGGACTCAAAATCCCGCGGGCCCTAGGTCCATGTCGGTTCGAGTCCGACCTCCGGCATGCGGCGATGGTTTCTGATAGAACCATCGCCCTTTCTATTTCCGCTACATCGCAACGATTTTACGCATGCGTTTCGCGAGATCAATTTGTGCTTCCCTGTCACCACCGACCTCGTGGATGACATAGCCATCGTAGCCGATGCTACGGAACGCCTCCATGACTGCTTGCCAATCTGTATCGCCATCTAAGAGGTTAACGAACTGATGCGCGCCGCGGGAGAAGTCTTTGAAATGCACTCGCTTGATGCGGTGTCCTAATTCTCGGATCCAATGTTCTGGATAGCCATAAGCCATCATATTTGCGGTGTCAAGATAGGTGCCTACCCAGTCGCTATTCACTTCATCTACAATATCGCGCATCTCTTTTGGACTCAGCAGAAATTTGTTCCAGACATTTTCCAGTCCAATTGCGACTTGGTGTGTTTCTGCGGAAGGCGCGAGGTCCTTCAGCACACCCACAAGGTTATCCCAGACCTGTTGATAAGTTCCTTCGACGGTGAGTTGTCCGGGATGTAGTAGAATCCCGCCGACACCGAGTGCCCCCGCGACTTCCAAACCGCGAGCAAGCGAGACTGCGCCTTTTTCGCGCTGTGTTGCATCGAGGCTGAGTAGGTTGCCACGGTCGGCATAGCCCGCCGTAATACTACTGATTTCGATACCTGCGTCCGCACACTTAGTAGCAATGCCGCGGAGTTCTGTATCGCTCATATTAATGTCGGTGTCTTGTCCCTCACCGAAAGTCAGTTCAACGGCATCATAACCGGCATCCTGACAGAGCGAAAGCGTGTCGTCTAACGACATACCGCCAAGAATAATTTGGGTAACACCTATCTTCATTGCTTCTCCTTTTCGATGTGAAACTGTGTGGCTGTTAGAGATTGTATACAGAGGTGACGGGTCTCAAGGCATTGTGGACACCGAATAGCGACATAGTAAGCGTCGTTGAATACGGCATCAATCAAGTTGTCGTGAAAACGATCTGTCGATGGCTGCCCCAAGAATTGGTCAAGCACTTCGTATTCCCTATCACAATCTGGACAGATTTGCAAGTCGTGTCCGATGTCAGTCTGGTCCAGCCATCGCATTGTTATTACCTTTCTTAGGAAGAAACCAAAAATCGCTCAACCGCTTTGAGATAGCGGTTCGGCAAGCGTGCCTTAACGTGAACGGCTTCATCTGTATATTCAGTGTCAAGCACGGTTCCATGCTTATGCAGCAAATCAAGTGCTTTCCCTTCTGTATACGGAATCCTGAGAGAAAGGTTCATGCCGCGTTCAACGAAACGATGGGTCAGCGCATCTATTAAAGCCGGAATACCGTCGCCGCGTTGTGCTGAAATAGACAACGCCTCCGGATATTGGCACTGTAGAATTTGTAGTTCGTCTTCGCTTGTGAGTCTATCAATTTTATTGAAAACCATGAGCATCGGAATGTCGGTCGCATCTAATTCTTTAAGAACGACATTCACAGCCGCGATCTGCGCTTCTGCCTCTGCGTGGCTTACATCAACGACATGCAATAAAAGATCCGCTTCCGAGACCTCTTCGAGTGTTGCTTTGAATGCAGCAACTAATTGGTGTGGTAACTTCTTGATGAATCCAACCGTATCGCTTAGCAGAATTTGCTGTTTTTGTGGCAAATCCACCCTTCGTGTGGTAGAATCTAAGGTTGCGAACAATTTATCTTCAGCCAAAACGCTTTCACCGGTTAATACGTTGAAAAGCGTTGATTTTCCAGCATTAGTGTATCCAACGAAAGACACTTTGACCTTTTCAGATCGTCTTTTCCGTTGAACATGGCGTTGTTTTTCAACGGCATCAAGTTCTTTTCTGACCTGTGCGATGTTCCTACGGACCCAGCGTCTGTCCATTTCAAGTTGTGTTTCACCGGGACCCCTGAGGTGTCTACCACCGCCGCCACCCGTCGCGAGGCGTGAGAGGTGTGTCCACATCCGAGTGAGGCGTGGAAGCGCGTATTCGAGTTGTGCCAATGCTACCTGTAACCGTGCCTCCTTGGTGAGTGCTCGTTGTGCGAAGACTTGCAGTATAAGTCCCGTCCGATCAAGTGTGGCGACATCAAGCACCTTCTCAAGGTTCCGATTCTGTCCGGGTGACAGTTCTTCATCGAAAATAACCGCGTCCGCGTTGAGTTCTTCGACGAGTGGTTTGAGTTCTTCAACCTTTCCTTCACCAATAAAATATGTTGGGTTGGGCACATTGCGCGGTTGAATTGTCTTACAGACGACTTCGATGCCAGCGGTCTCTGCGAGTTGCTGGAGTTCTTGTAGCGATTCTTCAGTTTCGTCCATTGAACTGTCTCGGAGTTTTATGCCCACCAAAATTGCACGTGAAGGTGGATTCGGTGAGCGTGTGTCATAAAGCTGTTGCATCAAGAAACTCCTTTTTTGTTTTGAAGGGATCCCCAAGCACGGTGACTTGGTTGTGCCAACACTGCGATATTTATACCATTTCTAAAGGTTTATATCACATTAACCTCACGTGAGTGCACAGACTAACAGTCTATGCTACAACGGAAACACAAACTAAAAGTTTATGCTACAATTTCAACCAGAAATGGTATTATAATATAGTTTATCAAATCTGCGTCCTGTTTTCCACTAAAATCCTGTTTTGGGAAAAAACTTCACATTTTCTGAACTTTTCTGACGAGTATATTTTTTCGTCAACCGAACAGAGTCGGCTTCCGTTTCCTGCTTACTACCTCTGAAACAGTTGCATTTTTTCAAAAGCGAATGCGAAACGTTGGCAGCTAAATAGTGCTATAATTTCTGAAGTTTTTCTTGCGTGCGGGTTAATTCTGTGCTATACTTAACATCATCATGAAAGGTGCTAAGAATTCTACAACTCCAGTGATTACCGTAAATCGGAAGGCGAGGTATGACTATCACCTACGCGATCGGTATGAAGCAGGTATCGTCTTGCAAGGTACTGAAGTGAAGTCAATTCGTGCGGGGCGGTTTAACCTGACAGATAGTTACGCACAGATCACAGATGGGGAAATCTTCCTCATTGATGCGCACATTGGGCCGTATGAACATGGAAATATCGCCAATCACGAGCCGAAACGGAAACGGAAACTCCTATTGCATCGACGGGAGATCATCAAACTTGAACGCTCAATCCGTTCAAAGGGGATGACTATTGTTCCGACGCGAGCATATTTTAGCAACGGGAAAGTGAAACTGGAGTTAGCTGTCGCAATGGGCAAGCAGGTTTACGATAAACGCGATAAAATTGAACGTGAAGCGACTGCAAATGAGATCCGAGCATACAATTAACAACGTTTTGAAAAACCGCCAATCGCAGAACGGCTATTGACTTTCAGCATATTGGCTGTCGGCTGTCGGAAACCTCGAGGCACTATGGCTGTTGGGTATCCCTTCCCGCCACACGCGTCTCTGGCTGACTGCTGACCACTGATTGCTGACGACTCTTCTGGGGGTGTAAAGGTTTCGACGAAGGTAAATGAAATATAGGTTGCATGTCGAGGTCTCCGCAGGCCTCGTTAAATAGGCGGAACACTTATAAATGCTGATGAAGAATTAGCATTAGCTGCTTAATACGCAGCTACGCTTTGCCGACCTGCTGCCCGTCAGGGAAGCAAAAGCGCCGCAATACGGGCTAGCCGCTCGCCCTTTCTCAAGGGGCGTGCCGCGAACCACCTTTTGAGATAGCCTGTTATGAATCCTGCACAGGGGAGTCTGATAGGCGAATCTTAAAACCTGTGATAAGCATGTAGTAGCCTCTATTGAAATGCCTTCGGACGCGGGTTCGATTCCCGCCACCTCCATTTTTACAGCGTCATTCCGTGCGCTTACCAGCAATACATCGCTTGCAAAAGGACATGGCTGAATTTGCGAACATGCCACCTCGTATTCAAAAGATTGTGCAATCGCATCTATGTGAGGATGAACATATTTACTTGTGCGTCCTCGGTCGCTCCAATTTGCTACGTCCAGATTTCGTTTTTATCACGTCTCGTAGAGTACTCGTTTTGGATGAACGATATATAGGAAGCCTTGCTGTTTCTTACGCGAATGTCCGGTGTAATCTATTATTCACGGAAATCCGCGGTGTTAAGTTAGTCCGACATCTCAAACATCGACTTCTCCGTCAGGCAAGGCTTGAAATTAGCGTTGTACGTGCTGTTCATTGGATCGATAATATCAACTTCCGTTCAGCTCGCGCTGCCTATGTCTGCATCACTGAACAGCTCACAAAGTAGAGAAGAACGCCATGATAGAATTCCTGAATTATCTTATCGTCTCATACAACGCCTGGTTCACGGCACCCCTAACTATCGTCTTCCTACTCGCGATCTTTCGACTTGTGATGGGGGCAATCGACTTCGGTGACGCGGATGCAGACATGGATGTAGATGCTGATATGGATATAGATGCTGATATAGATGTAGATGCTGATATAGATATAGACGCCGGCATTGATGCTGATATGGATATAGATGCCGACATCGATGCTGATATGGACGTAGATGCTGAAGTCGCCGGAGATACAAGCGGTCTGACTCCGTCTTTCGGCGACGTATTTGGATTTTTGAACGTTGGCAAGGTCCCTTTGATGGTTGTGCTGATGTCCCTATTTGCAACATGGGGAATCACAGGGCTCATAGCGAACGCATTCCTTAATGTCGCCGAGAATCAGCAGTGGGTTTGGATATCGTGTCTTATCGCTCTGTTCTGTTGCGTATTAGGAACGCGTTACATCTCCATGGGACTCTCAAAACTATTTCCTGAAAGTGAAAAAGCGGTCAGTGATGTTCACCTGCTCGGTTTAAGTGGGCGGGTTATTAGTGGACAGATTACAACGACCTTTGGCACCGCTCGCGTACAAGTTCCCGATGGACCAGAATTGACCGTCAGCTGCCGTGTCAAATCCGATGAAGTCACACCTGTCAAGGGAGATACTGTTGTGCTCATAAACTATGATCGCGCGAAACGCATCTTCGATGTAAGAAAAAGTGAAGTGGAGTAACGTTTTTAACACATAGAGGAGAATTCAGACATGGACGCTAATTTGTTTTTCACTGTTGTCGGTAGTATTATTGCTTTGCTCGTTGTGTTCTTGTTAATCTACCGTTCCTTTTACAAAAAAGCACCAGCAGACTCGGCGTTAGTCATCGCGGGCGGGCGAAAAAAGCGCGTCGTCTTTGGCGGAAGCCTCATCAATCCTATTACCAACACAACACAACTCATTTCCTTGAATACACTCCAGTTACCCGTTGAAAGAACAGGGCAAGCCGCACTTATCACCAAAGATAGCTTGCGAGCTGATCTTGAAGCACAATTCTATGTCAAAATCGAACCCAATGAACAGGATGTACTCAAAGCCGTCGCAAGCCTCGGAAATAAAACATTAACGCCCGCCGAAGTCAATAAACTTCTTGAAGGCAAACTTGTCGGTGTTCTGCGCAGCGTCGCCGCAACCATGGATTTGCAAGAATTGCACGAAAAACGACAGCAATTTTCCGACCAGGTACAGGAGGCTTGCCGCGACGATCTCGAACAGAACGGCTTTAAATTGGAAAGTGTCGCCGTCACCAACCTCGACCAGACCCCGCTTGAGGAACTTAACGAGAACAACCGCTTTGACGTTGTCGCCATTCAAACTATCAAGGAAGAAGTTGAAGACCGGCAGACCAGAACCGCACGCATCGAACACGAAAACCAAGTGCAACGCGAAGAAGACCGACTCAAAGCCCAACTTGAGATTAAACAACGTGAAGAGCAAACCGAGACAGAGGGCTTAGAAGTAGAGAAACGCCTCGACTTCGCACAAGAAGAACAGCGCAAGGCAATCGCTACCAACAAAGCCGAGCAAGAACGCGAAATTGAGGCACATAAATTTGAACAGCAACAAGCCGTTGAGGAAGCGCGAATCAAGCAAGAAGAAGCAGTGAAGGCTACTGAGATACTCCAGAAACAACGGCTTGAGACTGCCCGGATTGAACAGGAACGTCAAGTCCAAGAAACCGAGATTGCGCAGAAGCAGGCGGTTGAAGTCGCTCGGGTCCAGCAAGAACAGATGATTGAGGAAGCCCAAATTCAGCGCGAACTCACCGTTGAAAAAGCTAAAATTGAACAGCAACGTGCTGTTGAGGAAGCCGGTATCTCCAGCAGAATCGTTCTTATTGAGAAAGACCGCGAGGAAAAAGAGACGCAGGCTGAGAACACCATTCAGGTCTCAATCAAAGAAAAGGAGCGCGAAGCAGCACTCATTGAACTCTTGGACGTTAGCGCACAAAAGGCAAAAGCCGAAGCGGGTGTTTTAACTGCTGAGGCTATTGAAGAAGCGGAGCGCCAAAGTCAGGTTGCTCTTATACGCGCGGAACAGGAAGCGGATGAAGAGCGCATCGCGAAGGAACGCGCCGCCGATGCCGAAGCCTACGCTGTTGTCGAAGCTGCTAAGGCGGAACTTGGGGCGGCTGAAGTCAAGGCGCAGGCACAAACAATTCTCGCAGAGGCACTGCTGGTTGAGGCGAAAGCGAAAGCCGATGGCGAAGAAGCCTCAATTGCTGCGAAAAATCAGGCGGATTCCAAAGTACTCGTTAGCGACGCAATATTGGCATTGGTAGACTCCCTACCCGGGGTGACCAACGAGTTAATGAAACCCGCGGAGCGTATTGAAAGCATTCGTGTGCTTGACCTCGGCGGGGGCAATGGTAATGGCAGCGGTAGTATGAACCGCATCCTCAGTTCGATTGTCAACGCTGGTGCGGCGGTGCCGTTACTTAAAGAGATCGTCGGTTTCAGCGGTTTAGATACCGAAAAGATCGCACAGACCGTTCGCGATTACGCCTCGGGTATCGTAGTTGATGCTCAGGTAGATTCATCAGAATCAACAGATGACGATTAGTTGACATTTTTGCGTGTTTCGGGCGTGGGTACTGCTACGTTTACCCCCACTTTTAAACAAACGCTGGCAAGGATAAACTGTGCTTTAAACGCCAGCACCTACGAAAGGATGCACAGATGGAAAAAGAGAAACAACCAGACATTGAGGTTAAAGTTAACTTTCTCTCAATCGATCGGAGCACAGGCGCACCGATAGTTGTCCTTAGAGAGAAAGAGGGCGATTTGAATCGGATACTGCCCATCTTGATCGGTGAATCAGAAGCAGCGGCTATTCAGAAGCATTTAGAAAACACGGAACTGCCGCGTCCATTGACACACGATTTGCTCAAGATTATGATTGAAACACTTGACGCAAAAGTTGTCGCTGTGTGTGTACATACCTTTGAAAAACACACTTTCTATGCATACGTTACATTGCACGTTAAAGATGGGGACATTGAAGTAGACTGTCGCCCAAGTGATGGAATCGCACTCGCCCTTCGCTGTGAAGCTCCGATCTATGTTGCCGAGAACGTTATTGCCGAGCATGGATTTGCTGAACAAGAGATTGAGCGAGGACAGAAACATGATACGAAAGATGTGCTGGAGAATTTAGATGACGACACACTAAAGCAGTATACGGTCTAACAGATATTGTAAGCGCACCGAGCGGTGTTAAGAGATGGTATCCTGCCCCGTAAAGGAGAAAAACAGTGCATGATCTTGTCATTCGCAACGGAACGGTTATTGATGGAACTGGTAAGCCCAGTTTCAAAGCCAATGTTGCCATCAATGGTGACCGTATCACTGCCGTCAGCGATGTTTCTGATGCTGCACACCGCGTAATTGATGCCACAGACAAACTCGTCACACCCGGTTTTGTAGATACGCATACACACATGGATGCGCAGTTTATGTGGGATCCGCTCGGAACACCGACATGCTGGCACGGCATTACCACTCTGGTTCTCGGAAGTTGCGGCGTAAGTTTTGCCCCTGTCAAGCAGGCAGACCACATGGTTTTGGCGAAGGTGCTTGAAAGCGTTGAAGGCATTCCCGCGGAAAGTATCATGTCGAGTTTGCGTTGGAATTGGGAGACCTTCGGTCAATACTACGACGCATTAGATGCATGCCCGAAGGGTGTGAATGTCTGCGGCATGATTGGGCATGCAGCGACCCGTTACCACGCTATGGGTGAAGAGAGCCTGAAAAGGGACAGGAATCCAACGCCCGATGAGATGAAGACAATGCGGGGTTTCGTTGATGAGGCGATGGAAGCAGGGGCACTCGGATTCTCCACTTCTCGAACTCTTACTCACAAAACTTCTGAAGGTATTCCCATCCCCGGCACTTTCGCTCATCTTGATGAACTTGTCGCGCTCGCGCAAGCCGTTGGGAGACACAACAAAGGGGTTTTCCAGTGGGCACCCGGCTTTGGGGAATATGAAGACTATCCGACAACAGAGTATCCGGAGACGCGAAAAGAGATTCACCGCATCGCTGAGGTAAATCGGCAGAGTGGGTGTCCAGTGATTTTTAGCGCGTTTACGCACGAGGCTGTACCGACAATTCAGACCTTATATTTGAAGTGGATCGATGAAGAGCGAGCCGCCGGAGCGCAAGCCCGTCCGATGGTGTCTTCCCGCGTAAACACTGTGATGGTTGGACTCTGTAATTGGATGCCGATTCGCGATACCAGCGCGTGGCGAGAATTATACAGCCTCCCTTACTCTGAGCGATTGGCAGCGATCCGAGATGAAAGCACGCGTGCGAAACTTCTCGACATTCCTTCAGAAAGTGATGAACGCCTCGGTAAAATGCTATACCGGTTTGGACCGACGGAGTGCGAATACGTCCGTAAACCGGAGAATCTGTTGCGCAATATTGCCGATCAGAACAACGAACGTCCGATAGAGACAATTGTTCGGTTATTCCATGAAACCGATGGGCGGCAGCTCTTTGCTTTTGCAACGAACAATCACAATCTTGAACATGTTGAGGAAGTCGTACGTTACCGAGATACCTTGCTCGGTCTCGGCGATGCGGGGGCACATGTCAACGCTATCTGTGACGCATCCCTCTCAACGCATGCTTTGACGTATTGGCACGGTGAACGACAGGTGTTCAGTCTTGAAGAAACAGTCCGTCGGTTGACTTCCGACGGTGCGGAAGCCTTCGGGATTCCTGAACGAGGACTGCTAAAACCGGGATATTACGCCGATGTCAATGTCATTGATGCTGATAACCTCCGCATGGAAGTTCCCGAATTTGTATATGATCTACCTGTTGGGGCGGGACGTTGGACGCAGCGAGCGCAAGGGTACGACTACACACTTGTGAATGGCAAAGTTGCTGTTGAGAACGATAACCATACGGGTCGTCTCGTCGGGAAACTCATCAGAATTTAAGGTTAGAAGGCGTGTTGCGTTAAGGCGAAACGCATCTTTTCTGAGGGATTTACTATTATGGCAGAGCAAGCACAGACCCCTGAATCAGATGACCCAAAAAGCGAACAGTTTCGGGATTACATCCGGCACCGGCAGCTCGAAATGCTTTCTGAGGACCTATGGGACGAGTATCTCTGGGGCGAGTTAGGTGCTGCAGTCCGGGATTTCAAGAATGAACCCTGGGGAAAGTCTTCGGATGAAACTACCCCGGAATCAACCTAATTGTGAGAACGCGTAAACGTCATGGGCAATTCATTTGGAACAAACTGCACTGTCCATCATGAGAGTTGCACGACTGCATTGGATAAGAGCAACTTTGCCTCAAAAATAGACCTCTCCTTTCTCGATCCCCCCTGGACCTTTCAAAACCTGATTATCTGGAAAAAGAAAACCTCGTGATGTAAAAGAGTATGCAAAAATTAAGGAGAGTAAGAAGTGTCTTCAAAAACAATTGAGGCAACAGTTGAACTCTTTGCAGGTATAGGCGGATTTCGTTTAGCTGCTGCCCAAAATGGCCTTCAGACGTTGTGGGCAAATGATATTTGTCCAAAAGCCTGTCAAGTTTATCAGAGCCGATTTGGAGATGCTGAAATTCACCAAGGCGATATTCGTGAATTGACTTACGAAATTCCGCCGCATGATCTGCTCACAGCGGGTTTTCCTTGCCAACCGTTCAGTAGTGCTGGGCAAAAAAAAGGGTTTCGCGATCCAAGAGGGATGCTCTTCTCTGTTATTGTAGAGATTTTAAAAGAACATCGCCCCCCTTATTTTGTTTTAGAGAATGTAAAACGCCTACTTTTAATGGAGAAGGGGATACATTTTGCAACAGTGCTTTCTGCACTAACAGAACTCGGTTATCATATTGAGTGGCGTTTAGTCAATACAAGACACTTCGGTTTGGCACAGAACCGTGAGCGCGTGCTTATATTAGGTTCTTTAGATGTAAAGGATAATTATCCTACAATCAGGCTTGCAAGTTTAAAAGATTTGTGTGACAGTTTAGGAAGCAATTTTTGTTGGCTCACGGATATGTCAAGCTGGGTTGAGATTGAAAAACACCATCGGAAATTTGCCAATTGGGGTTTGGCATTTCGTCAACGTTTTTTTTCCTGTAACTTGGAATGTTTCTCGGAAGCGAAGCCATCTGTAACACTCCGTAGCGTCCTGCAATCTACTGTTGACCCAACTTTTGATTTTACCGAGAGCACGCTCCAACGTTTAGCAGAAAGCACGCGGATTGATAGATTTCTTGATGGTGTTCAACTCCTCTATAATCAGAAGAGAGGAGCTCGCATGGGATATACGGTGTTTGGTATTGATGGAATAGCACCAACACTTACTGCCGCTACCAGTCGACATTATGAACGTTACAAAGTGGGAGATCGATATCGGCGCTTAACAAATGTAGAATATGCGCGATTGCAAGGTTTCCCAGATGATCACTGTTCTGCCGTTTCCATTTATAATCAATATGCCTTATATGGTAACGCGATTCCACCCGTATTCGCAAATTGGGTACTCGATAAAATTTTACGAAACCGTTTGACCGCCTTGGAAAACGTTAAGGGACAACAACTCTATCTGTTTCAGGAACCGATGACTTATGCTGACAAAGGCGGAATTGCGTGATTTGCTCCGGGAAAGACTGGATCAAACTATCGTTGAATTAAATCAAGCCCTCCAAGGCGTAAACCTTGGAAGGCTTGAACCGGTACTTTTACGTTTGGGACGCGGTCAAACTTTGCCACATTGGTATGAACAACTTCGCGATCAGCAAACACTTCCCAATCTCGATGGGAAAACAGTTGGCAGCGTTATTGAAATGCTTTTTGTTGCTGTTCTTGAAACTGTGATTCTTCAAGACCTTGAAATACCTCAGTTCCGCTTAAATCCCGCACGAGGTGTTGACATACCAGATCTCGACTTAGGTATAAAAGCACCCTCTCAAAATTACGCTACCAGTGAACCTTTTGTATCAGCATACGAGAGGCTTCTTGGAAGTGAATACGATGCTCTTATTGTGTTAACTGATTATCAAAAACGAAAATTACATCCGCCGTTGAAACTTCAAGTTATCCAATGGCACTATTTCTTAAATACAGAGTTAGCAGATTTTGCTTTGACTGCGATAGCGCGGAAACATCGAGATTGGTTGATCGTCCAAAATGAGGCGTGGGCGCAAAAGATTTTTCGATTTCTCGCGTACATCAATCAGAGCGATTGGCGAGCATCACGCCTACTCCGTATTGTTAATATTATGCAGAATGAAGAGCAGGTACAAAGATTGGTACTTGAGGCGGAAGAAGACTTCAGAAAGAAAAATGCCGAACGCGCACGTAAAGATAAGGATACAATACCCGACCATGAGATTGAGAGTCTACTTTCTATAGCCGAATCGCAACCGATAATTTTAGGGATTGTTGATGCAGTCGACAATTGGGTCGTGGAGAATTACAAAGATTTTGCTCGTTTACCAAACGAAAATGAATGGAGGCGGTTGCTTGTTAGTCCTTTAAATGGACAAATCGGAATGAGTTTTGCCCTTCAATGGCGATACAACTTCGCGAGAGTCTTCAGAGATAATTAAAGGAGAGTGCTCATTTTGAAAAAGTATCGAGGCCTGATACAGCTCCTATTTTTCTGTATCGCAGTATGTTTTGTTGTAAGTGTTGACGGATTTTCTAAGGACATATCGTTTGATGAAGTCCCTGAGTCTATCCAGAAGATTGCCCTTCGCGAAATTGGTGATGTGCCAATCAATGACGTTGATCGAGAAAAAGAGGACGGCGAAACCGTCTACGATATAGAGGCGAAGGACGACAGAGTTGACATTGAACTGGAAATCGCAGCCGACGGAACAATCAGAGAAAGGGATGTTACAGAGAAGATCGCTTTCTCAGAACTTCCAATATCCGTCCAAGATACGGTTCATCGGCACGTCGGGACGCTGAAAATTAATGACGTGGAACGGAGAACAGGGCTCGGGATGAGGGTCGTGGGAAGTCGTTTGCAAACCGAGACGGTTTATTACGACGTTGAAGCCGAAGAGTTCGGCGCGGAAATCGACCTGGAGATCGCTCCCGATGGTAGATTGTTAGATATAGATATAAGTGATCCTATCGAACTTAAAGTAAAATTGCTCGCGAAATCCAAGATTCCAACGCTCTCGGACATCGCCCCCTATCGAGAGGCACTCGTGTTTTACGAGTACAGCGTCCAGAAACGTCTTGAAGGCAAATTCACCGGTAAGAGACTCCGCGTTGCGCATTGGGCAATCTATGACAATCAAGCACAAACAATCGGAAAGGCAAAAGTCGGAAGTTCACACACGCTCCACCTCTATCCATACCAACAGTTCAGGGAATTAGAGAGCCTCTACACCAGCGACACGCTTACATTGGATCCTGACATTCTGCTTTATCATGATGTCGGACAGAAGATTCTCGAAAACCGATCCGTTGAGGAACGTTACGACTACGACAGCATTTTTTCAGAGAAGATGCCGATTTTCTGGCGGATAAAAGATCAACTTAAACTCGTCGCTTTAGGAGACTCAAGGGGTGCGGCTGGTATTCGAGCAGAAATGTTTTATGGTGAGGAAAACCTCAAAACGCCAATGGCGTATAACCTCGCAATTTCAGGTGGTCCGCTGGAGTTCCAAGAGATTGTTGTTGATAAATATCTCGTGAAAATGCCCAACTTAGAATGGGTAGTTTATCAGATGTCGCCCCGCGCAGTGAATCGGCATTTTGAGCATTCAGCTGACCGGCGATTGTTAAAGAGTCGCGGTTTCGCCTTTGATCGAAAGCATGCCAAGACCCTCTGGCAGAGATACGATGGACAGAAAAATAAAACGACAGTTGCTGAAATTACTTCGGTACCGCACGTCTCAGAATACTGGAACGAGCGTCCATGGGGATGGAAGTTTAAGGCTGAAGTATGGCACAATCCGAAGCCAAAAAGTATCGGACGGAAATGGAAGATTTCTGGAAAGCGATGGAACCGTCTTACATCAATGATTGCCGCATTGGGCAAGCGAGATGTTAAAGTTTTGCTATATTTGTCGCCCTTTCACCCGGTTATGCGGGACCAACCCGTCGTGGACGATGACGGCACATCACAGAAGGGGTATCGGGAATTGGTGGATCGATTGAGACAATTAGAGGCAGAGTTCTCAAATCTCGTCTTCCTTGATTTACTACAGGGTGGGAATCACGACTTCGGCCCGGAGATGTTCAAAGACCTCGACCATCTGAATGCACTTGGCGCGACCAAGTTAACGCAGAAATTAGAAGAAGTTCGGTCTTTTAACGATTCGCAAGGCGTTAGATCAAGCGATTAAATGCCATAACCAATTTCGTTGAAGGGGTGTCTCCGCCGGTGTTGCAGACGACCATCACTTGATATCAACGCCTCCAGGAGTCTAAAGACCACTAACTTCAACAGAAACCATCGTGAAACGAAGTAGAACGATGCCCAATAGATAAAAATATGGTTTTCAGTTCACATATCTTCGTCTACTACTTTCTCCCCATTGCTCTCATAACTTATTACCTACTACCGTACCAAGCAAAGCACTTCGGGCTAACACTTTTTAGTTATGTCTTTTACGGCTGGGCAAACCCCTTGTTTGCTCCGTTAATGTTTGCTTCAACGCTAATTGATTATACGTGTGGACGAGTCATCTCTGGAAGTGAACATTCCCGCAATCGCAAATTGGCGGTAACGATTTCGATCTGTTCAAATCTGTCCCTTTTAGGTTTTTTCAAATATTTCAATTTCGGCATAGCGAACGTAAACACCGTTATGAGTTGGCTGGGGCTACCGATATGGCAGGAGGTTCTTTACGTAACGCTGCCGCTCGGTATCAGTTTCTATACGTTCCAGTCAATGAGCTACACGATTGATGTCTACCGCGGCGATGCGAAGGCTATTCGGAATTTCATTGACTTCGCCTGTTACGTCTCAATGTTTCCGCAACTCGTCGCGGGGCCCATTGTTCGATTTTCAGAGATTGCTGATCAACTGCAGCATCGCGCACACACACTGCAAAAGTTCGCGCGCGGTATCGCGTTTTTTTCGCTCGGTATGGCGAAGAAAGTTTTGATTGCGAATCCTTGTGGAAAGTGTGCCGACACTGTATTCGATGCTGGTGTCGTTGGCACCCTTGAAGCATGGTATGGCGTAATTGCTTATGCGTTTCAAATCTATTTCGATTTTAGCGGTTATTCTGACATGGCGATCGGTTTAGGGTTAATGCTCGGTTTTACTTTTGCCAAAAACTTTGACGCTCCCTACCGTGCTGAATCTATCACAGAATTCTGGCGGCGGTGGCATATCTCACTTTCCAGTTGGCTACGCGATTATCTCTATATTCCGCTGGGTGGCAACCGTCGAGGTACTGCGCGTACCTACGTCAATTTGGCACTTGTGATGCTGCTCGGCGGATTATGGCACGGCGCATCGTGGAATTTTGTTATCTGGGGCGGAATTCACGGTGGCATGCTTGCCCTGGAAAGAGAACAGGGAAAGACGAGTTTTTACGAATGGATACCGAAACCCTTGCGAGTCATAGCGACGTACCTACTCGTGCTGGTCGCGTGGGTTTTCTTTAGAATCAGTGAACTACCAAATGCAATCGCCTATCTGCGATGCATGTTCACCGGGGTACTGGTCCATGTTCACCCCAGTACCGATTTAATCGCAGGCATTCTCTATCAACCTTATTATCTATTGATTATGGGCATAGCAGGTGTTGTCATCTGGTGTTTTCCACAGACCTGGGAGTGGACTCAACAATTGACACCTCTCAGAATGGGAGTATGTCTATGTCTGCTCTGGCTATCTCTGGCTGTTTTGGCAACGCAGGCGTACAATCCGTTTATCTATTTTATTTTTTAATAGTTATCAGTTATCAGTACGATTTTTCTGCGAAAAATCTTTCAGTTTTCAGTTAAGAGGTGTGTTGTGGCAGTCACCAAAAACGTTACCGCCACAAGTGAGTAACTGATAACCGATAACTAATAACTGATAACCATTCACATGCGAAATTTAGCTGAACATCGCCGAGAGGTAGCATTAAAAGAACTCGGCACCACACATATTAAGCGAAACGTGAGTATCGTCAGTCTTGTCATCTTCAGTGTGACGCTTCTGTCCGTGCCGATTTGTCAGTTGGTCTCTGACATCCAGCGTGGGGAATCGCTTCACGTTTTTCGAGCAGTTGGTTTGCTGCCTGTACCGAACCTTGAAGAGATCGAGGCGTACGAGGATAGATTGGAGGAAGAATCCGTACTGACCCATTGGATTTTGCCAAGCGTGCAAACAGTTTTGACGCGCGTGTTCCGGACCGGCAACGAGCAAGCGTATCTTAGACGCGATGGATGGTTGTTTTATCGGGCAGACGTAGATTCGCTAATTAGTCCCAATTTTCAAGCATCAGTCACTGCATATACAGCCATCCTCGATTTCAATCGTCAATTGGAGGCACGCGGCATTACTCTTATTGTTGTGCCAACGCCTGTTAAACCGACGATTCACCCCGAAAAATTTTCATCGCGCTACCGGAACGCTAACGCACCGATACAGAATTTTATCTATGCGATGTTTATTGAGATACTTATAGCGGAGGGGATTTTGGTATACGATCCATCGCCACTCCTATTTGACGCTGCCCGTCAAGAAACGCAGTATCTTAAGACAGATACGCACTGGAAGCCAGAAGCAATGGAACGGGTTGCTAAAGGTTTGGCTGCATTTATTGCGGAACAAGTTAAACTGTCTCCCTACCAATCAACCACCTACACCAAAACTGCCGAAGATATTAGGAACATCGGGGACATCGCGAAAATGTTAAAACTGCCGGAAGATCAGACGCTGTTTCCACCAGAACGCGTCACACGCCACGTTGTCCAAACCACTTCAGGTGAATTATGGCAACCGATACAGGAATCGGAGATTCTATTTTTAGGGGATAGTTTTAGCAATATCTACTCACTCAGTGGCATGGGATGGGGTAATTCCGCAGGTTTCGTTGAACACCTCAGTGCGGAACTCGCGCGACCGATTGATAAGATTGTCATCAATGCTGGCGGTGCTGATGCGACGCGTCAAACACTTGTGCAGGAACTCAACCGCGGACATGACCGTCTCGCTGGTAAACACGTCCTTGTCTATCAGTTCGCAACACGGGAACTCTTTTCTGGTGACTGGAAATCGCTATCAATACCAAAGGTTCAACCCGATCCAATTGATGATTTAGTGAGGTCAGATGATCAGGGCGAAAACATTGTTGTCACGGCAACTATTAAGGCAAAAACAGAACCACCGGCACCGAGAAGTGTCCCTTATGCCGAATGCATCATCGCGCTGCATCTCAAAAACCTCGAAACACCGGATCTTCCAGAGGAATTCGTTGTGTTTCTATGGGGTATGCGTGAAAATCAATGGACAGATGCTGCCACTTTCAAAGTAGGACAGGAAGTTAAATTACGACTCCGCCCGTGGAATTCTGTAGAAGCGGACTACGGCAGTTACAACCGCAAAGAATTAGAAAATGAGGATGCTTGGTTGTTGGATGTTTATTGGGGAGAGATACCGTGATGACCTTACAAAATCTAAATTCTTTGAGGATGCGCTTGCAAGATGTGTCCTACATACTATTATCTATTCTACTGGTGGTAGGGTTTTCTAATGTTACGAACGCTTCAACAGAACTTTTCATTCAGTCATTGGCTGAAAGGGCGGCTGAGGCAGAAGCACAAAAAACAACAGTCGTTTCTGGAAAAGAGGGGTGGTTATTCTTTGCCCCCGAACTGCGCTCTATGAGCGTTGGGCAATTTTGGGGAGATGCAGCAAGGAAGGTCAGTCGAGCGTCAAACCCTGAGTTCGCCGACCCACTTCCCACAATCCTTGACTTCAAAGCACAATTGGACAGCGCAGGGATTTCACTGATTTTTGTACCGATACCCGCAAAAGCCACGATTTACCCAGAGATGATTTCCGAGCATGGCACCGTAACCACACGGACTGACGAACACCATCAAAAATTCTACGACATCTTGCGAGGACACGGGATAAATGTGTTGGATCTAACGTCTCTTTTTCTCCAAAATCGGTTCACGGATGCCGGTCCCGTCTACTGTAAGCAGGATACGCATTGGTCTGGGCAAGCGTGTGTGCTGGCGGCGGAGGCAATCGCTAAAACCATTGGTACTCCTTCGTGGACAGCAGAGATTCCTAAACGTAATGCGAAAATCGAAACGCGTACCGTCGAAATCACGGGTGATCTCTGGAGGGCACTTGGCGACCAAAATCTACAGAAGGAGCAATTAAAGCTTACTTATGTCGGAGAAAATATCGGCGCGTCGTGGCGAGGAAGTCCGGTTGTCCTTTTAGGAGACAGTCACAGCCTCGTTTTTCACGCCGGTGGCGATATGCATGCACAGGGTGCTGGACTGCCAGATCATCTCGCGCGTCAACTTGGCTTCCCTGTGGATGTAGTCGCTGTTCGGGGGTCCGGTGCCACACCGTCGCGTCTGAATCTTTTCCGGCGACGCGATAATATGAAGGGAAAATGGGTTGTTATTTGGTGTCTCAGCGTTCGTGAGTTCACAGAGGGACAGGGATGGCGCAGGGTTCCTGTGATTAAATAAAATAGGGACAGGCTTGAAATCTGCCCCTATAGTAGTGTTAAGAGAACATCACTCAATCTCATAGACTACTGTGATATTCACAGTGACAGTAAGTTCCCCGGCTTCAATGGGGGTTGCGCTGCGGGCACTGTCATCCGCAAAGGCTGCCTCTTCAGCGTATGCGATCGGTGGACTTGCAGTGCGCGATGTCTCAGAGATGGTGATAGGTTTTCCGAGGGCGACACCACTTGCTTCTGCTAAAGTTTGTGCTTTCGCCTCAGCGTTTTTCACTGCTAAGGCACGTGCCTGTGTCTGTAATGGTGTGGGATCCTCAATCATGAATTGGATGTTATTTACAACGACAGTATCTCCACCCGCTTCGGCAGCATCGTCAATTATATCGCTGAGACTTTCCAATTCCCGTACTTTTGCGCTGACGGTATTATTCACGCTGTAGCCGCGAAGTACACGTCCATTTTCCGTGTAGTCGTACCGCGGATAGATGCTGAAATTCTGAGTTTGAATGTCATTTTCAGCGATGCCGTTGGCTTTCAGAGACGCTATCACTGCTGTCATCGCGACTGCGGCTGCCTCCCGTGCCTCCGCAACCGTCTTTTTCTCAACGGATACGCCTAAATTCAACGTTGCTATATCGGGTTCACCGGTGACTAAACCACTGCCTGTCACGTGGATGCTTCTGCTGTCCTGCGATTGTAGCAGTGGTCCTACGATTTGTGGTTCGCATCCGGTGATTGTAATAGCGATTAATGCACTCAGTCCTAAACACAAAGACTTTAATTTCTTCACGGTAAATTTCCTTTTGGTACGGTAGTCGTCCAGCGATATTATGTACGTTAAAGGGTTGCCTATTCTGTCGCTGCTTCTGCCGGTGATTCCTCCGCCTTAAGCGTATCGGACTTCTTTATTAACCCATCCACATTTGATTTAAAGAGTCTGAAGACGGTATCCTTATCGTCGCGTTTGACATAAAGTTTGCCTTCCTCTTCATTTCCGATGTGCAGTGTTGCCGTTGTACCGTCATTCAACACGGCAGATATAGTGGATTGTGGAGTATCTAACCCATACTCAGCAAGTGTGTCCTTCGCTTCAGCGAAATCGTCGGTATCCAATTCACTGAATGTTGTAAGGAGGCTATCAACCTCGGTTGTTTTAACCGCCGCCGCTACAGGTTTAATCATCTCCCACACCGCCTCTGCATTGAGGCGTAGTTCGATTACCTCTTCCGGTGAAACGATGTTGAGTTGTGTGACAATCCCCTTGTTAAAACTGAAGATAGTCCGATCTTTCCAAGTACGCGTGCCTTTGTTAAAGACAGATTGGAGGTAGCCTTGCGCGACATAGACATCATTGGTATCAGCAAGACGCACGTAACTACTCAGAAAGCCGGGAGTCGTCTTTCCAACGAATAGATGCGCTAACACTTTATCGTTCGCATCCATCAATTTTGCTTCGACACCAGTGCTGTCCACCTCGAATTCTGACTGTTTTTCTGGATTATTGGAGACGCGCTGTGTATTTTTAAATTCGGTCACCTTGGTCAGCAATTCTGTGATGCCTTCACTATCTGCAGGATAGTTGTCCATAGAGGCTACAACCCAGTCGCCTTCATCCTGTTTTGAAAGGGTTGTGGTTTCACCGGTAGCGGTGATTTCTATTTTTACAACCTGTTCTTTATTGAAGTTTGGAAACAACGGGGTTGCTGTCTCAACCTTCTTTTCGTACTCGCTCTGCTCGAATGGGTTCTCGAAGAGCAGGACGATGATTGCCAAAACGACAAAAATAGCACCTAAAATAAGAAGTGGTTTCGTTTTCATTTTTTTACACAGTCCCGTAGGTTTCTACGAACCTTTTTGCCCGCCTTTTCAAGAAATATCGGAGGAGTCCGAAGACAATGACCATCAGTGGAACACCCACAATACATAGGTACTTAATAAAGTTTTTCTCAATCTCAGAAACTTCACGCAAGGGTCGATCCGTGATAGTGTGTGAGCGGATACCGATAAGCGCATCACCGAGGGTCAGCCAATCCACGGTGTTTAAGAAGAAGTTAACGCCGTCAGGACGTAGCTGCGTCAAGAATTGCGCTGTACCGACCACAATAATCTGCGTCTGCTCGCTTTCGGTCTTCGTCGTCCGTGCCTCTGCATCTTGTGCGGAGGTAAGTGTCTGGTCGTCTGATGCGTTAGCCTCGTCGGCAGCGGTCGGGACCGGCGGGATCTCTTTATCGGCATAGAAACTCTTGAACTTTCCTTCCAAAGCAACAGCGACAGTATAGACCTGTGACTCGGCACTTGGAATTGGCGCGTTCGGCATCAGGTTATAGTAACCTTGAACGCTCTGCCCGGATTCCCCAGTTTTTGCCAACGACGTTGCAGTGATGCCTTCCTTTGACACAATCTCTAACGAACTCGTCCACGGTAGCGTCAACACTTCCAATTGGTTCGTGATACTGTGTTCCTTTGAGAAATTCGGTTTAACAATTTTAACAAAATAGGGATAGGGTTGAATAACAGTCATAAACCCTTGTTGGAAGCGTGCAGTATCGTGGAATCTGGTGTCAAGCAGGAGATTGTTACCGAGTTTTACACCGTAGTGCTCTAAGAGGTCATTCAAACCGGTAATCAGCGGTGTGGCTTGCAATGTGCCCGGTTGCATTTGAATGGGATCGACTAAGAAGATCGCTCTACCGCCGCGCATGATAAACTGATCGAGTTCATATTTGTCGCGTTCCGTCAAGGGTTGCTGGACACCAGCGATAACCAGTGTAGCGACGGTGCTGTCAACAGCGTTTCCGTCTTGTAGACTGACAGGTGTTAAATTATATTGCCCTTGCCCGTTTTTGTCCAAAAGTTGGCGGAACTGTTGATAGTTTTGCGCATTGATATCGAATTCGCCGTGCCCTGTCAAAAACCCGACTGTCTTAGCCTCTTTGGTGGTAACTTTGAGAATCGTAGAAGTGAGTTCATATTCCAAATTAGCAGTTGATCGCACAACGGGTAGTATCTCTTCTTTACCGCTGTAACCGATAGAGATACCCATGTAGACGTTCGCGATTTCGGCTTTGTCTTTTTTCACGACATTGATTTGGACTTCAGGAATACCTTTAAAACGAAGTTCCTGTTTTTGTCCGTCATCGAATTCAACAGGATTCACAAAATCGATCTGGAGTTTCTTGGAGAATGCATTGTACTCCTCTAATACATCCCTAACATCACGACGAATTTGCGCGACTTCCGCGGGGTTTGTGGAGAAATAGGCGGTGATTGTCACAATATCATCTAACGTGTCTAATACATTTTTGGTTGCTTTTGAAATTGTATAACGCTTGTCCTCGGTGAGATCCGCTCGAATAAAACGACGCGTTGATAGGAAATTGATCAGCGCGAGGATGCCGAGAATGATCGCTACAAAAGCGAGGGTGTTTCCACCGTATTTGATTCGTTTATTAACCAAAACAGGTTACCTCCTTTCTTTCTTAACGCCATTTGCGGCTTTCAACCGACAATGTGCTCAGATAGAGAAAAAAACCGATGAGCGACAGATAATAGATGATGTCGCGAGAATCAAGGACCCCTCGGAGGATGCTGCTATAATGTGCTCCGAGACCCAGGTAACTGAAAATCGGGTACAACCAGTTCGGCGTATTGAAAAGCACGATGTCTTCACCGATGATGAGCAACACAAAACAGACAGTGATCCCGAAAATAAAGGCGATAATCTGATTTTCGGTCAATGTTGAGGTGAAAAGCCCGATCGATATATATGCCGCACCCATCAATAGGAGCCCGAGGTAACCCGTGATGAGTGTCCCTCCATCTGGATCCCCGAGATACATGACTGAAAGCGGGAGAACAAGTGAGAGTAGCACTGTTACGGTAAGGAGTGCGAGACTCGCCAAGAATTTTCCAATGATGACTTCATAATCTTGAATGGGGAGTGTCATCAGAATTTCTACCGTGCCGAGTTTCTTTTCTTCTGCCCAGAGCTTCATCGTAACAGCGGGAATGAAAAAGAGGAAAATCCACGGCATTAACCCAAAAAAACCGCGCATTTCGGCTTGGTTAGCGAAAAAAAAGCTCCGAAAGAAGAGCCATGCAGAAATGCCGAGGAAGAACGTGATGAAAATATACGCGATAGGCGAATTGAAATAGCTTCTAAATTCCTTTTTGAAGATAGCTGTAATATTCGTCATGATCTTTCGTAGTAGGCTATCGGTTATCAGTTTTCAGTAGGATGTGTGACGGAAACCACAAATGTTGGCACTTGCCACAACGCGCTGCTGACCACCGACGACTGATGGCTATTTTGCTATACTTGTTCCTTGTCCGTTAAATTAAGGAAGACATCTTCTAAATCTACGGATTCTTGACGGAGTTCTGTGAGACTCCATCCGTTCTTCACAACGACATGGAAAAGAGCTTCCGCAGCGTCACTATCCTGAGCGGCGTGGATTTGATACCCCACGATACCGTCATCTGTATCAACATAGCTCCATTGTGAGACAAACTCTAATTCATTGAGTTCCGATTCAATTGCTTCTTGTGAACCTCGAATGGAGATATGCACAATCTCTTCGCCTTTTTCCTGACTGGAGAGTTCCTCCGGTGTACCGTTTGCGACAATCTTTCCGTTGTGGATAATCAAGACTCGGCTACAAGTGGCAGAGACTTCAGGCAGGATGTGCGTACTAAAGAGTACCAGTTTCTCCTGTCCGATATTTTTGATGAGATTACGGATCTCAATGATTTGGCTTGGGTCTAACCCGGAGGTAGGTTCGTCTAAAATCAGGATAGGCGGATCGTGGATGAGGCTTTGCGCCAGACCGACACGTTGCCGGTAACCTTTTGAGAGTTCTCCGATGTCTTTTTGGATAACGTCCTCAAGTCCACAGATTTCAATAACCGCTCGGGTCCGTTCCTTCCGCTGACTTTTTGGGAGGTGTCGCACCTGCGTCATGAAGTTCAGGTATTCAATAACACCCATGTCCGCATAGAGCGGCGCACTTTCAGGCAGATAACCGATCTGTTTCCTGACTTCAACGGATTCCTCAAATACATCGTACCCCGCGACAGTGGCACTGCCAGCATCCGCAGAGAGATAGCAGGTAAGGATTCGCATCGTTGTGGTTTTCCCCGCACCGTTCGGACCGAGGAATCCGAGTACTTCGCCTGCGTGCGCGTCAAATGAAACCTGATCGACAGCAATCGTTGTGCCGTAGGATTTTGTAAGTTCTCTAACTTCGATCATTTTGTTACTTATGAGCCCGTTATCTGTTTTTTCCGTTGTCGAAAAGACGGTTCCCTTTAAAGTTGGTTCCTGTCTTTTTTTAAGCGGAATTGAGGTGTATGAACCTCGCGACGGGCTTAAAAAAATAGGATTGTATATTAAAATAATAGCATAGAATTCGTCGAATGTCAAGAAAAATTGATATTAAAGTCAAAGTGATTCAAGCACGACCAAACTTAAATCCAACTATACACCGCTGACCTCAGCACAAGGCTCAGCAGAGGCCAGAAACACCCCATCAGTGCCTCACCCAAGACCAATCCGATGAAAAACGGCACCGCTTTCCGATACGCATTGATACCGCCATGTTTCAAAATGAGCCACTTTGTTACCATCGCAAGAAACAGCGGAAACCAGATGACATCTGTTGTTCCTGGCGCGACACCGATGACATACCCCGCTGGATGCAACGGACACCATACGAAACGTGAACGCAGAAATATAATACCTAAATTCGCTGCGAAGGCCAATCCTAACACTGAAGTCGCGAGCCAATCCGTTGGTTTTGGACTCACCAGCCACGACGAAAGAAAGTTGTATGTATCCGCGCCACCGGCATGGATCTGTTCTGAGCCTGCTGCTACGCCTTCACTATAAATTGCATACGGATAGAGAATTAGACTTGATAGGATACCCACAAGGCTCGCGATGACTAATACCGCAAACATCGTTCGGTTTCGGATGCCAGTGCGCTCTGCAAGTTTAAATGCTTCGAGTTGATCCGGCATCGGATGCGTACGAAAGGAGGCATAACTTGCTCCACTTAACCAATTCATTAATGAGAGCATCGTCAGGTTGCCTGCCCGCAAACGTCGTGTGCCAAGCAGTGAAATTATCATATATTGCGGTGTGAGATAACCGATCGCATGGATCGGCGGCCCTAATTCCGCGCGCATCCGCGTTAAACCAACAACAATCAGTAGATAGACAGTGATAAAGATTGCAAACGCCCATAACGTCATTCCGCTACGGACACAGAAAGCTGCTAATAAAATCAGACATATACCTAACGTAATGATGGTACTACGATGTGAGAGTGCCTCTGTTTGTGAGGCAGCGCGATCGGGCCGAATCACCTGTGACAGAACAGATGCAAAATGTTTTCGTCCGTGCCAACACGCAATCGCAAGCAGCGCAAGTAATGCTCCTGCCCCTTGCTCCCCTAAAAATGGATAGCCCGGCAATGATGAAACGCCCACAGCACTTCCAGCGAGTAACTGTACTTTCTTCAGTAAATAGAAGAAGGTGCATGAAAACGCTAAATCCAAAGGTAAAATAAACGAGAAGCCTATTAGGTACGGATGGAACCTGAGCGGTGTGCTACCCATTGCACTCCAAGGTTTCTGCGTGAAGTAAATATTGAGGTTGTATTTTCGGACAGGGATCTCTGGGAGAATAGGATAGAAGAACTGTAGCCCGTTAAGTAGGTTGATGCCCATGGCTATCCCGAAGCCGATCCAGAGCAAGCGATTACTGAAGATACGCCGGTTGGTTGTAATTTCGAGCGGAATCTGGATAATTGGATACGCGAGTTTTTCGTTCTCAATCCACTGCTTGCGAATGATGGAGGTCAAACATAAAAAAATCAGCATTAACAGGAAAATGACTACCGACCAAGAGAGAATCGGCACAATCCAATGCTGAACATAACCCTCTGTAAAAAAGTTGACCTCGCCTTCATAGAAATCGTTGACCGCTTTCGGGTCCTTGACTACAAGCCATTCGGGGAGATAGTGAAAGAGCAGTGCTTCCCAATCGTTTTCAGGTGTAGCAAAGCGGAAAGCATAAGGGATGAGTCCCATTAAACGTGGAATGCAATCGTGTCCTGAAAAAGCACTCCCTACAGCAAGCATGCTGTAAACCACAAGTAGATCGCGCGGTTGTAAAGCCACGCGTGGAAAGATACGCCGCACACCCATGTTCAGCAGCGTCATCGCTAAGATGCCGAACATGACATTGACAGACATGGCAACCGTTGTTAGGTGCGCAGTATGCCAAATCATCTCTACATAGGCTATCCAGTAACTATTAGCGATGATCAAGACAGTGCCGATCAGCACTGCGCGCTTCGCGATTGTCTGTGAGGATCGCAAATCTGTCGTATGCATATTCTTAGGAGAGACCTGGTGGCGATTTTTTTTTTACAGTCTCGATCTTTCGATCGTGACACCTTGAAACTAAACCGCCTTAGCGTATATCTTGGTTAGGAGAACTTGAGTTGTAGAGTGGACAAGGTGTTTTAAAGTGCATCGCTGGTGAGATTTCAAACCCCACCAGCGATAGGTATTATTGCAATGGTGAGTCTCTAATTAATTTCCGTACCGGACATCTGCTCCAATGCCAACATCAGTGCTTGGGTGCCAAGTCTGCCGTGTCCTTGTGCTTGCACCGCGGTGTAAAGCTGATGCACTAACGCGAGTCCGGGGAGGCTTAAATTCATCTTACGCGCTTCATCTAAAGCAATGCTCATGTCTTTAATGAAATGCTCTACAAAGAAGCCGGGATCGAAATTACGCTGGAGGACCCGCGGTGCTAAATTATCTAAAGACCAGCACGCAGCAGCACCGCCACTAATTGATGACAGCATCGTTTCCAAATCCAACCCGGCTTTATGACCGTAAATCAATCCTTCGCAGACTCCGATCATTGTGCCGGAAATCGTGATTTGGTTACACATTTTGGTGTGTTGTCCTGCACCCGCGCCGCCTTGATGGACGATGTTTTTGCCCATTGCTGAGAAGAGGGGCATAACGGCTTGAACGGCAGCCTCATCGCCTCCTACCATAATAGAGAGCCGCGCTTCTCGTGCCCCGACATCGCCCCCTGAAACCGGGGCATCTATCGATGAGACCTCCTGCGCTTCTGCTGCGGTGTAAATCTCTTGGGCGAGCGAAGGCTCCGTCGTCGTCATATCAACAATAATGCTTCCGGCTTTTGCTCCCTTTAAGATACCGTCGTCGCCAAGATAGACCTCACGTACATCGGGAGGGAATCCGACTATCGTGAAGACAATATCGGATTCCGCCGCAACTGCGCTCGGCGAATCTGCCCACGCTGCGCCCGCCTCTAACAACGGATCTGCCTTGGCTTTCGTGCGGTTGTAGACCGTCATCTCGTATCCCAGGTCCATCAGGTGTTGGCACATCCATCGTCCCATTACGCCGGTACCAATCCAACCCAGTTTCGTCGTTGTAGGTTCAATTTTCCCAAATGTAGTTCCCATAATTTCCCTTCTTTTCAATGATTAGGTTTTCGTACTGATTTTCCCGTTGTGAAAATCGGATGTCTGGCAAGTATATAATCACCTCAGGAGTTAAAGTTCTTATATAAGCAGGACTTACGTAAACTGAGCAAATATTGGACATTTGGACGCAAAAAAGCGGTATTTTCCATATTTTCAACCCCCTAAATCCCCCTTACCAGGGGGACTTTAAGAGGAGATGCGTAAGTCCTAATAAGGAATGGACAACGGACATTCTACTTGAACTTAACGTCTCATTTAGGCACTTTTTTTCGCTCTAAAATCGTTTGCTAATTGTAAACTAATAACAACACCACCAACAACAACCGCACAGTAGATGGCAAAGAATCGCGTTAGCAATACAAAGAGAGGTATCAAGTCTTTGAAAATCAAATTTTCCATCAATCCAGCAGTCACAACCTCTGCCACCCCACTTGCGCCGGGGCTTGGCGCGAACAGGACAACAAAATTTAGTAGCAACCCTATGACACTGAGTTCCCACAGCGTTGCCTCCCCATTAAGTGCTTGGACAACAATATAACTGCCGACGATCCGCGCCCCTAAAAAACCGCAGGTTAGGAATACACTGAGCAAGCAAATCCCTTTATGGTGACGAAGAAACATCGTCGCAAACGATTTATGTTCAGTAGTGAGTTCCTCCATTTTTGATGTCGTACGTTCTAAGGCAGGGGCGAGGCGAGTGAACCGTCGCTTCGCTGCATTACAGAGCCAATTGAAAAAACGGAAAACAATTTCCGGCTTGAAAAGCAGCATCAGAAACGAAGCGAATGCCAAGCTGAACGCCAAAAAACTAAATAGACTCACCCATGTAGCCGTCTTCGGTAAAAAAGGCGGATCTAACCAAGTAATACCACCTGCGAAGACAATCAGTGTGATTAAAGTAGAAAGAAAACAGATGATGCCTGATGTCATCGCGCCTGACAACGGCACGCCTGCTCGGGTGTAGATATATAGATGACCAACCCCACCTGTTTGAAACGGTGTAATACACGACACGCAGAGGGTCCCTAAGTTGGCGCGAAGGCTATCCTTGAATTTAATCTCTGGATTCACTTTCCGAATGAAAATATGGAAGCGAAGCGCACCAAATATCCAATCCGCGAACATACACAAGCACGCGCCCAACAGCATCTCAACCTGCATCTCGCGAAAAACTTGCTTTATATCTTGAGTACCACTCCACAGAAAACTGATGAATAACCCGGCAAATGTACACAGCACAAAAAAAAGCACGCCACGAGCCACGTTTTCGCGGCTCAAGAATTCCTGCATTAGTAGAGAAATCTCCTTCGTTAGGGATGAATGCTCCCTATTCAGCGACAAGCGTCAGCGTCAGACTAATATCCATGGGCATTGCTGAGTGCGTCAATGCCCCGACAGAGATGAGATCTACACCGGTTGCTGCCACGGTTTTTACTTTGTCAAGTGTAATCCCACCGGACGCTTCTGTCACTGCGAGACCTCCCACTTCATGCACAACACTTTTCATAATGCTCGGAGACATGTTATCAAGAAGTAAGATATCCGCGCCTGCTTTTAGGGCTTCGTCAACCTGATCAAGGGTTTCAACTTCAACCTCAATTTTTGCTGTGTGTGGGGCAGCTTGTCGTGCACGATGCACGGCGTTGCCAATGCCGCCAGCGGCGACGATGTGGTTATCCTTGATAAGTACACCGTCGTAAAGCCCAAAACGGTGGTTTTGCCCGCCACCGACACGCACAGCGTATTTCTGCACGGCTCGCCATCCCGCTGCTGTCTTCCGAGTGTCCACAATTTTAGTGTCGTAGTCAGCCGCTGCATCCACAAATTGTGCGGTGAGCGTTGCGATCCCAGAGAGTCGCTGCAGAAAGTTAAGGGCTGTCCGTTCTCCGATTAGAATGGTTTTGGCACTGCCCTGTACCTCCGCAATCGGCGTTCCTTGGATGACCGCATCGCCATCGTTGACAAGTCCCCGAAACGTCAACGTCTCGTCTAACTTCGCGAATACTCGCTCGGCTACCGGCAACCCTGCGACAATACCTTCACTCTTGGCAAGAAGTGTTCCTACACCCATTTGTGTAGGCGGTACTGTTGCATCTGTCGTTATATCGCCGATCCCGATGTCCTCTTCAAAGGCGAGTTCGATTAAGGGATCCAATGCGCGCAGATTGAGCATATTTAATGGTACTAATACCTTTCCAAATAAGGGGTCAGAAACTTCTTCGCGTCTTCTGTGACATCCCACGCATCGGGCCAGAAACAGAGATCAATTGAAAACCAATCACCATCGTAGCCGGTTTCTTCCATGATAACAGGAATAATCGCGTCAAAGTCCAGTACACCATCTCCGAACGGCGCATGTGTGCTGGTATGGTCATCGTGGAGCGTGTTGTCAGAATCGATAAGGTGGAAGTGCCCGATTTGCCCTTTGAGCTGCCGTGCGAGGTCAATCACACCGTTGGAACCAAGCGTTTCCTGTTCACCGACCTGCCGGGAACCGACAACAGCACACATGTGTGCGTGGCACGTGTCAAACATCACCTTGAAATTTGGATGATCTACCGCCTGCGGCATATTGATGATGTCACTCGGTTTGTTGAACATGAATCCGGGTTCAAATTCCCAAAGCATCAGCACCCCGTGATCTTCAGCGACTTGCGCACAGCGTTTCCAGACAGAAGCGATCCGATCCCACGCTTCTTGTCGACTAACACCTGGAATTTCTTCTTCAGCATCGGTCACGGTATCTACACGAATGGCTGGCGAGCCTAAATCGAGGGCGAGTTGGAGGCTTTCCTTGAACAACTTGTAGTATTTATCGTCCTCTTGTGCCTCGTCTGTAGCAGGACCGGGGTGTGACCAAAAATCGGCTGCCAATCCGGAGACTTCTAAGCCGTAATAGGAAATCAAGCCTCTAACGGCATCCCGATCACTCTTCATCGGATAGTCGTTAATGTCAATATGTGGTTTAAATGCCCCGATTTCAACGCCATCAAATTCGAGTTCGCTGAGACGCTTGACGACGGTGTCAAACGGAACAGGGTTATCTTCATAAGGACCAAATGCGTAAGCCCAACTTCCAATCGACAATTTTTTTGCCATGTTTTTCTCCTTTTTTTAATAATTCGCAAAGCGTTAAATAATATAATTTTGCAGATGCCGTTCTTCTGGTACCTACCGTCTGCGCCGTTGTTGCAGACTATCATCTTAGGCTAATTTTAAGACGTGTATTACCAACGCTCTTTTGTATTCTTGGCTTCGCTCGATAGAGGATATACCTCTACGGTTACCTACCGCGCTTTTTGGGTAGAGCATAACTACGATACGCCTTTGACTAAAGCCTGAACTGTAGTTTCAAGTTCAAGGGTTATCTGCTCTACCGTTTCTCTTTTCTGTGTCTTGTAGGTATCGTAACATTCTCGGAGATTTTTGGGTTCACCAACGCGAACGGATGCGACCCGCGGTCCCCGCATTTTTGACGTACCAAAGACCTCTCTCTCCAGACGCACAATCACATCAAGAAACCGCTCCGGTGAGCGTTCCTCTGCGACATATCCGTCTGAAATTGCTATAAAGTTGATTAACCGCTCCAGATCCGGATAGAAGCGTTGGAATTTTTGGAGCAGTTCTTCATGTATCTTCCGTTCGTACTCCGTCATCTGCTCGATGTCTTTATAGACTTCGGCATCGACTAAATTTTTCAACGCCCGCACCCTTGTGAGCACATCGGCTTCAGAGTGAATGCCCATAATCTGTTCAGCATGGGACAGGATCTGCTCTTTCATCTTCTGGATGTGCACATCAAGCGGCACGGTCTCGTCCACTTTATATTTATACTCAGCCGCAAGCGTTTTGAAGACCGCTACACCGATACGCCGTAACCGTTCATACCGTTCAATCGGCGTTTGATCCGCAGGTGGGAGAATGTTCCGCTCCAATTCCGTGAGGGCGGCATCAATGTCGTCCCACATGTCCTGTGGATACTGGTATTTAATCCCGATCGGGACAACATAAAGCGGTTTGTGGATCTCCGCCTTTACCATATCGTCCAAAGCCCAGAAACAGAGTTGAACGATCCCCCTTTCAAAACGCATGACGGTATCATTCTGCCGTGAGATTTCGCCTTCGGCGAAGATCACAAGGGACGAGTTGCCTTTTGACAGGAGCTCCCGCGTTGTGCGGAATGCGTTCCGGTCGGCGGTCCCACGCACGATGGAATACGCCCCGAATCGTTGCATCAGAAACCCGCGTAAGCCACCGAATTTTTCTTTGCCATAGGTCTCGCGGGCAGTCATGTAGTAGTACTGCTGAGAGAGCCGTTTGGACAAAAAGAACATGACCGCAGGATCGGCGCGCGCCGCGTGGTTCGGGGCTAAGACAGTCGGGTGTCCCTCTGTCGTTTTCAGACGAGCGATGGATTCTGCATCTATATCCAGTGTTAACCCCTTCAAAAACAAGCGGTTGGCAAGCGGCATGATGGCTTTCGCAACCTGAATCACTGTTGTATTTAGTTTAGGGGGTTTAAAATCCAACATTGTGTGTTACCGTTGTGTCACACGGTGTACTTGCTTCTGTTACGGCATACGGCGTATTGTTACCACCTTATTGTTACGGCATACAGCGTATGCCTACTACTTTTAAAGGCTTGGTGGGTAACAACAGATAATTTCCATCGGTGTGTCACCAGTGCTAACAATCACGTAACTCGACAAGCAGCGCGGTATAAAAACGGATTTGCCGCGTTTGAGCGGAACGTCTTCAAAATCGCCGCGTAGTACGCCTTCGCCGCCCAAGGTTACAAGAGCGTAGAAACCTTTACCTGCGGGCATACTCAGCGTCGAGTTCACCGTCAGACGTGAGCATCCAAAGAATTTCGAGGCTTCCTCTGGCACGATTCGGTCTTCTCGGTTTTCCCCTTCTGATCGGACGAGTTCCGGTGTCCGTCGGATATAATTGTTAAGGTAGTCCAATTCGAGTTTATCGAATTCAGCGGCATCTACTGCCAGGTCCCATCCGAGTCCGAGATGTCCATCTTCTCTTTCAAACGGAAAACCTTCCCATTCGGCGAGAATATTCCAGTCGGTCGGTTCTTGTGGTTCGAGGACGCAAAGCCCTGTACCGAGCGAATGGACAATCGGGGTACGTAAAAAATACACTTCACCAACCTTCGGTTCAACGACATGCATCAGACTCCGTAGTGTTGGCACATCCTGTGCTTCCATCAGGCGGCGGAATTCTGCTTTATCTATCGCTTCCTTCCAACCTATCCACGCCTTCGCACCGGGACGCGTGCCAATGAGAATCCATGCCTCGTTTTTGCCGAAGGGTGAATTGAGGTGTTTCTGCGAGAAATCGGGGTTTGGATGCCAATGGATAGGGATATGTGCGCCTTCACCGACATCAAAAATCTTAAGAAGCACGCCTAATTCAGTGCCGTATTTGTCAACGTGCGCGCTACCGAGTGTCTCTTCTGGAAATGCGTCCAGCAGTGCTTTCAGTAGTACAACCTCACCGCTCGGAAGTTCGATGCGACTCAGCCCTTTGTCAGGCGGGTTGTCTCTACCGGGAGTAATTGCCCGGTTCGTAGAGAAGATCCATTCTTCAGAATAATAATCATCTTTCGGATCGGGTTCGCCCATAAACTCAGCACGGAGTTTTCCTCCGTTGTAGAAGTGCAGATAAGTGTTCGGTGCTAAGGAGATAGGCGCGTTTAGCATTGACTGGAGTTCGTTCTGTGATGCCATATTGTTGTCCTTTCTTTATCTATCTTTAAGAAACTGAGGCATAAGTTTCAGGTTTCTCTTGTTTGAAGTCAATTTATCATTTTGGACAGATTTTGTCAAATCAATTTTTAGGTGTGTCTTACGGTATTCATGGTCATACCTATTGGTAGGCGCGGTTTGGAACCGCACCGAATCTTAATTCCGAACCTCGCCTACCCCAAAATCGGTCTTGAGTTCCGTAGGAACGGCATATTTATAGAAAGCGTTGAAAAGAAGAATTTAGCCCTATAAGGGCGACATGTTTCTGGTTTCTGGAAGTGGTTTGGAAGGATAAATTTGGTGCCGCGTTAGCTTTTTGAAATGGAGTCGGATACAATTCTGTATCGCCAAATTTTGCACTAACCGCTTCAACCAAATAGTGTAACTGATCTTCACTCAAGAATTGGTAGTCCCCGACATGTCCCTCGGCAACCTCCAGCATCTCCGCAATTGTCAAATATCTCATAAATTACCGAGGGTCTTCCATGCGCGATCGTAGTCTCGTAGTATCTTGTCTAAGGCAGTGATAGCATCGCTTCCCATATTTCTGGCAGTTGTCAGATCTGATTTGGCTTTTTCGCGTTCCCCAAGGCGCAACCACGCCCCACCGCGGTTGTAATAGGCATCCACATAATTGGGTTTGAGTTCAATCGCTTTGGTGTAGTTTTCAATCGCTTTGTCAAGTTCGCCATTTTTGCTGTGAACCAATCCTTGATTATAATAGGTATTAGCACACACTTGATTGTGTTTTTTTGTCATTTTCCTTTTTTTCAATGCAAACTTCTTAGTGGATTTGACCTTGTGTTTGTCTGAATGCAGGTCGCATTTGGGCGAGTACGCCGCAAATCGCGGATTATCACGGATGACGCGGATTTGACCCAGTTTTTATATGTTGACTTCAATGCTCTGTTCTGCCAAGTCGTTTGGATGAATGGTTAGATATCCTCTCACTTCCAGATTCATCCGATTGATTTCGGCAAGGAAACCATCAGCGGATAACTCGTAATTCCGAGGGTTAGTTTCGACTTCCTGAAGTTTTTCAAGCTGTTTGATGAACCTCTTTAACAGTTTACTCACAGTTTTTCTCCTCCACAATGCAAATTACTTGATGGTAATGATACCATGCAAGGTAAACAGAGGTCAACCGAATATTAGTAGAAGTCCATAGTTATCCAGTTTTTGATTTTCTGTCTGCCTTAGGTTCTGAAAAGAACTTGCAGGCTAAGGCACTTTGGGTTATAATAGTAAAAGTTTCCATGTTTACCGACCTATGGCAAGCTTCAAAAAGCGAAAAGGATAAGTAAAAAGATGACTAAATTCCAAAGTAGGACACAGGTAGCAGCACGGAACTTGATAATATACGCTTTCCTTCTCTCAACGCTTTCCTTCTGTTTGCTCACGCCAGCCCAAGAATCAACCCCCAATGTTGAAATCGTTGTCAAAAAGATTGATCAGCTCTATCGGAGTGAGTCGAGCCATGCGGAGATGGAGATGCAAATTGTCACACCGCATTGGGAACGCACCCTCGCGATGACAGTCTGGTCGAGAGGAATGGATCAGACGTTTATCCGAATTACCGCACCGAAGAAGGAACAAGGGGTTGCAACGCTCCGCATTGGCAATGAAATGTGGAACTACCTACCGAAGACGAATAAAACGATGAAAATCCCGCCATCAATGATGATGGGATCGTGGATGGGTTCCGATTTCACGAATGACGACTTGGTCAGAGAGTCGTCGATGCTTGACGATTACACTTATCAGTACGTTACACCAGAAGGCGCATCTCCAGATCATCTCTATGTCCAACTCATACCGAAGGAAGATTCTCCGATTGTTTGGGGAAAGATTGTTGCAGCAGTGCAATCCAAGGATTATATCCCAGTGTGGCAGCGGTTCTATGACGAGAAAGGGAACTTGATGCGAGTTATGAATTTTAAAGAAATCAAGACCTTCGGGGACAAAATCGCGCCGTCTGTGATGGAGATGATTCCGCAGAACAAAGAGGGACATAAAACGGTTGTCCGGTGGTTGAACGCTACATTCGATTCGGACATTGACGATAAAATCTTTACACGCCGTAACCTGCAGAGAAGAAGATAGGTTACGGCACACAGAGGGTCCCTACTACTATAAGAAGATAGGTTACGGCACACAGAGGGTCCCTACTACTATAAGTAAGATAGGTTACGGCACACAGAGGGTCCCTACTACTATAAGAAAACAGGTTACGGCACACAGAGGGTCCCTACTACTATAAGAAGATAGGTTACGGCACGCGGAGCGTGCCTACTACTTTAATGATACTCAAAATTGCGTTTCGTAACATCTTCCGCCAAAAACGGCGTACAATTCTTACCGCTCTCGCAATGATTGTCGGTTTTATGCTCTTATCGGTAACTATTGGTTTGTCCGACGGTGCGTACGGAAATATTATCGCTATGTTCACCCGAAACCGTATTGGACATATTCAAGTGCATCGCGAGGGGTATCTCGATAAACCTTCGCTTTACAAAACGATCAACAACGCTTCTACCGTGGGTGAAACGATCCTGAGTGTTGCAGGCGTTGAAGCATGGACACCGCGTGTATACGGTGCTGGACTCGGTTCCGTCGGTGAAAAGAGTACGGCTGTGCAAATTATCGGGATTGATGTTGCACGCGAAACTGAAGCAACCCGTTTTGACAAAAAAGTCGTTGAAGGCAGCACACTCGGAGAAATACCAGCACATGAGGCTGTTATTGGGAAAGACTTGGCGAAGATTCTTTCTGCAAGGATTAGTAGTGAGATTGTAATCGTTTCACAAGGTGCCGACGGTTCGATTGCGAATGACCTATATAAGATTGTCGGTATCGCAGAGAGTGGTGACGACCTAACAGATCGCGTCGCGTGTTATCTACACATTGAAGACGCGCAAGAATTGCTTGTGCTTGAGGGACGCGTCCACGAGATTGTTGTGATTGTGTCAAACATCAATCGGGTCGATAAAATTACAAACGTAATCGAAACACAACTCAATGATTCAACGCTTGATGTCGCACCGTGGCAGGTGGTCGCCAAATCCTTTTATCGTGCCATGCGAACCGATCAACAAGGCGATGCCATTGCTCGCTGGGTGATTATGCTGATTGTCGCTATCGGTGTTCTCAATACAGTGTTAATGTCGGTGTTAGAGCGGACGCGTGAATATGGCGTGCTGAAGGCGGTTGGGACAAAACCGGTGCAAATCTTCTGGCTCGTCATTTGTGAAGTCGTCATCATAGCACTTGGAAGCATCTGTGTTGGTGCCCTTCTTGGGGCTTTAGGCAATTATCTACTCTCTATATACGGTATCACATATCCCGAGGAAATTAGCTTCGGCGGTATGAAACTCAAGACGTTGTACGCTGAAGTCAACGTCCGATGTCTGGTTATTCCTGCTATGACTGTTATGCTATCAGCGGCGGTCGTCAGCCTGTTTCCTGCGATAAAAGCTGCCCGAATCATGCCTGCAAAGGCAATGCGGACACATTAAGAAGTTGTCAGTTATCAGTTCGGTTTTTCTGCGAAAAACCTTTCAGCGGTCAGTTAATATTCTGTGGTAGTAACAAGGTTTGTACCCGCCACAAGACATCTCTTAACCGAAAACTGAAGACTGAAAACCATTTCCTCTGATAACTGACAACCGACAACTGATAACTAAAGACTATGTGGTGGATTTTAATAAAGTTGGCTTGGCGCAACATCTTTCGGAATAAGCGGCGTACGATTATCGCCGCAACAGCGATCGGTATTGGTCTGGCTGCACTAATTTTTGTTGATGCGTTAATGATTGGGATGACGGAAAATATGGTGCGGACGGCTACCGCCTCCTTCCTCGGCGACGCACAGATCCATCGGGAAGGTTTTCGAGATGCCCAGGAAGTCTCACTGACCATTCAAGCACTCGATGAGGTGACTGAGAGTCTTACGAAGGACGACATTGTCGAGCATTTCACACAAAGGACACTCTCTGCCGGGATGATTACGTCACCAGCGAGTGTTAGTGCCATTATCCTCGTCGGGGTACATCCATCGACAGAGAAATTCTTGTCCCAAATCGATGATGCAATAACGGAGGGCGCATATTTTGAAGGCGATAACAGTCGTGATATTGTTATCGGTGCGAAACTTGCTGAGATCTTAGAAATTGGACTTGGAGACCGGGTGGTTGTGACGGTAGCACAAGCCGAAAGTGGAGATCTCTCCCAAGAGATGTTTCGGATTGCTGGTATTTATCACTTTGTTGGTGAAGAGATGAACAGTGGCATGGCGTTCGTGCGGATTGAAAAAGCGCAAGAGATGCTTGCCATTGGTAGCAGTGTGCATGAAATTGCTATTAAATTTATTTCCCCAACCTATGCACAAGATCCGGCACTGCCGTTTTGGGAGACGCATTCCCAACACGGTAACGAAGTCTTAAGCTGGACAGAGTTGATGTCGCAATTAACAGCAATATTGGAAATGACAAAATACAGCAAATACATCATGGGAGTTATCTTGTTTGGGGTGGTTGTCTTTGGGATTATCAATACGCTCTTTATGTCGCTATATGAGCGGATGTTTGAATTTGGTGTCCTGCGCGCTGTTGGAACGCGTCCTTTTGGAATGGCGCGCGTCATCTTATTTGAGGCGGGTGCTTTAGCAATCGTTAGTATTGGACTCGGGCTGATACTCGGCTTTGTTTTGACGGCGGTTTTTGCGCATGTCGGCATTGACTATACCGGCGTTGAAATGACGGGGGTGACGATACAGGAGTTCATCCGCCCAATCATGAAGGTTGAACAGTTCATTTTTTATCCGATATGGCTCTTTATTTTTACGATCATTGCCGGACTCTATCCTGCACGCTACGCGGCTAAAATGTCCCCAGCAGCCGCAATGCGACGGAGTTTTTAAATGGAACAGACTCAGAAAACAGATGTCATTGTCACTGAGGGTGTGACGAAGGTTTATGCGGCGGATGGGATTCCCGTCAACGCTCTTAACGGGATTGACTTAACCATCCAGTCAGGAGAGTTTACGGCACTTGTAGGTCCGTCCGGCTCCGGCAAGACAACCTTTCTCAACATTATTTCTGGTTTGGACAGTCCTACAGACGGAAAAGTGTGGCTTGCTGGTAAAGTGCTTTCGGAGATGAGCGGCAACGAACTCTCTGATTTTAGACGTGATAACATCGGGTTCATTTTTCAGGCTTACAACTTGATTCCTGTGCTGACAGTTGAGGAAAACGTTGAATACATAATGCTCTTGGCGGGTGTACCGAAAGCAGAGCGGCACGAGCGGGTTATAACAATGCTTGAATCTGTCGGTTTAACGGGTGTTGCGGATCGGGTACCAACGCAGCTTTCGGGAGGACAGCAGCAGCGTGTCGCTATTGCCCGTGCGATGGTCTCTGAACCGCAGATTATTCTCGCCGATGAACCGACCGCGAACCTCGACTCAAAAACGGGTGCTGATCTGCTTGAGATGATGCGTCACCTCAACGCGGAAACGGGCATGACGTTCATCTTCTCGACCCACGATCCGATGGTGATGGAAAGTGCAAGGCGTTTGATTACACTACGCGACGGACATATAGACACTGATGAGGCAAGGTAATAGTTGTCGGTTAAAAGGGTTTTCTGATTAATTAAGGAAACTACTGACTGAAACTGTTAACTGAAAACTTTTCTTCTGAGAACCATTCAATGAGAAAAATTCTCATACTCATCATCTGTTTGATGATAACGCCACTGGTGGGGATCGCCGATTCAGAATTCCAAGTTAGTGGCTACTACAAAAATTTTTCCACAGTATTCAATTCAACCCTTCCAGAAGCATCGATGATGGGTGTTGTGGTCAATCGTTTACGCTTTGATCTTTCTTATGCCCCAACCGATGCGCTTTCATTTGCCCTCGCTTACGATTTTACGCCGCGCATTCAAGATCCTTTACTCTTTTCGCAATCTCCGTTTGCTGTTGGTATCGCTTCGTCTCGTTACCGCGTCGCAGATTTTGACGCACGAATCTATCCGGGAAAAGGTGAGTCGGTCGGGAGTGTGGGCATCTATCATAATCTTGATCGGGTTTCGGTTCACTTCAGTACAGATTTTGCGGACATCTCCGTGGGGCGGGATGCAATTGCATGGGGCAGTGCTCGAATCATAAACCCGACCGATGTCATTGCCCCCTACACCTACGACCAGTTAGACACAGAAGACCGCGTTGGGGTGGACGCAATTCGGGTCCGTATTCCGGTGGGTGTGATGGGGGAGGTGGATACCGGATACATCTTCGGCAACAATTTCGATTTTGGAAAGAGTGCTGTCTTTCTCCGAAGTCAATTAAATGCGGTCGAGACGGATTTCTCACTTCTATTGTTGGAATTTCAGGAAAATCTGCTTGTCGGTTTGGACGTGGCGCGCGGTATCGGCGGTGCCGGATCTTGGTTAGAAATGGCTTATGTGTTTGTCAAGCCGTTTGACAAGGAACCCAACACATCTGATAACTATCTTCGTACTTCCGTCGGTTTGGACTATAGTTTCGGCGGAGAGACTTACGCTTTTATCGAATATCATTTCAGTGGGGCGGGCGCGGAGAACCCCGAAGATTTCCTTACCAACTTGGAGCAACCGGCTTACACAAGTGGCGGCGTTTATCTGTTGGGTGTCCACTATCTTGCCCCCGGCGTTACGCATCAGGTGACTCCCCTAATCAGTGTCAGTGGACAGATGTTGTTTAACTTATCTGATCCATCGACTTTCATTGCCCCACAGGTTGCGTATAACGTCGCGGAGGATATCCACCTTTCTGTCGGCGGTTTTGTTAGCATTGGAAAACGACCTAAGAACAGCGATTCCACCCAACTTCAATCGGAATTTGGTAGTTATCCAAACCTTTTCTTCTCCTCGTTTCGCGTCTATTTCTAAGATGCGCTCGGACACGCAGAAACTTTTAGTGCGTTTCAAAACCACTGAAATGCGACTTTATTTTTTAGATTTGGTATTAGGTGATTATATCGCGAGGGAATAAACACATGAACAGAAAATGGATCTTCTTTATAATCGAAAAGTTATTCCGATCAGAATAGATATTTATTTTCATTTAAAGACTACGATCAATTTTCGCTGTGCCGCACGCTGTGAACCCATCTTCGCATGAATCACCAGAAAATAACGCCCATTGCGAACAAGTACCCCATTATCTGTCAATCCATCCCACTGTGCAATATTGGAACCGATGTACTGCGGTGCGTCCGCAAATAGTCGCCGAACCCGTCTCCCTCGAAGATCGAAAATGTCCATTGTCACGAATGCTTGCGTCGCATCTGGAGCCTTAAGTTGATAGGCTATTGTCAGGCGATGCCTATCCGGTGCGAAAAACACACGCGGCGAAAACGTGACGTTCTGGATCTGTAACCGCTCGACGCGTTTCAAGTCTGCTGGTGCGGGTGCCATCAAGGTATAAATTCCGAAGTGGTTGATGGTAGCGGTCACACTCCCTTGATTCGCATTCACATTCCCTCGCAATGGCACCCACTTTTTCGCAAACATCTCCCAAAAATAGAGTTGTGGTTTGGTATCTATTCCAAAGGAAAACGTGATTTGTGCGTCCCGTTTCAGGACAAGTCGCTCAGGTGAAATTCGGATAACATGAACGAGGTGTTGTGCTGCTGGTGGCAACCCTGGAGATGGCACAATTTCTATTCCTATTTTCTGTTGGGTTGCGAGTGCACTTTTGGGGAATGAAATCTCCACACCTGCTGGACTTTGAAGTTTCCCGCCGCTGCTCCCGATAATTTTTGAAGCGGGGACAACGCTTAGTTTTACACTTTGTTCTATACCATTCACGCGACAGACAAGGTTTCCTTCACCGACAAAAACGGCTATCAGTATCGCTGGATCGCCTGTTGTAATTCTGCCTAAATTCCCGGCGAGAAACCATTGCGCCGAAAGTATCTTATTATCCGTTGAGACTGTCTGAAGCCTGTATCGCTTCCCAGAAATCAGTGTGTAGGGTTGCATTACTTTTGCTTGTCCATCAAACATTTGAATTTCAAACGGGTCCGCGGCAAGGTAGGGTACGTGACATACCGTCAGCGCGATGAATATGAAGCATAGCGTTATTCGGTGGAAAAGTGTTCGCATGTGATTATGTTAGCACACACCGTGCTTGAATTGCAAGCTGGCTTGTGCTAAGCCTCCGATGTTTTTCTTGACTTTTTCTGCAAGATTGCTTAATATTTTAACGACTTAGAATGATTATAGTAGTGCACAGTTCAGAGTGTTCCAATTTGCCTTTGGAATGTAAATATTTGGGTAAAACCTTTAGATTTTTAAATTGTGCTGTCCATTAAAAGTCGCAATCTACGACGCAAACCGAGAGGAGTTTTAGTGCATGAGAAAATTATTTGTTTATTCCGTAATTGTTTTTACGATGATTATTCATACTTCACACGCCGATATGACCTCAGATCTACAAGCCTACCCGAGTAGCGAATACCTTGTTGGTGTGTCGGAAGGACCAGGAACCGTCGAAACCCTCATGGATTTAGCAGAAGCTCAGTTGTCCAAGAAAATTTTCGACAGAGTCAGATATGTTATCAACGAGAACGAAGAGAATTGGCTTGTATACAATCGTGTACGTGAACACTACGGCACGGTGATCCAGAGTTCGGTAAGATCTAAACTCAAAGGAATTCGGGAATATTATCCTTCCACGGCACCAGATGCCTATGTTATTGTCTATGTTAAGCGTGATAAGCTCAAGCAGATTTATACCGACGAAGCTGCGGATTTACGCCAAGAAATTAATGACATCGTTCATAAAGCACAAGTCATAGAAGAAGCTGGAGATTTATTAGATGCAGCCAAGATTTATTTGAGCACATACCGATTGTATGAAGCATTGAAAGAAGCAGAGCTCATTCAACTTGGGGCAGCATACACAACGCCTCCTGAGGCATTTGCTGAATTGGCGGATACAGCAGGAGGAGTAGCCAAAGCAGATTTGATGATGTTCCATGGAGAGGTGATTGCAAAAGTAGCGAAGATCGCGCCTCAAACCATCATTGGTATCAATGATGTGGCACGTATTACTGCCTATCAATTCCAGCAGCAGAGCAGCGACTGGGGCACTAAAGTGAAGACAGAAGAACTGACGTATGATAGTTTCAATGTGGTAAGCCCTTCTTCAGCGGTTTTTTTGGAGGCTCTCACGGACGAGTTAGGTTGGCATCGCTCTCTTCCGATGCGCGGATTTCAACCACTTCGCGAGAAACATGAGGTTCAGTCCCAAGACGCGCCCTTGCAATTCTTCGGAGGATATTGGGCAGATGGCGACAAAATTACGCTCCGCACCACGCTACGCGATATCACAACGGGTGAATTTAGGGCTGCGGCTGTTGTACAATTTAGTGAAAGTCAACGCCGAGACACGGACACCTCACTTAAACCTGACAATCTTGAGCAATTCGACCAGGATTGGAAACTTTTTAATCCACTTGAGGAAACACCAATTGAAGAAGTACCACAGGCTGAAGAGACACCACAACCAACAGAAACTTCACCCACAGAAGTTTCGCCTGAGAAATCCGTTGTCAATCCGAAAGTTTTTGCCAATGACGGATTAACAATTGAAATAGCAACAGATAGAGGAACAGGACCGGTGGTTTATACCGAAGGCGAAACAATGACAGTTTTCGCACGGGCGAACCAAGAAACCTACATCCGTTTAATTTATATTCTTGCTGATGGAAAGCGGACACTGTTGTTAGCAAACTACCATATTAGTCCTGAAATGGTTAACCAAAGTTTGGAAATTGGGAAGTTTGTATGTACACCGCCATTTGGTGCGGAGCAGCTGCATGTTTATGCTAAGCGAGAACCGTTCCCTGACTTGGCACCCGGGGAAACGTATGAGGAGGGTGGATACGTCTACATAACCCCAACACGTGGTTTTCAACCTTTCAAACCACAGCCCGAAGGGTCGGCACATATTTCTATTACTACTTTACCAAAATAAGATTTACATCTATAGAAGTACCGAAGTTTGGACAACTGACAAGCGATTTAAATAAATCTTGTTGTATTTTCTGCAAGTTTAGCAACTCAAAGAAACTTGTAGAAAAATACGCCTCTTCAGCCCCAGCGGGGCGGCATGTTTATAGAAAATTGAGCACCCACCCTGCTTAGCCCCAGCGGGGCGGCATGTTTATAGTATCTATGAGAAAAATATCTTTGTTTCTATCTTTTAGTCTGCTCTGCGTTGCAATCGTATTTATCGCCTCTACCGAGTTGTTTTCGCAGCGCGGCATGAATGTCCCTGTCCGCATGGAGAGTGGAGAAGAGTTTTCGCTCTATAAAGACTCCTATGCGCTCGTCATTGGAAACGGAGCATATCCTGTTAAGAACGGTTGGAATCCGCTTCCGGGCGCGGTAGAAGATGTCAGAGAAGTTGCAGGAACCCTCAAACGCCATGGGTTCAATGTAACCCTAAAAATAGATGTAACGAAATCTGAGTTTGATAAAGTTTTTTCAAAGTTTATCTATGAATTTGGGAAAGACAAAGATAATCGCCTCTTATTTTACTATGCTGGGCACGGATACACAACAAAATCGGCAACAGGCGAAGACCTCGGTTACCTCGTGATGCTTGATACACCACACCCAGAGAATGAAGCCGAGTTCGACCTCTATAGTGTAGATATGGTCAAATTCGTATCGGACTCAAAGAAGATTCATGCCAAACATGTGCTGTTTATGTTTGATAGCTGCTTCTCAGGGACAGTCCTTAACCTAAGGAATAGAGTTACACCCTCACATATCACAGACAGAATCAAAAATCCTGTGCGCCAGTTCATCACTGCTGGTCGTGCAGACGAACCCGTGCCAGATAGGAGTGAGTTTAAGAAGGCGTTTTTGAATTTGCTTGAGGGACGTGTTGAGGAACCAACGCCAGACGGTTACCTGACAGGCGTTGAGTTAGGAGATTATCTCTATCGAACAGTGCCAAAATTCTCTCAAGGACAGCATCCACAACACGGTAAAATTCACGATCAGCAGCTGAACACAGGCGATTTCGTGTTTGTGCTGCCACAAAATAAACAGAATGAAAGTGAAGATGGCGATGTTGAGTTAGACACAATCGCAACGTTGAATGTAACCAGCACACCCGGCGGCGCGGCTGTCTACATGGATGGAACTTTAATCGGTACAACCCCAGTTCAAGATTATCAGATTGACACCGGTATTCGTCTTGAGAAACAAGTGAATGTAGGGTTAGAACTTTCAGGTTACAAAAGCCGTGTTAGAAGAATAACATTAAAAGGCGGTCAACAGTCGCCATGGGATGTGAATTTAGAGCAGATGCAAATGGAAACAGTACCACCGAAATCGAAACCGAGTGTACCACAAACGATTCTTGAAAATGATTTTACCTTAAACGAGAAAGCGCGATCACCTTCTCCAAATGTACCACAGACAATTCTTGGGAAAGACGGTGCTCCAATGGTATTGATTCCTGCTGGCGAGTTTCAGATGGGAAGCAACTACAGCGATAATGAGCAACCGGTGCATACGGTCTATGTTGATGCGTTCTATATGGATGTCCACGAGGTGACTGTTGGACAATACAATCAATTCATTCATGCCACTGGGCACCGTCCGTTACCTACTAACATTTCTATCTACTCTCCAACAGATCGACATCCGGTTGTAAATGTAAGTTGGCACGATGCGATGGCGTATGCGAAATGGGCGGGTAAACGCCTACCGACGGAAGCAGAATGGGAGTACGCTGCGCGCGGTGGCTTAGAGGGGCAGAGGTATCCCTGGGGGAACACTCCACCGGATGGCACACAATGTAATTTTGCGGATAAGAACCTCAGTAAAGTTTGGGATAGAGAATTACGCGATAAATGGGGAGACGACTGGTCAGATAAAAATATTGATGATGGTTACACATACGTTGCTCCCGTCGGCAGTTATCCACCGAACGGGTATGGGCTATATGACATGGCAGGGAATGTATGGGAGTGGTGTTTTGATGCGTATGATGAAAACTTCTATGCGAATTCTCCTCATCAGAATCCAATTGCAGGCATCATTATAACAGATGTGGAAAATAATACAACAACTATTAATAAACGACGCTCAGCGCGTGGTGGATCCTGGTTTGACGTATCTCAAGGTGTGATGGTTACTGTGCGTGGTAACGGGGCTGCTTCAACAGGCATGTGGACCAATAAAGGGTTTCGTTGTGTAAGGGCAGCAACCCATTAAGTCGTTCTCTCTTATCCGAACGTTTTGAATTGGGAACCGTTACGGTTTTAACGATTGGAAAATTTTAGTTCCTGTGAGTTGAGGCTTGTCCCAACCAAAATCTTATAAGAGTAAAGTGTTTGTGGTATTCAATGAAAAAAATACGACCATTTTTATTCTTTAGTATCTTTTGTAGTGCAATTTTACTCATCATTACCACCGAGTTGTTTTCGCAGCGCGGTATGAATGTTCCTGTCCGCATTGAGAGCGGAGAAGAGTTTTCGCTCTATAAAGACTCCTATGCGCTCGTCATTGGAAACGGAGCATATCCCGTAAAGAACGGTTGGAATCCACTTCCAGGTGCTGTGGAAGATGTGAAGGAGGTCGCAGAAGTCCTTGAACGCCACGGATTCAATGTAACCCTAAAAATAGATGTAACGAAGTCTGAGTTTAATAAAACATTTTCGGAGTTCATCTATGAATCGGGCAAAGATAAAGATAACCGTCTCCTATTTTACTATGCTGGGCACGGGTATACAACAAAGGCAGCAACAGGCGAAGACCTCGGTTACCTCGTGATGCTTGATACACCGAGTCCGACGAATGCTGCGGAGTTTGATCTCTACAGTGTGGATATGGTCAAATTTGTGTCAGATTCCAAAAAGATTCATGCCAAACATGTGCTGTTTATGTTTGATAGCTGCTTCTCAGGGACAGTGCTCAATCTGAGGAACAGGGTTACACCCTCCCACATCACGGACCGGATTAAAAATCCAGTCCGTCAATTCATAACAGCAGGTCGTGCGGATGAACCCGTGCCGGATAGGAGCGAGTTTAAGAAGGCGTTTTTGAATTTGCTTGAGGGACGTGTTGAGGAGCCAACACCAGACGGTTACCTGACTGGCGTTGAGTTAGGGGATTATCTGTACAGGACGGTGCCCAAGTTTTCTCAAGGACAGCATCCGCAACATGGAAAGATTCACGATCAGCAGTTAAACACAGGTGATTTTGTATTCGTGCTTTCTCAAAACGAGCAGGACAGTAATAAGGATAGGGATATTGAGTTGGATACGATAGCAACGTTGAACATAACCAGCACGCCAGAAGGCGCGAAGGTTTACGTTGATGGTGTTGTAGTCGGTACGACTCCATTGCGTAGTTATCAGATTGACACCGGCGTGTCTCTTGAGAAGCAGGCGAATGTAGGGTTAGAACTTTCAGGTTACAAAACCCGTGTTAAGAGAATGACGCTGGAAGGCGGTCAACAGTTCCCGTGGGATGTGCCGTTAGAGAAAATGACGAGTGAGTTTGCTGAATCCATAACTGATGTCCAGAGTGATGAAGAAACTGCAACGTATCTCTCGCTGGTGTCTGATAATCCAAGCATTCTTGTACCAATAAACGATATGAAGGAGTGGAGCGGGTGGCATGGTTGGTTCTGGGAAAAAGTGAAAGGTGAACAATCTACTGAACGGCCTTCTATCTTTGTGGGCAATTACGCGGATAGATTTGACCACTGGATGTACTCACACGCCGAAAGCCACATCGCCTATGATATAAGTGGTGGTGAATACTCTCAATTTGATGCGCATTTAATTACACCCAATCCATGTATAGAAACCATTGAACTTATATGCCTCCTTGATAACAAAGTCGTCTATAATTCAGGTCGGGTTAGGGTTTTTGAACCAATGCATGTCGCATTCAACATACCTGCTGATGCCAAAACTATGACGATCCGCGTAACAGATGGCGGCGATGGAACTCGCTGCGATCACTGGATACTTGGAGACGCTCGTTTACTGGAGCACTTACAACCTGCCTCCAGCAATTCAAAAACGGATGGACTACAAGCGACCCTTGAAAATGATGTCATCTTAAATGAGGAAGTACGATCACTTTCTTCAAATATATCACAGACGATTCTTGGGAAAGACGGTGCACCAATGGTGTTGATTTCCGCTGGTGAGTTTCAGATGGGCAGCGGTCCCGGAACCGTTTACAATTCCGCTACAACTCCTGTCCATACGGTCTACATTGATGATTTTTATATAGACGTTCATGAAGTAACTATTGGACAATACAACCAATTTGTTCGTGAAACTGGACATCGTCCCTTATCCGCTGAGGTTTCTACTTATTCTCCAACGGATCGGCACCCTGTTGTTCTTGTGAGTTGGCACGATGCAATGGCATACGCACAATGGGCAGGTAAACGCTTGCCCACAGAGGCTGAATGGGAGAAAGCCGCACGCGGCGGCTTGGTAGGTAAACAGCATCCATGGGGTAACGCAGCATTGGATGGGACCCAGTGTAATTTTGCGGATAAGAGCCTGAGCAAAGTTTGGCATACCGGATGGGGCGATAATCATGCTGATAAAGATATTGATGATGGTTATCCATACACGGCACCCGTTGGGAGTTATCCGCCGAACGGATACGGGTTATATGATATGGCAGGTAACGTAACGGAATGGTGTTTTGATGCGTACGATGAAAATTTTTATGCAAATTCTCCGCGCCGAAATCCGATTGCAAGCATTATTGTAAAAGATGCTGATAATAATATCATAGATGTTAATAAACAACGCGTCTTGCGGGGTGGCTCTTGGTATTATTCGCCAGGGACAGTGTGGATCGCCAGTCGCAACGCGAATCCACCTACATTCACATTCATCAACCACGGTTTTCGTTGTGCAAAATCTGTAACGCCTTAAATCCTTTTATCTTTACTTGTTATCCACAACCGATAAACGAATTGGGAGCGATCCAGTCTTAACGATTGGTAAACTTTTAGTCACTGCAAACCGAGGTCTCCTTTCAACTCTTAAAGCCTTGTAAGGTATATGTTTATAGGATCTATGAGAAAAATATCTTTGTTTCTATCTTTTAGCCTGCTCTGGGTTGCGAGCGTATTTATTGCATCTACCGATTTGTTTCCACAACGCGGTATGAATATCACTGTTCGCACAAAGGGTGGGGAGGAGTTTGCGCTTTATAAAGACTCCCATGCACTCGTTATTGGAAACGGAGCATATCCTGTAAAGAACGGTTGGAACCCGCTTCCAGGCGCAGTGAACGATGCCAAGGAGGTCGCAGAAGTTCTTAAACAACATGGATTCAATGTGACTCTGAAAATAGATGTAACAAAGTCCAAATTTAATCAAGCGTTTTCAGAGTTCATCTATGAGTCTGGCAAAGATAAAGATAACCGTCTCCTATTTTACTATGCTGGGCACGGGTATACAACAAAGGCAGCAACAGGCGAAGACCTCGGTTACCTCGTGATGCTTGATACACCAAGTCCGACGAATGCTGCGAAGTTTGATCTCTATAGTGTGGATATGGTCAAATTCGTAGCGGACTCTAAGAAGATTCATGCCAAACATGTCTTATTTATGTTTGATAGCTGCTTCTCTGGCACAGTGCTGAACCTAAGAAATCGGACTACACCCTCCCATATCACGGACCGGATTAAAAATCCAGTCCGTCAGTTCATAACAGCAGGTCGTGCGGATGAACCTGTGCCTGATAGGAGCGAATTTAAAAAGGCGTTTTTAAATCTACTTGAAGGTCGCGTTAAAGAACCAACACCAGACGGTTATCTGACTGGCGTTGAGTTAGGGGATTATCTGTACAGGACGGTGCCCAAGTTTTCTCAAGGACAGCATCCGCAACATGGAAAGATTCACGATCAGCAGTTAAACACAGGTGATTTTGTATTCGTGCTTCCTCAAAACGAGCAGGACGGTAATGAGGATAGCGGTATTGAGTTGGATACGATAGCAACGTTGAACATAACCAGCACGCCGAGTGGAGCGACGGTTTATGTAGATGGCGAGGTAATCGGCATAACTCCGCAACATGACTACCAGATAGATACTGGGGTGCCCCGTGAAAAACAGGTAAATGTAGGGTTGGAACTTTCGGGTTACAAAAGCCGTGTTAAGAAGATAACATTAAAGGGCGGACAACAATTCCCATGGGATGTCCGCTTTGAGAAATTGACGACACAATCAGTAGATCCGAAATATAATTCCAGTGTCCCACAAACGATTGAAGAAGCGCGATCACCTTCTCCAAATGATATATCACAGACGATTCTTGGGAAAGACGGTGCCCCAATGGTGTTGATTCCCGCAGGCGACTTTCAGATGGGACACGCTGGGAATGCCACTACAAGCCCTGTACATACTGTCTACGTTGATGCCTTCTATATAGACGTACACGAAGTGACGGTTGGACAATACAATCAATTTGTTCGTGAAACCGGACATCGCCCCTTACACGCAAACATTTTTATCTACTCGCCAACGGATCGGCATCCTGTTGTTCTTGTGAATTGGCACGATGCAATGGCGTATGCACAATGGGCGGGCAAGCGATTACCCACAGAGGCAGAATGGGAGAAAGCGGCGAGAGGCGGCTTGGTAGATAAATATCACGTATGGGGGGACGCTGAATTGGATGGAACACAGTGTAATTTTGCAGATAAAAACCTGAGCAAAATTTGGGATAAAGAAAGAAGACCTGAAGAGAATTGGGCGGACAAAGATCTTGATGATGGCTACGCGTATACGGCTCCTGTAGGCAGTTATCCTCCGAACGGATATGGGTTATATGACATGGCAGGTAACGCTTGGGAGTGGTGTTTTGATGCTTATGATGAAAATTTCTATGCGAATTCTCCGCGCCGGAATCCAATTGCAGACATTATTATAAGAAATGGAGAAAATAACGTAATGAGCGTCAATAAAATGCGTGTAGCACGTGGTGCTTCTTGGTACGACGCGCCGCGAGGCGTGTGGGTTGCTAGTCGCCTTGGGGTATCTACCGAAAGAGTAAAATTATCTTTCAACATCGGTTTTCGTTGTGTGAAGTCAGTAACTCCTTAGATTGTGTCCCCCCTATCTTTATACCTCTCACACCGCTGGGCTTTTTGATGCTGTAAACATTATGGTAAAGCAACACTCAACAAAAAGCAGTGCTGATGGCACTGCCCTCATTGAAACAGATCCTTTGTTGAAACCATACACTGCGCAGCTGCGTGAGCGGTTTGCGTGCTATCAGCGTTTCAAGGCAGAGATTGAGAAAACCGGGGGCGTATTAGGTGAAATAAGCCAAGGACACCGATATTTCGGTTTCAACCGTGGAGAGCATGAAGAAGAGACCGGTGTCTGGTACCGCGAATGGGCACCAGGTGCGGAAGCCCTTGCCCTTATCGGCGACTTTAACGGCTGGGATCGCGGCGCAAATCCGATGTCTGTCGATGATTGGGGCATCTGGTATCTATTCTTGCCCGACAGAGATTACGCCGATCGCCTCACACACGAAAGCCTCGTCAAGGTACATGTCGTCTCGGAACTCGGTGGACTTGACCGGATTCCTGCGTATATCCAGCGCGTTGTTCAGGAAGGTGACGCGGATTTCACCGGACAGTATTGGGCACCCCCGCATCCGTATCAGTGGCAGCATCGCGCACCCGATTTTGACATCAATACCGAGGGTTTACGGATTTATGAGGCGCACGTCGGCATGGCGCAAGAAGCGGAAAAAGTCGGAACGTTCGCTGAGTTTAGGGAGAACATCTTGCCCCGAATTGCGGATTTGGGCTATAACGCTGTGCAACTGATGGCGGTGATGGAACATCCCTATTATGCAAGTTTTGGGTATCATGTGAGCAACTTCTTCGCTGTTTCAAGTCGTTTCGGGACACCAGAGGAACTGAAAGCCCTTATTGATACAGCGCACAGTCTCGGGTTGTTGGTTATCATGGATCTGGTGCATAGCCACGCCGTCAAAAATCTTAACGAGGGATTGAGCCAATTTGATGGAACTGGACATCAGTATTTCCATGCTGGTGCGAAAGGTGAACATGTCGCTTGGGGGTCACGTTGTTTCGATTATAGTAAATACGAAGTGAAACGCTTCCTGTTGAGTAATGTCCGCTACTGGTTGGAAACCTATCGGTTTGACGGCTTCAGATTTGACGGTGTCACGAGCATGCTCTATAGCGACCACGGACTGGAGCGGGAGTTTACCGGCTATGCGGATTACTTTGACACTGGCGTTGAACTGGATGCCATCGCTTACCTGATGTTGGCAAATGAAGTTGTTCACACTGTCAACCCTGCTGCTATTTCGATTGCTGAGGATATGAGTGGTATGCCCGGTCTCGCTCGCCCGACTGAAGAGGGTGGACTCGGCTTCGATTATCGCCTCGCAATGGGTATCCCAGATTATTGGATTCGGTTGTTAAAAGAGAAACAGGACGAGGCGTGGCATATCGGCGAGATTTACGGCATGTTGTGCAACCGCCGTATGGGTGAAAAACACATCGCTTACGTTGAAAGCCACGACCAAGCGATTGTTGGTGATAAGACGCTTGCGATGCAACTCATGGACACTGAACTTTACACGAGCATGAGTGTTTCCACGACGAGTCATCTCGTCGCTCGCGGTATTGCACTCCACAAACTCATTCGACTCCTGACGTTTAGTTTAGGTGGCGAAGGCTACCTCAACTTTATGGGGAATGAATTTGGACACCCTGAGTGGATTGATTTCCCACGCGCAGGAAATAATAATTCCTATTGGTATGCGCGTCGGCAGTGGCATCTTGTTGAGGATAAAACGCTCCGATATCAGCATCTCAACGCTTTTGATCGCGCGATGCAACGCCTTGATGCCGTGCACTACCTCCTCGCCGATGAAAATATTCAACTTTTGTTTATCCATGAGGCGGCGAAACAGATCGTTTACGGGCGCGGTGGACTTGTCTTTGCTTTCAACTTTCATCCGAGTGAATCTGCCGTGGATTGGCGTATCCCCGTGCCTGAAAAGGCAGATTACCGTCTCCTCCTCAACACTGATGATACGGTGTATGGTGGCTATGGTGCCGTAGAGAGTGTCCATTATCCGTGGCAAGATGTTGCTATGGAAGGGCAGGCACAGTCGATTCAGCTTTACGTCCCTGCTCGGAGTGCACAAGTGTTAGTATCTGGTCATAAATAGTATTTGTTTTGGCAATTAGATCTTTATGTGATATAATACTTAGAAGTTATAGACAATGCGAAAACGCATCTACATTGAAACGACAATTCCAAGTTCTTACTACACGTCGCGAACCGATGAAGAATCGCTTATTAGACAGAAATTGACTCGGCAATGGTGGGATGAATACGCGGATATATTTACCCTAACTTCAAGTAGTGCAGTTGAAACTGAGCTTAGACAAGGAATGGGTGAAACAACACAGGATAGACTGGCATTGCTTGAAGGTGTTGAGATATTCGTTTCTTCCATTGAAATTTTGCAAATTGCACAAATATATATTGATAGGTTGATAATGCCGAAAGAACCACAAGGAGACGCGCTTCATTTGGCATTTGCCTCATTTCACAAAGTTGACGCGATGCTTACATGGAATTGTACACATCTTGCTAATCCGAACAAATTTGATTTCATCACACGTATTAACCGAGAATTGGGATTAGCAACACCAGAATTAAAAACACCACATGACTACTTTGGAGGTGCCGCATAAAATGGAAAAGAAAATTGATTTTCGCAGTACAGAAATGAATGAAGTCGTTAAGGAAGTTCGGGAAATGCGGATGAAAATTTCAGAAGAATGCGGACACGATCTCAACAGATTGCTTGCTTACTATCAAGAAGTAGAAAAAGAAATGCGGAAGTCCGGTAAGTATAAGTTCCACGACCCGGAACCACCTGCTGAGAAGCCCGCGCCCACAGAATCAACGCGTGATGAAGCCGCAGATTAAGATATAGTACCGCTCCCTCATAATACCTTTGCCCGAATACGTGCCGTATGGACGGTGTTTTCCTCTTGGGAAACTAGGGACAGCCAACCGTGACCTCTGCCGTTATGGTATGTCTATGTTGGGTTGCTGGAGCCAGACACTCTGGCTTTTTTTATGCCTACATAGGTAATATATGCGGGATTGAAATCCCGCATACGCTTGTTATCATGTTGTGTTATTCTCCAACGAATACTCACGATTTCCGCCGGGGCCGCCACCAATCGCCCATGTACCACGGAATAACGATTGCCGCTTAGGTGGCATCGTTTCAATAATCTCGTGGCTCAGGTTCAGCCGATGCCATTGCGCCCAGATGGAGTTATAGCAATTGAAAACCGCGCATCGAGGATTCGATGGATTCGTCCAATCATTCGCCGCATGGACGAGGCTTTCCGTGAAAATAACGACGGAACCCGGTGGACAACTGTAGTCGTCCATCATCTCACGCATACTATCCTCCCATGGCGACTCGCTGATATTCGGACGATACCGATCGGGACCGCCGTAGTTGAAATGTGCCTTATGTGAACCACTGAGGAAAGAGGTGGCACCTTGTCCTGACTTCACCTCTTCAAGTTCCCAGACGACACGCGTCAACCCTGCGAAAATCTTTTCACCGGCGACCTGATATCGCATCGCATTTGCCTGCTGCGGTGGACGCACAACGTGTGGCAGCCCGTTATCGCCACGTTCCGACACATTCCAACCTGGGGGTCTCACCGTCGTAAATGACCCTTCACACCGAAACCCATAGCAATCGTCCCCCACAAAGGGATCTTCGGAGAGAATCTCGTTCAGGACTCCGACAATTGCCGGATGGTCAAGTAGGGTCTGAAGTGCGCCTTGATAGCTCTGTCTGGCACCGTCATAGACTTCCGCTTTCATTTCTTCAATTTCCGAGTCTGATAATATTGATGGCAATAAAATCCAACCGCGTAAATCGAAAAAGAACTTTTGCTCCGGTGTCATCGGAATCGGTGCATCATTTGATACTTCTTTTGACATTGGAATCTCCTTAATAGTAGTAGGCACGCTCCGCCGTGCCGTAAACCCATTTAGTGAACGGCACGGCGGAGCG
>JAJECN010000009.1 GCA_022821965.1 Candidatus Poribacteria bacterium
GTATCTCGGTTGCTTTTGAGATTCGGATGCCATAAGAACACCTTTCATAAAGTGAATGTATATCTAAAGAAAGGGACATAAACTATCGCCTTTTATTTCTCTATTTTACCATATTCTTATGTTTTACTCAATATGAGTTCACATTTCGATTGATAGTCAGGCAAACTTTTGTTATAATTGAACTTCAAGATTTAGAAAGTGAATGAAAATGACTTTGACGCTTGAATTAACAACTGAACAGGTCATAGATTTTCTCCAGCAGATGCCGCCGGAAGAAAAATTCTTGGTTGTTCGTGCACTTACAAAGGAAACACCAGCAGAACGCGAGGAACGGATGAAGGGCATTGTCTAACAATCCCAATGCTTTAGCTTTGGGTCCAACCCCGTTACTTCGTGCGAAGTCAAAAAAAGTTGACATTTTAGGGGGTTTCGTGGTATAATTGTATTACCTAATCGGTGGTGGGTGTTGTCGCACCTGCCACACCGCGACAACGGGATTAGGAAACCTCACAGATTAGGTGATACCACAATGGCGTATAAATCACATAAGATTACGTTGCGTCCAACGGATGCCCAAAAGGTTTGGTTCTCTCAGCAGTGCGGATATGCGCGTTTTGCGTATAATGCAGCGTTGGCAGATTTCAAAGATGGACTCAAAGCAGACGATTTTCGTTCCTTTATAGACTTAAACAACCGATTCAATCAAGCCAAAAAAGCCTTTGATTGGACGAAAGGGATGGACCAGCGCGCTGCGTTATATGCGGTCCGCAACTTATCGGAAGGTATCCAACGCTGGAAAGATAAGTTAAACGGCTTTCCGAAGTTTAAGAAACGCGGGAGTCGGAAATCCTATACAACAGACGAGCAATCCGTCAGAGTTGAAGGTAAGCGTATCAAACTCCCTAAAATCGGTTGGATACGCATGTTCCAAGAGTTGCGTTTTCAAGGAGAGATTATACGCGTAACTATATCAAGGACAGCACACCGTTGGTTCGTCAGTATCATCGTTGACGCAGGAACACCTAATACTCCCCGTGACATGCGCGGACTCCCTGTGATTGGCGTAGATGTTGGCATCAACTCATTGGCAACCCTTGATAATGGCACGCAGTATGAGAATCCAAGACCCCTAAAGCGATATGAGCGGAAACTTAAGCGAGAGCAACGCAAGTTAAGCCGTAAAGTGTTTCTGTCTAATAATTGGTATAAGCAGAAACGGAGAGTGGAACGCCTTCACTACCGTATCGCTTGTATCCGAAATGACGCTCACCACAAGACGACAACCGAAATCGTCAACTGCGCACGTGCTGTCGGTATTGAGACGCTCAAGGTTACGAATCTACTCAAGAATCAAAACCTCGCTAAAGCGTTGTCTGATTCTGCGTTAGGCAATTTTCTTGAGAAACTTAAGACGAAAGCCGAAGTGCTCGGCATACCGATTGTGCAGGCACCACAGTTTTTCGCATCTTCAAAGACGTGTAGCGATTGTGGAGAAAAGAAGAAAGATTTAACACTCGCGGATCGGCAGTATCAGTGTGACAGTTGTGGCTTTATCGAAGACCGAGACGTAAACGCTGCGATCAACTTACGAAACCTCGCCGTCGGGCAGACGGAGAACTAAAACGCTTGTGGAGTTTGTTTAAGACCTCCACTCGTGGGAGGCAACGAATGAAGAAACAAGAATCCCACTCCTTTAGGTGTGGGAGTGTCAAATATGCTGAATCAAAGGTTAGACAATTATGTGCCCAACGCGGGTTGGATTGGAACGCTATGACCGAAGACGAGCGCTTATATTTTATTGACGACATTGTTCACGAGGACCCGGAGTGCAACCGGTAACTAAAAAAGGCATCAAACAATGAAATGCGATATTTGCGGAAAGCCAGGCGCACGCCAACGCCACGTTTCCCGGAGTTACGGAAAAGGTGAATCGTTACTCGTCATCGAAAATGTCCCTACTATTCATTGTCCGAATTGCGGTGAGGGATATTTGACTGCACAGACACTCAAAGAAATCGAACGTATTAAGCAGGATCGCCAGACTGTCGCGCCGAAACGTCCGGTGTCAGTTGCCGTTTTTGAGTAACTCGGAAAAAGAAAACATGCAAACATCTCATAAATATTTAGATCCAGTCGCGCTCTCAAGGATTGGAGGAATGGAGCTCGTCGCACGTCTCGTCGTTGAGGGGTTCGTCACTGGATTACACAAAAGTCCGTATCAAGGGTTCAGCGTCGAATTCGCGGAACACCGGCAATACATGCCCGGCGATGAAATCCGTTATATCGACTGGAAAGTCTACGGAAAATCTGACCGGTACTACATCAAAAAGTTTGAAGAGGAGACGAACCTGCGCGCTTATGTTCTGCTCGATACCAGCGCGTCGATGAACTACAAGCACGCAGAGGAAGGACTGACGAAGTTTGAATACGGTTGCTATCTCGCAGCAACGCTCACCTACCTCATGCTGAAGCAACGGGATTCGGTCGGATTAGCACTCTTTGATACGGACATTACGCAATACATTCCACCGAGGGGTGCCGCCACACATCTGCGTGCGATTATGTCCGCTTTAGAGAATGCTACCCCCGGTCAGGAAACCGAGTTGAGCGGTCTCTTCCACGAACTCGCCAAACGGATTGTGAGACGGGGCTTAGTCATCGTCATCTCTGATCTACTTGACGAACCTTCTCAGGTCATCTCTGCCCTGAAACATCTCCGCCACCAGAAACACGAGGTCATTGTTTTTCACTTGCTCGATCCCGCCGAACTCACCTTCCCTTACACCGGTTCTGTTGTTTTTCGAGATATGGAAACCGGACAGACGCTTTCAACACAAGCCGACACACTAAAAACAGATTACCTTGAAAAACTGAACGAATTTATCCAGAGTTATCGTCGCGGGTGCGGCGCAAGCCAAATTGATTACGTTCAAATGGATACCGCCACGCCGTTTGACTACGCGCTCTCTGAATACCTGTCCCGCCGAAAATAGACATCACTCCCAAAACATTTACGCATCAGGACTACGCTACATTGACGATAACATCTCTACTCAGAGGCAGAGACGCGTTTGATGACAACAAGCGTTAAATCATCATACTGTTCTGCTTCCTCAACAAATCTATTGACATCTTCAACGACGTGTCGGATCACTTCCTCTGCGGTGTATTCATCTGGAATTCGGGAAGCCACCGCTTTTAAACGCTCAGCACCGTACATCTCTTCTTCAGCGTTGAGTGCCTCAATCAGACCATCGGAATGGAAGATAAGCACATCGCCTTCAGCTAAATCGAAAGCGACAGACTCATATTGAACACTTTTCATGCTACCGAGAGGTAGGTCACTATCTTCAATCTCAATGATTTCAGTGCCTCGCTTGAGAATAGGATAGGGCTGTCCACCGTTGGCGTAGTCAATACGTTCCTCGGATTCATTAAGAATTGCCAAGTTGAGTGCGATAAAACTGGGACCATACATGCGCGGTGCTAACCCAGCATTGAGCGCAGTGAGAATGACATCCGCACCGGACTCGAATCTGGCAATTTCATGGAGCATACCGTTCGTAAGCACGGCATTCATTGCACCGCGTAACCCCTTGCCAGCAGCATCTGCTACGGCAATAGCGGTTTGTCCGTTGGCAAGCGTCAGATAATCATAAAAATCGCCGCCGACCTGTGTGGCAGGGACCGACATCCCTGCAATATCAAATCCTTTTATATCTGGGGACTCCGTAGGGAGTAGTCCCATTTGAATGTTTTGTGCTTCGTCCAGTTCCGAACGGATCCGCTTTATTTCTGCTTCCTCCTTCTGCTGCATTTCGCTGCGAAGCTGCGTGGTGTGCCTTCGCGTGATGACTAAACGACCAATGAGAGCAACGACAATAGTCATAAACATGACTGTAGGGAGATATGTTCGCCACCGGGTCCAGAAAGGTGGAGAGATGCTAAAGTCAACCACAGCGGGCGGCTGCGTGTAGGGCCAGTCCTCTCGGAAAGCCTTGACGATGAAACTGTAGGTGCCCGCTTTGAGACCGGTATATCGGACGCATAGAACGCCATTTTGGTTTTGAAATTCCTGTTGAACACCCCTACTATCCGTGGCTTGTTGCGTTCCCAATTCAGATGCAGAAAACCATTTGCCAGATGGACCGCCGAAACCGGTGGGCAAACGTGCGAACTCCACCGCTGAAATCTTTGTCCATCCAGGACTATCCAAGCCAATTATTTTAAACTGATAGGAGAGCCGTTCTCGAAGTGGACTGAGACCTCGCACATAAAAAATGATATGCTTGTTTCCATACGTCGGTAGGGTAATATTCGACGAGAATTCGGTATAGGTCTTATCAGCCTTTAGGGCAGTGAGCCGATAAAAAGGGAGTCCACCGCGCGCCGGTGTATATTGTGTAACGCCGCCTTCTGTTGCGAACCAAATATCCTTGTTAGAAGACTCATAAATTTTCGAGATGTTATTATGTGCAAGACCGTCTTTTGTGGTGAGGAAATCGAAGGTTTCGCCATCGTATCGGACAGTGCCGCCGCCCTTTGTCGCGAACCATATACTCCGACTACTATCCTCAATCACATCGCGCACGTCATCGACGAGAAATCCCTCTTTTCTGGAATTTCGAGACGTATTTTTAGAGGCATACGATGTGAGTTTCGTCCCATCGTATCGCACTGCGCCACGAGAGGTCGCGAGCCAGAGAACACCTTCTCGAGAAATCAAGGACGCGTTTACCGGGGCAAGTTCAATGTCCTTAGTTATGATTAACTCCTTGTCAAGATACGTCTTGAGGGCATCCGGAAAAAGGAAAGTGACTTTCCCATACATCTCTTTTGGATGCTGCCACACTGCGAGTGGCGCAGCACGAGAATTCTCTCTAAGCACAACCGGTTTGCTCGGATCCGCGTCATTCCAGCGTATCAACTTTCCGGTAACAGCGTTGAAAAACCACTTGGTACCTGATGGAATTTCTAACGTCTTTGTTACTTTAATCAAATACGGGAGGGTCTCCGGTTTAATATTTATAGACATTGAGGGTTCAATCGTTTTTGGATAGGACTGCACTCGTCCATTCTCAAAAAGCACCCATAATTTGTTGATATCTGTGTGTAAGGCATTTATAGGGGATGCAGCATGATCAATTTCCAAGGTTGTTTGAAAAGGTATCCCCTGAAAGCGATTCGTAAGCCAGAACAATCCTGTGGCATGCGCTTTAAAGATATGCCCGCCAAAAGCTATCCATGGATGTTCATCTTCGGTAATAAATAGATTAGGATTCCTAACATACCGTCGCCCGAGATGCCCTGCATCTGGTTTGATAAAGACAGAAACCTCATCAAAGTGTCCGTTTCCATAGCGGAAGAACGTGTACCGTATAGCGTTCCCACTGAGTATCGGTTTGTTGATAAACCAGATGTATTCACCAATCTCAAATATTTTTACAATATCCGTCCAAAATGCGAAACGTGATTTTCCTCTAACTCTACCCCCGACTCCAGTGCCATGATTCTGGATTGCTGGTTTCGGGTTAAAGACTGTCACGCCGTTATCATGTCCAAACCACAAATCACCATTAATCGCTTCAAAAATCGTCCGAACTCGGTCAATACCGAGTCCACCATCAGCACTATAAGGGCTTAACGCAAGCGTAGCATCATATTGATACCCTTCGCCATTCTCGTCGGTAAACCATAGATTTCCCCACGCGTCCTCGATTTTGAGAATGCCTTGCACGCTTTCAGGGGTCTGCAGACGTGAACCATCCCACCATCTTGCGATGCGACCGTCACTAAACCAGAGTCGTCCTTTGGTATCAGTCTGAATTGAGGCTTGCGTGGTAGATCTGGACCCGTCAGTACCGCTTTGCCCTGAACGTAAAGGGAGAATCTGCGCAAAGGTTTGTCCATCGAACTTCAGGAGAAAATTGTAGCCACCGAACCAAAGATTTCCAGAGACATCCTCTGCTATCGCTTCAATGCCACCAACGCCGTTAAAGTTCGATGTATCGTAACGCGTGACACCAATATCCGGTTGGATACGCAATGTTCCGGCTCCTGTTTTATCGTTTGCCGGCCGAGTCTCACGAAAACTTAGAATTACAGCCCTTTTTTCCTTGGCACCCTCACCACCGCCAAGCCAGAGGGTACCATCTTTGCTTTCAAAGATAACGTTTATTGTCAACGTTTCCGTTGACTGGAGTGAATCTTCGCTTTCAAGCTCGCTCCGATGTGCCTCTGGCAGTCTTTGGACCCCTGAGGTGGTGTACTTCGTCAGCCACTGACTTTCACTAACCCACACGTCGCCTGCCCTGTCAACAATTAGGCAGCTTCCAGCTCCGATCAGTTGGATCGAAGTGCCATCAAAACGACTGACGTGCCCCGTTTCTTCTGAATCCTCTCGCGTAAGAAACCAGATGTGTCCCCACTTATCTTCAACGATTTGGCGCGTCCGTCCGAGGAGTGCCCCCGGCTGAACAACAGATGTCGGCATCTCCTCCGAAGTGACCGGCGAAGCCGTGTAAGGCACAAAAGTCCTGCCATCAAAACGACTGACACCCCCCCTATCAGATCCGAACCAAAGCACACCCCGGCTGTCCTGAAAAATAACTGGGACTATAGGACCCACAAGACCGTCAGCAACGGTATAGGTTTCTATCTGCTTGAAGGCGATGGAAGATTCAATAAAAGCGACGGAAAGGCATAAAATTAAAATAAATACAAATTTCACCAAGCTACTCACGACAAACCACCTTTGATAGTTCAAAGCAGTAAAGACATTTAGGATGTCTTTGTGAAAAGAGACTGAATTCGAGAAATAGCCTTTGAATTAAAAAATAAAAAAAACCGAAAAATAATCTTCGCCTTACTCGAAAGATAACAGATTGGAGAAACAAAATCAAGAAAAATCAAACGTATTGACGCATTAAACGAACTTATGATACAATGCGAAACATCAACAGTATAGACAGGCGGACACGAGGACGATCAAACGTGAGAAAGGAGAGAACGATGAAGACCTATCGAATCGGAATTTTGGGATGTAGAGGTCGCGGGACGGCAGCAGCACGGGCATATCATGCCCACCCACGCACAGAGATTGTCGGACTCTGTGACCTGATTCAAGAACGCCTCGACACTCTCGGCGATGAAGTCAACGTCACCGCACGGTTCACTGACTTAGACGAGATGATCCAGCAGACGCAACCCGACATCGTCGCGATTCCCACCGGCACGGAATTCCATTACGACCTGTGCATGCGGGTGCTGGAACACGGGGTAAACATTGAGGTGGAAAAACCGATGTGTGTGGATCTCGTGCAAGCGGACACCGTTATAGCGAAAGCCGAAGAGAAAGGCGTACAGGTTGCAGTGCATCACCAAGGTAGAGTCGGCGCATCCATGCAAACAATTGCACGCGCCTTCGATGTCGGAAAAATAGGTGAATTGCGCTATATGTACGGCAGCGGGAAAGGCTATTACGGCGGCTACGGATTGATGAACATTGGCACGCACATGCTCAATAACATGTTGCACTTCGGGAAACGGTGCGAAAGCGTTGTGGCGCACCTGACAACCGGTGGAAAATCGATCACGTCTACAGACGTAGTACCGTCACCGAGCGGTATGGGGACGATTGCGGGTGAGTATATCACAGCAACACTGCAGTATGAGGGGCACGTTACTGGCACGCTGCTTCAACACCGCTTTCATAAGATGGACACCGACGCGTATTCTATGGAACTTTACGGCACCGAAGGACGGCTCTTCTGGAAAAGCGGCGGTGCGTGGTTGCTACCGACACCACATTACCTCCCTGACGGAACGCACGATCAGTGGGAAACGTTAGAACTTATCTATCCAGATCATTACGATCCCAAAGGCAGTGCATCGGAAGCGGATTACTGGTTCGTGGAGGATTACGTTAATGCATTAGATGAAGGCAGACCACATACGTGCAGCGGCACTGAGGGACGACACATCGTTGAAATGATGATGGGCATCTTTGAGTCGGCGGCTTACGGCACACGTGTAAATCTCCCACAATCCGATCGGCGGCACCCGTTGTTACGGTGGCGTGAGGAATCAGGTTTAGACGCACCGGCAGAGATGCCGAGAGCCTACGGCGAGTGGCTAACCTTAGAATCCAATCGGATTCGTTAAAAATCAAGGTAGGTGCGGTTTCCTAACCGCACCGGACTTCGCCAAGCAATTACCGAACTAAAAAATTAATCTTCATCAAAGCGCGTCTACAAAATTTAGGGGCAAACCTACATTATCTGCGCGATAACCGCATTCGTCTGCAATCCTGATTCACCGGAACACCGTATCGGTTCATTTGTCTTGAGGTGATTGATGAAATCCTCCACAAGTCCCGTGTGCGTATGTGGCAATGGGGTCTGATGCAGTTCAATCAGTCCTTCTGATTTCGTCTCAAGCGTCAGATTCCCTGAATTCAACGGCGAACACCGTAAACACCCTTCCGTTCCATAAACCTCAACATCATCAATAGAGACCCCGACATTCCAGTTGATATTCGCGACAGCATGCGCGCCACTCTCAAAACGGAGCGTAAACGCAGTGGCATCATCAACCGCAATATCCAGATGCACCGTCTCCGCATAGCCTTGCACAGATTCAACATCGCCCATCAGATACTGCAGGAGCGAGATACGGTGGCTACCGAGATCCATCAAAACACCGCCGCCGCTGACCTTTGGATCCACTCGCCAGCTGCTCAGATCGTGCCGATTCGGGTTATAGAAACCGGTATGATTCACCCGTGCAAGCACCACGTCCCCGATGGCACCCTCATCCATCAACGTCTTCATCTTTACGATGTTCGGATAGAAATTCCGATAATAGGCGAGCATCAAGGTAACACCCGCATCGTGACAGGCATCCACCATGCGTTGACACTCTTCAACCGTCATCGCCATCGGTTTCTCACAGAGGACGTGCTTACCCGCTTCTGCCGTGCGGATAACGTGTTCGCAGTGCAGATACGGCGGCGTTGCCACATAAATCGCATTGAGTTCATCATCCACCAGAAGATCGTCTATGTCGGTATAAACCCGTTTCGCGCCGTGTCGCTCGGCGAATGATTCCGCTTTCGCACGGTCCCGCCGCATCACAGCGATGAGTTCCGAGTCGTTAACACTATAAAGCGGCGGTCCACCCTTATATTCAGCAACATCGCCACAACCGAGTATCCCCCATCTGAGTGTTGCCATGAAAATATCCCTTCCCCAATTCAGAGTATGGTCATCGCCGTTAGTATACCCCAAAGCCCCGGATGTGTCAACGCTTTGCTGTAGGAGGGAATTCCGATTCCCGACTTTCCATTGAATGCTGGGCGGAAATCTGTTAGGATATTGTGAAAGGAAAACAGGAGGATGAACAATGGCAAACAACGCAACACTTGCAGAGATCGCGCCTTTTTTTATTGTCAAAAACCTCGCCGCGTCAATTGACTTTTACAATAAGAAACTCGGTTTCGAGACAGACTTGCTTATCCCAGAAGATGACCCGTTTTTTGCGATTGTGTCTCGCGATAACGTGCGGATCCTTCTGAAACATATCGCTGAAGATATTCACCCAGTACCGAACCATACTCGGCACGAGTGGGCGAGATGGGATGCTTTTATCTGGGTTTCCCATCCTGACACGCTGTTTGCTGAGTTTCAGTCTCGTGGATTGGAATTTCACGAACCGCTCGCCGACACCGACGACGGTCTCCGCGCCTTTGAACTCAAGGATTATGATGGGTATGTTTTGTGTTTTGGAAAACCACTTTGAATAGAAATAGGATGAGGAATGAATAATTTCAAATTTTGGATCGGTAAAATTCCTACCAGACTCCCAACGCGTATAGGCAATTCGTTTACAAGAATGGACAACGCTCTCCACTGCAAGTCGTAAGGTTTCAGACCTTTTTCACTGGGTATTATTCAATTCTAAAATTTGTTGCTCTATATCAATTTCAAGAAACACTTGGCCTTCCTCTCTCGCGAGCCTCAAGGCAGTTTGGAAATCCGCACGTGCGTCTTCAATGTTCCCCAACATCTTTTGTATGTTACCTCGATTGGCGTACGCTTGTGTAAACTTTGGATTTAGATCAATCGCTTTATCACAGGCCGCAGATGCTTGTTCATAATGATCACGAACCGATATCACATCGCCTTGAACAGATTCGTACTCCGCCAAAAACAGTCCTAAAGCCCCCAACTCGCTGTAAGGTATAGCAAAATTCGGATTTAGACGAATCGCTCTATTATAGTCTTTAAGAGCGGATTTATAATAGTTGTAAGCCGATTTCAAATCTCTCCGATCAAATTCGTGTTTTCCAAAAGCCATTTTCGCATTTCCGCGATTACTGTAAACAAGAGGATCACGTCGTTTTTGTCTAACAGCTTTATTATACATATCAAGTGCCGATTCATAATTATTAAAATCTAATTCTATACTGCCTATACCCATATAGGCATCGGCGCACTTCGGTCTTAGATTAATTGCTAGCTTATAGTCCACAATAGCGGACTCATATTGCCCGAACAGACCCTTTACAAGGCCTCGACAGTAGTACGCTTCAACATAACCCCTTTTTAATTGAATCGCGTCACTATAGTTCGCGACAGCGGACTCATAGTGCTCAAAAGCTAATTCCTCATTTCCGCGAGCAAATTCGTCTTTCGCCAGACTCGCCCACGTATTACCCCGATTGTGGTACGCTTCAGCATAATTTTTATCCAAATTGATGGCTTCAGTGTAAGCTGATAGTGCTTCTTCTCTTCGATCTTCCATGTTATGAAGATCTCCAATAGCAGACCACGCACGGGCAGCAATGTAATTATCCTCCCCTTCCGTGCTCTTAACGATGTTACGCCACTCTTCAATGGCTGCATCAATTTTCTTTTCCTTTTGGAATTTCTGAGCACGATACATAGCTTCCTTTATAGGATTAGTATCTTGTCCAAGATCCGACTTTTTTTTACCAAACCAAAAGAACTGTCTAGACCGTCGATTCTCGAGGGTTTTAGTGATGTCTGCACTGGGTTCCAGCTCGTTAGAATATGATGAACGCTTAGCGAGACGATACCTAAGATATGCGATAACAAAACTAGCGATAACAAAAACTATCATAATAATTTTGTATATATTATCAACTAGAAACGAGATATTTTCTTTGATATCCATACTATCTCCTACCAATCCATTATTGCTGTTGTCTCATTAGATGATTGATGTTTGTCAACTACGTTAGAACATTGTAGTGCATACGCTTATTTAGACCACAATTTCGCAAAGTTAAGATAAGGTTTGCTGTTGAAATTCCATAGGCGTCAAATACCCTAACGCCGAATGTGGGCGTTTCTGATTATAGACGTGTGTGATAAACTGCCCGATGCGATCTCTCGCCTCGGTAATATTTTGATAGTCATTGATGTCAACTTCTT
>JAJECN010000030.1 GCA_022821965.1 Candidatus Poribacteria bacterium
TCGCATCTGCTCGACGCGTCCGTCTCGCAGTTAAGCTCCCTTCTGCCTTTACACTCTACGCGCGGTTTCCAATCGCACTGAGGGAACCTTAGGGTGCCTCCGTTACATTTTGGGAGGCGACCGTCCCAGTCAAACTACCCACCTGACACTGTCCTCGACACGGATTCACGTGCCGGAGTTAGAATTCCAATGCAACAAGAGTGGTATTTCAAGGGCGACTCCACTGAAGCTGGCGCCCCAATATCATAGTCTCCCACCTATCCTACACATGCAACATTAAAACCCAATATCAAGCTATAGTGAAGGTTCACGGGGTCTTTCCGTCTTGGTATGGGTAACCGGCATCTTCACCGGTATTACAATTTCGCCGAGTCTCTCGCCGAGACAGTGCCCATGTCGTTACGCCATTCGTGCAGGTCGGAACTTACCCGACAATGAATTTCGCTACCTTAGGACCGTTATAGTTACGGCCGCCGTTTACCAGAGCTTCAGTTCAGAGCGTCCGGTTACCCTTAACTCCTCACCTTAACTTTTTGGCACCGGGCAGGCGTCAGTCCCTATACATCATCTTGCGATTTAGCAGAGACCTGTGTTTTTAGTAAACAGTCGCACGGGCCATTTCACTGCGGCTTTTTTCGGTATCGCGCAGAACGCGGCATCTACTCAAAGCACCCCTTCTCCCGAAGTTACGGGGTAATTTTGCCGAGTTCCTTAGCGAGAGTTCTCTCGAGCGCCTTAGGATTCTCTCCTCGCCTACCTGTGTCGGTTTACGGTACGGACACCATGAGTTGTCAACTCGAGGTTCTTTTCTTGGCAGACCGTGGGGACAGTTTGCATCCTTACGGAATCCTGTTCACCCTGAGGAGCATATTGCACCGGATTTGCCTGGTGCACTCCGACGGGCTTAACCCAGCATATCCATCAGCTGGTAGTCCTTACTGTCTGCGTCTCCCCTAGTTTCATCCGTATCATGGTGGTGCAGGAATATTACGCCTGCTTCCCATCGCCTACGCCTTTCGGCCTCGGCTTAGGTTCCGACTAACCCTGAGGGGATTTACCTTGCTCAGGAATCCTTAGGCTTTCGGCGAACAAGCTTTTAACTTGTTTTATCGCTACTCATGCCGGCATAATCACTTCTAATTCGTCCAGAGCGTCTCACGATTCTCCTTCAGTCCTACTATAGAACGCTCCCCTACCATGCCCCTGTTACGGGACATCCACAGCTTCGGTAACACGCTTAGCCCCGGAAATTTTCGGTGCAAAGTCGCTCAACCAGTGAGTTATTACACACTCTTTAAATGGTTGCCACTTCTACGCCAACATCCTGGCTGTCTCAGCAACAAAACATCCTTTACCACTTAGCGCGTATTTAGGGACCTTAGCTGGTGATCTGGGCTGTTTCCCTTTCGTCAATAGAGCTTATCCCCTACTGACTGACTCCCATGCTTAGGACAATGGCATTTGCAGTTTAACTGGAGTTGCTAACCTGGTAGGGCCGCGAGTCCAATTAGAGCTCTACCGCCACTGCCGAACACATAAGGCTAGCCCTAAAGCTATTTCGGGGAGAACCAGCTATCACCAAGTTTGATTAGCCTTTCACTCCGATCCACGGGTCATCCCCCAAGTTTTCAGCCTTGGTGGGTTCAGGCCTCCACATATTTTTACATATGCTTCACCTTGCCTATGGATAGATCACTTGGTTTCGGGTCTACTCCATGCAACTCAACGCCCTATTCAGACTCGCTTTCGCTACGACTCCACATCATAAATGCTTAATCTTGCTACACAGAGTAAGTCACCGGCTCATTATGCAAAAGGCACGCGGTCATGCATGTCACTTACGTGACTTAGCACTTCCACAGCTTGTAGGCTATACGGTTTCAGGGGCTTTTCACTTCCCTAATGGGGGAACTTTTCACCACTTCCTTCACAGTACTTCGTTCACTATCGGTCGCCAGGGAGTATTTAGCCTTTGGAGGTGGTCCTCCTAGATTCCTACAGGTTCGTCTATCCCGTAGTACTTGGGGTACCCGTCAAGAAATGCGCCACAGCTTTCGCTCACGGGACTTTTACCCGCTCCGGTTGCTCTTTCCAGAAACATTAAGCTAGCCGCACGGTCACTTCCGGTGTGTCTGAACCCACACCCAACGGACCCCGCAACCCCACGGTATACAACGCGTTCAGGCTTGAACATATACCGGGTTTAGGCTGTTCCCTTTTCGCTCGCCGCTACTGGGGGAATCGAGGTTTTCTTTCTTTTCCTCAGGGTACTGAGATGTTTCACTTCTCCTGGTTGTCCCTCGTGTAAACACGAGTAGCAGGGATTAACCTGCTCGGTTGCCCGATTCGGGAATCTCCGGATCAAAGTCTATTAAGCGACTCCCCGAAGCTTATCGCAGCCTGTCACGCCCTTCGTCGACTCCTGGCACCAAGGCATCCACCGTAAGCCCTTAGTAGCTTGATAAGTAATATCATTCTACCGATTTACCCTCTCTATACAATTGTCAAAGAACAACGCCTATTCTTTATATAGGCGATGGAGATGAGCGGAATTGAACCGCTGACCTTCTGGTTGCAAACCAGATGCTCTCCCAACTGAGCTACACCCCCATGTGGCATGTTTTTAAGTATACCACAATCACGATATAAATGTCAAATTTATTTTCAAAAAATCGACCAGGGAGGAATCGCACCTCGCCTTCGGTTTTTCAAACCGAAACTCCTAATTTGAGCAACTGGTCCAAAAGACGATATTAAGTATACTACAAAAACCAAAAAATGTCAAATTTATTTCACAAAGACTTGCCAAAAATGTGATTTCTGTCGAGTTTTAACTCACGCCGAGAAGTTAAGTATACCATAAAACTTTAAAAATGTCAAATTTATTTTTCAACATCACATATTAATCCGTTTATTGCGTCTTCAAATTCGCCCAAGTCGTCACCAGAGACGCATTAGGCTCAACAGGATAGGCTTCATCCATCCATTCAAACACCCACTCTGTCCCTTTAATTCCAAGCAAAATCGGTTCAGGCTCACCTCCTGTCGCTGGAATTATGAAGTTGCCCACCGCTTGGAATTGCTCAATGTTCTCGACATCCAAATTTGTATAGGAGGCATAAGCGATGTATCTCCCATCTGGTGACCAGACGGGATTTAAATAAAGGTAGTCTTTTCTAACACGTAGCATGTTGACATCTGCATTAGGGCGTGGAGTGGTAACAGCTAACCCCGTTGTCCAGAGTTGACCCTTTCGGACAACTGATGCACTAAAGGCTATCTGTTTGCCATTTGGTGAAAAAGCAGGATTATCCGCCCCCTCCTTGATTTGAAAAACTTCCTTGGTAACAATGTCAAAGAAATATAAATTGTTACCATGAGTAAAAACAATTTGTTGTCCATTGGGTGCCCACTCAATAGCATCAGCCCATTCCCAATCCAAGAGTTTTTCTACTGCTGGCTCACGTTTTATCAACTCTTGACTCTTTATTAGATACAATCCACCCTCATATCCGAAAGCAACATCCCCGTTTTTTGAAATATCTGCACCATCTATCCAATCAAACCTACCTTTTGTTAAGTTCTTTCGAGGGGCTCTCGGTTTGTGTAGGTCGAAAAGATAAATATCCCATTCCGCCCACGGTTCCTCGGCAACAACAAGAATGTACTTACCGCCCTTTTGGACCGAGAGTTTATGGACTTCTTCAAAGGTTTGATGAAAGAGTTGACGAGCATTGGTCCCATCTACATTAGAAATCCATATCTCACCCCAATCCAGCGGATGCACAAAGACGATTTCGCCGCTCGGCACAGCATCCGCAGCGTTTGAAAAAAGGATGAGCAAGAAACATAAACAGCACACGCCATACCTGCTCTGAAAAAAACTATTCATATCCGACTCCAGTTAAGCCACTCGCCCTCAGTTCCGCCCATGTTGTTGTAAGCACATTGGTAGGGAAATATTTCTTGCGTGTCCATTCAAACGTCCGTAATCCACCTTCAAACGCTCGAAAAATTGGTATATGTTGTTTGCCACCGTTGACTCGAACAGCGAAACAAGACAATCGATCCTGCGAATCATATAGGGCATAAGCGATGTATCTCCCATCGGCTGACCATGTGATATATTGCGGAAAACTGCCTTTTTTAATCTTCAATTGCTTTACATCAGCAGGAGCATGAAGATCAACAATGCTAATTCCATAAGTACGTTTCAGTTGATTTTGCGAGAATTCCCTCGTAAAAAAGGCAAGGTGCTTTCCATCTGGTGAGAAAACAGGACGAAAGTTATCTCCCGCTACTATCAGTGATACCTGTCTGGTAAAAATATTGAGCAGAAATATTCCATCACGATTGGAAAAAGCGATGTCGTCTCCGTTAGGTGCCCAATCTACATAACCCGCGGGTCCATCAAACAATTTCTCTACTTTTGGAATAGGCGTATGCACCTCCTGACTGGTAATGAGGTATATCCCATCTGGATGTGCTTGATTAATCATGTTTGAGAAGACAACATCCCCGTTGCGTGAGATGGCTGCATCGGAAATTTCATCGAATCGTCCCAATGTTAAATCTTTCCGACCGGCACGCGGATTCTGAGTATCCAAAAGATACGCATCAATTCCTGTTTCCGCGTCTCCAATTCTTTTGTTTTCCATTCCTTCAGCGACAACAAGGATGTACCGGTCTCCTTCTTGTACTGAGAGCTCCATTGTAAATAGCGGTAGTTTGAAAAGCCCACGCGCATTGCGTCCATCCGCGCTGCTCATCCATATCTCGAGTGGTTCGGTCGAGTGCGAGAATATGATTTTCCCAGATGGCGCAGCGTTTGCGATGAAAGGGAAAAGTAAGAGAACGAGGCAAAAACTGAAAAGTTTAGCTCGGTTTTCAAATAATGTTTTCATCGGTTGCTGTTAATTCCCGCCCAACTGCGCCTGCTCATCTGGATTCGCTGAGCCAAGCCAGAGTTTAATAGCAGGGCTGCTGGCAATACGTCGTTGACCAACTGACGCATTGATGACAACGGTATATGGAACGGTTTGTTGTGTGCCAATGAAAGGATTGCGTCTTAACTGATTGGTGTTCCTGCCTGCGGTAATAATATTCGGCACAAACGCTAAAGTGGCTTCGGTCTTATCCCTTTGGAGTAAGGTGTTCTGTCGTTGGAGTCGCACCCCGAAAGGTAAACCAACAGCAGTCAAATTCAGGTTTTGCCTATTGCCGCTTTGTCTCGCAACTTTGACGCTGACATCAATCCGGGAATCTGGAGTTACCACAATCTCCTTCAGTTCCGTTGATAGTATAATCGGTGCAGCTTCCCTAATGCTAACCACAACGTTCTTGCGCTGAACGGTCTGATCGTTGTTCTGAATACGATAGATCTCAACGGGTGTTGCGGCGCGATGGAATTCATCACCAGTGGCAGTGGTAACAGAGCCTACAACTTGAACCACAGAATTCTCTAAATCAGCATCTGGAGCAGCCGTGAGGGTTATGTACCCCTGTGTAATACCAGTACTGGAAAGAATCGCACTCTCGCTGGCGGTGATGTCCGATGGTAAGTTCTCAACGGAGAGGAGTATTGGTTCTGTAAAGCCGACACGACGCTGCAGCGTCACTTCCAATAGGACAGTTCCACCACGTCCGATATTCGGATTATCCGGTGTCACAGAGATAGCGAAATCCGGGGTCGTCGGACGGGCATCTAAGTGGTAAACGTACCCTGCTCCACCGTTGCCTGTAATGTCCTCGATGCGGACAGCATATACACCGGGTTCATCGAAACTGTAATCGATGATAGCATTGCGTCTTCCACCAATACCTGCATTATTTGCCAATACCTCACCACTTGCATTGAGCAGGGTAAGTGATGGACTCAGCGGTGAATTGAGACGTTCCGCGGAGACAGTCAAAGAGTAGCCTCCTATGTCTGCAAAAAATCCCCAGGGTCCGTATCCATTCGTAACCTTTACCAGAATCTTGTTTCTACCCTTAGAGACCGGCAGCTGGATGACATCATCTGCACGGCGTAGCGGACGATGGACGTATTTACTAAAGACGAGGCGGTCATTCACCCATATCTTGATAGTATCATCAGAACCGAGCGATAAGAGATAATTCTGATCCCGATCAGCGTCGAGATAGGTTAAGGCATAGCCCGTTACATCGTCTTCAGGGACATTTGAGAAGACGTTTTCACCTCTACTCTCGGTTTTATACCATCCGATCTTTCGCCCGTCCTTGCCGACGTATTCCTTGTTAAAATCTATCTCCACTTCAGGGGGATAAACGGTATCAAACCCCGTCTCATCAATGTTATCAAACGGGAAGATCACCCACCAAGGCCCGAGGCTTGTGCCTTCTGAAATGGTAAACCGGTAGTAGTCCGTCTCACCGGGTTCTGAAATGCGTCCACTGATCGCGCCAGGTGTTGCAATGTGTTGTGCGTGTTCAAGTTGACGGGCAATCAGTTCACCTAAACGTCGCGCCTCTTGGGCAACAAAAGCGATGATCCGCTCACGTTCGGTCGTTGTAATGTCTGCGTTCTCTTTATTCGACATGCGTGTAATCGTGCTTTCCCACTCCTCGGCAGAGAGTGCGCGATTGCTCGGTGAACGGAGTTCATGGCACGCTGTACATTTCGCTTGAAAAAGGATTTCAGACTCGGCAAGCTGAGGAGCGATCTCTCTCACAACCGTTTCATTCTCAGTGGCTTGCGCTACGACATTTTCTTCGATAACTTCTGGGTGAGCGTTAACAATGAACGGAAAAATGCCGTAAGGCGTACGAATCTGCTTGAGTCCAGGCTGCTCAGCCCCCGTTAATTCGACCTGCCACTCGGTTTCAGGAAGATTTTCACCGCCAATAACACACTGAACAATATTGACTTCGGCAGGCGTAGACGGTCCATAAAAGCGTTTCGTCTCCGCTTCCAGCAAGCGATCTTCACCAGGGAGCGTTCCACCAGCAGGGAAAAGGTAGGTATTGTAAGGGAGAACACCACCCGTTAATCGGTAAACGGAATCCGGATTGCCGCGATGTAATAAATCTCGGATGCGCAGTACATACGGGCCGTTGGCAGGGAGTGTAATATCAAGAAGCGGATCTAGACTGTAGAAGCCGTTACTCCGTGCCAACTCAATGCCTCTCTCATCGAAAAGAGACAGCGTCGGATTGAAGAATTGTTGACTAATGTTGTTGAGACGATACGCTTTGACACTGAACACGCACCGTTCTCCCTCAACTCCCTCGAAAACATAATAATCTTCATCTCCACCCGGATTAATAAGTCCATTGATGAGGGTCGGCAATTCAATCATAGTAGCGGATTCTGGGGTGTTATTCGACTCCGTCTCAAGGATGTCAGGCGTATCACTCACCTCAAAGGGCCATGCGGTCGAGGTCCCGTGTTTACCGACGACTCGAACTTCACGCAGTCCGATGGGCGCATCCGGTGCGATAGACAACGCTGCGGTTAAACCACCACTGGCTCTCGCTGCCGATGTCAGATAGGCGACAATTTGGGTCTCCGCTTCCGCACTGATTTCCGCGCCTTTTTCCGTAATCATCCGCTGAACAGTCGCCTTCCACTGCGCCGGGGTCATCGATCGATTGTTTGGAGAACGGAGTTCGTGACACTGCCCACAATTTGCCTCAAAAACAGGCTTATGCGTCTCATCAACCTCACCACCACTCGGGTGAAGTTGGGCAGTAATACCGGTTTCGCCCCCAATAATGAGGGTATGTGCCCCTTCTAAATCGGAGCCTTGAATGGCAACCTCTACAGTCGTGCCGGGTTGTCCGCCCGCCGGAAACAGCGAATTGAGCCGTGGGACTCCTTGAGCAAATGCAAGGACACTCATTAAAGAAGAAAGGAACAGAGCGAAAAGCATTTGGGTTATGCTTGCAAGACGATAGCGTCTCACCAAAATGAACATCGTATTGGTACGCATCGTGAAAGGTCCTCCAAAAAAGCTATTCCTCAGAATCCGTGAGTTCGTGAGTTAAGGCACGTGTACGGAGATTCCAGAGTCGGACTTTGCCATCACGACCACCCGCCGCAACAAACTCGCCATTCGGGCTGATCCGCACGGCGTAAACGGCATCCGTCGGTTCATCAAAAGTTACATAGCGGTTGCCGGATCGGAGATTCCAGATAATTACGGAAGCATCTGCACTACCGGACGCGATCATCGCCACTCGATTATTCGCCTGCCGAGGTGATACAAGCCCAGAATCCACACTGTAGACTGGACCCTGATGTCCGTTGTATTCACGAACCAAAGCCCCTGTCATTTCCAATGAGTCTCGTCCGACAGCAATTTCATCATCATCTCCGACTGGCACAACACGCCACGTCCGAACAGTATTATCAGCGGAACCAGAAACTATGACACCTTCTCTGGCTGAATAGGCGAGACTATACACCGCGTCATCGTTGGCATCGAAGTTCACTAAAACGGTAAAGGTCTCCGGATTCCAAACCTTTATAGTTTTATCTTCACTACCAGTGACAAAGTAGTTACCTGCTGGATGATACAAGGTGCAGAGGACTCTACCCACATGTTGGGTGAGCCATTTAGAAACCTGATCGTCTATGGAAAAATCGCTACTTTCCAGTGGCGTTAAGTCGATAACAGCACTATACTCATCCATGCTGGCAGTGAGTAAAGTTGTGTTACTTGGGCTGAGCGAGATGGATTCAATGGTATCACCGTGAATCTCAAAACTGTTTATCAGTTCTTCAGAGATTACATTCCAAACGCGTATCTCACCGCTTTGGGAAGCTAAACCGCTGCTCGTATAGAGGGTTTTACCATCTGAGGAAAACGCGAGACTTCTCACCTCACCGACATGCGGTTCATAAGTGTAAATGACGCGTCGCGTCTCCAGATCCCAGAGTTCAACCCACTGATATTTTCCAACAGCGAGGGTCTTGCCATCCGGGCTAAATTCAAGTGACCAGATTGGAGATAAAGGTCCTGCCGCAAAACAGAGAGGGATCGTGAAGATAGCGCAGGACACGGCTATTAGTTTTGCGATGGTACGAAGTCTTCCACCCATAACCAGCCCCCTAAATAGCCATCAGCAGTCGGAAACCATCGGCTGTCAGAAGAAACCATCGGAAACCTTCAGCAAGAGAATCTCTGTGCTGATAGCTGACGGAAACCGACGGCTTCTTTGCTGATGGCTGACCGCTAATTACGCAAGAACGCCGCGAACAGGTCTACCACCTCGTGAGAGGACAATGCGGACACCATCCGGGGATTCCAGATGCTCATTATAATCAATACCGAGGGACCGGTAGAGGGTTGCCGACAAGTCTTCGGGACGCACGGGCGTTTCTGCAGGCTCAATACCAAGTGGATCCGAAGCACCGATGACCTGTCCACCTTGGACACCACCGCCTGCTAACATAATCGAAAAGACACGGGAGTGATGGTCGCGTCCAGCGTTGCGGTTAATGACAGGGGTCCTGCCAAATTCACCCATTGCAACGACAAGCGTCGTCTCCAACAATCCACGGTCGCTCAGGTCTCCGATTAAGGTAGCCATCGTCCGGTCAAAGCCGTTGAGCTTCCCCGGCAATGATGAAAAGATGTTGTTGTGGTTATCCCATCCACCATTACTGACAGTGACGAAGTTAACACCTGCCTCAACGAGCCTTCTGGCGAGAAGACAACTCTGTCCGAAGGTGTTGCGTTGATACGCATCGCGCGTTTTGTCCGACTCGTTGCTGAGGTCAAACGCAGCACGGGCATCGGTAGAACTCATTAGGTTGTAAGCGGAGGTATAGAACTTATCGACAGCTTCAGCAGCTGGATTGCCTGCCTCATACTTCTTGAAGGCAGAATCAACAGCCTCGCGTAATGAACGCCGTCGTTCGACGCGTTCATAAGAGACCCCTTTAGGCGGCTCTAAATCGCGCACTTTAAAGTTCTTACTCGCTGGGTTTCCACCGGGTGAGAAAGGGGCAAGCGACGCGCCTAAGAAGCCTCCGCCCCCATAAGCAACCGGCGCAGGCACAGCGATATAGGGTGGTAAAGCACTTCGCTGTTCTTTGAGTTTGGAGACAACAGCACCATATCCTGGAACAGCAAAACCGGGTAAAGGTTGATAGCCTGTCATCATATAGTGTGTTCCCCGCTCATGCGCTGCCTCTGGGGAAGTCATCGAACGGATGATGCAGAGTTTATCGGTCTGCTGTGCGAGTCGAGGGAGATGCTCGCTGATCTGGATACCACTGACGTTTGTCGGGATCGGTTTGAAAAGTCCACGAATCTCTTCAGGGGCATCCGGTTTGAGGTCCCACATATCAAGGTGGCTCGGACCGCCGCCTAACCAAACAAGAATAACAGAGGTAGCAGTTTCTTTCACCCGAGATGTAGTTCCGGCTTGCGCTTTAAGTCGGAATAGATCTGTGAGACTGAGACCAAATAAGCCGAGGGCACCAGCCTTGAGAAAATCTCGGCGGTAAAACCCTTCGCAATCCGTGTGTATGCTTTTGTTTTCTGCCATGGTTTTTCTCCTTAAGTTCGCGAGGGGCGTTTTCGTAACCTTTTTATCCACCTTTGCGCCTTCGCGATGTTAGTGTCAAAAGGCTCTTTCATCTCAAAATATTCTGTATGTCCTGCATATATTTGATGCCAATCAACGATGCATGGCATCCTGTTTTGAGTTAGGGTATGCATCAGAAATGCCCGAACTTTGGCACGGGTATCTTGCGGCGCATTGTCAATAGCATGCTGAATGTGTTCATCCGTAACAACCCGTTGCATCTGTCCTTGCTCCTGAAGCGCGTAATAGAGTCCACTTTCAGTATGGATATTATGATATTCTAAATCTTGACTTTTAATCCAAGCATCTTCCCAATCAAGTTCTTCTTCAGCAATGAAAGCTTCAAGCAACCATTTCTTGGCAGCCCAATCAACACGATCAATGACGTTTTGCCAATCATCTTCAAGGTCATCAAGGATAGATTCCCATGCCGAGAGGACCCACTCGGTCTCTTCGTCATGTTCAGTAATGAACGCTTGAACGAAGTTCAGATATTCCCGCTGCAAATCAACAGCAGAGATCGTCTTTCCAGATTTCAGTTCAACGCGCCACATGAAAGTATGATCACGTGAGATGTGCCGAATCGCGTACACCGGGTCGGCAAGTTCAAAACCGGGGAGCGGCAATTTTTCCCCATGCATCTCATGAAATATTTCAATAGCAGAGAGTAAGAGTGCTGTAGTCCCAACCTTCAACGCGGTCGCGTACTCCGACATATTGGAGTCCCCAACGAGGAGATGGAGGCGACGGTATTTCGTGTAATCGCTGAGCGGTTCGTCTCGCGTATTAATAATCGCCCGACTGAACTGGATCCATTCATAAATTTCGGTAACGATGTGATCTGCGCGTTGCGAAATTTGATAGTGCTGTTGCTCACCGAGTTCATCCTGAAAATCGCCGAACTCGATCATCTCATCATAAGCACCAACCCTGCCCGCGCCCGCGTAAATCTGACGGGTAACGAAGAACGGCATGAGCGTTGGAATAACGACGCGGTAAAAAGGAACATCTCGACTGATTTGGAAATTTTCGTGACATCCGAAGGTCGCACCCGTAAAATGGTCAATATTGTTTTTGAAGAAAGCTGTAGGCAATCCAGTATCCATGAGGATATTGTTGATGATACGTTCAATCGCTTTATCATAAGCAATGAGGTCAAAAAGCGTAGCACATTCGGGCGTAGCGTACTCAAGATGACCCATATCAATATAGAGACGACCGCCATTAAAGAGGAAACCACCGTTACCGGGCGGTTCACCCCAATCTCGGTAGTGAATGTCACGCAGACCGAGTTCCAGAACATCAAAGACGTAGTCGCGAACACGGGCAGCGACACCCTCAGAAGTGCCACGAATCCGTTCGGCATCGGTCATACATCCAAATTCAGTTTCGATTCCAAAAATTCTTTTGTTCACAATTTATGTCCGTTATTATGGAAGTGCGGCTTCAATTTCCTCAGGAGCCAACAGCCGAAACTTGCTTGTCCCGCGTTGCGCGATTTCCAAAACGCCTGCCTCAATCTCGCCATCTTCGCGGGCAACGCCAATAATCTCATGCATCTGCGTGGTATCTATCTGTGTGTCCTCCGATTCGGCATCTTCCGGTTCCCGAGAACTTAATTCCCTACCGACTGCCCACGTTTCTAAACCCAACTGGAGCGCAGCAGTTAAATCTCTGTCGGTATCAGTAGACGCAGCAGCAAGGTAGTTTTGCATGCCTTCTTCAATCGCCCCTGTACCACCAATAACAGTAGAGGTCGTGTCTGTCCGAACATTCCCGTCATAGTTGATACAGGTAAAACGGTTTTTCTCAGAGGTGCCGCCGAGTTCGGCAAGCAACATTTTAATAATATACGCCTCACCAACAATGGACTCAAACGCCTGTTTGAAGGTGTGCGCCAAGACAAAATTCGTGAGTCGATGTAGATTTACATCTTCGGTGGCGTTCTGAAAACCCTGAACGCTGGCAGTATCCGTAACAAGCATCCGAAGACGCTCAATATCGGCGGGGTGTCCGATTGCGGAGAGGGCAATCCGATCATGTACCTCAAAAATTTTGCGTTGTCCTCTACCGATAGTGAGGAGCACCATGCCTTCATTATAGGTAAGTCCTACAACAGGACTCCCAACCCGGAGTTGGTCTTCAATGTAATCTCGTCTGTCTTGGATCGCTTCTATCCAGCGATACGGTTCATCTCGCATTTCTTAATTATGTTCCTCGCTACAGGTTATCTGTGTTTCATCTTTTATTGTGTCATTTTAATCGCTGCCCACGTTTTCAGAAGTTTTCCTATTGGCGTGATGAGCTCACGAACTATTGCCGTGTCATAAACCTCAACATTTACAAGTGGATCTTCATCACCGCCGCTATTTCCACCAAGGATATAGATTTGCCTATTTATTGGCTGAGCCCCATGACCATCTTTACCGGTTGGCATGTCCGGTGCCTGAGTCCAGTGACCGGTTTCAGGATCAGAAATTTCAATCGTTGGTAAATACAAGTAGGGTCCCTTGTCTCTGAAACCACCACCTATTACATATATTTTTCCATCCACAACACTTGCCGTATGAGCTGATTTTGGGGTAGGCATCTCTGCTACATCTGTCCAACGATTTGTTTTCGGATCGAAGACCTCAACACTGGAAAGAAAAGGACCTGGATGATTTGGAATCTGGGGCCACCCTACCCCACCCATAGCGTAAATCTTTCCATCCACAACACTGACTGCAGCACCAGAGCGAACATGGTTCATACTTCTGGCTTTTGCCCATGTGTCAGTGACTGGGTCATATACCTCCACGGTTTTTAGCCGCGTCGGTTTCTTTTCCTTAAAATTAATGGTTGCTGTTCCACCGATGGCATATATTTTTCCATCTACAACACAGGTAACAGTCTGCCTGGATGTTGGCATATCCGCTTTCCGCGTCCACGTATCTGTAACTGGATCATACCTTTCCACGGTTGGAAGTTCTTTAGCATCCCATACTCTAACTTTTCTCCACTCATCCCTAACCTTATCAAAGACATCAATTTCAAATCTCTTCAGTTCCGTTCCACCAATAGCGTAGACTTTTCCGTCTACAACCGAAACAGATGCACCGGTGCGGGCTGTCGGCATATCCGCCTTTTGTTCCCATGTATCGGTTTTAGGGTCGTACATTTCGACCGTTGAGATGGACAAGTTTCCAAATCCCTCAACCTCGCCCCCGATTGCGTATATCTTTCCATTTACAATACATGTACCAAAACCGGAGCGTTGTGTCGGCATATCTGCTTTCCGGACCCAATTTTCTTCAGCGGCAAGATTGACAACGTTGATAACCAACAGTGCACACAAACTAAGAATTCCGAAGGTCAGATGAGTTTTCACGGTTTACCTCTATTTTAAGATTGTGCCTCAGCGTAACGCGCTTCCAATTCATCATCGGAAATATCTTCAACGCCAATGCGTGTCACAGTCTTTACATTTGGAAATATTTGCGCTCTGGCGTTGTAACCGCTCGTCGCTGCATCGTACTCACTTGCTGTGTCCAAAAGTCGCAAGATCGTGATAGTTGCTTGTTGTTCATCCATCTCCTGCAAGGGTGTATCCCCGAACCGAGAGAGGTAACGTAACACACCCCGGATCCAGATGGAACCGGAACCAGTGGTGGCAAAATTGACGTTCTCAAAGTGCGCACCGAGTGCATCATAAAAGAAAATCTTTCCGCCATTCTCTTCATCGGCGGCACCTAAATCATACAACGCAAAGATCGGGATAACACCCCCGATACCTTGGAGTGCCATCGGCAGATTGTCTCGAATGAGCCGGGACAACATTCGGAGTTTACCTTCAAGGCTCAACTCCTGAAGTTGACTGCGGCGAAAGTATTGGAAAGAATGCTCCAATACTCTGGCAATCTCATAAGCAATTGCAGGCGAACCTGAAATGGCAAGCACAGAATGCTTATCAATCTGCAAGACCTTTTCTGCTCGGTCATAAATAACAGAGGTACCAGCAGTCGCTCGCCGGTCACCTGCGATCATGACACCCTCCGCGTAACGAACAGCCACAACAGTAGTACTATGCGCTATCTCAACATCGACACCGTGTTGTGCGGTGTCCGATGGCAAGTCTATCTTCAAGGAGTAGTTGGCGTGTTTCAAGAGGTTGAGGAAGTCGCCCTTATGGTTCATGACTTCCTTTAGCGCAAACTCTTCATGCTCCACGCCCATTCGATTCAGGAAATTGCCCTTACCGTTCATCACTCCCCCGTTCTTTGGCGGTAGCGTCGGGACTGGTCTTTGTCAACACGCCGCATGCGCTTAAGCAGTTCTTGCGTGTCGGGCCGACTGACTTTCTGCCGCTTTGGTCCTTCATTATCACCATCGCCATCATCCGGTCCAATGGGTTTCGTATCTCTCTGTTTGCGTTCAAGCTGAGCAATTATTTCGGATGCCATTCTGTTTCTCCTTTTCAGTAGTTATCAGTTGTCAGTTACCAGTTGAATGGTTACCAGTTCAGAGAACGTTGTGGCAGTTGCAAACGATTGCAATCACCACACACTTTAACTGAAAACCGAAAGGGTTGCGTAGCAACCCGAACTAATAACTGACGGCTATTCTCATAGACGTAATTTTTCAATAAGGGTTTCAACATCCGGCGATTGATCTAATGCCTCGTTATACTGATGGGCAATTTCCGCATCGGCGAGAGCATTCAGATTAACTTCGCGCGTGCGTCCGTTTACAGTGAAGGTGATACTATCCCATTGAATCGCTTTTATACAGCTGCTGAATCGATCAACAGCGCGTCCACGGAAGTACGCCCGCGTGCCAGCAGGCGGGTTATGAAGTGCAGCGTCAATCTGTTCATCCGTAACAACACGCCGCATCGGAATCCCATAGTATAGCCCTTCGTCTAAGTCAATGTTATGGTATTCCAAATCCAAACTTTGGAGCCACACGTCATCCCACGCAATTCCTTCTTCTTCAATAAAGGTTTCAAGCAACCACTTCTTCGCAACCCAATCAAGTCGGTCAATAAGGGACATCGGATCCGTCTCAAGCGCGTTAAGAGTATCCTCCCATTCGGTGAGCACCCAGTCAGTTTCAAATCCTCCATCTTCGCTGAGATATTTCTGTGCGAGCGCAAGGTACTCACGTTGATGGTCAATGGCGGACATCGTTTTCCCTTCTTCCGTCATCACCATCCATCGATACGTCTGGTCATGCGATACAGTCTTAATGGTATCAATCGGGTTGACAAGTGCTAAACTCGCTGGAATCCTCCGTTGTTCAATCAAAGTAATAACGAGCGCGGTCGTACCGACTTTAAGTGCCGTTGCGTACTCGGACATATTCGCATCACCTGCGATGCCGTGCAACCTACGGTATTTAGACGCATCCGCGTGCGGTTCATCTCGTGTGTTGACGATGGGACGATTGTGCATCGTATCCACGCTCGCCTCCACGTGAAAGAAATCGGAGCGCTGCGATAGTTGGTAATGTCCCGGTGTAGCGAGTCCTGCTTCTGTTTCAATACCGAGTTTTCCCGCCCCCGCAAAGATTTGGCGCGTGATAAAGAACGGCATAATGCCCTGTTTGAGCGTCTCAAACGGAACTTCGCGTGCCATCAGGTAGTTATCGTGACAACCGTAACTATGCCCATGAAAATCGGTATTATTCTTGTATAAAAGCACCCGCTTCCCGAGTTTTTCGCTTCGGGTTTCGGCGCACCGCTGAAGGATACGTTCCCCTGCCTTATCATGCGCGACAAGATCAAACAGACGACTGCACTCAGGTGTAGAATACTCCGGATGTGCATGGTCGTTGTAAAGCCTCGCACCGTTGGCAAGGATGTGATCACTCTTGATTTCAGCAAAAGAGAGCCGCTCTTTAGTATTACGTTTCCGGTCGCGTTCCTCTTCCTTTTTTTCATCAGGATGATTTGAAAGTGAATTCGCGCGAAAGCCGCGTTCATCTCGAAATGGGTCTTCGCCGCTGTAGTCCCAGACCGGACGAAAATCCTCCTGGCGATAACTTTTTATTAGCTCAATCGACTGCTTGACGGCATCAATGTGCGCTTCATTTTCGAGCGTTATTCCGTATTCAGTTTCGATCCCAAAAAGTCTTTCCATTTGGCTATCAGCAGTCGGCAGTCAGTAGTCAGTAGTAGTTTGTGTGGGTTGCACATTACTGTGTACCTGCCACAAACCGCTCTTAACTGATAACCGAAGGTTTCCGAAAGCCGACGGCTACTTCTCTGACGACTGATAACATCTCCTAAATGACACGCGAGCTAGACGCTTTACGCCGTTCCCGCTTTTCAGTTTTGATAGGCGTAACTTTAACAACATTCGCCGGATCGTAATCAAGGAGCTTGAGCCAATCCTCTGTTGCTTCAGTTGGTGGGAAAATTTCGCTTTCTTGATACTCCGCGGCAAGCGCATTCAATAGGTCTGTGCGCGAGATGCCACTCTCTTTCTCCGGATTCTCAATCGCACGCTTGAGCGCGGACTCCTTCGCACGCTGGACAATCGACTCAATGATAGCACCGCTGCACAGATGTCCTCGATAGAGGATATCCCGTCTTCCACTCCTGAGAGAAACCTCAAGGAAACGGTTGTCCTCGTCCTCACGGAACATTTCATCAACCACCTGTTCGATTAAATCAGTCACCGCCTTCTCAGTAGGGATAACTTCCGGCGGCGTTTCACCCTCCACCGGCACCGCTTTGCTCTCTCCATCAAGTAATAATTCTGAAGCAATAGGCAGCTCAGGCGTGAAATAGATGCGGAAGATGTCTTTCGCAGCGTCTGCATCTGGACGCGTCACTTTAATTTTCCTATCAATGCGACCCGGACGCAAGATAGCAGGGTCAATCAGGTCCGGACGGTTCGTCGCGAGAATGATAACAACATCCTGTAAAGATTCAATACCGTCCATCTCTGCGCAGAACATCGGGACGAGCGTATTGGAGATGCTATGGGACCGGAGCGCACGCCGCGTCCCTAATATCGACTCCGCTTCATCTATAAAGACAAATGCGAGCTTGCCATCTTCTTTTTTCTCACGGGCAATCTGAAAAATCTCGCGTACCTTCCGCTCAGATTCACCGAGCCACATATTAAGAATCTCAGGTCCCTTAATGTGTAGGAAACACCCCTCAACATCTTCTCCGCTCTCCTTTTGGAGCCGCTGGGTTAAGTTGTAAGCGGTCGCCTTGCCGATGAGCGTTTTGCCACATCCCGGAGGACCGTGAAGGAGGAAACCCTTCGGTGCGCTATATTGGAACTGTTCAAAAAGTTTAGGATGTAAGATCGGGAGTTCAATCGTATCTTTAATGCGTTGGATGGTATCGTCAAGTCCTCCTACCTTCGACCACGGTATGTTCGGTACCGCCTCAAGGGCGTAGACATCTGTCTCTGTGACAGGGAGATGTTCGACCGCGACCCGGAAGTTCGAGTCAATCCGAACTTCATCACCGGACTTTAGTTTCGCATCTTCAAGGTCTGCGGAGCGTTCGAGGATGACTGATTGTGCGTTCGGTTCTTGACCGATACGCAGCCGTCCATCTGGCAGAAGATCGGCTATCTTTGCAATAGGACCGGCATCGTTGTATCCGAGTTCACCAACAACGACAAAAGCATCATTCAACAGCACACTGAACCCCTTTTTAAGGTCAGCCGTTTTTAATTCTGGATCAATGTTAGCGTAGTATTCGGATCCACCAACGATAACGCGGGCGATGTCCTCCTTGGGCAATCCGAGCAAAGTTCCGATGCGATTCGCAGGGGCGGTCAATTTTTCAATCTGCGCCTCCATTTCTGCGTGGATACGGAGTGCTTCTTGCTGAATCGCGTGGATCCTTTCCTGAAATTCACCTTCATCACTGAGGATAGAGCGACGAAGCTCAAGGAGCCAGCGACGGCGACGATCATCTACCGGGGTCTCAGCAATAATATGGTGAATCAGTTGCAACGAATAGCCAGAACTCGTTTCCTCCTCTTCAGGAGCAAGTTCTTCTTCGAGTTCCTCGTCATCTTCAATAAACAGGTCATTCCCATCAGGGGCTGCGCCAATATCTCTACGATTCTTCTTATCGTACATTTGAACGTCTCCTCACACAGAAGCGGATGACTTTACGATAGAGTTTACCACACTTCCCACAATTTTTCCAATAATTATTTAGATTCTACCTAAATTGAGGAAGACTGCGATAATTTTCAATAGTTTAGCATAACTTGCCACACAAATGCAACAAAAAAACAAGTTCGTGCGGAATTTATAATGAATTCTCTAATTACTTATACACCTCCGACCAACACCCAACCCCCGATCCTCCTTATCAGGAGGGATTTGGAGACGCTGTGAAAGGCATCGCATCCGTAAATTCCACATATCTTGATAACTCACCATAGCTGTAGAGATGAGACAAACGATTAATTTGACTTTCATCAGCCAGTATGTTAGGATAGCGACAAACTTCCACTGCGAGGCAAGCAGGAGAACTCTTACCATGACACTGATATCTTTATTAGAACATTCAATCGAGCACTACGGCAGTAAACCCGCATTGGCACATAAACCGAAAGGTGGCACCTATCAGGACATCTCCTACGCCGAACTCGGCGAATCGGTGCACGCTTTCAGTAAAGGACTCAATGCCTTAGGCGTGCAAAAGGATGATCGGGTCGCAATCCTATCCGAGAATCGTCCGGAATGGGCAATCATGGATTTTGGCACGCTCAAAGCCGGTGCAGTAACTGTCCCGATGTTTTCAACGCTAACAGCGGCGCAGGTCGGCTATATCCTAAAAGATTCCGGATCAAAAATTATCTGTGTCTCTACGGAAGCGCAATTGAAGAAAGTCCTCTCTATTCGAGACGAGGTAACAACGCTTGAACAGATAATATGCTTTGATCTGATTGAAGGTGAAACGCCAGAAGGTGTTATTCAATTTGAGGCAGTGTGTGAACTGGAAGGCGAGGAAACAGACCCCTCTGCCAGCGAAGACGACATCGCAACAATTATCTACACTTCGGGGACAACAGGAGATCCGAAGGGAGTTATGCTGACGCACGCGAATTTCATTTTCAATTTACAGGCGTGCAAATCGCTTATTGATGTCAGCGATGCAGATGTGTTGTTATCGTTCCTGCCGTTATCGCACGTGTTTGAACGGCTCGGTGGGCATTATGTGCCGCTTTTCTCCGGCGCAAAGATAGCTTATGCGGAGAGTACGTTCACGGTCGCGCAGAACATGGGAGAGGTCGCCCCGACGGTGATGCTCAGTGTACCGAGACTTTACGAAACAATGCACGATAGAATCCTGCGGGCTGTGCAAGAGGGATCACCCCTCAAACAGAAAATTTTCCATTGGGGTGTTTCAGTCGGTTCCGCAGTCAGTTCAGCAATTCAGCAAGGAAAAAAGCCATCTGCGATTTTACAATTACAACAGAACATCGCCGACAAATTGGTCTTTGCGAAATTGAAAGCAGCGACGGGCGGAAGGCTACGCTTTTTCGTCTCGGGCGGTGCAGCGTTACCACAAGCAATTGCCGAGTTTTTCCACGCGGCGGGGATCCTGATTTTGGAAGGCTATGGACTAACGGAGACCTCACCTGTTATTAGCATGAACCACCCAGCACAATGGAAGTTCGGCACTGTTGGAGCACCTGTCCCCGGTGTTGAGGTGCAAATCGCCGAAGACGGTGAGATTTTAACTCGCGGTCCGCATGTTATGAAGGGCTATTTCAATAACGAATCCGCAACAGCAGAGGTTATCGACGGAGAGAATTGGTTTCACACCGGCGACATCGGCATCATTGATGAGGATGGATTCGTCAAGATTACTGACAGAAAGAAAAACATCATTGTGCTCTCCAACGGCAAGAACGTTGCACCGCAACCGATAGAGAGTGAATTGGTGCAAAGTCCTTTCATTAACCAGATTCTGTTGGTGGGAAACGAACGCAAGAATCTCGCTGCGCTGATTGTCCCCAATTTTGACACACTCAAGGCGTGGGCAGCGGAAAACGGTGTTGCCACGGATGACCTCCCAACGATGCTCAAAACACGAGAGGTACAACAGCTGATTCAAAGCGAAATCCGGAGTCGTTTGACCGATTTCGCTGACTTTGAACAGGTGCGACGATTCATTTTGCTTGAAAAGGAATTTTCTCAAGAAGCAGATGAGATGACACCGACACTAAAGTTGAAGCGAAATGTTATCATAGAGCGATACGGGGATGCTATTGAGGAGATGTATCCAGAGGATTCCTAAGTAAAAAAGCGAAGGGAATCAACGCGGTGCCATTACAACGAGTCCCGCTTTAATTATCTCAATCGTGGCTGGGGTTTCGCACATCGGTTCGCCGTCCGCATACAGTAGCATCGGCGTGTCAGTCTCAATTGTTAAAGTACGGGTTTGGTGCATAGAGACAGCCGGATGTGATACATGCCCACCCCAAAAGAGTGTCACCATGAGTCGTAACACCGTTAGAGAAGAAACTGGTCGGATGATGCAGACATCGAAAAGCCCATCGTCGATTTGCGCATTCGGAACAATTTGAAATCCACCACCGTATCGATTCGTGATCCCGGTCGCGGCGAGTAGGAGCGGTCCTTCGTGGGTACCAAAATCCCCTTCAAGACGTACAAACGGCGGTTCGTAGTAGAATAATGTCTCCACAGCCGCGTAAGCGTAGGAAGCAGTGCCTGCAAACAGCGGTGTTCCCTTCGACGCGCGGCGACTCACCTCCGTATCGTAACCGCAGGTAGCAATGGTGATAAAGTAATTGTCAGTTGTCAGTTGGCGGTTATCAGCGGAAAGAGTTGGCGGTTGTTGGTTGTCAGTTGGCGGTAACGGGTTTTCGTTTAACAAATCCCTCTTTAACTGATAACCGACAACCGAAGACCGATAACCATCTTGCTGACTGCTATTATAGCATCGTCCTAAATCCACACGGATAGGGGTACCAGATAAGAGGGTTGCGATCGCAGCTTCAGGTTTCAGTGGGATACCAACCGCTGCAGCAAAATCGTTGCCGCGACCGCACGGAAGCACCCCTAACGTTACATCCGGCACCATCGCAATGCCATTGACGACTTCGTGGAGTGTACCATCACCACCGCAAGCAATCACCGACTGAATGCCATCGGAAACGGCTTCTCGCGCGAAACGCATCGCATCACCAGATGCCGAAGTGAACACCAATTGTCCTTGATATCCAGATTCAGTGAGGGCAGCATAAGCCTGTTCAGCAATATTTTTTGCGTGTCCCTTACCGGAAATTGGGTTTGCAATGAGAATAAAATTGTTCATTTAATCACCGCGATTTTGCCGACCTTTTTCTCCGTATCAAATTCAAGGACATAGATATAGACCCCCGTCGATACGTCCGCTGTGTTATTGCTCGTCAGCCACCACTCCTTGCGATTGTGGTCCTGATCGGTCACATCCAACGTTTCAAGCAACTCACCTCTTGCAGTAAAGAGCCGAATGCGTGTCCCGACAGGCAGCCTGTCAAACGTGATTGCCCCCTTATCAGCCACATTCGGACGCACCGGATTTGGATAGACACGTACCTGTGTCAGATCCGACACTAATACCTCCATAATGCCGGAAGGGATTTCAAGAGGACGCGTTGAAGCACGGATAGGGTTTTCATCGATATCGCTCACATTGGACACAGTAATTTCATATTGATCCGTTGCACCAATAAGCGATTGTCCGAAGTGTTCAAAGAGGTTTTCCGTATCAAACGCCAAGAGGGCACGTCTGCCCATCCGATCGCGAATCGCAGATACCGGATTCACACCCCCAATCCGCTTCTCGGCTCGCAAGACATATCGGTTCTCGTCACCGATTCCGAGATCCATCCGTCGATCAAATGTAACGAGCACCCAGAAATTTCCTCGCATCGAAACCTCACTGGGTATGGCAATCTGAGATTCAGGTTGCACCTCCCCGGGACGGTGATAAGCTGCATGAATTAATTGGGGAGGTTCTCGCGGTGTAGCAGAAACAGCCTCGGTGCGTCGTGTTTCTTTTCCCGCCTCATTTTTTCCCGTGATGGTGTACCAGTAGGTATTATCTTTTGTTACCTGTCTGTCTAAGAACCTTGTGACGGTGAGGTTCTCTGCGACCTTTTCGTAAGCATTGTCTGCCGGTTCCTCCTCCTTTTCACCTTGCGCACGGTAGACAGTAAAATAGAGGGTACGCTGTAGTGGCGAGGCGACATCGCCACCACTCGTTTCGTCGTCCTGTTCAGCGTCCCATGTAACATGTACCGCCTTTTCCGTCAACGGCCTCGCTTCAAGGTTCCACGGCATGCGTGCATCAATAGAATCCGGATCTGTTGCGAAAATCGATTCAAAGCGATAAAGTCCATCCTCAAGATTCACATAAAACTCGTCAAACCCGTTTTGATTGAGATCCACCGTAAAGAGAGCAGGCGTTTCCTCCATTTTCCGATGCCAAAGTGGACGCAACGCCGCGCCATCCCACTGCATTACAAAGAGATTCGGATAGGTAGCAACAACCAATACATTAGAACCATCACCATTCAGGTCTCCGATTGAGAGAGCGTTCCCTCTCAACCGGTGCGGCGCAATAGCGACAGTCGCAGCGCGTGTTCCAGCCGAGAGCATCGCGTAGCCACTCGGTGTGTGCGTAAAAACAAAGAACTTCCAGATAAGCGGTCCCGAAGGATTGTCCGGTAGCGATAGTAATCCACCAACGACAAACTCAGGAATACCGTCCCCGGTGAGATCGCCTACAGTAAATTGCGTGATATCCTTAAGCGGAAGTTGTGTTTGCCACTCAAGACGGAAGGTGTTACGTGTAGAAGTAGATTCATAAATGAAAAGATCGCCTTCGCTATCTGCCGCTACGAGTTCTACGCGCCCATCACTATCAAAATCGTCAATAGCGAAACGTTGTGCGAATACATTGGAGCCGGACGATTCGTTAACCAATACGGCACCCTCAAGATAGGTGTTTGTTAGACTGTCGTATTCAAAAATAAGGAGTCGGTCGTTGTTGTTATCGGCACCGATAATCTCTTTTTGTTTATCCCGATCTAAGTCAGCAATGACACCACCGGAGAGAAAAGGAGTTTCCCAGATAATCTGGTGAGGGTACCCACCCGGCGTGGTGCTCTCAATGAGAAAGGTTCGCGCATCATCGGTAGCGAGTACTTCGAGCAAACCGTCACCATCGGTATCATCCACCGCCCATGTAACGAATCCTTCTAAATTGGAAAGTCCATCTACAGTCTCAAGCGTATGTGCCAATTCATATCGATTGCTAGGAAGGCTTTCATAGATGGCGAGGATAGCAGACTGCAACTCGGTGCCAACCCCCTCAGATGCAGATGGGCTTCCGACGATTTCCAGCAAACCGTCTCTGTCGAAATCCGCAGTAACACTTGCGATGTGGAGCGGTGGGATACTTAGAGACTTTTCAGTGAACCCGCTCGGCGAAATATGTCCACCGACAACGTCAATCGTATAAAACACGCCGCCGTTATCCTGTCTTGTCTTGAGGTTCGTTGTATTCTCCGCCTCAACAAAAAACTGGTAGGTTCCGCTGTCGAAACCTAAAGAAAGGAAATGCTCTACGCCGAGATCGGTTTTCTCAACAGGTGCGAAAGGCGAAAGACTGTCTTTTCGGCGGTAATAGAGTGTATTCCGGGTGACATCATCTGTTGCCCATGTGAAAATCGTAAGTCCGCGCTCACCGTAAAGGGTCTCTGTTGCAGTAAGAGAGATCACTTGAGGCGGGGTCCGGTCTATACTCAAAACAACTTGGTCGTGCGCCTGTTGTCCATCTGTGGCTGTCGTCGTTAAGCGGACGGTGTAGATGCCCTCTGGAACAGCTGTCGTATCCCAAACAATCAGGGTCTCACCGATTTTCTGTGTAACGTCGGATTCGGTGAAAGGCGTAAACGCAACAGGGACCGTAGATGCTCCATAACTCAGTTGCCAAGAGTGAAACTTATAGCCACCGGCGGTCCCGACGACGGTAATTGTATCTGCGCCACCGCTATTCGTTTCAGGTTCAAGGATACGCGCTTGCAATGCGCTGCTTGCGAGGAGCGCACGTTCGGCATTCACAGTGCCTGCCCCTACAAATTTTTCATCCAACACATCACTATCCTCTTGGTAGACAGGGTCAGCGGTGTTAATGAGGATGTGTCGGACCTCTTCATGTGTCAACGCGGGACGTTTGGAAAGGATTAACGCTGCAACACCCGCAACATGCGGCGAAGCCATAGAAGTGCCTGTTAGGAGTCGATACTGGTTATTAATCTGAGTGCTGAGAATGACATTGCCCGGTGCCCCGATGTCCACAGACGCACCGAAATTGGACTGGTAGAACCGTTGTTGATTCTGCTCAGTAGATGCGACAGCGATAACCTTTCGGTAGGCAGCAGGGAAAATCGCGGAAGCCTTCTGAGAATTGCCAGCAGCAGCGACCAACACAACACCCCGTGCATACGCATAATCAATCGCATCCTGAATGACGAAAGAGCGGTGTTCACTGCCCCAACTCATGTTGATAACGCTCGCGCCGCTGTCGGCAGCATAGACAATCGCAGCGGCGGAATCATCGTCCTGCATTCGGGAACTTCCACCGAGGGAGAGACCAGCGCGGATCGCCATGAGCGGACAGTCCCACGCAACACCAGCGATGCCGATTCCATTATCAGGCAGCGCACCGGCAATACCTGCAACATGTGTACCGTGTCCGCTTTCATCAATAGGTTCATTATCACCTTCAATGTAATCACCCTCTGCTTGCAAATTAGGGGCATCGGTAAAATCCCAGCCATAGACATCGTCCACGTAACCGTTGCCATCGTCATCAAGATCGTTATCTGGAACCTCGCCCGGATTTATCCACGCTTTATGGACCAAATCATCGTGTCTGTAATCAATGCCAGAATCGATGATAGCAATCACTACCTCTCGATCCCCCTTCTCGATCGCCCACGCCTGTGGTAATTTCATCAATGGCAGGTTCCACTGTTCGGGATACTTCGGATCATTAGGAACGACCGCGTCCGCCAATGTTGGACGGAGGTAGTTATACGCAACCGCCTCAACGAGCGGACTCTGCTCATAAACACCGCTAAGCTCTTCCAGCGGTGCATCAGGGGCGAATCGCAACAGATAGATGCGTTTCAGGTTTGGGTTCAGTGGGGCGCGCGCGAGGTATGGAAACAACTGATGTAAGGACTCAACCTTGTGCTTCGCGTGCAGAATGGAGATTGGCGCGTTCGCTTGCAGTCGTTGAACGTCCGCTGCTGCCTCTGGCGTCAAACGGATTAGCAACTCACCCGGAGTGATGTCCGGGACCATCTCCGCTAAAGGCGGCCTCTCTGCTTTAATTAACGAGAACTCGGAGCAGATTAAAATTATTAGAAGTAAGACACCTAATGGTAAAATCTTAGAGTATTTCATAATGGCTACCGGTTATCAGCAAAAGAGTTTTGTAGTATCCAATACCGCCAATGTCCAAGTAATTGTGGGCTTTACTATAATAAACATAAAAATAACGCATACATTGGCGTTAGCAAACTAAAGTATTTTAGCATACCCTTAAAGAAAAAAATAGTAAAAGCGGAATCAGGACATCTGTTGGTCATCAATGTCTATACATCTTTTGGTTTTATAGAATGATTAAACAAAAGCAAAAGCCTTGCCATCAGCGTGGAACCGATGACAAGGCTCTGTTTATATTCATCCAATGGTGAGGTTATTCAAAAAGCTGTAGCTGCCCGTCCTTAACTATAAGTACGGTCGCATCATACACTGCTTCACCGTTCGGATCAAACGAGAAATTGCCCAAAACGGTGGGGAAATTCATCGTTGGTGCCAGTGCGTCGCGAATCGCTGCGGAATCTGTCGATTGCGCATTCATAATCGCATTAGCGAGAATATAAAGCGTCGCATACGACATCGCCGCCCACGGTTCGGGTTCAATACCGTATTTCGCCTGATAACTCTGCACAAAGGCTTGGCTTCTGGGTATATTAGACAGACCCGTCCAACCTGTAAAAGCTATCGCACCCTCGGCAGCGTCGCCCACCTGTCGGAGTTCTGTTGCAGTCAAATCAGGAACAATAAGTTGAATCGTGTCCGGAATACCGAGTTCACCCGCTTGAATAACAATCTGCACCATGTCTGCTGACAGAGCAGCGACAAAGAGTGCGTCAGGCTGCGGATCCAAGTTCATTATATTCGTTAACTGCTCAGAAAAATCAGTCTCGCCCCTTTGGATGGTTTCCTCTGCCAGAATCTCGACCCCACTTGCCTCAAGTGCTTTCTTTGTCTCATCGTTGCTACTTGTGGAGTAGGTATCCGAGGCATCATATATCAGTGCCACTTTTGTATAGCCGAGTTTCTCATGAGTTGTCATTACACCACTCGGATTCATTATATCTACGGCAAGACCCGCGCGGAAGACATAGTCCCCAATCGAACTCAAACCTGCAGCGGTAGAAACCGAACTAAAAGCCACCACGCCATTCTCTTGCGCAATCGGAAATGCATCTTCAAGGTAATCCGAGATAGCAATCCCAACGATAGCAGGTAAACCTTGATCCACTAATTGTTGGACAGCTGCAATCGCGCCCGCTTCACTACTCTGATCGTCCGCGGGAACAAACGTGATGTTCACAGGGCTGAGCATATTGATCTCTTCTTGTGCCAGCTCAAAGCCGCGTTTCATCGGGAGTCCATACGGTTCGGCATCGTCCCCTGTCAGGGATACGACCATACCGATGGGAATCCCCGTATCAGTAGTCATCTCAGGTGCTACCGCTTCAAAGGGCTGAAGTTTCCCGTCTTTCACGATATGTACAACCCGTTCTCTAACCCGATCATACATTGCCTCTCCATTGGGGTCGAAAGAGAAATTGCCTAAAATCGTTGGGAAATCCTTCGTCTGTGCTAAGGCATCACGAATCGCAGCGGAATCTGCTGATTGGGCATTTGCGATGGCGTTGGCAAGAATATAGCCCGTCGCATACGCCTGTGCCGCCCACGGTCCAGGTTCATGACCGTATTTCGCTTGATAATTCTGGACGAAGGTTTGGTTTCCTGGTGCGTCAGACCCAACAGACCATCCAGAAAAAGTTATCACACCCTCGGCGGCAGCAGCGGCACCTTGGATTTCTGCTGCAGTCAAATCAGGAACAATAAGTGGAACGGAGATACCGATTTCTCGCGCCTGAATGATAATCTGCGTCATCTCTGTTGACAGCGCAGCGACAAAGACCGCGTCAGGCGACATATCCATGATATTGGTTAACTGCGCAGAAAAATCCGTATCGTCGGTTTGGAAGGTTTCTTCAGTTAGAATCTCAATACCGCCCGCCTCAAGTCCTTTCGTTATTTCCTTGTTGCTACTTGTGGAGTAGGTATCCGCGGCATCATATATCGTCGCCACTTTTGTATAACCGAGCCCCTCCTGCGTTGTCTTCAAACCAACCGGAGTCAGTATATCTACGGCGAGACCCGCGCGGAAGATATAATCCCCGAGTGCACTCAAACCCGCAGCGGAGGAAATAGGACTAAAAGCAACCACCCCATTCTCTTGCGCAATCGGAAAAGCCTGTTCGAGATGCGTTGAGATGCCAATCCCGACGATGGCAGGGACACCTTGATCCACTAATTGCTGCACGGCTGCAACCCCACCTTCTACGGTACTCTGAGCATCCACAGGGACAAACATCAGGCTTCCAAGACCGAGTGCGTTAATCTCTTCTCCTGCCAACTCAAGACCACGTTTCATTGGAATTCCATACGGTTCGGCATTGTCCCCCGTCAGTGCTACAGCAACACCGATCGGAATCGTCCCATCAGTAGTCATCGGAGGGGTTTCAGCATCAGGCACTATCTTAGCAACCTTTTCACAACCGGAAAGCCCCATAACTAAAGCAACAATTGCGCATACAAACGCGAATGTTGCGATCTTTCTTACGTTCATGTTAAATCTCCTTTATTTTTAAATGAAAAGTTCGGGCAGCGCAATTAAGACAAATAACAAAAACGCCGCTGCCCGCAACCAGGTTTGTTGTCGTCAGAAAGAACAAACGTTTTATTAAACCCCAATTAACACCCAAAAACCGCTTTGGGGTTAAACACACTAAGACAACGTTGGGGTGTGAAAAATTAATTCAGCGTTTATTGTTTCACAATTGAAAACGATTGTCAATTAAAAAGGTTTCAGTCATCAGAGGAATAGTTGTTAGTTGTCATCGGTCAACTAAACGGGGGCTGATTTAATAGTAAAGCCGGAAAATATGTAGACAGTTTTTCAGTAAAGGGAACTCTCACCACCGCTGGCGAGGATTGTATCCTCGCCTTCCTATAATGTTGAAATAATTGCGAACTTTACCATAAGTAAAATCTCTTTGCCGAAAGCCGATAGGTGTTAATTGTCTGAAGCAGGATTTCAAGATTCACGGATGGACAGGATTGAAAAGAGGCGAGATTGGAAATCTTACCCTAACCTTCGGTGTCAAAGCCCAATCCTCGTAGGTTTGGGATGTAGACACCGCCCTCTTGGAAAGGACCAAAACGTTCATTTTTTCTTGACAGTTAATCCGAAATTATGATATAATTAACATATCAAGTTGGCAGACATAACGAGCGTCATCGCAAGGTGACGTGTCTGCCTACCCACTCGTTAGGGGTTAAAGGCTTGATACTTGATAGTCCATGAAAACGTATAAATATGAGTTATATCACCAGTTAAATATCATACAGATTGGCAATTTACTTGATGACTTGCATAGCGTGCATGTCCACTTGCTTTTATTGCAGAGACGCTATTATCGTATCTATGGTAAGTATGCGTCCTTTGGGCGTATCTGCGCGCATATCACGAAGTTAAAGCGTCGCACAAAACCGCACTGGAATCAACTGCCGAGCCAAGTAATTCAACAAGTCGCCAAACGTATCCATCTCGGTTATGAAAAGTTCTTTGACTACCTTGCGGATAAACAGAAAGGATTATCTCCTCGTAAAGTCGGCAAGCCGAAGATAAAGCCACAGCACCGATATAACTCATTGACGTTCACGCAAGCCGGTTATGAGATAAAAGAAAATCGTATTCATATCAAATGCCTCAAAAAGTCCTTCACTTTTTGGAAACACCGTCCATGGACAGGCAGAGTCAAGCGTGTAACGATTAAGCGTGATAACGTAGGTGACTATTCTTTATATCTCGTCTGTGAGGATTCAGACCCTATCGAAAAACACCCACTGACCCGTAATGAGGCAGGGGCGGATTTCGGTATGAAGACGTTTCTGACGCTTTCAGATGGTATCAAGATAGAATCTCCACAGTTTTTCAAGCACATGTTGAATCAAATCCGCTCAGCGAACAAGGCACTTTCTCGCAAGCAAAAAGGATCAAACGCTTGGTATCGTGCGAAGCGACACCCCGCCCGCCTCTATAAGAAAATCGCACAAAGAAGGCGTGATTGGTTCTTCAAGTTGTCCCTTCGGCTTGTGCGTAGATACGATAAGATTGCGATAGAGACCCTCAATCTTGAAGGTATGAAACGCCTCTGGGGTCGTAAAGTTTCTGACCTTGCTTTTGGTGAGTTTGCTTTGATCCTTCAATGGACTTGCGCCAAATACGGTAAAACCCTATTGAAAGCGGGGCGTTGGACGGCTACAACAAAACTTTGCTCTAATTGTGGCTATCACAACGACACTCTAACGCTAAACGATAGGGAGTGGACTTGTCCAGACTGTGGGTCTCACCATGATAGAGACGTAAACGCTGCAATAAACATTTTGCGGGTTGGGGTACCCTGGACCTAAACCAGATAAAACCGATCTGATTCGGAATAAGACCCCGCTGGTGGAGCGGCAGTAAGACGGTGGACTCTTAGAGAAAACCGCGGTTGCTATGAAACCGAAGCCCACGTCTTTAGGCGTTGGGTGGTATCACCTACCTATTTCACTGAAGAAAATACAGCCAATATCTCCGATGTTTTTTCATCAACAATAACAGTTACGAGATTCCCACGACTGTGATTAGAAAAATTGACGATCCACGCAAATCCCTGAAACGATGGATATGCGTTAACACCATTCTGACCGGCTAAAGCCATTCTGACCCGCGTATCCACTCTTGCAATGTGAATGATTACGGCTGCTCTCTGTCCGGCGGGAAACTTCTGGGTCTTCAGTAAATCCAATATCCGCTTACCCTTATCTACCGCTCGCGGCAACGCTTTTGGGTTTTGCCGTGCCAGATTTCGGAGTAGCAATGCATGTTGACGATATGTGTCGCTGTGCTTTTGATAGTTCTTGGGGCCATAGGCAATTGGAATCTGTTCATATTGTGCTGCACACATCTCCGCTGCATCCGCTTCAAGGTGAAGCACCTTTACGTAATCGCCGCTCTGTTCCGCTAACTTCCGCTGTTCCCTAAAGAAGGTCGGATAGATACCATACTCGTAAAACCGACCTGGATAGCGCGGTAACCATACTGCGACAAACTTCGCGATATTTTCACGTTCGACATTCAGGCTATAGTCCGATGTCTCCGATTTCTGCCACGCAGTCTTGGCTCGCGAGCGATGATACTGGAGCTGTTTTTGAATCTCACGCGCCTCTTTTTTCGCGCGTGCTGCCCATTTCTTGTATCCGTGCCGTCTGTAGTAGTCATGCGCAATCTCGTTCATCGGAACAGAAATGCATATAAGACACTCTGCCGCGGCTTCGTGCCAGAGCGCGAGTTTTCCAAAGTCGCCAGACCGCTCATAGCGTTTGATAAAGACCTCAGCGGTGGCTGTACCTTCCCGGATTGCCACAGATGGCTGCACAGTGAGAAAGAGAATAAGAAAAAGTAATAAAGCACGAAGCAAAGGGCGTTCTCCTTAGCCGGTGGACGGAAACCGAACGGCGGGTTGTCCACTACTTTAACATAAAGCGGATAGTCCCGGAAAATGTTTCATCGGGTGCCAGCACAATCACACCCGCGGAAATCCCACGTGTCTCCAAGTTAATAGCATCTGTCGGGCAGGTGTAAGGCTCAAAACAGATGGCATCCCTGTCGGGCGGTGTATAGACAACAAGCTCCCGAAATTGCGCATCCGATTCCATCACCATACCGTATCCCGTATCCTTATTCTCAATAAGGCACCGACTTACACCGTCAACCAATTGAACGTCCGTGAAGACATGGTCAAGCTTCAGTTTCGCAAAGGGTTGCCCATTCTGTAGATCAAGTGTGTCAGCAACATCATGCTGGACACCCGTTGGCACGAGAACCTCGTTAAGTTCCCAATATTTAGCAGCGGGGACGGTAATCACTGCTTCCGATGCATCCGCTTCGGTGCCGAGGTCTACACTGAAATAGGGGTGGATACCGAAACCCATCGGCATATTCCGATCACCTGTATTCTTGATAGCAATCCCCATCGTCAACGCGGCATCCTTGAGTGTATAGGTAATCTCAATTTTAAAAGGGAACGGATACTGGCGACTAACATCCGGAAAATCCCGAGAATTGAGCGAGCATACCAACGTTGCCCCGTTTTCATCGGCAACATGGCTTTCAACCTGATAAGGTTGATTTAACAACAACCCGTGGATCGTTGTTGGGGATTCCGGTGCCTTGTCAAACTCATAGGTTTCTCCTTCAAATTGCCACGTGCCATTCCGAATTCGATTGGGGAAAGGGAACAGAATCGGATTACCGTAAGCGGTTGGACGCTCTTCCAAAGTGGCGAGATCCGGCGGTGCGTCTATCAGGTTCAACCAAGTGTCTCCATCTGCCACCCTGAACGCGTAGCAGTTATTGCCGAGTGCAGGCACAATCTCGGCGACGGCTCTTCCATCCTGTTGGATATAATAAACTTGAAAGCCGTCAATCGTCTTTACGGCTACTGAATACGTTGTACGCGCCATTTCTTTTACTCCATCTGCATTTACAAGTATCGTTGAAAGCAAGAAAAGGACACAACCGATTCCCATGCGTAACCTGTGTATCCAAGTCTTTCTGGATTGATGCGAAGAAAAAATGTGGATTTCCATTGTCCACCCTCTATTACACTTCGGCACACCAGTGGATGCCACGGCGCAGCACTTCTCGGAAGTTTGGATTAGAAAAAGTGACGTCGTCGTGGCCACTCTGGAAGCAAAAGACACGGGAGTTTCCATATTCACGCGACCACCCCAGCACATCCATGCTGTTCGGATGATCAACTGTCAGCAGGACCGAACTATCATCGCCAGCCGATGCCATGGTATAGGTTTCGTCGCCCATCACCCATTCGGTGAGTCCTTCGGTAATTGGATGGCTTGCCTCAGCGATTTGCACCTGTAAGGTTTGACGAGGATAATATCCGAACTCGCCGCGATCCCCAATTCCACACATTTCGGAATAGGCATCCCATTCTGGAAATGCCAAGATGGCGTGATGCAGAATTACCATCCCTTGTCCACGCTCCGTCAAGCCCAGAATAGCCTCTGCTTGTGCATCTGTCGGATAGGGACGGTGAAAGTTGTAAAAGACAACAGTGTTGTAGTCCTTCTGATCGGGGTCGTCCACAAAATCGTCCAGATCTTCCCGGACAAATTGAACGCCTTCCATACTCTCAAACACCGCGTCAAACTGCTTTTCCTGAAACCCGTGTTCACCAGTTACAACCGCAATTTTCATAGTTCTTTTTCCTCTCAAAGTTTTATATTAACCATACACGGACAGGGTTAGAAACCCCGCCAGCGACGGGGATTCATAAGAAAGAAATCTTTAATATCGCGTCCACTGCCATAATTGCCCTAAGGTCGGGCGTTTGCCGTACATCAGAATCCCAACCCGATAGATTTTCCCGCTGATAAGTGTAACGAGTAGAACAGTGGCACACACCAATAAGATGTTCAGCAAAATTTCCCATAAAGGGGGCATTAGCACATTGATACGCATGAACATAAGTATTGGCGAGAAAAACGGGACGTGGGAGAGTAGGATACTGAGGGTCGAATCGGGGATTCTAAACAATTGGAACATCAGGATAAACGGAACAACAAGGAGCATCGTGAGCGGTACGCCTGTCTGCTGCGCCTCCTCTTCACTGCTGCAAATCGCACCGACAACGGCATAAAGCGTTGAATACATGAAGAAACCGATAATAAAGTAGATGAAGAAATAGGTAAGCACCCCGGCACTACTCGCTTTGACAGTCCCAATTACTTGGATAAACTGTATCGGTAGGCTATCAATGCCAAAGATGCCGAGTAGTGGCTCTATGTTCATAACCAATAACACGCCAAATATCACCCAGATAGCAAACATTGTCAAACAGACGGAGCAAACACCGACGAGTTTGCCGAGTAGCAATTGATGCGGTTTTATTGAAGAAACAATCACCTCAACAATTCGGGTTGTTTTTTCTTCAAGCACACTTCGCATGATGGAGTTAGCGTAGATGATGACAAACAGGTAAAGCACAAAAACGAGGATATACCCAAGCCCAAGCCGTGCCCCTGTTTCTAAGGCACTCTCAACTTTAGCCCCTCCATCTTTTCCCTTACCACTTTTAACAGCATAAGCGTTGAATCCAACGGAGCGCATCAGTTGACTGACTTCGCGCCGAGAATAGCCACTTTCCGCAAACCGCTTGTCCCGGACGATGTCCGAAATGATGCGGCGGAGTGCGCTCTGTACATTAAAATTTGTTGCCGTTCTGGCGTAGAAGCGGACATTCCCGTTTGTAAAAACGTCTTTTGGGATTTCAAGATAGGCGTAGAGTTTTTTTGTCCTGACGCGTTCTTGGAAGGCAGCTCTTTCTTCTTCCGTGGTAGCGGTTTCTTCATGCAGCTGATAGACGAGTTCCCCCTTATGCTGAAAGGTCCGATGTTTAGCGATAGCCCCCTGCATCCGATCAAAGATTTCACCCGTCTCATCAATGACCGCAAGTTTTCTCATCTCTTCGGTTTTGTCCTCCATAATTGCGAGAAAACTGGACAATAATACCATCCCACACATCAACACCGGCATGAGAAACAAGGAGGCAACAAACCCCTTAGATTTAACGCGCGTCATATATTCACGTTTGATAACGGCAACAATTTTATTCGGCATTCTGCACCGTCCCTCCGTGTGCTTCAACACTCTCGACAAAAATCTCGTGTAATGTCGGTTCCATTAACTCAAACCGTGTGACATCAACCCCCTTCTCAACTAATTCTTGGAGAAATGGACGATAGTCCTCCGGTGTCTTCAACTTGATTTCAGCATACTGCCCGAAATCATTGATCCCTTGAATGCAAGCGGAATTGCGAATTGGTTCAAGACTCCCTATGTATTCAATCTCAACGGAATTCTTGCCAAATCCACGCTTCACAGCGCGGAGTTCACCTTCAAGCAACACCTCGCCTTGATGAATGAGACAGATGCGGTCACAGAGTTTCTCTACCTGTTCCATCACATGGGTTGAGAAGATAATCGTACTGCCGTCCTCACGCAGTTCAAGCATCAAATCTTTGAGGAGTGTCATGTTAATCGGGTCCAGCCCGGAAAAAGGTTCATCAAGGATAATCAACTCCGGTTTGTGAATGACCGTCGTAATGAACTGAATTTTCTGTGCCATCCCCTTTGAGAGTTCATCAATCCGCTTGTTTCCCCATTCCGATAGCTGCATTTTCTCTAACCACTTCTCAATTTCACCGAGTGCTTGCTGCTTGTATAAGCCTTTCAATTCGGCAATAAAAAGGATAACATCCCGCACCTTCATTTTACGGTACAAGCCACGTTCCTCCGGCAGATATCCAATCTGGTCCAAAAAATCTTGGACGTGCCGATTACCACTAAACGTAATGCTGCCTGCATCCGGCGCAATAATGTCCATTATCATGCGGAGTGTGGTTGTTTTTCCGGCACCGTTGGGACCCAAGAGTCCGTATACATTCCCCTTTTCAATGCTGAAGGAGATATCCGACACCGCTGTAAAATCACCAAACTTTTTATGGACATTTTCGAGTTGAAGAAGATTCATCGTTTTTATCCTGAAACTTGATGGTTGTGTTGGATTTCACTCACGCTCAACCCAATCTATGAAATTATTCAAAGGTGTCGCGGGAAATCTAATCAACAATTGACTGATAGGTGAGGACACGGAATTGGGCATGGAATGGAGAATCGCCAATCAATTGCGTCATCAAGATGCCGATTAAGTCTTCGACCGGATCAATCCAAAACGTAGTGCTTGCGAGTCCACCCCAACTGTAGGTACCCAAAGAACCGAGCGTGTGTGTATCAGCCACATCGGTAACGACAGCGAACCCAAGCCCGAAACCGCATCCTGTCCTCTCAAGCGGTTGCCAATCGTCAGAGATATGATTCATCCGGATGAGTTCGACCGTTTTTCTTCCAAGCAGACGCACGCCATCAAGTTCCCCGTCATTCAGCAACATTTGGCAGAAACGGAGGTAATCGGCGGCAGTCGATTGTAACCCGGCACCACCGGAGTGGAAGAAACTCAGCGGTCCACTTGAAACAGGCGCGTTCTCCATTACCTGAATGCCACCGTCTTCCGTGGGTTCATATAACGTCGCATATCGGTCAGCCTCGTCGTTTGGCACCGAAAAAGCAGTATCAACCATACCCAAAGGCTCAAAAATTTGGGTTCTCAAGAATTCCTCAAACGGCATTCCTGATACGACTTCCACAAGGTAGCCGAGCACATCGGTAGACATACCGTAATTCCACCCATCACCGGGGTGATGAAGGAGAGGGATATTTCCAAGCTCTCGCGCCATGTGTGCGAGGTCCCCGCCGTAGAAATTCGCCTCTTTATACCGTTCATTAATCGGGTGCTCCCAATCCCCGCCATAGATGAGTCCAGCAGTGTGTGTGAGCAGATGCTTTACCGTCATCTCGCGTTCGGCATCAACGATAGCACCGCCATCCGCAGTATAGACCTGCATATCCTTGAAAGCAGGAATAATTTCGGCTATCGGTGTACCGAGTTGAAAATGCCCTTCTTCATAGAGCATCATCACAGCAATGCTGGTAATCGGTTTCGTCATTGAATAGATGCGGAAGATGGTATCAAACGCCACGGGTTTCGCAGTAGCGACATCCTGCGTCCCAAACTTCTCAAAATGGACGAGCCTGCCTTCACGCGCGATCATCGTCAACGCGCAGGGTATTTTATCATCGTCAACCCAGCGTTGCATGACTGGAGCGATGCGTTCCAAACGCGAGGTTGACATCCCCACATCTTCAGGCACCGCTCGTGGTAATCCTTCATATATTGCCATCAAAATCTCCTATAGATTAGTTGTCAGTTATCAGATGCAAGAAGTGTTTGATTCATCAAAAACCTCTTGTAACCGATAACTGATAACCGACAACTGATAACCATTATTCCGTAAGCGTCTGATAGGTTAGTACCTTAAATCGTTGTTGGAAAGGATGAGGGTTATTGAGAAGTTGCGTCATGAGCAAGCCGATCAATTCCTCCTCGGGATCGATCCAGAAAGTGGTAGCCGCGGCACCACCCCAACTGAAATTCCCAACAGAATTCAGGATATTCGGCGGGTTTTTACGCGTAACAACCCTAAAACCGAGCCCAAACCAATCGTCGTGATGCGGATACCGCATCAATTCAACCGTCTTTTTGCCCAATATGCGGACACCGTCAAGTTCACCACCGTTGAGCAACATCTGAGAAAACCGCATGTAATCCGCAGCGGTTGAGACCAGACCTCCACCGCCCGATGGGAAAAAACTGACTTCATCGTTTGCGAGGGGCGCATCTCCACCGACCCGTTTCATCTGTCCCTCACTTCTGTTATGTCGATAGAGTGCGGCAAACCTGTCTACCTTTTCCGGGGGCACTGAAAACGCTGTGTCTACCATACCAAGCGGTTTAAAGAGACGGATTTGGAGGAATTCCTCAAATGGCATCCCAGAAACCACTTCCACAAGATAGCCGAGCACATCAACGGAAACTCCATAGGTCCACCTCTCACCCGGTTCGTGTACGAGCGGAATGTTACCGAGTTTTCCCACCATATCCGTCAAGGTTGAGCCGGGTTCAAAGATTTTCGCCTCCTTATAGCGTTCATCGACAGGTTTACTACCCCAGCCGTAAGTCAATCCTGCGGTATGCATGAGGAGATGCTTGATCGTTATCTCTTTCTCCGCATCCAAGATTTCGGTTTGGTCATCGTTGTAGACCTTCATGTTTTTAAATTCAGGGATAAATTTAGAAACGGGTGTGCCGAGTTGAAAACACCCCTCCTCATAGAGCATCATCACAGCAACGCTGGTAATCGGTTTCGACATTGAGTAAATGCGGAATATCGTGTCTGGCTCAACCGGTTTGCTATTCTCAACATCTCGCATGCCGATGGTTTCAAAATGGACAATCTTCCCGCGTCGCGCCACAACTGTTAGGAATCCCGGCAGGTGCCCTTTATCGACGTAACCTTGCATGACGGGACGGATACGCTTAAGTCGTTCGGCAGAGACACCGACCTCCTCTGGCACCGCCATCGGTAGTCCTTGTCCCAAAGCGAGTGTGGTAACACAGAAAAACAATAAATATGTGTAGGTCAATAATTTCCTCAATCCGTTCTCCTCCTTTTTTAGCCGATTCGTTCCTCAATCAACAATTGATTGATAAGTTAGCATGCGAAATTGGGCGTGGAACGGAGAATCGGCACCGACCAATTGTGTCATAAAAACACCGATCAACTCTTCCACAGGATCAATCCAAAATGTGGTACTTGCCATGCCACCCCAACTGCAAGTGCCGACAGAACCGAGCGTGTGCGTTTCAGCGACATCTGTGACAACAGCGAACCCAAGCCCGAAACCCGTGCCCGTTCGCCCAGGTGCTAACCAATCCGCTGGAACATGGCTCATCTTGATGAGTTCAGCAGTTTTTCGTCCGAGGAGCCGCACGCCATCAAGTTCACCATCGTTGAGTACCATCTGGCAGAAGCGGAGGTAATCCGCTGCGGTCGATTGTAGCCCTCCGCCACCAGAGTGGAAAAAACTCAGCGGCCCAGTTGCAGCATGGATCTTTTCAATCGCTTGAAGTACACCGTCCTCCCCAAATTCATATACCTTTGAATATCGGTCCGCATTTTCAACCCGCACCGAAAAACCTGTGTCGTTCATACCTAATGGTTCAAAAATACGCGTCTTCAAAAACGTCTCAAACGGCATACCAGACACGATTTGTACAAGGTAGCCGAGCACATCGGTAGACATACCGTACTTCCACGCCGTCCCTGGTTGATGAATGAGCGGAATACTTCCGAGCTTTCGTATCATGTTCGCGAGGTCGCCACCGTAGAGATCGGCATCTTCATATCGCTGATCAATTGGATGATCCTCCCTATCGCTTTCATAGATAAGTCCAGTCGTATGTGTCAGCAGATGTTTTATTGTCACCTCGCGTTCCGCATCAACAACAGCGCTGCCATCTTCAGTGTAAACCTTCATGTCCTTGAAAGCCGGAACAAATTCGGAGACAGGTGTACCGAGTTGAAAATGCCCCTCCTCGTAGAGCATCATCACAGCGACACTCGTAATCGGCTTTGTCATCGAGTAGAGGCGGAAGATGCTGTCAAACTGTATTAGTTTCGCAGCGGCGATATCCTGCATACCAAATTTTTCAAAATGGACGAGCCTGCCCCCACGTGCTATCATCGTCAATGCACAAGGGATTTTTCCGTTGTCAACATACCCTTGCATGACAGGCGCGATACGCCCCAACCGAGAAGTTGACATGCCCATCTCTTCAGGCACTGCCCGCGGTAATCCTTCATATACTGCCATCAATGTCTCCCATAGATTAGCTGTCAGTTATCAACTGCAAGAAGTGTTTGATTCATCAAAAATCTCTTGTAACCGATAACTGATAACCATTATTCCGTGAGTGCCTGATAAGTTAGCACCTTAAATTGATCGTGGGAAGAGGACACATCACTGATCTGCGTCATGAGCAAACCGACCACTTCCTTTTCGGGGTCAATCCAGAAGATGGTACCGGCGGCACCGCCCCAACTATAACTTCCTATCGACTCCGGCGTGTCTTTTGGTTCTTTATTATCGGTGTCTTCCGATTCCTTATCATTTACGACGGAAAAACCGAGTCCAAACCAACCATCGTGATGGGGATAGCGCATCAGTTCAACCGTTTTTTTCTCCAATATACGGACACCATCGAGTTCGCCGCCGTTGAGCAACATCTGACAAAACCGCATATAGTCTGAGGCAGTTGAGACGAGAGCACCACCGCCCCCTGGAAAGAAACGGATCTCACCACTGGCGAGTCGTGGATCTTTATCAACACGTTCCAACCTCATTTTTTCTTCTGTATCACCTTTTATTCCCTTTTCTTTCTCTTTATCATCATCCATTTTCTTTTTTTCGTCTTTATCACCTTTCATCTTGCCTTCTTTGTTAAGTTCATACAGTGCAGCAAACCTGTCCAACTTCTCTACAGGCACTGAAAATGCGGTATCTACCATACCGAGAGGTTCAAAGAGCCGCGTTTGAAGGAATTTTTCAAATGGCATCCCCGAAACCACCTCTACGAGGTAGCCGAGCACGTCAGTGGAAACCCCATAGGTCCACCTTTCACCCGGTTCGTGAACGAGCGGAATCTCGCTAAGTTTCTTCACCGTATCGCTGAGTGGCGTGCCCGGCTGAAAAAGGTCCGCTTCCCTATAGTGTTTATCAACCGGTTCATTGCCCCAGCCGTAAGTTAGCCCCGCGGTGTGCGTAAGGAGATGTTTAATCGTCATTTCTCCCTTCGCATCCAAGATTTCGGTTTGCGCCTCGTTGTAGACCTTCAGGTTTTTAAATTCTGGGATGAAATCGGACACAAGTGTGTCGAGTTGAAAATGTCCGTCTTCATAGAGCATCATCACTGCAACGCTGGTAATCGGTTTCGACATCGAGTGGATACGAAATATTGTGTCTGCTTCCATAGGCTTGTTATTTTCAATATCTCCCATGCCGACGGTTTCAAAATGAACGATTTTGCCGCGTCTCGCTACGACCGTCAGCAATCCCGCCATACGTCCGTCATCAACATAACCTTGCATCACAGGACGGATGTGTTCAAGCCGTTCGGCAGAGACACCGACTTCCTCCGGCGCTGCCATTGGAAGCCCCTGTCCAAAAGCAAGTGTAGTAACAGAAAAAAGCAGTAAAGTTGTGTAGGTTAATAATCTCCTCAATCCATTCTCCTTTTTTATTATGGTACACGTTTAAGGTATCCCCAACGTGTTGCAAGTTTTCCCCCGGGTTCAACACTGAGAATTTGCGCTAACCCGACCTCCATCGCTTCCTTAATCTCCTTTTCCGTTCGCTCGACATTGGAGATGCGTATCTCATCAATGATACCTTTCAATCCGTTTGCGTTATCGAGATTCGGAACGCCAATTGTAATCGGATCGGCACTCTGAAACGTCTGCGCGTTGGGAGCCTCGGTCTCCAATTCGCCATCAACGTAAACGCGTCCCATCTTGCCATCATAAGTAAAAGCGAGATGATGCCATTTGTTATCCGTGATGTCGGTTGTGCCATCTATACTGAACGCGCACCCGCCATTTGCACCGATCTGTGCGTGCAGAACGCTTTTATCTACATGGACCCAGATGCCGTAGTTTCGATTGGTGCATCCCGCCTGCTGTTTGCAGACCATTCCTTGCCACTTACCCGTAGCCTCTTCCACTTTAACCCACGCCTCAATACTGAGTGTTTCTAACTCCAGTTTTTTGGTAGAGTCAACCACGACATAACCACCAGCATCGCCGGGGAACTCCAATCCTGCCCCGAATTTCGCCTTGACCCACTTCGGACTTCCTGCAAATTCGCCATCGTGTCCGTTACCGGAAGCGTCTTTCACTGTTTTCCCTGCTCCCTCTTCAAAAAGCCAGACAGCGACCGTATTTTCATCAACTGCTGCATTTGCGAGCATACCCCCCAGCAGTGCCAGAACCGTTACTGCGATAAAGAGACACTTGACGTTATAGAAAGACGCTGTATTCACAGTGTACATAGTCATTCCCTCCGCTTATTTTTCTTCTCAGAACTTGCGTAATTCAAATGCACTATCTCCGTGACTTAGGAAGTATTTTAGCAGACTTTCAACCGATATTCCAGAAAAAAAATGGTCTCCATTGGGTGTGTAAATATTTTGTCATACTATTCACGCGGTTTTTGAGTGTTGATCCCAAAATACATCCCAGGCCCCATTCTTTAATAAACATCGCCAGAATAAAATGGCATTTATCCCGGGTGTGCTCCATTTCATAGCCGTTTG
>JAJECN010000033.1 GCA_022821965.1 Candidatus Poribacteria bacterium
GGTATAACGTCGACACAACTCCGCTTGTGAACTTTCACCGCTAAGTGCTTCAAGCACAACTTTCGCTTTAAATTTAGCGGTAAATCGTCTTCGTTTGGCCATCGGATACTCCTTTCAAGTAGGTTGTTATTGTAGCACAACTTTGTTTTAGAGAGTGGTCTAAAAAACCGATGGCAGTACAATGTGACACTGAATTTAGGAAAGAAGTTTTTGAAAAATGTTCAGAGTTTATATCAGATTTTCGTGTCACGATACATAAAGAAAAAGTATTAATATCATATAGAGGTGACGAAGAAAAAATAAATAAACTTTTTACTCCATCGGAACATCCAGTAAGTAAAATGTATTTATATTTCATTCCAACTTTAGAAATTACTAACCCGTTTAATAATAAAGTAATGATGATTGCTGCTGTGCCTGAAGACACTCAAAGATCCATAGATTTTTTTAACCTGGCAAATATATACAGAAGAAAATAAAAGATGGAGATACTTTAGATGAAGTACTCGCGGAGATGTCGTGAAGGGCAGACCCGCGCTTATCCCCAAACGGCACAAGTCAAAACTTCACAAATATATTACCAGCATCATCACCAACAAAAACAAAGGTAACGAAAAAGACTTCAAGAGGAATTGGCACCAGTCATCGTAGGTTGGGTTGAGTTTGCGAAACCCAACACATTTATTGCCTAACCAAGATTAAAAAGCCCCATCATGGGTGGGGATAATTATGGAAATCCTATAATCTTTAGAATCCTGGTTCAGACAATCAGCGCGCCTGTAAAGCACAAAACAATCATGAATACCATCCGAACATTCATCAGCAGCGTTCAAAGAGAATTTGCACAGGAACGAAACTCACTGCGCGACTTTCTGCAAAACGACCCGTTAATGCGGCGGTTCTTTGATGTTTTTCTATTTGAGGATGTGCCAGCATCAGATCGCCGTCCAGATGCACTTTATCTGGACGAGGTTGAACAGTCCGATCTCTATGTAGGTTTGTTCGGCAACGACTACGGCTTTGAGGATAAAGACGGCATATCACCAACAGAACGGGAATTCGATCAAGCGACCGATTCCGGTATACACCGGCTCATTTTCGTGAAGGGGACTGATGACAGCGAGCGGCATCCAAAGATGCAGGCACTTATAAGTAAAGCACAAGCCGGACTCATCCGAAAACGATTCACCACCTCGGAAGAATTAGTAACGGCACTCTACGCAGCATTGGTTGAATACCTTGATAGCAAAGACCTTATCCGTTCTGAACCTTTTGACGCGGCACCCTGTTCAAATGCATCGCTGGACGATCTTGACACTGAACAAATGACTCGGTTTATCCGAATTGCACGCGGTGCCAGGTCATTTCCGTTATCCGAAGATGCTTCAATGGAAGAATTGTTAGGACACCTCAATCTCCTAAATGATGGACGACCGACGAACGCTGCGATGTTAGTATTTGGGAAAACACCACAGCAGTTCCTGATTTCCTCAGGGGTTAAGTGTGCCCATTACCACGGAACTCAGGTAGCAAAACCAATCCCATCACACCAAATCTACAACGGAACAGCGTTTCAACTCGTCGATCAAGCTGTGGATTTCGTACTTAGCAAGATCAATCTATGGGTAGGAACACGCGCAGAAAGCGTGCAAGCACCGGTTGCCTATGAAATACCGAAAGAAGTTGTAACGGAAGCCATCGTCAACGCCGTAGCACATCGGGACTATACCAGTAATGCCAGCGTCCAAGTGATGCTGTTCTCAGATCGGCTTGAGGTCTGGAATCCCGGAGGATTACCACCACCTCTGACTCTGGAACAACTCCGAGACACGCACCCATCAATTCCTAATAACCGATTACTTGCGCGCTCACTGTATCTCAACCGATACATTGAAGAGATGGGAACAGGAACATTAGACATGATTCACCGTTGCAGTGATGCTGGCTTACCCGAACCGGAATTTACCGACAGTGGTGGATTCAAAACGACAATTTGGCGTGCTACATATCCAAAACAGCCAGAGTCACAGCCAGAGTCACAGCCAGAGTCACAGCCGAAGGGACTCAAGTTCAGCGTCCTAAACCTACTAACCAGGGGACCAATGCAAAAATCTGAATTATCCAAAAACTTAGGGCAAAAGGTCGTCTCAGGACCACTGAATGCGGTCGTGCGGAGACTCCTAAACGAACAGATGATTGAGTATACACTACCAGAGAAACCCAATAGTCGTCTACAGAAGTACCGGTTGACAGACAAAGGAAGGACCGAACTTTCAAAGTTGGAATCAGGAGATGCAGTATAAGATGCAGCTTAGAGATCCCAAGTCGCCAGAAAATATTTAGAGATCAGGATAATAGGAAGCAGAAACATGCACATCGTTCGTGAAACAGAAAAAGATACACAAAAACGCGTCATAGAATTCTTCCAAGATGATTTGAACTACATCTACCTCGGTAACTGGGCAGATAGCGTTGGCGAAAACAGCAATATCATTCCCGAAGACCTTTCCAATTGGCTTTTTCAACAAGGGTACGAACCCAACATCATCAAAAAAGCAGTGTATCAACTACAACAAGCAGCGAAAATTGGTGGAAGTAGAACGCTTTATGATGCGAACTTTGAAGTCTATGAACGTCTACGCTACGGTGTGAAGGTTCAACCAGATGTCAGTGAACAACATAAAACTGTCTGGCTAATAGATTGGAAAAATCCAGAAAACAACGACTTCGGTATCGCTGAAGAGGTCACAATCAGAGGAAAACACAATAAACGCCCCGATCTTGTGCTATATATCAACGGTATCGCTATCGGTGTGTTAGAGTTAAAACGTTCCATAGTCTCTATTTCTGAAGGTATCCGTCAAAACCTTGCAAACCAAACAGAGACGTTCATTGAATGGTTTTTCAGTACAGTGCAGCTGGTGATGGCAGGGAATGAAACTGAAGGATTGCGTTACGGCGTTATTAAGACCCCTGAAAAATACTGGTTGCAATGGAAAGAAAAGCCTGCACAGCCAGAGACCGAGAACAATCCGTTACTCAGAGAACTTAGTCAATTTTGCAACAAAGAACGGATGCTTGAAATCCTCCACGACTTCATGGTATTTGATGCTGGAATAAAGAAAATCTGCCGTCATAATCAATACTTCGGCGTGAAGGCAGCCCAAGAACGTGTCCAGAGTAGAGAAGGTGGCATTATCTGGCACACCCAAGGCAGCGGAAAAAGTTTGGTGATGGTCTGGTTAGCAAAGTGGATCCTCGAAAATAATCCTAACGCACGGGTACTCATCATCACTGACCGCATAGAATTGGATGAACAAATTGAAGGTGTTTTTCAAGGTGTCAGCGAGGACATCAAACGCACAGTGAGCGGTGAAGATCTGAAGCAAGTACTTAGCGATTCCATAAATCGGTTAGCCTGTTCCCTTATTCACAAATTCGGCAAGTCGGGAGAGATAGAAGACGCAGATGTTGATATCTATGTAAATGAACTAAAGCAGAATCTCTCCGATGGTTTACGTGTAAAGGACGAATTCTTTGTATTTGTAGACGAATGCCACCGCACACAGTCCGGCAAACTCCACAAGGCGATGAAGGAACTTCTTCCCAACGCCATGCTAATTGGCTTTACAGGTACCCCGCTGCTAAAGAGCGACAAACAACGTAGCATTGAGACATTCGGTAAATTTATTGACACCTATAAATATGATGAGGCAGTCCAGGATGAAGTCGTGCTTGACCTGCAGTATGAGGCACGCGATATTGACCAGAATCTCACTTCACAAGACCGTATTGACCAATTTTTTGATAGTAAAACCCGCGGGTTAAACGATGTAGCGAAAGCGCAGCTCAAGGAACGTTGGGGAACGATGCTAAATGTGGAAAGTTCAATGAATCGCTTACGGAAAATAGGCGCGGACATAGTCTTGGATATGGGAACGCGCGATCGGTTGAAAAGTGGGAAAGGGAACGCAATGCTTGTGGCAAACAGTATCCTCTCTGCTTGTAGGTTCTACAATCTATTTCAAGATACACCTCTGCGAGGGAAATGCGCCGTTGTGACATCCTATAGGCCCACCACGGAATCCATCAGATTAGAGGAAACAGGGGAAGGACTTACTGAAAACCAACAGAAATACAACACCTACCGAGAAATACTTGCAGCATATTTTGACGAGTCACCAGATACAGCTATGCATAAGGTTGACCAGTTTGAACAAGAGGTAAAGAAACGTTTCATTGAAGAACCGGCACAGATGAAACTCCTCATCGTCGTGGACAAGTTGCTCACAGGTTTTGATGCACCACCTGCTACCTATCTCTATATAGACAAAAGCATGCAAGATCACGGCTTGTTTCAAGCCATTTGTCGAGTTAATCGGATTGATAGTGATGACAAGGAATTCGGCTACATCGTGGATTACAAAGACCTGTTTGGATCCCTAAAACAAGCAATGACCGACTATACAGGTGAGGCGTTTGAAAACTATGATACCGAAGATGTGGAAGGATTATTGAAGGATAGGATTGAAAAAGGCAGAGAACGATTAGAAGACGCACGCGAAGCGATTAAAGCATTATGCGAACCGGTTGATCCACCAAAGCATATCCAAGATTATATCCGTTACTTCTGTAGTGATGAAAGTGCCAATTCTGAACAGATCAAAGCGAAAGAGCAGAAACGAATAAAACTCTATAAATTAACTGCAGCCTTAGTGCGTGCCTATGCTAACCTTGCAAATGAGATGGAGGCGGCAGGATATAGTGCAGCGGAAGCAGAGAAAATCAAAAAAGAAGTGGGAGACTACGAATATGTACGTCAACAAGTAAAACTGACAAGCGGGGATTATATTGACCTGAAAATGTATGAGCCTGATATGCGCCATCTGTTGGATACTTATATCCAAGCCGAAGAAAGTGATACGATCTCAATATTTGACAATATACCGCTTGTCCAATTGATTGTGAATAAGGATGTTGATAAGGTGATTGAGAAATTGCCAGAAGGTATCCGCACAAGTGAAGAGGCTATCGCGGCAACAATAGAAAACAATATTCGGCGCGTCATTGTTGACAAATCAGAGATCAATCCGAAATATTATGAGGATATGTCACGATTGCTTGATGAACTAATTCGTCAGCGGAGACAGGATGCAATCAATTATCGGCAATACCTATCCGAGGTTACGAGGTTGAGCAAGCGAGTTACCAATTCTACTGCAGACTCGAACTATCCACCAAGCATTGATACAAGACCACGGCAGGCTTTTTTTGACAATTTATCAGATGATATGTCTGCTGACCGTAGAACTGCGATAGCAATAGCGATAGACGAAGCTATTATTGATGCAAGAAGTGATGAATGGAGAGGGAATGGATTCAAAGAACTTGAAATACGTAATGCCATTGAAATAGTCATTTTGGATGATTTTGATGACGATACTATTGACGTTGATAACATTTTTAATATTGCAAAAAGTCAGGATGAATACTAAAACTGAAAATTATCATATTGAAATACGTGATCTCTCCATAGAGGTAATCCGCAAAGATATCAAGCATTTCTATATTGGTGTCCATCCACCGAACGGGCAGGTGCGTGTGTCTGCACCGCTGCGACTTGACGATGATGCCGTGCGGATGGCTATCATATCGCGTTTGGGATGGATTCGACGGAAACAGACAGCGTTTATGAAACAAGAACGCCAATCACAACGCGAGTATGTGTCCGGTGAAAGCCATTATTTTGCGGGTAAACGTTATAGATTGAAAGTAACTGAACAGGATTGCCCACCCAAAGTTCATCTGCTCAACAATACCAGAATCGGACTCACAGTGCGCCCAGGGACAGATCGGGATAAACGTGAGGCAGTACTTTATGAATGGTATCGTGAACATCTCCGCACACAATTGCCACCACTCATTGCCAAATGGGAACAAAAGATGGGGTTGTCTGTAAACGAGGTACGTATCAAAAAAATGAAAACGCTTTGGGGATCCTGCAACATTGAAGCAAAACGCATCTGGCTTAATCTTGAACTGGCAAAGAAACCGAAATCCTGTCTGGTGTATGTATTTGTTCATGAGATGACACATCTGCTGGAACGTCATCATAACGATCGGTTTCGTGAATTGATGGATCACTTCCTACCACAATGGCGAATATATAGAGACACGCTCAACCGTACCCCCTTGGCACATGAAGATTGGAGATATTGATTTAAAGTTTCTGCTCTCATAGAAAATTGTGCTATTTCTAATAGTGACTTCTGGAAGTTTCCTCTACTAAACCTCTTTTACATAACTCAATCAACTGATTGCTGTAGTAGCAGTAAGACCGTTTTTCCCCACTGAAATGTTCGCAGTAATATTAAAACTAATCTTTCACGGCGACAAATTTTCTTGCAAAAATTTTGTTGTCCGTTTATAATGTTCGGTTAAAGCACTGAACCGCGTATTAGATGCTCTTGGTGCTGATAACAACTCGCATGATCTTTATACGGAGGACAAAAAACATGAAAAGTGTTCGCATAAGTCTTGTCTTAGCACTAATACTTGCACTTGCGTTTGTTAGTGCCCCGAAAGCCGATAACCATCAATCCCAATCCTTAACCATTGTCTGGGCAGAATGGGATCCCGCTAATTATTTGCAAGAACTCTCGAAGGACTTTACCGCCGAAACCGGTATTGCTGTGGATGTCATCCAGATTCCGTGGCCCAATTTCCAAGATAAGGTTTTCACGGCTTTTGTCGGGAAAAGCGATCTTTACGACATCGTCATTGGGGACAGCCAATGGCTCGGTAGGAACTCTCAAGGTAAAAACTATATCAACCTAACCGATTGGATTAATGAAAACATTGATGTAGCTTCTATCTACGGACCCGCAATGACAGCGTTTGCCGAATATCCGAAAGGTAGCGGAACATACTGGGCATTGCCCGCAGAGGTGGATGCCGCTGGGTACGTCTACAGGAAAGACCTCTTTGAAGACCCAAACGAAATGAAGGCATTCCAAGCGAAGTATGGCTACGCACTTGCCCCACCAAAAACGTATGACCAACTCCGTGATATCGCCGAATTCTTTACGCGTCCAGATCAGGACCTCTACGGTATCGCAACGTGGTATAGCAAGGAATACGACGGTATTACAATGGGTTTCCAGCAGGTGATGTGGAGTTTTGGCGGTGCTTATGGCGATCCAGAGAATTACAAGGTTGACGGATATATCAACACGGAAGATGCTGCCAAAGCTCTCGAATTTTACACCGACCTACTCAAGTTCTCACCACCCGATGCACCGAATTACTATTGGGCAGAAACGCTGAATGCTTACAACTCTGGTAAGGTCGCGATGGCGATGAATTATTTCGCCTTTTTCCCCGCAGTGATTAATCCAGAAGTGAATAAGATTTCCCACGATAAGAGCGGTTTCTTTATCGCACCCGCCGGTCCGAAAGGACACTACATTAGCATCGGTGGACAAGGTATGTCCATTTCTTCCTACTCTAAAAACAAGGATCTCGCCAAGCAATACATGAAATGGTTTATGCAGAAACCTGTTCAGGAAAAATGGGCGATGCTTGGGGGTTTCACACCGCACAAAGAGGTATTGCAATCGGATACCTTTAAGACAGCAACCCCCTTTAACGAGGCTTTCGCCGCGAGTTTCCCATACCTTCGCGATTTCTGGGCAGTACCAGAATATGCCGAACTCTTGGAAACCTGCCAGACAAATTGGAGTCAAGCGATTTCTGGGATCAAGTCTGCGAAGGAAGCATTGAACGCCATCGCGAGGAAACATGAGGAGATCTTTGAGGACGCAGGCTACTACGACGAGTAAAGGTTGCGAGGGTGGAAGATTGGAAGCACGTTCCTACTTTCCTTCCACCCTCCATTCAAGTTACTATCTCTCCAAATTATTTCATAATATGAGCTAAGAGACCCAGATAAACCCTGCCTACAATCATTCGTCGCACATGAGAATAAAAAGACAGCTCTCTATAATATAAGAGGTAGCACAATGCAGAAACAGATTAAGGCAGCACCGACAATCGTTTATCCCGAATCAGATGGTAAACCTATGGCAGAAACTGATCGACATCGAAAACTCATGATGAATTTTATTTTCATGCTTGAAAACCACTTTGAGATTGAACAGTTGAAAGAAAAAACATAAGATTGACAAATCTGATGGCTGATGGCTTCTTTGCTGGCGGCTTTCATAAATAATATGCAAACCACCCCTCCCTTTCCCCGTGTGAAAACGCAAACGTCGCGTGGAATGAGCGACTACCAACTAAAGATGGCATTCATCATGCCCACCATGATTTTGCTCATCTTGATGAACATCTTTCCGCTGCTGTGGTCCCTATACCTAAGTTTCCATCGTTACAAAGCCTCCATGCCCACACCTCCGAAATTTATCGGTGTTCGGAATTATTCACGCCTCCTCGCCGATCCAGAAATCTGGGGTTACTTTCAAACCACGGCTTACTTCGTGCTACTGGCAGTCGCCGCACAATTCTTTATCGGGTTCGGGTTGGCACTGCTCCTGAATCGGGATTTCCGGTATAAAGGTTTCGTGACAACAATGCTCCTACTCCCGATGATGCTATCCCCTGTGGTGGTTGGACTCTTTTGGCGTTTTATCCTTTCTTCGGATAACGCCGGTTTGCTGAACTATTTCCTGAGCCCCTTCCTAAAATCGCCCATCGGTTGGACGACCAATCCAAAAGTTGCGATGTTAGCTGTCGTTATTGTAGATACATGGATGTGGTCGCCTTTCATGATGTTGATCGCTTTGGCAGGACTGAGCGCGGTTCCGAAATCCCTCTATGAAGCCGCTGACGTCGATAGAGCCTCCGCATGGTTCAAGTTTCGCTGGATTACACTGCCCCTGGTGTCTCCTCTCCTACTGATCGCGCTGCTGTTTAGAACGATGGATGCCTTCAAGATGTTTGACATCGTCTATGTCCTTACGCGTGAGGGTGGACCCGGTACTGCCACGGAGACTGTATCTATGAACCTCTATAAACTCGCCTTTCGGAACTACAACACCGGTAAAGCGTGTGCGATGGCTTATATCTTACTCATTATTATCGTTGCGTTGAGCAATATCTACGTGAAATACCTCAATCGCGTCAAGGGAGAAGCATAGGGAACATCATGCGAGATCGGAAGCGTTTTGGACACTACCTCATATTAGCGTTTGTTGCTGTGGCTGTGATTATCTATATCACGCCGATTTATTGGATTTTGGCAACGTCCCTGAAAGGTTTCGCAGATATTACTACGAAACTTCCCAAGTTCGTTTTTAAGGTCTCACTGGAAAACTATCAGAAGTTGATGCCTTCAGAGGGCGTGCCGGATGTAACTCATATCTTCTTAGTAGAGGTGCTTGTAGGATTGCTTCTCTTCGGCTTTTTCACCCTGTTTAAAGGGAAATTGCCCCGTGCAGTGTCGCTCCGAAATCTCGGCTTAATCTGGAACGGTATTTTTGTTTTAACGTGTCTCTATAGTTTTCTGACGTTATCGCCACTGCAGACCCGTCTCCAAACGGATGCCCGTTTCAATTTCCCGCTGCTGATTATCTGTACAGTTATCGCCTACCTCCTGATGGCTCCGTTCAAGAAGACGAACGGTATAACATCCCAAACCGTGAAGAAACAGCGACTTGTTTTTGTGTTGCCGAGCGTCTTTGGGACGATAGCGATTTGTGTTGCATTGGCGAACGGTGGCTCCAAATATTTTTATCAATTACTCAATAGTATTATCATCGGTGGTGGTAGCACGATTCTTGCTGTCGGGCTTGGAACGCTTGCGGCTTATGCTTTTTCCCGATTTGACATCGCAGGAAAGGATGATCTGCTCTTTTTTATCCTCAGCACACGGATGCTACCGCCTGTTGTTGTCGTCATCCCGATCTATCTAATGTACAGCGCACTTGGGTTGCGAGATACACATTTCGGGCTTATTTTGCTTTACACCACCTTTAATGTTTCGTTTGCAGTATGGTTAATGAAAGGGTTTATTGACGAGATTCCGAAGGAATACGAAGATGCTGCACTCGTCGATGGTTACTCACGGTTCCAAACCTTTCTGAAAGTGATTTTACCGCAGTCGGTTACAGGCATCGCTGCGACTGCCGTATTCTGTCTCATTACGGCGTGGAATGAGTTCGCGTTTGCGCTTGTCCTTACAGAGGTCGGGGGTAGAGCTGTAACTGCACCTCCCTCGATTACGAGTGCGACGGGTTCCAGCGGTATGGATTGGGGCAAAATCGCTGCAGGGACATTTGTTTTTCTGCTCCCTGTTGCCGTTTTCACCTTCTTAATGCGGAGTCATCTACTGCGTGGTGTCACATTTGGTGCAGTGAAGAAATAAAAAATAAAATGAACGTCCAAAACCGAACAATTTTTGAAGGCGATAACCTGCATATCCTACGCGGACTTGACTCGGCATCTATAGACTTAATTTATCTGGACCCGCCGTTCAACTCTAATCGCAATTATTCCGCGCCTATCGGGAGTAAGGCAGCCGGTGCAGCGTTTAAAGATACGTGGACACTTTCGGACGTGGATGAGGCACAGACCACGAAGAAAACCTACAACTCCTTTGCGGCGCGTGCAACTCCACCAAAGGAAATGATACGCAGGCAGAATTAATCGCACGGCTGAAAAAGCAGAAGGTGCTATAAGAGTACTAAAGTTTAGACAATTTAGACAGGTTTTCAGGAAAGCAAACGGTCACCGCCGCTGGCGAGGGAGTTTTTGCTTGGGTGTTTCCCCATAGTATCCTCGCCTCCGCTAACAACCAAAAACCGTGTTGGAATTTGAATTCCTCATCGATTTCTGTTATACTTATCGTAACAAATAGAGGAGGGCGCGCAAAATGAGCAAACATGCACTGCGACTTACCGATGAAGAGATGCGGGATTTCATCGTCAATGGCTATGCGAAGATAAAGACCGATTTCCCGCCGAGTTTTCATGAGAACATTCGTCAACAGTTAGACACGATGTTTGAAGAGACCGGAAATTTAGGGAACAATGTGCTTCCGCTCATTCCTGAAATTCAGGAAATCTTTGACCATCCAAGCGTTCACGGCGCGATGCAAGGCGTACTCGGTGAAAACTATGCGATGCACTCGCACCGATACTGCCATTTCAATCAGCAAGGCAGCGAAGGTCAGAATTTTCATAAAGACACTTATGAAGGAGACGAGCAAATTCGTCGGCATCGATGTCGTTGGACGATGGCGTTCTATTATCCGCAGGATGTCACGGAAGATATGGGACCTACCGCTGTCCTGCCGGGGTCCCAGTATTACGAAACCGGGGAAAGTGCACATGAACAACCAGAACTTGCCCTTACTGGCGAAGCCGGGACTGTGACAATTGTTCACTACGACTTATGGCACCGTGCCATGCCAAATAGCAGTGACAAAAAGCGGTACATGTTG
>JAJECN010000008.1 GCA_022821965.1 Candidatus Poribacteria bacterium
TGCTCAAGATGGAAGTGCCGATGGTGCGTATACAGTCAGTTTAGGTATTGTAGACAAAGCGGGAAATCTGTTGGAATCGGAGCATGCTTTCATTTATGACTCTCAAGTGCCCCGTCTCTCATCTGTGATGGTGAACACCGAATCTCCGATGGTGCTTATCCCCGAAGGTATTGCTGATATTTCTGAATCTCTAAGTAGTATCGCGCTTGAATTTGAAGAGGCGACGCGCGTTGATTTTATGAATACTCAGGTTACGTTGATGGGACCGGGTGGAGAAGCGATTCCGCTGACATTGGAAGATAATGGGACGACGGGTCTGACGGCGAGTTTTCTCCCATTGCGTCAGGTTGGCATGTATACGTTGTCAGTGACAGCGCAAGATGTGGCGGGTAACGTTGCGCCCGGTGCTGTGAATTATCAGTTCTCTGTGGATTTAACCTTGCCAAGTGTGAGTTCAGTGATGATAGGTGGTAAGTCGGGTGATGTTGTTTTCATCAATGGTAGCGATCCAACGATAACTGCGACCTTTTCGGATGACACCGGGACGAGTCTAACCGAAGGTGGTTCGAGCCTCGTCGTAACGAGTGCTTCAGGTGCTGCAGTGCCGGGTCAGACGCGTGTAGAGGGTGGGAACCAGTTGATATGGCAACCGCTATCGCTTCCGACAGATGGCAGCGTAGATGGTAGATATAGTGTAGAGATCACGCCAGTTGATACGTTAGGTAGGCGCGGTGAAGTCGTCTATCGTGAATTTATCTATGATACAGAGGAGCCTCAAATAACAGCGTCATCACCTTTGCTGTTGAGTCAACCTGTGTCGTATATCAACGGCGATTTGCGTCAGTTTGCGTTTACGGTCGCAGATGTGGGCCCCGCGGATTTGGTTTTAGAGGATCAAACCCTGATACTCGTTGACGCTGCTGGGGATCCCGTTTCATCAGTCGTGACACATGACGAGTTGACGAACCAACTCTATCTAACGCTCTCATCCCCGTTTGCTCAAGATGGGAGTGTTGATGGTGAATATACCGTCAAGTTAGGTATTGTTGACAAGGCAGGGAATCTGTTGGATGTAGAGCATGCTTTGATTTATGATTCTCAAGTGCCACGTCTGTCCTCCGTGATGGTGAACACCGAATCTCCGATGGTGCTTATCCCCGAAGGTATTGCTGATATTTCTGAATCTCTAAGCAGTATCACGCTTGACTTTGAAGAGGCAACCCGCGTTGACTTTACGAATACTCAGATTACGTTGATGGGACCGGGTGGAGAAGCGATTCCACTGACATTGGAAGATAATGGGACAACGGGTCTGACGGCGAGTTTCCTCTCATTGCGTCAGGTTGGTGTGTATACGTTGTCAGTGACAGCGCAAGATGTGGCGGGTAACGTTGCGTCGGGTGCTGTGAATTATCAGTTCTCTGTGGATTTAACCTTGCCAAGTGTGAGTTCAGTGGTGATAGGTGGTAAGTCCGGTGATGTTGTTTTCATCAATGGTAGCGATACGACGATAGTAGCGACCTTTTCGGATAACACGAGGACAAGTTTAACCAGGGAGGGTTCGAGTATCATTGTAACGAGTGATTCAGGTGTTGCCGTGCCGGGTCAGACACGTGTGGAAAGTGCGAACCAATTGGTATGGCAACCGCTGTCACTGCCGACAGATGGGAGTGTTGATGGCAGATATAGGGTAGAAATCACGCCGGTTGATGTATCAGGTCAGCGCGGTGATATTGTCTATCGTGAATTTATCTATGATACAGAGGAGCCTCAAATAACCGCGTCATCACCATTGACGTTGAGTCAACCGGTGTCGTATATCAGTGGCGACTTGCGTCAGTTGACGTTTACGGTTGCCGATGTGGGTCCTTCAGATCTATTGTGGGAGGCACAAACGATTACGTTGTTAGATGCTTCAGGGAATACGGTTTCAACTGCACTGACATTCGATGAGTTATCGAACCAACTCTATCTGACGCTCTCGTCTCCGTTTGCTCAAGATGGAAGTGTTGATGGTGAATATACCGTAAAGTTAGGTATTGTTGACAAAGCGGGAAATCGTTTAGATGTGGAGCATGCTTTCATTTATGACTCTCAAATGCCAAATCTCTCTTCTGTGATGGTGAATACTGACCCACCGGTGGAACTTGTGCCGAATCGAATTGCCGAGATTTTGGAATCTGTAAGCAGTATCACGCTTGACTTTGAAGAGGCAACCCGCGTTGATTTCGCCAATACCCAGATTACCTTAATGGGTCCAGATCCATCTGGAGCAACTGATGACTCTGGGGTACCTATTGAATCTGAGTTTCCACTCACTTTACAAGATGATGGCGCGTCTCAGGTTACCGTTAATTTCTTAAAATTGGAACACATCGGTTCGTATACGCTCTCTGTCACACCGCGAGATGTGGCAGGGAATGCCGCGTCCGGTCCTGTTGCGTACCGTTTCTTTTTGGATATCCCACTGCCACGTGTGAGTTCTATTGTGATTGGTGAATCCGAGACAACAGAAAGCGGTGATGTTGCTTATGTCAACGCAAGCACTATAATCATTGGAGCGTTCTTAGTTGACTCAACAGAGACAGGGTTGTCCTTCGGGACTGAAGGATCGAGTATTACCGTGGTAGATGCCAATAACACTATTGTGCGCGGTGTAACAGGTTCCAATGGGGAAAATCTAATCGTTTGGGAGCCGATAGGGCTTACCTCTGATGGCACTACGGATGGGCGGTACAGCGTATACGTGATACCCGTTGATAAAGCTGGACGGCAAGGCAGCACTATCTATCGTGAGTTTGTTTACGATACCCAAGAGCCTGAGATAATAGCCGCTGCCCCGATCGACTTAAGTCAACCGGTTTCCTATATCAGTCAGAGTTTGACACAGCTCCGTTTCACTGTTGCGGATGTTGGACCTGCAGATCTTATGCTATCCGATCAGGAAGTTAGCCTCCGCGATGCGAGCAGCAATTTGGTCCCAGCGCAACTCACGGATGATACCGGAAACCAACTCTTTCTCACGCTCGATCAGCCCTTGCCACTTGATGGTAGTATGGATGGTGAATACACTGTTCTTATTGCGTTAGTAGACAAAGCAGGGAATCCGTATACAGTTGAACACTCGATTATCTATGATACCCAAGCCCCCACTCTCGTTAGCACAGTACCTGCTGATGGTGCTCAACTCACCGAGGATGTCACAGAGATACAGGTAACCCTCAACGATGAGGGGGGTAGTGGCATCGACTGGGCAGGAACTACGGTAAGTTTGGTTGATCCGAATGGGACGCAAATATCTGGTGAACTTATCAGTGACGGCACAGCAGGGTTAACCCTGACGACGAATCAACTCGTTGCGGATGGGCGTTATATCATTCGTGTCCAAGCCGTTGACCGAGCTGGCAATGGGGATGCCACCGTCTTTGAACGGAACTTCCTCTTGTCAAGACGCTTACCTACCGTGATTTCGACAGACCCGACTACAGCACCGAAAGACGAAGCGTTTACAAATGAGGAGCTTGAGCGGATAGAGGTGAGGCTTGAAGTAGATGATGAAAACCACCTGTCAACACTTCGCTTGCTGAACGATGTTGAGCAGGTCGTTGCCGGACAGCAACGGCGAACAAGTAGCCGGCTGATCTATGATCTCGTGCGTCCACTCGCAACTGATGGATCCGAAGATGGTGTTTATACCATTGAGTTTACACCGATCAGTGCTTCTGGGCGGAGCGGTGGCGTTCAACGATTCACTTTCACGTACGATACACAGTCACCGGAGATTGAGACTGATGAAGTAATTAGTCTCGTCGTTGTGCAACCTGAGGTTAATAATTCTTTGACAGAGATTCGTGTCAATCTCACCGATGAAACGTCAGGGATTGATTGGAAAAACCTTGATGAGAAATGGCTAACCTTTGAACGCCTCTCGCCAAACCCGACAAAAATTCAAGGACGGGTATCTGACGATGGGCAGGGCAACCTAACTTTCCGGCTCACTGTCCCACTCGCTGACAACGGTTCTGCAGATGGTGAATACAAAATCACGATTGAACCGAAAGACCGCGCAGGGAACGACGATGAACCGTATGAAAAGGTTTTTGTCTATGACACCAACCCACCGACAATTGATGAAAGCACGTTGCTTATCAATGAGGTACCACTACTTATTGACATCAATGCAGAGGATTATCCGACTGCAGTTTCCACAACGGGTGGTGTTGTCATCCAAGCAAATATCTTTGACACAGGGTTAGGGGTCAACTTGGCGCAGTCAAGAATTACAGTGAGGAGTCCGGACGGCTCGGAAATCTCTGGCAGTACGCAGCAGAACGGCGTTGACACACTCATTTTCAAATCCGATGGACTCTCGCTCCAAGGGATTTATAAGATCACGGTTGTCAGCGTCGGGAACGACTCAGAACTCCTCGGATTCGCACCAACGGACTCAATTACCACCGAATTTCTATATGAAACGACCGAACCAACTGCCGCTATAACGAGCGATGGTGGTGAAACCGAGTTAACTGACAAGGCACTACCGTTGGAAGGTACAGCCTCTGATCCAGCAGGCACGCAGCGGATTGGTGAGGGTGAGATTCCAGTTCCAGCGTCAGGTGTGTGGCTTGTCGAAATCGTTGGTACTGGTCCCGACAAGCAGCCTATTGAACCAGTTGCTGCTGTTGATGACAGTGATGCGGAACAGGAGCCGTGGAGCGTCTGGTCTATTGATTTCCTGCCAACGCGTTCTGGTGAATATGACTTGGATGTTCGAGTCACCGACACTGCGGGGAATTACGCCATTTATGACATCGGTGAGTATACGATGTCTGTATCGCTCACCTTCCGCGGAAATACCTTTGGATGGCCAAATCCGCTCCGACTCTCGAAACGGGATGTTGCCTTCTTTTCCTTTGATGTTAACGTTCCACTTGGAGACACGATTGAACTTACACTGAGCATCTATGATTGGAGCGGTGACATGGTACTCTCGCAAACGTATCCCGATGTTGTGTCAGGACAGCGTAATGACCAGTTGGTAAAATGGAATTTGGAAAATCAAGCGGGCACCCCTGTCGCACGAGGACTCTACATCTTCCGCTTAGAAGCAGTCAATGCAGCAGGAAACCGTGCGAACGTTGTTGGTAAGGTATTAGTTGTCGACTAAAGAGGAATGGCTGTCAGTTTGCGGCATGTAAAACCTGCATAACTGCTATAAGGAACTCTTAAGCGACTGCTGATGGCTGATGACTGACCGCTGAGAAAAAAGGAGAATTTATAATGTTGAAAAGGCGAACTGGTCTAATCATAATGGTGCTTCTCGTAGTGATTGGGACTGCCCCATGCGTACACGCAGTGAGTATCCATGATGGAGCAGGAACAACCGGTGCTGCTTTCCTAAAGATTGACGGGGGGAGTCGGCCTGTTGGAATGGGAGGTGCCTTTGCTGGGCTTGCCAACGACATTAACACTATTTTTTGGAATCCAGCAGGGTTGACCGCTGTAGATGGCCGAGAATTGACCGCAATGCAACACTTCTCGTTTGCGGACATTAACAATCAAACCATCGGATATGCACAGCGAGTAGATCGGCTTGTCTGGGGCGCGAGTTTCCTCGGCAGTTTCACTGAAATTGAACGCCGACAGGGACCAACAGAGGACCCCGATAGTACAGTAACGGTCGGCGGTTTTGCCACAGGGTTATCTTTTGCTTATCCGCTGGGCACAGCAATGTCAATCGGGGGCACGGCAAAGGTAATTTCAGAGCAGCTGGACATTCAGAATGCCTACGGTGCCGCGGCAGATGTCGGTGTGATCTTACGTTTATTTGACAATCATCTTGGGATTGGGGTTGCTGTCCAAAACGCCGGAGTCTTAGATGGTGGGGAGAACCTGCCGATGGCACTTCGGGCAGGAGTCGCTTACAGAATGTGGAAGCAGCCTATGGTAGAAAATGGAACGGAAGAAACAATGCCGCCGCGTGAGCTTTGGGCACTCGTCGCCGATGCCAACCTCCCGCTCATTGATGCGAATCCGAGTTTCCACATCGGAGCGGAACGCTGGTTTTACGATAGCGTCGCTGCACGCCTTGGATACCAGATCGGAATGAACGAGAATCCGAGCAATGGGTTATCGCTCGGTGTCGGGGTACGACGTAGTGGTGAGGACGCATTAGCGAATATTGACTTCCAGTTCGATTACGCTTTTGTCCCGGACGCTTATGTCGGCAATGCACATCGTATTTCTTTTATCACGCGCTTCTAAGAGTTACCAGTTATCGGTTATCAGTTGTCAGTTAAGAGGTTTTGGGAGTATCCGAACTCCCTTTCTGAAAACTGACAACTGAAAGATGTTTCACAGAAAAATCGTACTGATAACCGATAACTACTACACACTTGCTTCAAGCATTCGCTCAATTGGCGAGCGAGCTTTATCAATCGTCTCGGGACTCAGTGTAATCTCATATTCGTCGAGATCCGCGTCTTGGTCTATCGCTTCCAGAATGTTGGCTATTTTCCCTAAGCTCACCTGTGCCATGTGTGAGCATCGGACCGAGCAGGCTGTCCAGAATTGAACGTCTGGGAACTCTTGTGCGAGATTCGAGGTTAATTCACACTCCGAAGCGACAAAGGCACGTTCAATTTGGTTTGCTGCGACGCGCTCCGCTATATCCTTCATAATCTGGCTGGTGCTGCCGTAAAAATCTGCTTCTTGTAGGACATTCGGACGGCATTCCCAGTGCGCGTAAAGTTTACGGCGAGGATGTCCTTTCGGGATTTCGAACGATTCACGGATTCCGAGAAGGTCCTGAAGTGTGAATTTTTCGTGGACTTCACAGACTGCACCGCGCGCTGTGTTGTCTTTGCCGGGATAGACGACATTTTTCTCGCCCTTCAGTTCTTCCTCCAAATTCTGTGCAAAGAAGATATCGGGCACAAAGATTATTGTATCGCCCGGCATTGTTTTCGCGATGTGTGCCGCATTCGCCGACGTGCAACAGATATCCGATTCTGCTTTCGCGTCGGCGTAGCTATTCACATAAATCATCACTGGTGCGCCGGGATAAAGGGCTTTCAACTTCCTGACATCTTCTGCGCCAAAGTTATCGGCGAGTGAGCATCCTGCTGTTTTGTCTGCGACCAACACTGTTTTGCTCGGACTTAAAATTTTCGCTGTTTCCGCCATAAACGGCACACCGTTAAAGATTAGATACGGTGCCTCTGTTTTCGCAGCGTACATACTCAAACCGAGTGAGTCGCCTTGCTCCTCTTTGTCTGATAATCCGAAAACGAGCGGCTCCATATAGTTGTGACCGAGCATCACAACGTTATGTTTCTGCTTCAGGGTCCGTATTCTGTGGATGGTTTTTGCGTGAGCTTCTATATCGAGAAACGTTAAGCTTGGATGGTGGCGGTTGTACAATTCCTGTTTAACGTCCTCAAGGCTCAATTCCGTCGTACAATTCGGGGCATCTGTTGTGTCGGGAGTTTCTCCCTTAGAATGCATGGCAGTCATCTTTCTGACACGCTCCAAGTAGATCGCTAATCAAATGGCTGGTGCATGGAACCGGCATACGCGCTTGCAGTCTGGGAAACTGACTAATTGTGCCTATTTTTAGATAGGAAACCCGCAGACTATGTTCTGAATAGCGATTCTTTTTTATTCATTCCTATTAGGATACCCGCAAAAATTTTTTTTGTCAAGCCCTAATGTATCTAAAAGGTCACACAAATGCAAAATTTTTGTCTAAAACCAAGAAAAATTTGTGCTATTGGGCTTATTCTATGCTTAATTTGGGGGTTAGCACCAACTGCAGAAAGTATTTCAGTCAAATTAAGAGGGAAAATTGCCTTGGGTGGGATTCTTTCGTGCCTGGTGTATGTGACACACACGCTTGTTAAACGAGACAAGCGGGCAGTAGAGGAATTACATCTTCGTCTCGGCCCGCCTGATCGCGTTGTTCAATTTGAACGTGGATTTGACCTATGGCGCATCGACTCTTATGGGGAGCGGTCATATATGTTTCGGAACAACCGTTTAATGCCCGAAAAGCCTCTGAAAGCTGTCTGTTCTACTTATGATGCGCTTGACTGGAAGGGTGGAAGGCTGAAGGAAAAGAAGGAAGGCAGGAAGTATGGCAGAAAGAAACACTCTTCCGTTCTTCCGCCTTTTCTTATTGATACGCCTTTTTCAAGGAACCCCAAGTGGTTGCAGCTTTACCCTTCGCATCCACGGCGAGCCCCTCGACTTGTATCTTCCTATCTTTATCGGTTGGAAGACGAACATCTGCTTGATCAGCTACAGTGGCTTTCACATTAGTTGTCACGAAAATTGCGTCTATCATCGTAGCATCTTCGCGTACGCCGATACGAAGGACCGTCTCACCTGCATCCTTGAATTTCCATTCTCGGTCAAACGTGCCGCCATCTAACCAGTGATTGATGCGATCCCAGTGCCATGCGGCACCTTGTGCAACACCCCAGCGGAATTCGGTGTTCTGGGTTGCTTGTGCGTCTTCGTCGGGATCAGCAGGTTGCCAAGTTACCCAGAACGAATCACTATTGCCATCCCAAGCAATGACGTGCCCCCACAGCGCGTAGGTATCCGGTTGAGGGATATTGACAATAAACTCAGCATAACCTCTACCTCCACCGCCCGTGGCGGCGGCACCCTCCATCCAGATGAACTTTCCGTCAGATGCGTTCTTATCGTCCGCTATAATCATGGGTTCCACAATCTCGTTTGCTAACTCGGCTTCGAGCGCAATTTGTACTTCAGCATGAAGTCCAGCACTGCCACATAAGAATAGCCCGAGTATCATCAGCGTCAATGTTATTCCATATTTCATCGCAAACCTCCTTTCCATCTTCTGAAATAAGCGGGTGGATAGGTGAATCCACCCGCGGCAGTAATTATCTTCTCGCTTTGAGCTTTGCCCATGTTGTGGCGAGTTTATCTTGTGGTTCAACAGATACTAAGGAATCTGCAGGAATCGGGTCACGGGGACCTACTTCTGCTTCGTCCTCAGAAAGATTGTCGGTGATAAAGATGACATCTAACATGGTGGCATCTTCTCGGACTGCGATACGAAGCGTTGTATCTCCTGCTGCTTCGATCTCCCATTCACGTTCAAACGTGCCACCATCTAACCAGTGATTGATGCGGTCCCAATGCCACTCGTCACCTTGCGCAACGCCCCAGCGGAATTCGGTGTTCTGGGTTTCTTGGGCGTTTTCGTCTGGGTCTGCGGGTTGCCATGTTACCCAGAATGAATCGCTATTTCCGTCCCAGGCAAGGACTTTTCCCCAAAGTGCGTAGGTGCCGGGTGCTGGGATAGGCAGCGTGTATTCTGCCCAGCCTTCACCACCGCCGCCGGTCGTTGGAGGTCCCTCCATCCAGATAAACTGACCGCCGGAGGCATTTGCATCATCGGCGATTTCCATCGGTGCTTCGATAGTGTCTGCCATTTCTGCTTCAATTGCCCGCTCGTAGCTGTAACTTGTCCCAATTGTTAGCAGTAAACCGAACATAAAGAGCGTACCTAATACTAAAGTTTTGAAACGCATAAACGTGTCTCCTTTTTTATTAGTTATCGGTTGTCAGTTGTCGGTTGTCGGTAAAGAGGCGCTTTTATAACAATATACCCAAATTTGTTTTCCTTTATATTCTTGACGTACTCCAAGAAGCGGTAAATTGTTACATGAAACCTCTTCACTGATAACTGATGACTGACAACTATTTTGTTAAGGGGCTCGAATTTTACCCCACCGCTGAATCTGTAACGCTGATGGTGCTATCGGCAGCGCATCCGAACTACTGAACCATTTCGGTTGTGCTGCCCATGCGCCGTTGTTAATCAATTCACGTCGGTCGGTTCCATCGGCGCGCATGAGATGGATAACCCACCTACCGTCCTTCTCGAATTGGAAAGCAATAGTATTACCATCAGGTGCCCACGCTGGAACAGCCTCATCTGTTGGTGTGTCAGTGAGAGCCTGTTTGTTCCCGCCGTCAATTGCATCCATGATGTACAAGTCGAAATCAGCAAATTCTACCTCTTGATGCATGGCGGCATACACAATCCGCTTACCATCGGGTGCCCACGCTGGATAGGTATCCATCAGCGGTTGATGTGTTAATCGCTGTTCCACCCGACTGTTCACATTGACGACGTATATGTCCCAATTGAGTTCCCGTTTTGAGTGGAAAACGACGGTGTTTCCATCAGGCGCCCAAGCCGGTGCCTCATCTTCAAACGGATTGTCGGTGAGGTGAATTACCTCGCCATTATTGAGATGGAGCAGATAGATGTCGAAATGCCCATTGCGATTTGACGTAAAAGCGATGCGTTTGCCATCAGGAGCCCATGCGGGTGCTTTGTCTGTCGTCGGGTGATGTGTTAAGCGACGCTGATCGGTTCCATCAGCCTGCATCACATAAATTTCATGATTCCCATCGCGCCGGGAAAAGAAGGCAATCTGCGTGCCGTCAGGTGCCCATGTCGGGTAGTAATCCGCTGCAGGGTTACGCGTGAGATTCGTCGGTTGCTTTCCAGTTGTATCTGTTAGGTAGATTTCCCAGTCGCCACTTACGTCCGACGCGAACGCGATAGTCGCTGGTGGATGCGACTGGCACAAAGCACTACCAATTAAAAGGGCGAACATCACAAAAACACTGCTCTGATATGCTAACAGAATTCGCATTTTTTGTCTATTTTTTTAAGTTATCAGTTATCGGTTGTCGGTTTTCAGTTAATGTCTTATACCGCCGCTGGCAATGATTGTATCGGCGTAGGGGCTGGGTAACCCAGCCCTTACGAGCTGATAACTGACAATCGGTAGCCATCATCAGAATTTTCCGTCTCGGACCTCGAAATGGGTCGGTTTCCTGAGTGTGGTGCCACCTATCCGAACCCATTCTGCCATCCACTCAATCATCTGTTCTAAAGAGACACGTGGGTATCCAAAGAGTTGATGGCATTGAGCGGCATTGCTTAGGAGTGCTGTTTCTGCCTCCTGTCCCTCAAAAATCGGTGATTTATTGAAGAGTGTTCCGAAACGCGACGCAAGGTATCGGACAGAAACGGTCTCTGGACCCGTTACATTAAGTATCAAGGGTGGGCTTTGGCAGTGTGCGAAAGCACGCAACGCAATCACGTTGGCATCCCCTTGCCATATTACGTTTACGTTGCCCATTTTTAGGGAAATTGGTTCTTCAGCATAAACTTTTTCGGCAATGTCCAATAGTATCCCGTAGCGGAGATCAATCGCGTAATTCAAACGTAGGATCGCCATCGGTGTGCCGTATTGCAGTGAAAAATGGGTACATATCCGTTCACGGCTCAGACAGGATTGCGCGTATTCGCCGATTGGGGCAACCGGTAAACTCTCAGTTGCGCCGCCGTGAGAGACTGGAGTCAACGGGTAGACGTTTCCTGTGGAAAAAATGACCAGCCGAGAATCTTTAAACTTTTCCGCCACGCGCCCCGGCATATAACTGTTCATTGCCCACGTCAGATGTTCATTGTCTGTTGAACCGAATTTCCTACCTGCCATCAAAATTACGTTTTGAGTGTCGGGTAGATTTTGTAGACAATCTTCCGAAAGCAAGTCAGTGATGATCGTTTCGATACCGGCTTCATGTAAATTTTCGCGCAGCCTTGGGGTCGAAAAACGAGAGACCCCGGTAACCTTTTTGGCAATACCTGCAGCGTCGATTGCGCGTTTTGCCTGTTTGGCGAGCGTCGGACCCATCTTCCCGCCAACACCGAGAATGAGGATATCCCCCTCCAATGCTGCGATTGACGCTATCACCTCGTCTGACGGTTCTGATAGGCGTGATTCTAATTGGGTTTCTGTTTTTATCAAAACGATATGAAAAAGCGAAACTTACAGACTAAAGCGGTTAAAAAACTTGGTGACGATTAACAATTGTGATCGTCTCTCTGAGGCAGGTTTGTTCAAGGGCAGGTTCTGAAACCTGCCCCAACGCGTTATCGGATTGACTTAATGTTCGCCCAAGATGTGGCGAGTTTACCTTGCGGTTCTACTGGTGTCAGGAATGATGCAGCATCTTGGTTCATGCTTGCTTTGATCTCGTCTGCTGAAAGTGCGCGATTCCAGAGCCGAACCTCATCAACACTTCCTGTCCACGCTTCACCGCTCCAAGTGCCGATTTGCACTGCGCTCGTATTTTGTGCAGGTGCAACTGGGTTGCCTGACTCTTCAGAGTACGTTACTTCGCCATCTACGTAGATCTCCACTAAGCCGCTATTATCGTCCGTATGGGTGTAGGCGAGATAATACCACTTGCCTGTCGCCAATTTTGTTTCATTGTCGTTGATGTCTTTGAATCCACCGGCTGCACCGTTGGTCCAAACTTTGATACCGTTTGCTGGATTCATACCGAATCCAAAGCCGATATGTCGGGTTGCACCGCCTTGTCGAGTTCCGAAGATAATGGCGTGTGCGCTTGGAAGCCGATCCAACTGTACCCACGCTGCTTGTGTGATCGCCCCTTCTATATGAAAAGCAGCGTCGTCTTCAATAAGGACGTGGTCTGCTGAAGCCGCAAATTGCAGTGCCATGCCGAACTTTCCATCGATCCATTTTGCATTGCCCTTTAATTCACCCTCAAAACCGTTTGCGGAGAGGTCTTGGGTTGCAGTACCGGAACCTTCATCAAGTGGCATGTATAGGACAAGCCCTTCCATTAGGTCCGCGTGAGAAAACGCCACACAGATGAGTAAACAGAGTGTGATTGTTGAAAAGATTTTCATGTAGTCTCCTTTGTTGAAAAGTGAGAATAGTTTAAAGTTATATTGAATTACAAAACGCAGAGCAAAATAGGTGTTTTTCTCTGCTTGAATTATATCGTAGCAGGTTTTCGTTTTTGTTTCAACACGCAAGCTTTCAATTTCATTAAAAGATCGGTTGCCTGTTAGGGAGATATGCTTTTCGCGCAACGGAACCCGAGGGCACCGATACCAGCATAAGCCGGGCTTGTCCCATGGCGATTTGAGGCACGCAACCACTCAGGATTGCTGTTCCACCCACCACCGCGCAGGACGCGGAAATCTACAATGTTTTCAAAATTGTTGACAATCTCTTCTATATTCTTCGCGCCCGCGGTCGGGTTTCGACGAGGAGAGTTGGCGTAGAAGTCGGCTTGATATTCGTCAAGGCACCACTCCCACACGTTACCTGCGATGTCATGCACGCCGTAGGCATTCGGAGGATATTCGCCGACAGGGGTCGTCTCGCCAAGATGTTTGCCGTAGTTTGCCCTGTTGAAATTAATGCCGTTACCCCACGGATACTGTTTCTTTGCTAAGCCACCGCGTGCTGCTTTCTCCCATTCTGCTTCTGTCGGTAAACGCTTATCTACCCAGACGGCGTAAGCCATCGCTGCATACCAACTTACATAGCGGACGGGATGGTCCCGCTCCCCAAGTGGGTGGTTATTCCCATTCCAGTCTTGTAGGTAGTTGTCATCGCGAAATTTTGCCTTGATGCGGTCTTTTTGCCACGCGGGGTTCGCAAGGAGAAAATCCTTGAATTCTCCGTTGGTTACCTCGTTTACGTCTATGTAAAACGCGTCGAGGTGAACTTTGTGAACCGGCTGTTCATCGTTGTCAGCGTTCCCGTCGTTGCTGCCCATCTGGAATTCACCTTCTGGAATCAGTACCATTCCCGCTGGAATAATGGGTTCGGGTTCAGCAATAATTTCTGGTTCGAGTTCGCGCGGTGAATCAGTTGTTGGAGAGGTAGGTGTTGCGACGGTATAGGTAAGTGTTTGAACCCCATCCGTCCACGTAATTGTTAGCGTCAGGGGACCCGCGGTAAAGGGACCGGAGATTGTAACCTTTGTTCCTAATTGTTTTACGACACCTACATTTACGGATACGTTGCTGGGAACACCGTCAAAAGTAACAGTAATAATTCCGTTTGCATTGATAGTACTTCCATCTGATGGTTCCGCACTCACCAATGCGATTGTGCCAACCTCATTATCTTCTTCACGCTGCCCACAACTCATCATGTGAACAACGAATAAACATGTAAGTACGAGACCGAACAGTCTAAATAAAATTCTCATCAATTATTTCCTTTGCCCTGCTGGCATAGGCTCTTTCTGTAAGAGCAAACTATGCTTGCAGCTTCCAGTATCAATAAACCTCCAAATAGTTGTCCGTCTCCCACTGGCTGATGCTCCAATGGTAGTTTCGCCATTCCTCACGTTTGACCTGAATGTAGTAGTTAGCATACTCGTTCCCAAGCGCGTTTTTGATGACTTCGTCTTCTTCGAGCGCGTCTATGGCTTCGCTGAGCGTCGTTGGCAGGGCACCAATACCCCGTCGCTGCAATTCATCCTCTGGGACCTCGTAAAGGTTGTCCTCGTTTTGCACGCCGGGGTCCATCTGATTTTCGATACCGTCTAATCCGGCTGCAAGCAGTACCGTCGCTGCGAGGTAAGGATTTGCTGCGCCATCGCTTAATCGGTTTTCTATGCGCCCCGGTGCGGGAATCCGAATCATTTGCGTCCGATTGTTGGCACCGTAGGTGACGTAAACAGGAGCCCATGATGAACCGGAACGCGGTGGTCTACGAACTAAACGTTTGTAGCTGTTCACAAGCGGATTTGTGACCGCCGTGACTGCTTTCGCATGTTTCAGAACACCGCCTGTGAACCAATAAGCAAGTTGAGATAAACCGTTTTTATCGTTCTCATTGAGGAACAGGTTTGTCTGATTCGCCGTATCCCAGAGACTCATGTGAAAATGTGCACCGTTACCCGTGAGGTTGGTGAACGGCTTCGGCATGAATGTTGCCAATAATCCTCGTTCCTCAGCGATCGTTTTAACCATCCACTTGAAAAAGGTATGCCGATCAGCTGTTGTAAGGGCATCCGAATAGGTCCAATTCGTCTCAAACTGGCATGTTCCATCTTCGTGGTCGTTCGCGTAAGGTTCCCACCCCAATTCTTGCATATATTTAATAAGGGTTGTCATCATGTCAAGATTGCGATGCAACGCTCTTAGATCGTAACACGGTTTATCTAAAGTATCAAGTTTATCCCATGGCGTGTATTGCCCTGTCTCGTCCTGCTTCAAAAGCATGAATTCCGCCTCAATACCGACATTGAAGACGTATCCCATTTCCTTTGTTTTTTCTAATTGTTGTCGTAGAATTGTCCTCGGACAGTAGTGCCACGATTTACCTTCAACGAACATATCCCCTGCTACCCACGCTAAGTTTTTTCGCCACGGGACGATTGTCAATGAATTAAAATCGGGAATGCTCGCCATCTCCGGGTCGTGTGGGTATTGCCCTATCTCGCCTGCTGCAAAACCACCGAAACCCGCACCCTCTTCTGCCATGTCCTCAAGATGTGTAGATGGGATAACCTTTGCTTTCGGGGTCCCACTCATTTCTACAAAAGAGCAGAGAAAAAACTCAACCCCACTTTCTTCGACGAAGCGTTTGACTTGGTCTTGCGTCATGAAATTGTTCTCCGATACTGTGTGTAAAGGATTATGCCTCAGAAATAAAACTATGGTAAAATCTAAAAGTGCTAACGCCAAAATATGGAAACATGATAACATTATATCTGAAATCTTGAAAATTGCAATGCCTAAAGTTTCGGATGAAAGGAGAAACGATGGAGTTCTTTTCTCGCTTCTACACACTTCTACATAAAAGGGTGGCACTTTTGATTGGGGGGCTAATTGTTATCTACCTGCTACCGATCTGGTTGTTCCCGTATTTCCCGACGCAAGATGGCGTGAGCCACGTCTATAACTCCCAAATCCTAACAGAATACAGCAATCCTGAATATGAATTCCGAGATTATTACGAGATTAACTGGTATCCTTTTCCAAACTGGCTTTCGCACTTTTCGTTGGCGATGTTAATGTTCGTCTTTCCGCCGCTTATCGCCGAGAAAATCTTTCTGAGTTTCTACGTCATTCTGTTTCCATTCGCAATCTATTATTTCCTCAATGCTGTCCAACGTGGACGATATGCCCTCGTCATACTTAGTTTTACCTTTATCTACAATTACCTCTTTCTCATGGGGTTCTACAATTTCGCTGTCAGCGTCCCTCTCTTTTTCCTCGCGCTCGGCTATTGGTGGAAACACAAGGACGAGATGAACAGAAAACGTATCGTTCTGCTCAATCTGCTCATTGTTATCACCTATTTCGCTCATCTCATCTCTTACGCCTTCATCTTGTTTTCTATCGCTTTGCTGGCACTGTTCCATTTCAGACGAGATTTCAAACGGATCCTCATTACAGGCTGCTATCTCCTACCGGCAGCCCTGCTTCTTATTGCCTACCTCCCTACTTCGGACTTACTGGCAGGCGAACCGCCTGAGTTTGGACTCGGACGGGTCGGAGAACTCTTTGTCAACTTGATCGGTATGCATGTGCTAGTTTCTTACACTGAGGCTCCGAGTTGGCTCTCCGTTGCTGTGTCTGCTTTTTTAATCTTTTTCTGTGTTGTAACAATCTGGCGAAACAGGACGGAGATGGCAGCAGCGCATACTGGACAGAAAGCGTTTCTATGTCTTGCTGGTGTGCTTTTCGGACTCTATTTTATTCTACCAAACGCTATCGGTCCAGGCGGTTGGGTCAATGATAGGATTGCCATTTTAGCTACCCTTGTCATATTGGCGTGGTTCCGTGGATTTGATAACCTGCAGTGGCAACGTGTATTCACAGGGGTCGTCACGTTTTTCGCACTTGTTAATATTGTTTATGTGGGTGTTCTCTTCAAAAATCTCAACGCTGAGATAAGCGAGTTTAACGCTTTTGTGCAGCGGATTGAGAAGAATAAGGTCATCCTCCCGCTTCACTTTGATCCGAGTGGCAGTTCCGAACGCGTCGGTATCTTTGTCAATGCGGCGAATTACTACTGCCTTGACAACGGATGCATCAACCTCGGTAACTATGAGATACAGTTTGACTACTTTCCGATCCGATTCAATGCAGATTTTGAAACGCCATTAGAAGAAAAAGAGTGGGTGCAAGTTGTGCATTGGCAGCCGGAGAAAATTGATCTCTGCGATTACGCTGACAATGTGGATTATCTGTTGTTGTGGGATACCCCGGACGAACCTATCGTCGCTGATGCGATTGAGACGTGTTATACGCTGATTGCATCTGAGGGGAAGTTGAAACTTTTTAAGGGTAAGCGATAACTGCATGCGGAAAATTGCAACATTTTTCGGTAGAAGCACTCTCCGAATCGTGCTTTTATAGTAAATCTTGTAATTACTTATACACCAACACAAGGGCGAGGATACAATCCTCGCCAGCGGCAGTAGCGGTTTTTTCCCTACCGAATTGTAAACATATCTTCGGATTCTACTATAACTTCAATATTGTCCCTTAAGCGTGAGCGTCGCGATAGTGTGTGTATAGTTGAGAAAGTCAAGCAGCGGGTCTTCTTCGTTGGTGCGGTTTCGGGTCATCTGGTAATCGGCGTTGAGTGTGAAATACGGATTAAATTGCCAGTTCACCTGCACATTCGCGCCTATCTGCGTATCCCGACGGTTTAGTGGATTTTCTGGGATATTTCCGGTTTCGTCGAGAATCTGTCTGCCTTCAAACTGTACCCACAGTCTGGAGAGTCGGAGTCGCAACCAGCGTCCGGTATCAAACCGATAAAAGGAACTCGCTGCGACCTCGGTGCTGACGAAGTTGAAGAAATCGACGTTGGAACGATTCAAGAATAGGTTAATCTCTTCTTGAAACATGAGTCCTTCCGTTGCGACTTGTATGAGTTTCGCTGAACCGATATGTCGCCAGTCTTTTCGGCGTTCATTGTCGTCCAGTCCTGTCACACCTAAGATGAGGTTGTTCAAATTGGTTTGGTAGCTGCCATGCTCGATCCCATATTCCAGTTTGCCGAGTACCTGTTTGAAAAGCCCAAATTCCACGCGCGATGTCATCTTATGGCTGGTGGAACCGATAAGCAGGAAATCCTCTCTACGCGTATTTTCATCGTCAAATCGGTGTAACCGCAGGTTGTATTCTAACACGCGCCCAAAGCGGAGTCCGAGTTGCCGTTCAGTATTGTTATAGATATTCGAGGTTCGCACGAAACGTTGCAGCCGATGTGAAGCCACAAGTGGCGGTAGACTTGAGACGGGCTGAAAGCTCAGTTCAGTTAAAAATACATCGTTGAATGCGTCGAATTCGTTGAGTTTTCCGTCCGCACCGGTATAGTTTTCGACTTGAGGGACGTACTGCAGTTTGAGTCTGAGTTCATCGGTTACTGGTAAATCGCCACTCAGGTCAACGCCGAAGCGGTTAATCAGACCAGCAAGTTGTGGGTCTTCTTCTCCTGCGAGGCTGCTCGTATATGGATCTACACTCAAACCGAGTTCAATGTGATTATTGAATGTATTAGAGAAGTGGGCATTAAGTGCGAGTTCTGCGGATTCTGTTTCAGATGTTTCAGGTTTTCTTTCCAGGAGGTTTTGTCCGAATTCGGGTTGAAACTGTGCGTACACGCTGCTTACGCCCAGTTGTATACAGATGAAAAGGCATATCACCAAAGAGACGGTTACTCTTCTCATTTTTCATTTCCCGGGTGTTCATTTTTGACCTCTTGAACAGTCGGCACTATATTCTGTTCAGTCAGTTTGTGGTTGTCGGCAGCGTAAGAACCTGTCCCTGGTGCACAGAGCCGGATGAACCTCGGCATTCCAGCAATACTCAACCTATCTACAAGTGCTTCAAGACCGAGTGTGTAAAGATCCTCATCTGAGATTTCTCGAATACGTGTTGCCAGTGGTTTCCCATTTTTAGAGATATAAGTTTTCAGCTTGGATATACGGTTCCGTTCCGCTTCTGCTTCTTTGCTTGCTTGGTGAATTTGCTCGACGAGAGTGTCTATATCTGGCAAATTGTCCTGCCATTCATGCCGTTCAACCGAATAATCGCCAGTGCATGGGGCGTGCATATTAATAATAAGAAAACGGGACGCTCCAGTTTTACCAAGTTTGTTTGTAAGGGCTTCGACCCCCAGATCATAAAGTTCACTATCGGTTATCTTTAGGATGCTCACTGCTATTTACCTCCTGTAACCATGTATATGGATTTTCGACTCGAACACGCAGATCGGAACTGAACCTTTTGGCTTTCCTAAAGAGCCGGTCATCTGTTGTAAGAAAAATATCTACTTTGCCGCTCTCGGCGCAAGCCAGATGCAAGGCATCAAACCATTTGAATCCAAGGGTTTCGAGTTGTTTACCTCTTAAATTTTCCGTTGTACCAATCGAAATTTTTTGATACGCTGCATTCATCTGAGATTTTATTCGAGAACGTTGAATCCAATTTGGGGTGTTGTTGACTTCGATTGTTAGAACCTCACTGACAACCCAGTGCCAGCGACTCGCGACGAAAGCTTCAAGGATTTTCTCAATAGCCTCGGTCTCGCGGCGAATCCGATCCTGCGTCTGATCATTAAACGGACGACTTAAACAACACGTATCAAGATAAATTTTCCAGTTGTAAAAAGGTGTTTTCACTCAGTTACTCTGATCTTTTGTCTTTATTCTATCATTCCGGTTTGTGGGCTTGAGGCGGTCGCGTAGAGTTTCCGAGGTATCCGTCCTGCTAAAAACGCGGCTCTCCCTGCTTCGACTGCTTTTTTCATGGCCTCCGCCATCAGAACGGGGCGGTGTGCTTTCGCGACTGCTGTGTTGAGCAGAACACCATCGCATCCCAACTCCATCGCAATCGCTGCATCTGAGGCAGTGCCGACACCAGCATCCACGATGAGCGGCACCTGCACGAGGTCCCGAATAATCTGAATATTATACGGATTACGGATTCCCATCCCTGAACCGATCGGCGCACCCAGGGGCATTACGGCAGCGCACCCAATGTCTTCTAATTTCTTGCATGTAATTGGATCATCGTTACAGTATGGGAGCACCGTGAAGCCGTCTTTCACAAGCGTTTCCGCTGCGCTGAGGAGCTGCTCCACATCTGGAAACAGCGTCTCTTCATCACCGATAACTTCAACTTTGATGAGGGATGTCCCAAGTGCTTCTCGCGCGAGGTTCGCTGTCAGAATTGCGTCCTTTGCTGTGAAGCAGCCCGCGGTATTTGGGAGGATCGTCATACCGCGTTCACGGAGGAGTGCGAACAGGTTCTCTCCAGATGAATCTGTAAATTTCACGCGGCGCATCGACACCGTCGCGATTTCTGCACCGCTGGTGGTAATGGCTTCCGTCATTATATGGAAGTTCGGATACCCTGCTGTTCCGATCAGCAGCCGTGATGTATATGTTTGGTCTGCGATTTTGAATTCTTGCATATTTTTAACTATAGGGTTGCTCCGTTTTTTTTTGTTGTCAAAAACGGGTTTTGCCTAATCCGTATTGCATTTAAAAATCCCTTCCACTTTTAGTATAGCAGCGTCAAAGCCTCTTTATCAAGTATTTTTGGATCCAGTCCAGAGCCATTCAATTATCACAGATCGCTCTTGGTAGGAGGGGTTTGTACTCTCGATTTTTTGTAATCGTATTATCCGCCTTGGACGGCGCGAATAATCTCAACCTCACTGTTCTCGCGAAGCTCCGTGGCTTGCCACTTCGTTTTCGGGATGACCTCCCGGTCCACAGCGACAGCGATGCCTGCCTGTGTCGGATTCAGTTCTAAGACGATGAGCAGGTCGTGGATATTTATATTAAGGCGAACCTCTTTGGCTTCGCCGTTAATGCGTATTTTCATATTTTTTTAGTGTTTACGGCACACGGCGTGTGCCTACTACTTTAAGTGTGGTTACGACACACAGCGTGTGCCTATTACTTTAAAAATCGGTCTAATTGAAACGGGGCGATTATCTCTGAAGTTTTACCGGTCAGAATCAGTTTGGCTATTTCGTAAGCCGTAATGGGTGTGAGTAAAATGCCATTGCGATAATGTCCTGTTGCGTATATCAGGTTCTCAACAGGTGTTTCGCCGAGTATAGGAGCATTGTCTCTACTACCGGGACGTAAACCCGTCCATGTTTCCAGAAGCGGCAGTTCGTAGATACCCGGCACGGCTTCCCACGCCCCACGGAGCAGCTCAAATGTGCCACCAGCCGTTAAGCGTGTGTCAAACCCCATCTCCTCGCTTGTTGCACCGACGATAAGTCTGCCGTCGGTTCTCGGTACCAGATATACCGACGTTGGATACCTTGCCCTGACAGTGCGGATGACATTTTTAACTGTAATACCGGCTTCCATCTGCAATGCCAACATCTGTCCTTTCACAGGACGCACCGGCGGCCGGAGGGTATCTGGTAGTCCTTCAATCTGTGCAGACCAGCATCCTGCTGCGAGAATCAGTGTATCTGCTGCCTGAAAACCGTCTTGTGTTTGAACACCAGCTGCGACTCCGTTTTCTATAACGACGCTCTCAATGGTGCTATTTTCATGCAGCACGCCTCCACAAGCCTGAAAGGAATGCTGGAGTGCCTTTACCATCAGTCGGTTATCAACTTGATGATCGGTCGCACAACGGATGGCTGCGGTCACGCGAGGTGAAAGGGCAGGTTCGATTTCACGCGCTGCGCGTCCAGTCAACCACTCGACATCTAATCCTAAGTCCTGTTGTGAAGTGTGAAGATGCCGAAGTTGATGTGTATCATCAGGTTCTAATCCGACGATGAGTGTGCCTTCTGCTCGATAACCGACGGTCATCTCTGCATCCGCTTCTAATTCACGAACCCATTGCGGATAGCGTTGTAAGCCTTGGCAACCGAGTTTGAGCAGTTCCGGTTCTTCGTTATGTGCTTCAGCGAGGGGCGCGAGCATCCCAGCGGCTGCCCAAGAGGCGGCGCGTCCGGCTTCAGCACGGTCGTAAATGGTGACGGGGACTCCCGATTTCGCAAGCTGCCATCCGATACCGAGTCCGATCACACCGCCACCAATGATGAGAACTGTTTTGTTTATCATTAATTCAGTAGGTGAAGCGACTATTTTTCCAATACATTTTTTTTCTTCGCATGAAAGGCATGGGACTGACCGCTGGCAACTTCAGGACGCTGACGAACCGTAGCCCCTACTCCTTTGAAAACCTGTCCAAGTGAAATGGGGCGATTGTTTCTGATGTCTCACCCGTCAGAATCAGTTTGGCTATCTCGTAAGCTGTGATGGGTGTGAGTAAGATGCCGTTGCGATAGTGCCCTGTTGCATATATTAGATTTTCGACAGGTGTTTTACCGAGTATGGGGGCATTGTCTCTGCTACCGGGACGTAAGCCTGTCCACGTTTCGATAAGTGGCAGTTCGTAGATACCGGGCACAGCTTCACACGCCCCGTGGAGGAGTTCATATACACCCCCAACGGTCAGGTCCGTGTCAAACCCCAGTTCCTCGGTTGTTGCACCGACGACGAGTCTACCATCGGTTCTTGGCACTAAATATACCGGCATCGGATACCTCGCCTTGACGGTACGGATGACGTTTTTGAGCATGGTGCCTTCCCGCATTTGCAACGCTAACATCTGTCCCTTCACGGGACGCACGGGAGGGATAATAGTATCCGGTAACCCGCTGATCTGTCCAGACCAGCATCCTGCGGCGAGAATACACACATCTGCGCCTTGGAAACCGTCTTGTGTTTGAACACCAGTTGCGGTTCCATTTTCTATGACAATTTTTTCAACAGCACTATTTTCATGCAACACGCCGCCGCGCCCCTGATAGGCACGCTGGAGTGCCTGAGCCATCAGTCGGTTATCGACTTGATGGTCAGTTTCACAACGAATAGCTGCAGTCACGTATGGTGAGAGGGCTCCTTCAATTTTACGTGCTTCTTCTCCACTCAACCACTCAACATTCAACCCTAAATCTTGTTGTAAGTTATAAGAATGCCGGAGTTGATATGCATCATCGGGTTCAATTCCTATAATGAGCGTGCCTTCTGCCCGGTAACCGATTGACATCTCGGTTTCTGCCTCTAATTCATCGACCCATTCCGGGTAGCGTGCTAAACTCTGGTTGCTGAGTTTGAGGAGGTCGAGTTCGTCAATGTGTGCTTCAGCAATTGGACCGAGCATACCACCGGCTGCCCAAGAGGCACCGCGTCCGGCTTGTCCGCGCTCATAAATGGTGACAGCGGCACCCGCTTTCGCAAGCTGCCATCCGATACCAAGTCCAATCACACCGCCACCAATGATGAGAATTTTTTTATTTTTCATTCTTCCCTATTCCATTTCTAAAAAAGAAAATTTTGGAAACACAACAATTTTTCATCTTTGATTTAATCCACCGGCATTGCGTGCGCTGGGATTTCCACACCCTGTTCGCTCCAGAATTTGTATGCACCACGGTGTAGTGGAATAATAAATGCCTTTGGCCCATTTTCTATCGTCATATCTGCCGCGGCTTGATTTGTCTGGAGCATCATCTGATGTCCTTCCGGTGCGTAAACATGCTTTAGAAGTTTATAGATGGTTTCCTCGCTCACCGCTTTGTTCGCGATAAGTACCGTTGGCATCAGGAGAGTTCTCACCGGTTTAACTTTGCCTTCATAAGCACCTTCTGGCAAAGATCCAGAGAGATAGAACGGGTACTTTTCATAGAAGCCGTACTTCTTCGCGGCTACGTCGAGATCAATCATCCGAATCGATTTAATTGCTGTGAGTTGAATAACGGCACTATTCGGTACACTGACGAGCCATTGGAACGCAGCGACCTGTCCGTCTTGAAGTGCCTCGGCGGCGGCACTGCCACCTTTGTAAATCGGCGTAAACTTGCCCCAGATGCCTGCGAGTCTTGACAGTCGTTCCAATGTTTGTGCAGTCCCGGAGCCGCTCGCTCCAGAAGCGATTTTTTTACCGACAATATCCTCAAACTGATGAACATCGCTGTTTGCCAGTGTTGAGAACTGGTCATAAGCGATGAAAAGCAGTGTCACCATACGAATATTAGTTTTCGGTCCCTCTTCTGCGAAAATTTCTTCGCCGTGGTAGCCGAGGTAGCTCTCAGAGGCAAAGACGACACCGAGTGCTTCGGTATCGTCGTTCACACGCCGCGTGTTTTCGACTGAACCGGCGGAAGCACCGACAGATATTTTGAGGTGCGGTTCCTGTTGGGTCAAGATACGACTAACGCCCCCGGCAAATTGTGAAAAGCTACCACCAATTACACCACCTAAAATTGAAAGCCATTCCTTTTCCTGACGCGAGGCATCGGTTGTTTTCGCTTTTTCAGTTGATTGCTTATCGCTACATCCGTGAAGGACAACCAGTGCAGTTAGCATGAAAGCGGTGAACATAAGTAATAAATTATGATGTGTGCCTCTGTCCTTTGTAAACATAAGGTTTCCTTTTTCGTTTGTATATTGAATAGTTGTCGGTCTTCGGTTATCGGTTGTCAGTTAACTTCTGTGGATGTTGCGACCTTTCTGACGGTCACAAACTGCTCTTTAACCGATGGTTGATAACTATAAGAATACCAGATATTTTCCGATATTTCAAGGGGTTTCTGGCTTGGGTAGAAGCCCAATTTCTCGGAAACTTAAATTTTCTTGATAAATCTTCCTAAGGCTGCTAAATTATAGGCGTAAGAGGTAACCAAAGGAAGAAAAGGAGGCGAAAAAACAGTGAAACGCATCTTTTCATATCTGTTGGTGATAGGATTCGGTCTGTGCTTCGTTATCGGTCCTGTTGCCGTTAGCGACGCTACGACGAAAAAACGGATTGCTGTCCTCTACTTTGAGGACCACAGTCGCTTTGATTCTCCTACCGGATGCGGTTGTATACCCAGTTTTATCGGGAATCTGATTAGCAAAAAAAAGCGATGGGATTTGGAAGCAGGATTTGCCAAAATGCTCAATCGGAAGCTCGTCGAAACGAATATGTATGAACCCGTCAGTAAAGATGAGCTCCTTGATGCTATGGCATTTATGACACTCTCACGGCACGGCTTAAAGAAACTAAATCAAGAGCAACGCGCAACGCTTGCGAAGCATCTCAATGCGGACGTAATTGTGGTGGGCGATATCCAAAAATTTAATCAGGAACGTTTCAGAACTAACGCTTCCCGGACGCTACGGGAAGGTGGCCGCGAAGCACAGCGGGGACCTGTCGGCGCAAGTTATATTGCGCCTGTTATTTTGCGGGGATCGATACACCGTGCCACCATTAAACTGAACATGAAATTCTACAATGTGTCCGGCAACACTATAGCAGAACCCCGAATCTCCGCCAGTCGGGACCACAATTATATCGGCACAAGATTCGCTTCTCTTGAAGCGAGTAGGACAGAGGAAGGGACGAACCTCGCCTTTGGACAAACGAAAGACAGTCAGCGGAAAAATCCACGCCCGATTGTCAAACCGGTTGAGCTTAATGAAATCCAGTTTGCGAGTGCTGAATACGACAGAACGCTTTTCGGCATCGTAACCAATGAGGCATTAATTAAAGTCGTTTTGGCACTCCGAGATAGTGTTGGACCCAACTTCATTACACCTTGGGAACCGCAACCTGAGACTGCCGAAAAAGGAGAGAAAACCGCTTCAACGGCAGCGGATGGACCTATCAAAGGGCAGATTCTGTATGTCGATGCTGAAAATCCGGATATGATCTATGTCAATATTGGTTCCGATAGGGGAATAGCCATCAATCAAGAATTTACTGTCTATACCAAGGGCAAGCCGGTGCGAGATATAGATACCGGTGAAATTCTAACACACGTACCGAAGCAGATCGGTACCTTGGCGGTTTCCGAAATTCAGACGGGTAAAGTCTCTATTTTCCGAGTCGTTGAAATAGTGGAGCCTCTGAAAAGAGGGGATGTCGTTAGAGAGACTACTCCTGAACCCCCGGCATCGGAAACGGAGGCACCCGAGAAACAAGAGTAAATTTTGAAAGGAGTGTTATAGATGAAGCACGGCTTGACTTTTAACAGTATGTCTACCCCTAAAAGCAAGGTTTATCTGAAATTGCTCCCCATCTACTGCATTTTGACGGTATGTCTCGTCCTGCTATTCGGATGTGCCGACCCAAGTACGCAAAAGAAGAGTGAGGAGACGGATGCCACTGCCACCAAAAAGATCAAAATCGGCTTGTCTATGGATTCCTTGCGCGTGGAACGGTGGCAGAAAGACAGGGATATTTTCACGGCTGAGGCAGAGAAACTCGGTGCTGAGGTTATCGTCCAATCTGCTGATGGCGATGAACGCCGACAAAACGAACAAGCAGAGAATATGATTACGCAAGGCGTGGATGTGCTTGTTGTCATTCCCAAAGATAGTGTCGCTGCTGCCCAAATCGTCCAAGCTGCGCATGCAGAGGGAATCAAGGTGATCGCGTATGACCGATTGATCCGAGAAAGTTCACTTGATCTCTATATCTCCTTTGACAATGAGCAGGTTGGGTATTTGCAAGCCGAGTATATCCTCCGTCAGAAGCCAAAGGGTGCTTACTTTTTGCTCGGCGGTGCGCCAACCGACAATAACGCACAACTCCTTCGGCAGGGGCAGCTCCGTGCCTTACAGCCCGCGATTGATAGTGGCGATATTCGATTGGTGGCGGGAGGCGAGCATTGGGCGGTTAATTGGGACCCACGTGACGCACTCAAGAAGGCAGAACAGGTTTTGACGCAGACAAACAACGAAATAGATGCTGTCGTTGCCTCTAATGATGGCACTGCTGGTGGCGTTATACAGGCACTTGAAGGTCAGAATTTGGCGGGAACTGTCCTTGTTTCTGGACAGGATGCGGAACTCGCTGCATGCCAACGGATTGTTAAGGGTACACAAACTATGACGGTTTACAAGCCGATTCACCTCATCGCAACGAAGGCGGCACAAGCCGCTGTTGCACTCGCAAAGGGTGAAACGATCTCCGAAGCCACACAGACCGTTAATAACGGCAAAATTGATGTGCCATCAATCCTGCTGACACCCATCCAAGTTGACAAGGAAAACCTGGACGAAGAGGTTATTAAAGATGGGTTTCACACACACGAAGCGGTTTATCAAACAGAGTAGTTGTCAGTACGATTTTTCTGCGAAAAATCTTTCGGGACTCGGTTATCAGTTTGCCTCGCAGTGAGAGTTCGGTTTTTCTACGAAAAACTTTTTAGTTGTCAGTTAAGCGATTTTGGTCGTGGCACATTAGATAACCGCCACAAACATCTCTTTAACTGGTAACTGATGACTGAAAGGGTTGCGTAGCAACCCGTACTGATAACTATTCCTCTGACAACTGGCAACTGAAAACTAATACAATATGCCTATTTTTCTCATTGGGACGAATGCGCCAGACATCGGAATCGGTGACCGGCTGAGTTGGATGTGGCGTTCCGATGCCTATCAAAACATCATTGTTATCGCACTTCTTGTTGGCGCGGCATGGCTTCTCCGATATGCTTCACAGCAAGAGTATTGGCGGAACGCCGCGAGACAGATTCGCAGAAATCGTCTTGCGATGGTCTGTCTCTTTATTCTCTTGGGCTACCTCGTTATCGGTGTATTGGATAGTATCGGTTGGCGTGACCCGTTGATACGGCGAACCGACCAGACACTCACCCGAAACGAAAGCGGTGCCGTTGTCTATAGACCGAGAACCTTGAGTCTCCTTGATAGACTCTGCACACCTCTTCGAGAGCGGACCGAGAAAACCTATTCTGCTCCGTTAGCAACGCATCTGTATGCGAAAAGTACTCTCCAGACACCGGATGGACGAACGGTTCGAGATTATCCGCCGCTTGCGTATCCACGAAGCCATCTCTTAGGTACCGATAAGGTGGGCAGCGATGTCTTCTACCGCGCCCTAAAAGGCATTCGCACTGGACTTATTATCGGTGGATTTACTACATTGATTGCCGTGCCGTTTGCCATATTTTTCGGTGTCATTGCCGGTTACTTCGGCGGCAGGATAGATGATGCTGTTCAGTATATCTACGCCACGCTTGATTCGATCCCATCTATCTTGCTTATCGTTGCCTTCATGCTCCTCTTTGGACAGGGGTTATTCAATCTGTGTCTCATCATGGGGATCAGCAGTTGGACAGGTCTCTGCCGAGTCTTGCGCGGCGAAACCTTAAAGCTTCGAGAATTGGAGTACATACAAGCCGCCGAAGCGTTTGGTGTACGTCGTGGGCTTATTATTCTCAAACATCTTATTCCAAATCTGATGCATATTGTGTTAATCTCCACTATCTTGCGATTTAGTGGATTGGTTCTGGCAGAGGCGTTGCTCAGTTATCTCCAAATCGGCGTTGATCCGACGACGGGAAGTTGGGGGAATATGATTAACACGGCGCGATTGGAACTTGCTCGCGACCCGATTGTTTGGTGGAATCTCGCTGCAGCGTTTACGTTTATGTTTGGACTCGTGTTACCTGCGAATCTCTTCGGCGATGCCGTTCGCGATGCCTTGGATCCGAGGTTGCGGACGGAGTAGGTAACTGAACGGAAGGGGAGGCTTTATGAAAACGGTATTTAAGTTCGCAATAAGTAGTTTTGGGATTGAAAATAATTTTAAAAATCTGCCTTAAACCCACGTATTTATTGACTTTTTCCTTGATTTTGTTTATGAAAAAAATGCTATAATATAGGAAGTTAAGAGGGGAGCGGTCACTCCCCTATACAATACAGAAAATTTGAGTTGCATTTATTTTCTGTAGTAGTATTTTCTATTATGGTTCACACCACCATTATAGTGTTGACTATACACCGTTCTATGCAGGAGAACGGTGTTATGTGTATAATAACCGAAACCTTGAAACTATCTTTTGGAAGTTTATCAAGGAAGCCGTCCTGTAACCTATGCTGCTTCAAATGCTTCACGCCTAAAGATTTCTGTAATTTTATCCCATTTAGGATATGCAGCTATTTTCACAGCGAGTTCAGCGATCTCTTTGGGGGTTGGTTGCTCACCGTTGTCTTTACCAAAAATACACTTGCGGGGGTAATCCGTGCATTTACCTTCCTTTTTAAAGATAAAAGCGTTAATTCTCGGTATATCCTCGTTCCATTGTTCCGAGAGATGCATAATCATGTGGTTAATGTATGCGTATCTCTGTCTTGCCATTTCGCTAAGATATTGGTCCCAACCAAGCAGTTTCCATATCTCTGTCGTTTTTGCCCAGCCTTGTGAACGGAGGTGCAACATGATAATGTAAGCATCCATCTTGATTTTAGGGTCTCTTGGATTCGGTTTCGGTTTATCCATGTGATACTCCTTGATATAGTGATCTGGAAACTGCTGCATAACTTCAATAAGATTGATAAAAAAGAACCCTTGTGTGTAAGGGGTTGCTTTAAATCTGCTGTTTTTGCTACAATAGCAGTAGTCTATGAAAAGCAATCCTGCTTTTTACCTAAAGGGGATCCATCAATTCGCCTTTTTAACTACTGAAATTATAACATATTCATAGAATTAAAACAAGCGAAAAATCGAGGAATCGAGGAACATCGAGGAAAGGTAGGATAACTATGGCAGACACCCGAACCCCAAAACAGAATCCGGCGCAAACACAGTCATACCAACACGGAACGGAAACTCGAAGCAACATTCCAGCCACAGGTATCGCACCAGATGGAGATATTCCCTACATGCCTGGAACGAAATATTACTATAATCCGCATCTTCAACCTATACTTCGCTTCGCTTCTGAAGGGAAGATTTCATTGCCGACGCGAGTGTCTTTGTTAATAAAAGAGGCACAAAGGCGAACATTGACTGAGGACGAGGCATGGGAACTTGTTGATACGCTGCTCCACGCCCAACCGTGGCTAGAGTGGGCAAATAAACGCGAAGAGGGTGAATCCTTTTCTGTTGATCCAGTGCCACTCTTTATTCACGAAGAGTTGAGAGCGGAAGCTATCCTTGAAACTGCTCAACGCAACGATCTCCAGCGCGATCTTTTTACCGACCCGCAGCAGACATACCGAGAAGCCGTGCGATTTTATAAGCATGATGTTCCGTGGGCGAACCGCCTTATTCTGGGTGATAGTTTGGAGGTCATGGATTCCTTAGTAAACCGCGAAGGAATCGGGGGAGAGGTACAGATGATTTATGTTGACCCTCCGTACGGTATTGACTTCCGTTCCAATTTTCAACCTGATGTTTTTCAAACTAAAGTTGGGGATAGCGATAGACATCTCACACGCGAAGTAGAACAGATTAAGGCGTATGGCGATACGTGGGAATTAGGAGTTCATTCCTATCTCTCTTATCTCAGGCAACGTTTGGTCGTTGCGTGTGAATTACTAAAGGATTCTGGAAGTATCTTTGTTCAGATAAGTGATGCTAACGTTCATCGGGTTCGCTGCTTGCTTGATGAGGTGTTTAAACCAGAAAATTTTGTAGCAGAGATTCCCTTTAGAACTCGAACTACATCTAAAAGTAAGTATTTAACAGTAGTTAACGACTTTATCCTCTGGTACGCTAAAGAACGGACACAATTGAAATTTCATCGGCTCTTTGTGAAGAAGGAGAGGGGAACTAGATTTTCAAAGGCAGAATTACCAACTGGAGAAATAGTCTCTGTTTCTGCTGAGGATGATCTACCTGAAGGGACTAAGTTTTTTACACACGATGATCTTAGGGGAGGAGCCAGCCCTGGACAACCCTTTAAATTCCGTAATAAAGTATATAATCCAACAAGTCGAGGGGGATGGAGATGTACCCTTGATGGGTTATCAAGATTGGAAAAAGCAGACAGACTCATAGCACAAAAGAGGAACATAGGCTATAAATATTACTTTTCTGACTTTCCTTATAGTGAGTCAGATAATCTTTGGAACGAACTACTTTATGAACAAAACAAAAGTTACGTAGTCCAAACAAACGCAACCGTCATCAAACGTTGCATGCTTATGAGCACCGATCCAGGGGACCTGGTAATTGACCCGACGTGTGGAAGTGGTACTACAGCTTATGTTGCCGAGGAGTGGGGAAGACGCTGGATTACTATTGATACCTCTCGGATTGCAATTACAATAGCGCGTAATAGAATCCTTGCCGCAACTTATCCTTATTACAAACTCAAGGACGAATCAGTAGACATTGCCGGTGGCTTGGAACTTAATACTACTCCACATATCAAGTTAAGCGACATCGCAAATAATGTAGCACTTGATCCGATTTTTGACAAACATGATCGGATCCTTACAGAGAAGTTAGCAACTTTGAACGCCTTATTGTCCCAGGTTACCCCTGAGATTCGGCAAAAGCTTCGGCGAAAGTTGGAGGCAAAAAGGAAGAAGGACATTACGGATGCCGATCGGCGGCGTTTGGATCTGCCCGAAACGGCATGGGAAGAATGGGAAGTGCCATATGACACAGACTCCATGTGGCCAGAGGCATTGCAAAAGGCATTGCTTGCGTATCGGAAAGCATGGCGGGCGAAGATGGATGAAGTAAACACTTGCATCACTGAGACTACGAAACCAGAGGAGTTAGTCGATGATCCGAAGACTGATACAAATCTGATGCGAGTCAGTGGTCCTTTTACTGTAGAATCTGTGCAGCCGAAGGCAGTATCGTTAGATGCTGAAGCAACTTTTACTGATGAATTGGATACGGAACCTGAGAACGCTGCGGCGTATTTGGAACTGACGTATCAGCTGCTGAAAGAGGACGGTATTAATTGTGACAATGTAGAAAGGAAATTTGCAAGGCTGGACAGGATTGCGGATGAAAATTTTCACGCGGAAGGCATTTTTGAAGATGACGATAGAGATGTAGGTGTTGTGCTTTGCCCGCGACATGGGACAATAACAGCTTTACAAGTGGAGAAATGCTTGCGTAAGGCAAGGCGGCGGTACGAAGTTTTGTTGTTCGCAGGATTCCACTTTGAAGCGGAGGCACAAGCGATTATTCAGGAGAAACATCGATGGCTAGACACGTACCAAGTACCTATCCCAGCTGATTTCGTAATGGGCGGGCTGCTCAAACGGAAGCGTAACGATAGGCTTTTCACTGTCGTCGGTGCCCCACGGATAGAGGTGATACCGCTAAGTGATGGGCAATTCAAGGTTACGATGGAGGGTGTAGATACCTACAATCCATTTGACAACGCTGTTGAATCGACGCGGGCTGATCAGGTAGTGGCATGGTTTTTAGATAGCGATTATGATGGTCGAGTCTTCCGCCCTATGCAGTCCTTTTTTCCAAATAAGACGGCATGGAAAAACATCGCAAAGTCGCTGAAAGGGGTAATAGACAAAGATATTTTAGATGCCTTTTCGGGTACGGAGTCGCTTCCGTTTTCAGAGGGAGAACATCAATGTATTGCTGTGAAGGTAATCGATAAGCGTGGAAATGAGTTGATGCGTTTTCATACGTTAGGAGGCTCAAATGAATAGAAACCATGGCGAGCAACAGGAACTTCCTATTCAGCCAGTAGATGAGCCGATTTTGTGTTCGCCCTACGAGGAACCTAGCAAACATTGGCATTACGATAGAGAGACTGGCAGGCCAAATCGAATTCCGGGTCGCCGTCCACCTGGTTACTGGATAGATGCTTATAGTACGCCTTACGAACAACTGGAACTGAGCATCATTCAGCAAGAAGGATGGAGCAGACTTTTGCTCGTGGAAAAGCTTCGCGCAGATGTGAAGAGGTGGCGGAAGACTGGCTATAGAAACGCTACGAATGTTACGAAGCGGCTACTGCGGTATTGGCAGCGTGAGGACAGGGAAACTCCGCTTTTCTTCTGCCAGTTGGAGGCGGTGGAAACAGTTATTTACATTGCTGAAATTCGACGTGCTAAGCATCTTCTCGGTTTCACTCCGGATTTTAAGGACGAAGATTTAGAGCAACTTCGCGACGGGGAGTTGATTCGTTACGGATGTAAAATGGCGACTGGGAGCGGGAAAACAGTGGTGATGGCTATGCTGATTGCATGGGCATTCTGCAATCGTGGGAGAGAGCGGGCGGATACGCGGTTTCCATCAGCCGTCCTTGCCGTGTGCCCAGGTCTTATCATTAGAGATCGTTTAAAGGTTTTGCACCCAGGCGAAAAGGGTAATTACTATGATAAGTTCGATTTAGTGCCGACGGAGTTCCAGAAGTATCTCATACGAGGTAAGATAAAGATTACTAACTGGCAGCAGTTGCAGTTGAAAACACCAAATACGGAAAATGGTACATCCTATCGCGTTGTAAACAAAGGCGAGGAAACAGATGAAGCGTACACGATCCGCATTTTGGAGGATCTTGCTGGGCGCGGTGAGATTATGGTCCTCAACGACGAAGGGCATCACGCCTACCGACTCCTAGACTCTAATATCAGCCTTAGCAGCGAAGATAAAGAGGAACAACGAACAGCTACTGTGTGGATTCAGGGGTTGGATCGGATTCAGCAGGCGTGTGGGATTCGTTTTGCTGTTGATTTGTCGGCGACACCTATCTACCTTCGGAGCAGTGGGCATCCAGAGGGTAAACCTTTTGATTGGATTGTGAGTGACTTTGGTTTGGGCGATGCAATTGAGAGCGGTATAACCAAGATTCCGCGCATTCCGATTAGCGATAGTACTGGGCGACCAGAGCCGAGGTATTTTCGGTTGTGGGAACATATCACGAATGAACTCGGCAAAAATCCAAGTCCTGCGGAAATATACGTCAAAGCCCATGAGGCACTGACAATGCTTGCCACCCAATGGAGAGAGCAGTTTACTGCAATTGGGGATCCAGCCATACCCAATTGCATGATAGTCGTCTGTCCGGAGACGAGGATTGCCAAGGAATTTCATCAACGCATCTCTGGAGAAAAAGTATCGGATGGTGAAGTTCGTTATGAGCCCAGTGAAGTTTTTACCGAGTTGGAAAACAACGATAAGGATACTAGTAGTGAGTCCATTTTACACTGAAGGGTATAGTGTTTTGAGTTTGATACGCGCATCTTCGGTAGTAAACTGCCATTGGACAGTCGCCCGTTGATGATTTCTTCGGTTCTGCCACGCCTGAATCTCGCGTTTTAGGGT
>JAJECN010000048.1 GCA_022821965.1 Candidatus Poribacteria bacterium
TGGCAAGATACCTATCGAAAACTCGCACTCAGCTACGATAAACTCAAAGAGACGCGTTTAGGGTTTCGATATCTCGCATATTCTATGATTAACTTTCGTATAACTTTCAACCATTCTTAGACCGTACTCGCTATGAGTTCACTACTAAAAATAAAAGGAGCTGCGGTAATATGAAGATACTCACTACGAATCTTCAGCCTCAATCCGCACAGCACAGAATTTCAACTCAGGTTGCTTAGACACCGGATCAAACGCTGGATTCGTCACGTAATTCGCATTGGTCTCGGCGTGGAAGAGATCCCCCCAATGGAACGGCGTAAAAAGCAAGCCACGCCGAATTTCTTCCGTGACCCGCGCCCGCGCATAACACCTTCCACGTCGTCCAACAAGATAGACCCATTCACCATCTTGAACATCGTTTTCCACCGCATCGTCCGGATGGATTTCGACAAAGGGTTCCGGGTCCTTACGGGCAAGCTGCGGCACCCTACCCGTCCGAGTGCGGGTATGCCACTGACTTGCCACACGTCCCGTTGTCAGACCGAGCGGGAACTCCTCATTCGTATCTTCATCGGGTGGCTTATAGACAGGCGTTTTGAATTGTGCTTTCCCAGATTCCGTGAAAAACTTCCTGCGTGTGTACCGCCGAGGTGTTCCGGGATGCCGTGGATAAGGACAGGGCCAACGCAGAGATGTTTTCGCGAGACGTTCATTCGTCATCCCCATCTGATCACACGGCGTGCCAGCTGTCAAAAGCCGGTATTCATCCCATACCTCCTCAACCGTGTAGAAGTCGAAATTCCGCTTGTATCCCATCGCCTTTGCGACCTGCGTGAATATCCACCAATCCGGTTTCGCCTCACCGGGAGGTATGAGGAATTGGTCGCTTCGGACGACGAGCCGTTCGCTATTCGTCATTGTGCCTTGCTTTTCACCCCACTGTGCTGCGGGAAGCAGTACATCCGCATATTCCGCGGTCTCTGTCGGGTAATAGCAATCTTGCACGATGACCAAATCAGCACGGCGGAGTCCCGCCTGCGATACCTTTGTATCGGGCATACTGACCGCTGGATTCGTGCAGGCGATCCAGAGTGCGCGAACCTCACCTTTAGCCGCTGCCTCAAACATCGGTACCGCCGTTAAACCGGGTTTAGGGTCAATGCTGCCGGGTGGCACACGCCAAGCACCCTCCAGATAAGCACGGTGCATGTCATTGGTGACGACGCGATAACCGGGCAACTGATGCGACAAGTAACCGACCTCTCTACCCCCCATCGCATTCGGTTGTCCCGTCAACGAAAACGGACCGGCACCCCTTATGCCAACCTCACCCAACTGGAGGTGCAGGTTGATGAGGGCGACATTCTTGTCAACACCGCTCGTGCTCTGATTGGTGCCTTGGCAGTAAAAACTGAGCAAACGACTCGGCTTAGAAAGGTATTCAACGATCTCATCAATACGCGCGGGGTGAATATCGCACGCAGCGAGAAGCGCATCCTCGTCCAAACTATCCAAATGGTTTTCGTACGCACTGAAGTCTTCAGTGTTCCTTCGGACGAAACGACTGTTAACCCGTCCTATCGCAAGGAGGCGTTTGGCAATGAGTTGGAGGAAGGCAACATCGCTTCCGGGTGCTAACGGCACATGAATATCTGAAAATTCCGCTGTCTTGCTGCGCCGCGGATCTACGGTGATGATCCGTGTATTCGGCTCTACTGCTCGCCGTTTCCGAATCATCTGGAAAAGAACGGGGTGATTCACCGCCATATTCGCACCGATAATCAGAAAGACATCGGCGTGCTGGATGTCATCATAGCAGGTCGGCGGACCGTCTGAACCGAACGCCTGCATGTAACCGACCACAGCAGAGGACATACAGAGACGACTATTCGTGTCCACGTTATTCGTACGGAGGAATCCTTTGAACAATTTGTTGAAAACGTAGGAAGCCTCTGTGTCCAACTGTCCAGAGCCATAAAGCGCGATGGAATCTTTGCCGTGCTCCAATTGGATTTCGTGAAGTCGGTTCGCAGTGAAAGCGATAGCCTCATCCCATGAAACTTCGCGAGGCGGTTCACCCCGACGATCGCGAATCATAGGGTATGCCAGTCTTCCATCATGGTTTTGAAAAACTTGTTTGAGATGTGCACCTTTTGGACAGAGCATACCGTAATTTGGGGCGACATCGTCGTCCGCTGAAATCCTTGTAATTTTATTCTCTTGGACGGTTGCGCGGATGACGCAACCGACTCCACAATAAGGACATACCGCTTTTCCTGTTTTTTTATCTTTCCTGGCGGTTCGGTCAGGTAGGTTGTGCATTTTTTTTAATTTTCCTTGCGGTTCGGTCAGGTGGGTTAGGTATTTAGCGTGCTTGTCCGTAGAACTGTTCTCCACTTCGTTACGGACTACGCGCTTTGTATAACATCCGCTTTCAGACGTTGTCTCTCTGCAAGTGCTGCATCAAACGCCCTTCTCTCCTCGGCTTGGACTGCAGGTGAGAACCTGACTAACACCGTAGCAAACGAAGCGACTGTAACCATTATACCGAGATATAACAAGCCTTGCTGCATCGTGATACTCTCGGAACGGAACAGGAAACCAGCAGCAACAGCACCCGCGTTTCCACCCGCACCAATAATACCGGCAACAGCCCCTAACGCCTTTCTGTTGATAAAAGGAACAATTCCATAAGTCGCCCCTTCAGACATCTGCACGAAAAGGCTGAAAACAATCATCGTTCCAACAGCAAGCACGAGAACTGCCATCTGTGAAAATAGCACAAGCATGACTCCTTCACCTAACAGAACGACGAAGAGAAACATGACGCGTCCACGGAGTCCCATCCTTTTTGCAAAGAAATCGGAGAAAAACCCACCGAGGGTCCGCGCAAAGATATTCATTAACCCGAACAACCCTGCGATGAGTCCCGCGGTTTTGACATCTAATCCAAACCTGTCATGATAGTAGAGTGCCGCGACATTGTTAATAGTGAGTTCCACGCCAAAACAGACGGCATAAATAACAAAGAGTGCCCATACACGGTAATCTTTAATCGCCAGCATAAAGGACTCCATCCCCTTACCTTTTGCAGGTTCAAGGTCACCTCGCTCCCGAAGTTCTTTATAGTTTCCATCCGGGGCGTCTTGCGTAAAGAAGTAATACGCAAAACCGGTGATAAATAGGGCAACCCCAGGAATAATCATCGCCAGTCGCCATCCAAGGAATTCGTTCACACCGAAACTGAGAATAGCTGTAAAGATAAGAGGCATCACCATCTGTGTAACACCGCCGCCGAGATTGCCCCATCCTGCCGTCGTCGCATTCGCTGTGCCGACACAATTGGGGGCGAACATTACCGACGTGTGATACTGCGTGATGACGAACGAAGCACCAATAGCACCGATCGCTAATCGAAAAAGGAGAAATGTTTCATAATTTTGGGCGAGTCCGATACCCATGACAGGCAGTGAACCGAGAATCAGAAGCCATGTATACGCCTTTCGGGAACCGACTTTGTCGCAGAGTGGTCCGATTAAGACACGAACCAGTACCGTAATCGCTACGGAAGCGATAATCGTATTACCAATCTGCGCTTTCGTTAACATCAGGTCTTCACGGACAATCGCCATAAGAGGGGCAATGCCGAACCACCCGAAAAAGGCTAAAAAGAACGCAAACCATGTCGTATGAAAGGTTCGCATCTGGATTGTTTTTAAACTAAAGAGATTTATATGTGTTGCTTTATTTTTAATATCCATAAACTTCTCCGACTTTTGAATAGCCGTTTGAGACCATTTCCAAGTCGAAATTTTCCTTTCTTATTATAAATGTTAATTTTACTTGTGCGCACTAATAGCGCGCAGGTTTACGTTCACCCGCCCGCTTTACCTCCGTGAAAGGTAAGGAACGAGTCCTTCAAGTACCTGCGGTAAATCGTCGCAGGGTACATTTTCCAATAGCTTCGGAGCGACTTTAGGGTCTGCCCCAGCATTCCCCTTGAAAAATACGTCCACCGCATCCGTAACAACCCCATCAATCTTAATCTTCTTGCCGAGCAGTCCGATGTCCGCGGCAGCGTGGTTGCCGCATCCATTAGGACACCCAGACCAATGGATCGTCAGGGGTTTTGTATTGCCGAGTTTTGCTTCCAAATGCCGAATCGCTTCCATCGCCCGTTCTTTCGTTTCAATAAGCGAGAAGTGACAGTAGTCGATCCCCGTGCAACTCACCATCCCGCGCATGATCTCTGACGGGTCATAGCGGAGTTCCTGTAGGAGCGGTTCGGCGGTTAAGTCGCCTATTTTTGTGTCCGGCACGTTGGTAATAATCAGATTCTGCCCTTGGGTGAGGCGAATGTCGCCGTTCCCGTATTCATCCGCGAGTCGGGCGACCTCAAAAAGTTGTGCCGTCGTGATACGTCCGACCGGTACAACAAGCCCGATGTAGTTGAGGTGTGGTTGTTTCTGTGAGAAAATACCTGTGTGGTCGGTCTTGCGCTTACCACGCACATCTTTACCCGCTGTCAGGAGCGGTTGTTTTCGGTGCCGCCGCCTTTCTAATTCTTCCCGGAAGTTTCCTACACCCCAATCCGCAATTAGAAAAGCAAGGCGAGATTTATTGCGAGCTGTTCGAGGCCCGTGATCTCGAAAAATTAGCGTAATGTCTGCACACAAAACTGCTGCTTCTTCAGGGGTAATAAACACATCAAGCGGTTGCGCGAGTGTGTAACCACCAGATCCCATCTTTCCACCAACAGCAACGTTAAAGCCGTTCGTCTCTTGACCTTCAATTTCCTTTACAGCCGGCGTAAGGGCAATGTCCTGTGAGGCTGTATGCGTACAGTTATCCAAACATGCCGTGATACCGACATTAAACTTACGCGGAATATCGGTAAATTCCTTGTTGCCGACAATGAGACTTGTGAACTCCCTGGCAACGTGTGAAGCATCAAAGAGTTCATTGGGTGTTAATCCCGCAACCGGACATCCAATCACACCACGAATGTTGTCAAAACCTGTTTGGAGTGAACCTAAACCGACCTCTTCAAGCCGATTCCAGATGTGCTGAACGTTCTCGATTGCGAAACCTCGGAGTTGAATCTGCTGACGCGTCGTAAGATCCACGAATCCCGGTCCGTGTGCCTCACTTATTTCGGCAATGGTGCGGAACTGCTCGGAGTTACTAAAACCACTGGACATACGGAGCCGCATCATGAATGCGCCAGGGGTCTGCTTTCGGTAAAAGACACCTACCCACTTGAGTCGGTCGCGTTCGTTGGCTGGAATCGATTCCCATCCATCCCGAATGTAGTTCGGAATGTCATTGATTACCTCAAGTCCGTTTTTCTGCTGCTTGAGGAGTTCTGCAGCATTTATCTTGGACTTTCGTTTTTTCCCAGCCGCTGTTGGTGCCGAACGCACCTTTCTGTTTGACAGAACAGTCTTCTTTTTTAATTCGTTCACCTTTGAACCTCCTTAGCATGGCTGTTGGTCATCGGTCATCAGTTTTCGGTTAATATCCTATGGCAGTCAATTTTTGGGTTGCTATCACCCATGGTCTCTGACTGACAACTCATAAAAAAAGGCATCTATCAGCGAGTATAAAACTCAGCCAGATAGACACCTGTGTCCAGTCCCAAACCACCATTGGTTGGGTATCGTCAATATAACCTGCCCGTAGAGCCGAGGGGATTTGGTCTTTAAATAGACCAAATCCGTTCCTTGTATTACATTCCTTGCCCCTACTGAGCAAAATAAGCAATTCTAATGTGCCCGCGCTGTTCCCCCTTGAACACACGCAGTTTCAGTGAGAATGGATATCCCACCTATAATTTATTCGTCAATACTTCCGCAACCGATAGTATGTCTTCCGAGATTTCTGCCAGACGTTTCCTACGGTTCATCGCCATCTTTCGCAAAATTTGATACGCCTGCGCTTCGTTACAGCCGCGTTGCTGTGCTACCAGTTCCTTTGCGCGTTCGATGATTTTGCGTTCGGCAAGGCTTGTCTTTGTCTTCTCAAGTTCCTGTTGTAACGCTCGGAATTCATAAAATCGAGCGACAGCTGCTTCAATAATGGTTTTAACTCGGGCACCAGTAAGTTTTCCGACAGCATACGCGGACACACCGGCGCGCGTCGCGGCTTGGATCGTTTCCGATCGCTCATCTCGTGAAAACATGACTGTCGGGCATGGATAACTTTCGTGGAGAGACGCGACCCAACTGAGTATCGCGTGCCCCGGAAAATCGACACCAACCAGTATAATGTCTGGCTTTACCAGTGCAACTTGTTCAGCCACACCTTCCTGTAGACGCACAGGCACAGCAACTTTGTAACGACTGGCTTTCAGAATATCGATTAAAGAATTCGCCCGCTCCGGATTGTTATCAATGATTAAGACTCGCCCCTTCCCAGTAACAGGTGGGGATTCCGGTGTTGAGGTGACCGTTTCCATCCTCTACCCTTTCCCAAGTTAATTCAACGCAATGTGCTGAAAACAACAAGGAATGTTAACCTTACACAATAGCATTAGCAAAAACCTTGCCAAAAACGCTGAACACTGATTTTTCTAAGGCGCGCAAGACTTCTGCAAAACAAAAACCCCACGGAGTGCCCGCGGGATGTAAATTTTTGCCTATTTTTTTAGCAGAAAACAGGCGTTTTTTCCTATTTTTTTAGCAATAAGGAGTTTATGAGAACGTCATCACGCTGCGCCTTACATGAACGTTATGCCTCGCGACGCACGGTGTAAATACAAACTTCGCAGATTTGCCCATCTAATGTGACAGGACAGATAGATTTTTGATGGACAAAACCGTTATCGCAGAGTTGTTTGAAAAATCCAATCGCGTTACTTCGGCTCGGTTCGGAGAAGAGGGCAACCCCGTTAGGCGCGAGATACCCTTGAAGTAAATTCACGATCGGTGTCCAGTGATGTTCTTCGTAAATAACATCGGCAGCGAGAATATACGGAAATTTGTGATTGAAGCAGGGCGCGTTCCAATCCATCTGGACGAAATCGGCATGCTGGTGAACACCGTTCTGATCTGCGTTATGTTGTGCGAAACGGAGTGCCTCCCGTTCTGCGTCCGTGAAAATCACCCGCGCCCCCATCTGACAGGCGACAATTCCTGTCAATCCAAACCCACATCCAATTTCCAAGATATGTGAACCTTTTAGCCGCTCACCTATCTTCTCTATGTGGTGCGCAAGACCAATCGAAGATTCCCAGAGGTAGGTCCAGTAGGGGAGATAGAGTTTTCCTTCCTTGTCCTCTCGACCGAGTTGTTCGAGAAACCAATCGGGTTCTTCTATAAGTGTGAGCTGGACCCGACCGGTTTTCAACTTAATGATGGTACTTGTTAGTGGGTAGTCTCGCAGTTGGATTTTCATTTCCGTTATGACTTTCCAAACCAGATGCGATGCAAAGATACGCTGTCCGACGTAGGGTAGGGGTTGGGTTACCCAACCCCTACTACAAAAGCTTAGCGATCTCGTCCGTCTCAAAAATAGGTAGCGGTTGTCGTGTACCAATGGTATCTTCCAACCACAGTCCATGCTCAACTGGCAAAAACTCTCCGATAATGTCGGCGTTGATACCAGCCGCGCCGAGGGCTTGGCAGATTGTTTCGCCTTTTTCAGGTTCCGATGCAATTAACATAGCACCAGACGAAATAACACCGAGCGGATTGAGTCCAAACATATCACACAACGTCCGTGTTATATCGCCATACAATAGGGGCGAACCCAACAGTTTATCTGAATAGACAATCACTCCTAACTCAGATGCAGTTGCCAACTCATACACGGCAGTTGCAACACCGCCCTCTGTGACATCGTGCATAGCGTGTACACCGCCGGTGGCGATCGCAATTTGTGCATCTTTTAGGACGGAAATTCCGGGATCCATGAGATAATTCTTCGCTTGTTCCAAGAATAGGGCATCGCACTTTTCACGCAACGGCTTTTCACACTCACGCGCGATGATCGCAGTGGCTTCAATGCCAAGTCCTTTTGTGAGAATCAGGACATCCCCTACGCAGGCATCCGTCGAAGTGAACAAGGCGTTTTTGTGGGTAACCCCCATCATCTGTCCTATAACAACGGGTTGTGTTACGGCTGGCGTAACTTCGGTATGTCCACCACACAGCGCAATGTCGAACGCCGCACACGCCTGCGTGAGTTGTGCCATAATATCGCGTACCATTGCAGGTGTCGTTGCGTCTTCGGGTAACAGCAAGGTTACCAACAACCATTTCGGTACAGCCCCCATCGCTGCAATGTCGTTGCTATTGACGCATACCACATACCATCCAATATCTTCAGTCGCAAAGGTAATCGGATCACTGGTGGCAACGAGGTAGTTGTCCCCTAACGCAATGACAGCGGCATCTTCACCAAGTTGTGGACCGACAACAACATCTGCGTTTCTATTGTACGTGGGTAGAAGTTCTTTTAAAAAATCGTGTTTCAGTTTCCCAACAGGCAGATTCATATTTCTCGCTTTCAAATAAAAATCTTGTAGGTCCGCAAGCCGAGTGTAGGTCCAATGATCGCCCAAATACTCCCAATGACGTAATCGCCTAAGATTAGTCCTAAAAAGAGTGGCGCGACCTGACGATGCAGCTTCAAACCTCCGTGTCGTAAAATCATTAACTTCAAAAACCACGCCACAAAGAAGGCAAACCAGAAGTAGTCCATCGCGAAACTGATTGCCAGCGCGTAGCCCGCCGGGTGGAAGGGCCACCACAAGAAATGCATCCGCATATACATCATCACAAACGTCAGAAGCGCGCCGATGCCCATAAAACCGATGCCGACCATATTCGGCTCGGTTGGATTATGTAACCACCGCTGGAGCCGACCGAACGACTCTCTGCCGACCCATCCCTTGAATCCACCCGCCTTCGCCACGGCACCATTTCGGAAGGTGATGTCAAGATTTGCCCAAAAAGTCGCTAAAATACCGATAACAATAGCGATCAGCATCGCTACCCATAAACGTCGGTTGCCCATTCCGGTCGATTCCGCCAACTTGAACGCCTCAATTTGATTCGGCATCGGGTGATTGCGGTAACCACGATTAAACCAATAGAACAGCGACATAATGGTGAGGCTACTCGTATCAAACTGTCGAGTCCCACTCACCGTCGCCAACATATCGTGCGGGTTGACATAGTAAATCTCATGCGGTGTGCCGAGTTCCGCCCGGACACGAGTGATAGCAAAGGAGAGGAGAAAATAAACACCAAAGAAGACCCCCGCAACCCATAACGCCATTCCCGCTATAGAGGAAAAGATACCGAGCGCGACAAGCGATCCGAGAATTCCTAAGAATGCGGCACGATACGGCATCGGTTCGTCCGAATCATCAAGACGCGATTTGAACCCGAACACCTTTTTCAATACCTCACTCAAGTGCCGCCGCGTGACCCAAACTGCAAGTAAGAAGAGCGCAACCCACGCGCCATACGCCTGTTCGTTCAACGCCGGAAAATAACGGGTCCCAAGCGCAGCGGCGATCACAAATTCTGCTAAACGCACAACAAAGAAAAACCAACACGAGAAGGAAAGGTCCAAGGGCAGGAAAAATGCTAACCCGACAGCAAATGGATAGACAGAGATACGGGTTCCACGAATAGCACTCCACGGACGATCAGTGAAAATATCTCGGAATACGGCGGTCCGTTTGATATAAGGAATCTCTGGAAACTGCGGGAAAAGGTAGTGAATCCCGTTAATCACGCCGATGGTTACAGCAATGCTGAAGCCAACCCACATCATCCGATTCTTCAGCAAGAGGATTCCGCCATCTTCTGAAAGTCGAAGCGGGAGTTGGATAATCGGATACGCCAGTTTCTCCTGTTCCGCCCACCGTTTCCTCACAAGTGTATTGATGCAAAGCATCATAAACATCATAATGAGGAAAAAAAGCCCCCAGAATACCAACGGTTTTGCCCAAATAGAAAAGTTGCGCTTTGTATAGAAGGTGGCTTCGCCCTCATAAAAGCCTTGTAGACTCTGTGCGTCGGAAACGGTGAGCCACGTCGGTAGATACCGAAAAAAGAGTGCCTGCCACTCATTCTCTTCTGTCGCAAATCGGAACGGATGCGCGATACTACCGAACATATTTTGCATCGTGTCGTGTCCGGCAAATGTGCAGGAGATTGCCACCATGATGTAGATAGCAAGCAACTCACCCTGCTGTAGCATCTGTCGAGGGGCAAGACGTTTCAACACGCAGTTAGCGACAACACAAACGAACATAATAAAAACGGGCTGAATAAAAAGGGGTAGGCACGAACCATCAAGGGAGTAGTACTTTACCTCAACAATCGTCATCCAGTAGACATTGATCGGAATAAATAAAATACCTAAGAGAAGCGAACGTCCAGTAATGCGCGCTGATAGGATTGAAGTTTTTTGTTCATTCATCGAGTGCAATTACCCCTGAGACTTACTGACATCATCAGAGATCAGCGATTGACCGCTCTTAAAACATTGCTAACGGTAGGTTCTAACGATCTCTGAAATAACACCCGCTCTATTTTTCCAATTCATGCGGGCAGGTGGGATGAGATAAATGCCGTCAATCGCGCATTCATCTTGATTGCGGATGTCCCGAACCAATTCTAAGCACAATTGCATACCGAGTTCGTGTCCAGCGGTATCACCAAGGTCTCGGAATTTGTCAACGATAAACTGAGGGATGTAAAGCCCCAAATTATCGCGTAAGTAGGATGCACTACGAAAACTTGTGAGTGGCAAAATACCGTAAAGGATCTTTATACCGAGATGTTCTGTCGCTCGCTGTGCTCTCACGATGTCCTGATAGGTCCAAACGGGCTGGGTATAGGCGAACTTCGCCCCTTGTGCCACTTTGTTTGCCAGATGCTTGACGTGCGGCTGCAGATTCTCAGCAATCGTGAAGCCTCCACCGTAATAGAAACCGCACGGTTCACCAATCGACGAACCGTCGGCGAGTTCCCCTTGATTCAACCGAGAGATGAGTCTCATCAGTTGAACCGCCCCGCGAACATCGGGAACAAGGCTTGCTGTCTCATAAGGACCGACTTTCGGATGATCACCGGATAAGGCAACAACACCGCGAATACCCAATGCTTCCGCCTCAAGTAGATGTGATTGCATACTGATGAGATTACGAGATCGGGTTGTCCAATGGATGAGCGTCGGAATTTGGGTTGCCTGTTGAAGGCGATACGCTGTGGCAATAGCCCCGATGTTCACTGCCGCACCGGAATTATCAGTCACATCAAATAGGTCTACCCCTATTGCGGCAAGACCTTTTGCCTCCTTCAACATTGCCCGCAACTGTGGAAATGTATTGGCGCGCATCTCTACACTTACGATACACTCGCGTGTTTCAAATACCTGCTGCACAGGGTTATCAGTGGGCACTTTGGACGTTGACCGAATCTTTGGGAGAACAAAGATGCGTTGTTCACGCTTTACAGGTTTGCGTTCTGCGACAGCCTGTCGAATTTTCGCAGTATATGCCGGTGTCGTGCCGCAACAACCACCAATCATGTTCGCGCCGAGTTCAATTAATTTTCCGACGTAGTCCCTGAAGACCTCAGCCTCAACTGTGTAGGAGAGCGCAATTTCCCCTTGCTCTACTCTCGGATTACCAGCATTGGGCTGCACCACAATAGGGGCTTTGATAACGGGGGCAAGGAGTTCCATCGCCTCAACGAGATCATGTGGACCTCTACAGTTGATACCGACTGCATGTGCACCGAACTGTTCCAATTCTTGTGCAAAGACGCGTACATCCAATCCAGCACCCACAGTGCCGCCTGAAACACCACTGATTTCAACGATGACCGGAACATCGTAAGTGAGTGCCTGTTTTGTCGCAATTTCCGCTTGCTTGGGAGAAACGAAGGTCTCAAGTACAAGAAGATCAACGCCTCCCTCAACAAGCACGTCCATCTGTTCCTTGAATAGCCGTCGGATTGTCTTGCTGGAAGGGACTGGCGTATCTAAGGTTTGGAACGGAATTTGCCCTACGGAACCAGCCACATAACAGGTGTCTTGGGCAGCCTCGCGCGCCAGCAATACGCCTGCCCTGTTAATTTCCTCAACCTGATCAGCCAAGTCGTGGATAGCCAATGCCTCCCTATTTGCCTGATAGGTGTTCGTTTGGATGACCTCGGCACCTGCTTCGATGTAGGCACGGTGAACCGCTACGATCTTATCAACATACTCTGCAGAAATATTGCATGCATCAACACATTGTAAATATGCTGGAATCCGTTTGCGGAGTTCGGTTCCAATAGCACCATCACACACTAAGACTCGGCGCGCGAGGGCTTCCATGAAGTTATCTTTTTTTGAAATAGAATAGTTGTCAGTTATCAGTTCGTTCACTTCGTTCACTTTCAGTTATCAGTTAAGAGAATATGTGGTTGTGCAAAACAATTGCGGCTGCCACACGCTTAACTGACCACTGGCAACTCTCACTGCGAGGCAAACCGACAACTATTCCTTACTTGATTATATCCCCAGCACTTTCAGTCGGGATATAATAATAACCGAAGATAATGCACATCTCATCCTCAGACGTAAGGCCGAATATGAGTGGTTCATTTGTATCGTAGTTGTTGTGGACACATTGGAACTTGATTGTATCATCCGAATCTAAGCGGAGGACTGGATCAAAAAGGTCAATGGGGGCATCGTCGTAAGCGACACTCCGATGCAGTAAATCGCCTGTTGAGCCCTGAAAAATTTCAAACAGTTCGCCGTGCCGATGCATGTGAGATGTTAATAAAAAGATGTTTAACGCTGTCGTCGGGTCGTGCCCTCTGCGCTCCAACTCATCTTCAATATACCATGTCATTTTAGCGACACGCGTTGTTCCAGGTGGCACGTTAATTTGACGATTAGAAACGAAAATTTCAACTGCCTCGTATTGGACTTCTTCCTCTGGAATCGTATAGATGTTAACGTAGGTTTCGCCAATCAGCGTCTCGTCACCGAGCAGATTGATGTAGTGCGAATTGAGGTCGTAAAGAGTGTCGCCGGGCAGTCGTAAGCCTACACCTTCAGGGAACTCAAAGAGGGTATCATCGGTTTGCGTTCCAACAACGAAAAGCCTATCAACACCAAAATTGCCGAGTACCAGCGGATCATCTGTGTCAAGTTCACGGAAAGCATCTGCTGGATCAACACCAATTCCAGGTGTGATACCCCTCCCTGGAACACCGTTCGCCAAACCTTCTTCGGTAAACCGATATAGAATGAAGTGATGGCTACCAGCAGGATAGAAAATCTCTACTCTATTAATAAAGATGTCTCCCTGTACCGGATCTCCGTTTTCATCAGTGATTTGGGTGGCGTAGTAAATTTCCCGTTCAGTCCCGGGTTCAATCTTGAACTGCGGTAAACGAAGTTGATACCCTTCTCCAAGTGGTGGTGGCGCGGGCGGTTCAAACTTTTCGTCAGGATCGCGTAGGACACCGAGGTCCCCGATCCCTGCTATTTTACCGGTCTGTGGCGCGCCTGCCTCAATCCATGTACGAACCGCATCTATTTTCCCAGTGTGGAGTACACCGCCACCAAATGGCATTCTGGCACCCTGTTCCGGTGCTGCGGGTCCCATCAGTTTCGTTAACAGAAAACTGTTCTCTGGATTGCCCGGGTCAACGAGTTTCATACCTGCTGCCGCTGCCGCTGGGTTGTTTGGGACAGCCCCAACCAAATTTTCGTAAGAAAATCCGTAGGTGAGATTCAAACCAAAAGAATTTGAAGGTGGCGCGTGGCAGGCACTGTTCGCACAACTCCTATCAAATACGTACTCCTGAATATCGTGATACGCTGAGTTTTCATCGGGGGCAGTTTGTCCAAAACTATTGCTCACCCGAACGAGGTCCAGGATATTGATGATCCCATCGCGATTTACATCAGGATCCTGCTCCGCATTGCGATCCCTCGGTTGTCCAAAGGACGCAGAGACAAGCACTAAGTCTTGGATATTCACGATCCCATCTTTGTTAACATCCTCCAGCAGCGTCGGAAGATTACCGTGCCCAAGTGCAGAAAAGGACACACCACCTACCAGCAGAAGAATGAGCATAGAATAAACGATTTTTTTAAACATAACTATTAATTTAACCTCCAAATGTTCGACGTTAACGCAATTCTTTTTGCGTCGTATCTTTGAAAAGTTCTGTTTTTGAAATGAATCGATATTTTAAGAGTGTCCACGCGGCAAAGAATCCGTCCGACCAAAATCGGAGTTTCTTGCCTTCCTTCTTCGTACGCGGGAAATAGGAAACTGGCACCTCATCAATGTGATAGCCAGCGCGCAAAATTTTGGCTGTGACCTCCGGACAGAATTCAAATCCTTCACACGTTAAATTTAACCGCGTTATCAGTTCCGTTGAAAAGGCTTTATAACCAGTAGACTCATCAGTAATTCGACACCCATAGAGAAAATTCGTGTAAGCAGCAAGAATACGATTCGCTATGAAGTTATGAAGGCTGGCGTTCCCTCGTCCATTTAGAAATCTTGAGCCGTAAACCACCTGAACGTTCTCCTTTTGCAGCGAATTCAATAGTTCAGGGAGATCCGCTGGTACCAATTCCATGTCCGCATCTTGAATAACTACCACTTCTCCGTTTACGTATGGAAGCCCACTCCGAATCGCGAAACCCTTACCCCTATTTTCTTTACAATGCACGATTGTCAATTCATAAGTCGCACGCAGCTCCTCAAGCACTTCGTAAGTCCCATCAGTCGAACCATCATTAACAACAATAAGCTGTTTCTCAAATGGCAGGGCACATAGTGCCTCCAGCACCTGTCCGATTGTCTGCTCTTCGTTAAACGCAGGAATGATCACAGATACCAACATTTTCTAATTTACTTTGCAGTTCGGTGAGGTGGGTTAGAGGCTTCAAGTGCCTCTCCGTATATCCGCGGGCAACGTCGTTGCCTGCTGCATTCCTTGTCTAAAGATTTTAGCACACAACAACGGCGGGTGCAGAACCGACAAGAAAACCTTCTTACGAGATCACCTTGACCGTGTGCAAACTAAATTAGAGAAGCGATTTCACCATGCCGCCATCCACCTGAATCGTCGTTCCAGTGATGTAACTTGCACGTTCCGAAGCGAGGAATACAACTAAATTTGCGAACTCATCGGGGTCACCAATTCTACCGAGCGGGATGTCCGCTGTCATATTGGCAAGTGCCTCATCAAATGTGATGCCTGCCTCTTCCGCACGTACCGTTGCGAGCTGCTGGATGCGATCCGTAAAGATAATGCCCGGACAGACGTTGTTAACGAGGATTTTGTCTGGCGCTAACTCCGTGGCGAGCGTCTTCGCAAAACCGATTACACCTGTCCGTGCCATATTCGATAACATGAGATTATCCACAGGTTGCTTAACAGAAACAGAGGTAAGATTGATAATTCGTCCACCCCCACGCGCCTGCATCGTCGGGACAACAGCACGACAGAGATTTATCGTACTCATCAAATTCAACTGGACCGCGTCCTGATAATCCTGTGCTTCCAAGTCATCAAACCGTCCGGCTCTGGGTCCACCGGCGTTGTTAACTAAGATATCAATACCACCAAAGTGATCAATCGCTGTATGAATGAGGCTTTCAACCTGTTCCGGCTGACTAACATCGGTCGGCACCGCTAAAACTTCAGTGCCAGTCTGTTTGCGAATGTCATCTGCTGTTGCTTCTAATATGTCGCCATCTCTCGCGCAGATGGTGACTTTTGCTCCCTCCTGTGCCAAACCGAGAGCAATTGCGCGTCCAAGCCCCTTGCTTGAGGCACCTACGACTGCTATCTTATCCGTAAGTCCAAGATTCATCTTTTTATTTTAACTGTGGGCTCTTGGGCATCGCTCCACTCCGTTTCGCGATGGTGTCTGGTGAATTGAGAGGCAACCGAGGATATATGCGGTTTTAATGTTTTTCTCTCTGCTCCCCTTTTGACTCATTTCCATAATTTTACGAACCACTGCCACAACGCCCTACATCCTTTCAAAAAACGGAATTGATTTTACCAGATTAAGTATAACACTACGGCAGTGTAATGTCAAGCATAATTTCTATTATCCCGAAAACGGCAGGTGTGGTCTCATGAAGGTTTAAGGATATAAATAATGAGGCACTTAGGGGGTTCATTGTCTAAATTAGGATTTGCAGGATGATGGTCCCCAGCGGTGCCGTTTTCACTTCTGAATCAACATTTTCTTGGTGGCGGTGAATTCGCCTGCTGTGAGGGTATAGAAGTAGACACCGCTCGCAACAGGTTCGCCTATCTCATTTTTACCATCCCAATATGCTGCACGGTTCCGAGATTGATATGTCCCTATGGCTTGCTGTCCTAATGCTAATGTCCTGACTAATTTTCCATCGGCTGCGTAGATAGATATGGTGACCTTTGCAGGTTCTACCAATTGATAAGGTATCCATGTTTCCGGATTAAACGGGTTTGGATAATTCTGCGACACGGACGTTTCTGCATTGGGCAACAACTGCATAGGTGCCGCCCCAGTTTGCTGTGGTTGTGGGTATTCCCAGAGTAATATTGTGCCGTCGCGACTTGCACTGGCGAGCGTGGTGCCGTCCAGATTGAAAGCGACACTTGAGACACCTTCCGTGTGTCCGATGAGCGCTGCATGCGGAGTGAAAGTCGTGATATCCCATAAACGGACTGTTTTATCCCTATACCCACCACTACTCGCGAGAATCCTACCATCAAGACTAAAAGCAACACTGCGGACACCAGCACCACGCCCGCCTATATGTCCTGTAAAAGTCACCACCTTTGCTCCGTTGATAGCATTCCACAGCGTCAATGTGCCATCTCTTTTTCCGCTGGCGATTGTTTTTCCATCCGGACTGAACGCGATGCTGTCAATGGATTGCGTATCTATTTCACCAATTTTGTAAGGTCTGGTAGAGATGTCCCACAACCGTATCCCTAACCAATCTCCGATTGCGAGCGTATTTCCATCTGGATTGAACGCGACACTTGAAACCTCGCTTGCCCCTCCAATAAATGTAGTTTTGTGGTTGCCAGTGTCAACATCCCAGAGGCAGACTTTTTGGTCGCGCCCTGCACTTGCGATTGTTTTTCCATCCGGACTGAACGCGACGGTATAAATAGTGCTCCAATGCCCAAAGAGGGTATTTTTAAGTGTGCCAGTGGTAGCGTCCCAGAGTTTCACAGTATGATCGTCGAAACCTCCAGCCGTTGCGATTGTCTTTCCATCCGGACTGAACGCGGTAGATTCGATATAACTAATATGTCCAACGAGGGTAAGACTGTTGTTGCCGGTGGCAATGTCCCATAATCTAAGTTTTAGATCCGAACTACCGGTTGCAAGCGTGTGCCCATCAGGACTAAAGGCGATACAAGAAACATTTGACAGATGTCCATTAATCGTGATTCTTGAGTCCAAACTAACGGTGTCCCAGAGTCGCACGGTGCCGTCGAAACTACCAGTTGCGAGTTGGTATCCATCCGAACTAAAGGCAACACTCCCAACGGCATCCGTATGCGCAACGAGCGTTGTTTTGTAAGTTCCGGTTGAAACATCCCACAGACAGACCGTGCCATCATCACTTGCACTTGCGAGCGTTCTGCCATCCCGACTGAAGACAACGTGGTTGATGCCCTCTGTATGTCCGGTGAGCTTTGCTTTCAGTTCACCGGTATTAACATCCCAAAGTCGGATCGTTTCATCTATCCATCTGCAACCCGCTGCGAGTGTCTTACCGTCTGGACTAAAGGCGACAGTACTGATATCCTCTGTATGTCCAGTGAGCGTAATTATGTGTTCGCCAGTGGCGACATCCCACAATTGTAATGAATTGTCTAATTGTGGTGAATCGTAATCATAATCTCCACCGCTTGCGAGCATTTTTCCGTCTGGACTGAAGGCAATACTATTGACATGGTATATGTGTCCCATGACTGTTATTTTGTGTCTTCCGGTGTTAACATCCCAGAGTCGAACAGTGTTGTCGCTGCTTGCACTTGCGAGGTATCTTCCATCCGGACTAAATGTAACAGCGTTAACCCACCGTGTATGCCCTGAGAGCGTAGCTTTATGTGTTCCGGTGTTGACATCCCAGAGCCGTATTGTATTATCTTCGCTACCACTTGCGATTGTATTTCCGTCTGGACTGAAGGCGAAGCTCCAGATGAGATCCGTGTGTCCCGTGAGCAGATTCTGTTCTTTACCTGTTTGCGCATCGTAGATCCAAATCCCGATGGAACTCGCGACAGCAAGCAGGTTGTTATCTGGAGAAAATGCGATGTTTCCAGATATCCAACCTTTCCCAATACGGGCTTTAGCACCTGTCGGTAACCCCCATTTTCTGTAATCTTGGGCGGAGGTATTTGGTAAAAATAGGACTGAAACCATAAGTAGCGTTATGATCGGCAATAGTTTGGCTTTCATGGGTTCTACTCCTGTTTTAATAGTTATCGCTTGTCGGTTAAGAGATAGGTTGGGTAATTAAAACCTCTTAACCGATTACTTCCGTATGACCATTCTCCGAGTCATTGAAGTCTGTCCAGCGGACAGCGTGTAGAGATAGACACCGCTTGCGACAGGCTCGCCGAAAGAATTTTTTCCATCCCAATACGCTGCGGCTTTTCTGTCCTGGTATTCACCCGCAGACTTGTATCCCAATCTGAGGGTCCGTACCAGTGTTCCGTTTGCCGTATAGATATGCACGGTGACTTCTGCAGGCTTTGAAAGCTGATACGGTATCCACGTTTCTGGATTGAACGGATTTGGATAGTTGGGCAGCAGCGCAGTCTTTTTTGGTGACAGGGCTCCTAAAAGACGTTCAAGGATAGCGATTCCTTTCTGGAAGGTAGGTGTTGTGTTACCAACTTGCTGCGCATGGGTTAGCCATAACTGCACGTCCGCTATGGTGAACATCTCTCTCATCTTGGAATGCGCGGCAGGTGCACTATCGCCGGCACCGAGTGAACCGGCAACCAGAACGAGGTCCACGATGTTGACGGTGCCGTCAACGTTCACATCCGCGTTATTCGCACCCAATTGCCCGAAACGCGAAGCAACAAAAGTTAAATCGTGGTGGTTCACCACACCATCCGAATTTACATCCTCACGTCTTACGGTTATGTCTGTTGTTGGTGTGAAATCCCAGAGTAGCACTGTGCCGTCGGAGTTCCCAGTTAGGAGTGTAGTGCCATCGGGACTGAAGATAACACCTGAGATCACATAGGTTTGTATGGGGAGCGTTGCTTTGTGTATACCGGTATCAACGTCCCATAGCCGGACCGTTCCGTCATTCCAACTGCCGCCACTTGCGAGAGTTCTCCCGTCTGGACTGAACGCAACACTTGTAATCCAACCTGTATGTCCGACAAGCGTTCGTATGTGTCCACCACTCATTGTATCCCAGAGTCTTATTGTTTGATCCCAACCAGCACTGGCGAGGATTTTCCCATTCGGGCTAAATGCGACGGACAGAATCTTGTCCGTGTGTCCGGTTAGTGTCATTATGTGCGTTTTAGTGTTAACATCCCATAGCCGGACAGAATCATCGTCACTACCGCTGGCAAGGGTCTGACTATCCGGACTGAAAGCGATTGCGGTGATACCCGATACATGCCCAGAAAGTGTGGCTATGTGTGTGCGCCCGTCAGCGAGCCATAACTGTATTGTCTTTTGATCACTTCCACTTGCAAAGAAACGTCCGTCGGGACTGAAGGCGATTGCACGACTGCCTGATCCGCTGGCACCTCTTCCGATATACGCTTTAAGGATTGACTTGTGTGTTCCAGTCGCAACATCCCAGAACCGTATATTCCAACCAATCTCACTTGCGAGTGTGCGTCCGTCCGGACTGAAGGCTAATTTCGTATTACCCCATCTACTCTCAAAGAGCATTGCTTTTTGGGATAGCGTAACGGTGTCCCATAGGTAGATCTTCTCTCTGCTTCCAGTCGCAACTGTTCGACCGTCGGGACTCAATGCGAACCCAGAATAGCCGATTGTATGTCCGGTAATCGTTCCTTTTTGTGCACCGGTGGCACTGTCCCAGAGATATAACTCGTCGTAACCGCCACTTGCAATTGTACGACCATCAGGACTGAAGACAATTGAAGAGATTCTTTCTACATGTCTGGTGAGTACGGCTTTTTGTGTGCCACTGGCAAGGTCCCATAGACGTAAATCTGCCCCGGCACTCATCGCGAGCGTACGGCTATCAGGACTAAATGCTAAACGAGAGATTCCTGAGCTTGATTTGAGTGTCTGTTTATGTGCTCCTGTGACGGCATCCCACAACTCCACATTGTTTTCCTGAGAGCTCACACTTGCGAGTGTTTTCCCATCTGCGCTGAATGCGAGTGCTGAGATACTTTGGATATGGTCTTCGAGGGTCGCTTTGAGTTTTCCGGTGTTGACATCCCACAAACGGACTGTGCCGCTCAAACTACCTGTTGCGAGCGTTTTCCCATCAGGGCTGAAGGTAACAGGTCTAACGGCATCTCTATTTTCAGCGGCATCTGTATGTCCGTCGAAGGTAACTAAGTGTTGACCAGTGTCAACGTCCCACAACCGCGCTGTTTTGCCCCTGCTGCTGGTTGCGAATGTTTTACCATCCGGGCTGAATGCCATACTATAAACATTACCCGTATGTCCTATTAGATTTGATTTCTGTTGGCGAGTGGTGAGATCCCATAGTGCCATGGTGTGATCTCTACTTCCGATTGCAGCCATACTGCCATCCGGACTCAAGCCGGAGATGTTACCCGTTAGCGGATAAGCGTTGAACAGCTCGAGTGCCGCTCCAGTGTGTGCATCGTAAGTCCAAGTACCGAGGGAACTTAATACGATAAGGTGGTTCCCGTCTTTCGAGTACGCGATGGCACTAACAATTCCTTTTCCAAGACGCGCACGTGCGCCCTCTGGTAAGGAGAGTTGATCATTGTTTCGCGCTACTGTTTCGGCATTCAAATACTGTATTGGCGTGAAGGAGATTGATATATATAGAATCGAAACGATAGATAATGTGTGTGTGAAAAAAAGAGAATGCTTCATCGGTTCATCCTCCCGTTTGTGCGTTTCGCTTTTGCAAAGGATGTAGCAAATATCGTGCCAAATTTTTCATGAATGCTCCTCGGCTGTCTCAGTGGTGTTGAAAACCGCACCTACCGGTGGACGCGGGTTGCGTAGGTACTATTTTTTTTTACGAGGGGTGCTGTTCGGAGTGGCGAGGGAATTTTAAAGAATGCCCCGAATTGTGCATGGTGTGCCCGAAAATGTTCAGAATTTGGACGCATGGCATCAATTATCTGTAGGGAGATAGGTATGGTGAAATCTATAATTACCTGAAAATACTAAAGGGCTGGTTTTACCAGCCCCTTTTTTTGTTCCGATTCCGATTCAGTTCCATCTTGTGCTTTCCGATTCTGCCGTCAATAACCCAATGAGATTTACGACCAGACGAATACTTCACCATCGTCCGGAGAATATCCGATAAAGACTGCCAAGACGATTCGGGCGCGTGTGCCTTGAACGGGTGGCACTTCGTGGATACACCGCGTGTTGAAAAAGTAAAGATCGCCCTGCTGCAGATCAACCTGATAGTTCTCTACCCCATTTTCAGCGGCATACTTGTCAAAGGTTTCTTCAGCGATATGGGGCTGAATCTCCTCCGACCAGAGACACCGATGCAAGATGGCTTGCGTGCCTTTTCCGTTTTCGTCCGCGTTTTGGACACACAGCACGCCTGCAAACTGGTGCTCGAAACGATAAACTTCATAATCGGTGCGTTGCTCACGATATTTGACATGATCGATGTGTGGCTTGTAGCTATGGGTTTCGTAGTGGACGCGGAAAATGGCAGGCCCGTAGCGTGAGCCGTCCGATTCACGGGCAACCTTAACCTCTTTTCCAGGGGAAAGCGCGTCAAGGGAGTCATAGATAAGGTTGACTGGATTCGTAAACCCGTCAAATAGGAATTTAAAGAGATGCTCTGTCTCCTTGGCGTGTGCCAAAAATTTCGCTTTATCACTGCCACGATTGCCAAGACTGGTACCGATGTCAATACGGGTGCGTCTGTCAGCGGAGTTGATGTCGGCTTCGTCGCGCATCAAGCCCATATTTGTGAACCGATGAATGAGTCCTTGGCATTGGGCGGGTGAATAGGCATTCCGAAGAATGATGGCGGGTACTTCGGCTTGGGAGAGGGAATAGATTGGGTCGCTGTACGTTTTACAAACTGTCTTGAGATCAGGCTCTGCGGGGAGCCAGTTGTTTCTGGCACTCATGGTAACCTCCGTCGCTCTATTAAGAGGACCGCGATTCAGACTAAACCTCTGAAGGGCGTTTTTGCATAACAGGAATAACATAACTCCGAATGGTCAGTCCATCCAAGGTGTCTGTTTCCAATTGCGGCTTGGGATTTTCTCGATGATCGAAAACGATATAGTAGCCTTCCGTTGCCCCTTCGGACTTCAGGTATGCAGCGAGCTGCTGCTTTCCTACCTGATAATGTCGTTCGCTTCGCCATACCTTTGTTTCGATGATGTATTGCTGTCTGTTGTGTGAGATAATAATATCTGCTCTGCCTCTACCAGTTGGAACTTCTAACCGCATTGTAGCGTGTACAATTTTGACGAACTCATCAAGATAGGCGAAAAGAAGGTATTGTCCGACGAATTCTTTCGGTGTATCGGGGACCTGTAATATTCTGAAGCCAGCGCGTGCAATGAAATTGTTGAAGTTGTTGATAAGTGTATGCATCTGAATCCGTCCGGTTGATGTGATGTATCCTGTAAAGTCAATGGGGTCCTCTTCTGGGAGGTATTGGTCTTCAAGTCCATTGATGAGAGGTCTAAGTGCCTGGATGATGCAATGGAGATAGATAGGATTGAGGATCTGGCACATTCCGTCTTCTCCTCTTGCAATGATACCGTAAGTGGCGAGTTCACTAACAACTTCGTCATATAGAGTGAAGTTAATGCTGCTGCCATAAAAAGCGATTCGCATAAGCATTTTTTCAAAGCGCGGGTTTCTGCGGATGTTTGTAATAAGATGCTCAATGTTGGTATTTCTTTCTGCGATCAGCGCGGTATATGCTTGTGAGAAGTGGTGCATCTGAATGGTGTCGGTTTTGGGTATGTTAAGTTCTGCTGTAAGAATCTGGGCACACCTACTAACAAGAAAGGGTTGCCCTGCGGTCTGTTTATGAAGTAAGTCAATTACTTCCGGTGCGAAGGCTTGTCCGACTTCTTCGGTATACTGTGAGAGTAGTTCGCGCACTTGCGCCGCGGTGAAGTTTGGTAATGTGAATTCATCTTGTATGTTGAAAGGTGAGATTGAGGAATCATAGTTTAATTGCGTAATGTTCTTAACGCCGACAATGCCGACACTGTACGGGGAGCGGACCTCGCGACCTGTAAGATATATCCGGCGGAGTGTATGGAGAAAATCACTGACAATGGTTTGTGGGATACCGTCAAATTCGTCGATAAGCAGAGCAAGGCGCGGCGGTACGCGTGTGGAGAGTTCGTCCATAAGCATACGTGGCAATTGCCGAAAGAAACGCCGCATTGCGGCGTGGCTGGTCATTTGTGTATGCTCCAAAAATTGGAGGAGTTCCGGGGAAGGTATGAGGTTGCGGGATGCAAACCCTTCCTCAATTTCCTCGCGAATATCTTCAAGGAGATCTGCGTAAAAAACCTCAGGCGTATAATTTTTACACATCTCAAAATTAAGTTGGATCGAGAAATAGACATTGGCATCGTCTGCAAGCGTCTTGAGAACTTCTTGGAAGAACGTGGTTTTGCCGCTCTGTCGGGGGGCGAAGAGCACGATGTATCGTCCCTTTTTAACGCGGTTAATGTAATCAGCAAGTTCCTCGCCGCGCGAAACGACATAGTGTTCCTTGGAATTGACGGGACCTTGCGTTCCAAATTCTCTCACTGTTTTTCTCCTGCTTTTTGGCAGATGGCGTTCTCTCGAAACCATCAACGAAAAAAGCGGCAACTCTCAAGCTGACGACCGATTCACAGCCGCAATCAGAATCTCGGATTGAAGAGATAATCGTAATCGTCTATTTTTTCACCAACGAAGTCAAGGAACTCAGCATTATGGTCAAGATCGCTATCTTCAAAGGCGGCTTCGCAGCCAGTTTTATACTTCAGTTTACGGTTGGATCCGAGCCAAGAGATACGGTGAATCATTGCTATCATGTGGCGAGGCTTGTCGGAGGGGTTAGGAACGCCACGGTGCCACAGTCGCATGTCTCGAATCAGTGCGCTCCCCTTCTTCGCATTTCCACGGATAGGTGGCACGATTTCACGGCGTGCTTCCTCCTCTTCTGCCTCTATTTGCTTCCCACTGACCTCCAGATGTGAGCCTGGCCAGAGTTCAACACTACCGTTCTCATCTGTTGTATCCTGTGGTGAAATATTAACAACGACTTCTGCCGTTGGGTGTGCTACTTTTTCGTCTGGCCACAGGTGAGCACCGTCTCTGTGGAGCGGTTGTGTTGTGCTATCGGGGCTGTTTGTGTTGCCGTTGTAAAAGTTATTATAAAGCCCAGGACCGAGCAGCTCCTTTGTCACTTGGATAACATAGGGGTTCGCGACGACATCTCTGAAGATGTAGGGAGCATAAGGTGGCGGTCCCTGTTGGAGATGCCCTTTGAGTCTGCCCGCGCCCCCCCATTTCTCGGCTTTAATCAGGATCTGCGAGTCGGCATCCATCCGTTCGCGGAGAATGTCCAAGTGTTCATGGCTAACGACGTTTTCTAAAACCACATAGCCATCAACGCGGATGGCATCCACAGCTTGCTTCATGTGTGCGTCCGAGAGTTTCCCAGCTGCTAATTCTTTCGGTTGAACGGTTATCTCCATAATATTTTCCTTTAGCGAAAAAATTCGGCATAGAGGGCTTGAACGGCGAGCTCCATGTCTTCGGATTTTATACCGAACATCATACTGACTTCGTTGGACCCTTGGTTAATCATTTCAATATTGACTTCCGCGCCAGCTAACGCGCTTGTAGCACGCGAGGCGATACCGACAGTGTGGCGCATCCCTTCACCGACAACCATGATTAGTGCCAGTCCGCGTTCCACGGAAACATCTTCCGGTGCAAGCGTTTGCCGAATCTGTTCGACAATCCTTTTCTCTTTCTGCACCGATAGATTTTCTTCGCGAATAATGACTGACATATTGTCAATGCCGGAAGGAACGTGCTCAAAAGAGATTTCTTCCGCTTCTAAAATCTGCAGCAACCGCCGTCCAAATCCAATCTGACGGTTCATAAGGTATTTGCTGAGGTATATGCAACAGACATCCTCCATTGCAGCGATGCCGACAACTGGCATATCTGTTGACTTACGACTTGGCACAATCCGGGTGCCATCTGCTTTCGGATTATTCGTGTTTCGGATGTTAACAGGTACCTGCGCACGGTAGACGGGTTCAAGTGCTTCATCGTGAAACACGGAGAACCCCGCGTAAGAGAGTTCGCGCATCTCACGGTAAGTTAGTTCGGTAATCGGTGCTGGATCTTTGACAATAGATGGGTTCGCCGCGAATACGGAATCGACATCGGTAAAGTTCTCATAGACCTCTGCCCGTACAGCACCGGCGAGAATAGCACCTGTGATGTCTGAACCACCGCGCGAAAAGGTAACAACGTTGCCCTGTCTCGAGTAGCCGAAGAAACCGGGAAAGATGGTAATACCGGGGCGTTCATGTAAATCCCGCAGGCGGTTGTATGCTTCCGGTAGCACTTGCGCGTTGCCGGGTTCATCGGAAAGTAATAAACCTGCGTCCTTCGGATTTACATAGTGGGCATCTACACCGCGTGCTTGTAGGACTTGTGCTATGAGGCGCGCGCAGTTGTCTTCACCGCCTGCCTTCATTGTGTCCATATAGAGATCCGCGTCAGTTGTACTGTTTTCGAGACGTTCGGTCAGATCGCGAGCAATAGGTTCAGCACTCTCGTCAGGGAGTCCTAATTCAGAAACAATGCTTCGATAGCGTTCAATCGCTTCAGCACATTCGGAAGCACCCAATTTTCCTGCAAGGCGTTCTGATGCGGCTGCGATGAGAAGGTCGGTTACTTTGATGTCTTGGCTGTGTCGTTTTCCGGGTGCAGAGACGACGATAAGGCGGCGTCCCGGGTCAGCAGTGATGATGTCACAAACTTGACGCACTTGCTCCGCTGATGCAAGGGAGCTCCCGCCGAACTTTGATACTTTTAACAATCCAGATCCTCCAATTTCTTCCATTCAGTTTGCATTGTTGGGTTTCGCTATACTTCTTTTGACGAACGCGTCATGGAAAAGCAGAATTCCGCGTGTAAACTAACGGTACTGGTTATTTATCGCTCAACCCAACCTACGGAATACTATATCCTTCAATTTTTTATTTTTTGTAACAACGCGAAGTTGTTTAGAATTTCAGCGTGAACAAACTATTTTTTCAGATGTGAGACGTGTGTTCCTTCGGCTGGCTCAAACTGTTGTGAATTCTCGCCCCTATAGTGACATATAAAACTCCGCCGCCACCGATCGTTTGTTTTATTCTTGTAGGAACCGTGAATAACCTTGCCATCAAAGAAAAGCGTGTCACCAGGAGACATGTCAATTCCCAATTCTTCAGCGTCTTCCGGTTTGACGGCTTGTACGTTAGTAAACGAAATAGCGGTGTCCGCTGTTTCAACACGAAACAGACCGTTCTGATGGGAACGTGGGATCAGCACCATGCGTCCAACGTCTTCGTCTGATGGGTCCAATGCAACCCAAACACCAATGAGTGGATCTATGGTGATGTACTGTTCATCTTGGTGTAGAGCCTGACCTCGCGCACCGGGCGGTTTGAAATAGATCATTGTTTGTAAAAGCACAGGTGTATCATCAATTAGTTGCTCCGTAACGTTAAGCAGGTTGGTGTCCGCTGCCCAGTCTTGGGTTAATTCGTCCCAGTTGTGCATATTAATCATGCGCGGGAATTGATGATTTGGGTCATCGGCGTGGTCGGTTGTGCCACCGCTGTCGCCGGGTTTCGGACCTTCTGCGCGGCGTTTCATATAATGTTCTCGCATCAACATTACTGTGGCTGTCCTAAAGAGATTCGGAATTACTACGAAACCCTGCTCTTTATAGTGGTCTCGCTGTTGAGGCGTTAAGGGCATGGACGAGTCCTCCTGCGGGTTGCTGGACCGTTTTGTATAACGTTTTTGCGTCTGTCTTTTAATTTTATGGTAATTTCGGGTATTTGTCAAAGTTTTTTCAATATGCGTACAAAACGTTGATTTTTCGTAAATAGATTCAACGTGACTTTCTCAAGAAACTGTGCTATACTTATGGAAAATCTTATTTATGGAGTATATCTTTTGATGAAAAACGAATGGGTTGTTTACGAAGGAAACGAAGGTCCCGGAAAGGGCAAACATATTGTTCTCGTCAGTGGCGATGAAGAGTATCGCTCTGAAGAGGCATTGCCGATGTTGGGAAAGGTGTTAGCCACACACCATGGATTTACATGCACGGTTCTGTTTGCCATTGATCCGGACACAGGAGAAATTGATCCGGAGGTCCAGACTAATATTCCGGGACTCCACCACTTAGAATCAGCGGATATGATGGTGCTGTTCACGCGTTTCCGTGAACTACCCGATGAACAGATGAAGTACGTCGTTGATTATACGAACGCTGGTAAACCTGTAATGGGACTTCGTACAGCGACACACGCTTTTAGTTATAGTCGCGACCTTGAGAGTCCGTATGCAAAGTATAGTTTTAACAGCGAGAGTTTTGAGGGCGGATATGGCAGGCAGGTACTCGGTGAGACGTGGGTCAACCACCACGGACATCACGGCAAAGAGAGCGCGCGCGGTGTGATTGACGAAGCGATGCAGGATCACCCCATTCTCAAAGGGGTTGACGATGTTTGGGGTCCGTCTGATGTCTACGGCATTAATGACTTGACAGGCGATTCACAAGTACTGGTCCATGGACAGGTGCTGGTCGGTATGGATCCGACAGATGCCCCAAAACCGGATACCGTCACAATGCCGATGGTGTGGATTAAAACCTATACCGGCGATGAAGGGAACACCTCACGTGTCCTTAACACAACGATGGGTGCCTCTGTCGATTTGGAAAGCGAAGGACTTCGCCGTCTGCTCGTCAATGGCTGCTACTGGTGTATAGGAATGGAGGATGCGATTCCCGATAAGAGTGTTGTCGATTATGTCGGCGATTATGCACCGACGTTCTTCGGTTTCGGCACGTTTACAAAGGGTGTCCGTCCGGAAGACCATGCGGTGTAAGAATTAACAAATTTCTTGTGCCTTGCCTGCGTAGAGGTGAGGCACAGAACCTTGTTCTGTCAACATTCAATTGAAGCGGATGCTTGGGACGAGTTGGTTGGACTGTTCGGACTTAATGAATAATAACAAAAAAAGCCGTTGACTTGTAGAATCGGACGGCGTATTTATCAGATCCGCCTATCGTACTCACCATGTTTTCCGATCCAGACCCAAGTTAAAATACCTTCATGTGCAATTGCCAATGCTCGATAGTCATCATTAACTCTTGCGGACCAATAATTGCCCTGCTGAGTCTTCTTTAACATGAGCGAAGGATGGTCAGGGTTTTGCTTTAGGAGTTCAAATTGCTTATCTGCGCGTCTTTGAATATCTCGTGGAAGTCTGCGATAATAATCCCAAAACTTACGGGTTGTCTTATAAATCAATAACCCTTCCAGCCTTTATCTCTTCGAGTGCTTCCTCGCGTAGACGATCCAATTTCCCGGCTTTTATATCTTCTTCGAGTTGTTTATCCCAAGCTTCCTCGCGAGCCTCTAAGGCTTCACGGAGTTGTGCTGTGAGACGCTTTAACAGTTCTGTTTTTGTTTTTCCTTCACACTCGACTTCTGGAACATCTGGAATCCATCCGCGCCATCCAGCAGACTTTTTTGTTACATGGGCAGTATAGGTTTCCTCAAAGACGGGATCTACTATTTCAATAGACTGAGGTTTCCGAGTGTGTTCAACGGGTCTTTTGGGTCCATCATCGGCGACAATCGGCTCATTTGTGATACGTGTCATGTGTGTTTACCCCCAACATGGAGCGATCTTTACTTGCTATAAATATGGAATCGCTGGCAACTGATTCACTACCGTCCAAGGGTAGGAATAGGACTCGACACCTTGTGCGTGCCGAGGTGGAATCGCTACCCTGCAAGTTGTATATAATATACCACTTGTTGTCAGCAAAGTCAAACTTTTTCTTTTCAGATGCTTTCTGAAAAAAATCAAACGGAAGATGGAAAGCTGACGACCTTGCTACGTTTTTTGTCCGCGCTACTACTGATGTTCGTTCAACGTTTAGGATGACGCGTGATGTGGTGTTGTTTATTTTTCTGCAAGCGAAATGTGATATATCCCGCGATCTTTGATAGCACTATAGAGCTTATCGTTAATGACGGCGAGATCAACAGTTTCACCGAGTGCTTCTGAAGAAATTTGTTTCCATTGATTACCGGTATCCAAGCGATAGACTCCGATATCGCTAATGCCACAGATTGTAGTACCAGCCACAGCAAATCTGTCTATGATAGGACGCGTACCCGCGCTATTGGTTAGCACGCGCCAGTGCGCGCCAGTTTCTGAGCTTAACACACCTTCGTCTGTTGCGACATAAACTGTTGAATCTGCAAAGGTTATCTCCTTGAAACGGGTAAAGTGAAGCGGTAGGCTTGGCGTAACATCTCTCCAGCTGTTCCCGCCATCAAGCGACTGAAACAGCTTACCATCGCGTTTCCCGACATAGATGGTTTCTCCCAAAACCGCTAATTTGAGATCCTGGCTGTCGTTGTCATAAGACTGTTCGCTTCTGTCTGTTAATCCTGTGTTTGTCCACTCCGGATCACCAAGTTTCCACTTAAAAAGTCTACGGTCCTGCTCAGCATAGAACACATCGTTACAGACTGCGACCATTCTGGCTTTCGTGTCCTTCCCACGTATAGGAGGTGGAACGATTGGAATGGTTGCGTGATGCACTTTTTCAGAACCTTCAGATAGGTAAGTCTCTTTCGCTGCCTCGCCACTTGTCTCTAACTTACCGAACAGTGCTTCATCATCAAAAGCGGGCATGCTTTGAATAGGACTTTGTATATTGCCATCTGTGGATAAGCGGAAAATTCGCAAGTTGTCATCTTTAGGTGAAATAAAATAAAGATTGTTGTTATCAACCACCAATTTTGAATCAAAAGAGGTATAGACACGAGTCCTATCCGGCCCTAATGATTCAGTACAAGTCACCTTCAGAAAAGGTATCTCGGCAATTGAGAGATCTTTCCAAGACACACCTTCGTCAGTTGATTGATACAGCGCGAAGCCATTATGCGCGTATAATCTGTTGTTGCAGGCAACCAAATCCTGTAGCCTTGTTCCCACCATCCCATCTGTAAGTAGGCGCCCCGACTCCCCACCATCAGTTGTCCGGAAAATACCGAAGGGTCCAGCTTTGTAAAATGTATTCTCATTCACCACCACAGATGGAAGCCTATTAACCATGAGCATATCCGTATCTCCTACCATTTCTGTCCACGTTTGTCCGTTATCTGTTGAACGATATCGGTACTCGGCAGTCGAAGCTAAGAGGATTTCACGTCCAGCCGAAATCATCATGCCCGCTGGTACCACTCGATCATCGGATTTATAATTGGGTGTTATTTCAGTCCATGACGCTCCGAAGTCAGCCGAATGGAAGATCTTAATCGCATACGACTCAATTTTTGGCACTTCTTGTTCTATTCCTATTGGCGTGAATCCCAACAGCTCCGGTCCTGTCCCAATGTAGAGATTCTTCTCAAACACCGCCAAGGAGTAGATGGCTCTTGACATCTCCACCGGCAATTTTTTCCAAGTGTCTGCATTGAGACGGTAGAGACCGCGCGCTGTACCCGCGAACACTGTTTTTTCAACAGCGGCGACTGTAGAAATTGTTTTGCTTGCTAATCCATCGTTAAATGAGTTCCATTGTGTGCCGCCGTCTGTGGATCGAAAAATTCCTTCATCTCTAAGCGCAAGATACATCGTCCGACGTGCGTGCGAGCTGCGCGCTTGTGCCTCATCAATAATGATGAGTCCAACGGCTTGTCCCTTTGGTCTGGGACCAATCGTCCGCCATGTTTCACCGCTATTATCTGAAGTAAATATTTCATCGGTGGATACTATGTAAAGGATACCATCATGTTCTGCCATCGGCATTAGCGATTTACCAATTGGAATATCCGTGTTGATGCGTGTCCACGTTGTCGCATCTGTTCCTAATCTGTATATTCCTGTCGGGGCAACAGCATAGACGGTCCCTTCAGATGTAGCGAAAATGTCGCGGACGTGTCCCCCTGGTGGCGCGCCTCCCTGCGTCCACCGCCCGGTAGAAAATTTGGCAGGGTCCTCTACAGATGCTGTCGTAGTTGTAGAGACTTGTGTGCCGGTGCCACTGCTTTTACCGACAGTAGCAGCCTGTCCAACTCGGTTTCGTACCGCTGGTTTTGCGGTAATATTGAGAATGATAGGTGTGTCAATGATTTCAATAGTAGGTTCAGATTGTGCTTCAAAACTGTACGGTTTCTGAAAACGCACAAGATATTGGGCACTCGCACCGAGTAGCAACATGACCAGGACAGCAGCAGTTCCAAAAGCCGCCCATGGCAGCAAAGGCTTACCAACCGGAGGCGGTGTCGGTTTCATATTAGCGACTTCCTGCATGATACGCTCAGTTACTCGGGCAGGGAATGGAATACTCCCAAGTGTTTCGCTAACCAAAAATTCTTCCTGCTGTTCCTGTAAACGTTTCCGACCCCGGCGGAGTCGACTCTTAATCGTATTCACCGACACCCCTAAGTATTTTCCGATCTCCTTCGCGGTCATTTCGCCGAGATAGTGGAGTGTCACCACCGTACGTTCACTCTCCGGGAGTTTTACCAGAAGTTTTTTGACGAGTTCATGGCGATTTTCGGTGGTCTCTGTCAGCCGTTGTTCCGATACGTGATGTGTGTAAGAAGATTCTTCGATTTCTTCCACAGGTGTGTCCTCAAATGATTGCATCACAGATTTGTTCTTTATGTTTTTTTCAAGCCATTTAAGGCAAAGCCGATTGGCAATTACGTAAATCCATCCGGAGAACTGCTTCGGATTCCTGAGCTGCGCGAGGTTCTTGTATACTTGGAGGAAAGTGTCTTGGGTAATCTCCTCGGCAATGTGGAAGTCACCGACTTTTCGCCATGCAAGGGCGTGAATACCCTTTTGGTGCTTTCGGACTAAAACATTAAATGCCTCATCATTCCCTGATAAAATTCTACGAATTAGTTGAACATCGTTTTCTTTTTCCATTAGAATACTCCGTGATTATGATCCGCCGAATTTAGGTTAACACAGCGGTAAATAGAGAATTTCTCTCAATATTGAGTCACTTTCCTACTGGAGAGTATACCAAACACGATAGTAAAATGAAACCCTTAATATGCCCTTAAAATTGCTTCAAATTTCCCCATGTTGTTGCCAACTTGGTTTGGGGTGCTACAGACAATCCACCTCTATTTGGAATGCCGGGCCCCGTGATCTTGAGATTATCAAATCTCGCCGTATAATTGGCGAGACCTAACCCTATTCTACCGGTCGGAAAGTCAGGAAATCCATGTAAGGGTTCTAATATGATGGGATCCAGAACCTGCTTCCCATTTATCCAAAAGATCAAACGCTTTCCATGAACAGCCAGCTTGAAAGTTGCCCATTTCCGTAACTTCAACAAAGGATGGGGTTTCTCATCGTAGGTTAAAAATACGTCGCCATGCAAGTTACCGGCGAAACATTCTGCCACCGGTCCTGCTGCGGGGTCCTCCACTATGCGACATATTACGCCCCATGGTACTTCCCATTTTCTTCTAATCCGTGTAGCAATTGCGATATTCCCACCAGGACCATGGCTCTCAAGTGGTTTAACATCAAATTCAACGTCATAATCTTGCCACGTCTCTTCCCCAATCGTAAGAAGACGCGTGACACCACCGGTATCATGTATTGCCTGAAGTTCACCATCAACAATTTCCCAATTGCCGGGAGCATCAATACCAAACATGACTAATTCTTGCCAATTGTCTAATTTTCCGCCATCAAAGGTTTCGGTGAACGTCCCTGCCAAGGCGGAGAAGGGCAGGAAAAAGATCCCTAATCCGATGAGTGCTAATTTCACTAATTTCCTCCAGTAAAATTGCCAAAATTCGGCAAACGCTTGGTTACTTAGTACCTTAATATGAACCAAATATAAAAGATATTTCTCTAAAACTGCTTCAAGTTTCCCCAAGTGGTTGCGAGTTTTGTTCTCGGTGTTACAGATTTTGGAATATCGTCCCCGGTGGTGATGCTAAGGTTATCAAAAAGCACAGAGTAATTTGAGACTCCGAAACCGACTTTACCGTTCGGATAGTCAGAAAACAGAAACTCGCGCTCCTGTACTAAAAATTGCTTCGCTTCTAAAATTACGGGTCCGAGAACTTGCTCGCCATTAATCCAAAATGTCAAGAGTTTTCCATGAACGCTCAACTTCAGGTGAGACCAACGCCCCACGCTTAAGGAGCGATAAGGTTTCCTTTCATAGTGCAGAAAAGCATCTCCATCCAGCAAGCGACCCCCAAAACAGAGAGCCATGGATTTAGGTTCGGGGATCGGCGTGTCCCCAATTGTACAGAGGACTCCCCACGTCCGATCTTCTTGGTTCTGATGAACCCGCGATGCAATCACAATATGGGCAGGTCCATGTTTTTGGAGCGGCTTAACGTCGACCTCAATATCGTAATCTTCCCACTCTTCATCCCCGATCGTAAGTAAACGCGTTACACGGTCATCATCTTTTATTAAAGATTGAAGGTGACCGTCAACAATTTTCCAAGAACGGGGAACAAGAGGCCCGAAACCTAATATTATTAGTTCCTGCCACTGTTCTATAATATCTCCATCATCAAAAGTTTCCAAAAACACCTCTGCCCCTGCGGAACAGGTTAGGATAAATATGCCCAATCCAATGCTTAAGGCTTTCATGATGTTATTCCTTTCCAATATAATTTCCGTTTTATTTTCAAACTCACGTTACTCGAGCTTTTTTATAATTCTCGAGCTCTTTTATAATTAAAGATACGATTTTGAGGTAGAAAGGGTGCATAACCGGAGAATATACCAAACACAACAGTAAAATGAACCCTTAATATGCCCTTAAAACTGCTTCAAGTTTCCCCAAGTGGTCGCAAGTTTTGTTCTCGGTGTTACAGATTTTGGAATATCGTCCCCGGTGGTGATGCTAAGGTTATCAAAAAGCACAGAGTAATTTGAGACTCCGAAACCAACTTTACCCCTCGGATAGTCAGGAAACTCAACCTCCATGTGTTCAAATTTTTTCGCTTCTAAAATTACGGGTCCGAGAACTTGCTCGCCATTAATCCAAAAAGTCAAGTGTTTTCCATGAACACTCAACTTCAGGTGAGACCATTTTTTCACGCTTAAGGAAGGATAAGGTTTCTTTTTATAATCCAGAATAGCCACTCCATTCGGCAAGCGACGCCCAGAACAGCGAGCCATGGATTTAGGTTCGAGCATCGGCACGTCTCCAATTGTACAGAGGACTCCCCATGTCTGATCTTTTTTGGTCTGATGAATCCGCGAGGCAATCACAATATGGGCAGGTCCATGTTTTCGGAGCGGTTTAACGTCAACTTCAATATCGTAATCTTCCCACTCTTCATCCCCGATCACAAATAAACGCGTCACACGATCAGCACCAATTACTAAAGACTCAAGTTGACCGCCAACAATTTTCCAAGAATGGACACCGGGAGGTCCATGGAATATTGTCAGTTCCTGCCACTGTTTTATAATATCTCTATCATCAAAAGTTTCCAGAAACACCTCTGCCCCTGCGGAACAGGTTAAAATAAATATGCCCAATCCAATGCTTAAGGCTTTCATAATGCTACTCCATTCTAATATAATTTTCGTTTTATTTTCAACTCATCTGAACTTACGCAGCCCTCTTTGCTGGCGAGGTTTTAAACCTCGCCAGCAGTGGGCGGACCTTAAGGTTTACCAGAAACTTGTATAAGCCCTACTCATGTTCCTCGAGCTCTTCTATAATTAAAGATACTATTTTGAGAGGGAAAGGGTGCATAACTTAGAAAAAAATAAAAAAGCACCCGAAATTTTCAATAATTTCTCACATCACCCGCAAAGGCTTACGCTAATCTGGTGACTTTGTTGTTCACTGACACAGTCGACCAGAGAAGCATAAGCCCTGACGGTATAAACGGAATAGAATAATCTAAAAGAGACTATCACCTTGTCCTATGGAGACATATAGGGACACCTCTTTCTTGTATTCTAATTTGGTTCCTGAGGAGGTGTAGATTCTTCGGGAGGTTCTAAAGCCTCTTGTGCGCGCTCGATCTGTTTCCTTGCGTGCTCAAGTTGCCCCTTAGCACGTTCAACTGTCTCTTCACTGCTTTCGATGGTGAGTTTAGCGCCCTCTTCAATCTGTGCTTTGGCGTGTTCAACTGCTTCAATCTGTTCTGCAGCTTCCCTGAGCGTGGTGTGATCGTTTACCAACTTCTTGATATAGGAGGCTTTATAAGTTTCCCAATCATCTGTTGGTGGAATATCCAGTATTCCTGACTGTCTCAGATCCTGGTTGTCTTCAAGAAGTGCCAAAGTGTGCCGCTTTGAAAGGTAAGAGACATATTCGTGGAAATTTTCTATGATGATGCCTCTATCCAAAAGTATCTGAAGCCATTCCGCCCGCGGATACCTTGCATCTATCTCACTCGTTGTAAAGTTACTTCTGTAACTTTCAGTTTCTATACCGCTACCCTTACGAGCACTTACTTTGACTTTTGGGCATCCCTTATTGTAACCCTCATCTAACGCTTTCATCAGTTCCTGTACGTTTTGGGGACCGGTATACTTTTTATCGCTGGCGGGTGTTTTCCAGTTGAATTCAATGCGTTCACGGAACACAGTGCGTTTCATTTTCTAAATCTCCTTTTCATTATAGTAGATCCTGTAATTACTTATACACCAACACAAGGGCGAGGATACAATCCTCGCCAGCGGCAGTGTGGGTTTGTTCCATATCGAACTGTAAATATATTTTCGGATTCTACTATAATTCAGAGGCGTTATGTTGCCTCGTGTTTGAAGTTTAACCTTTGAACAATATTCGCCAAAAAAGGCGAGGTATTTGCGTATCTCAATGAACATCGCTGATAATTCGGCTCTCATTAGTATGTCGTGTAGTCCTTCGCGTCAAATATCGGAACGGAAGAATTTCAGAAATGCTACGGTTGTCAGTACCACAGCAAAGAAGCAGAGCAGTAGCACATCCACCGCCGATTGACGGAATGTCTCTCCTAAGGTTGGGGTTTCTAAAGATGATGGCTGCCTAATTTTGACGATGTCTCTATCTGGGTGGAACATTCTTACGTTAGCATGATCTATAATTTTATTGAACACATCCGTATGAAGCGCATCATAGTAACGCTCACCTGCTTGAAAGTAGTCATTTCTCTTTCGTTTTCCAGTCTGTGTTAAATTTGTAGCGAGATAGGTTAGGGAGGATGTCGGTGTGATTCTTGAAAGCGTTTCACCTACCTGCTCTTGGT
>JAJECN010000021.1 GCA_022821965.1 Candidatus Poribacteria bacterium
GGATGCAATCGTAGGCTACAATGAGGCATTCACTCTTCAACTGCCCGTCACAGCAGTAGCGGAGTCATTAGTAGCAACAACAGAGACACCCTTGACAGAGGTAACGCTGAGCGGCAGCGTTGTGACCCTCACACTCAGCGGACGTGCTTACGATTCATCACGTTATGACATTGAGCGTGCGTTGACGATATCTGGTATAGAAGGTGTCACGGTTTACAGGACAAGCCGCGTAAGTGACACACAAGTGACAATAACACTGAGTTTCTCTGGAAACATAGACACCGATGGGACACTTACTTTGGAGGTCGGTGCAGGTGCGATCATAGGTTACGATAAACCCTTTACTTTTGAGTTTCCAGTCACCGCCGTTGAGGAGTCATTAGTAGCGACAACAGCGGCACCCTTGACAGAGGCAACGCTGAGCGGCAGCGTTGTGACCCTCACACTCAGCGGACGTGCTTACGATTCATCACGTTATGACATTGAGCGTGCGTTGTCCTTCTCCGGTATTGAAGGTGTCACGGTTTACAGGATAAGCCGCGTAAGCGACACGGAAGTGATAATAACACTGAGTTTCTCTGGAAACATAGACACCGATGGGACACTTACTTTGGAGGTCGGTGCAGGTGCGATCGCAAGTTACAATAAACCCTTTACCTTTGAATTCCCTGTCACAGCGGTAGCAGAGTCGTTAGTCGCAACAACGGAAGCGCCCTTGACAGAAGCAACCCTAAATGGAAGTATTGTGACCCTCACACTCAGTGGACGTAGTTTCATCGATGGACAGGACATCGTGGATGCGTTGTCGTTCTCCGGCATTGATGGTGTTTCTGTTAAAAGTAGTATAGATTATGGTCAATATGAAGTGAACCGTGTAAGTGACACAGAAGCAAGGATTACCCTATCATTCTCTGGTAACATTGACGTGGATTCTACTTTTAGCCTCACTGTCGGTGCGGATGCCATAAACTACAATAAACCCTTTACCTTTGAGTTTCCAGTCACAGCTGTTGAGGAGTCACTGGTTGTGTCAACGGAGACCCCTTTAACAGAAGCAACCCTCTACGGCAATCGGGTCATATTGACACTTAATGGGCGTAATGTTATATGGTGGTTAGAAGATGTTGAAGATGCTGTGACGGTGTCTGGCATTGAAGGTCTAACCGTTGGAGAAGGTGGTGGTCGTTTTGGAGAAGATAACTATTATACCGATGACGATTCACAGGTCGCCGTACCGCTTTCCTTCTCTGGTGACATTGACGAAGATGCTACCCTCACTCTCACCGTGGAAGCGGGTGCCATAGCAGGCTACGATGAGGCACTCACCTTAGAGTTTCCCGTTCCGGCAGTAGAAGAATCACTTACGGTTTCATCTGGGTTTATCTTGACAGAGGCATCACTTAGCGATAGTGTTGTCACCCTCACACTCAGTGGGCGTAACTTCTACCCTTATTTGAGGAGCGGACACAAGGCTTTGTCGTTTTCGGGAATTGAAGGTGTATCTATTAATCCTGATAGTGTGTCTGGGCCAAGGCACGGATTAAGATAGATTTTGATGGCACAGATTTTGACACCGATAGCTATCTCACCTTTACATTAGATGAAGATGGAATTGCTGGATACAGCGGTGAGGCGTTGACAGCACAAATACCGGTTACAGCCATAAAGCAATCGGGCGCGACGGTTCGAATCTCGCCAAATCCTATCGTATCTGTTCCTATCGGAAAGCAGATGAATATTAACCTAAATATCATAGATGGTAAAAATGTAGCAGGTTTTCAGGCAGTCGTCTGGTATGATTATGAGACGCTAACATACCTGAAAAGTGCTAAAGGCGACTATCTACCCGCGGATGCACACTTTGTGGTTCCTGTTGTTGCAGAGTACGAGTATTATCCGTATCCTAATGTGCCAATCACAGCAACCGCTCTTGATGGGGTCAGCAACGGGAATGGCACGCTTGCCACTCTCACCTTTGAGGTTGATGATGTTATTGATTCCAAGATAACTTTGTCCAACGTCTATATTGTAGACCGCGCGGGAGTCCGTTGGGAAGTTGAAATTGAAGGGGCTGACGTGACGGAACCCGCACACGATGTCGTTGGCGATATTAACCGCGATGGTGTGGTAAGCATCCACGATTTGATACTCGTGAGTAAGCGTCTTGGACTGCGCGGGGAAAACCGGGCGGATATTAACAGTGATAGCATTGTTGATATTGCCGACCTTGTGCTCGCTGCGAATGCACTCGGGGCAGATGCAGCTGCGCCATCGTTGAACCCACAGATATTAGAACAGCTCACCGCAGCGGACATCAAAGGATGGCTGAATCAGGCACGGCAATTAGCACTCACCGATTCTGCATACCTACGCGGCATTACCGTGCTGGAACAACTCCTTGTTACATTGATACCAAAACAGACTGCGTTGTTAGCAAACTATCCAAACCCGTTCAACCCGGAAACATGGATACCGTATCACTTATCAAAAGATGCGGATGTTACTCTGCATATTTATGCTGTCAATGGCACCTTAGTGCGGACATTGACACTTGGACATCAACCCGCAGGAATGTATCAGAACCGTAGCCGTGCGGCGTATTGGAATGGCAGAAACGCGTTCGGTGAGCCTGTGGCGAGTGGTGTCTATTTCTATACACTCACCGCAGGCGACTTCACGGCAACACGCAAAATGTTGATACGGAAGTAGCATTTAATCTAAAAGCATGGAAGGGTGCTATCTTACACCCTTCCATATTTATACGCACTGTGAAAGTTAACATATAGTATATCTAAAATTCACAGTTTCGGATTATGTGCCTCTCAAAGTTGCGAATGCCTTCAACTTCTATCACCTTGACGAACGCGATTACCTCTCGAATTCACCACAGAAATTTGACCGATATGACGTTTTATGAAATTTACCAAAATCGTCTCTCAGCCCTTTGGCAGCTTAGGTTTTTGGTCAATTTTAAGAGACCAGAAAATCCTGTTGTTTTCTGTGGGAGCTGGTGTTTTGTTGTTTTTTCACCACTAAGTTCATAAAACGGATCGGACGTTTTCGGTGTTGTGTCCGAAACATCCTAATTCGTCCTTATCAGGCGACTGCTACGGACGATCTATTATGATAACCATCCAAATAGAAATGGTATTATGTTGCTTAAGTTGTAACCTCAAGGTTATAATTACAAAACTTATTGATGTTTACATCACCGTCCCATGCTGTCTATTGGGATGACAAAACGAATTCGGTGAATTTATAGCAAGGCAATTTTTATAGCCTCTGTAGACGTTTCCACTGCTACGCGAAAACGCTGGCACAGAAATAATATTTATCAGAAAACATGGAAGATTGGAAAGATGGAAGATAACTCGCTTCCAGTCTTCCATCCATAATTGTACATTGAAATCGAAAAACCGATGAAAAGGGGTTTATCATGAAAACACTAACCGTGAACTGGAAAACCGTACTGTCAATCTTTACAGCGGTGTTGTTAATATACGGTATGCAAGGGACAGGCAACGTGCAAGCACAAGACAATGCACCTGAATTAACACCCGTCAGTGACCGGACGCAGCAGGTTCAAGATACAATTGTAGCACTGGTGCCAGGCGTAGATGCTGCCGACGATGTGACCGCTGCGCATCTGGCTTTAATTACCAACCTTAATCTGAGCAACCAGAGCATTACGGCACTGAAAGCTGGCGATTTTGATGGATTATCTGCATTGCGTTCGCTCTCCTTAGCGAAAAACACGCTGAGCAGCCTGCCTACCGGTATCTTTTCAGGTTTGTCCTCCATAAGTAGTCTTGATTTAGGTAGCAACCAACTCAGCAGTCTGCCCACGAGTGTCTTTTCTGATTTGTCTTCCATGAGTAGGCTTAACTTGTCGTACAACAGCCTGAATAGTTTATCGGCGAATACCTTCTCCGGCCTGTCTGCGTTGACTGGTCTCGACTTAGGTAACAACCAACTCAGCAGTCTACCTGCGGATATCTTTTCCGAACTCTCTTCACTGAATTGGCTCAGTCTATCTTCTAATCAACTCAGTAGTCTACCCAACGGTCTCTTTTCCGGACTCTCTTCGTTAAATTCGCTCTACCTGGGTGACAACACAGTTAACCTATCCATCACTGTGTCCCTGGAGAAGATTGGAGGAAACCAGTTCAAGGCAACGACAACCACCGGTGCCCCCTTTAATATCATTCTGCCGATTACTGTTATGAATGGGAACATCGACGGTGGGGCAACTATCATCACGATTCCCACTGGTAGCGTAGAAAGTGAACTCCTTACCGTGACCCGCCCCGCTGGTACATCGGATGCCATCACTGTAAATATTGGAACCCTACCTGAACTACCCACAAGCCATTACGGTTATAGTCTCGTCAAACCAAGCAGCGATGATATTACCCTCAGTTTTGCTCTCGGTATCCCTAAGCCTACTCACGAACCGAAAGTGAACCGCGCGCCAGTTTTCACAGAAGGGAGTAGCACGACGCGATCAATACCTGAAAATACACCCGCCGGTGTAAACATCGGTAGCCCTGTCACCGCGACTGATATGGATGAAGACATCTTAACCTACGGTCTCAGTGGCACAGATGCAGCATCTTTTAGCATTGTCGGCACCACTGGACAATTGCAAACTCGCGCACCTCTCGACTATGAAAAAAAGAATGTTTACGCTGTGACCGTCACTGTTTCTGATGGTAGTGCTATGGATGCCATCGGTGTCGCCATCAACGTCACTGACGAAGAAGAGAACAACGCGCCGGTCTTCATAGAAGGCAGCGGCACCGAACGATCCATAGCGGAGAATACGCCCGCTGGAAGAAACATCGGTAGCCCTGTCACCGCGACTGATGAGGATGAAGACATCTTAACTTATACTCTCAGTGGTGCAGACGCTGCATCCTTTGGTATCGTCAGCACCACAGGGCAGCTGAGAACTCGCGCGCCTCTCGACTATGAACAACGGAACACTTACTCGGTGGCTGTTCTCGTCTCCGATGGCAAAGGCGGAACAGACACCATAGGCGTCGCCATCAACGTCACTGACGAAGAGGAAAACAATGATCCAATCTTCGTAGAAGGCAATGCCACGGAACGCTCAATTCCTGAGAACACGCCGGCTGGAAGAAACATTGGCAGCCCTGTCACCGCGACTGACGAGGATGAAGACATCTTAACCTACACTCTCAGTGGTGCGGATGCAGCGTCCTTTGGCATCGTCAGCACCACAGGACAGCTGAGAACTCGCGCACCTCTCGACTATGAACAACGGAACACTTACTCGGTGGCTGTTCTCGTCTCCGATGGCAAGGGTGGAACGGATACGATCGGGGTCGCTATCAATGTCACTGACATAGACGAAACCGCCACAGCACATGCGCCGGTCTTCACAGAGGGCAGTGCCACGGAACGCTCAATTCCTGAGAACACACCCGCTGGTAGAAACATTGGCAGCCCTGTCACCGCGACTGACGAGGATGGAGATGTTTTAACTTACACTCTCAGTGGTGTAGATGCAGCGTCCTTTGGCATTGTCAGCACTACTGGGCAGTTGAGAACTCAAGCACCGCTTGATTATGAACAAAAAAACGTCTACTCGGTGGCTGTCATCGTCTCCGATGGCACGCTCACGGACACCATCGGTGTTGCTATCAACGTCACTGACGTAGATGAGAATAGTACACCGGTTTTCGCACGGAGTAGCACAACCCGATCCATACCTGAAAACACACCTACTGGAAGGAATATCGGCGAAGCAGTATCCGCCACGGATGCTGATAGTGATGACACTTTAGCATATACCCTCAGTGGCACGGATGCGGCATCGTTTGACATCGTTCGCGCCACAGGACAACTGAAAACCAAAGCCGCCCTTGACTATGAAACTAAAAATTCCTATTCAGTGATCGTGAAAGTTTCTGACGGCACCCTCACGAACACCATCAGGGTTACAATCATCATTATTGACATAGATGAGAGCAGTGCACCGGTTTTTGCGGGCAGTCGCACGACGCGATCAGTGAAAGAGAATACACCTACTGGTGTAAACATCGGCAGCCCGGTGTCCGCCACTGACGATGACAAAGACACTTTGACCTATACCCTCAGTGGCACGGATGCGGCATCCTTTAGCATTGTTCGCACCACTGGACAGTTAAAAACGCGTGCACCCCTCGACTACGAAACGAAGAACGCTTACTCGGTGACGGTCACCGTTTCCGATGGCAGGCGCACCGATTCCATCATCGTCGCTATCACCATCATTGATGTAGACGAAACGCCGCCGACTGTGGACGAATCTCCTCGACCTACTCAGATAGAGAGCGTCATCAGCATTAGTGAAATTATGTTTGGCTCGGAAAGACGCTTTACGCCGCCGCAATGGATAGAATTACACAATGCCGGTCCAGACATCATCAATCTCACAGGGTGGAAACTGACGATTCAGAACCGAAAATCGTCAGAATTGACCGGACCGACAACCCGGGATGAACCGGTGGTGAATGCAACAATCATCTTTGAGGACGACTTCTGGGGGGATGCCCCAAGGATTTGGCCGAATGAGACTGTTCTGGTCGTATCAAGAGATATTGGTGATAATTCAGGAAACCTCAAAGAGGATCAGATTTATGATCTTGGCTGGAGAACAGACCTACCACTCGGTTTGTGGAGTATAATTCTCAGCACAGAAGGCTTCTCTATAAAACTGATCGATGATCAAGGGAACTTGGTAGACGAGGCTGGAAATCTCGAGGGTGGTGTGCTGCAATGGAAGTTGCCTTATGGTCAGAATAGAGGTAGGACCAGAGCGGGGCATCGGACGTCGATGATTCGCCGATACGCTGACAGCGTCGCACTCGATGGCACCCAAGCAGGAGGCTGGATCTCTGCTGTAGACGCGAAGTTAACACAGGATCAACTCACCTATTTTGGGGATGAGACTGACATCAGCACCCCTGGTATTGGAATTATCATCAACGACATCTCCCCAGATTACACAGAATATGATGTCAATCAGGACAGGGTCGTGAACATCTCCGATTTAGTGATCGTTGCTGGACGTATTGGGCAATCCGGACCAAATATCGCAGATGTTAATGGCGATGGCATTGTCAATATTCAAGACTTGATACTCGTGGCGGGGGCACTTAGTCAAACACTCGCGGCACCGTCGCTGCATCCGGCATCACTCGCAATGTTTACCACCACCGATATTCGAGGGTGGTTGGCACAAGCACACGCCTTAGACCTTGCGGATCCGAGGTTGCAAAATGGTATCCGCTTCTTAGAACAACTCCTGTTTGTCTTAGTTCCAAAAGAAACCGAACTGCTGCCGAACTACCCAAATCCGTTCAATCCTGAGACGTGGATACCCTATCGGTTGGCAGAAGATACTTTCGTCACGTTGACCATCTACGATCAGCGCGGGAGCGTCGTCCGCAGACTCAATGCCGGACACCAAACCGCCTCGGTCTATGAAAGTCGATCAAAAGCAATCTACTGGGATGGCAGAAACGAGGTCGGGGACCGAGTTGCGAGTGGAATTTACTTCTACACGCTAACCGCTGGCGATTATTCTGCCACGCGAAAGATGCTCATTCTCAAGTAACACAAGGAGCGCAGAACTTATGGAAACCGATTTGCTGGCGAGGTTTCAAACCTCGCCAGCAGCACCTATTATGTTGCAAGTCACACTGACAAAAGGATTACGATTGTTATGAAATTTGCAAAAGTCCTATTGACAATCCTTTTTTCGATAGGTATTCTGATTGGATTGACCCCTCGCGCCATGAGTCGAGACGCAATACCCGGACAAAGGTCAGGCACATCTGAAGCTCTGTCAACGGTAAACTCAACGAACCGAGACAAAGCACTGGAAGGGCTGATCATTTTATATGGAACCAACGAAAACGCGAATACAAGCGTCCCGCCGCCGCCAATGCAGCAGCTATCCCGAAACGGTAACTTCCTTACGACGGAACAATCACAATTCATTGTAGTAACGTACGACGGTTTTACGGACGAAGCGATGGAAGCATTCCAATATGCCGTTGATATTTGGAATTCGCTCATCCGGACACCGGTGCCAATCCGGATTGACGCATCTTTCACAGACTTCGGTGGATTTGAGGATGGAAGTATTATTTTAGGCGGTGCACGCCCCGCAGACTGGAAATCAAGATCATTGAATTTGTGGTCCCCAGAGGCACTCGCGGACAAGAGAGCCGGTAGAGACCTCACAGGTGGCGAACCGGATATCATAGCAAGATTCAACAGCCACGAAGAGGCAAATTGGTACTTCGGCACAGATGGAAATACACCATCAGGAAAAACGGACTTTGTTAGTACCGTGCTGCATGAGATTGCTCACGGTCTCGGTTTCTTCAGTTTTGCAAGAGTAGAAGAAAAAGCCATTGCAAGATTTACTTCGTTCAGTGAGACAGGAAAGTTGAGAGGAGGCAATCCCGCTTTACCTTATATTTACGATTTCTTTGTAGAAAATGGATCCGGGACAACTATTATGTCTTCCCCCGATCCGTCCTTTGATCTTGAAAATCAACTCACAAGTAACGACCTCTTCTGGAATGGAAAAAAAGGCGTTGAAGCAAACGGCGGTATCCTCCCCCAACTCTACGCACCCAGTTCATGGGAACAAGGTTCAAGTTATACCCATTTGGATGAAATTACGTTTCCGGCTGGCAACGCGAACTCTTTAATGACCCCATATTATAACAACCAAGAAGCGATTCACAATCCGGGTCCCATTATACTCGGTATGCTTGAGGATATGGGATGGACAATCAACAAAGCACCGGCGTTTACCGATGGCTCCAGGACCACTCGCACAGTGGCGGTGGACGGGAGTATCATTAGCCCCGTCGTGGCTACGGATGCAAACAACGACGCACTTATCTATCAGTTGAGTGGCACTGACGCAGCAGCGTTTGACATTGACAACGTATCCGGACAACTAAAAACTAAGACAGCACACAACTACAATACCAAGAAATTCTATACAGTAATTGTCACTGTTTCCGATGGCACTCTGATAGATGAAATCCGTGTCACCATCACCGTCATCAACACAGAAACTGAAACACCCACTAATAGCAGACCGAGCTTCGTAGATGGCAGTCACACCAGTCGCACTGTGGCAGAGAATACTGCGAAAGGGATAAACATCGGCAAACCAGTTGCAGCGACAGATGCAGACAATGATTCTCTCACTTATACCCTCAGCGGTCCCGACGCTGCATTTTTTGAAATTAATAACACCACTGGACAGCTGAAAACCGATGCGGATCTTGATTATGAAGTCAAGAACACCTACACCGTAACGGTTACCGTCTCCGATGGCAACCTCAATACCACCATCACCGTCATTATCATTATCATCGATTTGGACGATCAAAAAAGTCCAACGCTAACGTTAATTTCACAACCTCTAACGGAAACAACGCTGAACGGAAACACAGTAATACTTAGTTTGAGTAACCGAATTTATGAAAACTGGCTCAGTGATCCTGTAGCAGTATCCGGTATTCCTGGTGTAACCGTTAAACCTTTTGATATGAACCGTGTAAGTGATACGGAACTGGCAGTTGAACTGACATTCTACGGTGCAGACCTCGACACTGATGCTACACTCACTTTCACAGTAAAAGCAGATGCTATAGCGAACTACGATGGACCCGATCTCACCACGACAACGCACGTAACCGCGAATGCGGAATCGGTGGTCGCATCAACGGTAACACCGCTAACAGAAACAACACTGAACGGGAGTGTGGTCACGCTGACATTAAACGATGGTATTTACGAATCTCAGTACACCGTTGGAAACAGTGTGACGGTATCGGGGATCACCGGTGTCACCGTTAACAGATATAGCGTGGAACGCCTCAGCGGGACGCAGGTGAACGTTGAACTCATATTTGATGGCACGGACTTTGACACCGATACCACCCTCACCATCACAGTCGGAGCAGATGCTATAAAGGCATATAACGGTACGGCACTCATCGCACAATTACCCGTCAGCGCGGTAGTGGAAAAAACCCCAAGAATAACGGCTTATGCATCACAAACCTTGACTGAGACAACCCTCAATGAAAGCACCATCACACTCACACTGTCAACCGGTGTGTACACACAATCCAGCTCCGACATCAGTCATGCCATACAAATCTCCGGTATTGCTGGTGTTATATTTCACCCATCCGATGTGGTACGCGTCAGTGATACCAAAGTAACTGTTAAACTAACATTCGATGATGCAGACTTTGACATTGATACCACGCTCGCCTTCACGGTCGGGGCGGATGCTATCGCAAACTATGACGGTCCCCCACTTATCACGGCAATACTTGTCACCGCCGTGGTCGAAGAGAGACCGACAATAACTGCTTTTGCGACACAACCTTTGACAGAGGCAACCCTCAATGGAAGCATTATCCGATTAAGCCTCAACAACGGCACTTACATCCGCTCTAACCGGGACATTGACAATGCTATGGCAGTATCAGGTATTGCTGGCGTAACCGTTGGAATATTCGGAGCAGAGCGTGTGAGCGACACAGACATTACCTTTGAACTCGAATTCAATGGGAACGTTGACACCAACGCCACGCTTACCTTCACAGTCGAAGCGGATGCTATTACTGAATACGACGGTCCCGCACTCATCGCGCAGCTACCTGTTATCGGTGGACGGGAATCAATTACTGTATCAACAGCGGCACCTTTGACAGAAACAACCCTGAACGGTAGTGTTGTCACGTTGACACTCAACGGTGCTATTTACGAAAGATCTACCTTTGATCTCAGAGATGCTGTCGAGGTATCTGGTATCAACGGTGTCACTTTTCATTGGTTTGATTTGGATCGCGTCAGTGATACAGCATTGACAGTTGAGTTGACATTCAGAGGCAACTTTGACACTGATGCAACACTCACCTTTACAGTAGGAGCGGATGCTATTGCCGAATACGAGGGGCCTGCGTTTACTGCACAACTAACCGTCACTGGAAGCAAGGAGTCGGTCATCGCAGCAACAGATGCACCGTTGGCGGAAGCAACACTTGATGGAAGCGTCGTCACATTGACGCTCAGCGGGCGCACTTATGAACGCTCTAGCTTCAGAATTAGGGATGCTGTGTCTGTCTCCGGCATTGATGGTGTGACCATTGACGATGTAGATCGCATCAGTAAAACAGTGGTGACCGTTGAACTGGAATTCAACGGCGATTTTGATGCCGATACAGCACTCACGCTAATAGTCGGGGCAGAGGCACTGTTGAGATATAACGGCCCCACACTCACCGCACAAGTCCCCGTTACTGGAGGACAGGAATCAATCGCCGCTTCAACAGACACTCCCTTGACGGAGGCGACACTTGATGAAAGCGTCGTTACGCTCACACTTACCGGTAGAAAATACGCACGCTCTAACTTTGACATCAGACAGGCTGTGTCGGTCTCTGGGATCGACGGTGTAACAATACCTTGGCACGAGCCTGACCGAAAAAGCGACACTCAAATCACTGTGGAACTGGAATTCGATGGAGACATCAATGCAGATAATACGCTCACCTTCACCGTCGGCGCAGATGCCATCGCTGGATACAACGGTCCCGCACTCACAACACAAATAACCGTTAGCGCGATTAAAGAAAACGCGCTATTGGCAAACTTCCCGAATCCGTTCAATCCTGAGACATGGATACCGTATCAACTCTCAAAACCCACAGAGGTCACTATCACAATCTACGCTGTGAACGGACAAATAGTTCGGACGTTGACCCTCGGACATCAACCCACCGGTATCTATCAAAACCGCAGTCGTGCCGCCTATTGGGATGGCAGAAACGCATTCGGCGAACCTGTGGCAAGCGGCGTGTATTTCTACACGATCACCGCAGGCGACTTCACCGCTACACGGAAAATGTTGATACGGAAGTAAACTTTTCTCTTCATCGGTAGGGTGAGGTACAGCAACTTTGCCCTACGGATCCACACATTTACATTGAAATCCCCAATAACCCGCGCGTCAGCTGGAAGTCTGTGTTTCCTTTGCCATGCAGTTTAGGGGTATACTGACGCGAAGCTACGTCTACAATCAACGCTAACAGGTCATCAACATCGGCGGACACTGAATCCAAATCTGCGCCGTAGTTGGCTTGGGTTGCGGCATCTGTAGAGACTTGAGTCAACGGGACCATCACATGGGATTGCAGCGGGGCACCGACGATGTGTGCAAGTGCCAAATCCACACCAGTCGCACCCAATCCAGTCAATGTCTCCGTCGGTTGATCGGTCGGTGTCTCCATGACGTGGAAACCTGCTTTTTTAACCTTCTGTCCATACGCCAAAGTAGTAGGCACACGCCGTGTGCCGTGACGTATAAACGTCGCGTTCGCTGGCACGACAACGGTTCCACCTGCAGCGACGACTCTATGTGTCAATTGGGTCAAGGACTGCGAGACCTCTTCCGGCACCGTACTGGTCGATGTAACGGCTATGCAGAGGTGTTCCAGTCCTGCGTCAACAACCGGAACGGATGGTTTATCCGCAAGCGTTTCCGAGAACCAATCTTGCACCTTCTCAATAACGGCATCAATTCCGCCATCCAATTGTACACTTGCCCAACCGTACCTTTCCGGTGATATGCCGAGTTTCTGGATCTCATAGCGGACGTGGTCGTTGTGCGTTTTTTCACAACCGTGCTCAAGGAGCAGACCGAGAGCGACCGTTGGGTGTGTGAGATGTCCAATCATCGTGCGGGTGTAAATCTCCTCAGAACGTCCGCCAGAAACGCCGCACCCTTCCGTATGCGGCAGCGCAACAAAACGGGATATGCCCTGCTTTTTGCCGACTTTCTGTTTATTGCAGCGGTGCGCGATCATCTGTGCAATTTGTCCAGAGCAGAGACTTGTGGGCAAGATGAGTCCGACCTGATCCGTGCGGTATCCTGCTTCCGTTTGGAGGGCACGGAATTGCAGAGTAGTAGGCACACTCCGCTGTGCCGTAACAGTGATCGGCTCACCGGACTTCAATTCGGACGCTGTCAATAAAGGGTCTAAATCCGTAGGACCCGTCTGTTTCCAATCGCGCCACAACGAGACCTGCGAATGTCCGGCTTTTTCTCCAACAGAACGTTCACCCGAGGCGACATTCACCGTCAAATCCAACATAGATTCGCCGAGTTCCTCCATCGGTGTCCCGTCGAGATACGCACCGGCGTTCACGTCCATATCCTTGGTGAGCATTTCATACCGTCCCGTCGTCGTGACAATCTTAATTGTCGGCACGAACGGGAAATTTGTGATAGATCCGTTGCCTGTCACGAAGAAAATCATGTTGGACCCAGATGCTACCTGTCCAGCGATGCTCTCCAAATCGTTGCCGGGACTGTCCATAAAGTAGTAACCCGGTTTCTCCATGAGTTCACTGTAATTGATAACGTAGTCAAGACAGACATCGGGATGCCGTTTCATCGCTGCACCGATTGATTTGATAGCGATGTTGTAAAGTCCACGAAAGTTATTGCCACCAGACGGATTGCCCTCTGCGGAGTGTCCATGCCATGCGACGCGTTCTTTGAACCGTTCAATTGTATCAAGAAATTTACGCGCCGTTGGCAAGTCTCGGGCGTTCTGCAGCACATAAGCCTCGGAGCCGATGAGTTCATCGGTTTCCGCGAGGTTGGCACACCCGCCGTATCGGATGACCTCTTTCGCGACGTAAGCAGCAAGCGGATTACCAGACACGCCAGAGAACGCATCCGAACCGCCACACTGCAAGGCGATTTTAAGATTTTCCAGAGACTGTTCAGTCCGTGGAACGCTGTTCACGCTATCTAACCACCCATCAATAATCTCTGTTCCACCGGCTAAATCCGTGTCAAAACTCCCCTGCAGCCGATAGAATTGATGGACAACATCATCCAAAGCATAGCCTTCGCGGTCCATATACGACTTGAGCATTTCGTTTGTAACCGCTTCGGTGCCGTAGTCAACGAGTAGCATCGCGCCGATATTCGGATGGACAGTAAACCCGGCGAGCGTCCGGAGTAGCATATCAATGTTATTTGGGGTTTTACTTTCGCCGCCCTCTGTGTGTGTCACGGCAACAACGCCGTCTATATTCGGAAATGTATCGGGGTTACAAACCCCTCCTACTGCACACATATCGGCAAGTCTTCTTGCGAAAGCCGACGTGCGTGCGGTTGTCCCCATAACAACGATATAGTTTCGCGTACCAACGCCACGATTCCCGGGACGCTGATAACCGAGGAAGTGGCGTTTGTTCGTATGCCACGCCACCTGCTTTCCCGATTGAAATTCAGCCTCGTCAAGTGCGTAAGGTGCCATCTTATCGCTAAAGTTGGGTGTTTCCGGCAGCTCAAAAGGTAGGTTCCGAATCGACAACGAATCAATCATTTTCTGATTGCACACGTAGTCGCCGGGTTCAATGGCACGTGTTGCGAAACCGAAAGGTAGACCCCACGATAGGAGTGGCGTGGTTTCCAAGATTGATTGGGTCGCAAACCGGTGTCCTTCTAAAATGGTATGTGACAACTGAAACTGAGATCCCTCATAACCGATGCGTGTACCACTCTCCAGCGTTTGGGTTGCAATAGCGACGTTATCGTCCGGCGCAGGTAACCGTGCAACAGAGGCGAAATCATAATCCATCAAGTATTCTCCTTTTGTTGTGGAAATTAATGGCGGTAGATACTCACTTCGATTGCGTCCTGTTTCACCCACGGTAGATCAATGTCAAACCAATGTGTTTCAGATTCATAACGCTCGCGGACGTGCTCCAGATAATCCGCCATTGAATCAGCACCGATACCAACATTGTCTGCTACAACGGTTGCGGGATTGGTTAAACGCGATTCAATTGCTTGAAAACACGGAAAATAGTTATTAAAGTTGTTATCAAGGAGCAGAAAATCGACGGGTTCTTGGATACTTTTGAGTACCTCTTGCGCATCGCCGATGCGTGAATCGACGAGGTCTGCCATTCCAGCGCGTTCAAAATTCGTACGTGCTTGTGCTGCACGCTCAGCATCTATCTCAACCGTTATCAAGCGTCCAGTGCCAGCGGTTTTCAAGACGCGTAGCATCCACAGCCCAGAATAACCGATAGCAGTTCCGCACTCGATAATAAGGGACGGCTTCGCTTCTTCAACGCAGGCGGCGAGAAATTTTGCCTTTTCTTCTCCTAACATTGGGATTCTCTCTTTCTTACACTGTGCTTCGACCTCTTGTAAAACCTGATCAAACATGTAATCCTCCATAGGAACACGACGGCTCCGCTCTGAATTTGACATCCGTTAGCAGATATGGTAAATTTTGTCATATTGTATAATGCCTTATGAAAATAATCATACACGAAAACCTGCTTTGAGGTCAAGAAACACACTTTAAAATATATTTGATTTTCGATCTTTATTCCAATTAGGACTTACGCAAGGCGCAATGAACTGCGCCACTACGAACCTGATTGTTTTTGAAAAACACATATATTTCCAAGGTCCGTCTGTTTGTAGTGATGCGATTTATCGCATCTCTGCGTAAGTCCTACCAATAAAGCGAAAAAATTTGCAACCAAATCCGCAGTTCGGTGTATATTACAGATGAGCACCTCCGGAGGAACCTGATGCTTGACTTAGATGATGAATTGATGGAACGTTATCAGAAAGGCGACGAAAGTGCGTTTACGCTCCTCGTGCGCCGCCACCAGCAACCGCTTATCAATTTCATTGCTCGGTTCATTAACGATAGGAACAGCGGCGAGGACTTGGCGCAAGAGACGTTCATTCGCATCTTTAAAGCGGCGGATCGCTATAAACCGGGACGCGCGCATTTTAAGACGTGGATGTATCACATCGCCAAAAACCTGTGCAAAAATGAACTCCGAAACCGAGAAAGACGGGACAAGTACAGAGTTGATAATGTGATAGATAGTGGGAGCGACAGTAACGGGGATTCAGAAGAAATTGATCTAATCGCGAACACTCCCGCGAATCAGGCTTTCCAACCGGAAGTAGCACTTGAACGTAAAGAATTACGCAACGCCATTCAAAAAGCAATCGCAGAATTACCAGAACAGTATAGACTCCCCCTCGTCTTACGCGATCTACAAGGACTTAGTTATGAAGAAATCAGTGAGGTGCTGGAACTCCGAAGTGGTACCACGAAATCTCGCATCAATCGTGCCCGACTCATGCTTAAAGATAAGTTAAAACCGTTTATTTGATTATTTGATATTCTTAGGAGTAATTTATGAACTGCCTACAAGCTGAGGAATATTTCTCTGCTCACTTTGAAGACACGCTTGATTATCAGACACTGCAAGATTTTGAAGGACATCTCGCAGAATGTGAAGCATGTCAGCAGGAATATTTGCGATTTCAGGAATCTGTTAAGGTGACACAGCAATTACCACAGATCGAACCCTCACCCTACTTCATGCCGACGTTAATGCAACGTCTCGCTGAAGAACAACGCGAGATCAATGGCGTTAAGGGTATCGGGACAGGTTGGAAACGGTTGTTAGATGTATTTCGTCGTCCGATATGGGCAGTTAGTGGTATTGTAGCGTTGATTCTCGCCATAGGCGGTACCTATCTCCATCAAGAGGGTTTCTTATTCGATCAAGACCGCGTTTCAACAGTGGAAATGTCGGTAGAGACACAAAATAATCGTGTTACCCCAACACCAAGGCAACCGATGCAGCAGCATTACGTCCTAAAGCAGGTGAGTTATACCAACACGTCTACGCGAGGCGGGCTCTAATTTGGCAATGCCTAAGTCGCCGCTTTCTGTAGGGACGAACGTAGAATACCCGTCAGGGAAGTAGTTATCAGTAGCGGATGTGGCAGTTGCATAAGTTGTGGCTTCCACACACAAAACACCTCTTTAACTGACGATCGAAAACCGAAGACTGATAACTCTAAAAAGGAAAACGAAGCATGTACGCGACAAAACCAAAACACCAACGACTAATAATCGGACTCATCACCTTACTTTTCTATGCAGTTCCGTCAGGCTTCACAAACGAGAATGTCCTACAGATGCTTGAAAAGGATTTTCAGAAGGTCGTTACTAATGCCCGCCCTGTTGTTGTGAAAGTGGTCGCAACACAAGTGATGCCAATGCCACTTTCATCGAAAACGAAGGAACTGGCATTTACACGCCAAAACATCGGCTCCGGTATTGTCATCGACGACGCTGGACACATCGTGACAACTACATTTGAGATGGAGACTCTGAGTAAGATCGAGGTTATCTTTAAAAATAGAATAGTTTCTCCAGCAAAATTGATCGGCATTGATACACTCACTGATATTGCGGTTCTTCAGGTTGCAGAGCCATGGATTGAACGCAGATCTTCAAGGAATGCTACCAAAGCTGTAGCAGCTGACGAGTGGATCGAACTCAAGAAGCCTCAACCTCTCAAATGGGGTGATTCCTCAAAAATTGATACCGGTTCTTGGGTTGTGACAATAGGAAGCTCCTACGGAAATAGTCCAATTGTTTCCTTCGGAATTGTCGGCGGTTGGGATACATTGCCGAACCAACTGTGCGGAGACTTAATTAAAATCAACGCAGCGGTTACACCCGGCAACAGCGGCGGGGCAGTCGTAAACACATCAGGAGAGGTTGTCGGAATGATTTTTGCGGTCCTGACAGATCCAACGAACGCCAATTCACCAGCCGATGTGTTATTCGAGAAACGGGACAACATAGATATCAGACAATTTCTCGTTCAACCACCCGTATTAGGAATCCATAACCAAGAAATCACCTTTGCTATGCCAATAGAGACAGTGAGTGCTGTTGCTAAAGAAATTATAGAACATGGAAAGGTAGCACGCGGTTGGCTTGGTGTTGAGGTTGATGTCGGTGACCTTGGTGTCTTTGTTACAGGTGTGATTGAAAACAGCCCCGCGCACAAAGGTGGACTTCTGCAGGATGATCTTATCCTCGAATTTAACAAAGTCCGTGTACACTCTTACGCCGAGTTGTTAAGATGCGTTGTGAGTAAGCGACCCAATACGAAGGTCCAGCTTAAAATCGGTAGGAATGGAACTGAACAATATTCTACGGTAATCTTAGGTGAAAAACCTTAACGCGCGACTCGATCAAACTCAACGAGGTATGCTTGCGCGATATCAGGGTTTCCTTTGATAATCAATAAATTTTCGCTATTATGCTCTTCAGCGTTTTTTGAGAAATTATAGGAACCCGTAATCACAGTCTCCTCATCAATAACAATCACCTTGTGGTGCATGGCTCCCGGATTTCCATCCTGAACCACCCGCAAACCTGCTGCCCTCATCTGTTTATATCGGGAGTATTTGTTATTAACCCGCCGCTCCTCAAACACCCCCCGGACTGCAACGCCAGATTCAAAACGGTCTTGCATTGCACTGCTGAGTGTATCCTGCGTGAACGAAAATGCCATAAAATGAATCGATTTCTTGGCAGATCCAATTTCCTTCAAAAGCAGCGAGATAATGTCATTCTCTGGTGAGAAATAGGTGGAAATCTGCGTTCCATCGCTCAGCACTACTTCGGGATACACAACAAGCGCACCAGAAGATTTCTCAGCTCGCATCTGAAGAAACAACTCTCGAAACTCCTGTGTGAAGTTATACGCCAGTGGTACGGAATCAATAAATATAACGTTATTGTTGTTCCTGTACGCGCCGTTATAGGTCGTGTTATAGGAACCTGTCCAGACGTATCGTTCATCAATCACAATAAACTTGTGATGCATAGACCCCTCTCGTCCATCATCGTCAACCACTGGTATGTCTACATCCTGTAAGCGTTTAACGGCTGTTTCTTTCACATAATCGGTTTCTGTGACGACACGAACAAGGACACCACGACGATGTGCTTCGATTAAGGCATCGGCTATCGGGGCGGAATTCAAGTGGTAGAGCGCGGCATCAATCCGAGACGCAGCGGTCGCAAGTCTGGTAACAAGCTGTTTCTCAAGGGAGTAGCGATTTTCATTGGCACCAACTTCGCTGAAGTAAACATCCCACGCGCCTCCAACCGTCGCTGTGGATGTGCTGCTGTAATATCGGATGCCGAAGCCAGCCACAACAGCGCAACATAAAATGAGAAGGAAGGGTATAAATTTAGAACTTCTATTCTTGGATGCTGTATTAGCCACACGCGCATCCAAATCATTTTGCATATCTGCGTCCCCCCACAATAGTGAGCCAAAGCACCCCTAAGCGTCTATCGTTACAATTAAACCCCCCATCGCTCTCGTGACTCTTCCAAGGATTCGATCTTCGCTCCCTGCTGTTTCCATGCGTAATGCCCCTTCGGTTTTTCGCCAACCCAGCGTTCGTCAATAGGTTCCGCAGCAAGCTGATAGCGTGTATCCGCTGTTATGCGAATTTTATTAGAGGTATTGACGAGCGAGGCATGCATCAGGAACATACTGAAGATGATAACATCGCCTGTCGAAAATGTTGTCGTCGCCCAACGCCCGCCAAATTTCTCAATGACTTCAAGCGGTTTATCGCTAAAATGCCCCTCAATCAGGTCCCGGTCTACATCTGAGGTGCCATAGGTAGCGCGCACCTTTTCAAATTGGTTAGAACCGAGACAAAAAACAATAGGTCCCATATCCAGCGATACATCTCCAAAGGGGGTCCAACAGGAATAGAGATTCTGTGTACCTCTGCCCATAAAGACGATATCATAATGAATCGGGGAACCTGAACCTGGTCCTGCCGTGCGGAGCCATTTGAAATCGAACGTCGCTGCCTCGCCACCGAGGAACCGCTTGAAAAAGTCCATTATAGGTTCACCTTCAACGACAGCTTTGAATGCTGGCATCTGCGTCAACACCTTATTGCCCATTGAACCAGTTGACGTGGGTTCCGGGTATCCCAGATTGAAGATGCCGTCCATCAACTCCGTATTCGGTGCGAGCATTCCTTTTACTTCGAGTTTCTCAAGAATCTGTCGCCGCGCCGTGAGGACCGAGTCCTTGTCATGTAGTCCGCGAATCAACAGGTAACCATCCGTTGCCATGCGTTCTTTCAATGCTTTCGGGTTGTCAAGAATGTCGTTACTCTCGCGCAAATCGGTGCTGACTTCTACTTCTTGATGCAAAAAAGGGAGTTTCATTTTTTTACTGTTCCTTGCGGCTTGTTTAGCCCTGTAGGTTGGGTTGAGCGGTAAAAACTCAGAACTCTTGTGTTGCTATGAAACTGCGGTTTGCGAATACGCATTTCCCACAAATAGATAGAGCGAAACCCAACAAACTTACCCTCGCAGAAAAACAGCGTTGGGTTTCTCTCGGGCTTTGGGGCGTTCACAGAACTCCCTGATGCCGAAGTTGATTGCCTATGGCGAATTTTTTCAGAGGCATTCGTTCAACCCAAACTATAGCGTGGATACTATCGGTTTTTAGATGCTTATCTAAATTTTTGATGGTGGTAATTCTTGCAACCACGCAAGATTAAATCGATAGTGTTGACGGCTGCTAATCAGATGAATCACACCGTTTTGACCTTGGCAAACAGCGAGATAACCCCCCGGTTCAGCACTATTTAGTCCCATGGTAAAGGATCGACCGTCCATCGTTTCGATCTCTCGGTCTGCACCATCGTCTGTGATTAGACGAATATGTTCCCACGTCTCGCCATCGTCATAAGACAACGCCCCAAAGAGTCCAGTGACGAGGCGTTCATTTCCGGAGGCATCAACAATCGGCATCGGGGTCTGTTCCCTCCGTTCCCCAGTGAAAGACGCGAGGAAAATCGGTCCCTCTTGAAGCCGCAGTAAGACACACCGCTGCCCACCAGAAACCACTGGAAATGGACTCGCGCTGTAATGCCACGTCTTACCGCCATCCTCAGAGAGGCTTTTCGGCATTCGTTCATTAATCGTATCGCCTCTGCCGTAAGCCATTAGCCTTCCATCCGTGAGTTCAACCACGGCCGCGTGAATACCAGCGATCCATCCACCCTGTTTGCCATCTGCAAATTCAGGGATAGGTTGCCCCGCACCCGGATCGTACCACGTTTCTCCATCATCATCGCTGAGCCATATTGCGGTGCCGCCGTTTCCACCAGTCACAGCATCGCAGGCAAGGAGTATAGAGCCGTTCTGTCTTCGGAAAACCGAGGCAATCGGCATGTGTCGGAGACGATGCTCCGGCGAAATAAAGCGAGGTTTCGACCAAGTCGCACCATTATCATCGGAGTGACGCAGCACCAACGCTAAGGGACCCCATGTCGCAGCAGCCGAGAGTCCATTGAAATGGTAAATCCGTCCATTTTCATTTCGCCACAGAGAAGTAGCATGATTGTTCCGGTCAGGCGGACCCCAGAAGGGTTCCGCAGGGTCCCATTCGGTTCCACCAAATCGCAACCGACTCGCGGCAAGTGTCAATTCGCGTCCCCGTTCTGTCACGCATGAATACCACGCCGCGAACATATCTCCGTTCGGGCATTCAGTAATCGCTGGGACGTGGTTATGCGCTGAAAAAAGCGGTCCATTTGAACCTTCTGGAATTTTAACGAACGTCAGCGGTTCCGCAAAATAGGGTGTCTCCGGTGCGGGTGCACTTGCAGGTTCCTGTTTGACCTCACGCCCCCATAATACTATCTTCGGTGCAGGCGTAGGCGATGTCTGGGGCATTTCACCACAGATGACACGAAACCCGATGTACCAGTGCTTATCCTCAGGCACAGCCCCCATCCGATTGGCAGAACGCAGATAACACAGCAATGTCGAATGGCTACCACCGCGCGTAACGCGATATAAGCCTTCTTCTCTACCCACGGGATCAACTTGTGAATCTGGTTCGTAGGTCCCATACCAATCCCGGCACCACTCTTCTACGTTCCCATGCATATCGTAGACCTCCCATGCGTTCGGTGTCGTGCGTCCGACATGCAAAGGCACAATTTCTTCCGAACCGCGACCTCGCCCTCCATCAGGATACCAACTCTCGCCAACATTCTTATGGAATTCGGAAGGCAATGTATCCCCTGTGTGGAAATGGGTTGTCGTTCCTGCTCGGCACACGTATTCCCATTCTGCTTCGGTCGGCAAGCGATAAGGGAGTCCCTCTTTTTCGGAGAGCCATTCACAGAAGCGCGTCGCATCGTGCCAATCCACAAAGACAACCGCCTCGTCATCTTCCAGCGAAAAACCGACGCTTTGAAGGCTGCTTAACTCACGATGTGTTGGATCAAATGCCTCATACTGCTGGTTGGTAACTTGAAAAATGCCAATATAGAACGGCGTGGTAAGCGTTACCTGATGCACCGGTCGTTCATCCCAATCGCCATCACGAAGGTGTGTTCTGTTACTCCCTATTAATTCATCCGACAGGGCGGCATTCTCTGAACCCATCGTAAAGGTGCCGGGTTCAATTCTAACGAACTGCATCCCTATCGAATTCGTATATGTATGTCCTTCAATCGTCAATTTTTCCATAGTTTCCCTTCTTCATTGGTTTGTCAGCAGTGCCTAATACCATTTCTGATTGAAATTGTAGCCTAAACTTTTAGTTTGTGTCCTTGTAGCATAGACTGTTAGTCTGTGCACTCAGGTGCCGTTAATGCGATATAAATTTTTAGAAATGGTATAAGTTGCAGATATAAGCGTCTGGAAGCTGCGCGCTATATTCATGTATGCCAGCACTATTATAACAACGAATACGCTTTCCGTCAAGTTTCCGTGCCTTAATGAAAATCCTTGACTTTTTTTTTTCCTGTTGTTATCTTAAATTATCGTATTAACCGTTTAGAAGTTTTCGATTTCTATTGACATCAGAAAAAGTGTCGCTTATAATTCTCTTTTAGGAGGTGATGCCTTGAAACAAAGTATTATTTTCGGGTTGCTCTTTCTTATTCTAATAAGCGTTCCAGCGGTTTGTCAGGCACAAGAATTGGTATTACACCTTTCCTTTGATGCTTTAGAAGGAAAGGTCGCAAAAGACATGTCTGATTTCGGTAACGACGCAACCTTTAAAGGTTCACCGAAACTCATCGATGGCGTTTTTGGAAAGGCACTGGAGTTCGATGGAAAAACCTCTGGACAAATTCCTGACCACGCGAGTCTTGATATTGTTGACGGAATTACCATCGAATTCTGGGCGATTGTTAAAGGCGGAGAGGCAATCCAGAGTGGTGTTGAAAAGGGAACCGCGTGGGTTTCCGGTCTGTATAACCTTGCCGCACTTTACAACGGCGGCACCATCCTACAATTCTTCGACCTACCAGAGGCGTGCAATGACGATAACATCGGTCCCAGCATTCAGGATGGAGACTGGCATTTTCTCGCTGGAACGTGGGATGGTAAAACGATCCTGCTTTATATTGACGGAGAACTGGAAGCAGAGATGCCGTGTAAAGGTGAACTGAAACCGAACAATGATCCCCTTTTTATTGGTGCACGCGGCGGAAGTGGTCGTTTTCTTACGGGTGCCTTAGATGAAATTAAAATGTATAACTATGCCTTGACGAAAGAGGAGTTGCTCCAAGATATGGAATCACCTGTTGTGCTGCATGTTGACGCACAGGATAAATTGGCAACCGTCTGGGCACGCCTCAAAACTGACTAACTGGTACATCAAAGGAGGTTTGATGAAAGCGACACGTTATCCTTTGGCGCAGCTGACCAGCCAAAACTTACTACATAAAAGTCCAATAGTTCTTCTTTTATTCCTAACCTTAATCGGCTGCGCGCTCCCTTTCGGGCGCCAACTAACGCCTGAAGATCAGACCGCAGTCGTCACAACTGACAAAGGCACTTTCGTGCTTGAGTTCTATCCCGATGCTGCCCCGGTAGCAGTGGACAATTTCATCAAGTTGATTAACCAGAAGTTTTACGATGGCTTAACATTTCATCGGAAAGTTGATGCACCCGGCTTGAATATCATTCAAAGTGGGTGTCCAAAAGGCGATGGATCAGGAGGTCCCGGTTGGACTATTATTGACGAATACACAAATCCGAATCAACGTCCACACGTCAGAGGCACTGTGGCGATGGCACGGGTGCCAGACACGCCGAATTCATCCGGGAGCCAATTCTACATCTGCTTGAAACCCCAACCCCATCTTGACGGCAACTACACTACTTTCGGCGGTGTAATTCAAGGTATGGATGTCGTCGATCGCTTAGAGATAGGCGATGTCATGACAAAAATCCGATTGGAGGCGAAGTCAAAATATGTTAAGGCAACAGCAGAGTAAACAACATCGGCAGTTCGCATCCGCAGCATTCTTGGTTTTAGCGACTCTATTCGCTACCTTCGTGCTGAGTTGCGCACAAGAAGAGCAGCAAGCCCCTGCGCCACGCGCACGTCGTGCTGGCACAGGTACTGCAACAACCGCAGCGAAACCGCAAATTGATCCAGCGGCGGTGGTCGCCGTCATTGAAACGGCGAAAGGCACCATCGAATTTGAATTTCTTGCCGCTGAAGCACCAGAAACATCTAAGAACTTCATCAAAAACGCGCAAGTGATGTATTACAAAGGTGAGAAGTTTAATCGCGCAGAAGAACTCCTCATCCAAGCAGGTTCAAAACTTGCTGCCGGAGATACACTACCCATTGAGAATGGTTCACAAGAGATGTCACGAGGGGTCGTCGCTATGGCAAAAGAAGAGGGAGCGAGCGTTTCTTATGCATCTGAATTCTTTATCTGCCGAGGAGACGCGATCCTTGACAGTGATTACACCATTTTCGGAAACGTCATCAGTGGGATGGACGTGGTTGACAGCATCACAGTTGAGGATGTGATCACCAACATCACCATTCGGGATAAGGAATAGCAGCAACGATGTAACGATTGGTACAATGCCAATCGTTACATCTCACTCTATTAGGACTTACGCAGCCCCTCGCTGGCGAGGTTTTAAACCTCGCCAGCGGCGTGGCGGAGGTAAGTAGTTATCAGACAAGTGGTAAGTCCTATCTATTATTTTAAATGGAGGCATATATGGCATTAACAGTTATCCGTACGGCTCGTCCAAGCCCTGTTTGGCAGGAAAGTTACGTGCGTGTAGAAAAAGGACAGCGACTTATTATTGACGCGGAAGGCGCGTGGTCACCAGATTTGCAAAATCGGACGGGATGGTGTGGTGCTGACGGTGTCCCGAAGACACCAGGCTCCGATGGTTACTTACTTCCCGGCACAAATATCGGCGCACTTATCGCCAAGATCGGAGATGTCGTTTTTGCTGTCGGCTCCCGTTATGACAACCCCGCCCCCGCCGACGGTGTTATCTTCCTCGCAATGAACGAAAATCCAAACAATAATAATCAAGCAGGGAGTTTGCTCGCACAAATCATTATCTTTGATGACGAGTAGCGAACTTTTTGTACAAACATCCGCTGCCTATATCTAAGGAAATCAAACTCAGGAGTAATATTATATGGAAGAGACTACGGTTCAGGAAGAAGCACAGCAACTTCCACCTGTTGATTTTATTAGTTACCTTGCCAACCTTGTAGAAACCGGACGGCTCTACTTAGAGGGAATCCCGAACCCCGAAACGAACGAGGTAGTTACAAACTTCCCACTCGTGAAACATATTATTGATACTATTGAGATGCTTGAGGAAAAGACGAAAGGCAATCTCACCGCACCGGAAGCCAACTTTTTGGCGAATACCCTCTATGAACTCAGAATGGGCTATGTCCGTGCCATCAGTAGACAGGAAGCAGCCCCAGAAGAAGAAACAGCAACTGGCGAAACTGAAGAAACCGAAGCAGAGGCTTCCGCTGACAACACCGAAAACGCCTCTTAACCGAGGACCTTTCAAGGGTTGAGAGAGGCGATCCCGCGTTCCAGTTTTAACACTGCCGATTTTCACGAATTATTTACCATAAATAGGGTTAACCACGTTAAACTTTCGAGGAGAATCGTTTATGGAATTCTATCACGGCACAACGTTAAGTAACGCGAGAGGGATCGTTGAAAATGGATTTCGCCCACGTGGTGGAGCCGTTTGGTTCACAACAAATTGGAACTACGCTAAAAACCGCGCGGATCAAAAGGCACGACGGCGGCGGGATCGGCCGGTCGTCCTCAAAACCGAACTGGAGGTCGAAACACTCCGTACACACCTCGGTAGTGGCAGAATCCAAGTACGCGGTGGCATTATAGCGATTCATCAACAGCTGCAGGTTCAACTCTTAGAGGCGAATTCTTTTGAATTCCTTGCGTGTCCAGCTGCGCTTGCACAATGGGTTAACCACCAACTGGGGCTTTACTCCCACAACGGCGTGAGTCGAAACCATTGGGGTATTGTGCGGTTGGCACATTGGATGAACAACCGAATGCGATCGGGCACTGGAAACCAAATCAGTCGGCAAGAGTTTTTTATGAAAGGCAGACAATGGTTACCTGCCTTCTTTGACAAGATTCCGTTTAGTCCTGAGGTGCTACCCATTCAGCATCTGCAGAATGACACTATCGTAGTCCGTGTTCTTTATCCAGAGGCGAAGGAGGAACCGCTTGAACCAGCGAAAGTTGATGCCCTCCACACCAAAGCAGTCGCCGACATGTTTGATGAGAATCCAAAGCGACGGGTGCGCGGACTTCAATCTCTCGAAAAAATCGGGACTGAAGATCTATTTGATTGGTGTGTACTGCATCTCGAAGATGAATCAGTGGATGTGGTATGTAACGCTTTGCGAATCATGTGCCGATGCGATGAGGGGTATGTCGCCCCTATTCTACCGCACGCTGAATCTAAAAATAGACGCATTCGTGCGGGTGCGCTCGCAGCACTCGCAAAACACGATTTTGATGATGTTGAACGTTGGTTTGAACGTGGACTCAAAGACCCAGCCGCGTGTGTACGCATGGAAGTCGCAAGACTTTTGTTCACATTGGATAGGATTGAGCATCGCACACTCTTTGACATTGCCCGGCACGATCCGAATCCTGCTGTCAAGCGCAGTGCCAGAAAGCGGCATTAGACGCAAAAAAGCATAGGAATTTCCAATAGACATTCTCCAGAATTACCAAGCGCGTCTATGATGAGATTGGAGTATGAATTATCAACGCAAGATCCTAATTGCCCCTATACTGCTCGTGAGCTTGCTCGTAACTGGAACCGTTGGTTACCTATTCCTTGAAAGGGATAATCCGGAGGGAGAGTGGCAACTCCTTGATGCAGTCTACATGACTGTTATCACCCTAACAACTGTCGGTTATGGCAACATGGGAATGAGTGATGCCGGGCGAGTCTTTACCCTGTTTCTTCTCATCGGCGGGTTTGGAGTGTTTACCTATAGTGTTACGATCGCTACCGCATTTTTAATCGAAGGACAACTACAAAGTTTTTTCCGACAACAAAAAATGATTCGAACCGTCGATAAATTATTAAACCATTATATTGTTTGTGGACTTGGTGATACGGGTGTACATGTACTTGACGAGATGCTAAAGGCAGATGTAGATTTCGTCGGTATTGAAGTCGAGGAAGAACGACTCATCCACCTCTCTGATACACGGGATTTTCTATACCTTCAAGGTGATGCAACCGATGATGAATTACTCATGCGGGCAGGAATTGAACGGGCACAAGGGCTTGTTACATGCCTTAGCCGCGATCAAGATAATCTTTTTGTGGTGATCTCCGCAAGAAAACTGAATCCACACTTAAAGATAGCGTCTAAAGCCGTTGAAGATAACTCCCCCGGAAAACTCATGACTGCCGGGGCAGATGAAGTTGTCCTACCCGATCACATCGGTGGTCTCCGGCTTGCATCGGGCATACTTCAACCACAACTCGTGGGGTTTTTGGAAAGTATGACCCAAAATCGACAGGGCGCACAATTTACTGAATCCATCATCCAAAAGGATTCTCCTTTAGATGGGATTTCCCTTAAAGCCGCGAGTATTCAAGAGCAAACTGGGTTGGTTGTCGTCGCAATTCAGGATAGCGACGGCGCGTTTCTCTATAATCCGCCCGGAGATAAGAAAATGATAGCAGGTGATGCCTTGTTAGTCATAGCCAACCAGAAACAACTACAAACATTACATAAACTTACTGGCGATTTAGGTTAGCGGAAAAGCGTTGACCTATTAGCTTTCTCAGTGATATAATAGTATTAAAATCTGCCGGATGAGGTTTGAACCTTACCTACGTAAAAAACAAACTTACAAAACACAATAGCAAAAGTAGATTTTAAATTAACACAAGTTGGAAGGAAATAGACGTATGCTCGCAACGGTACTAAGCAGTGCGATGCTGGGAATTGATGCCTATATAGTGAAAGTCGAGGTGGATGTCGCCGGTGGCTTGCCGTACTTCAGCACCGTTGGCTTGCCGGACAGTGCTATTAAAGAAAGTCGGGACCGGGTTACCGCAGCCATTAAGAACTCCGGTTTCTACTTTCCGCCAACCCGAATTACAGCGAACTTAGCACCTGCGGATATCCGAAAAGCGGGCTCAGCGTTTGATCTTCCTATTGCAATCGGCGTTATGGCAGCTACGAATCAGGTAAAACTGGAAAGTCTTGAGAATACCATGATTCTGGGTGAACTCGCACTTGATGGAAGCATCCGCGGTATACCGGGCGGACTTCCGATAGCTATCACCGCAAAAGAGAACAACATTCAGAATCTTATTTTACCCGCTGAAAACGCGAGAGAGGCGGCGATTGTTGAAGATGTGAACGTCTATCCAGTCGCGAGTTTATCAGAAGCTGTCGCGTTCCTCAATTTGGAGAAGGAAATAGCATCAGAACCACACACGATCAACACTGACGGGCACACTGAATCCTCAGAATCGCTCCTCGACTTACTCGATGTGAAAGGGCAAGAGCACGTCAAGCGCGCTATTGAGGTCGCCGCTGCAGGTGGTCATAATCTTATCATGATCGGACCGCCCGGCTCCGGAAAGACCATGATTGCGAAGCGGATTCCATCAATCCTACCGAGACTGTCTATAGACGAATCCTTAGAAACGACGAAGATCCAAAGCACTATCGGCATTCTTCCAAGCGACACCCCTTTGGTTGTGACGCGTCCATACCGCTCACCACACCATACGATCTCAGACGCAGGTTTAATCGGCGGTGGAAAGATGCCGCGCCCTGGTGAGGTAAGCCTCGCCCATAATGGCGTTCTCTTTTTAGACGAGCTCCCTGAATTTCGACGAAACGTTCTTGAGGTTATGCGGCAACCGCTTGAAGACCGGCAAGTGACCATCTCCCGTGCGTCAGCATCGCTCACCTATCCCGCCAACTTTATGCTTGTTGCTGCCATGAATCCGTGTCCCTGTGGATTTTTCAGTGACCCAAGCCGAGACTGTAAGTGCTCACCGAACCAGATTCAGAACTACGTTTCCCGTATCTCTGGTCCACTATTGGATAGAATCGACATCCAGGTGGAAGTCCCAGCGGTGAAACATGCGGAACTCGCCGCCGAGACAACGGGTGAAACCTCGGGACACGTCCAAGAACGCGTTGAGGCAGCACGCCAAGTCCAACACCAACGCTTCGCTGGGACAACAATACACGCCAATGCAAACATGGAATCGAAGCAAATACGAGAATACTGCCAAGTTGACGACCAAGCGCAAGACCTGCTTCGGGTTGCCATTAATCAATTAGGGCTGAGTGCCCGTGCCTATGACCGGATTTTGAAAGTGGCACGCACCATTGCAGACTTGGATCGAAACCCGAATATAGAGGCGATGCATGTCTCTGAAGCCATACAATATCGGAGTTTAGACCGGAGTTTCTGGAAAAAGTAATCCTACAAAGAGAGGTTTCTTAAAATTAGCAAAAGCAAGCAGCAAGTCAACAACGGAGGCTTGCGGATTTCAAATAGGAATGGTGCATGCACAAAGCCATTTCCGCTACGCTTGGTGACTAATTAAAAAAATGGAAAAATGCAACCTAATTTTATTATCTTCCTAACAGACGACCAAGGGTACGGCGACCTATCCTGCATGGGGGCAACCGATTTCAAAACGCCACATCTTGATAGAATGGCAGCTGAGGGTGCCCGCTTCACAGATTGGTACTCGAATTCACCGGTCTGCTCCCCGTCGCGCGCATCCCTATTGACAGGACGATACCCATGTCACGCTGGAGTCCGCTCCATTTTAGCAGGACATCGAACGGCTACAGGACTACCCCCCTCCGTTCCTTCACTCGCAACGGCACTTAAAGAACGCGGCTACTACACAGCAATGTCCGGAAAGTGGCATTTAGGACTCGCCGAGGGTTCACGCCCAGAACATCACGGATTCGATGATTGGTTCGGCTTCATGGCAGGGTGCATCGACTTCTTCTCACATATCTTCTATTGGGCTTTAGGACAGCCTGGCATTGACCAAACACACGACCTCTGGGAAAACGGTGAAGAGATATACCGAAACGGTGAATACTTCACTGAACTCATCACCGAATACGCCATCCGATATATCCGAAAGTCGGTTGAACTTGGCAAACCTTTTTTTCTCTATGTCCCTTACAACGCACCGCACTATCCGATGCACGCACCGCAAAAATACGTGGATCGGTTCCCGAATTTGCCTTGGGATAGACAAATTATGGCGGCGATGCTGAGTGCAGTTGACGATAGCGTCGGCGAAATTTTTGCTGAATTAGAACGACTCGGACTTGCAGAAAACACATTCTCCTATTTCCAGAGCGACAACGGTCCCTCACGCGAAACTCGAAATTGGTTAGACGGCACGCAAGACCCTTACTACGGCGGCACTGCCGGTAAACTGAAAGGACATAAATTCAGTCTCTACGAAGGCGGTATCCGTTCACCCGGAATTATGAATTGGCCCCAGCGAATCCCCACAGGTCAGGTAATCGATGAAGTCGGCGCAGCAATGGATGTATTCCCGACTTTCCTCGCCGCAGCAGGTGGAGATCCTTCCGAGTACGAACTTGATGGACTTGATGTTCTACCGATGGTGACAAATGGTGAGTCTACACCGCACAGCAAAATCTACTGGGAGATGGGCAAGCAAACTGCCGTGCGTTATGGCAATTGGAAATTGGTGCTCAACGGTCAATTAGTAGAAGGGGCACCTCCCGAAGACGATGTGCATCTGGCGGACCTCGAAACCGATATGGGTGAAACGAGAAACCTGAAAGACGATCACCCGGAACTTACCACCGAGCTCACAGAGGCAGCACAGGCGTGGCGAGAAGGCATTGAAACGCATTGGGAAACCAAATGGGTTAATCCGAACGGGACAACCGGTTACGTCAAGGAGTCATAGAGTGCTAACCGATAGCCAAGATGCCTACGGGCACCTCCTTTCAGATTATCATAACGGTAGAGAAAACGTCGAAATTGTGGAGAGAGAAGATGGATTTATCGATACAAGCCGTCTGGGACCTCTTAACTATTTCGCTGAATATGCGGATTGGGCTGAGCATCAAAAACTCGCTATGGCGGATGCCACCGGACGCGTTTTAGATATTGGTTGTGGTGCAGGACGGCACTGCCTCTATTTACAAGAACAGGGGCACGATGTTTTAGGAACGGACATCTCACCATTAGCCATTCAGACCTGTCAAAGTCGTGGACTCAAAAATGCTATTGTCACGTCCATTACGCAATTAAATTCCAAAATCGGGACGTTTGACACAATTCTCATGATGGGACATAATTTTGGACTCGTCGGCGGTTATAAAAGAGCAAAATGGCTACTGAGACGTTTTGCAGCCATGACAACGGATACATCGAAAATTATCGCCGAAACTATGGATCCGTATCAAACAACGGAACCGGGTCATTTAGCCTATCATCAATTTAACCGAGATCGGGGACGCATGAGTGGACAACTGCGCCTGCGAATCCGTTACCGGCAATATACCACGCCGTGGTTTGATTATTTGTTTGTTTCAAAAGCCGAGATAGAGGACATCCTTGATGGCACAACGTGGCGAGTTGAACGCTATATCGATGCAGCCGATACACCGACTTATGTTGCAATTCTATCTAAACGTCTGCATTCTTGATTTTAATCATCTCAGTCGGCGCGCTGTTAGTGAAGTGTTTCCGCAAGAAACTTTGTCCGTTAAGAAGCCTCTGTCAATGAAATCGGAAGCCTCGCTGAAAAACGGGATATGCCATGATACTTTTTAAATTTGCCTTTATTACGGATACACATCTGTATTTAAACGCGCCAAGAAACTTCGCAGGTGGACTTCAGCAACAAAAAAACAGTCTCGCACTCTATGAAAAGTTGGTTGAACAACTGAACGCCTTTGAACCCGACTTTGTGGTTCATGGCGGAGATATTGTGTGTGGCGGTAAGAGTTTCGATATGTCTGCTGAAGAATACGAAGCCACGCTTGACGGTGCGAAACAACTCGGACAACGCATGAGTGCCCCCTGCTATTACATCCCGGGTAACCACGATTTACATCCGGAGACAGGTTCCAAAGATGCCTTCCTGGAACGCTTCAGCACCAACGGCATGGGCTCCATCAGTTTTGTGCATGAAAATATCCGATTTATTCTGCTCGATTCACAGGAGGTACCGGAAGACCTCACACATGGGTATATCAGCACCAACCAGTTGGCATGGGCGGAGCGCGAATTAAAAAGAGCGCGAGATTACGAGCAAGAAGTTTTCATATTTTCGCATCAACTCCCTTTTCCGAGTGTTGAGTTTCAAGGTATCGGTTCAAGAGTCGCTAACTCCGCGGAGGTTCTCGAAATCGTCTCTCCTTTTGATAAACAGATTTTAGCGTTTTTTTGTGGACATCTGCATCTCAACCGCGTTTTCAGAGAACAAGGCATGTTATGTATCGTCTCTTCCGGCATTATCTGTTATCCGATGATGTGGAAGCAGGTGTTAGTTTATCCAGATAGAGTTGAGGTGAATTCTGTGACTGTCAACTTACCGGATGTCCTCGCCGAGTCGGAGGCAGTTCAACCAGACAACAACCCCTATTTGTTGGGTAGAGATCGGGATTTAAACTTCAGTATTCCTCGTGATAATTTCCTTTAGGAGCTGAAAGACCTTAGCTACTGGGGGCAGCATCGCAACATCGGCGCGATGCGGGTTCTTGAAAGAACTGTGAATGCTAAGTTTCACCTAACAACTCCCGTCAGGGTCAGGTTAAAATAATGATTGAAGTCCAAAATATCACGAAAAACTACGGTCCCTTCCAAGCACTCAGGGACATCTCCTTTCAGGTAGACAAGGGACAAATCGTTGGCTTCCTCGGTCCCAACGGTGCTGGGAAAACAACAACGATGCGGATCCTTACCTGTTTTATGCCTGCAAGTAGCGGACGCGTTACCGTCGCTGGATACGATGTTTTCAAAGCGTCACGAGAGGTTCGGAAACGCATCGGATATCTTCCCGAAAATGTACCCCTCTATCCAGAAATGACAGTGACAAAGTATTTGACCTATATGGCAAAAATCCGCAGCGTGCCGCGCGGCAGTATCAAGGCGCAGCTGGATAATGCTATCGAGGCGTGTGGACTCACCGAACGCCGACATCAGATTATTGGTCAATTGTCTCGTGGTTTCCGGCAGCGTGTCGGTTTAGCACAAGCACTCATCCATGAGCCGGATGTTTTAATTCTCGATGAACCCACCTCTGGGTTGGATCCACGGCAGATTGTTGAAATCCGAGAATTAATCAAGGCACTCGGCAAGGAACGGACGATTCTGTTCAGCACCCACATCTTGCCCGAAGCCAGTCTCACATGCGAGCGGTTAATTATCATCAGTCGGGGCAAAATTACCGGGGATGTCCAATTGAAAGATGGGCGTGCCGTATCCAGACAAAGCGATGCACTTGACAGCAGTACAGAGGATTTACAACCCGCCTCCTCAATTCTCACACTTGAGGTAGCAGGTGCGCCAGCAGAAGATATATCGGCAGCACTTAAGGACATTGAGAACGTGATTGAAGTTGAGCAACGCTCTGCAAGTACAGATGCCTCAACGACTTTCCATCTTCACTATACACTGGCAACCGACATTCGCGCGGATGTTGCAGAGACCATTGTTGGACGTGGATGGCAGCTACTCGAAATGCACACAACTGAAATGTCCTTGGAAGAACTGTTTTTATCTTTAACAGTGTAGCCTATGTATTCCGCTATAAAGGTTTATTTTCTGTCGTAACTGACGGTGTTATGCAGATTCAAGCGGTAGTTTTAGCTGCTCGCGAACAGCCCGTCGAACTTCATTACAGATCTGCATGGCGTGTGCCGTTTCGTCCGCTGTCGCGAACTTGCCAGGGTAACGCGGATCAACCGCGTGTTCCGACAGCTTTGAAAAATCTTCCCGCCACGCATCCCAAGCCGGAAGAGCTGGGACTATCAGGTTCAATAACGCTTGTAAATCATGGGTCCTTGGAAACGGAATGTTCGCCTCTTGAAGCCACGCCTTTAGATACTTTTCAACACACTGTTGAGCAAGAAAGCAGATAACATCATTTACCGGATTCTGTCCTTGCTTGGATTGCTGTGCCACAGTATAATCGCCTTCGGCTTTCTGCACCCATTCCTCTGTCAACGGATTCATCGTGTGTTCTTCCTTCTTTACAGGTTTCAAGAAAAAATTAGGAGTTTCATAAAGCACTTCGCCTTTTTCAGTGATCTCTTGGAGAAACCAGTCGTTATACACGAGACGATACGCCAGGTCTTCAGGCGAATGCACAAGCACATGCAAACGGAAAGGACGCGCGAGACGTTCCCGAATTTCTATCTCACGCTGGCGGGTTTCGGATTTCGGCACTGGCATGACGACCAGCAAATCGACATCGGAGGACTCTGTCGGCGTGCCATACGCATAAGAACCAAAAAGAACAACCTGCAAAGGCGTGAATTCACGCACGATGTCATCACAGGTCGCTTGGATGTCTTCCCGAGTAACCATGTTCATTCCCTCTTTTGTTGGATCTACCTGCAACAGGAACCTACCGCACCTACAAGTAAACGTATAGTGCGAATTATGCCATACCTCCGTCTCATAAGCAAGGAAAATCCCTTCTCGAAAAAATATTGATTTCTAAATGCATCTATCGTATAATCTCTGCTACAGACCTATTTCAATAGGGAGGCACAATCACCTAAAAAAGAACGCTTATGAAACTCGTTACCTTTCAAACCAAATCGGCAGATAGCACACCAAGCCTCGGCGCATGGATTACTGGCGACCGAATTGTTGATCTTACGGCAGTCGCCTCGGATATGTACGAATTCTTTGAACAGAATTGCATCGCTGACGCAGAAAAATATATTGACCAGACAGCCAACAGCGCGGATACTTCCGATAGCATGTTCTCTGTTGCCGACGTGCAGCTGCTCGCGCCGTTTCCACGCCCAGCAAGTCTGCGGGATTTCGGCGTATTTAAGACTCACATGGATGCTGCCTCACGTATCACAGGTAAAGAAATCTCACCAGAGTGGTTCAAATTGCCTAACTACTACCGCGGCAGTACGAGTCCGTCCTCTATTGCGGGACATGAAGCCGTCGTTACGTGGCCTAACTACACTGAAAAACTCGATTTTGAACTGGAGTGGGGGGTCTATATCGGCAAAACTGGGAAAAATATCTCAATAGAAGAAGCCCCTGAGTACATCGCTGGTTATACCATTTATAACGACATCAGCGCACGCGACATCCAATTCCGACACATGACGTTGGCACTCGGTCCTGCCAAAGGAAAGGACTTCGATAATAGCAATATCATGGGTCCGTGTCTCGTTACACCAGATGAAATCGGTGATCCGTACAACCTCCGAATGGTTGCCAGGATAAATGGTGAAGTCTGGGCAGACGGAAATACATCGGATATGTATTACTCCTTCGCTGAGATGATTTCGTTTGTTTCACAATCCGAGACGATTCATCCTGGTGAATTTTTAGGTTCCGGCACCGTTGGAAATGGATGTGGATGGGAACTCGACCGCTGGATTCAACCGGGGGACATCGTTGAACTTGAAATCGAGAATATCGGTGTGCTCAGAAACCAAATCGGTGAACCGGAAGTGAACCCGGCAGAATGGACAGAAAAAGGTCTTTGAAAAATGCGACTCAAAGATAAAGTAGCCATCACGACAGGTGCCGCATCCGGCATCGGAAAAGCGACAGCGATCCTGTTTGCCGAACACGGTGCGAAAGTAGTCGTCGCGGACATCGACGCAGACGGGGCGAACCAGACCGTTGCTATCATTCGAGATGCGGGTAACGAAGCAACCTATGTCCAAACCGACGTGACAATCTCGGAACATACCGAAGGGATGGTGCAGGAAACCGTCAGCAGATACGGAAAATTGGATATTCTGTTGAGCAGTGCCGGAATCGCCATGCGACTCCCCGTTGGCGATCTGCCGGAAGCGGACTGGCACCGTTGTTTAGATGTCAATCTCACCGGTGTATATCTCTGTGCCAAGGCAGCGATCCCTGCGATGCAGAAAAACGGCGGTGGCTCCATTATCAACCTGTCCTCCATCTACGGACTTGTCGGTGCGGATGTGAGGGCGGCGTATGTCGCCTCCAAAGGTGGTGTGACGAACCTCACCCGTGGGATGGCACTCGATTACGCTGAAGACAATATCCGTGTTAACTGCATCTGTCCGGGCTTCGTTGAAACACCGTTGGTTGCAGGTGTCATCAAAACACCAGCGGAGTATCAGGTCCTCGCCGACAGGCACCCAATGCGGCGGCTCGCACAGCCCGAAGAGATTGCCTATGGTGCACTATACCTCGCCTCCGACGAATCGGCGTTCGTTACAGGAATCGCCCTACCTATTGATGGCGGTTACACTGCGGGATAAAAACAACCACTTCACAAGTAAATCCTGCAATCCGTCCTTCCTAAAAATTATGCACATTTTCTGCCCTTAAATTGTATCTTTAACAATTAAAGAGGGTAGCATGCATAGTTCGGTATTGAAGAACCGTATCTGTTTTAGTACCGCGCCCACTTAAACCATAAAAATATAAGCATAATCAACTCTTTCATCGATAGTGATGGAGAATCCTGATGGAAAAAGACGACGTTCAACTGATTCGGAGAATCTTGTCAGGCGACGACGAGGCGTTCACCACCTTAGTCGGGAAGTACCAAAAAGGTGTCCACGCGCTTGCGTGGCGCAGGATCGGTGATTTTCACTTCGCTGAAGAAATTACACAAGATACCTTCCTTCAGGCATACAAGAACCTCGCGACGCTGAAAAATCCCAATCAGTTCGCTGGATGGCTTTATGTGATTGCAAACAACCTTTGCAACAGATGGATTCAGAAAAAGAAACCCGCGATACAATCGCTGGAGGATACACCTGTGAGAGAAATAGACCAATCCTCTTACACACATCATGTATCGGAACAACGAGCGACAGAAACTACCGAGCATCACCACGAAATCGTCAAAAAACTTCTGAAAAGGCTGCCAGAGAGTGAACGCACGGTAGTGACCCTTTATTATTTTGGTGAAATGAAGCCGAAGGAGATTGGCAAGTTTTTAGGTGTATCAATGAATACGATTAACAGTCGGCTTCGTCGGGCGCGAAAGCGCTTACAGGAAAGAGAAGAACTCTTGATTCACGAGATACTCGGTAGCGTCCAATTACCTGTTAATTTAATGGAGAGCATCGGACGACAAGTTGCCAACATCAAACCGATCTCACCACCTCCAATTGGGAAACCGTTGGTGCCGTGGGCGGCTTTTGGCACGGCTGCTGTTCTGGTTATGTTGGCACTCGGTGTCGGCAATCAATACCTCGCTCACTATCAGAGCCCATATAGTTTCGAGGCACAATCCGAACCCGCGATTGAAATTGTTGATGCACCCATCGTCCTTGATATTGACGCAAAATTGGCACTGCGAAATCAGATTGGACGGCCTGTTCTCCGCAGTAAGGACAATAGCACAAACGTGTCCACTGATGCTGAAACCCTAAGCATCCCTCAATCTGAAAAACGGTTCTTCGGGCTAACACTTGCTGAAGTTGAAGAGACAATCCCCGAGCTTGAGGAAGAAATCCGAACCAATCTCACCAAGGCTGTGGAACTTTACACCGATCTGATAAGCACAGATGGGATGGCTGGGGCATCAACCGAGATTGCCACTTGGCGTGACGAGACGTGGCAAGAGGTGAAGCGGTTGTTCAACGATGTCGCTCACACAGGAAAAATTCTGAGATATAGATCTTTTTTGAAGGTAACAGGTGTGGAGGAAGATCCCATACTCCCCGGCGGATGGATATATGAACTGATGGAACCTTTGCCAATGGGGGTTGAACCGGGTAACGCATCTGATATATCCTCTCAGCAAGAAGATGCTAAGAATTCCCACGATGAAAACTGAACCAAGGAGGAAAACAGTGTCTTTCTTAAATATGAAACCGAATCGTTTCCTACTTTCCTGTTTTGTTCTTCTCGCGTGTTTCACGACAGCATTCGCACAGGAAACACCGGCACAAGACACAGCGGAAACTGAACTTGATTTTGAGGCACTTTTAGCAGCCATCAAACAAACTGATACGCCGCTTAAATCCGGCGAAGGGGTAGTTGTTCATATCTCTGGAGAACCCCCACTCGATATTGATCCTCGTATTGTTACGCTTCGCATCGTTTTCGATTCAGAAAATACTCGTTTCGATTCACCGAGAAGAACGACTATCCTTACACCCACCACAATGTGGGAGATCGTCCGTAACGGAAAACCTAACTACTACTTTAGCACGAAACCTCAGTCACATCACGAACACATGGATCCAAGACGATTCCTAACTTGGGTAGACGAAGATTTAGCAACCCATCTAAGGGAAAACGACTTCCGTATTATAGGTCGTGAGGTCTTCAACGGGACGTTGTGTTACGTCTTAGAAGCAAAACAGGAGGATCGATCTAAAAAGATTTGGATCGCACCCGAACGTGGATTTCGACATCTGAAATATGAAAGCCAACAACCTACCCCCGTAGATGCTTTGGATAGCGATATTCCGATGGAGGCTCTCACCATCTTTCGTACGATAATCTCCTATCAGCAACACGGAGAGATATGGTTCCCTAAAGCCGTCTTTATTGAATATGCTTGGCTTGATTTCAAGCCAGCGGATCCTATACTTTCCCAGCGGATGCTGGAAATAAAGAACTTCAAGTTGAATCACAACCTACCCCCAGAGACATTCACTGTTGACCTTCCTGACGATGCCATGATTAAGGTGGATGGAATCAGTAAAGCATTGACCAAACAGGAATTCCTCAAACGCTACGGGCAGCAGTAGGAAATCCGATTGTTTATGTAGTTCGCCCGTAAGAGGAATTTCTGAATCGGGGCTCCCTGCCTAAAACGGACAGAAAACCGAACGGTTTTGGTTTTTGGCTTGACTTTGCTGGAGTTGTTTAGTAAAATAACTGCAGCTCCTACCCACACCCAAATTTTGCCATCAAAGTAGAATTTATCGCTGTAGTAACTAAGGAGCGTTTCATCATGTTTAAATCAAAATTATTTTGGGGAGGCGTATTGCTTTGCGTGGTGGTCCTCTTTGGAGTTCTGCTCCACAGAGCAAATCAGCCGCAGGAAACGATAAGGATTTATAAAACTGCCGTGCCAGCGAAGCGCGCTAAGACCCAGTCTGCAGACAAACAAAAGGATCAAACGAACCAAGATATTAATAAAACAGAGGTCGTTTCCACATCTGCGGATTCCGATGGGTCTATAGATTCTGGAGATTTCACATCAGAAAATACACAATTTTCTGAAGCGGAAGTACAGCCCGAAGAAAGCACTTTATCCGTTGATGTAGAAACCCAAACTGATACTGCGCCTGAAGAAGAAAGGTTCTTTGGATTGACGCTCGCTGAAATTGAAGAAAAAATTCCGGTGCTTGAGGAGGAAATTCGCACGAACCTAACCAAAGCGGTGGAACTCTACACCGAGTTACGAAGTACAGATGGAATGGCACGGAAGTCACCCGAGATTGCCACTTGGCGCGATGAGACATGGGCAGAGGTAAAGCGACTTTTCCACGAAGCATCTCGTCAGAAAATTCCGCGCTATGTCTCATATTTGACAGTGACAGGCGGAGATAATCCACTACTCCCTGGTGGATGGATCTCTGAACTGATGGAACCCCTGCCAATGCGGGTTACCTACGGCGGAACATCTCAATAAACCTCGTTAAAGCAGAAGGGGAGGAAAACAATGCTTCTTTTACTAAACATGAGGCCAAAGGGCTACAATAAAAACACACAACTTCAGAGTGAACCACAATATACCACCCGAGGTGTTCACAGTTGACCTCCCTGGCAATGCTACGATTCACGTAGAAGAGTTAGGTCGGAAATTGCATAAAGAAGCATTTCGTCACTGGTACGAAGATATACATTTGAAAGGGATAAAACTCATCAAAGACCGATGATTGCCCATTGCGTTAATCATCGCGATGCACTATAGGAAAAGATGCGGAAACTTTCTCTGGCTGCCTTTCTTATTCTATTGCTCAACAGCGCGTATCTGTTCAGCTTCGGTGAACCGACGCTCTTTTACATTTCCAATGTCCTACTTCACGTTGGGCTGGGTGTTCTTCTCATAATTCCATTCGGTATCTACGTCTACCGACAATTGAAGCGAATCTCAAGACTCGGACAAGTAGGGAGTATCGGGATAGTTGTTGGGATCATCAGCGGTGGCTATCTGATGATCGTTGGCGCGACAACCCCCTACCGGTGGTTACTCATCACACACATCGTCAGCATAAGCGCAGGGAGTATTCTCCTCGGCATTCACCTATTGAGAGATAATGAATTCCTCACGCCATTGCTGAAAAAGATAAACATTGGTGTGTTGGTTGTTGTTGTCCTTTTCCCGATAGGTGCGAAACTTATACAGTACTATCTACCAAACGAAACCTATCTCGTCGAAAACCCCGCGCTCCCTCCGACAAGTATGTACGAGGAAGGCGGCGGCACGACCGGTCACTTCTTTCCCGCATCCGTCGAAACAGAGACAGGTGCGCTGATTCCAACCGATTTCTTTCTTACATCGGAGACCTGCGCCACCAAGGGGTGTCATCCAGACATCTATCGGCAGTGGAACGAATCCGCGCATCACTTTTCCTCCTTCAATAACCAGTGGTATCGTAAATCAATCATTTATATGCAGGAGGTCAACGGTATTCAACCCTCTAAGTGGTGCGGCGGGTGTCACGATCCAGCGATTCTACTTAACGGTGTGATGGACAGACCCATTCGTGAAAACCTCCATACCCCCGCAGCGCAGGCAGGACTCGCCTGCACGGCGTGCCACTCCATTGAAAAAGTCAAAGACACAATGGGGAACAGCGGATACGTGATTAAATATCCCCCACTTCACGACATTGCTGCCAGTGATAACCCTATTATCCGTAATCTGCACAACTATCTCATTCGGCTTGACCCAGAACCGCACAAAAAGAGTTTCCTCAAACCGTTCCATCGCGAGAACACCGCTGAATTCTGTTCAACCTGTCATAAAGTGCATCTGGACGAACCGGTCAATAACTTTCGATGGGTACGCGGGTTCAACGACTATGATCAGTGGCAGAAAAGTGGAGTTTCTCATCAAGGCGCGTTGTCCTTCTACTATCCCGAAACAGCGAAGAAGTGTGTCGATTGTCACATGCCACTCGTTGACTCCACAGATGCAGGAAATATCAACGGCAAGGTTCATAACCACCGATTCCCCGCTGCAAACACTGCACTCCCGTTTGTGAATCAGCATCCAGAACAACTCAAAATTGTAACGGAATTTTTGCAGGATGAAGTGGTAACGTTAGATCTTTTTGCAGATGGTAGACCGATTCCAAGCGGCGGAACTGAAATCGCACGAGATAACGACACACGGATTGATGTCGTCGTCCGCACGCGGGGTGTTGGACACCGCTTTCCTACTGGTACGATCGATGCCTTTGATATATGGCTGGAGGTGAAAGCCACCGATGAAAACGGAAAAATTGTCTTCTGGAACGGCAGAATCGCCGCACCCGACGGAAACGGACCCGTTGATCCGGGCGCGCATTTTTACCGCGCCTATATGCTTGATGCACATGGAAACCTGATTAATAAACGAAACGCTTGGGCAATGCGAACTGTCCTCTATGCAAACACAATTCCACCGGGTGCCGCCGATACCGCCCGCTACCGACTCGAAATCCCATCCGATTGTGGAGATATTCTCACAGTAGAGGCGAAACTCAACTACCGCAAATTCAATTGGTGGCACACACAGTGGGCTTACGCTGGGGTGCGAGACCCAGAGGACACAGATTTTCAGGTAGGTAAAGGCTACGATGACGGCAAATGGGTCTGGACGGGTGATACTTCGGATGTCGCGGGGAAAATCAAGGGGATCCCGAACCTCCCAATTATCGAAATGGCATCCGTCAAAACAACCTTAAAGGTAGTAGGCACACGCCGGGTGCCGTCAACTGAAGTCGTAGACACAGAGATACTGCTGTCGAAACATGAGAATATTCGCGAAAGGTGGAATGACTACGGCATCGGACTTCTCCTGCAAGGCGATCTGAAAGCTGCAGAGACTGCATTCTTGAAGGTCACCGAGATAGAGCCAACATACCTTGATGGGTGGGTGAACGTAGCAAGAGTCCGCATCCAAGAAGGAGACATGCCAGGTGCGGAAGCGATGCTCGAAAAGGCATTTGAGATTCAGAGGACGCTGCACCCTGAAAACCCGCATCGCGCGAAGGTCCACTACTTTTACGCCCTCGTCCAAGAAACGGATGGCAATTACGATACGGCGATTGAACATCTCCAGCACGCCGCTGCGCAATTTCCACGCGACACACGTGTTCGGAATAAACTCGGACGTATGCACTTCCTAAAACGCAACTACGAAACCGCACTGGCTGAATTTCAGAAGACGCTCGCTGTGGATCCAGAAGATTTGGACGCACACTACAACATGATGCGCTGTTACCGTGCGCTCAAAAACCCGTCGCTCGCCGCCCAATCACAAAAACTCTATCTACGCTTTAAGGCGGACGAGTCCGTCGATGCAATCACCGGTATCCCCCGCCGTGCAGATCCGGATGTCAATCGCGAACGCCAACGGATTCACGAACACACGAATAGCTACGCTCCATCCACGGTATCCAACCCCTGAACACCAATATGCCGCTGAAGCTGCCCAGTAGAATTTGACAACCCAGCCATAATATGCTATCCTACTAAATAAATTGTCCATAAAGCACTATATATCTTCAAATAAAAATATTTAATCCTTTGGAAACCATTTTGACGAAAGATTACACAAAAGACCTTCTACGGCAACTGCCGGCCATCGAAAAACTCCTGAACACACAAGAGATGCGTGCCTTGCAAGCGTCCTACGCTCGCGATCTCGTGACAGAGGCACTGCGCGCCGTTGTTGCTGACATCCGAAACGATATTTTGAGCGGCAGCCAGATGCAACTGCCAGAACACGCGGAATACGCCGAACGAACGCGCCAGAAAATTGATGCAAAGATAGGGGCACGCATGCGTCCTGTCGTCAATGCGACAGGCACGGTTACACATACCAACTTAGGCAGATCGTTGTTAAGCGACGCTGCCTGTGAAGCGATTCAGCAAGCCGCGCAAAATTATGTCAACCTCGAATACGACATTGCAACAGGTGAGCGAGGTCATCGGGATAGAATTACTGAACCGCTCCTACAGCAGCTAACGGGTTGTGAGGCATCTACGGTCGTTAACAATAACGCCGCCGCTGTTTTGCTCGCACTTCAGACGATGGCACGCGGCAAAGAGGTGATCGTGTCACGGGGAGAACTGATTGAAATCGGTGGGGCATTCCGAGTTCCTGACGTAATGGCAGCAAGTGGCGCGATACTTCGAGAGGTAGGCACCACCAACCGAACCCATCTCCGAGACTATGCAGAGGCTATTAACGAAAACACAGGACTGCTGCTCAAGGTGCATCCGAGTAATTACAAAATCCTCGGCTTCACGTCAACTCCCTCGATGGAAGAATTGACGGAACTCGGTGCACAGCGCGGTATCCCTACAATGGAAGATCTCGGAAGCGGTGCTCTTGTTGATATGACACTATATGGGCTTCCGCACGAACCCCTTGTTGGGGAACGTATTGCCAGCGGTGTCGATATTGTTACCTTTAGCGGTGATAAACTGCTCGGTGGACCGCAAGCAGGCATCATCGTTGGTAAAACGGAATGGATCGAAAAGATGCGTAAGAATCCGATGATGCGCGCACTTCGGGTCGATAAACTCATCATTGCTGGTTTGTCAGCCACGTTACAACTTTACCTCACCGATAGCACCACTATGGCTGAACAGTTTCCGATGCTCAATCGCTATACGCGATTGATAGAGGAGCTCTACGTTCTTGCCAAAGAGCTCAAGATGCAGTTAGAAACGCTCTTTGAGGAAAAGATTGACATTCAGGTTTCGGAAACCTACGGGCAGATCGGAAGTGGTGCTCTCCCGGTTGAGACATTGCCAAGCGTCGCTCTCGTCCTTGAACCTTCCGAGATTTCCACTGAAATGCTCGCAACACAGTTCCGAAACGCCACAATCCCCGTCATCGGCAGAATCAAAGACGGTCTTTTTTGGCTGGATCTGCGGACGGTTTATGAGAGAGAACACGCTTGGATCGTCGAAACCGCTACACAAGTCGCAGAAGGTTTATGAGGATTGCAGGAATCTTTCTCATTACCATCGTCACTCTTAGTTTTTGCGCGTGTGGACAAAGCGAGGAAGGTTCCACCACCGGCATTGAATCAGCCACAGAAATTGTCTCCGAAATTGATGGTGCGACAATGGTGCTGATTCCTGCAGGGACGTTTCAGATGGGCTCCACCATCGGGAACAGCGACGAACAACCCGTGCATACCGTTACCCTTGACGCATTTTATATGGATATGTATGAGGTAACCAATGCACGCTATCAGAAGTTCGTTCAAAGCACAGGCTACCCTCAGCCACCCCTATCGCACGACCCGAAATTCAATGCCCCTGATGCTCCTGTCGTCCATGTAACCTGGCGCGATGCCGCTGCGTACGCGGCGTGGGCAAACAAACGTTTACCGACCGAAGCAGAGTGGGAATACGCTGCACGTGGAAATCTGACTGGAAAATTATATCCAAATGGTGATATAATAACATACACAGATGCCAATTTTGGGGGTACGGGTGGAACAGACAGATGGAAGTGGACCGCGCCAGTTGGCAGCTTTCCACCGAACGGTTATAATCTATACGATATAGCGGGTAATGTGTGGGAGTGGTGTTTTGATGAATACAACGCTGAATTCTATAACATGAGTCCACAGAACAACCCGCGCTTCGGCAGAGAAATCGCGCCGGATGACGAAAACTTCCGTATCCTACGCGGTGGTGGATGGGGCGGGAGTCCTGAAGATCTGCGAGCCGCAGACCGGTGGTACCATCTCTCATCTGGCAGTACAATCGGATTCCGCTGCGTGAAAGATTTTTAATTTGGCGCAAGCGTCCGATAAGGGCTCTCTGGGGTATTCACGCGCATTTTCGTAACCCGCACTGCTGCCGTTGTTGCAGTGCTGCGTTTCTTGGCTCTCTTTTTGAACCTGTTAAACACAATTTCTTGTTCAGTTTACCTCCCTGGCGTACGCAAGAAGATAACGGTGGGGCGCGAGCCCCTCCGTAACTGACAACCGATAACCGATAACTATTATGGCAGTTTCTGTTGAATTAACCCATGTCACAAAAGCCTTCGATACAACGCTCGCTGTCAATGACGTGAGCCTGAAAATTGAGACGGGAGAGTTCTTCTTCCTCCTCGGTCCGTCCGGATGCGGCAAATCAACTTTCCTCCGTATCGTAGCAGGATTTTACAAACCCGACACCGGCGAATTGCGGTTCGATGATACTGTGATGAACAATGTGCCGCCCCACCAACGCAATACAGGAATGGTGTTCCAAAACTATGCCCTATGGCCACACATGTCCGTCGCCGAAAACATTGAATACGGACTAACGCTTCGGAAACTCGACAAAGCAGAACGCAACGAAAAAATCACACGAGCGTTAGAGATGGTACAGATGGAAGGCTATCATGATCGTGCAGTTAACACACTCTCCGGTGGACAACAACAACGCATCGCGCTTGCGCGTGCGCTCGTTATTGAGCCGAGTGTCCTACTCCTCGACGAACCGATCAGTAACCTCGACGCTGCACTCCGACAACAGATGCGTGACGAAATAAAGCAGATTCATGATCGCACTAATATTACAATGTTCTATGTCACACACGATCAGGTCGATGCGCTCTCTATGGCGGATCGGATGGCAATTATGCAGGATGGCGTTATCATCCAAGTCGGCACACCGCGTGAGGTATATCAGTTTCCAAAGAACGCTTTTGTCGCGAGTTTTGTTGGGGAAACCAACTTCATTTCAGGTAAGGTTGAGCAGGCATCGAACGGCAGTGCTACAATAGACACTCCCATCGGGACACTTCGCTCGGAAACCGTTTACCATGAGCTAACGACTGGAACACCCGTGCAGTGTTCAATTCGACCAGAGTCACTCATTATCAATAGTGCTCAGGATAGTGGTAGCCAACCTGAAAACCGTATAACTGCGAAAGTGACAGCAGTCAACTATTTGGGACGGATAGAAGAATACCAACTAATAGCTGCAGACATCCCGCTTAAAGCTGTGCATTACAACCCCGGCACAGAAACGAAAAAGCCGGGAGATACCGTTCAACTCGCGATATCAGCAGCGGCAGTTCTTCCACTGCCGGATTAAAAGTAGTAGGCACGCTCCGCCGTGCCGTAGCGGCAGTTCTTCCACTGCCGGATTAAAAGTAGTAGGCACGCTCCGCCGTGCCGTCAATCACAAGGGATCCCAATCAAAAAATGCGATTGACACCGAGCCAACAAGCAGCCCTTAATATAGAAAAACATATCTGCGTAACCGCCGGTGCGGGTTCCGGAAAAACAACTGTATTGGTTGACCGCTACCTCGAAATCTTGCGAAGCGGGAAAGCAAAGCCGCGAGAAATCGTCGCTATTACGTTTACAGATAAAGCCGCCGCTGAGATGAAAGAACGCGTTGTTGAGAAACTTAACGCCGAGGAAAATATTGTTGATCGCGGCACAATCCTTGAACAGATGAACACGGCACCCATCTCGACGATCCATGCATTTTGTTCACGCATCCTGAGAGAATTCCCCTTCCAAGCCGGTGTACCAGCCAATTTTAGCATCTTGCAAGGCATCGATCAGAAACTCCTGCTACAGCAAATCCTTCGGGAAACCCTCAAGGAAATAGCCACAAATGAACAAGATAAACACCGAAACGAACTGACACGCTTGTTACAACGCTATGGAAGACGGCAAAACTTGGAAGAACTCCTTTCAAGCATGGTAAACCAGCGCGATGTAATTGATCATCTCATTAAAGATGTTTACGGCAGTCAACATGCCGAACAGTTGCCAGATGTTTGGGAACAAGTCATTCGTGCAGAATCAATGTCGGAAACCGATGTTATCGACTTTATCCGATGCCTAAACGCTGCTTTGCAGCTTGCGAAAGGTAAAAATGTTACATTGGTTATACCTTTAGTCCAAAAATTGGAAGCGTTGCCTGAGAAAAACCCGGACTCACCTGAAGTGATGCGTCTACTGAAAGAAATCGCAGATCCAATTACAACGCAAAGCGGGAGCATCGCGAAAACCGATTTTCTGGGCAGAGGGGTCAAAACATCGGACATTGAAACCGAAATCAATTTTCTGGTATCGGCCGCGGAAAAGATCCAAAACGCTCCTATCATTGAGGAGAATGGCGAAACCGATGACGATTTTCTACTCAGCACAACCCGTGACCTGCTCACCCTATATACCCGAATCCTCAACAATTACCAAACTGCCAAACTCTCCCAAGGGACACTCGACTTCAACGACCTGCAGCTGAAAACCCGCGACCTGCTTCGCGACAACAAAGAAATCCAGCAGGCATTGGTTGAACGCCACACATACTACATGGTGGACGAATATCAGGATACAAATGAATTACAGTACGAATTGGTGATGCTGCTCACAAACGAACTCAAAAAAGCCAATCTGTTTATCGTAGGTGATCCAAAACAGAGCATTTACGCGTTCCGCGGCGCAGATGTCCGTGTGTTTAAAAAGACAAACCAAAAAATTAAAGACAAGGAAGGTGAAGACATCCCTCTGAAAGAGAATTTCCGCTCTCTACGAGACACCGTCGGGTTTGTCAACCACCTTTTTGATTGTTTGATGGGTGATGGAACTGAAACCGAATTTGAGGTCCCTTTTGAATCCCTTATTAAAGCGCGACCTGTTGACGCAAACGGTGCGATTGACATCATTCTCGGAAAGAGAGACGACGCGGCAGCAAACGAATACACGCTGATAGCGCAGCGCATCAAAAATATGAGCAGGAACGGCGAAACAGTATGGGTGCGCAGCGAGAATGGCGGAGAATCAGAACGTCCAATTGAATACGGCGATATCGCTATACTCATCCGCAGCAGAACACATCTCCCAGATATTGAACATGCGTTACTTGAAGCAGGCATCCCCTACCTCACGACTGGTGGCATCGGTTTTTATCAACGCCAAGAAATTTACGATATCTGGAACTACCTCAATTTTCTCGACGTACCGGCGGAACATCACACGTCCCTCGCTGGTGTTCTTCGCGGTCCTGCTTTCGGTATATCCGACACCGAGCTCTATGAGATTTCACAGCAAGATGGAACAAGTTTCTGGAACAAAGCGCAGAATTACCAAACGGGTTCTGACAACCTCGGACGCGCGATAGATACCCTAAAAAAGCACATCCAGATTGCACATCGCATGCCTGTAAACCAACTCATTGTAACCGTCGTTAATGAAACAGGAATAATTGGAACGCTAAAAACGGGAAAACAGGGACAGCAGCGATGGGCAAACTACCAAAAACTCTTGGAACTCGCCAGAAGTTTTGACGGAGACGAGAGTCGTCAAACCCTCACAGATTTCATCGAATTTCTGGATATCCTTATTACCGAAGAGCCTCGGGAAGGACAGGCTCCAGTGGAACTAAGCCGAGACGCAATTCAAATCATGACAATCCATGCCGCCAAGGGGCTTCAATTCCCTGTTGTGATACTCCCATGCCTTGACCGAGGGGCGGAGATGGCGAGAGAGCCTTTTATTGATGAAACACTTGGTATAGGTTTCAGTCCACTTAATCCGATCAACAATTACAAGAAAACCGAACCGCGCATTGTTGACTATATGAAAAATCGGGCGAGCCAAAAAGAGTATGCGGAAAAGAAGCGGCTGTTTTATGTTGGTGCGACACGCGCCCAGGACCGACTTATTTTATCGGGGAGCCTCTCTGACACTGGTAAACCGCGGAACATACTTGAATGGCTTTATAAACATCTCGGCATCGGTGATGAAGACAATTTACTGCGCCTACCCTTTAGACTAAAGGTTTTTCACGATAGCAGTCAACAATCTGAAGACACTTTGACTATGGACAAGGCTTCTGATGATGAAACAACACCCATCGATTTTCCTGAGCATCCGTTACCGACTCTGGAGTCAACCGAGATCTCTGCGTCCTTCTCTGTAGCCGAACTCGCTAACTATGCGCGCTGTCCGCTGCGGTATCAGTTGGAAAATGTCCTACGAATTCCGACGAATGAACAAGGAGAATCGGATTCAGATGATATTGATATGGACGCTGCGGTTCGCTCCATCTTCGCTCGAATCAGACCATCAAATTTAGAAAACCTTGATAATCTGATTGATCAAGCACTTGAGAATGATCCTGAAGCAACGACTGAATCAAAAGCGATACTTCGCACTTATGTTAATAATTTTCTCAACTCAGAACTCGGAGAAACAGCACGCGTTGCATCCGAAACCCGTGTCAATCAGCAAATCCACGCAGATATCAAAGGACATATCATTGATGGCAGATTAGACAGGATTTTTAAAGATGAAACAGGAAATTGGCAGATAATCAATTATAAAACCGACGAGGTTCAGAATTTAGATTCATATCGTCCAGAAATGGAACTTTATAGTTTACTTGCACATCGACGTTATCCAAATCAATCAACTGTGATAATTAATCTCTTCTTTACCGAAGAAAATCGGTGCGAACAGATACACTTCGACATGCCGCAATTGCAGGACGTTCAGGAACAGTGGCAGACAAGAATATCCGCACTGCAGCGCGGGGTTTACGAGAAAAACCTTGAACATTGCTGTTCCTGTCCTTATGCGGATCCGGAGGGAGAGTGCATAATTACCGAACCCTAAGGAGAAAACGATGAAAAAGCTTACATCAATAACCGCAATCATTATGCTCATCTGCTTTTCATTATGGGCATGGCAACCCAGTTTCGCGGGCACATGGCGCGACGATTTTGAAGACAAAGACACCCGTGAATGGAAAATTTTTAATCTCGACCGCAAGGTTGAAAAATGGTGGATTAGTGACGGCGAAGCCGTTGGCGAAATCTTTTTACCCGGCTTTATGAGTCTCTGGATTACGGGTGAACTCACATGGAAGAACTACTCGTTCTCGTGTCGCGCAAAATTAGTGGAGGACAAAAATGAACCGCCAAGCATCGGGCTAACACTCCACGACAGAGGCGAAGAAGACACCCGCTACCTCTTTTTTATTGACTACGTTTTCAACACCGTCCGAATTGTCAAAGCACTCCGAGACAGTTGGTTTCCTGTCATCTTTCCATTTGAGGCTGAAATCGATACGTGGTATGAACTGACTGCCACGATTCATGAAGATGGCACCCTTGAATTCAAGGTTGATGACGAGGTCTTTACTGTCATTGACGATGAGCCTTTGAAAGGTGGACAAGCCGGACTTGTTGTCGCAGATGGACAGGCTCGCTTTGATAATGTTGAAATTACAGGTCCGAACGTTGACAACGGCGGACCAGGAAAAGCATTTCCTGTCGAGCCGCGAACCAAACTCGCTACCACATGGGGAAAACTTAAGAAGAATTAGGATAAAAATAGGCACGAAACAGGTTTCCTTCGTATTATAGTAAAATCCGAAAATAAGTTTACAGTTCGTTACGGACAAGCACCGCACGGCCGCTGGCGAGGATTGTATCCTCGCCATTGTGTGGTGTATAGGTAATTGCAGAATCTACTATAGGTGAAAGCTATGATTAAAAAATGTATCATCTTCGGACTTGTTGTTTGCAGCGTTGTTTTGAGCCAATCCGCGCTTGCAGGCACTTGGAAAGATAGTTTTGAAGATAACGACATGTCCGAATGGAAAATCGTCGATGATTGGGAAAATGTAGCAGGAAAGTGGTGGTCCGATAAAGGTGAAGCTGTCGCGGAATCGTTGGGCGAATCAGTTTTTGCTATGTGGTTGACAGGTGAATCCGCATGGGAACACTACGCTGTATCCTGTCGAGCAAAATTAGTCAAAAGTAAAAAGGAACCCGCGACTTTTGGGATCGTAATGCATGCTAACAGTAATAAACGACTTGGTGGACTACTTGATGCACATTATTATTTCAGTGTCATTGGGGATTTTAACTTTATCAGTATTAGGAAATTTCCTCCATTTCCAGCCGAACCGGTCACACTCGGAGAATTCGATTTTGAAGTAAAAGCGGACAGATGGTACCAACTCACTGCTACTATCCATAGAAACCGTAAAATTGAATTCCATATTGATAAGCAAGTGTTCACGCTGGCCGACCCCAAGCTTCTGGGACCGGGGCAAGCTGGGTTATTTGTCTCAGATGCGGAAGTTCGCTTTGACGACATTGAAATCACAGGTTCAAATATCGACGATGGAGGTCCGGGAAAAGCGCGTCCTGTTGAGCCGCACGCCAAACTCGCAACTATATGGGGACATCTGAAAAGGGAATAACGAAGGTTACACAGAGAATGCAGACGAAACAGACGATTGGTATCGGGATTATCGGCATGGGATGGATGGGCATGACGCACGCCCGCGCATATCAGCAGATCATGGATCGGTTCCACGACAGTCCCTTCCACCCCCAACTTGTCATTTGTGCAGATGACGTTGCTGAGCGCACAACCGAGGCGAAAGCACGTTTCGGATTTGAACGCACAACCACCGGCTTCCAACACGTCATAGCTGACGAAGACGTACAGGTCGTCAACATCGCCGCGCCGAATAGTATGCACCTTGAGATCGTTGAGGCAGCAGCTGCCGCTGGAAAACATATCTTCTGTGAGAAGCCTGTCGGACGGAATCCGGCTGAAACCAAGGCTATCTATGCCGCTGCACAGCGTGCGGGTGTCCTAACCTATGTCGGTTATAACTACAGATGGGCACCCGTCGTCCAATACGCGCAACAACTAATCTCAGACGGAAAACTCGGCAAACTCACTCACTATCGTGGCAGATTTTTCGCTGGTTATGCGAGTCATCCGCAAGCCGTGCTTTCATGGCGATTTCAGAAGGAGATAGCCGGATTGGGAACGTTGGGCGATCTGCTCTCCCACGTCATTGACATGGCGCATTTCATTGCTGGTCCTATCAATAGCGTCGTCTCACAACAGGAAACATTCATCCCAGAACGTCCGGTAGCGACAGCCGGTACCGGCACACACTTCACTTTGGGTGGTGGCGGCAAAATGGAGGCGGTCACGAACGAAGACTACGTCGGCGCATTAGTCAGGTTTGAAAATGGTGTCCGTGGCACCTTGGAAGCCTGTAGAGTTATCACTGGACCGAAGTGTGAAATGGCTTTTGAAGTGAACGGTACAGAAGGGGCGTTGCGGTGGAACTTTGAACAGATGAACGAACTTGAGGTGTACCTACCTGCTGAGGAAGGTTTCCCCGATGGCTACACACGCGTCTTAAGCGGTCCCAGTCATCCATTCCATAGTTGTTTCAATCCCGGTCCCGGCGTTGGATTAGGCTACGATGACTTGAAGACGATTGAAGCGTACCAGTTTTTGCAAGCCATCCACACAGGAAAGCAGGGAAATCCGAGCTTCCGAGAAGCTGCTGCTGTCGCCGATGTGCAGACTGCTATCCAAACCTCATGGGAGGAGGATCAGTGGATTTCTATCTAACAATAAAACAGGAATTATATCCTGTTAAAAAGTTTGTAGGTGTACTAAAATCGGTAAAGTTAGAAAGTTGGTTTAATGCCATAGCAATTTTAGCACACTTAATAACTTTCCTGATTTTTTATTCTCTTAACGCCGCTGCCCAAAATCTACCACAATTTACTGACATCACACACGCAGCAGGTATCGACTTTATTCACAACACCGGTGCCTTTGGGAAGAAATACCTCCCCGAAACCATGGGTTCAGGATGTGCTTTCATCGACTATGACAACGATGGCTGGCAGGACATCATATTAGTCAACGGAAAGGATTGGGAAGGCGAGCCGGGGTCCCCACCCGTTACTGGGAAGGGGCATCAGAAGCGGCAAACGATGGCACTCTACCGCAACAACCGAGATAACACTTTCACTGATGTCACCGAAACCGCAGGTCTCGCTACACCCCTCTATGGCATGGGTGTCGCTGTCGCCGATTACGATAACGATGGCGATTCAGACATTTATATCAGCACCCTCGAAACCGATCGACTTTTCCAAAACCGCGGTGATGGCATCTTTGTTGATGTCACGGAAGCCGCCGGTACCCATAACCCGGGCTTCGGTACAAGCTGCGCATGGTTCGACTACAACAACGATGGACATCTTGACCTCTATGTTGCGAACTACGTCGAATGGAATATAGAGAACGACCTGTTCTGTACCCTTGATGGCATCAATAAATCCTACTGCACGCCTGAATCCTACACAGGACAGTCCAGTAAACTCTTCAGAAACCGAGGCAACGGCACATTCACCGATGTCTCCCGCATCGCACGCATCGAGGACAACACGAGCAAATCACTTGGCGTTTGCATCTTTGACTACAATGCAGATGGTCTACCCGATATCTTTGAGGCGAACGACACACAACCCAACAAACTTTACCAAAACAACGGCGACGGCACCTTTATTGAAGCCGGAATGCTCACGGGAATCGCCTATAATGAAAGCGGTGTCGCAACTGGGGCAATGGGCATTGATGCTGCTGACTATGATCGCACCGGCAAAGAGAGTCTCGTTATTGGGAACTTCTCCAACGAGATGCTCAACCTCTATCACAATGAAGGCGACTTTTTTATTGATGACGCGCCCACCGCACATATCGGAAATGCCACCTTATTGACGCTCACTTTCGCATGCTTTTTCTTCGACTTCGACCTTGACGGAAACCTCGACATCTTCACTGCTAACGGACATGTTGAAAACGACATCAACGCCATCCAGAGCCAAGTCACCTACGCGCAATCGCCGCACCTATTCCATAACGACTCCCACGGCAAATTCACCGAGGCAGTCCACAAAGTCGGTGCGGATTTGGCAAAGCCGATGGTTGGGAGAGGTGCAGCCTACGGCGATATTGATAACGATGGCGATTGGGATCTGCTCGTTACCACTTCCAACGGTCCCGCACACCTTTTCCGAAACGACGGTGGGAATCGTAACGCGTGGATTAAGGTACAACTTGTCGGACACGCAAGCAATCGCGACGGGATTGGCGCGGAGATTCGCGTAACCTCCGCACTCGGAACACAGACACGAACCGTTAAGAGCGGCTCCAGCTACTGCTCACAGAGTGAACTCACAGCCATCTTCGGCATAAACAGTGATACTATCATCGAAACCATCGAAGTGAAGTGGCCCAGCGGTGCTGTCAGCACACACAAGAATGTCAAACCGAATCAACAGATTCACATTGAGGAAGATGCTCAGTAGAGACGTTTTGGAACTTACGCTCTGCAGAAGCTTCCATGGAGGAAAGCACGATGAAACTCTTATGTTATGCGCTTAGCATATTGCTTATCTTTGCGCCCTTCTCGGTTTCCGTTCTTGCAAAAGCCCCGGAAACTGCCAAAATCGTATTTACATCAAGGCGTGATGGCAATTTTGAGATTTATATCATGAATCTGGATGGCTCTGATCAGATAAACTTAACCCAGCACCGTGCCAAGGATGCCTCGCCTCTCTGGTCGCCGACAGGTGAACAGATTCTTTTTACCTCAGATCGAGGTGGGATAGAGGATCTCTACCTTATGGATGCAGATGGAACGAATGTGCGTCAGGTCTTCAAAAAATTAATAGGTAGAGAATTCCCAACTTGGTCGCCTGATGGAAAAGCACTCGCTTATCACCGATTTCACACATTCTCTATCTATACCGCCTCAAGTGATGGAAAAGATGAGACAGAAGTTGCGGATGGCTTGTGGCCTGCATGGTCTCCTAACGGTTCTGAGATAGCATTTATGGCAAGCCAGTTCGTTTGGGGTGAAAACGGAAATCTCAGAATTCCAAATGTCAGGGTCCAAATTGTCAATCTACAAACTGATGTAGAAGAGGAACTTATTCCGGGGGGGATCTGGATGTTTGACCCTGCCTGGGCACCCGATAGTGCTCGGATAGCCTTTTCTTGGAGAGGTATACACGAGAAAGGTAGAGGGATAGGGGGCACTATGAGTATCCATGTTGCGAACCGAGATGGTAGCGGACTCAGGAAGATTATTGATGCTGGAGAGGGCATGGCAGCGTTTAACCCTTCCTGGTCTCCGGACGGGAATGAACTCATTTACAACAAGGGGATTGGTGGTGTCAGAGACCTCTTCAAAGTCGCTTTGGATGGTGGTACTCCAGAACGACTCACACACCGGCAGGGAGACAACTTCAAAGCGGATTGGTTCGATCCGGCGTTTGCTTTGCCGGTCTCGCCCCAGTCATCCCTCTTGACAACGATATGGGGAAAACTCAAAACACAAGACTGAAGTTTCTTTTTCATTGCTTCAGTCGTCCCCATATCGTTGCGAGTTTTCCTTCTGCTTCAACTGCTGCGAATTCGCCCCCGGTCTCTGCACCATTTCTACCTATTAGATGGTAGGCGTTGCCTGATGTATCTAAGAACTTCTGTACTCCCGCCGATTCATCAAAATGCCACAACGCAACCGTCTTTGCGTCTTTCTTGAACTTTGTGCGCTTTTCGGGCGGCCTGAGACCGCCTTTGGCGATACTGTAACGCGCAACCTTTGAGATGCGGACCTCATCAATATAGCCAGCAAAATGAACCCAAAAACCGCCGTGCATATCAGACTCAATTTCCTCTCCAAACCCTCCGATTGTAAAATCCTGTGGATGCCCGGCGTGTGAGAGATCGTCTGTAAGAGTTGTTCCTCCCCGCTCGATGCGCATGAAATCGTTAATGATAAGTGCCCTCTGTCTCCCTTCTCCTTGAAGAGCGATATGATGCCATTGATTCGGCGGAACTTTATTTACCACGCCGAACGCTACTGTAGCGTGCGCTACGGCACGATCAAGGTGCACTGCACCCATTAGTCTGAAATCTCCGTGCTGACCACGGGGCCAGACATACATCCGCACCTGTTGACTGAGAATTATTGGTAGATTCACGTCAGGCAGCTTGGTTGGATATATCCACGCTTCAAAGGTCCATTCATCTATGTCTTTTGGTATGAGGAAATCGAAGGTTTCAAAGTCCAAAATGGCGTGGTCGTCCACCCCATCAAGTGCCAAATAGTTGCCACCCGCAGGTGATGGCGGTGGAACCGCCTCAGCACGCATCGGTATGAGAACGAGCAGAAAAAGGCACGTAAAAATTGACAGATTTGGTAGATTTTTCATCTTTGTAAATCTCCTTAATTTTATAGTAACGTGAGTTCGATATATGGATGTAGTTCTTGTAGGTTGGGTTGAACGGATAGCAAAGGTAAACTTTATTATCCTCATACCTCCTCATTTTTCCAATAGACGTGTCTCCGAAAGATGACCAGTGAAACCCAACGCATTCGCATAGCCATATCGGCTAATGAATCTCAAATTCAAAACAATTCTGATTTGACTTGTCCCCATGTGATCGCTAAAGAACGGTCCGGACGAATTTCAAGATTACCAACATCTCCACCACTCATCACAGCGGCACCATTCATGCCGATTAGCGTTTTTTCATTCCCAGACGTATCTTCAAAGCGATCCGCACCTTCCTTCTCATTGAAATCCCAGAGTGCCAACGTGTGTTCATCATTCAAAAAACGCTGCGGCGGATCAAACGGCGAGGTTCCTAACTCGGCAGGTAAATCATACCGAGCGATATTTGAAAACCTTATCGCATCAATCGCGCCATGAAAGTACGTCTCTCGAGTTATAAGTGCCCCAAACTGATTGATTATTACCTTATCTTCAGCAAAGCCGCCGACGAAGAAATCGTTAAACTGCTCAACGAAAAAGAGTTTCGCAGCCACTACGTTCATAAAGGCACGTTTCTGTCCTCGAACAATTTGATCGTTATACACCAAATGAAATGTGCTGTCCTTGAAAATGATTGCCAGATAGTTCCATTGGTCCTTCTTGATGACCCTACTGGCGCTTGTGACACCTCTCGCTCCGCCTTCAAGATGTGCCGTGCCATAAGAACAAACTTCGTTCTTCTTACCGACCCAACCCCTACAACTACCCAGATGTCCGCTTAATCCGAAGACAACTTGCTGACTCAGAATGATGTCCTTCTGTCCTGGCTCCGGTTGAGATTTGGGATAGAACCATACCTCAGCAGTAAACGCCTCGGTGTTTTTTGGAAAAATATATCCATGCTCGGCAAGTGGGAGGATCGCATAGTCATCCTCACCATCCAGCATCAAAACACCACCGGAAGGCTCGAAAGAGAAAATAGGCATAACGAAACTCAGCAATAACACCGCACTGAGTACACTTAGTAGGAACTTAAAGTTAATATACATCAGAAACCCGCTTTCTTAGGTTAGATATTTTTCGTACGTTCAAGAACAGGTCTGCTTCTATTTCTCTTCATTCTTTTCAAGCGAGATGTAAAACAGTCCTTTCTCTTTAGCACGAGTGATTAGATCGGTAGTACTATAAAGTTTATCGTTAGCGATAACGAGATCACTGACTGCATTTGGCACTTCTGAAGAAATCTGTTCCCACTGCATATCCGTATTCAAACGATAACTTCCAGCATCGCCAGTACCATAAACCGTTGTGCGATCCACACCCAATTTGTCTATGACGATGCGTGTACTTGTTCCATCGGTAAGCACGCGCCAGTTTTCCCCAGTTTGCGAAGTCACGACACCATTATCTGTTGCGACGTAAACCGATGATCCTGCAAAGACGATATCTTTGAAGTGAGTGAAGCGGAGCGGCAGGGTTGGTGTGACATCTCTCCAACTTTCCCCTTCATCAAGCGATTGAAATAACTTACCATCCCATTTGCCGGCGTAGACGGTTTCTCCTGAAACAGCTAATTTGAACACCGCGATGGACGTTTCAGAATATAGAGGATTATCCTCTATTAATCCAGTGCTTGTCCACTCTGGATCACCGAGTTTCCATTTGAAAAGTTCTCCTATGTATTCTATATAAAACACATTACGACTCGCCGCAGCAGTCTCAGTTCTCAGACGAGATATGAGACGATAGTCTCGCTCTTTTGACTGATATTTTTCAAAAGCAAGTTTTTCGCGCTCAAAAATTGGGATACCTTGGATGGGAATGAGCCTATTACCATCGGTAGATAAACGGAAAATTCCTACATTGGCTCCTGTGGGTCCTCCACTGAAAAGAGAATAAAGAATGTTGCCAACAACCATCAGTTTTAAATCAGCGGTCACACTGGTAGTGAAGGGCCTGAATCCAGTTTTTTGTTTATCAGCGGGAACTATTTTCCAGGACATGCCCGCATCCGTTGATTGATAAACTTCATAGCCATTATGGGCGTATAATCTATTGTTAAACGCGACCAAATCGACTATAAATGTCCCCATCATTCCGTTCATAAATAGGCGCCATGACTCACCACCGTCGGTCGTACGGTAAATGCCGTATAAGCTGGTTTTGTAACACGTTTTTTCGTTTACTATCACAGCTGGGAGGCGGCTCTTCCCGCGAAAATTCACGTCATCTTTAAGTTTTGTCCAAGTTTGTCCACCATCTGTCGAACGAGATTGCATGACACCCAATGCCAAAAGTGTTTTACCAGCCGCTAAAACCGTTATACCCGTCGGTGGACCGCTGGGAAGATATTTAGTTTCATGCCATATTTCAGTCCACGACGCGCCCAAATCAGCCGAATGAAAAACCTTTACAAAATGCCATCTATTATTCCGCATTACCTCTTTTATTTCACTTGGCGTTAATTTTACTAAAAACTCGTGCCCTATTCCAGCATAGAGATTATGCCCTGAGACTGCCAAGGAACAGACGGCTCCTGATGTATCCAATGGCAATTTTTCCCAGATACTTGAATCGAGACGGTAAAGACCGTTCCCTGTTCCAGCAAAAACTGTTTTTCCAACAGCAGCCACTGCGGAAATCTTTTCGGCTGCCAGTCCTTCGTTAAAAGGGCTCCATTGCGCACCGCCATCTGTAGATCGGAAAATCCCCTTATCTCTAAGGGCGAGATACATTGTAATAGGCACTTGTGAACTGGGTGCTTCTTCGGCATCTGTAATGACGAGTTCAACGGCATCTCCCTTGGGGCGGGGACCCAGTGCTCTCCAGGTCTCACCTCTGTTATCTGAAGCAAATATCTCGTCAGTAGAAACAATATAAAGCCTACCACTATGTTCTGCCATTGGCATCAATTCCATTGATATCAAAGATTCGCCAATCGGGATACTCGCGTCAACGCGTGTCCACGCGGTTGCCTCTGTTGTTAATCTGTATATCCCTGTTTGGACAACAGCATAGACTGTCCCGTCGGATGCGGCGAAGATATTATGGACAGGTCCCGCTGGCGGTCCGTTTCCGTGCATCCACTGTGCTGTAGAAAACTTGGTGGTATTCTCCGATGGAACGGATGTTGAAGTTACATTAGAAACTTGGGTGCCGACACGGCTGGTTTTGCCGGGGCTGGTATCCCGCCCAACCTGATTTCGCAGAGCAGGTTTGGTTGCTATATCAAGGAGGATAGGTGTGTCAACAATTTCAATCGTCGGTTCAGATTGTGCCTCAAAACTATACGGCTTCTGGAAACGGGTAAGGTATCGGTTGCTCGCACCGAGGAGTAAGGCAACCAAAACCGCAGTCACACCTAAAACCACCCATGGGAGGAACGGTTTAGAGGCTGGAGTGGGTGTGGGTGCCAGGTCAGCGACTTGGCGCATGACGTTCTCGCCTAAACTCGCCGGTATTTGCACGCCACCGAATACTTCTTGGAGCATCAGTTCCTCGTCCTCTTGCAAACGTTTTCGTCCGCGACGAAGTCTACTTTTAATTGTACCTACTGACACGCCTAAGAATTTCCCAATCTCTTTGGTCGTCATTTCGCCGAGATAGTAGAGTGTAACCACCGTGCGTTCACTCTCTGGGAGTTTCGCGAGCAGCTTTTTGACGAGGGCATGGCGATGCTCGGTGCCTTCTGCTTCCTGCTGTTCTGATACGTGATGCGTATAAGAGGATCTCTCGATTTCTTCCACAGGTGTGTCCTCCAGCGATTGCGTTGTGAGTCTTCTCTTCCGACTCCAATCAATGCAAAGCCGATCTGCGATGACATACAGCCATCCGGCAAACTGATTGTGGTTCTTGAGCGTTGAGAGTTTTTTATATGCTTGAAGGAAGGTGTCTTGGGTAATATCTTCAGCCGTGTGAAAATCCCCGATCTTCCGCCATACGAGCGCGTGCACGCTTTTCTGGTATCTTTGGAGTAAGATACCAAATGCCGTATCGTCGCCGGATAGGGTTCTGTGAATCAGTTGAACATCGTCTTCTCTCTCCACGAGATTTCCTCCTGATGAAAAGATGGCGTTGCGTTCTATTTACTACGGTAAAACCTATAAATTACATCTTCAATAGACTTCTTTTCATCTGATAATTAGTCTGATTTATCCTTCAGTGCCTCTGCTACCAGACGTTCTAATGCTTTCCCTCTCGCTTGATGCGTAATTAACGTGCCATCTCTATCAATAAGCCATGGTGCCGGAATCGAACTAATGTGGTACTGTCGTACGACGGGACTATCCCCGCCCTTCCGACTAAACACCTGCCGCCAAGGAATCTCATTCTCTTCGAGGTAACCTCGCAGCCTACCTTCATCAGTGTCAAGGCTAATACCGATAACGTCAAATCCTTCGTCTTTATAGGTGTCATAGACTTTTTTGACATTCGGCATTTCTGCGACACACGGACCGCACCAAACCGCCCAAAAATCGAGGAGGACGACTTTGCCACGGTATTGCGCAAGCGAAATCGGATTGCCATCAAGGTCCGTGGCGGAAAAATCAGGCACGGTGTTCCCAATTAACGCCAGTACAGGATTAGCCTTTAGGTGGTATTCATTTGCCAGTTCGGCGTTCCCTAATCTTTCATGAATCTTGGAAAGCCTGCTGAAAACACTACGGTTTTCCGGGAACTGCTCCTCAAGTTTCGCAAAAAGCTGTAGTAGCTCTTCATACCGATTCATTGCCTCCAGCATAGTGCCAAGGGCAAAGTGATCTCGAAGGTTGTCAGGTTTTAGGGTCTCTTTATAACGGTTGATGAGGTTCTCGGCATCTTCCGCTCGTTCGACTTTCATGTAGAGGCGCACAAGTGCCGAATATACAGAAGAAAGGTGTTCGTTGTCCGGCTGCTCCTGAATTCCAGCAGCCAAGGTGGAAATGGTTTCTTCAAGGCTTTCGTATATCTCTTCCGGTTTGTTTTCCCAGGTATTGGATGACCAGTAAATTCTTGAGGAAAAACTCAAGTTTAGAACCACAAATTCTTTATTTGCATGATGTCGACACCGGACGAGCGGCATGGCATCACCATACAACTTGCGTTGTTCAGTTTTCGATTCTCTAAGTTGGAGATGACCGGTGCGGTCGCGGTTGACAATATACCTTGGGTTAAATTCATAACTATAACTCACGGGCATTTCTGGATCTGTGTTCGGCGTAAAAATCGGTTTGCCGTTCTTTTTATCTGCTGGACAAATGAGCGGATTTCCATCTGTCAGGTGTTTCGGATGTAAATCTGAAAGCCAGACTGGAAAATCACCATGTTCTTTCTGATAGGCACCAATCGCTTTGCCTATTGCGATCAAATTTTGTGTGCAAATCTCAATATTTTTCGCATACTGCTCTACATTGAGAATCTCGGTTTCTCCTTGTGCTGCTACTTCTAAATTCGCAGATGTTATTAGCAGCCCTAACACGATTCCTAACATCAAAATCGCTTTCATTTTATTATCCTCTTCTTTTTTTAATGTTAGTCAAGCAGTAATATTGGACATTCCGCCCTCAGTTTAAAAGATGAAGTCATATTGAGTAAAACCTAAGAATGTGGTAAAATAGTGGAAACAGAGCAGATAGTTTATGTCTCTTTTTCCACTTTACATCCCTATTAGGTTATGAAAGGTGCTCTTATGGAAACCAAGGAAACCCCTGAAAAGC
>JAJECN010000004.1 GCA_022821965.1 Candidatus Poribacteria bacterium
GTATCAGTCATTTTATCACACAGGTGTATCACCAAAAACGCCCGCATTCGGCGTTAGGGTATCTGACACCTCTCGAATTTCAGCGAAAAAACTTGTCTTAACTTTGCTAAATTGTGGTCTGAATAAACGTTGGCACTTCAATCACTTCGTATTGAACCAATTGCGGAGTTGAGTTGCGCTGGACAGTTAGCACGTCTGTATTTTAGTTTTAGTCAATCCCAATTGACACTACCAAACACGTTGGTTGTCAAATTACATGCGCCAGACGAACCGCTGCGAGCGAAAACACGTCCATTTACGCCAGATAAACGCGAAATTCTGTTTTATCAGCACCTTGCTGATGAGATACCTCTTCGCATTCCGCATTGTTATTATAGTGCCATGAATGTCGCCGATGGAAAGTATGTTCGGATTCTTGAAGATCTTGCCCCGGCTAAAGTCGGAGATCAAATCAGAGGTAGTACAGCGGAAGAAACAGCCCCTGCCCTTCGTGCAATTGCCGGTTTTCACGCTCACTGTTGGCAAAACGAAAAACTTGAGGGGTTTGACTGGTTATCTGGTTCACCAACGGATTCTGATTCTATTGCCCGCTGGGTTCTCGATCAATACCAAAACGCATTTCCTATTTTTGTTAGCAAAGCAGGAGTTCTGCTAACTGATGCTGCTAAGGCTTTTGGAGAACAATTACCTGACAAATTAACAGATAAGCCCCAATTTGGAAAACCACCGAGAACTCTGGTTCACGGTGATTTTCGCTTGGAGAACGTGTTTTTTGGTGCTTCTCTTGGAGAGTCAGGTTTCGCCGTAATTGATTGGCAGGATATATCACACGGAGAGGGAGTTTGGGATGTCGCATGGTTTATTGGTGGATGCTTGCAGGTTACATCAAACCGGCAGGTGGAGGAATGGCAACTTCTAAAAATCTATCATGAAACGTTGGAAGCAAATGGTGTAAGCGGATATACTTTTGATGCCTGCTGGAAGGATTATCGCCGCGCCATCTTACGTTACTTTGTCCAAGCGGTACTTATGGTAGCTTCGTTAAATCCACAAAACGACAGGGAATCCAGACTTGCTCGAGCAGTAGCCGAGCGATTTATTGCAGCAATTACAGACTTGCGTTTAATCGATGGCTGAAGAGACAATCACCTTCTGAAATCAAACTTTCACCTAACCCATTTTTAGAAATAAAAAGGTTATATTAATGACACTCACTGTCGAAATCCCAACGGAACTTAGCGATGGAACAATCACCATTCGCACCCACAAACCCAGTGACGTTCATCCATATTTTGAGGCTGTGCGAGAGTCGGTTGCAGAAGTATCACGTCACTTACCGTGGTGTCATCAAGATTATTCAATTGAGGAAGCACGGGCATGGATTGAAAAGATGATTCCGAGATTCTGGGAACAACGAAGTGAATACCACTTTGTCATTACCGATGCAATAACCAGTAGCATTTTAGGTGGGTGTGGTTTAGATGAGATCAACTGGGTTAACCACACGGCGAACCTTGGGTATTGGGTGAGAACATCTCGAACAAGACAAGGCATTGCAACGGCTGCTTCAAGGCTTCTTGCTCGCTTTGGATTTGAGCAGCTTCGACTCAAACGTATTGATGTAGTGACTTCAATTGAAAATGTTCCGAGTGCACGAGTCATTGAAAAGCTCAACCCTTCTGAGAAAAAACGAGTAAAGGATAATTCTCCTCTCAATGACGGTACGCCGGATACTATAGTGTTCTCACTATTCTCACAAGACATACTGTGAATTGCAGGTTCTTCTGAGCTTGTACTTCTTCCGTAATTCTTGAAGATTTTACTTCCATTAGGGTAAAATATACACATAAAGCTTTAGTCTACTATACTGAACAAGAGGCGGTTAAAGAAGCTGCAAAGCTTGACCCAGACTTCCACTACGGACCAAAGTTATTCCGATGCTACATAACAAAGGAGGAAACATAATGTTTATTGCCACTTACAACGCTATCTATGCCGTTGCAGATGATGGAAATGGTGAACCCACCGTAGTCTATGAAGGCACAGACCATCAAATGGCTCCCCACGGCGCAATGGTTTCACTGTCAAGCGGCAAAGCCGTGGTATCTGCCTTGTCGGATGGAACGCTACTGGTTTTATCAGAAGATGAGGAGCAACGAATTCCAACAGGTATAGAGGATCCAATCGCTTCGTTGCTCGTTGTTCGTGAGGACCCGTTGACTCTGCTCATCGGAACGGATGAGGGTGCTTATGTCTATCGCCTCGTTGGAGAAGAAGGCCCCGCCGAACGGGTCGTCGCGTTTGACGAATTAGAATGTCGGAAAGAGTGGTACACACCGTGGGGCGGTCCCCCAGCCGTACGGACGCTTGCCAAAACCCAAGACGGCTTTTGTTACGCAGATATCCATGTCGGAAGTATCATGCGTTCCCCCGATGAAGGAATTTCGTGGGAACCCGTCACGCCGGAACTTCATAAAGATGTCCATCAGGTCGCTACATGCCCTGCCGACGATAATCGAGTTTATGCGAACACGCAAAACGGTGTTTATGTCAGTGCCGATCGTGGACACTCCTGGGAGAATCGGATTGAAGGGTTGCCGCGTCGCTACGGCACCACTATTGCTGTACATCCAACAGACCCAGACCTACTGATCGCCACAGTTCAAAATGGACCGAGAGGCGGTGGTGCTTGGCTCTGTCGTTCGGAAAACGGTGGCGCAACGTGGACTGAACTCAACGATCAGCTCACAGAATCCACCGATCGGATTAGCACGGGCTGTATTGCTTTCACATCCGATGGAACAGCGTGGGCAGTTATCGGAAAGACACTTTACATCGGACAGAATCAAGCCACAGATTGGAGCCCGTTCTGGACAGCACCCGAACACGATGGTCAGTACCAGCCACCGTCCGACGAGTACTCTCTGTCCCATCTCCTTGAGTATCCTATCCAAATCCTTGCTGCTTAGCACAACATTTCGGTTGATGTTGAGGAGATGGTAACTTATGAATGTATTAGGTATCGACTTTACTTTCTTTGCGGTGAGCGATATGCAGAAATCGCTCACCTTTTATCGTGACGTGCTTGGGATGCCACTGGCATGTTTGGTGCATGAAGGCACATGGGCAGAATTTGAAATAAATCCCGGCACACTGGTATTAGGACAGGGTTACGATTTCACACATCCTGGTGGGGGAACGGTCGCGCTTGCTGTCGAGAACGCGAAGGCTGCCTTAGAAGAATTAGAACAAGCAGGAATTCACGCCCATTCCCCTTTAGGTGAATCCGCTGTATGTTTTTGGGCGATTATTGAAGACCCTGATGGCAATCGTGTGATCCTCCATCAGCGAAAGGATGGAACAGTCGGTTGAGATGTCTCGGTCAGGAACAATATAGGAGAATCCGTTGATACAATACGCAAAGGAATTTCTGATACTGCAAGTTAGATTCGCTCAGAAAATCGCTGAAGTCTCCGATCAGGCTTTGGAAAACGTGTTAATGGACCACACGATGTTGCGGAACCTGTTCAACTTGCGAGTCTCCCATGATATTCCGAATCCACTCTGGGATGAATTTATCAAAGGATTTTGCGCGTCTGATAATCTCGAAGATTGGACATATAATTTCTATCTTCAACGCATGGCCGCGGAGCCAGATGCTTCTGATGAGCGGCGATTTTTTGGGTGTTTCTCCTATGTCTACCCATGGCGCGGCACGAAAAAACTTCGGCTTCACTTTGAAAATCGTGAGACCTCTGACCACGGGACATTGAGTAAGGAAAGAATGACACTCCGAAAGTCGGAGTTGTCGGCGATGTTTCGCTATATCCAAGCAAATCATCCTGATGTAGAAACAGTGCGCGGTGGTTCATGGCTCTATAATATCCCAGCCTACTTGAGACTTTTCCCGCCGGACTACGTCAAAACAGCGAAACCGGTCGGTTATGAAACCACATTCTGGGCGTTGTGGGGACAATTTGTTGCCCGCCACGGATCCGTTCGACAACCCGCCGCTGCACAATTCTTGGCGTGTCTCAAAACGCAGAAAACGGTTGAGGGTTGTCTTCAATGTTTTCCCTACCAAGTGCTGCGGCCCGAATGTTCTATTGAGATCTTCTACGATTTTTATAACTTTTAAACAGCGATTTTTCCGCAGTCTATACAAGCGTTTGATTTCCTAATCTAATCTTTTATTTTCTAAAGGAATCTACCATGAACATCAAAAGCAAACACATCACAAAACTCATATTTATAGTGACGATTACGGCATTTGTTATTGGACTTTCCTCTTGCGAGCGTGTTCACCAAATAATAGAACCGCAGATCCTTGAAGCAGATGTTTCCGCGCCAATGGAAGAACGCGACCATGTTTGGGTCGTCGATCAGAACGGCGTTGAGGTACCTGTCCCGGGAACATGGGTGCTTGTGTCGCACACGCACTTAAACTCAACCTCTACGATCGGTGAAAGTTTCACCTTACCGCCAGATGATCCACATAGCATTCAAATATCGGATGGTACATACACAGATGGAGAAGGCGTCCTCTGGACAAAGATACGAGTAACGACCTCCAGTGGTGATCAATGGCAGTTCCTTGAACGCGTGGATACAAGTGTCTCTCCGCATCGGCTCTATGTTGTTGTCACGGTTGATGATAATGGGTTGCCGACACTTGCGTACGGGGAATATCCTTTCGATTTGCCGAACCATAATGTGCAAATCTGGGAAAAACAGTAAAATCGAAACTGGTGAGGGTCCAAACCCCACCAACGCAGATAACTACTATAGTAAAACCGAAAAATATGTAGATAGTTGATCAGCGAACGGGAAACATCGGATTTAGTCTGGGGTTAGACTAAATCCATTCCTTGTATTACATTGCAAAAACCCCACGGCCGCAGGCGAGGATTGTATCCCCGCCTCCCCGCAATGTCCAAGTAATTATAGGCTTTACTATAAACTCAGATTATGAGGAGAATAAAATTGGTTGAAAGGATTGAGGAACAAGACGGATACATGTTTCTCCACTTTGGCGATCCGCCCAAAGACGTAGGAAAAATCGAGTTTGTCAATTGCGTCGCGCATCAACAAAACCAGATACTCTTCTGCAAATGGCGCAATAGTAACTTCTGGGTAATACCCGGAGGGCGTGTTGACCCAGGGGAAACATCAGAAGGAACTGCCCATCGTGAACTCTTGGAAGAGACGGGTGCAACATTGAAAAACCTCGAAGTTCTGTGCTACATACACTGCTTCATGTACGACCTCGAATATTGGGGGATGGCTTACTTAGGGAAAATCAAAGAATTAGGGAGTCCGTTGGATCTCAACGAAGTTAGTGAAGCGAAGTTATTCTCGGAATTCCCAGAAAACCTATCCAACCCGGGACCGTTTGGAAACCAAAGCAGAGCATTATATCAAGCTGCAATGCGTAAACTATCTGAGGCATCAGATTAAATTGCAACGCACAACGGAAAATCTGGTGAAAACGCCGGAAACGCTTAAAAAAAGGCGTAATTGAACCTCCAATATCTTATTTTTTTAGATTTTACTAAAAAATTTTGATATTTTTCTTGACATTCACAAAAATTGCGTGTATACTTAATGCAATTCGTGCAGTTATCTGCAATTTATCGCGAGTTTTCCGGCACTCGCGAACAACGCAGGCACGAATATGATAATGAGTCTCATTTTCATTTATTGAAATAGGCAATTTCCTTCAAGCGTACGCTCCAGCGCAAGGTTGAAATTCCTAAAAAAGATGGGTTGTTAATACAAGCCAAATTGATAATGAGTCTCATTTTCAAAATAATCTTAATGATAACTCGTTGAAGTATTAAGGACACAAAAGGGGAAATGAATATTAATAACCAAAAAGAGATTCTCGGTGAGGAACTTGATACAACTAAAATGCCCGGACACTGGCTTTTGGCGAGACTCGGGAAGCGTGTCCTGCGACCCGGTGGACGAGAACTTACCCGACAGATGTTGAACGGGCTGTGTATTAAATCTTCAGATGAAGTCGTAGAGTTCGCCCCAGGTTTAGGGTTTACGGCACAACTTACACTGAACCAGAAACCCGCCTCTTATACCGCTGTCGAACGCGACGAAGCTGCCGCCAACGCAGTGCGTCGATACTTAACCGGAAGCAATCAGACGTGCTTAATCGGACGGGCAGAAGATACAGGACTGACAGACGCGACAGCAACAGTTGTCTACGGTGAAGCCATGTTGACAATGCAGACACCCGGTAAAAAGCAGCAGATTGTGCAAGAGGCATTTCGGTTGATGAAACCTACAGGGCGTTATGGGATTCATGAACTCTGTCTTGTCCCGGACGATCTCGATGAAGACACCAAACAAGAAATCCAGAAAGCGCTAACGGATGCTATACATGTCGGTGCAAGGCCGCTCACTGTTACTGAATGGCGGACACTTTTAGAAACTGAAGGGTTCATCGTCCACACACAAGCAACCGCCCCAATGCATCTGCTGGAACCTAAACGCTTGATTCAGGATGAAGGGTTTTGGGGCGCACTCCGTTTCGTGGGGAATGTTTTACGGGACAGCGAAGCCCAGCACCGAGTGAAGAAAATGCGGCAGGTCTTTCAAACTTATGAGGAAAATCTCGCTGCCATCATGTTAGTAGGTATAAAGCGGAATTCCGAGGAGAAAGGATTTGACAGAATGCCTTCACATTAAAAGTTTTGTGGCAATCATCCTATCCTACTTCATTTTTCAACCATTATTAAGGAGAAAACAATGGCACAGACGAACACCAGCAACAACGGAAAAATGTCTGTTATGGAAGCGATTCAATCGCGCCGGACAATTTTTAAGTTTAAGCCGGACCCAGTGCCGAAGACCGTCCTTGAGGATATTCTTTATGCGGGCATCTGGGCACCAAACCATCATCTTACTGAACCGTGGCGGTTTACCGTCATTGGTGAAGAAGCGAAGTTGAAACTCGCCGAACGATATGGCGAAATCCAAGTTGAGAAAGTGACATCCAATCCGGAGGCGGCTAAGGCAGCGACAGAAGAAACGCTCGCTGAAATCAGAGAACGCGGATTCCAGAAGTTCATGTCGAAGCCGACAATCGTTGCGGTCTCCTGCATTAAAGAGGGAAGTGAGCAACGTCAACTCGAAGATTATGCTTCCGTCTGTTGTTCAATGCTCAACATTCAACTCGCTGGATGGGAGCAAGGCATCGGTATGCAGTGGAGTACTGGTGGAATTACGCTGGAACAAGGAACTTACGATCTATTCGGTATCAATTCAGAAGCTGAGTACATCATAGGTTTCTACTATATGGGCTATCCAGACGAAATCCCAACACCGAAGCGGAAACCTTTGCATGATGTCCTCCGATGGGTAGACTGAACCAATCACTTAGAAAGATAGCGAACTTTTATCGGGGTTTATTAGCAGTAAAAATTAATAAACCCCGATGCGCAGCCCCGTAAGGGCGATATTGCTTCGCAGTGAGAATAGAAACGGTGTCTCCCGCGCAGCTTGGTTTCCCCGTAGGGGCGACATTGCTTATATTGATAATGAGTCTCATTTTCAATAAATAAGAACGTCCGAATTTTCTAATAAAAAGGAGTTCTACTATGTATCCGGCGAATCTGAAAAAAGAGAGGAAGTTATCTGTAAAAAGTGACGTAAATTTTCAAAACTTCTGGGTGCTTCTTGCGATTGTTTTAATCCTTCAAACACCGATTAACGTGTTCGCTGAAGACGAAGACGCAGCAGCACACCGAACCGCAACCGCTGTCCGAATTACTGGCGCATCACCACAAGTAGATGGCGTTTTGGACGACGAGATATGGAAAAAGGCACCACTCCACGAAGGCTTTCGCCAACGCGAACCGGACGAAGCGAAACCCGCAACCGAACGCATCACCTTCCAAATCGCTTACGATGACGAGGCACTCTATTTCGCAGTGATGTGCTATGACAGTGAACCCGACAAAATCGTTTCCCGACTGGTCAGGCGAGACACCGATATTGAATCAGACAGAGTCACCATCAGTCTCGCACCGCATCAGAACCGGGTGCGTGGGTTTTGGTTTACTGTCTATTCTTCTGGGTCTGTCACAGACGGTACCGTTACGGATGAATATAACCCTCCGTTTGACGACACATGGGACGGTGTGTGGGACGTGAAACCTCAGATTCACAACAATGGTTGGGCAGCCGAGTATAAAATCCCGTTTTATATCTTGCGGTTTTCCCCAAAAGATGAATACACGTGGGGATTACAGGTTGAGCGGTACATCAGTCGAAAAAAAGAGATGGACCACTGGCGATTGGTCAAACTCGATGCGCCGAGCTGGGTGTCTCGCTTCGGGGACCTCACCGGTATCAAAAATATCAATCCACCCCGTCATCTTGAGATCGTGCCTTACGTCATGGGACGCACACGGTTCGACGATGACACCGACCTGTGGGGCAATATCGGCACCGATGTGCGACTTGGGATTACCTCTGGAATTACACTTGACGCAACAGTTAACCCCGATTTCGGACAGGTAGAAGCCGATCCAGCAACGCTAAATCTTTCCGCTTATGAGGAATACTTTTCGGAACGCCGTCCCTTCTTTGTTAAAGATTCAACTGCCTTTGACCACGCGGATTATCTCTTCTTTTACTCGCGGCGGATTGGGAGAAGACCAGGGCACTTTCAGGTACCCCACGATGCTACCGAACTGAGTCGTCCGGAAGCAACAACGATTCTCGGTGCCGCTAAGATTGTCGGCAGAACGGAAGGCGGGACATCTTTCGGCATCATGGAAGCCATTACTGCGCCAGAGCACGTACAGATTGAACAGACGGTCAATGGAAAGAAGGTCCAAAACGATCACCTCATTGAACCCTTAACGAATTACTTTGTCGGTCGACTGAAGCAAAGTGTTCTAAAAGGGAACTCGACCATTGGGCTAATAACAACCGCTGTGAATCGATGGGATTCTAACACGGCGTATGTCGGGGGTCTCGATTGGGATTTGAGATTTGCCAATGATATGTACCAGATAACCGGTACCCTTGCCGGAAGTCAGGCAGGCAAACCGGATGCACGCAAGTCTGGATATATTGCACTCCTTGAGCTTGATAAAAAAGGTGGATGGTTGAGAGGTGAAACATACTTGGAAGCGGTATCCCCTGACCTCGATATAAACGACCTCGGTATCAATTGGCGAACGAATACTCTGGACTGGGCTTATTATCTCTCGGCGAACAAGGAGAAACCATTTAGCATCTTCAGACGCGTTTCTCTTTACGCCTCCGGCGATAGAATCTGGACCTACGAGGGTGACAGTCTCAGTGTTTGGCATAGTATGGCGGTAGAGGCGCAATTCAAGAATTATTGGGAGTGGACGGTCGGCGTTGGGCGCAACTTTGAATCGTTTAGCGATCGCGACGTTCAACGCGGCGGAACCCTGATTAAGAGACCTGCAGTCTGGTGGATGTTTACAGCACTCTCAACGGATAGTCGCAGAAGGGTTCAACTCCAATTGAACCCGCGTTGGTGGAGAACTTCTATCTATTATTGGGAGCCGAATAGACAGAGTTATGGCTCCAACGTGGATCTCCACATCCGCATTCGCCTCGCACCCAATATTGAATTTACCATAGGTCCGAATTATACCTACGGCGTGCGGGATGCACAATGGGTGGATCTCGTGGAAGATAACGTCAACGGACAGATCAAAAAACACTATGTCTATGGAGAGTTAGAAAGTCAAACGCTTGACCTTACCACGCGCGCCGACATCAGTTTTACACCGACACTGAGTCTACAGCTCTTCCTGCAACCCTTCTTGACGGTCGGCGAATATACAAACTTCAAGGAGCTCATGGCACCGAAGACCTATCAGTTCAAACCGTATCCCTTGGAAGGAAATCGCGACTTCCACTGGCGCTCTTTGCGAGGCAACGCTGTCCTTCGCTGGGAGTTCCAGCCTGGAAGCACACTGTTTTTGGTTTGGACACAATCACGGGAAACTGACGTGACATCCATCACGGGAACTGACTTTGAGTTTCGTCCATTGCAGAGTTTAGGAAGCAGTTTCACCCATGAAGGGGAGAACATCTTTCTGGTGAAATGCCGATATTGGTTCGGCATGTAATCATCCAACTTATACCATTTCTGATTGAAATTGTAGCATAAACTTTTAGTTTGTGTTCCCTTGTAGCATAGACTGTTAGTCTGTGCACTCAGGTGAGGCTAATGCGATATAAACTTTTAGAAATGGTATTAGAGAAAATTTAACGACTGAAAAACGGAGGTAGACCCATGTATGGAGAAGTACAAAGCACCCAACGCCTGACCCCGTCAATGGTGCGCGTCGTGTTAGGCGGCGGCGACTTGGACGGATTCATTTCCACCCCCTATTCGGATCAGTACATCCACGCCCAGTTCTTTCCGGGCGGGGAACCCTACACAGCCCCATTTGATCTGGCTGACTTTGAAGCACTCGACAGCGACCAGCGACCCCGGGGGCGCCATTACACGGTGCGCCTGGGACCAAGACCGGCGGGAACTCACCATCGACTTCGTCGCCCACGGCGACCACGGCTACGCAGGCCCCTGGGCGCAACGCGCCCAGCCGGGTGACTGCCTCCAATTCAGGGGACCGAGCGGCGCATACGCGCCTGACCCCGATGCAGCGTGGCACCTCATGGCAGGTGACGAGAGCGCGTTGCCTGCCATTGGCGCATCACTGGACGCACTCACCCCAGGAGCTCGCGCGGTGGTGTTGGTGGTAGTTGACGGTCCTGATCACGAACTGGTACTCACTACGCCTGGCGATGCCAACATCACCTATTTGCATCGACGCAGCACCGAGAACCCTGTGACGCTGCTACCCGATGCCGTTGCTGGCATGGACTTTGCGCCAGGACCGGTGGATGTGTTCGTCCACGGGGAGGCAGGCGAGGTACGAGCGGTGCGCAAGCACCTATTGTCCGAACGCGGGATCGACAGAAAAAAGGCATCAATCTCTCCGTATTGGCGACGCACAATGACCGACGAGGAATGGCGGACCATTAAATCCGCCTGGCTGGCAGACCAAGCGAACGACATCTGAGGATTGATCATTCGGCGGGTGTCTGCCATTGAGCACGTGGAGCGCGTACTGAGTCTTCTCGGACTTGAAAGAAACTTGTGACATTCCAATAGGTTGAGGAACGAACCCAACAGCAATAGAGGTGTTTCAATGAAAATAAAAATTTATGATGCTACGAATGACGCGGACCGAAACCCGCGACCGGCTTTAAGTGTCACGTGGATCATGCTTCGAACCGAAGACGATAAACAGTTGAGCGGGCTCGGGCTTCGTGAATACCAAATGCGATTCGGGTTTGCACAACTCAAGATGGGAGGCATTGAAGGGGTCAATACAACGGAGGGGCATCGCAACAAAGGATACTCTCGACGCGTCATGGAAGCCACCATGGCGTTCATGAACGAGAATGGATACGATGTCTCTATGCTCTTCGGTATTCCAAACTTCTATCATAAATTTGGCTATGCAACAGCGATACCTGAAACTTATGTGGAATTTGATACCAAAGATGTGCCAACGGCTGCCCCCACATATCAAGTCCGAAAGTTTCAGACAGAGGACGCACCGAAAATCGTCGATCTCTATTCAGCAAATAACGCTGAACGGACAGGGACACCCTTGAGAACAGGAATCGGTTGGAAAGAATTCACGCGGAGGGGTGGAATCCTTCCCGATCCTTATGTCGTCCTCAACGAAACCGATGAAGTGATCGGCTATTTCGTCTGCGATGGGGATAATGCTAAAAAAGACATGATTGCGCGAAACTGTACCCTTGTTGATATCGGGTTTCAGGACAGAACGATTTTTGAGACAATTGCCCACTTTCTCGCCCACGGTGTGGAGTACATCAGCGCGGATCGGATTAGGTGTGCGATACCCGCAGACCACCCATTCGCTATCTTCTGTCGACGCTATGGCTGCTGGACGAATACCTATACCCCGAAGGATCACATGGGCATGATGCGGATTATAAACCAGTCGAGCACTCTAAAAAAGATTACGGGTGAGTTGGAAAGACGCCTACAACGCGAGACTGAACTCTCCCAATGGAGTGGGAAAATTCTCATCTCGACAGATATTGGACAGGATTGCTTGGAAATTGATCAAGGCAGCGTCGCACATACCAACAATTGTGAGAACGGCTTCCATCTTGAGATACCGCAGGACAAACTCATCCAACTAATGATGGGACGGCGAGGCATCAAAGATCTTGCCATTGAACCCGATGTTTGGGTAAACGTGGGAATTATTCCGGTACTGGACACCCTCTTCCCACTCAGTTATCCGCACGTTTGGTGGTCCGATCGATTTTAGTGGATGTGTGAACTATCTATTCATTAAGGAGAAATTTATGAGAAACAGATTTTCCATTTCATTAATTTGGGTTGCCATATTTGCGTTGACAACAAACACCTTTGCCCAAGATTTCACACAATCGGATTTACCGGAAGGTGCCAAAGCGCGCCTTGACAAAGGTATAATAAGCGAAATCGCGTATTCTCCCGATGGCAAGTACCTCGCGGTAGCGAGTGGTACTGAAATTTGGCTTTACGACGCGCAGACAGGTCAAGAACTTAACCTACTCACAGGGCATACCGATGCGGTCATTAGCATAGCATTTAGTCCGGATAGCAACACTCTTACCAGTGGTGGTTCGGACGGTACTGTCCATCTGTGGGATACTGCAACTAACAGCAAGATACGAACGCTCACAGCGCATACCGGAGCCATTACCGTTGCGTTTAGTCCCGATGGCAAAACCCTCGCAAGTGGTAATAGAGACGGGGTCATCCGTCTCTGGGACATTGCGACTGACAGCGAGATACGAACCCTTAAAGGACATGTAGGTTGGGTCAGTAGCATAGCGTTTAGTCCAGATAGTAAGACCCTCACCAGTGGTGGTTCGGACCGCACTGTTCGTTTGTGGGACGTTGCAACAAGCAATGAAATACAAACCCTTACGGCGCATACGGATGCGGTCGTTAGCATAGCGTTTAGTCCAGATAGTAAGACCCTTGCAAGTGGTAGTAGGGACAACACACTCCGTCTGTGGGACATTGCAACCGGCAACGAAATACACACCCTCACAGCACATACGGGGCCGGTTATTGGCATAGCGTTTAGTCCCGATGGCAACACCCTCGCAAGTATCGCGTTGGATAGCACGATGTTATTGTGGGAGCTACACCCTGCTGCACCTGCGAAACCTGCTGAAGATGTCAACAAGGATGGTGTTGTTAACATCCTTGACCTAACTTTGGTTGCATCCAACTTCGGTAAAAGCGGGGAAAACGATGCGGATGTCAACGCGGATGGCCTCGTGAATATACTGGATTTGACGTTGGTTGCTGCAGCATTTGGAAATATTGCCGCTGCCCCCTAAATATGGAGGCAGTCTTTAACGTGAGCTAGGTTTGAGCATTGTGTGTGTGTCAAAGGTTACGTTGGACAGCGTGAAGCCCTCAATTGTAGTACAAACTTTTAGTTTGGGTCGTGTGCAAATTCACAGTTCACGTTACAGTACAGGTAGAAATCTTTTACTGAACTCACGTTACTTAGAAACTTCGATATTTTTTGCAGATTTTTTTGACATTCACGAAAATAGTGGGTATAATTAATACAATTCTTGCGGTCTCCATAGAATTGATTGTCATTTTTTTGACATTCGCGAGAATTGTGGGTATAATTAACAGATAATGAGATTCGTTATCAATTTTCAGAGATGCGATCTCTAACATAAAATCAAAAAATTAGACTAAACATCACCAAATATGATAATGAGTCTCAGTATCATATCACAAAATATATTTATGAAGAAACAATTGGTTTTCCCCTTAGTTTGGGGAATGTGTATTTTACTAAGTACCGGTGCTATTGCGGAATCAAATCCATTCTCGGTTTCTGGATATGGCGTGATTAACTACTCCCACTTCGATTGGGAGCTCGACCCGGGTAGGCGTGCTGCCATTGATGTGGAACGTTTCGTCATCGCCCCAAAATATCGTATCAACGATACCATCCGACTCGAATCAGAACTGGAATTTGAACACGGCGGTACCGGCAGCACGATGGAATTTGACAAATTTGAAGAGTTCGGGGAATTTGAAACAGAGATTGAAAAAGGCGGCGAAGTGATCGTCGAAAAACTTGCCGTCGTCTTCTCCTTCCAGCCATCCCTAAACTTCCGCGTTGGACATATCATCGTCCCGGTAGGTCTCGTAGCGAAACGGCATCGACCGCAACACTACTTCACCACAACCCGCCCCGAAGCGGAAACACACCTCATTCCGACGATCTGGCACGAAACCGGTATTGAACTTTTCGGTTCACTCGGTTCACTGAACTATCAAGCGCAGATTGTCAACGGATTAGATTCAACCGGCTTTAGTTCCCGGCACTGGATAGTTCGTGGACACCAACTGCGATTTGAAACTGTAAATGCTGAAGCACCGGCGTTCGTTGGACGACTCGATTACGCGTTTAATGAAAATGCGACTGTCGGTATCTCTGGCTACTATGGAGACACCGCGGCGAACCGACCAAAACCCGATGTGGATTTCGATGCACACGTTGGTATTATCAGCCTTCACGGATTTTATGAGGTAAATGCTGTAAAGATCCGTGGGTTATTCCTTTGGGGGGCACTCGAAAATGCGGATCGGCTGTCTAAAGTCAATCGGACGCTCTCCAATAATCTCAATGTAAAGCGAACACCAATAGGGAGTTCAGCCCTGGGTTGGTACATTGAGGCAGGTTACGATATTCTATCATTTTTTAGACAACCAAATAACAAAGCGGAACATCAAGACTTGAAGGATACGCCCCCGGGCATGGTCTTAGATGTCTTCGCGCGTTACGATTATTACGATACGATGGCGAGCGTTGAAGGGATTATCTTTGACAACCCGCGGTGGGAAAGACGGACATGGACTTTCGGTATCAACTACCACGTCCATCCACAGTTGGTTTTTAAGAGCCATTATTCACTGCGACGATTGGCAACAACGGATAAAAATAAGGAAAATACCTTCGCGCTCGGCTTGGGTTTTCAATATTAGGAGGTTTCTATGAAACTCTATAAAGTTTGGACGCTTTTTGACGCAGCTTGCAAGTCAAAATTTGCTATAGGACTGTGTTGTTTACTACTCGCATCCACTTTTGTTGTCGGGTGTGGGAGTGACGATGAAACAGATGAGCATGACGACCACGACCACGGTGAAGTTTTTGATGCAAGTACAATGCTCAACAATTTCGCTAATACCGTTGTATTAGCAACATACACTGATTTGGATAACAAAGCAGGTGAACTCTTGTCCGCCGTCAAGGCATTGGCAGCGGATACCTCACAAGGAAATCTGGAAAAAGCGCAACAGGCGTGGAAAGCAACGCGAACACCGTGGGAACAGAGCGAATCGTTCCTGTTCGGTCCCGTCGATACGCAAGGGCTTGATCCAGCGTTAGATAGTTGGCCCGTTGATCACGTTAACCTACAATCTGTTCTCGATAGCGGTGATGATTTAACTGTTGACTTCGTCAGCGGTTTAGAAGATACGCAGAAAGGATTTCACACAATTGAATTTCTGCTGTTCCGCGATGGAAATCAACGCAAGGCATCAGATATAACCGATCGGGAACTGGAGTACCTCGTTTCAACGACTGAGAATCTCAAAACGAGTACTTCTCAACTACGGTTGGCGTGGGCACCTGAAGGCGAAAACTTCAGCAGCGCAGTTGCACAAGCTGGCACAGGTAGTGTTATCTATCCGTCGCAGAGCTCCGCCGTTCAAGAAATGGTCAACGGTATGATTGTCATCGCTGATGAAGTCGCGAACGGCAAAATATCTGACCCTTACAACGAATCCGATACAACCCTTGTTGAATCGCAGTTCAGTTTCAACTCCATCTCAGATTTCCAAGACAATATCCGTGGAATTCAGAACGTCTATATGGGGAAATTTATGACGGATGGACAGGGGCTCAACGAATTCGTGAACAGCCACGACCCTGATTTAGATGCTCGTTTCCAGCAAGAGGTGCAGGCAGCGATTGACGCTATCGGCGCAATTCCAGATCCGTTCCGCGATTCGATTACAGCGAACCGTGGTGCTGTCCAAGCCGCGATTGATGCCGTTAGTAAGGTACAACAAACCCTCGAACAAGATATACTCACACTGGTTCAGTCGAGTGAGTTTAATTAAAGTAGTAGGCACGCTCCGCCGTGCCGTAAACACTTAATTCCGAAATATGTAAACGCGAAAGGGCTATTTCGTTTTTGCAGGGAACAGCACAGGCACCGTGCTGTTCCCTTATTATACATTATATAGCCTTGTTGTGATGTCAATAACGAAGAAATGAAATATTTTCACAGTTTACTGTCTCTAACCTGCTTAGTGTCAATTCTACTGAGTGCATGTGATTCCGAATCGCCTGTGACAGTAGAATCAACACCGGTATTTGCCACAAGCGAATTTTCCGGTGGTGAGACGACTGTTTTCGATGCGTCAAGCCACGCATTCTCAATCCCCGCTCCCAATCTCTCCCCTGCAGCATTTGAAAAGCACCTCGAAGGTGACGTTGAATTTGAAGCCGTTTTCGTGACTGCCCCTGCGGTGGTAAATCCAGGATTGGGTCCCATCTACAACAATGTCTCGTGTATCAACTGCCATTCTCGTGATGGTCGTGGGCGACCTCCAGATTCTGACGAAGGACTCGTGTCACTGCTCTTCAGACTCAGTCTGCCGAAAACAGAAGATTCAATAGATGGAAAGCCACCGATTCCGGTGCCTGGCTTTGGGACACAACTTAACAATCGTGCGATTGTGGACGCAGACCCAGAAGGCAAAGTTAAGATTGACTATACCGAGCAGACATTGACCACAGCAGATGGAACGCGTGTGCATCTGCGTTATCCGAACTATACTGTTACAGAAACCTATCAGCCGCTACCAGAAGATGTCGAAGTATCGCCACGGGTCGCACCCGCCGTCTTTGGACTCGGTTTGCTGGAAGCGATTCCTGAAGATGTCATTCTTGCCTACGCAGACGAAGCCGATGCTGATGGAGACGGTATATCGGGGAAACCGAATTACGTCTGGGATGTTGTTGCGCAGCGTTACACCTTGGGACGTTTCGGGTGGAAAGCGAATCAACCGACACTTCTTCAGCAGGTGGCAGCAGCATATAATGACGATATGGGCATAACGACCTCACTGTTCCGAACAGAAAACTCTGCAGGCCAATCGCAACTCACTGAACACAGTGCGATGCCGGAGGTTAGCGACGAGATTTTGGACGTCGTGACGTTCTATGTTCAGACATTAGCAGTCCCAGCGCGACGCAATATAGACGATCCACAAGTTAAACAAGGTGAGCAACTTTTCGCCGAAGCGCAGTGTGCGAGTTGTCACATTCCAACGTTAAGAACGGGTGTTTTAGCCGGTGTTCCGTCAGTCAGCAATCAGACAATTCACCCTTACACGGATCTGTTGCTACACGACATGGGACCGGAATTAGCGGATAATCGTCCGGATTTTCACGCCAACGGTCGCGAATGGCGGACGCCACCCTTGTGGGGTATCGGTTTAGTGAAAAGGGTGAACGGTCATACCAACTTCCTCCATGATGGCAGAGCACGCGACTTGATGGAAGCGATTCTCTGGCACGGCGGGGAGGCGGAAGCATCGCGGCAAGCCGTTGAGCAGATGTCAAAAGCAGAACGTGATGCACTCATTGTGTTTTTAGAGTCTTTGTAAAAAGGGCATTTTCGCACCAACATCCGTTGGTGCTAACACAAAACGAGAATGAGTCTCAATTTCAACATAACAGTATCAGATTAAGGATCTAAAAGATGAACCTAACCTCTATCATACTCAGGAGTTTGCTGTTAGTATTCGTCATAGCAACCAGTTTCGCTTTGCTCGGTTGTGAAAGCGATCCCATACTCGCCCCACAATCCGAAGTTGCTGAAGAGGGCGGCAGTTACGGCAACACAAATTTACCAGTGAGTGGAACCGGGAACACGGAAAACACGGTTAAAGATGAACAGAAAAATAAAATCAGTAACAATCGCGTCCCAATTACGAATCCAAAACTCTTTTGAAAGCATAGGAAACAGAATCGATGCATTTACCTTTCGGAACAACCAGCGGGTTTCCAAAAACCTTTACGAAGACAGCAGTTATTGCAACCATTCTCATTCTTCTATTGAGCATGCCACACTATTGCCTGGGTTCAACTGAAATTAGTGGTAGAACAATTGATAAGGAAACAGGGCAACCAATTTGGGGCGCAATTGTTAGAATTGAATCGGATGGACAGCTCTTAGCAGAAACAACGACAGACAAAGATGGCAGTTTCCGCCTCACTCAGGATATTCAAGGCGAAAAACAGATTCAGGTCAGTGCAACCGGTTATAATCGACACACGGAGACGCTCGCGATTAAACCCGATTCAACACACAAGTTGGAAATTTCATTGTCCAGCCAAACTTTCCAACTTGCCCCGATAGAAATCATTGGCGAATCGTCGCGTAAGCACAGAAAACTTCCCGGAACAATGAGCATGTTGGAACCAGAAACCGTTGACCTCATTAAACCCGTTGGAACACAGGAATTACTTGAACTCATACCGGGTATTAACGGTTACGCTGATGATGGCTTCGGCAACTCTCGCTTGAGCATCGGCATCCGAGGTCTAAACCCTCGCCGAAGTGCTCGCGTCCTTATATTGGAAGATGGTGTCCCGATACAACCCGCCCTTTACATCTACCCGAATGCTTACTACAATCCACCGGCAGACCGAATCGATGCAGTCGAGGTGATTAAAAGCAGTGCAGCACTCCGATACGGACCACAGACAATGGGGGGTGTTATCAACTACACGACACGAAAACCGGATGGAACAAAGGGTTTCTCGAATCAGTTAACGGCAGGTAACAACGGGTACTACAGCGCATTTTCGGAGTGGAAGGGTATCGGCAATCCAGAAAAAGTCGTGTCGGATGTTCAACTTCTCTATAAACACGGAAACGGCTTCAGAGAAAATAATACATTTGATCAGGCAAATGGGACAGTAAAAACACTTTTCCAATTGAGCGAGGAAAAGACACTCTATCTCAAACTCAACGGTAATTTTGAAAACTTAAACGCCACATATACGGGCTTGACAGAATACTCCTTCCAAACAGACCCGAATTTTAATCCGAAAGAGGACGACAATTTCAAGATCCTGCGGACATCACTCGATCTCATCTATACCAACAAAATTTCGACAAATCTCGTCAGTAATACGACGCTGTATACAAGCGTGTTCGATCGGCGGTGGTGGCGTGAGGACGATATTTTCGTGCGTCCCACGGCTCTTGAAACTGGAAACTTGGTAGCGGTGCCATATTTCCAAACGGGTGATCTCGTCAGAACCGGCAATCGGAAAAGCAATTTCGGTATCCTCCGCACCTTCTACGTCGGTGGCGTTGAGCAGAACTATACCCTCAACCACGGCATTGCTGGAAATTTAGGTCGCGCTGAAATCGGAGGTAGAGTACACTGGGAACGCTTTATCGACGACAAGAAAACTGGGAACGCGCCGGATGCTCGTGACGGTATCTACTACATTGGCACTCCCGGTTCTGAAACAGACCCAGTGAAAATTGTAGGGCAGAGTCATCATTATGAGACGATCGCCTTGGCACTTTACGCCAAAGAGCAGATAAATTTTGAAAGGTTGACTGTTATACCGGGCTTACGTTTTGAGGTGCTTAAGCAGGATCGCGTCGATAGGTTACACGGCTCGGTGCTCGCGGACAAGGTCTCGTCGGTGCTGTTGCCAGGAATCGGTGCGAACTACGAGTTCGGGCAATTCAACCTTTTCGGTGGCATTCATCGAGGGTACACAGCACCCTCCAGTGGCGCGCTGAAAATTACGAACTTCGGTCAGGACATCGATACGGGTGGGCTGGATCTTAAACCTGAGAAAAGTTGGAATATGGAAGTAGGATTCCGCTCATGGGTACCAGGGGTCGTCGTAGAAACCGCTGGATTTTTGATTAAGGTCGAAGATTTAGTCGCGGCTGGACGCGGCACGGCTTTCAAGAACTTAGGTAAGGTTGACCTGTCAGGATTAGAAACCGCATTGACATTGGGCATATCAGAATTTGTGTCAATACTGCCCGACTTCAATTTCTCGTATACATACCTTCAGACAAAGATCGTTGACGGTATCGTGAAGTCCGCCACTATTGCTGGTAACGTGGATGTCGAACTAAACGGCAACGAATTGCCCTACGCCCCACGCCACACCTTTACAGTCGGATTGTCAAAACGGATCGGAGATGTCATCCGCATGCGCGCAGATATGCGGTTTGTGGACGAAGTCTTTACCGACTTTGAAAATCTACAACAGACGCTCAACCGTGGAGATACCGGACCTATTCCGAGCTACGCAATTTTCAATGCAAGTATAGATTATAGACTAACCAAACAGTGGCAGATATTTTTCACTGCCAAAAACATTTTCGATAACGTATACATCGGGTCGCGGCTGCATTCAAACGCGGGCCAACCCGAAGCCAACCTGAGCTCGGGCATCCTGATTGGACCGAGGCGACAGATACTTTTTGGTATCAAGCAAGGTTTATAGTTTGGGCGTATACTGAAGAGAGTATATTATAAGATACCTATCATTCTTGAAACCTCATCTTCATCAAGGCGCGCCCAGCAACAACGAACAATTCCAAAGATAATGAGATTCATTATCAATTTTAACGCTAAAGGAGAAAACATGATTTCCCTGACAAAAAAATTACAATGGTTAGCTGTGTTGCTAACCATTGCGAGTCTATTTCTCGCTGCTTGCGGCAGCGACGAAGAGGACGATGCTGAGGAATTAGAAGAAGGTACTGCCACAATCGCAGTTCCACAAGCGTACGTCTTTGACAGTCGCTTTATGGAAGGCGAAAGCAGTGTGTCTTACTCAGGGCAGGTTGTACGTAATCTGCTGTTGCAAGACCTGAAATCAACCACTGACAGTGTCGGAAAAGATGGCGCACGTCCTATTGCCGTGTCGGATCTGCTCAAATTTTATGAATATGACGATGCGCTTAACCTAAAGACGTTGACAACTACAGGCGCACTCTCTGCAAGCGAAAGCCACTATTCAGCACTTTCGACAGGAAAAAATCTGGTCGGCAAAATTTCAGATGAACTGGTCATCGGTTACAACCAAACCGCGGACGATTTGGTACGCGAATGGTTCAAGGGTATTGCGGAAAACTCGCAAGACTCTGATAAACTCGGCACCCCGATGGCTTATACCACTGATGACGGTGTTGACATGTCGCAGATGATTAATAAGGTACTCATCGGCGCGGTTCCTTACTACCAAGCGACTGGCGTTTATCTCGGCGGGCTGCTTGAACGCGACAATAGTGAGGCACGAGATGGGACTGACCCGTATACCTCAATGGAACACGCATGGGACGAAGCCTTCGGTTACTTCGGTGCCGCTCGCGACTATTCCCGATACACCGATGAACAGCTCGCCGGAAAGGTCGATGATTTCACGTTCGATTCTAACGGTGATGGAAGCATCGACTTCAAATCGGAATATAACTTCGGGCTTTCCAGAAACGCTGGTAAGCGGGATAAAGGCGGATCAGGTGTTGATTTTACACAAGAGATTTTCAACGCCTTCCTCGCTGGTAGAACAGCAATAACGAACCAAGGCACGGTCGCGGAAATCAGTGCACACCGCCAAGCCGCCGCAAACGGCATGGAGAAGGTTATCGCAGCAACTGTGGTACACTACATCAACGACACACTCAGTGATATGTCGAAGTTAGGCACAGCAGATGAAAACATTGCCAACTTAAACAAACATTGGGCAGAGATGAAGGGATACACCGTCGCGTTGCAGTACAATCCTTTTCGGTTGATTACTGATGGACAACTTGCGGAATTGCATGGTATTATGGGAAAAGCACCGATATATGAGAAACCAGGTAGCAACGCCTATAATACACAAGTCGCCAACTACAAGCGAGCCAAGGACGTCATGCAAGCGGCTTATGGATTCTCTAACACCAATATGGACAACTGGTAGGACCGGTAGGCATCAATGTAGGTGGGGCTTGAATCTGCAAGATGCCTTTCCACCGGTAGTCCACTCATAAAGGGTTTCTACCGGAAAACAATCGGCGCGCTGATAAAGCGCGCCTATCAAATCGCCCAAATAAATGACGACGGAATTCAGAGTCTGGAGTCTTGTATTCATCAGCTGCATAGGTTCTCGACTGCTGAGCACTATCTATTACATTGAAGATTTAGACAGTCTCCGCTTCGCGCTGAGTATGGTAGACTACGATGTTGCCAAGTTGCAACCCCATTTCCCAGCGTATCCTGTTTTCTGTTATATCGCCAAACTCCTTTATGCAGTCATTCACCGTTACGCGTTCGCATTTTCACTCATTGGTGGTCTCTCAACCTTTTTCACAATCTACTTTACACTAAAACTTACAAAGATCCAAAACACCACACTGTTGGGGAAAATTGCCATCTTTGTGGTATTTATGAATCCTCTACTCTGGCTGATGAGCAATCGCTATATGCCGGATGCAATGGGCGTTGCGTGCCTGTTAGCAAGCCTTTACTTTACAACAGGATCAATGAAAGATAAGGGGGATTTCCGCAATATTGTCGGGTTCCTCCTCGCTGGTATTCTGATTGGAATTCGACTCTCATATTTTCCACTATTGGTGCCTGCATTGTTAATTCGGTTAAAGCACCCTGGACGACTCAAATGCATCATAGCAGGAGCTATCGGGATTCTCATTTGGCTCATTCCACTGCTCTGGATAACAGGCTGGAACGCGTTGATAACCGCCGCACAGACACAAAGCCACGGACATTTTTCTGATTTCGGTGGCACTGTTTCCACGAACTCCGAATTGTGGCTCCGTCTGACGAAACTTTTTGAGAGCGTGTGGGCAGACGGTTTTGGGCTTTATTGGAGCGGTCGTCATCTTATAACTGTCTGTACGACAATTATAATCGCGGTTCTTGTGGTTTCCAACTGGCGCACACTAAAGAAATGGACAACAGAAAAACTTTTCGGAGATGATTCCCTATTTCTGAACCCTATCTTTATGGGTTGTGCTGTCTATCTTGTATGGATATTCTTAGGGCAGAACGTCATCTATAAAAGCCGACACGTTTTACCGCTGCTACCTTTTTTCGCAGTGGGCATTGCGTTCGCCTGTAACAGAATCGTAGGAACGCCGCTCAATAACAGACTGAGTCAATCACTTGCTTGGGGTGCTGTTATCACCTTTTTCTTCTGCTACAGTTATGTCTCGCTAAATATGGTCGTCCAACACACAAAACCGACAGCGATTGCCCAGATACACGAATACCTCCGTGACAAACAACACGAACAGGGCGATAAACCGTATATTGTATCCGTGCCGTTGATTAAGTACTACTTGGCTTCCCAAGCGGTGGAAGCGACCTATATACCAATCAAAAGCGAAGCCGATCTCGCCCAACTCGATGAATTGGAAACCGGATTGATTGTCATCGGAAGTCCGCTGCCAAATCGGAAGCCCAAAGTAGAAAAGACCTTCTATCATAACCCGTACGTGAACCGGATGTGGCCCGAATTGCCCTTATATGAGTACTGAGGATTGTTGAGGCACAAAACACGATGAAAACCACGGATCTGCATATCCTTGGCGGTGGTCCCGCTGGACTGACAACCGGATACTACGCCAAGAAACACAGTCTCAATTTCACCATTTTTGAAGCAGGCGAACACGCTGGTGGAAATTGCCGCACACTCAAAATTAAGGGCGCGGACTGTAGACCTTGTGTTTCGCAAAGCGGTGATTTCCGATTCGACACTGGTGCGCACCGTTTCCACGACAAAGATCCACAGGTCACTGAAGAGGTAAAAAATCTCCTCGGCAACGATTTGTTACAAGTAGAAGCACCGAGTGAGATCTTTTTTGAAGGGAAATTTTACCGGTTTCCGCTTTTGCTGAGCGACTTGGTCGAAAAACTGGAGACGAAAACCTTATTGAAAATCGCGTGGGAAAACCTATATAGTAGCCCGAAAAAACAGGTAGAGAATTTCGAGGAGTTTGCTATCAATCAGTACGGAAAAACGTTGGCAGAACGATTTCTACTAAACTATTCCGAAAAATTGTGGGGACAGCCACCATGCAATCTTTCTACTGCCATTACAGGGAACCGACTCAAAGGACTGGATCTACGGAGTTTTCTCCGTTCAACTGTGTTAGGGACCCCTCAAAACCCCAAACACTTAGATGGATCGTTTTTTTATCCGAGACACGGTATCGGCATGATTAGCGACAAAGTGTGCGAATTCATCGGTGACAAACACATTAAACTGAAGCACCGAGTCAACCGCTTAATTCATAAGAACGAAAAAATTGAGCGAATCGTCCTAAACGACGACGTTGAAATTCCAGTTGCTACTGTGATTAATACACTACCCCTAACCCTTTCAGTCCGGATGTTAGAACCAGCAGCACCTCCAGAACTTTGTGCCGTTGCGGACAAAATTAAATACCGGCACCTTGTGCTTTGCGTCTTCTGCTTGAACCGTGATACTTTTTCGTCGAATGCCTCGCTCTATTTTCCGAGTGAAGAATTCCCATTTACGCGCCTATATGAACCCAAAAACCGAAGTGCTGAGATGGCACCCAAAGGACAAACAGCCGTCGTGCTGGAGCTGCCTTGTTACAGCGACGATGCCGTGTGGAATATGTCAGAAGCAGCACTGCAAACCGAAGTATGGGAAGCGTTACAGTGCGTTAAACCACTGCTGCCAGAAGAAGTTATCCACTACGAAACCTACAAGCTGCCATTCGCATATCCCGTGCTTGAAGTAGACTTTGAAGAAAACGTGACCCGCCTCGTTACCTACTTCAAGAGGTTTGAAAATCTACATCTAACCGGTAGAAGTTCACTGTTTCGCTATTTGCACTTGCATGACCTATTTAAAGCTGGAAGAGAAGTCGTCGAACAAATCGCAAACGTTTAGGGCTGTAGAGCCTCTTATTTGACAAAAAAAATAAAATTCGCCATTTTTCTTAACCATAAAACTGAAATTCTGTATAATACAACGCACATTTTAACATGTTACAATCAAATTGTGGGCGAAACCGATGAAAAAAAATTTGACACCGGTTTGTGAAGTGTAGTATAATATATACGTGTTGATATAAAAAAGTTTGGATACCTCTTTCAATAAATTGATAATGAGTCTCATTCTCGTTTTTGAAGGTAGCATTCAAACATATCCATTTCCTCCAAGGGTGGAGATTCAAAAGGAGATGCTTACCAAAAGGCACTAAAATCATATCCGCCGAAGTATAGCATATTCCTCCACATGGTCGGCGGGGAACAGGATACCCCGCCGCACCATAAATATGATAATGAGTTTCATTCTCAATAAGGAGAAAGTACATGATAACCGTTGCGAACCGAATCTATGTCGCCCCTGAATATCAGGACGAATTTGAGAAGCGGTTCCGAAATCGGGCGCGTCTTGTTGACGGAATGCCAGGGTTTATTTCCAACCAGGTCCTGCGTCCCGTCAATGAAGGGGATCCGTATATCGTTTTTACACTCTGGGAATCACGAAAGGATTTTGAAAACTGGGTAGAATCCGAGGAATTCCGTAAAGGGCACGCTCAATCCGGCACGTTGCCGAAAGAGGCATTCACGCAATCCAACAAACTTGAACTTCACGAGGTGTTCCTCGATTCCGCTCGAGCAGACCTGAAAGAGGAACCACCAGGGGGTCCTTTTAAAGTTCACTAAAAAAAAATAAGAGCAGAAAAAGCGACGCAAGAAACAGGACATGCTCCCAACTGCCAATTGTTAGCTACTGTCCATGTTTCTGGGGGAATTATACATACGTCGATGACAAATCGACAGCGTTTTGCGTACTACGGGTGCTTTGCGCGTGCCCGATGCCTTCTCTGCCTTAATTAGAATACGCTATCAGCCCCGCGATTGTCAAGAGAATTTGGAGATGAACATGCCAAGTCCGACAAATACAGCGTCATTTGAAAAAACGGTGAGAAAAATGGAGAAACAGCGCCGACGGTCGCCATACTCCTTTCTACCGCTTTCATGGAGCAGAGGTGCGTTTCTAAAATGGCTCCGACGAACACACGCATGGCTTGGACTATGGGGAGCGACTTTGGACATACTGCTTTGGACGCGTTTACACGGACCACGGTTGCTTGCGGCGGGGCTTATCTTCGGGGCCTTAACCCTTGCTATTATCTTTGTTTGGCGAACCTTCTAACGGACGCAAGAGGAAAATTATGCTTTCAAACAAAACACACTGCGCAAAATGGTGCTTACATATAATGCTAAACCTTGTTTTAGGACTGCTTGCATTCGCACTATTGAGTTCAGCAGAGAACAGCGGCAATACCGCCGAAACCGATGGTGCCACGGAATTAGAACCGGTCGTGGTGACGGCAACAAGGACACCACAACGCTTGGAAGACACCCCTGTCATTACAAACCTCATCACACGCGACGAGATCGAAGCAACGGGAGCAGAGAACGTTGGAGAGGTATTAGAACATACAGCAGGCATTATTATCCATCGTGATGGACACGGCGACGGTGTTCAACTCCAAGGACTTGACTCTGAATACGTGCTAATTCTCGTGGATGGTGAACCACAAGTTGGACGTATCGCAGGTAAACTCGACATGGCACGGTTTGCTGTCGAAAACGTTGAGCGGATAGAAATCGTGAAAGGCGCAACTGCTTCTCTTTTCGGGAGTGATGCACTCGGTGGTGTTATCAACATCATCACCCGCAAAGCGACTTCGCCCTTTTCCGTCCAACTCTCCCAAAGTTTTGAGCAAAACAACGCACTCGACAGCCGAGGCACGCTTGAATGGCAACGTAATAAACTTAACGCTCTTTTAACACTCAGTAGGAATCAGCGCGATCCGATCGATTTGGATCCGTCCGATCTCACAACCACAATCGACGGTTATGCCAATGTGACGGGCTCTGCACGGACAGCGTATCAACTCACACCAGCGACGAACCTTGTGTTTTCTGGACAGTATTTCATGCAGAATCAAGAAGGTATCAGCGATAGCGGTTCCGTCGTTTTTGATAGGTTTGGCGATATTGAAAACTTCAGTGGAAGTTTGGGAATAGAACATGAATTCGGAAATGGTAGACAGAGAACACCTGAAACTTTGCTAACTGCCAAACTCTATGCAACCCGATATGACGATGAATCAAAAGTTATTGAGCGCGAAACTGCGGCAGTCAGTTCCCAAAATATCACCATCCAAGACTTGGTCAAAGGTGAAGTGCAGTTTAACATGACGGTCTGGGAAAAACACCAGCTCACGCTCGGTGGAGATGTCGTTCTTGAAAATCTTCAATCCCAGCGGATTACCGGTGGAGAGCGCGATATCTTTACCAATTCTCTCTTTGCACAGAACCAATTCCGTCCCATCTCCGCGCTTGCGGTTGTCATTGGTGGACGTTTAGACAACCACTCTGAATTCGGCACACACTTCAGCCCAAAGTTAAGTGCTATGTATCGGGTGACTGACGATTTCCGCTTCCGTTTTTCTTATGGGCAAGGGTTCCGCGCACCAGACTTTAAAAATCTCTATCTCGATTTTACCAATGTGACAGCCGGCTACCAAGTGTTAGGCAATCCGAGCCTTCAACCCGAATCCTCACATAACTGGAATCTCGGAGTGGAATATGAGATATTCAACAGTTTGCTCGGTAGGATCCACGTGTATCGCAACGACTTGCAAAATCTGATTGAAGCGGAACGCATCGGGAAAAGCGCAGCGGGTGGAAGTAAGTTTGAATATCAAAACATCAGCAGCGCATACACAGAAGGGACTGATATTGAAGTCGTTATCGGTTCAATAGGCGGGTTCACCTCAACCGTTGGATACGCTTATCTCCGCGGTGCAGATAAGGAGAGCGGATTGCCTTTACTGAACCGTTCCACACACAACGGCACACTCAAACTGGCGTACCTGCATTCAAATAGTGGTGTTCAGGTTGACTTACGTGGACGATATGCCAGCCAGTGGGGCCTCTATGATGATGGCGACAAGGTATTGGAACCTGAAGAACTCGCACCAAGTTATTGGGTCTGGAACATTCGTGCTTCAAAGACACTTTTCAAAATATTCAAAGCCTCAATTGGATGTAACAATATTTTTGACTTCAAAATTCCTACTTTTTATACCTTCACGGGCCGCTCATTTTATGGCGGTCTCTCTTTAACCTATTAATACCAGAAAGGATATGAAAGACATGACACGGCTCATGATTTACATAACTTCACTGTTAGTTTTCACCGTCAGCACCGCTGTCCTTACAGCGTCTGCTGAACTTCATCAACATACACTCACGATTGATGCGACCGATCGTGAGAATTGGGCGTATATCAGCCTCACCAAAGGTGAAACGGTTGATATAGCCGATCCGGCATCCTCAATGGCGTGGGACCTCGGTTTTAAGCGGACCGCGGTCATCGTCAATGGGGGTGCCAGCGGTCCCGGAAAAACCGGGGCATTGGTTTTGAAGGACATCTCTTTTGAAGACATCCTCGAAGCCCCAGAAGACGACTACGTTTCAGACACTGAGCAAATTGCGACCTTTGCGCGAGGCGACGGTTGGTACACCTACACTGGACCGCCGAATCATTGGGTCTTGCCGAACCCGAAAGTCTACGTTTTGCGGATCGCCGCTGACACAAAGGCACAGCCTGCAAGCCCGTATAACTACGCGAAAGTCCGCTTTATCGGTTATTACGAGAACAACGAAACCAAAGAGGGTTCGGGATACATCAGCATAGAATATGCTTTGCAAGACGATGGCACCCGTGCCTTTGTTGAATCTGTTCCCACAAGCGTTGATGCAAAGGGAAAGTTAACAACGATGTGGGCGGCACTCAAATTAAAGTAATAGGCACGCTCCGCCGTGCCGTAAGGAGATTAGAAATGGGATACAAAGCAGAATTTTTATCGCAAGCCGAGGTATGTGCTATCTATCAATGTCTTGATGGGCATATCCATTTCAAATATCGCACCTTAGACATCGCTATGGATACCTGCGATTTTCAGCAGGTCGCCGAAGTTTTTATCAAAGCCCTCCATGTTTTACAGAAGGCTGAAAAACCAACAACTGAAGAGATCGATTTGGAAAACATGGATGCACATGTGAAAGTTTAGCCAGAATTGTAGGGAAACCATTGAGACTTCATATTATAGTAGAATCCGAAAATATGTTTACAGTCCGTCAGGGAACAAACCCCCACTGCCGCTGGCGAGGTTTGTAACCTCGCCCTTGTGTTGGTGTATAAGTAATCACGGAATCTACTATAATAACCCAATTTCCCTACATTTTTTTAACCCTGAAGAAAGACAGGCACAGCATCTGTGCCGTTTCCCGATAGGAGAATTATCATGGAAACAGTCAGAAAATTTATGAACCGCCAGCTTTTAACGCGCAGCTTGCAAACGCATACTGCAAAAACCTGCCTTGTGTTTCTACTCGGCATCCTCGTTCTTTCCAGTTTCGGATGCGGCCCCGTTGACGAGGACGATCTCGATCAGTTGCTTCAACCGGAGGAAACCGAAGATTCAACGCCGACATTAGTCACAGAGACTGATGCACAAACACCCGTTGAGGAACCCGCATTAGAATCGGTAACCTTCACAATCGACGCAACAAACAGAGAAGCGTGGGCATATTTCTCTTTTGCGTCCGGGGACACCGTTGACGTTGCGGACGCCGAAAACTCGGAGGCGTGGGACATCGGATTCCAGCGGACGCAAGTCAAACTCAACGGTGGTGTCAGCGGACCAGGGATGGGTAGTGTCGTTATGCTCACTGAAACAACATTTGAGGCGGTAACTGTAGCACCCGCGGACGGATACCTCTCTGATACAGACGACACGCTTGCAATCGTTCCGCAAAGTGAAAAAGGCTGGTATATCTACACTGGACCACCACTACACCAAGTTCTTCCTTTGGAGGGCAGAGTGTTTGTCGTGAAAGCCGCTGACGGTACATTCGCCAAGATTCGTTTTATCGGGTATTACAAAGATAACGAAAATAAGAAGGACAGCGGTTTCATTACATTTGAATACGTCCACCAACCGGACGGCAGTCGTAACTTCTAAAGTCAGTACAACAAAGAACTCTACACTGAACAACTGAACAACGAGTTCATGAGGCATTGGGTATGGAACATTACGTATGAATCTCCTTAACTCAAACGCGTTCCATGCCCAGCGACTCATACCATTTCTGAATAAATACTTCTCATTAAGGAGGACATAATGCAAATCTTACGTTCAGACCTGTGTAAGGCGTGGCTATTAAGCGTTTCGATTTTCATTCTATTTGGTGCCCTACTCTGCCTTGCCGTCGCAGCGTCAATTGAGGTCATAGATGCAGAGGGCAAAAACGTAGCCATCACATCATCAGAGCGTATTGTGAGTCTCAACGGCAGTACTACCGAAATCCTATTCGCACTAGGTGTCGGCGACAATGTGGTCGGTTGCGATGCCTCATCGACGTATCCGAAAGGCGTAAAGGAGAAACTTCCAAGCGTCGGGTATCAGTATGGACTCAATGCCGAGGGAATCCTCTCCCTGAATCCAACACTCGTGATTGGACGTGACGATGTGAGACCACCGCAAGTTGTGCCACAACTGCGCATGGCGGGCGTAACCGTTTTATTGCTTAAGGAACCCCGCAGTTTTGAGACAGCCAAACAACGGCTGCTAACTATCGGTAAAGCAGTCGGACGCGAGAAAAAAGCGCAGGAACTGACAAAGAGTTTGGAGGCAGATATCAAGGCGTTAGAAACCAAACTCGCTTCTCAAAAAGAGCAGCCGAAACAGAAGGCACTGTTCCTCTATTTGCGAGGCACACAAACGACTTTGGTGTTAGGGACAGATACCGCACCCGGAGCAATGTTTGATATTGTCGGTGCCGAAAATGCAGCAGGAAACATCAAAGGAAATAAACCGATGACAGCAGAAGCGGTAATCGCTGCGCAACCGGATGTCTATGTGCTGTTTACCACAGGTCTGAAATCTATTGGTGGGGTTGATGGATTGCTCAAACTGCCCGGCTTAGCACACACGCCTGCTGGACAAAACAGACGCGTCGTGACGCTCGATGGACAATACTTGTCCGGATTCGGTCCTCGCTGTGGACGCGCTGCGCTTGACCTATTCCGAGGCATCTACGAAACAGAGGGATATTTCGCTGCAACAGACGAATGACCCTTTTCGTATCAGTTTTAAGAAAGATGCAAAAGCGAACCAAGATCCTGTTAACCCTCATCGGTCTACTCCCAATATCTATATGTGTTGCGGCAGGTATAGGTGCATATCAGATTCTACCATGGCGTATCCCTGAAATCCTATTTTTCCGAGAAGATGGTTTTGCAGTCCTTGTCCACGTGCGTTTTCCACGCGTTATTCTATCCGCTGCTGTTGGTGCAATGTTAGCCATTTCCGGTGCGACGCTGCAAGGCATCTTTCGCAATCCGCTTGCAGACCCAGGGTTAATCGGTGTCACAGCAGGTGCAGGGTTAGGTGCGACACTCTGGATTGTCCTAATCGGTGGCGGTGCGTTAGGCGTATGGGGACTTCCTATCGCTGCCTTCGGATGTGGAATACTCGTAACCATCGGTGTATGGAAAATCGCGGAGGAACAAGGAAGAGTCCGTACATTGACGCTACTGCTGGCTGGTATTGCACTCAACAGTTTCGCTGGAGCCGGGATCGGATTAATGACCTTCCTTGCTGACGATGAGCAGCTGCGAAGTTTGACTTTTTGGTTGCTCGGCGGCTTCGGTGGCGCGACGTGGCACGTTGTTTTCGTAACGCTGCCGATCGCAGCGATAGGGTTACTTGTCCTGTCACGGCAAGCAGCCGCGCTGAACGCGATGAGTCTGGGAGAGTCCGAAGCCTATCACCTCGGCGTTTCAACAGAAACTTTGAAAAGATGGGCAGTTTTCGGTGTCGCGCTTACGGTAGGCGCAGCGGTTTCAGCAGCAGGTGGTATTGGTTTCGTCGGACTCGTTGTCCCACATCTCCTGCGCCTCTTAGGGGGCGCAGACCATCGGTATGTCCTCCCCGGTTCAGCAGTCGGCGGTGCTATACTACTTGTCTCGGCAGATCTATTTTCACGGACGGTTGTTGCCCCCGCTGAATTGCCCGTTGGCATCGTCACCGCCTTGATTGGCGGTCCATTCTTTCTATGGCTACTGCTCAAATTCAAACGTGAGGTTTTTTTATAGGAAATCACTGCTACAGAGGGCTGAAAAAATGATTGAATTGGAAGAGGTCGGTTACCGAATTGGCAAGAATTGGTTAGTGCGGGACATCAACGTCACAATTGAGAAAGGAACGTTATGGGGAATTGTTGGTCCCAACGGTGCGGGGAAATCTACACTTTTGCGATTAATTTCCGGGGAACTGTTGCCAACGACCGGCGAAATTCGTCTCCTCGACAAACCCATTCACAAATACGAACCAAAAGAATTGGCACGCCTTCGCGCCTATCTTCAGCAAAAACGGGACCTAAACTTCCCGTTTACCACCTTGGAAATTGTCCTGTTTGGACGACACCCGTACCTCAACGGTACAAAAGAGACTACCACCGACCTTTTAATCGCCAAGGAAGCACTGCGGCAGGTTGAAGCCGACATGTTCGCGGAACGACTCTATCCGACCCTGTCCGGCGGCGAGGCGAGCCGTGTTGACATCGCACGGATCCTCACACAAGCCCCGGACCTGTTTCTGTTAGACGAACCAACAAACCACCTGGATCCGAGACACCAAGTGCAGATACTTAACCTATGCAAAACGGTCTGTGACGGAGGTAAAACCGTTATCACAGCGATCCACGACTTGAACCTCGCGTCAATGTATGCCGACCAACTCTTACTGTTGAAAGAGGGAATCCCTATCGCGTGTGGTCCGCCTGAAGTCGTGCTAACCTTGGATCAGCTATCGGAAACTTACGGTATCCCGTTTGAGGTGTTGTCTCACCCGGATGGATATCCATGGGTGATGCCGAGTTTGAATACTTCTTAGAAGCTGCATCCATACTTTTGAAAAAAACTTGAAATTCGTTCTAACATCAGATATACTGATAGATGCAATCATAAGAACTGAAATTCCAACACTTTAATCACAGGAGACACATCATGAATCAAGTAACAAACGAGGCAATCATCAAAGAACTCACTCGCGCCTATTGGTTAGAGTTAGAGGCAACCATTAATTATCTCGCCATCTCTGTTGATTTGGACGGCATCCGTGCCGAAGAGATTAAGAAATCGTTGGCAACGGATATTCAAACAGAAATTTCACACGCGCAGGAACTTGCCGCCCGTATTAAGGAAATTGACGGACGAGTGCCTGGCTCATTTGCCTTTAAACCTGAACAAGCCTCGCTTCAACCACCAGAAGATTCAACGGACCTTGTGTCAACGATCCATGGGGTTATTGAAGCAGAAAACATGGCGATTGAACAATACAATAAGATTATTCGCTTGTGCGACGGGATAGACTACGTCACCCAAGACCTCTGCATCAAACTCCTTGCCGATGAGGAGAAACACCGTCGGGAGTTCAGAGGATTTCTCATGGAATACGAGCAGGATTAATTTTCTTAGAATAGACTGAAAATAACAAACAACGGGCAATAATGCCCGTTGTTTGTTTTAAAATCTTCCACACTCAGGGTTGACTACCTATTTTTCTGAGAACTGTCTTTTCCTGATTCTCTTCCTCTGTAAGAACAAGTGTGTCTCCCTGTATAACCCAACTAAATTTATGGATATGTCCAAAGATGTCACTTTTGAACTCTCGCGCGAAATCTTCCTCCGTTGTACCAACTAACTCCCAGAAATATTGAGGCTTAACGCTCACATTGACATCCTGCGGAACCAACGACAACGCTGATGCAGAGACAAAATAGGTACCTTTTTCAGAAAAATTCATCTTCGCCTGAGACAAAGAGACCTGTTCAATTAAGTTGCTTAAATCTCCAACGAACTCACCGCCAATTTCCAGTCCCCACGAACCGTCTTGATCAAAAACAAGGCTGTTTTGTGTGAGGGTAACCTTCACACCGGTATCACCAAAGAAGGCATCAATCCTGTCTTGGACAGGTTGCTCCCCAAATGATACATATTCCCACGTACCCACCAAATCTTCCATTTGCTGCTGCGTTTCATCTTCAGTGCGACCACAACCGACTGTTAGTAACAGAGTTGGGATAAAAAGCAAGAATAGTAGAAGAAGATTTTTCACAATCATTTCCCCCTAACAACAAATGAGCACGTTATATCCAGTTCGGAACCAATGGATTCAAAAATCTTGGATACCTGTTTAGGTTTGTATTGTTAGATGTGCTTTAGGGGAAAAACTTCGTTATTTCAGAGAACACTGCTTATATATTCTGTGTGAGCAGAACGGAATGAGGAAAACACATAGTTAAAAGGATGCGCTTGTACAGCACACAGGACTCACGCAGCCTCTCTTGCTGGCGAGGTTTGAAACCAGGGTTCCCACCCGTTACTAGAACTGTTCTCTTACTGATTAATTCTATCTTCAACTACGAATTTACAAATGTAGATGTTTATCTCTGATTTCCTTTACTATGTTTCTCTAGTACTTCCCATAGTAGAGATGGGTTATCGCAGACATCAAAGGCCCACCTGCCATACTTACGAGCATGATTCACAGCATCAACCCACCGCTTCGCTGCTTCATACTTCACAGGATCTTTCCTCCGTTTCTCTCCTTTTATCTCAAGAATCAAGTTAAGATCATTTGTCAATCGCACGATAAAATCTGGATAATAGTCGCGATCCTCACTCTCAAAGTGATACCGAATAATAAACCCTAACCTATCGTTGCGAACATAACTTTTAACAAGATTAGAACGTTCAAAATAGTACGAAGCACTACCTTCCCACCCTGAATCTACTGCCACAAAATTAAGATGACTTTTCTGCGTTACATAGCAATCTTTAGTGGTGAGAAAATCAACATCCTTAGAACTCCCCACAGGATTGCTTGGGTCAATAATCGGTAGTAAGGGGGCTTCGCCAGCATCTTTATCCGGCTGGAGGGAATTCACGAATATATCTACCACTTGCCCCCTGCATCTCGGGTTCCACAATACTCTCGGATCTCCATCCCTATTTAAAAATTCAATTTTCGTGCGCGTATAGTTCTCCACCAGCCAAAAAATCTGTGGAAATAACCGACTACGAGACATGTCTCCCGGCAGCTTTTCCAAAATTTCTGAAACAATGCGAAACAAGGTAGTTTGGAGGGGATGAGCATCATAATACGCCGCAAGGGTATGCTCAATCGGTACACCAATGTGAACATGTCTACCTTCGTCTAAAGTAATCGCACCGACAGTAACACCTTCAACCGCCTCAATCTTAATTTGCTCCATGCTTTTAACGTCGGTTGTCATGGCATCATGGGTCAACTCAAAACTATAACTTTCAACATTGGGAAATCTTATTTCATGGTCACGCTGCCTCTCATGTAAGGCATGAACACGAACGGTAGGTTTAGGAGGACCTGGTACCTGCCCTTGCTGCTTTCCTTTGAACGGTATCATCGAAAAGGGAATGCCATATATGTCTACGTACTCCGCCGGAAATAGACCAGTTTCTTTGTCGATGTCATAACTTATACGGCGAAGCCCACGCCCAACTATCTGCTCGCATAGCAGCGGGCTCCGAAACGCACGCAAACCGAGAATTTGTGTCACATTGTTGGCATCCCAGCCCTCGTTCAGCATGGAAACAGCAACAATGCACCGAATCTGTTCACCCGACTCGCCCTTTGTACCGATGGTACTGACAACCTCCCGGAGGGCATCAGCATTACTATCCTCTGCTGCAAGGAGTTGACTATCAATCCGAATCGTTCTAGTGTTATGTCAAGTTTAGTTTGACGGCTAAAGTAAAATCTGTTATCGTTAGGATCAGCAGAATAAATCTGATAACTTGGAGTCTGTAATGTCATCGAAACACTACCAAGTCCTACTGGATGCGTCTCAACGAGATTAT
>JAJECN010000012.1 GCA_022821965.1 Candidatus Poribacteria bacterium
GCTCGTCACATCCTGGGGCAGAAGCATGTCCCAAGGGTTCGGCTGTCCGCCGATTAAAGTGGCACGCGAGCTGGGTTTAGAACGTCGTAAGACAGTTCGGTCCCTATCTGGTATGGGCGTAGGATATTTGAGAGATGCTGCCCCTAGTATGAGAAGACCGGGGTGGACGTACCTCTAGTGCACCAGTTGTCACGCCAGTGGCACCGCTGGGTAGCTATGTACGGAATGGAGAAACGCTGAATGCATCTAAGCGTGAAACCTCCCTCAAGATAAGATATCCCACAACGTTAAGTTGGTAAGGCTCCTTCGAGATAAGAAGGTTGATAGGCCAGGTGTGTACGCCGCGTGAGCGGTTCAGCTAACTGGTACTAATAAGCCGAGGGCTTGATAACTTTTTTCTTCTACCGGCCCCTCACCTTCTATACAATTGTCAAATATTCTTCGTATGCCTCAAGCATACAAAAAACTTTCCGGTGGCTATAGCGAAGGGGACCCACCCGTACCCATCCCGAACACGGTAGTTAAGCCCTTCAGCGCTGATGATACTTCGGGGGCGACCCCGCGGGAAAGTAGGTCGCTGCCGGGAAACCTCTCTAAGGGCAGGTTCATCACCTGCCCTTTTTTCAATTCTTTTTTCCCAAACGTGAGTTTGATAAATAATTGAAAGTTTTTGTATAAAGAGAACCGCTTTGGTATAACGAAAATACCACATTTCTCTAACCAACCGCTTAGCCCCAAAGGTCTTTTCAAGCAAAATTAGTGATTTTTATGGATATAATTTGCTTTTTTCCTGAAAGTATCTTATAATTTATAGTTGGGTATAGGCTTTTCTGTTTTTTCTTTGAATAAAAATAAGATTTAACCTATTGTAACTGGATAAGTGTGTCAATTGCCTCGCTATGCGTTGCGAGGAGCAGTGCGAATCGGATATCAAACATTCGCTTCACAGGCATTCGCTTCACAGGTTAACGGTTGACTACGGTTTATTCTCAAACTCACGTTTCACAAAGGTTATCATATCTAAAAGGTGGTAGGAAGCTGCGCGATCCAGAGGATTTCGCACAGGCTGCTCAAAATCATCAGTTGTGTAAAACTTTCAATGGTGCCGGTAGCCATTTCTCACACAGACCGTTTATATAAGGAAGGGTGAAATCATGAAACGCTATCTGTCTTTTTTATCAGAAATTCATCAGACATTCCGCAGAGGTTCTTCCTATTCAACCGTTCGCGCTTGCGTTGCATTGCTTGTTTTCGCGCTTTTGGCAATCCATTGCACGCCGTCCCGTCAAGGGCAGTACCAGGTACCTGAACCCGCGATGCAGGCTGAGGAGAACCAAGCGGGTTTACCTGAAAGTGCTACTGTCCGTTTGCAGGAACAGCCTTATCTTAGAAATGCTTTCAAAGAACCTATACCTGCAAGCAGATCCGGGCTAAACGATTTCTTCGCAAGGACGCGTGGGACAGTTCAAAATGCTGCTGTCGTCTCCGGTGGATCGTTTGATGTCCTGAAGGCATTTGTTGCCAAAGGGTGGGCCCCCATTGTAATGATCCAATTTCAAGGACGCACTCAGGAAATCCTGCCAGTATCTGACTACAACGACCAACTCAGCGAAGTTTATCTTCAAAATCCTACTAATTTCTCCAAACGCCGATTGACCTACAAAGAATTTGAAGCGACTTGGCGCAAGAACTCGCAAAACAAGTGTGTTTTGATCACACCGCAGAAACTCACAGAAACAGATATTCAGAATGTATTGGGGAGATATTTACCTGCGGAGGCGTTCCAGCAGGTTAGCATTAGAAGCCGCTAACGCCACATTTTACTAATCGAACTGATATTCTGGACGCATCGTGTGCTCCTGTTGCACGGTGCGTTGCCCTTCGCGGATGTGTTGGAGAGCGCGTACTACAACGGCGCACGCTGATATCACTCGCTGAATCAAACGAAGGCGTATGAGGAAACCTATACGTCGGCAACATTACAGAATATTTCAGTGAAACTGACACAAGGGACGGTTCATAAAAGCGGTGTAAACGAAATTTAGGAAGTTATCGTTAGGCGATTCATGAAAACGATGTAAACGAAATTTAGGAAGTTATCGTTAGACGATTCATGAAAACGATGTAAACGAAATTTAGAAAGTCATCGTTAGACGATTCATAAAAGCGATGTAAACGAAATTTAGGAAGTCCTCGTTAAACGATTCATATAGACAATCCGTGAAAACCGCAATCTTAAGTTTTAGCACGTGATTGAAGCGTTCCCTAACGAACCGTTGGCAAGGGTCAAAATCTTGCCAGCAAATATGGAAAATTAGTTCATACCGATATATTATTCATACCAATATATTAAAAGGAGCACAACCATGAAACACTATTTGGCAATTTTCACAATGATCGCTTTCGCACTGATCATCGGTATCACTGGATGTTCAAATGATCAAGAAAATCCCGTTACAGCAAATCCAATCGCTGGTGGCGGAAGTGACGAAGAATCGGCAAATCAACTCACCCTTGCCGAGACGTATGATCATACCCGAAAAGGGGCACGTCTCATTCTGGATTATGATAAAGCCACCAATACCTTTAAAGGGACTGTTGAAAATACGACAAATGCGGTTTTACAGCAAGTTCGCGTCGAAATTCACCTATTCAATAGCCAAGGTCCCAATCCACCGGATCCAGAACTCGGTCCAACACCGCCCGTTGACCTTGCCCCCGGTCAAAAAATACCGGTTGAGCTGATAGCAGTGAACGAACCCTTTGACATGTGGGTAGCTCACCCTGAAGTCGGTCCCAGCTCCGGCGGTGGTGAAGGTGGCGGTGAGCATGCCGGTGAAGGCGGCGAGCATGCCGGCGGTGGTGCCGAAGGTGGCGGCGGTGGTTAATGACACTTTAGGTCGTTGAACCTCGCCGGAACATCTCAAGGGAAAAGCATATCACTCGGCTTTTCCCTAAAAGCACCTATCAAACAATAATTGATGATAGATTATTTTTTCATTCATTTCATCATACATCATATAACTTTCATACATCATATAACTTTCATACATTTCATAACTTTATCATAAAGGAGTACAATTATGAAACGCAATTTTGGAACCTTCACTCTACTGGTTGCCGTATTGATGGCAACGGCTATTGGTTGTGATCGAGCAGACCGGCAAATAATACCCAGCGGGCCAGCAGTATCAGATGAAATGATGCCCATGGGACCAGCAGATGACGAAGAATCGGCAAATCAACTCACCCTTGCCGAGACGTATGATCATACCCGAAAAGGGGCACGTCTCATTCTGGATTATGATGCAGCCACCAATACCTTTAAAGGGACTGTTGAAAATACGACAAATGCGGTTTTACAGCGAGTTCGCGTCGAAATTCACCTATTCAACAGCCAAGGTCCCAATCCACCGGATCCAGAACTCGGTCCAACACCACCCGTTGACCTTACCCCCGGTCAAAAAATACCGATTGAACTGATAGCAGTGAACGAACCCTTTGACATGTGGGTAGCTCACCCTGAAGTCGGTCCCAGCTCCGGCGGTGGTGCTGAAGGTGGCGGTGAGCATGCCGGTGAAGGCGGTGGCGAAGGTGCCGAAGGCGGCGGTGAAACTCCCGAAGGTGCCCGCGAAGGCCGCGGTGAGCATGCCGGTGGTGCTGAAGGTGGCGGTAATTAAACCTGGCACTTCAGGGCTTTTGTTACCATACTTCTTCAAGGGAGCAATACTCTAATTGCTCCCTTTTTGATAAACAAATGTATCTGCTAATTCCTAATGTCTTGCTTAAAAAAATAACCTTACAGTCCCTATCTTTCAGAAAGAGGTACACTCATGAATCCTATTTACAGCATTCTTGTCGCAAGTGCCATTGTGTTGTTCGTTAGTATAAACGGATGTTCAAAAACGGAAGAATTATCTGTTGATGATGGCGATGAAGAATCTAACGTTGAACTTACACTTACCGATACATACGATAAAGTTCGCAACGGAGCCCGACTGATTTTAAATTACGATGGGCAAAGCAATGCCTTCAAAGGCACTGTGGAAAACACCACAAATGAAACCTTGAAGCAGGTTCGCGTCGAAGTTCACTTGTCGAACGGAAGAGAACTCGGCCCAACAACCCCAGGCGACCTTGCCCCCGGTGAAAAAAGAGAAATTCTGCTGACCGCAACAAGCACGGATTTTGACAAATGGACAGCCCATCCTGAAGTCGGAGAGGGCGAACATGGCAGCGGCGAGGAACGCGGTGAACATGAGGCAGAAGGTGGTGAACATGGTGGCGAAGGCGACAGAGAACATGACGGTGAAGGGGATGAACATAATTAAGAGATTTTTGATTTGTATCTATTTACTTGTATCCATAGAGCTTTTCGGATTCACACCCTTCGTGTCTGCCGAGAAACCTCCGGAAAGTATCCTTAAAAACGGCGATTTTGACCTCAACCTCGACGGGTGGCACCATTGGACGCATGCCGATGCGGCTGCGCTTTTCCAAACCGAGGGCAAAAAGGCGGAACCGGTCGTTGGAAAGAAAGTTGCCTATGTCAAAATTAGCAAAGCGGGCGCGCTATGGCATATCCAATTCTATCAGCAACCTTTCACGTTGGAGAAAGGTACGACCTATACTTACAACTTGTGGGCGAAAAGCGAAAAACCGAGAACTGTCGTAATGCGTATTCTGCATCAAGGTGCGCCGTGGAATGAATATGCGAGGCAGACAATTAATCTGTCTGAAACATGGAAGGAATTCTTCATCACCTTCAAAATGACGGCGGATGATGTAAATTCACGCGCTGGCATAATCATGGGCGCGGAAAAAGTGGATGTCTGGCTTGACCATATCCGTCTCTACGAAGGTGAACATGTAAGCGGCATCGAAGGTGCTGAACCACAAGCGGTTAGCCCTTCAGACAAATTAGCTACAACATGGGCAGTGCTCAAAAACTTATAGGAGTGCTCTTCCGATCGCGACTCATCCCGTGAAATTGACAAGAAACTGAGAGTTATAGGGCAATTTAAAAATGTGAGATGTCCGCCTAAAAAACAGTGCTTCCACCACTTAATCTACTGTTGAGATCAACCCTTTCTTCCTTGCTGGCGAGGTTTTTAACCTCGCCTCTTTTCATTCTCAATAATTGCGGTCCCGGGGTTCTCATCTGCGTAACACGATCTGTTAAATTGTATTTGTGAGTGCGGAAACTGAAAGTTTGCACTACAAATAGCAAGACTTTCTCAGCGTTGCTGTAAATTTGCAGTTACAACGGAGGGTTCTCCTTGCATATAAGCGCGAAACAGGATATAATGTACATCGGTGTTAGCAATAAAAGTAGTGAGCATCTTATTTCTATTGGACGAATACATTGCACATCATGGGTTTATAAGACCCAGGAGGTGAACAGATGAAATTCGGTCTATACTTTACGCTCTTTTGCGCGGCGGTTGTTGTCTTGGCAACCGTGTATACAGAGATAGCACACGCACAATCTATTGAAGACGGATTGGGAGGGCACTGGACTTTTGATAAGGGTGATACCGATGCCAAGGTAGCCAAAGATGCCCTCGGTGAAAACGATGGGGAGATTAAAGGTGCCCCCAAGATTGTAGAGGGCATTGTTGGAGATGCGCTCAGTTTCAACGGTAAAGAGGATTATGTCGTCATGGGACCAGCCACCACGGGACAGGATCTTACCTACGCAATGTGGATTAATCCCGTAGCCCTACCGGAAGGTCCTAAAGTTATTATCTGGGACGATGATCCACAGGGCGGTGGTGATTCATGGTTGGAACTTTTGGCGGACGGCACAATACAAACCCAGAGAGCTGGTGATGGGTTCGGTGTTTTCAAAACTAAGACGGCTGTCAAAGCTGGAGAATGGACGCATGTCACGTTTGTTGCTGCTGGCAAGGACGAGAAAAAGTTCCTCTACATCAACGGTGAACTCGATGCCGAGGCGGATGGAAAGATAAACAGTCGCGACACGCGGAGCCATGTTGTTGTCGCTGTTGGACATGACCGTAACGCTTTTATTAAGCCTCTTTACTTCGAGGGCGAGATTGATGATGTTGCTGTCTATCATCGTGTCTTAGATGACAAAGAGGTCATGGAAAATTATCAAATCGCCTTTGACGTTGAACCCGCCGGGAAACTTGCACTCACATGGGGTGCTATCAAAATGCATTAAGGTTTTTTCTATAAGCGGCTGGGTGGATTACATGTCCTATTCGGCCGCTTCTTGAAATGGAGAAGTTGACAAGATGTCAAAATTATACACGAAGATTCCTCAAAAACTACAGCAATTTATCAAGGACCAAAAAATCTTCTTCGTTGCGACTGCCACAGCCGACAGCAGGATCAACCTGTCTCCCAAGGGTATGGATTCTTTACGCGTGCTTGATGCAAACCGCGTCGCTTGGTTAAACGTAACAGGGAGCGGGAATGAGACCGCCGCACACGTGCAAGAAAATCCGCGAATGACGCTTATGTTTACCGCTTTTCAAGATAATCCGATGATCCTCCGTCTCTATGGTACTGCCAGGGCTGTCCACAAAGACGATGCTGAATGGCAGCTGCTCTTTCCGTTGTTCCAACCACTGCCGGGGGCACGGCAGATTTTCGATCTCAATGTTGACCTCGTGCAAACCTCCTGTGGAATGGCGGTACCGGTTTATGACTATGTCGGTGAAAGAGAGCAGCTAAACGCATGGGCAGAAAAGAAGGGTGACGAAGGTGTAGAAACATATTGGAAGGAGACGAACCATACCAGTCTTGATGGAAAACCAACTCACTTCGCTTGAGCAATTGTCAGTATTCAGTTAAAGAGGGTTTTGATGTGCGTCAAATCTCTCTTGTTAACCGAACTACTGACAACTGAAAACCGATAACTATGAAAAATATGAAATTGTTGTTTATTTTTGTCATCGTGCTCTCTATAGTATTCTCATCCGTTGCATACACGTTTCCACCGGATCCCGAACTCCAAAGTGCAATCCAAACGGCTCGACAGTTCGCCAATCTCAAACCGAGGTATACCGCAAGCGAAATCACAGAATGTGCGACCGATAGTTTTGTCACCCTCGCCAAGAATTGGCAAAACTTGCCCTCTGTGCACCGACAGCAGCTAAAAGGGCTTTTCCTGCGCCCCGGACTCCCCGGTAGTTTCTTCGGTGAGGTGGAGCTGCCAGAGAAATTCAATACACCACATTTCAGATTCCATTACACGCGTGTCGGTCCACATGCCCCACCCCTTGAGGATTTTCATCCACGAAATGGGGTTCCCGATTATGTTGATCTCTGTGCCGATGCGATGGAACGTGCCTATCACGTTCAAATTGATTTAATGGGATTCAAAATTCCCTACATCGATTTTTGGGCAGCGGAGAACGGTGGCAATCATAAATACGATGTCTACCTCTTTACCTTTCCTGCGCTCGGTATCACGACAGCGGACTGGTTTGAGGGACGCGTCTTATCCACTGTGCTAACTGTTGCGCCCTATTTCATGATCAACTCTCGTATCTACGATTACGTCGGGAAAGCGGAGGGGATTCGCTATCTTGAAACGACTTGTACGCATGAGTTCCTGCACGGTGTCCAATTCGGATATAACGCCTATATGCCGACGTGGTTCATGGAAGCGTCCGCAACTTGGATAGAGGTGATGACGTATGATGGCGGGATCATTGATGATGGCGATACGCTCCCCGATCCTGATGAACCGAACGAAACTAATGCCTATAACTATTACATCCATCAGCTCCGTCGTTGGTTTCTCATTCCCGATATTTCGCTTGAGAGTCGCATCGGCGACCATGAGTACGGCTCTGTTATCTGGACCTTATATATGACGGAACGGTTCGGATATGATATCGTGCGACAGTTTTACAGAAACACTACCGATGGCAGTTATCGCGAGATGGGCAATTTCTATGATGTATTTACAGACAACGGCACCACGCTCGCAGAGGCATTCAAGACCTTCACGGTGTGGAATTATTTCACGCATACCCGCGCCAATACGGCAACTGGAATGTCAGGTTATAAGAACGCACATCGCTTTCCGCCGATTGCTATTCATCCCAACGATGTCCACACGAGTTATCCAGTCCATGCCGATTTCGATTCGGAGTCCATGCCTGAGCATTTCTCGTCCCGGTATATCGTCTTTCATCCAGCAGGTATTATGCCCGAATTCGCAATTAAAATTGATGGTGCAGACCTCGCGCCGATAAATCTCGGTCGTCTCACGCTTGATGATCAGCAACGCATTCAGAGTGAACTGCAGCGGCACAGCGGCACCGGTTTACGCGGGTGGGCTGCTAAATTTATCGTTAGGAAACGGGATGGGACGACTGACATCCGGGAGGCATTCACCTATCAACGTTCCCAAGAAGCGCAGATGACCTTCAAGGATTTCGGGGGAGACATTCAGGAGATTACCCTCATCTTAATTAATATGCACCCTGATGTCGAACGCGTCGTGATTCCGGGTGGCAGTTTTGGCGGATCTGTTAGTTATACAGCGGGTGCCCCCTCGGCTGGAACACTTTCAAACGCGCGGGTCTCTCAAGGCACTAACGGACCGGTCGTAACGTGGGATGTTGAAAACGCGGTGGGTATTCGGGAAGTCGTAATCGTCAGAAAACGCTCTCTACTGCTGCGCGAAACAGATGTCCCTCAACCTTTTGAGAATCCTGATGAGGTGCACGCCGCTACCGATAGCAATGGCGATGGCATCCCTGAAGACGATATAAACATCGTCGGACGTGTTGGTGTGACGCAAACTCGGTTTGAAGACCCGACTATCTTTGAGGGGATTGATGTTGGTAGCGAGTTCTTTGATCCAAACAACCTCCATTATTACTATGCTGTTGTGCCTGTTGATGCGATAGGACTTATGGGCACGCCAAGCATTGCGCCGGACGGTATTATTCCAAGCGTGGATACCACAAGCGCGGCACCTGCTTTCTTTATTGATACCCAACCGCACGGCACGGGTGAATGGCAGGTTGAAGTCCAAAGCACACGACCGCTACAAGCCGCACCCCACTTGATAGTGGAGAGTCCTGATAACAACGATTATACTGTCGTTTTAACACAGGAAACCGAGACGAAATGGCTTGGAACACTCCGAACAAACGGATTTCCGCCGACGGGTATCTATCTCTATAAAATTCGTGGGCAATCCGCTGCGGGTGTAACGGGTACCCGAATCTGGCAGGGACGAACCTTCAACTATATTGCGAACAGCGCGCATCGGAATGTTATGGTGGCACCGAACCCGCTTTATGCAGGGCAGGGTAAACACCTCACCTTCTATCCGAAGGGATTGACTATTGAAATCTACGATAGTTTGGGAAATTTAATTAAGGTGCTGAATGGTGCCTCTGAATGGGATTGCACGAACGCACGCGGCGAAATGGTCTGCACTGGACTATATTTCTTCCGGGCAACCGATGGAAATGGGTTCCAGAGTACCGGCAAATTTTGTATAGTGAAATAATGAAAAGTTGTCAGTTGTCAGTTATCAATTGTCAGTTAAAGAGGAATCTGATGTATATCAGGAGTTTCTTACTGAAAACCGTTGTATTCCTTTTACTGTTACTCGTGGGTTGTGGGGATGAAGGTTTGGTTGATCCGCACGGTGAAACAACGCTCCCACCACCTGATACAACAGGTTTCCATGCTGTCGATTTCCCAACGGCTACAGGCTCCGCGTGGACCTATATTAATGTTGATACTAATCAGGAATTTACAGTCCGGGTTGAAGGCACGCGCGATATCGGTGGCACAACGCATCGACAGATGACCATTAGTGCGCTTACGACTGAGAAACCGGACGAGTTCACCCTTGAGGCTGTTGATCACTTGTCAGCGAATGCCTATTATTTGCGGTTGGACACCGATTTTCATGAAGAATTCCCATATCCGCTTTTAGCCACCTACTTTTTCAAAACCCCGCAGGCATTGATAGAATCCGCTTTCGACATTGTGCTTCCTCTTGATAATCCGATATATCACCAAAAGCATTTCCCGCCGCGCCGTCTATGGGATTTTCCGCTGGAAATTGGGAAAGAGTGGGTCGTTTTTGAGAAGGCTGTTGGCATACCTGTCACGGTCACGCGCTATGTAGCAGGCAAAGATGAACGGGTCACCGTCCCCGCGGGTAGTTACACCACTTATGTTGTTCATGAAGAGGTGGTTTACGGAGATAGCCCGGAACCGTCGGCTTTCTTGATTAGTCCACCTGCCATTTATTGGATCGCGCCATCCGTTGGGGTTGTCCAATATCGTTACAGCCGTTACCGCGCCACCGCCGAACTCTTCTCACAGACCTTCGCTTTGAAGAGTGTTTATCTACCCGAATAGTTATCGGTCTTCAGTTTTCGGTTTTCAGTTACAAGAGATTTCAGATTTAACCACGTGCCTCTTACTGATGACTGATAACTATTAAGAAGTGCTTTGCAACGATCTACCCAAATTTGGAGTCTTCCAAGGAGCGATGGATTGCTACAGAGTGCCTCTTTAACTGACAACCGATAACTGATAACCAATGACTGATAACCATTTGGCACATCGGAACGTTCCAATTACCATCATCGGTGGCGGGATACATGGTGTAGCTATTGCGATTCGGCTGCTCCGCGACCTGCCAACAGCGGCGAAGCACCTCGCCATTGTTGACCGCCATCCGCAACCTCTCACCCAATGGCGGTGCAAAACAGAACGCCAAGGTATGACCTTTCTTCGTTCCCCTGTTGTTCATCATATTACGCCAGATGCGCTGGGTATCGTTGAATACGCCGAACGCCACAACCGAACAAGCGAGTTGGCACCGCCGTATTCACAACCCTCTACACAACTCTTTTGGGATTTCTGCAAGGGGACGCTTGCCGAATTGGAAGCGCGCAAGGTCTATTATCAGTTCGATGTGGCAGAATTGCGGTGGGACAAGGGCGCGGGGCGGTTTCCGTTCCGTCTAATCTCAACGAATAATCAAGGGTTTCGGAGTCGTTGTGTTATCCTTGCTATCGGGGCTGACGACTGTGCTTACGTGCCACCCGAGTTTGTCCAATGGCAGTGTCGATATCCAGACAGGATTTTACATGCGTCCCAATTTGAGGTAGGTTGTGAGGATGAACAAAATGGCACAGGCAAAATTGTTATCGTTGGTGGTGGATTGACGGCAGGAACGTTTGCAAAGAGTCTGAGCGAGCGCGGACATAATGTAACACTCATTGCTCGGAAGCAGTTAAAGACAGAACAATTTGATTTTCCGCCGGTGTGGTTAGGTCCTAAAGCACTCGCCGAGTTTGCGAGCGAAACCGATTTTCGGCGACGTTACGAGATAATTCAGCAAAATAGGGGTGAGGGGAGCATTACTCCCGATATTATGGAGGCGTTGATAGATGCTCCAAATATTGACCTGTATCCTGAAGTCTGTGTCCGTAACATTAGGAAAGAGCAAGCACAGCACTTACAGGTTGAAACGACACGAGGTCTCATTACGGGAGTATCTCGCGTCATCCTCGCAACGGGGTATCAGTTTGACCTTCGCCGTTACGGGTTTTTGAGGGAATTAATCACACAATATCCAGTTCCGCTTGTATGTGGATTCCCACGACTTGATACCGATTTACAACTCCATCCAATTGAGAATCTATTCGGGTCTGGCACCATTGCACAGCTTCAGATAGGTCCGGCTTCAGGTAACATCGCTGGTGCGAATCTCGCGTATGAACGCCTCCGCGAAAAACTGGTGACATATCTGTAGGAGAGATCTCTGAATCCCGACTCTTCACTGATTGCTGAACACTATCTCGTGAGAGCGTACGCGACAACGTTCATTCCTTGTTCAAACGCCCATTTTTGTTGTTCTTTATGATCGGGTTCGCAAATTCTACCTTCCCACGCACAGTTCAGGTCACTCGGACAGAAATAGACAATCACACGATCGTCGTCCATGATTGCCTCGTCGTAATCGGATACGTTGAGGATACGCTTGTCACCACCGAGGTACTCATCGTGTGGATAGAGTGTGTGATAAATCGGGTGACTCATCTCCAGGCGTTCAAATTTCTTTTCGGGATAGACTTGTCGCATCATCTGATAGACGTGCGGACGCAAACCGCCGCGATAATTATTGAGGCGTGCATCACAATCTTCGACATGGAGGAAGCCACCCCGTTCAAAATAATCTCTCAACTTTCGTATCTGTTCGGAAGAGAACCGAATCCCGACATGCCCTGTCATAAAGAGGAACGGGTAGGCGAATAACCCTTCATCATCAATGTCAACGTATTGTGGGTGCTCACGCACTTCAACATCAATCGTCGTCTTCTCGGCGAGTAGTTGGGAGAACTTCAAATCCGATTGCCAACGGTAATGGTTAACGATGTTCGTATACCAATCACCACCCGGATACTTGAGTCGCACAAACGTAAACTTTTCGCCTGTCGGATTCATCTCAGGATAGTGGTGTTCGATCTCCCCGTATCGCGTGCCGTAATGGACATCTCGCGCCGCGTCGTAAGGAATATATTCTCGGAAACCCCACTGTCCGTGGGCGGGCTGAATCAATCTACCTGCGGTGAGCGCGGAGGCAGCAAGTCCAACGGAGCCTTTGAAAAAAGAGCGTCGTGATAGTGATAAGGGTTTCGATTCCACTCTGGATATAGATTTCTTTTCTCCGTCGCCAGCATCCGATTTTTTCCGTGGTTCAGAATGTCTATTGTTTAACATGGCTCTCCCTCCTATTCCGATTTCTTTTGTCGTCGGATATGTCTTTTTTTCTCTACTTGACGACATTAAAGATATTCTCACCCTATTATAACCTAAAACCGAGAAAAAATCAAGATCGCATCCGAAATTGCGCGTCCCTGCTGTCTCGGCATCGGGCGAATCCGACGATTGCCGCGAGCCGTCTTTGCTTTCCTCTCTAATCGCATCTTTTTCGGCTGTTGTTTTGGTTTCAATATCTCCTTAGATTCGGACTTCGCAGAATCTTTCTGCTTAACACTTACGACCTCATCCCGAATGACTAACATTGATGAATTGCCGCCGTCAAGGTTAAGTGCGTCTGTTGCCCCCCATTCCAGAAAGAGTTCCGCCAACCGTGGTAGCATAACACCGCGTCGGACCCCTGCCTCTGTCGCCGTTATTGTTACAAAGAGAAGCGTCCCATCTGCCTTTTTACCGATTGCTGTGCGTGGATGCCAAAAACTGTGAAAGGCTTGGTCAAACCCTTCACGCTCGTAAGATTTCGTTGAAGGTGCAAACCCATCCTGCAGTAGCAAAGGACCGCCGCCGATAATATGTCCGAAACTCGCCCATAAATCACTGTCCCCAACGCGTTCCGGGATGATTGTCTCACGAATCTGAACTGTCCCACCTTCTGCTATATGTGATAAGAGTTCACCGCGCTTCCTACCACTTGCAGAGAGTACATAACCATCTGGGGGGATACGCGAACTGCCCTGTCTATCGTTTATGTCGGTTACCTCACCATTTCTCACAACAACTTCTGCGCCATCCGGCATTGTCAGGGTCACTACGTGAAAATGCGGACGATAAATCACTAATTCGTTTCTGCCACGGTTCCGATTCATGCCGTCAATTGGCAATGTGCTTCCGTCCTGTAAGACGAGTTCTTGTCGTAGGGCAATCCGGTCGATGTACGCTTCAATTTTCCCGTCAACAGTTCGGAGTCCGATGACGGCTCTACCTTGTTCCGGTTCGCTCACCCATTCTCCATCAATTTTCAGCGCGCCGACAGACTCTCCACGGAACGTCCCTGACATCTCAAAGAAACCGCCATTTATCGCTGCGAGTGCCTTGTGCCGCCGCGCAAGCGATACCAACGATTCTGTCCCGATACCTGCACTCAGCGCACGGAACGGACGGACGTCCACAGCATCTGGTGACACGGCAAGGATGTTCGTTAGCACACCGTTGTCTTGTATCTGTCGGTGTACAATTCCTCGCGCAACGGATTTTGTCACATCCGTCCGTTCGGGATCTGCAAAGGAACGGAAATAGTCGGTTATTTTGCTGAACTGAACTGTCTGTCCTAACCGAATACCGATACCGAAGATCAGCAGAAAACCAACTATTGTCCACGTGCGCGGATAACGTTTGATGAAACGGAAACATCGCCGTCCTAAGTAAGTAATATCAAACATTGTTTAGTAGTTGTCGGTTGTTGGTTGTCAGTTATCGGTTAAGAGGTTTCTGGTGACAATCCACTCTCACTTGGAATATTCTGGTGTGTGGTGAATTGTTACGGTGTCCCTCTTTAACTGAAACTGAAAACTATTTATAGTAAAACCTACAATTAATTAGACATTGTAGAAGGGCGAGGATACAATCCTCGCCAGCGGCGGTGAAGTGTTTTGTGTTTTCCAAAGTGCCGTCTTACTTTCAGGTTTTACTATAGGTTAGCGTATTAGAAAATCTTCTATACATCAACACGGAGGAATGAAAGAAACGCACCGGCGAACAACACTACAAAAAATAGTAATAGTAACAGAATGTCCGTCGCTGCAGCGGTGTAGGCACCACTAAAACTAATGCGATCTTCAAATTTCGGGATTGACTCAAAACTCACAGGCTTTTGTGAAGTGCCTTCCTTGGGCCCAAGCGCATGTGGACTCTCTGGGTCGGCACGATCAGTTTCGATGAGGAACGTACTAAATTCACCAGCATATCTGCGTACATGCGCTAAGAATTGTACGTGCCGTGAAAAACCTGTTCCGGCAAGGGATTCGATGGCGTATCGGACACTTGACGCTGGCGATATACGGGTTATTGATCTGGCAAGTTGAATCTGCGCAATCTGAGTGTTCAAGTGTTCCTCATTCAATTCTTCATTGCGTTTTGCGTCTTCTGTAAGGTATTTTGACCATAATAACGTTCCTTCTGTTGCTGGGATGTCCCGTGAGGCTGTTTTGGACCAACGGTTTTCGTATTGCTCGTCAAGGTTTTGGCGCAGATTCTCTCGACGTGCATTCAGTTCGTCGCCGGTCATTGTTGGTTGTAAGCCGCTGGTAAGCGCACCCAGTGTGGAAGGCAGTAAGGCTATCCAAACAACCCAAATGAGTAAGAGAATCGTGAGACTCGTTGACGAGTGGCTCATATAGGAAGAGATCAGCAGCCCCAGCGCGAGAAAGATTGACACATAAACAAAAGCGATAAGGACAATGACTCCCAATCGTCCCCATTCACTTGGTCCCAACGGAGTGCTTCCTGAACTATAAAGTAGAAAAAGGTTAATCAACGCCGCAATCAGGAAAGGGATACTGATCGTTATCAATGCTGCAAGAAATTTGCTTACCAATACGGTGCCGCGTGAGATGCTGTTGGAAAATGTCAGTCGTAATGTTCCGCGTTCTTGCTCCGAGGAGATCGTGTCGAAAGTAAATAGGATGGCAATTAAACTCAACACTATGGAGATTATATCCGCCCAATCAACGTTCCTGTAGTCTGGCATAATATCCCATAGGTTCGGGTTGGATTGCGGATATTTCATCCGCCATAACCCTTTGGCTGAGAAACCGTTGAAACCTATGCTCCAACCGGCTCTACCCCCTTCGGCGGATTCGGGTATAAAGCCTTCACCACTGCTCGCGCAAAAGGAGAGTGAAAAAGGTTTCTTATAGAGATTACCCGGTCCTGTTATCAGTAGGTTATAGAGATTGTCTGTCTGTGAGCGCATCTTGTCTAAAGATGCTAAGACCTTTTTTTGATATGCCGTCGATTGTGTTTTGTACTCGTCCAGATACCCAACCGCGTTAATTAGCATTAGTATGATGAGCAATACCGTTGTGAAGGCAAATCGCAGGCTATTCAAATGGTCGTAAAGCTCACGTTTTATAATATGCCAAATCATTCTTTTAATTTTCCTTGCGGTTCGGTCAGGTGTGTCTTGGTAGGGACGTTCCTTTTCGTAACCCGCCCCGTCCGTTGGTTGGGGCTGCATGTTTTGGCTAAGTTTTCCAACACATCTTTTAGTTTTCACTACGAGGCAAGTCGATAACTGATGACTGAAAACTATTCTACACTTCTTGCCGGACGAAGATTAAAACCGTCATCATGAATAGTACGACATTAATGAGTAACAGGCAGGCAATATCCCCGGTAGCGTGTTTTACGTCGGTCGATACATCTGCCCTGTGATAGGAAAACTGCGGTAAATCACTCCAATCAACTTCTCCTTGGTCACTGGCGAACCATTGCCGCGAAGAGAAAGCCGCCTTATCGTGGAAATAATTGATAACCGTTTGTCGGTACTGCTGGACTGATATGATAAAATCCTCAATGCTATGAAAACCGGTGCCTGCCCACGCTTCGGTTGCAAGATCGTACATTGACACTGGTGAGAGTCGCATCAGGTTTTTTGCGAAATTTGCTTTGTGAACGTAGACCTGGTCCAAAGCCTGCTGACGAACCAATCCAGTTTTGTCTGCTGTGTCAATACGTAGCGGTTCTAAGAATTGAAAGAAAGCTTTCACATGAATCAGCTGCGGTTCTGATGCCTCGTTTATGCTTGTCCAATTGCGGAATTCTGCCTTAAAATACCTGAGTGTTGCTGAGTTAGAGTTATAACCCGTGCCCGAACTACCTGAACCTTTCACATTGAAGTTCGCATTCTCCCCCTCAACTTCATCGTTCTTCAAGAAATTTGTCCGCTCTCTTTCAAATCCCTCCCATATCTGCTCAATTTCACCATAGGAGGCTTCCAATTGAGAAGGTGTCTGCCAAAGCCGATTGACCCCGAATACGATGAGGCTTGGATAGATGAGGACCAGGGTGCTCCATATCACCATTGACAGCATCAAAGCGGTCGCAGTTCGGCGAGTGAGTGCGGAAATTAACAATCCTATCAGGTAGAAAACGGACAGATAGATAATCGAGGTTAGCAGGATACCACAAATCCGGAGCCAACCATCACCACCCAGGGCAATTGACCCTGACACAGAAAATAAGATCAGTGCGAGTAGTAAACTCATAACTAAAGGGAGAATCAGACATGCCATCGCACTGATGTATTTTGCCAACAGAATAACCGGACGGCTGACAGGGTTGGTCATTGTTAAGCGGAGCGTGCCTGCTTCCCGTTCCCCAGCGATGGCATCGTGAGCGAAAAGCAGTGCCAGGAGACTGAGAATTACCTGAAAGATTAAGACCAAATCAACACTGGAAAATAGGTTGAGGAACGGGTTATCTGCGCTGTGTGAATGGGTATCCCAAAGGGTTGGAACAAGCGTATGTCTGACGGTGATAGAGTTGCCAAGTCGTCGATCCAAACCTGCATTGAAAATACTCAGTGGATTGGGGGGACGGTCCACAAATAGTGTTCCATCTAACTCACAATAGACCTTCGCGTTTGACACCTTCTCACGGTGTTGTTGGGCCGCCGTATTGTAACTTATCAGGCGACGTTCATAATCGGCAATCAGCACGACGGTATTCGCAACAACCAGCAACAGCGTAACAACCATTGCAACGAGAAACCGAAATGTCATAAGATTGGCGAGCAATTCTCGCCGAAGGAGTATCAGGAACATCGCCTTATCGCTCACATTTTAGTTTTCAAAATTTCAGATCACGAGTCGTTATAATTTGGAAATCCGTTTCTCCCATTCATCGCAGGTCGCGTGGGTTCGCCGTACCGAAGCACCGATATAATTTGTTGGATCTCGTAGTGCCTCACGCTGTGGTTCCGTTAGTTTGTCGAGGAACGGACGGAACGTTTCATCTTCCCACAGCAGTGTTGTCAGGCTTTTTCCTGTTTGATGTACTTGTCCGATTAACTTCCGTGTGTGATCGTACGCATCAGGAAACCCGTAATATGCCATCAACAGATAAATCGGTTCTGCAATCGTGTCCTCTGCGCTCAGCGCGAGGTTACGCCGCATGTTATCTGCCTTCACATCCATCTCCTCCAATGCGCGGCGAAGTCGATAAATCGAATAATCAAATGCTGTAAACAATTCCGTCAGGAAACGACTTGATGCTGAATTCGTCAGATCACGTTGATGCTCTAAAATGCTGTCCATGAAAACGGTCTGCATGCGCGGCACGAACGCCTTCCACAGGCTTTTGATGTTCTCATACGCCTCTGGGTTCACTTTGTGCGGCATCGTTGATGAACCGACCAGTTGTGGGTTATATTTCCTGCCGACCTCAGCGATTTCGGTGCGGTAGAGGTGCCGCATGTCGTCTGCGAAGTTTGCAAGCACTGTATATGCCGCCGTAATCTGATATGCCAGATCAGAGATAAACTCCGGTTCCACACACTGTGTTGAGGTATGCGTATCGGACGGTTTCAAGCCGAGCAGTGCGAGGAAATCCGCCTCAATTTGTTCGGGGTGTTCGTGAATCAGTGTGAGTCCGTTGAATGCGCCGACTGCCCCTGAGAATTGCCCGCGGAGGTTTTGCCCTGCTTTATGAATCTCTTCAATTCGGGTGCCGAGGCGGCTGATGTAGAGTGCCAGCGAATAACCGAAGGTTGTCGGTTCTGCGTGTTGACCGTGTGTCCTACCGATTTGTACCGTGTCCGCATGCTCGCGCGCCAGGGCAATGAGTTGCTGCTCCAAGGCAACCAGATCGGGAATGATGACGTTTTCTGTGAGTGCTTTGAACCGCAAAGCGGTGGCGGTATCTAAGATATCCGCAGAGGTGGCGAACAGATGGACATAAGGACGCGCTTCGGGGCTAATCTTCCGTCGAATCACATTGACGAGCGAACGGATGTTATGTCGAATGCGAGACTGTTCTTCGTAGACCTCTTCTGCTGTTACGAGGTCTACTGCCTGCTCCACCTCATCAGCGATAGCGGAATCGCAGACACCATAGTTTGCCAAGGTGCGTACCAGTGCCGCCTCCACCTTCGCCTGATATGTAACATATCCTGCCTCAGAGACATAAGGCAGCAACCGTTTCATAAAATCCGGATCACTGCCGTAGTATCTAAAGTCCAGTGGACTGACGGCTTCGTAAAGTTCCATAAAATATCTTCTCCGTTAGAATGAAGAGAGCTCCACTCCTTCATCGTTGTTTTTGTTTTCAATTATACATGTGATTTAGGGGGATGTAAAGCGTTTTGTTTTCTTGTAGTGGCGGTAAGTAAACTCTTAAGTCGAACTCACGTTAAATTACATACTTGGTTGGATTCAAACGACAAACCTTCTTCCTAACGAACTTTAAATAGGAGCTACAAATGGAGCACAACAAAACCCTTGGTGCGTTTTTTTACCTCGTCTGTCTTATAAGTCTGTCGTTCTTTCTCAGTTGCGGAGATACAGAGGACACAGAGGAGACAATAGACTCTATTTTCGATCCTTTCCTTGACGAACCCGATGAACAATGGCTGCAGTTGGAAGACGAAGATTGGGAGAAATTGAAAGATGAGAATTGGGTGAGGTTGACGGACGAAGAAGTTAAGGAGCTCATGAACCTTGATATTCCACAAGACTGGGGCTTTGAGACGGAAGCTAGCGTATCCCAAAAGTATCACCACGCCACTCTCTTCCAAAAGTTTGGAGACATTCCACAGGTACGCTTCATCGTTGAGTTTGAGCGGATGGGGAAAAGTGGGGTTGTAACACTTGAGTTTGCTAAGCAAATCGCTGCTCATGCTGAAGCAACATATTTTCTCTATCCAAATGCGGTCACTCGCCGTTCGCTTGAAGAAACCAGAAACCTGCTAAGGCTTACAGAAGAACAGGAAGAACTTCGTTTATTGGATCAGTTGAGAATAGAGGATTCTGAGGCTTGGGTAAAAGGCATGCGTGCTGTGCTCATTGAAAGGCATGGAGACATCCCGGATGTGGACACCAGTATTGATTTTTTTCGGAAATTGGAATTGGGGTTACCAAGAACAAACAGGGACTGCAACACTTATATTAAGGTATACGAAACTCTCTACACTCGTTCTGAGAATTTTTTGCATTATGCATTCTATGCTATGCTTGAAGCTGTGAATCAGATAGGACGTTTGGGGACGCTCCGCAGGCTTGAAAAATATCGAGAGGCAAGAGAAAAGGGCATTTCGTTCTATGATATAGACTGGGATGATGAGTAGCACGCGATTTTTGAGTTGAAACAATTTAGAATCCAAAAAGGCACCTACCAGTTACTTATAATCAGGACGAATCCGAGAAGCGCGCCTACTTGTAGATGTCTACAAGTCGTTATGTTCATCACAACCCATTTCACTCGGAAGTGCCAGCTGACGGGGCCGCTTCGGTATCCTGCTGGGATGGAGCACTTTTTGCGCAACGAAATCCGAGCCAACTGTTTGTGTTTGTAGGTGTATCATCGCCGCGACTTGCCGCATGCGCAGGTCCAGGCGTATTCCAAGAACCGCCGCGTGACACGCGCACCGTTTGAACGCTCGTGAAGTTCTCTATCAATGCCTCAATGTCCGGAACACCAGCGATTGGATTTTTCTTCGGAGAGTTTTTATAATAAGTCTTATCAAACTGGTCCAAGCAGTGTTCCCATACATTTCCACCCATGTCATGTAAACCGTATCCATTTGGTAAATAACTGCCGACGGGCGAGGTCTGGCGTCCGTAATAATACCCGTAGTTTGCTTTACCTGGGTCCCGAGAATCTCCCCATACATAGCGTTTACCTGCTACGCCACCGCGTGCCGCTTTCTCCCATTCTGCTTCCGTCGGAAGCCTCTTGCCTTTCCACTTAGCATAAGCCATCGCTGCGGACCAACTCACATAGACGACGGGGTGATTGGCTTTTCCATCAGGATAGTCGTTCCCATCCCAGAGTTTGAGGTAGTTCCCGTTATGGTATTTACTGGGAATATTTTCTTTGCGCCATTCTGGATTGGCATCAACGAACGCCTTGAATTGGGCATTTGTTACCTCATAAGGATCAATATAGAACGCGTCAAGATAGACGGTATGTATAGGTGTCGCGTACATGCACTCTTTGCTACCCATCTGAAATTCGCCTGCAGGAATCCGAACCATTTCGGTCGCTGCTTTTTCCAATTCCTGTGCTGGGACAGTGCCGTGCCCTAAAGATTGCATCGCTCGCGTAAAGTCTATTTCTGCTGCTTCATGTTGTCCAAGTCTCTCTTTTGTTTTCCCACGATTCTCATAGGCTTCGGTGAAATCAGATTTGTGTGCTATGGCTGTATTAAAATCTGCTATTGCGTTGTTATACTCCCCAAGCACCTTCTTTGTAACACCGCGGGTGTGATAAGCGAAAGCGTTATCTGGTTTTAGTTGAAGTGCTTTATCACTGTCCGCGATCGCTGCGTAATAGTGTTTCTGCGCTTCGGCGGCTTTTCGTTGTTCCATTTTTAGTTGTCCGAGAAGATACTTCGTCCATCCACGCCCATTGTAATTTGAGCTATTGTTCGGGTCTAACGTAATGGCTTTAATGTAGTCTTTTATCGCCGCTTGATACTGTTTTTCGGCTTTGCTAAATTCTCCTCGCTTCATGTTCAATTGTCCAAAAAGGTGCTTCACCCGTCCGCGCCCCTTGTAATTCGTGTTATCGTCTGAATCTAACTTAATGGCTTTGGTGTAATCCTCTATCGCTGCTTGATACTGTTTTCGGGCTTCTGTTGTGTTCCCTTGCTCGGTTTCATATTCACCGTGGATGGATCGCGCATGCCCGCGCCCGTAGTAGTTTTCATCATCTTCAGAATCTAATTTGATGGCTTTGGTGTGGCTTTTTATCGCTGCTTGATGCTGTCTCCGGGCTTTGGTGATGTTTCTCTCGTATTTGCCTATAGCTTCAGCGTAGTGGGACATCATGTACCCACGCGCCCTATAGGTATAAGCAAACTCCGGGTCCAACTCAACAGATTTATTGAGTTCAAATATTGCTGCTCTGTCGTCATTGTTTTGATGTTTATTTTCTCCTCGCGCGTAGTAGGTATAGGCACGTATACGTTTTTGCTTATACCATTTCACCAACGGTTCAATTTGAGAAGATTGAGAAAGCAGTGCTTTAAGCGCGTCTGAAGGGACAGTGTAACTGTAGGAATCATCGCTGCGGGAACTGATGCCGATGACTTCGCCTCTATCGTTTAGAATGGGACCGCCGCTGTTCCCTTTAGTAGTGTCTGCTGTTGTTTGTATCCATTTATCTTTATATCGACTGTTCCATACAACCCCCTCCGTAAGTTTGTATTCTCCACCGCCCGGATAGCCTATGGCGTAAACAGTCTCACCTTTTGTAATGGTACCACTATTGCCGAGAGGGAGCGGCACACCTTCACCCGCGATTTTTAAGATGACGAGATCGTTTTCTATATCAAATGCGGTAACCCCTTCAACAGCCCAAATTGTCTCATTGTCGCTGAGTTTTACAAAGATAACACCGGGATACGCAACAACGTGCATGTTCGTCACAATCTTATCAGGCTCCACAAAAAAACCGCTCCCTCCCCCGATGAGCCATCCCCTGTTTGTAGGCAAGCTACCGCTTGTAATACGGACTACGGACGCTTTTCCTTTCTCGGCTGCGGTGTCTGCTGTCAGCGTCGGAAGTTTTTCCGAAAGGTGCTGCGGTGTCCGCGCGCCTAAAAGGCAAATCACTAAAGCGAAGAGACTGAGTAAACATTTTTTGTTATGTTTCATGGGTAACATATCTCCGACCTCATTAGGAAATTTCAGCAGCCGCTGAAAAATTGGGTTTGTTTGAATACTTTTCAATATGCGAAATTTCTAAGTTCGCATGTCCATTTAGATGTTGCTGGTTTCTGTATCTCACCGTAAGTTATACCTCTTTTGTTTCGGTGGGATTCAGAAATCTTCGGTAAAAAATCTCTTATATCGGTTAGGCACTAAATCTCGCGCTTTGTGAAGAAATATTTGACATCCTCCATGGAATATGGTATCATAATTAATAAGTACACGTTCTAAAACAAGTTTTCACCAAGCCTGACAAAGCTTACGGAGCATTTACGAAGACATCATTCAAACGAGACATGGACAGAGAAGTGCTTACGACACCGACATCGCAAGATAAGGAATTTGTGCGCTACAACACCCCAAATCAAGACAACCTTCAGGCTGTCACGGGTTCGCGCGCCATATCCATTATTATTATTGCTATTCGTCGTGCTGTGGTGGGCTAATCACGAACAGACAAGAAATTTCTATTACAACGCCCATCACTGAGCAGACGGTTTCAGTGAGGGTGTTTTTTTTTAAGAGTCTTCAGTTATCATCTCTCGGTTTTCGGTGTTTTTTCTCAAACCCCGTGCGGACGCATCAGAAACCTCTTTCACCGATAACTGACAACCGATAACCGAAAACCATTAAACGAGGAGTTTCCCATGTTTGAAGAGGTATCACCGCAATTTACGTTTGCTGAAAAAGAAAAACAGGTCTTGGAGTTCTGGCGTGAAAACGACATCTTTCAGAAGAGTATGGAGATGTATAAAGACGCACCTTCGTTTGTTTTTCTGGAAGGACCACCGTTTGCGAATGCACCTCCCGGTGTGCATCACGTCCTTGCACGCGTCATGAAAGATGCCGTCTGCCGCTACAAGACCATGACAGGACATTATGTCCTCCGTAAAGCAGGTTGGGACACCCACGGACTCCCTGTCGAATATCAGGTTGAGAAGCAACTCAATATTACAAATAAGGCGGAATTAGAGGCTTACGGCGTTCAGAACTTTATCGAAAAATGTAAGGAGAATGTGTTCCAATACGAGCAGGATTGGCGACGAATGACAGAGCGCATCGGATTCTGGGTCAACTTAGATGATGCTTATATCACGTTGTCAAACGATTACATTGAAAGCGTCTGGTGGGTGCTCCGGCAAGCGTGGGAGAAGGAGCTGCTCTATCAAGGACATAAGGTACAACCGTATTGCTATCGGTGCGGTACAACCTTAGCAAGCCACGAAGTCGCGCTCGGTTACCAAGAGGTCGCCGATCCGTCTATCTTTGTCCGTTTCCGGCTGAAGAATAGGGAGAATACTTACCTGCTCGTCTGGACGACGACCCCGTGGACTTTACCTTCTAACGTCGCTGTTGCTGTCGGTGAAAATTACGATTACGTCGCTGTTGAAGAAGGTAACGGGCAGCACCTTATCCTCGCGAAGGAATGTATACCGAGCCTATTCGGTGATGAATCTCCTCAGATCGTTGAAACCTATAAGGGAAGCGACCTCCAAGCGTGGGAATACGAACCTCTGTTTGATAGCGGGCAGCATCCAGAAAAATCACACTACATCGTCACCGGCGATTTTGTAACGACCACAGAGGGAAGTGGTTTGGTTCACATCGCTCCCGCCTTTGGACAAGATGACTACGAGATTGGGCAGAAATACAACCTGCCACTCGTGCAGTTGGTGGGTCCTGATGGCAAATTTGTTTCGGCGGTGAAAGAGCCGTGGGCAGGCGAATACGTCAAGGATGCCGATCCGCAAATCATCGAAAACTTGGATGGGCGTGGACTGTTGTTCAAGGCTTCTGAATATACGCACCAATATCCGTTCTGTTGGCGGTGTGATACCCCGTTGCTCTATTACGCACGCGAATCGTGGTTTATCCGGACGACGGCTATCCGAGAACAGATGCACCAAAATAACCAGCAGATCAATTGGTATCCAGAGCATATTAAGAATGGACGCTTCGGCAATTGGTTGGAAAATAATATTGACTGGGGATTGAGTCGTGAACGTTATTGGGGAACGCCCTTGCCGGTTTGGGTGTGTGACGACTGCGGGCATCAGCATTGTGTCGGTAGTATTGCTGAATTGAAAGAACTCGGTACCGATGTACCGGATGATATTGAACTGCACCGTCCTTATGTGGACGACGTTGCTCTCGTGTGTGGAGAATGCAGCGGCACGATGCATCGCGTGGAAGACGTAATTGATTGCTGGTTTGACTCTGGTTGTGCGCACACAGCGCAGTGGCATTATCCCTTTGAAAACAAGGAGATGTTAGACCAGGCGTATCCGGCAGATTTCATCTCCGAAGCTATTGATCAGACACGCGGGTGGTTCTATAGCCTCTTAGCAACCGGTACGCTTCTCTATGATAAACCTGCTTACAAAAACTGCCTCTGCCTTGAACTCATTATGGGACCCGATGGACAAAAAATGAGTAAGAGTCGGGGAAACACGGTGGACCCATGGACAATTCTCGACAAGCAAGGTGCAGATGCGATGCGCTGGTATATGTTCACCGCAACCACACCGTGGACATCGCGCGCTTTCAAACCGGAGGGCATTGACGAAGCCTTAAAGAAGTTCATGGGAACCCTCCAGAACGTTTATAGTTTCTTTGTCATGTATGCGAACTTAGAGCAGGTCGATGTCTTGCGAGATGCACCGCCTGTTTCCGAGCGCGCTGTCGTGGACAAATGGATCTTGTCGCGTCTCCAGACGCTCATTGATGAGGTGCGCGACAATATGGAGAATTACCATCTCACGAATGCACCGCGCGCGATTGAGGCGTTTGTGGATGACCTCAGCAACTGGTATGTCCGCCGTTCCCGGGATCGGTTCTGGGGGGCGGAAGCAGGACCCGACAAGCATGCTGCCTACGCCACGCTTTATGAAGTGCTTGTAACCGTTGCGAAACTCTCTGCACCCTTCGTTCCATTTTTGGCAGACGAACTCTATCTCAATTTGGTGTGTTCGCTGGATGCTGAGGCACCCCTGAGTGTTCATCTTGCGGAATATCCAGTTGCAGATGCCGCGCTCAGAGATGTTCAGTTAGAAACCGATATGGATTTCACCCGCGAAGTTATTAGCATGGGACACGCTGCACGCAACCGCTCCGGCATTAAAACCCGCCAACCGCTCGCGGAGATTACCCTTGGTGGACTCTCTGAGGCAGAGAAAGCGACTGTTGACCGTTTAGCCGACCTCGTCTACGATGAACTCAACGTCAAAGGGATTGCCTTTACAGAAGCGTTGGACGCTTTCGCACAGGTGACGCTCAAACCCAACTTCAAGGTATTGGGACCCAAGTACGGTAAGGGCGTGCAAGCCATCGCTAAAACCCTCGCTGCCGGAGATGCAGTGGCATTGAAGGCGGCATTGGAAGCCGCTGGCAGTCTACAAATTGAAGCATCGGGAGAGACGTATACCCTTGAGCAATCTGACGTTGAGGTCCAGACGCGGAATCGGGAAGGGTTCTTTGTCGAGATGGATACAAAGAAATTCGTCGCTTTATCCACAGAATTGACGCACGAGTTAACACTTGAAGGCTTGGCGCGCGAATTCGTCAATAAGATTCAGAATATGCGAAAGGAGGCTGATTTTAATGTCTCTGATCGGATTAAACTCAGCCTTGATACGACATCCGCACTTCTGGATGAGGCGTTTCAGGCGCATCGGGACTATATCCTCCGCGAGACACTCACGATGACAGTTGTAGATATTCCGAGTGAAAATGCCTTCACCCTTGCACAGAAACTGAACGGTGAACCTGCCACCTTGAGTGTTGAACAAGTCTGAACTTTTGCAGGTATCAGTTTAGAGCGTTTCTCACAAATACAATTTTGTTAGGCGAGGTACCCGTGCCTCGCCTAAACTATTTATGAATGCTATACCTGAATGTTACGGAATGGCTCTTAGAAATCCTATGTTTACGCTGCATAGAAATGCTACTATATGCAAACAGATTGACATATAGTACTACTATATGCAAACAGACTTGACAAATAGTAGTACTATATGTTAATATAAATGTATGATAGATAGACAATTTTGGCTCAACCGCATCGAAACTGCTTGGGAACGTCGTTCAATCGTATGGTTGTCCGGTGTCCGACGTATTGGCAAAACGTGCTTGTGCCAGACACTTCCCAATATTGAATATTTTGATTGTGAATTGCCGCGTGTTAGACGATTGATGGAGGATCCACAGGAATTTTTGGATAATATCGGTGATGGACGGATTGTGCTTGATGAAATCCATCGGTTGCCGAACCCATCAGAATTGTTAAAAATCGCAGCGGATCACTATCCGAAGGTTCAGATTGTCGCGACAGGTTCATCAACGCTTGGGGCAAGTGCTAAGTTTAAAGATACACTCGTTGGACGCAAAACTGAATTGTGGTTAACGCCGCTTATAAAGTCGGATCTTAACGATTTCAACCGAGTGGATATACATCATCGCCTTTTGCACGGTGGGTTACCGCCATTTTTCCTTGAGAATGCCCTTCCTGAACCTGATTTCCAAGAGTGGACAGATGCTTATTGGGCAAAAGATATCCAAGAACTTTTTCGGCTTGAACGGCGCTACTCCTTCCAAAAATTCACCGAACTCCTCATGGCACAAAGCGGTGGGGTTTTTGAAGCATCCCGTTTCGCACACCCATGCGAAGTAAGTCGAGGAACCATATCGAACTATCTCTCTATTTTAGAGGCGACTTTCGTCGTGCATGTCATCCGTCCATTTAGTTCTCGCCGCGCAACAGAGATTGTCGCGGCACCGAAAGTCTACGGATTTGATACCGGATTTGTCTGTTATTATCGAGGTTGGTCACAACTGCGACAGGACGACCTTGGCTCATTATGGGAACACTTTGTCCTCAACGAGATTATGGCGCATACACAATCCCGTGAGATTCACTACTGGCGTAACAAAAGGGATCAGGAAGTTGATTTTGTACTGACGCGTGCTCGTAATCTACCGGTTGCTATTGAGTGCAAGTGGTCTGCTTCAGGATTTTCGCCACGCGCACTACTGGCGTTCCGCAGACAATATCCAGATGGTGAGAATTTCGTCATCGCGCACGATGTAGATCGCGCTTTCACAAGCGATTACAACGGTCTCCAAGTTAAGTTTGTGAATTTGGATACACTGATTGCTGAGATATCCCCTCCCAAAAGATAAAAAACTTGCCTTAAAACCGAATTTTTGCTATAGTAAGGTTTAAAATAAATAGCTCTAAAACTTATCTCATAAACTGATTTCTGTGGCGGGGTCTCCGCGCCTCAGCCCCTTCCAAATCCCAGTTATAGTGTTATAGTAATGAAAGGAGATTCCGGTCATGCAAGATTTTTCGTATGTTTCCGCGCAAACGGTACCGGAAGCCGTTGCCCTACTTGATGAAAAGGGCGAAAAAGCTCGCATTTTGGCGGGTGGGACTGACCTCATCGTTCAGGTCAGGGAAGCACGCCGAGACGTTGACTTGATGATTGATGTCAAATCCATTCCAGAGGTAAACGTCTTAAATTACGATGCTAACGCCGGCTTGACGCTCGGTGCCGCAGTCGAGTGTTATAAAATTTACGCCGTTGATGCTATCTGCGATGCTTATCCCGGTTTAGTCGATGCGACCAAAATTATCGGTGGCACCGCGATCCAAGGACGCGCCGGTGTCGGCGGTAATTTGTGTAATGCTTCACCTGCTGCGGATTGCATACCACCACTGATTGTGCTAAATGCCACCTGTGTCATTGCTGGTCCAAACGGCGAACGCGAGTTGCCTGTTGAACAATTCTGTACGGCTCCGGGGCAGACCGCTCTCGAAAAAGGTGAGATGCTCGTCTCTATGAAGATACCAGCACCTGCCAGCAACTCAAGTTCCTTCTATCTCCGGTTTATCCCGCGCAATGAGATGGATATCGCTGTTGTCGGTGCCGGGGCATCTGTGACGCTTGATGATGCGAAGCAAACAATTGTCTCTGCCCGCATTGGACTCGCTGCTGTTGCCCCTACGCCGCTCTTTGCTGAGGAAGCGAGCGCGCTGCTCGCCGGTCGCGAGGTTTCTGATGCTGCAATTGACGAAGCTGCACAAGCTGCACAAGCCATCGCACGCCCGATTAGCGACATGCGTGGTACAGCGGAGCAACGGACACACCTTGTCGGTGTGTTGACTCGCCGCGCACTCAACGGCGCAATTCAGAGAGTTCGAGACACAGCATAAATTTTGTTGATTTTTTAAGGGCAATCCTTTTTGGAAAACGGACAAAACGGAACGAAACCCGAATCGTAAAAAGCGTGAAAGGAACTATACTATGGCGAGAAAATCGCACGTTCAAACCACTATTAACGGTGAAACGGTGGAATTTCTCTGCGAATCCCGTCAAAGCCTACTCGAAGTCCTCAGAGATGAACTCCATCTTACGGGTGCTAAAGAGGGATGCAACAACGGAAATTGTGGGGCTTGCAGTGTCATCCTTGATGGCAGACTTGTCAATTCATGCCTGGTCCTCGGTGTGGAGACTGAAGGCAAATCTGTGGAAACCATAGAAGGTCTCGCGGAACCTGACAAGCTGCACCCGATCCAAGATGCCTTCTTGGAAAACGCCGCGCTTCAGTGTGGCATCTGCACACCCGGCTTTATTATGAGTGCTAAGGCACTGCTGGATAGCAATCCGAATCCAACTGAACATGAAATTCGGTACTGGTTGGCGGGTAACTTGTGCCGCTGTACCGGCTATGATAAAATTGTCAAAGCAGTGTTGGATGTTGCTAAAGAAACCTCTGCTTAACTTCACACAAACTGAGACTCATGAATCGGAGGTATATGCGTAATGGAAACGGAAAAGAAAGAATATAAAGTCATCGGTACCCGGCCCATCCGCCACGACGGTGTTGACAAAGTCACTGGTCGCGCGCTTTACGGGGCTGACTTTCAAATGACTGGGCTTCTACATGGCAGAGTTCTGCGCAGTCCACACGCCCATGCGCGAATTGTATCCATTGACACCAGTCGTGCCGAAGCCTATCCCGGCGTTAAAGGCGTTGTTACTGCTAAAGACTTGCCTGAAGCTGAGGACAGAGTCGCAGACTTAGGCGAAGGAGCGGTCAATCTCAAGTATCTCTGCGACAACATCTTGGCAAGCGATAAAGTGCTCTACAAGGGACACGCTGTTGCTGCTGTTGCTGCGACAAGTCCGCATATCGCAGAAGAGGCTTGTACACTCATTGATGTTGAATACGAAGTGCTCCCACCTGTTTTGGAGGTGCGCCAAGCGATGGAAGCGGATGCCCCGCTTCTGCACGACACCCTAAAAACTACCTCAATGGGCGAAACGGCTGACGAACCGAGCAATGTCGCAAGTCATATCCAGCATCAGTTGGGTGACCCTGACAAAGGGTTCGCCGAAGCGGATATCATTGTTGAACGTGATTTCGTTACAGGCACTGTCCATCAAGGCTATATTGAACCCCACAACGCCACGGCACATTTCAACCAAGATGGGCAACTGACCATTTGGTGTAGCACACAAGGGGCGTTTACGGTTCGCGAACAGGTCGCCGAAATCCTCCAATACCCCATTTCCAAAATTAAGGTTGTTCCGATGGAAATTGGCGGTGGTTTTGGCGGTAAGATTAGCGTTTACATTAAACCCGTTGCCGCGATGCTGGCAAAGAAAACGGGCAAACCAGTCAAGGTGCTCATGAATCGTGCCGATGTATTTGAAGGCACAGGACCGACACCTGCCTCCTATGTTCGGGTCAAGATGGGTGCGACTAAAGACGGTAAGATAACCGCCGCTGAGGCGTATCTCGCTTTTGAGGCGGGCGCGTACCCCGGTGCCCCCGTTGGACCTGGCGCGATGTGTATCTTTGCACCCTACAGCATTGAAAATGTTATCATCGATGGCTACGATGTCGTTGTCAATAAACCGAAAACTGCCCCTTACCGCGCCCCCGGTGCACCAAACGCTGCTTTCGGTTCTGAGACAGTTGTTGACGAGCTCGCGGAGAAACTGGACATTGATCCACTTGAATTCCGGTTAATCAACGGTGCAAAAGAGGGCGACCGGCGCGCAGACGGACCCGTTCACCCGCGCATCGGCTGTATTGAGACAGTTGAAGCGGCGAAGGCGCATCCGCACTATACCGCCCCGAATGGGAAGAAGCACCACGGGCGCGGGGTCGCTTCCGGTTACTGGTTCAATATCGGCTTGGAGTCGAGCGTGACGATTAATGTCAACTCCGATGGCACAATTAACCTCATTGAAGGTTCCACAGACATCGGTGGTACTCGCGCTTCGATCGCTATGCAGGCGGCAGAAGTCCTCGGTATCCCTGCCGAATCGGTCAATCCAAGTGTTGTTGATACCAATTCTGTTGGTTACACCGCTGTGACTGGAGGTAGCCGTACAACTTACGCTACTGGTTACGCCGCTTATGAAGCCGCACAGGAAGTCAAGCAGAAAATGATTGCTCGCGCTGCGAAACTCTGGGAGGTTGACGAAGCCAACGTGCAGTTCGCAGATGGTGAATTTTCATCCATCAACGGCAAAGAGGAACAGATTAGTTTCCGCGACCTATGTGCCCAGCTCGGTCAAACCGGTGGTCCGGTTGTGGGCAGCGGGACCGTGAATCCCGGTGGTGCTGGCGGTGCCTACGCAACCCACGTCGTAGATGTCGCAGTGGACGAGGAGACCGGCAAGGTCGAGGTCCTCCGCTATACCGCCGTCCAGGATGCAGGAAGAGCCATTCATCCCAGTTACGTTGAAGGGCAAATACAGGGGGGTGCTGTTCAGGGTATCGGGTGGGCATTGAATGAGGAATATATCTACAACGACGAAGGCACGATGACCAACGCCAGTTTCCTCGATTATCGGATGCCGACCTGTTTAGATTTACCTATGATTGATGCTGTCATTGTTGAAGTCCCGAATCCGGGGCATCCGTATGGTGTGCGTGGGGTCGGTGAAGTGCCGATTGTGCCACCGATGGCTGCCATCGCCAATGCTATCTACGATGCAATTGGCATTCGGATGACAGAACTCCCGATGTCGCCTGACCGACTTCTGAAGGCGATGGGCAAAATCTAAAACTCAAACACTGGTAGGCGCGCTTTGTAAGCGCGCCTTTTTCTTCACTTAACTGACAACCGACAACTGACAACTGATAGTCATTAAAAAATGCCAACCGTAGTCATCCCACCCCTCATGCGTAAACTCACAGGCGGCGAAGCGAACATTACGCTCTCTGGTACGACTGTCCGTGAAATTATTGATAATTTGGAAGATCGCTACCCCGGTATGAAAGAGCGGTTATGTGAAGAAGGTCGCCTTAAGCCCGGTATCGCTGTGTATATCAATGGTCTCCTCACCCGCGGATCCATCCTCGAACGCGTTGACACGGACGCAGAAATTCATTTCCTCCCTGCTATAGGTGGTGGTATGGCAGAACCTTCTAACTGAACCTCTACGTTATTTTTCCAACATTTTCGCTTTGTGAGGGTGTTTTTGCTTATGAAGTCATATTGAGTAAAACCTAAGAATGTGGTAAAATAGTGGAAACAGAGCAGATAGTTTATGTCTCTTTTTCCACTTTACATCCCTATTAGGTTATGAAAGGTGCTCTTATGGAAACCAAGGAAACCCCTGAAAAGC
>JAJECN010000015.1 GCA_022821965.1 Candidatus Poribacteria bacterium
AAGTGCCTCAAGTACGACTTCTGCTTTAAACTCGGGGGTGAACTTTCTTCGTTTCGCCATCGGAATTCTCCTTTCAGTAGATTGTTATTGTATCACAATCTTGTTTTAGAGGGTGGCCCGAATTTCCGATGGCAGTACAGATGTTACAACAACATCCAAGGATGTCTCAGTTAAGCATAGGGCTTCAGTGAGCCATTGAGGTGTAATATCATTAAGTGTGTTGGGAATGCTTAAAGGAGCCATCAGATTCTCATCGAAATTTTCTTCTTTCTTGTCGGGGATACTTTAACAACAATGTGATTCCTTTTCTAAGCACATAGCATTTTCATGAACGTATTGTAACTCGAAAAGTCTTCGACCCAATATTCGCATTTTCCCTCTAATCGCGCGCCGACTCCTATGAAGTGCCATCCGAGTTCTTGGGTCGCCTGCATATCCCATTCAGCATCGCCTATGTATACGACACGCTGGAAGCAGTGCCCTAACTGCAATAGGCATTTCTTCATAATCGTTACGCGTTCATCACCATCATCACTGGAAGTTAAAATCGCATTCTTCAAGTTAAATCCTGCGTGCCGAAGTTTCATTTTCGCGGTGTGTCTCCAACCCCCTGTCGCGAATCCAACTGCGTAGTCCTCTGCAGCGAGAAGTTTATTAATCAAATGAATAGCACCTCCTTTTGGGAGGCATTTGCCACCGTTTTGAAAATACTGCCGAATCAATTCGCCGAATTTCGTGCGAACTTCCTCAACTTGTCCCACTTCCTGAATCTTATTCTCTTCCATAATTTGTCGCAAACTACCTGTGTCGGTGACGTTTTTGTATTTGCTCCAATCATTATGGATATAAACTTCACCCAGAACTTCTCTTATCGCGGAAATGTAACAGGCATCATCGAAACCGAAACTGTCGACCAGTGTACCATCAATATCAAATATCGTAGCGATCATTTGTTATTTTTCCCTATTTTTTCGGTTGTTATGTTCAGGAAGGGCACCCCTATGCCTGGATGCAGTTCACGGTAACATCACCGCGTTCAAATGCTCCGTTGGGGGTCAGTTACTCGTCCCCGGTGGAATTCATGAGCAGTTTTCGTCCATTTAAGGGTTGTACCGGTCTGTTGTTATTATGCATAATCGCTTTGAACGCTGCGATTTGTGCTTCAGACATCTCGATCGGGGTTGTCAGCATAATCCATTTGACACCTTCTGAACAAGGCGGGGTCGTCAATGAACCGTCGTAACGATAGTAGTTCCAAAAACGCGACGGTGCTTCGTCGGTTATCTGGTCATTTGGTGAAAACATAAAGCGAGGATCGATTATCAAGCTGCCGTCCTCAGTAACATTCTCAATATGTTGCGTTTCACCTGGAACTGCGGGTAGATGGGACCAGATAGGGTCAAATGCGAAATTGTGACGACCGCGCTCAATTAGCAATCCAACGACTGCCAACGTGCCATCCTCGCTTTTATGAACGAAGTGCCCCTCTATATCAAAGGGTTTACCTGCCACCGTATGTTCGCTCGGTGCATGGAAATGGAATTGGAGCAGCTGATACCGCGTGCCATCAATCTCAATCCAGTTTCCTTCTGGACACGCAACTTCAATTGTATGGCCAGTGTTGCGGATATCCATACTTGTTGGATGGTAGTTGTACGGAATAGGAGGAAGTTTTACTGGCGTGGGGTTCACAAGATCAATTGGTGATTGGTGCTTCCCCTCAGCGCAGAGGATATATTCCGGACTGAGCTGCGCCCAAACGTCCGGTCCATTCTCCGCTTCGTAGCCCCAGGATACCGCCTCGGTATGCTGGGCAATCTGCTTTTCTTTTTTTTGATAGTTCATATTAATATGTGTACAAGAGATGAAACTATGCGTGATAAAGGTGAGTGCAAATAGCAGCTCAAGATTGAATGCTGTAAATTTATTCAACATCGTTCCCGTCCAAAGACGTTTCTGACGACAGCCGGGGTGGAAAAATAAGTGTGTCAGTTACGGATAATTGTTGATAGGTTTTCAATACCTCTTGCAATTGATTGTAGAATTGCTCACATTCTTCTTTCGTGCGGAGCAGCTCTATGCTGGGTGAATTTGACAGATTAATATGCAACTCGTATGAACGATGTCTTCCTTTGATTATCTGAATCTGGTGTACATACTGAATATTCACCATCCCGCGATAGGAAGAATTATATCTCCCATCTTGGTTGATGATTTCAATAAACATGATGAATCTCCTTTAGATTTTCATAATTTTCATAAAGAATAGATAACCTCCATCTATATGTTCCGTATATGTACGAAATTGGGAAGGTTTTAATTGAGTCTATCAGATGTGTCGCTAAAATATCTGAATTCATTCGGTAGGGTATCTCAACCGTAAGCCGTTTCCGGGTGTTTCCCAAGAACGCGCAATAGACGTTCATCGGCACCCTCCAAGACGTAGTCGGGCATACGGTAGTTTAGATAGGGCCAAAACCGCTGCGCAACGAAGCGTTGTCCATAGACTTGATGGAACAGATAGCGAACGCGATCAGTTTGATTTGGTACGCCTCGATGCCATGTTTGTCCGTTGAGCAGATAAAGGTCCCCAGCTTTCATGAGAAGTGAGACGGGTTCTTTGCCTTCAAAGGTTGGATGTTCTGGATCATCTGGCTGCCTTCCAGAGTAGTGGCTACCCGGAACAAATTGGGACGGTCCGTATTTAATATCAGCCTGATCGGTCAGGGCAATTTGCACGGACATACGGAACACAGGCATCCGTAGTCTCGGATCATGCCGTTCCATCTCAGGTGTAATCGGAAATTCCACGCCGTCGTCAACATGAAATCGGTTGATACCTAAATCTTTTCGGTTGAGGATGCACCCTTGGGCGATACAGTGGCAGTGCTCTCCTAATACATTTTCGGCGATACTAATAATCGGTTCCCGCACGAGCAGGTCCCGGAACATGAGATCGCACTCAAAAAGGCGATGCACAACAATAGGGGCTTTTCCGTCTTGCCGAGAACCTTTAACGTTGCGCATCTCCATAAAGTAAGGTTCAGCGAAGATTTCATCAACGCGCGCAACGATACGTTCGCACTCTTCACGTGAGAGCACATTGCGGATAATCGTCGCACCGTTTTGATAGAAATCCTTCAAGACAGCATTCAAGGTCTTTGAAGGTAAAGGTTCAGCGGGGAGTGGTTTTTCTGTTGTCATGATAATTGTAGGTTAGGTTGAATAACACCCTATATCCTATGCGTATTCGCGAACAATCAGCAGAAGTTTCTCACGTTCTTTACCCAACTCGGCGTGTACGCCGTTTGGATTCAACACTGTAAGTGTCCCTGTGATGTCGTGAAGTGGAAAATCGCTCTTTGGCTGAGTGAATTCGACAGCGGGGCGGGCGCGGTTGTCTTCAACGAAGCAGTTGATGAAGTCGATACCGCCCATCGTCTGAACGATGTCGGGCTGTGGTAAGGATAACGAAATCGGTGACCATTCGCCTCCGAACTGTTGGTCACTGGCAGCGTTGATGACACTACAATTCGTGAAAATCACCCGTGCGCCTTTCAAGGACTTTTCCTGAACCTTGATGCCGTAACCGACAGTGCTCTCAACTGTGCAGTTATCAAATTCGATGCTACCTCCCGGTCCATTGTCTCCAATTTTCGTTACACGGATGCCTGTTCCGTGCTTACTACTCACGTGACAGTTTTCAAAGCGGAGCGTCACATCTTCAGATTCCCCAGTGGTGTGTGCTAAAAACACTTCAATGCCGTCACCGACGTTATCAACAAACTTGCATCCAGAGAACACGACGTTTTTTATCAGTTGATCGGTTTTGTCAGGTTCAATGTCTACACCCGAAGCCGGTGGCGTTCCCCATGTATTTGAAAACTCACAGTTCTCAACCTTAAGATTTTCAGCACTAATAACGCTGATACCCTGTCGGTAGTGATTGTCGCAGATGATGTCACGGAGTACCACATCTTCAGAAGCACGTCGGTCCTTACCGCCGTCAACATAAATACCGTCTCCACCACTATCTTTGAGCGTCAGACCTGATACATTTACATTTTTACTACCTCGGATTGATAGCGTCATCCGCCATTCTGCCTTTGGATACTGCCCATACCAGCGGTGCCAGCCGAATTGTTCAAGCACAAGCCCGTTGATATAGTCCTGTTTCCACATGCGGAAGGTCGCGCCGTACCCACGGATCGTGAGATTCTCAACATCTTGTGCTGTGAACAGCGAGTCACCGCCACCACGATATTCACCCCGTTTTGCTGAGACGACGGTTCCACGCTCAAAAATCAATTCTTGATTTCCAGCAAGCCGAATCGGCTGAATTATCCAATCGGTGTGCATATTGGGAACAACAACCTTTTTCGCGCCCGAATCAATAGCTGCTTGCAGTGCTTCCGTCGCATCTTCTGGGTTGAATCCCCACCATGCGGCATTGGCAATTGGACTTTTTCCAGACTGAACATCCGCAATAGCGTCAAGGTTTTTCATCGTTTCATGCTCCGAAACTGTGTAAAATAAAAGAAGCTGCCTGCCTGTCACAACTTAGACGTGCCGGCAGCTTTGTCTGCTCCTTGTTGCAATTTTTTACAACGCAAAGGTCTTCTCATCGTCAAGAGCCATCAACGCGAACCATGTATTAATGTCTGTACGCTCTGGCGCAATCTTTTTAATCATATTTGCCATGAGTGCCTTATAGCGTTCATCTGTGGGACCCATCTGGGTCATTCGTTCATTATAGGTTTCGATATCTGCTTCGCTCTGTGCATGATTCGCTTTCAGCCATGTCTCAACTTCAGCATCGGTTGGCAATGTCTTTAGTGCTTCAGCGAATTCTGCAGCAGAGAGACCGAGGAAAGCGAGTGTCGCCCGATCAATTCCAGAATCCTCGCCGTAAAAATAGGCACCCAATGTGTTGCTGTTAAATGCTCTACCCTTGTCAATCAACCGTGCGAGTTGGACCATTCCGTAGACATCTGTGTTGTAGGGGCTGCGGGGCGCGCGGCGTTGGAGATCAACAATACCGAAACTTCGTTGATCGTCCACATCCTGAAGTTGGACCCATGTCGTTATGTCTGTTCGGGTGGGGTCTACTTCTTGACAGCGTGCTTGAAACCGTTCCCGTGTCGTTTCATTGGGTCCGTAGTTTACCAGCGTCTGGTTGAACGTCTCAATCTCGTCCTGTGATTTACCGCAGTTTTCCAGTACCCACGCACCGATTTCAAGGTCGTTTGGATTGTTGACCGCTGCTTCTTGGAAGTCTGCGGCTGAAATACCAAGAAAGGTTAAGATGCGGACATCTTGCCCTGAGTCATCACCGTATAGATATTCGCCTATTTTTCCTGCGCGTTCAGCACGTCCTTTATCAGCCATACGCGCAACACCACAGATGCCAGCGATGTCTTTCGCACGTGCGCTGCGTGGTGGACCCGCAGTTAAGTCAACCTGCCAGAAACTTCCCCAATCGTCGAGTTCCATGGACTGTAGCACCGTCGTAATATCGGTTCTACCGGGCGCAAAGCGAGCGAGTCGATCCTTCAATCGTTGTTTGTGTGCCTCAGTGTCTGGTAGCTGGGTGAGTGCAGCGTCATTAAACTCGGCAATCTCTGCGGCTGTTTTTCCGCTGGTTTCAAGGATCCAGTGTCCGAGTGCAGAATCGTCATGTTCATCAACCACTTCTGCGAAAGCATCGGCGGAAATCCCTAAAAACGTTAAGACGCGCTGATCCAAACCTGAGCTTTCACCGTATATATAATCCGCAATGGTTTCGGCGTTATGTGCGCGTGCCTTGTCTGTCATCCGTGCTACACCGACAATTCCGGCAATACCCAAGTTTGAAGGGCGACGTGGTGGTTGGCGTGTCAAATCCATAGTTTATGTCCTTCCAATTCAAGAAATAAAGTATTGTGTCTTTTGCCAATATTTTATCATATTTAAAGAGAGTGTCAAGCGAAAAAGTACACCGATCCCCTAATTTGCCTTGACATTTTTCACGGAAAATGCTATATTCATCTTAAAAGTGCATGGAGGAACGCCATGGGATTTCCTGTTTACGATTACCGCACGGATATACGGAATGTGTTGGTAACGCCGCAAATTCGCTCACGCTTTTTAAAGATGGAGCCTGGGCAGAGTGCCCAACTTCATAGCCACGACTTGGGGCATGAAATTTTCCTGATTCTGGAAGGGCGCGTCGAATTTGAAATTGAGGGTGAAACTGAAGAGTTAGGACCGGGACAGATGTGCGTCGCTCTGGCAGATCAACCCCATACGGTGCGCGTTCTTGGTGATGAACCGATGACGATGTATCTCTCTGTTACCCCGCATATTCATCCCACGCACACGCCGCGTACAGAGGAAGGAGAACGGTTACCACACAATTTTTCGCCCCCTCGTGCTTACGATGTTGATCCAGATATGCAGGTATCGGTCGCGGAACTCGTTGCTCGGCAGATACATGCAGCACAATTGCTTGAAGAATTGACACAAACATGTGCAGCAGTCCAACAAGAGATGGGAAATCAACTCAAGACTGCCCTCGCCGAAGGGGATGAGGATGCTGCTACGGCAGCGCGCAAAGCCATGTGGGAGTCGATTTATCCGGTTTACAAGGCTGTTTCTGAATTAGCCGCTGTTTGGAATACGCTTGCGCCGCGTGCAAGTCAATAATCTGTTTTAACCGGATTTACGTGAACCTGTTAGGTGCGCTTTGCAAGCATATTTAACGACGAAAGTTTTACTGACGAGTCACGTAACGCCGATTCTCTATATTTAATTTGTTTTGTCTTCAGGTTTGTGATATACTTAAAAATTAACAAAGGGTAGTTTCTCCTGTATTTGCGAAAAAATTGTTAATTTAAACTGAATTTGATTTGACAACGTTTTAACATTAGGATAAACTTACTATTAAGAACCTCGTTTAAACGAATCGCTTTTGCGTGTCTGACGGAAGCACACGGGTATCAAGGCGATCCGATATTTTGCGGTACGTCCGTTCTCAAACGAGAATCTACATCTGTACCGAAAGGTAGAGAAAACGTCACAATATCAATAGAATTATAAGGAGTGTCTTATGAAAGACCAGCTTTTTAATAGGAAAATTCTTTTTTCTTTATTAGCTGTTGTAATGTGTTTGGGATTTACAGCCATGAGTTACGGCGCAGCCGTTGTCTCTGTAGAGCCTGCTGAAGTAGAATCTCCAGCGGTGGGGGAAGAACTCATGGTGAGTATTAATGTAACGGGTGGTGCAGGAGTCGTCGGCTACCAAGCAACCGTAAACTTCGATGCAACTGCGCTCGAATATGTTTCTGCTGCAAACGCCGATTACCTGCCTGCAGGCGCATTTCCAGTGATAAGACCTGGTGATGGCAGTGTATTAGTTGGTGCTGGTGGCGCAACAGCAGCCGCAGCCGCCGATGGCACGCTCGCTACGGTAACGTTTAAAGTCATTGAAGCGAAAGCGTCCACTATTAGCTTAACAGGTGTTGTTCTCTCTGATGCCGCAGCCGCTGAATTAGAAGTCACGACTATGGATGGCATGGTAACTGCTCCCGCTGCCGATGACGCAGTCGCTGACGATGCAGCTGCCGACGATGCCGCCGCTGATGCCGCAGCCGCTGACGATACCGAGGCAGACGATGCCGCTGCCGACGATGCCGCTGCCGCAGATGACACCGAGGCAGACGATGCCGCAGCTGATGACGCTGAAGCAGATGATGCCGAAGCACCTGCTGAAGCACCTGCCCCTGAACCTGTCAGCCAGATGTTTGAAATTACACTCACGAATCTGACAGAGGGTGTACACGGTGAGAGTGGACAAACGCTATCACCCGCGATTTTCGCAGCACACCCTGCCGGCGTTAAACTCGCCGTAGTCGGTGAACCCGCGAATGAAGCGATTGTCATGCTTGCTGAAGGTGGAAGTACCTTAGGACTTGAAGCACTTGCAGCGGCTGCTGGCGCGAACGTCGAGATCGCTATGAATGCGGATATGACGCGTCGGTATACAATGCCGGGTCAATCTTCGACGGTCACCCTAACTGCTGATATGGTGAATTCTTCGCTCTCTGTTGGCTCCATGTTGGTCTCAACGAATGATGCGTTCATCGCCGTTATTGACGTACCCCTCTTTGATGAAGCCGGTATGCCTGTGTCTGCAACCATTGAATTGATGGCTTATGACGCGGGTAGTGAAGATAACACAGAGATGGCTTCCGATATTCCGGGTCCTCTGGGGTTAGATGAAGCTGCGGATCCTGCGGGAAGTAATGAACGTGTTCCGACGGAAGGTGGCGTGATTGCGCCGCATGAAGGTATTCAAGGTGTTGGTGATGTTGGTGAAGCGTTTGCGTGGGAAGAGCCGACAGCGATGTTGACGATTACCCCGGTTGAAGCCCCTGCGGAACCGGTTGTAGAAGAACCGGTGGAACCAGTCGTAGAAGAACCGATGCCTGAACCGGTAGTCTATGGTTTTGATGTCACACTTGGCCCCGGCTTGAACATGATTTCTATTCCATTGATGCCGGAAGAACCTTACACAGCGAAATCACTGGCAGAAATGCTCGGTGCGACAGTTGTGATCCAATTTGATGCGGCAGCGCAGAGTTTCGTCGGTTACACGGTTGCTGATGAAGGTGATGGTTTCGGTATTGATGGTGGTCAAGGTTATATCGTGAATACGCCAGCAGGAGCAATGGTGAAGTTCACGGGTGGTGCGTGGGACAACCAACCCGAGCCTCCGCCCCCGCCCCCGGAAGAACCAGCTGCTGATGATGCAGTCGCAGACGATGCCGCAGCCGACGATGCCGCCGCTGATGACGCAGCCGTAGCCGATGCCGCAGCCGATGCCGCAGCCGACGATGCCGCCGCTGATGACGCAGCCGCAGACGATGCTGATGCAGGCGAAGGTGATGACGCAGCCGCTGATGCTGGTGATGCCGCACCTGCTGCTCCCGCACTTACCACATTTAAGAGCGCGTGGGCATTCATCGTCACGAGTGACATCGACGGTATGGAAACAGGCACGACGTACACCCTCGTCGCAGAGAACCTCCGCACCGGCACAATCGCTACGGAGAACGTCACCAGCGACGTGAGACGCTCCTCTGCTGTCTGGGCAGATCTGAACCGTAAGAGCGTTGTTGAAGCAGGTGATAAACTGAAAATCGCGCTTTACGATGAACGTGGCACGATCGTTTCGGGTCCGTTCGAGCGGACAGTTGCGACGACAGATATCCACGATGCGTTCCTGAGTCTGGAGTTGAGGGTCGGTGATGTGCGTCCAGAAGATACGATTCTCGCGCAGAATTTCCCGAATCCGTTCAATCCAGAGACATGGATCCCGTATCAGTTGAACAAAGCGACTGAAGTGTCGATCCAGATATATAATGTGTCGGGTCATTTGGTTCGGACGTTAGATTTGGGTTGGCAGCCGACGGGTTCTTATATGACGGCATCGAGTGCTGCATATTGGGATGGTAGGAATGCTGTAGGAGAACGGGTAGCGAGTGGTATCTACTTCTACACGCTGCAGACGGCAGACTTTACTGCAACCCGACGGATGGTTATTCTCAAATAGGTATAGCAGCGAAAGTGCTATAAAGTGCGTTTTGGCGAAGTTTGCGAGCCAAAACTAACGCTTCAAAAGTAAAACGCCCCAATCTGCCGGTTTAGCTAACTGCGAATCAACGCCGATTAGCAGTCGGCGTTGGGGCGTTTTTTGGTGTATACGCAAAAGGAGAAGTTTTTTGATCTATCGAAAAAATGGCTTACCTATTTGGGGCGTGCTTGTGCTACTTTTCGTTGCAAGCACTGGGAGTGCATTTGCGTTCTCTTTTGGTCCACCAGAAGGACTAACGGGTGCTTTTGATGAAGCCAACTGTACACAATGCCACGCTGGCAATGCATTGAATGACTCAGATGGTTCGTTGATGCTAACAATCCCTGAAACTTATGAGCCAAATGAAGTCTATACGATTGTCGTCAATTTATCACGCGCTGGACAAAGCCGTTGGGGATTTGAAATGACTGCGTTGGATGGTAACGGCGCAGGTGCCGGATCCTTTGAAGTGTCAGATGCAGCGAATACGCAGTTAAAAGAAAAAGACAGTAAGCAATATATTATGCACACTTCTGCGGGAAGCGCACAAGGAACTAATGATAAGAACCAATGGACTGTTGAATGGACTGCCCCTGATACTGATATTGGTCCCATTACCTTTTACGCTGCCGGAAACGCCGCCAATGGTGATTTTACTGCCTCAGGTGACTATATCTACACAACAAATGCAGAGTCAACACCGCCAATCCCGATAGTTGCTGGTGTATCCTTAGAGATTGTTGGAGACACGGCACTCTCTACGACAGATGCTATTGCAGGCGTGAGTTACACTCTCAAAGTCACGAACACCGGTAACATGAAGGATACGATAACGCTTGAAGCCTCAGCAGAGGTGGGCATTGAAGGTAGTGTGCTTGGCGATCTTAGCAAACGTTCAATTGAACTTGAAGCCGGTGCAGCTACAGAAGTAACGTTGAAGGTCGCAGGGGATTTCTTCGCAAAACCTGGCGATTATCCGATTCGTGTAACAGCAACTTCCAAGACAGATGGCACGAAGACTGCTGAAGTCGCGACCATAACGACTATAGAGGTGCCGGTAATCGCGGGCGTGTCGTTGGAAATTGTTGGAGACACGGCACTCTCTACGATAGATGCTGTTGCAGGTGTGAGTTATACTCTCAAAGTCACGAATACTGGCAATATGAAGGATACGATAACGCTTGAAGTCTCAGCAGAGATTGGCATTGGAGGCAGTGTGCTTGGTGCCCTCAGCGACAGATCAGTTGCTCTTGAAGCCGGTGCAGCAGCAGAAGCAACGTTGAAGGTTGCTGGGGATCTCCTCACAGAACCCGGCGATTACCCGATTCGTGTAACGGCGACTTCCAAGACAGATGGCATGAAGACTGCTGAAGTCACAACCATAACGACTATAGAAATGCCACCTCCGCCACCAACACCTTGGGATGTCAATGACGACGGAACCGTGAATGTTCAAGATTTAGTGCTCGTCGCTAACGAACTTGGCGAGTCTGGGGAATCCCTTAACGGAGATGTGAACGGTGATGGCACAGTAGATATTCGTGATTTAGTCCTTGTTGCTTCGCATTTTGGTGAAGATACAAGTAATTAATAGTTATCGGTTGTCGGTTATCAGTTTTCAGTGAAGAGGTCTCCAGGGGACAATTTCCGTCGTTCTGGAGTATACCAAGAATGTAAAGCATTCTCACTGCGAAGCAAAATTTGGTTTCCGCGTATGGGAAACCAAATTTGGGGAGATTGTTACAAGAGCGTCTCTTAACCGAAAACCGATAACTGACAACTATTATAGGAAATATGAACATGGCATCTAAATATCGCGTTGGAATTATCGGATGTGGTGGTATTGCCAATGCCCACGCCCGTGGCTATGAGGGCGTTGAGCAAACAGAGATCGTTGCACTCGCCGACCCGATTCAAGCAGCCCTTGACAAGTTCGCAGACACTTATGGCGTATCCGCTGAACACTGTTATTTGGATGCGCGTGAAATGTTAGATAACGAGGAGCTTGATATTATCAGTGTCGCGACGTGGCACAAACTCCACGCGCCCATGACAATCGCGGCGTGCGCACGGAGTCCAAAGGCAGTGCTCTGTGAAAAACCGATGGGAGTTAGTCTCGGTGAATGCGATGAGATGTTAATCGTCGCGAGCCGGAACGATGTCAAGGTCGTGATTGGGCATCAGCGCAGATTTAATTCCGCGTGGACGGATGCCCGAAACCTTATCGCTGAAGGGGCAATCGGTGAACCGCAGCAGGTTATCTGTCACGGTGGACAAGGGTTGTTGAATGATTGTTCACACCTCTTTGATATGATGCGCTATGTCAATGGGGACCCAGATCCGGAGTGGGTGATCGGCAACGTTGAGCGGAAAACGGAACGTTACGAACGCGATATCCAAATTGAGGACCGGAGTGTTGGAATCGTAGGCTTTTCAAACGGCTGCATCGGTATGCTCACGCAGGAGATCGGCAGACCAAACTATCAAGGTGGCATCGTCTACGGGACAGATGGTATTGCCGATGTAACAGAGGGGCGCGTCCGTCTCCTGAATAATAAGGCTACCGACTGGGAAGAACGTCCGTCTGATGGCGCGAACCAGCACGTCGCGCAGGCAGCTGAACTCGTTGAATGGATTGAAGGCGGTCCCGAACACCGTGGTGAAGCAAAGCATGGACGCGCAGCTGTCGAAATTATCATGGCGATCTATGAATCCGCACGAATGCACGAAGTCGTCCAATTGCCACTGCGGACACATGCCAATCCACTGGATTTGATGATTGAGAACGGGGATTTGCCCATCGAACGCCCGGGGCGTTATGATATCCGTGCGTTTTTGTTGCACGGCGAATCAATGAAACCAGGAGAGTAAGAAGTCTCCTAAAAAATTTAAAGAACCATGCAGATTACGCAAGGAGTTTCTGTTGGCTTGACGGCGCTGAAACGTAATAAGTTGCGCTCCGTGCTAACAACACTCGGAATTATCATCGGTATTGCGGCTGTCGTGGCTGTTGTTTCAGTCGGCGGCGGTGCGGAACATCTTATGCTCGCTGAACTGGAGCGAATCGGCGGCGCAGGTATGATCGTCTGCTTTCGGAAAGAGGCGTTTCGTAGGGAAGATGGCTCGTATGTTGAGAATAAGCATCCGGAGTATATTGAATACGAAGACCTTGATTTCCTCCTTGAAAATTGTCCTTCCCTGAAATCGGCGACAGCACTGTCAGAGATGAATTTTACTGTGTCTCACAAACACGTTAATCAATCGCTTTCGGTTATAGGTGCTACACCCTTCTATGAAGAGGTTAATAACTGGTACATTCAAGGCGGTAGATTTATTACCGAGAGCGATATGGAACGGAGAGAACCCATCTGTGTCATCGGGTCTGAGGTCCGAAAAGACTTATTTAAAATGGAGGATCCGATTGGGCTTGAACTCAAAATCAACACGGAACGGTTCACCGTCATTGGTGTCATGGAGGAGAAGGGCAATAGTATGGCATCCGAAGGGTGGGATAATCGGGTAATTATTCCGCTCACCACAATGGGGATCCGTTTTATCGGGCAATGGAAGGGCTGGATCTATCTGTGGGCGCAAGCCGAGAGTTATGAAAAAGTCGAACAAGCCGTCGCTGAAATCAAGGTCGCGATGCGCCAGCAACACGGTGATGAAAAATACTTTGAATTTTTCACGGCGAAAGAGATTATAAAACAGGTAGGCAATGTCAGTCGAATTGTTCAGATACTCTTGGGCGGTGTTGCGAGTGTGGCTTTGTTTGTCGGTGGCATCGGGATCATGAATATCATGTTAGTCTCCGTGACAGAGAGAACTCGTGAAATTGGTTTGCGTAAGGCTCTTGGCGCGAGACGCCGTGACATTCTAATTCAATTCCTTATTGAAGCCATCGTTTTAAGCATTTGTGGTGGGCTTATCGGTATCCTCATCGGAAGTAGCCTCGCTTCTATTTCCGGTTTAGTTATTTCAAAACTTATGAAGGCGAGTTGGCCCGCTGTTGTCTCCGTTCAAGCCGCGTTAATCGCGTTTAGTGTTTCCGGATTAATCGGCATATTTTTTGGACTCTACCCAGCAAACAAAGCTGCAGGTCTCACTCCCACAGAAGCTTTGCGCCATGAATAGATTTGTACCTAATTGTAATAGATTTCACTATTAACAATGCACCGTTAATAGGCGCGTGGGCAAAGTACACCATAGGCATCAATTTAAAAAATATGGTAGATTTTACAATTACTTAGACATGCTGAAGAGGCAAGGTTAGGAACCTCGCCAGCGGCGGTGGAGGTTTTCGCTTCTATTGAAATGTCAACTTAATTCTATAATTCACCATAAATGATCCTATTGAGGGAGAGGAAATGAATGCTTTAACGTTTGAAAATTTGCTTAAATTTAACACATTTGCTGTGAGAGTTCCTATTGATATTTCCTCTGACGGAAATTGGATTGCTTACAACACGCGGAACCGTGAAGCGTATGAAGGTGGCATCGGAGACTCAGCATATTCTAAAACAGGTGTGATGTTTGAAATGGTGCATGCTACGGTTTGGGTGACAAACACGCGGACGGGTGAACATCGTAACCTAACCCCGAACTGGGGATCAAGTTGGGCACCAAGATGGTCTCCTGATGGAACGCGTCTTGCATTTTTCTCAGACCAAAAGGGTAAACCTCACCTATTCATCTGGAATCGTGAGACTGACGATATACAGGAGTTTACATCGGCAACTGTTCGGACAAACTTAAGCTTTGAAGTGCCTAAATGGACACCAGATGGACGTTTCGTTCTTGTCAAATCCGTTTCTTCAGCAGATGTCCAAATCTTCGATGAATCCGTGAAAGACGAACCTCAAATTTCACCTGAAACTTTACAAGAAACATCCTTTGTGGAAGTCAATGAGTCGGAAAATGGACAACTTCAAGGAGAACGACAAGAAATAAAAGATATAGAACGTAGAGTAGACTTGATTATCCTTGATACTAAAACTAACAAGACCCTCTCATTGATGAAGGGACATGAGATTGCGAGTATCGATATTGCTCCCAATGGTGAGCAAGTGGCTGTCATGGTTTGTCCGGGGTATGAAACACCAACATCTCTACAGCTAGTATATGATCTCTACGTTTTGCCTCTGCCAGTGGAGTTAAGTGATGCTTCAGCTATGGAAATTGAACCTCTTGTAAGAAAAATTCGACTTCAAGATGCTGGTATTACTGTCAGTTGGTCCTCGGATTCAAAGTACGTGGCATGGACAACAGCAGGAGATCTGGCATCAGGAGATGCTTTTATTATTGACGTAGAAACTAATATAGTTCGTAATCTCACAGAAAGTTTTAATGTCAACCTTGGACGAGATTATCAACCACCTCTCTGGATAGGAGAAAGCGAAGCGCTCCTCTGCCTTGCGGAAGGCGAAATATGGAAAGTTCCCCTAAACAGTGGTAAAATACAAAACTTGACAAAAAACTTTGAGTTTTCCGTTCACGATGTATTCTACCAAAGCGAGGGGTATACATCTTGGGCGGTTGACAACGCTATCACGATAAAAGTTTATGACGCGAAACGGAAGTGTCACAGTTTTTATCGTTTCAACCTCACAGATAACACAGCTACACTTTTGCGATCAGAGGACAAGCACCGGACCACTCATACAGGTCGCTTTTATAAAGATGTGGCAGAGAAAACCGGAGAATTTATTTATGTTGTTGAAAGCAATCAAGAACCACCAAATATTTGGATGAGTGATGCTAATTTTGAATCTCCGTGGCAAATTACAGACATTAATCCACATTTACAAACTATTGATTTTGGCAGAAGCGAGCTTATTGAGTGGACACTTGAAGATGGAGAAACGGTTAAAGGGATCCTCGTGCTACCCTCTGAGGCATCAGAGAAAAATCCTGCCCCGATGATTGTAAATGTCTATCCAGGAATAACACCTTCGACAGAAATCAATAACACCTTTGCTCTCGGCAAGGACGTGGGGAGTGCCCATCCGGGTATGTTTGCCTCGCGAGGCTATGCGCTTTTATTCCCTGACTTCCCCATCCAGAAGGTCGAGCCATACAAACAGTTTTCAGATGTTATACTTCCAGGTGTTGACGCAGCTATCTTGACTAAGAAGGTAGATGCCGAACGAGTAGGGGTCATCGGTTATAGTCACGGTGGATATGCCGTGAATGTCCTTATCACACAAACAACGCGATTTAAAGCGGCAGTCGCTTTTGCCTCTATGAGTAACTTAATCAGTGAATACCTTGTTAATACAGGAATTGGTCCCGGTTGGTACGAGACTGGAAGGGGAGGGATGGGCGGTACCCTATGGGAATTTCCGCAACGTTATATTGATGGTTCGCCAGTTTTCCATCTGGATCAAGTTGAAACGCCGTTGCTGCTTATTCATGGAGATCAAGATTTCGTACCCTTTGAACAGGCGAGGGAAATGTTCAACGGACTCGCGCGTCTTGGAAAAAAGGTTGTGTTGTTGAAATACAAGGAGTCAGCCCATTTTCTTGGCTCTTGGTCGAACGAAAAGCTCGCTGATTATTGGGAACGCGTCCTAAACTGGTTTGACAAATATCTGAAATAACGTGAGTTTGACGTTGACTTACTACGAGCTGCCTTTTTGTTGGGTTTGCTTGCGCTTGAACAAAGTTCACCTATCAGTAAATATTAATAATATATCTTTATATTCCACCATAATTGGGTCATAAACCAGAGTGGTTTCCAAGGACCACCCCATGAAACCACAAATAGGAATCCACGCGAAAAAGTAAAGGAATACATACGATGTCAAATCAAACAACAAAGGTCCGCGCTGCTGTTGTCGGGCTTGGTTGGCCCGGGATGCAACATCTCAAAGGCTATACAGTTGACCCGCGTTCAGAAGTTATCGCTGTCTGCGACTTGGATAAGGCGCGCGTCCAAGAGGTGGCGAAGCAACATAAAATACCGAATACGTATACCAACCACCTGGAGATGCTGAAAAATCAGGATATTGATGCCGTGAGTGTCTGTTTGCCCAACTTCCTCCACGCGCCTATTTCTATTGACGCATTGAACGCTGGCAAGCATGTGCTTTGTGAAAAGCCTCCGGCTCGGAGTGCTCAGGAGGCAAAGGCTATGGCGGATACAGCCGCCCAAAATGGAAAGACCTTAATGTACGCCCTCGTACAACGGTTCGATGGAAGTTCCCAGCATCTCAAGCAGCTTGTTAAAGCGGGCGAACTCGGCGACGTTTATTTCGGTAAAGCCGCTTACGTCCGGCGGCGCGGCGTTCCTATCGGCAAAGAAGGCTGGTTTGTGGATAGAGAACGCTCCGGCGGTGGCGCGCTCATTGACATCGGTGTTCATGCTTTAGATTGTATCTGGTGGCTCATGAACTCCCCCAGACCGGTTGAAGTCATGGGTGCGTCGTATTCCCACTTTGGACACCTCGTGCCAGACGATGTTAAATATGATGTTGACGATGGCACCTTCGCCCAAATCCGCTTTGAAAACGGCGCGACAATTATCCTTGAAACAACATGGGCACTGAACCTACCGGGCGACAATTACATTAAAATCGCTGGAACAAAAGCAGGCGTGACGCTCAACCCCTTCACCCTTTACACAGAAAAAGACGGTAAGGAAGTGGATAAACCCCTTAGTGCACCTTCTATTAACGGCTTTGACGAAGAGGTAAAGCACTTCGTGGAATGCATCGTTGACGGCAAGGAACCTATCTCTTCAGCAGAACAGGGTATCATGCTGATGCAGATGCTTGACGGTATTTACGAATCTGCGGAAAAGGGGCGATCTGTGCCTATCGTAGATTTAAGTGCCGTGAACGGATGAGATTCCTCTATCAGGCATCCCAGGTCTATTTGGCATTTGCAAGGAAATCGTTTCAGAAGCAGATGCAATATCGGGTTGCGAACCTCGCGGGGTTGATTACCAATTTCTTCTTTCTGTTGGTGTATGTTTTTGTCTATACTGCTTTCTATGCAGTGTATACCGGTCCACAGCCCCTCAATCTGGATGAGGTTATCACCTATTTTGTTCTTTGTCAGTCTTTTTTCATGCTTATGCCGTTTTGGGGTGCTCGCTCTGAAATTACGAGCGCGATTAAAGACGGCAGCGTCGCGCTCCAATTAACTAAACCGGTTGACTTCCAGACGTATTGGTTCACGGATGAATTCGGTAAAGCCTGTTATTACCTGCTCATGCGGGGACTTCCAACTTTTCTTATCAGTATTTTCTTCTTCAAGGTTGCGATTCCGCAGCAACCCACCGTCCTAATAGCGTTCGCAGTTTCAATGGTGCTTTCTATTCTGATGAGTGCTGCGATCACGATAACAATTTTTAGCAGTGCGTTCTGGACGCTGGATACGACGGGAATTTCTGGAATCTCTTATTCCATAATTTTCTTATTTTCCGGTATGTTGGTTCCGATCGCGCTGTGGCCCGAATGGTTGGCACACATCGCAAGATGGTTACCGTTTGAAGGCTTGATTGATGTCCCGTTTAGTATCTATTTGGGCAAGATTACAGGCATCAACATCTGGATTGCGATAAGCAAGCAGATGGCGTGGAACCTCTTTTTTGTAGGGCTGGGGCGATTCCTTTTAAACCGTGGATTTTCGAGGCTGGTTATACAAGGCGGTTAGTAGGTATCTCGAAAAAAATGCACCATCTGTCACTCTACTTCCATTTCGTCAAACTTCGTATCCGATCGCAGATGGAATACCGACTCTCGTTTCTTTTTGAACTGTTTGCGCAAGCGAGTATCTCCGTCATGGATTTTTTCATGATTGCGCTCCTCTTTAACCGTTTCAAACAGTTAGCGGGATGGAGTCTATGGGAAGTCGGGTTCCTCTACGGCATAGTTGGGATCTGCTTTGCTGTCGCCGAGATGGTTGGGAGGGGGTTTGATGTCTTTCAGAGAAATGTTGTACGTGGCGGCTTTGATACAATGCTGGTCCGACCCCTCGGCACTTTCTATCAAGTTTTCGCACATGAATTTCTGCTCCGTCGGGTAGGAAGAATAGCGCAAGCAGTTGTTGTGTTGCTTATTGCGAATTCGCAGCTAACTATCCCTTGGTCATTTGCTAAGGTAGGGTATCTGTTCGTTACACTGATGAGCGGCACCTGCTTTTTTATAGGTCTCTTCGTCATCGGTGCGACGAGTTGTTTTTGGACTGTCCAATCAATTGAGATCATTAATATTTTCACGAACGGTGGTGTGTTCATGGGAAGCTACCCGTTTTCTATCTATCGGTGGTGGTTTCGGCATTTTTTCACTTTTATTATTCCACTGGCGTGTGTTAACTATTTTCCATCCCTTTTTCTGCTGGGTAAGGTTGGATCGTCTGGGGTCTCACCGATTGGTGTGCAGTTAGCCCCGTTCGCGGGTTTCCTCTTTCTCGGTATCACCATGCTGTTCTGGAGATGGGGCGTTTTACGCTATCAAAGCACAGGACATTAGATGGTTATCGGTTATCGGTGGTCGGTTAAGAGACCATTTGTGGAAGCACAAGAAAAGTAAATGACACAACAAAGGAACTGACAACTATTCCTCTGACGACTGACAATCCTAAAAAAATATGATTGAAGTTGATAATCTGAGCAAGACCTTCAAAGTCTATCATCACCGCAAAGGCTTTTTCGGGAGTTTTGTGAATCTTTTTTCCCGTAGACACCGTGTTATTCGAGCGGTGGACAGCGTTTCATTCACGGTCCAACGCGGCGAAATTGTGGGATATTTGGGACCAAACGGTGCGGGCAAGTCAACGACTATTAAGATGTTAACCGGTATTTTGGTGCCTTCGTCAGGCAGTGTGACTGTGAACGGCTATGTTCCACATCGGCAGCGAAAGGAAAACGCCAAACACATTGGGGTTGTGTTTGGGCAGCGTTCACATTTGTGGTTTGATTTACCAGTCCAAGAGTCATTCGAGTTGCTACAGCGTATCTATCGGATTCCAGAGGTACAATATCGTGACAATGTAGAAATGTTCGATGCCCTGCTCAACCTTGGTGATTTTTTCCAGACACCTGTCCGCCAGTTGAGCCTCGGTCAGCGAATGCGTGCAGACATCGCCGCTGCGCTGCTCCATAATCCGGATGTCTTGTTCCTTGATGAACCAACGATTGGTTTAGATGTCGTCGCCAAGGCACGTATCCGCGAGTTTATCCAACAAATCAACGCCGAGCGGGAGGTCACAGTTGTATTGACAACACACGATTTAGATGATGTCGAGAAATTATGTAAGCGTGTCATTCTCATAGACAACGCGCGCCTCTGTTTCGATGGGAAACTCGCCTCACTCCGGCGTTTGCTTTCGACAGAACGACTTTTAACTGTTGATTATGCTGAAATCTATCCAGACATCGGCATCCCCAAGGCGCATGTTACCTTTCAAGAGGGTGCGCGCGTGCAATATCGATTCTCTCCAGAAGAAATTAGTACGGCAGACCTCATCGGGGCAATCCTCCAAAAGTTCAAGATTGTGGATATATCGGTCGAAGAGCCTGATATTGAGGAGTTAATCAAGACGGTCTACGAGGATAATCTCACGCTTGAACGTAAATTGGCGAAGTCGATACCACCGGACACACAGGCAAATTGACTTGACAGACCGCGAATCTATCAGTTAGAATGTATGGAAAGGTTTTAGCGAACCTGATTGTTGTAGATGTGTCTTATTAATCAACGACTAAAGGTGGGGGGTAATTCTTGTATCCCTTTGCCTCTAATTTCTGAAACTAAAAGGAGCAATCTAAATGCGTCTAAGAAATATCAGAATAATCGGTGTACTCGCCGCACTCCTCACTGTGTTCTGCTATGTGACCGCGGTTGATGCACAAGATTTCGTAACGGATGGACTCGTTGCGATGTATACGCTCAATGAAGCAGATTTGGATGGCAACACTGTTAAGGATGTCCTTGGTAAAAACGATGCAGAACTTGTTGGTAAACTCAAATTTGTCGAGGGTGCGACAGATGGCACCGGAGAAGCGATGGAATTTGAAGGGAAACCCGACAGCTACGTTCAGATCCCTGATATGGGTGATTTTGAATTTGTGTCTATTGAATGCTACGCCTTGGAAGCTCAGTTTGGGGGCATTCAAGGCATCGTTTCAACGTGGATGTGGGAGGCAGGCAAGGTCCATTTCAAATTTGAGGGCAATCAGATCCAGGTTCATAAAAACGATGGGGTCAAGATTCGCTTGAATGCTGAAACCGATACATGGTATCACATTATCTACACCAGCAATACCAAAGACAACGAACTTAAACTCTATGTTGATGGTGAGTTAGTTGATGAAGGGAATGCTGGCACAACCCCTGAAAACATGAAGGAACGGCGTATTGGTAGTGAGCACAATGGCAGATTCCTCATCGGGATGATAGATAACGTCCGCATTTATGATCGGATTCTTGACGAAAAAGAGGTTGAACAGAATTTTGAATCTAAGAGCGATCAGTTACCTGTTGAACCTGCTGGAAAGCTCTCAGCCACTTGGGCATATCTCAAGGCAGTGAGAAATTAAACGCAGGCACCTACAGAACATGAACACTGCTAAAGTTGTTGGGCGAGGTCTCCGCACCTTAGCCCAACACGATTAAAACGGAGTAGAACCCCATCATTAGAAAAGCGATTATCCCCATTGCTGGATACGGGACACGTCTTTTCCCCGCAACGAAAGCCGTACCGAAAGCACTCTTTCCGATTATTGATCAGGATGGTATCGCAAAGCCGGTCATTCAGTTGATTATTGAGGAAGCGTTAACGGCGGGTGTAGAAGAGGTGTGTATTGTCGCGCAACCCCAACAGGTTGAGCCGATTACCACCTATTTTTCTGGTACGGTCGCCGATGCGATTCGTGAGAAACCGGAATTAGCAGCGCAGGCAGACCGGTTGGAAGAGATAGGTAATCGACTGCATTTCGCAATTCAGGCGGAGCCGGAAGGATTCGGACACGCCATCTATTGTGCAAGGGATTTTGCGGGTGGTGAGTCGGTTATGATTCTGCTCGGGGATCATCTCTATATTCCAGAATCGGGTGTTTCTTGTGCCAAGCAACTCATGGATGTTTACACAGAGGTTGGGCGGTCTGTCACAAGCCTTGATTTCTGTCATGAAAGTGAACTCTCGCTCAACGGCGTTGTTCACGGCAGCCCTTCTGTGGAATCCGAGAGGCTTTTTACGTTATCACAAATTGCAGAAAAGCCGACGGTGGCGTTCGCACAGCAGCATCTCCGCGTGGAAGGTATCCCGGAACAGCAATACCTCTGCAACTTCGGCATCGACCTTCTGACTCCTCTCCTCTTTGATATTCTGGATTACAATTACAAAAACCGAATCGTGACGCATGGCGAGATTCAACTGCGGGATGCGATGACGGAAATCATAAAACGGGAAGGTATGCACGGTTATCGCGTCGCGGGTCAGCGTTACGATACGGGAAACCCACAGGAGCTGCTCAGGACTGTGAATGCCTTTGGATTACAAAGCCCCTATCGGAATTCTCTAATCTAACGTTTCCCCAACCGCTAACGAAATAATTTCCACATCCTGAGATGCTGTCAATTTACGGAGTTCTTCAGGGGTTCCTGTCAATAGTGGGAAAGTGCCGTAATGGATGGGTAGAATCGCTGGGACATTGAGCAGTTGTGCAGCGTAAGTGGCTTCACGGGGTCCCATCGTAAAATGGTCACCGATGGGCAGTAGTGCCAAGTCAGGTTGATAAATCTCACCGATAATCCGCATATCACCGAAAACATTCGTATCTCCAGCGTGATAGATCTTATAGCCGTTTCCAAATTCAATAATGTAACCCGCTGGTTCGCCTAAATAAACTGTTGTGCCGTCTTCCTCTGTGAAGCTGCTGCTATGGTTGGCTGAGACCATCGTTGCCTTCACGTCCCCGACTGTGACAGTGCCACCTTTGTTCATCCCAATTGTGTTCTCAATTCCATGTTTGCCGAGCCATCCTGCGATTTCGACGATGGATACAACTGTCGGTGTATGTTTTTTCGCAAGAGGCACCGCGTCGCCGATATGATCAGCGTGCCCGTGTGTTATGAGGATAATATCAAGACTGTCGAAGGTCTTGAGCGCGTCAGGACACACAGGGTTATTGGTTACCCACGGATCTATGAGAAGTGTTTGTCCATCCGCTTCGATTTTGAAGGTGGAATGTCCGAGCCATGTCAGGCGAATACCGTTATTCAATTTCATGCTGTCTTACCTAAGATTTCCTTTAATCTTTGAGCGATAATTTCTATTTCTCCGGGCATCAGGGTTTGTCCGTTGATGAGGACACCGTCTGCCCCCGCGCCTGCGATGTCAATGGAAGGTTCACCTGCTGCGAGTTGCTGGAGGATTTCGTCTCGTGTGATGCCGAGTTGTTCTGCGTCAAATCGGATTTCGGTGCGCGGCATCGGTTGTCCGGCTTCGGAGGGGAAGCTACGATGTACTGTAACACCTTGGATGTCCGAGAACACCTCGCCATAATAGGTAACCTGATCTTCGTAGGATTGCTGTAATGCTTCGTGGTCCTGATCCAGATACCATTTGACAGCGGCGAGCAAACCGACCATCTCCTCTTTACCGACTTTCATGCCCCTGCCGATAAACGGATGTGGTGGTCCGTTGAAGGCGATAGCCTCAATCAACGATTTTTTTCCGACGATTAAGCCGCTACTTTGGGGACCACACAAACCTTTTCCACCGCTAAAGAGTGCTAAATCCGCCCCCATCTCCGTAAAACGCCATAGATTTTCTGGAGGTGGCAACTGTGCGGCAGCATCAACGATGAGTGGGACACCGTGCCTTTCGGCGATTGCGATGGCTTCTTCATAAGACACCCAGAGATGTTCTCTGCCCGGGTTCGCGAAGTAGAAGATCGCGGCGGTTTTCTCATTGATAGCGTTTTCTAACTCGTCAGCGGTCGTTCCGTTTTCATCGCCTATTTCTACGAACGTGACCCCGACTTGCCGAACAGCAAAGTCGTATCCGACACGACCGTGACGGTGCACGATAACTTCACTTTTCATCGATGCGTCGAGGTGGGGCAATTTTTCGCGTTTGGTGGTGTCGAGTCCGGTGATACACGCTGCAGTGCTGAGTGTTAGCGCAGCGGCGGCACCACAGGAGACATAAGCTGCTTCGTTATGTGTGAGTGTCGCAATCTCTTCACCGACCCGTTTTTGGAGTTCAATAATATCGACAAAGTGCTTTGAGGCTTCAACCATCGCCTCAACAACTTCAGATGGCATAATTGAACCACCGAGCCGTGTGAGCGTCGCGTTGCCGTTGATAACTGTGCGAATGCCCAAGCGTTTATAAATAGTCATTTGAATGGTTATCAGTGGTTATCAGTTATCGGTTTTCAGTTAAAGAAGTCTATAAAGTGTTCTAAAGTTAGGGAAGTCCGTAAAGTTCTCAACTTTGAAACTTTAGCACACTTCACAACTTTCTTACTGACAACTGTTCTCACTGGGAAGCATGAAAACTGACAACTATTTATCCCACTTCCTCACCGTCTAATTTACCGACGTGGAGATCAATCTCTTCGCGTGTCTCGATTTTGTCTACTTTGCCATCTGCCATGTGGAAGATACGGTCGGAGACATCCAACATCTTATGGTCGTGCGTCGCTGTGATAATGGTCACACCGTTTTCATCATTAAGGCTACGGAGTAGTGCTATAATCTCTAACCCGGTTTTGGTATCAAGGTTTCCCGTCGGTTCATCAGCAAGGACGATCGCTGGGTCGTTGGCGAGCGAGCGTGCGATTGCAACACGTTGCTGCTGTCCACCGGAGAGTTCTAAGGGTTTGTGTTGCACGCGGTCACCGAGTCCAACGAGGCTAAGGAGTTCAATACCTTTCTCTCTGCTTTCATCAGCACTCATACCGGCGAAGATCATCGGAAGTGAGACGTTTTCGAGTGCTGTCATGACGGGGATGAGGTTGAACGATTGGAAAATATAACCGATCTTTCGACAGCGGAGCCACGCGAGTTCATACGCATCAAGTTGTGCGATGTCCACTTCATCAATGTAGACTCGCCCCTCGGTCGGTTTGTCTAAGCCACCGATCATGTTAAAGAGCGTTGATTTCCCTGAGCCTGAGGGTCCCATGATTGAGATGTACTCACCGCGCTGGATTTGGAAATTGACACCGCGGAGGGCATCTACAGTCTGGGTACCCATCTCATACCGTTTGATAAGGTTTCGGACGCGAACTGTGTTCTCTTTGGGAATAAGACGCTCAAAGCGTTCTGGTGTTTCGGCGAAAGTTGCGCCAACATCACCTATTTGTTCGTTCATTTCTCTCTCCTATTTTTGCCTAAATTTCCAATTAAAGGTTCTATTTATCGTCTCAATAAGGATCCAAAAAATCCGGGTTTAGGGGGTTCGGGCTCCGGCGTTGCTGGTGCATTCTGTTGACGGTTAGGAATAGCGAACCCTATAAAGTTCCGTTTGCCGAGTTGCTGCATGAACGTAAAGAGCGATGTTTCTGCCTCTTTACGAGTCAGTTGGTACTGTTTTTGGACCCCGTTTCTAATCTGCGAAATTGTATGCTTACCATCGCACATCTGCCACACATAGGTCCCGATAGAATCCAACACAATCACCCTTTTATCAGGGAGCATAAAGAGTTTACCGGCGAGCCGAAGCCAGAGTTTGTCTTTCTGTGGAATGACGAGTGAGGCTTCGCCTTTATCGTCTACCTCCCAAGTTATGAGTTGGTTCCGCACAGGAAACGACTTCATCACCTGAGCCCGGTCCACATCGGGACGTTTCTTAAGTTTGAGTGCGTATAAGATTCTATTCAGCATCTGATTGGTAGTCGGTAGTCAGTTGTCAGTTTTCGATATGTAGCGGTTGCATATTGCTTTCTGCCACAAGTTACTCTTTACTGACAACCGATGACTGAAAGCCTGCGCAGCAGGCGACTGATAACTTTTAATGACATTCAATGCTTTCAGCAACCTTCTTGACCGTCGGGGACGCATTGGTGCTGCCGATGGACTGAATGACATAGATACGGTTGGAATGATTACATCGCCAGAGATGAAACACGAGTGCTGTCCGCTTCGATAGTTTGTCGAGCATCAGCACGGGACTGAACGGTATACCGTCGTAAAGTCGGGTCTGTTCTCCAATAAGCGTTAGCCGTTCATCCTCCGAATCTGTCTCAGGCTTTACTTCAAATCCGTAGCCACGGATTGCTTTTGCGTATTTGGCACGAAACCATGCTTCCAATGGATTCGGTGTATCTTTATAGTCATTCAGCATGACTTCTGCCGGTCCGTACCGTTCAACGCTAAGACGCCCTCTGTCAGGCGGTGAAAAATCTAAATCTTCTACTGAACCATTATTCCGTAGACGACTGCTCGCCAGTTTAGCAAGTTTTACCACACTTTGAAAACGAACAGGCTTTGCAGCGAATGCAAACAACAAGTAGCCACTGAGCAGTTTCTGACGTTCCAATTTGTATGCTTTCGGAACACCGAGTTTGAGTCCGTAGGCACTCCACAGCGTCAGTGGTGCGTCGCCACGGTCTACAATTGATTGGAAAATCCGCAACACTGTGGGTCGCCAGTTCTCTTTCAGCCGCCCCATCACCTGCACAATCGTGATCCGTTTTCCGGTGTGGAAAATCAACCCGTTGGCACGGATACTCCCTTTCCAACTAAAGCCGAGAACGGTGCGCCCCTTAAAGAATTCATCTTCTTTAATGAAGTTAACGTTCCGACGGAAAGAGAGTTCGCCCCCTTTCTTATAAGTCTTGCGAATCAACTTGAAATATTCATCGAGTGTTGCGTGGAGGTCTGGCTTTTTGCGTCGAGTATGCGCCCATTTGAGTTCAAGACGAGGCATCTCTCCGTCATCAAGACGAAGGTACCCCGTCTTTTGATCTCCACTGAGTCCGCTGAGTTCCCATGTTGTGGGTATTTCCAGCTCTATGCCTGCCCAACCAAAAGTAGTCCAGTTCATTTTAATAGTTGTCAGATTATTGGCTGTCAGCCATCAGCCGTCGGCAATCAGTAGGACGTGTGGCAGGCGAGAACGTTTGCAACCGCCACACCTACCGATGGCCGATAGCCATTAAAACGGTTTGACGATAACGGCTTTAGAGACAAGGGCGATCGCCACAGTCCCCATGCCGATGAGACCGACACCACACGCAAACCCTGCTGCAAGTACCGGGTTGAACATGTACCAGCGTTTCATACCGAATCGCTTAATCATGTAAAACCGTCCAATAATCGCACCAAGGAGTCGGGCAACCATACTTCCTGGGTCTGCCCCAATACCGCCTATAATACCGTAGAACCACATTGAAGGCATTTTGAAGACCCACAGCATCCCGTAGATTGCGATACTGCCGGTAAATCCAGCAGCGACGTAATCCCCGCGAAGTGCCTGAAGCATTTCGCTATTTCCATCCCGCAACGACGTTTTCATGAGACATTCGTTTGTGGCGTTAATGGGCCACATCATCTGTGCGTATGGATACTGTGCACTGGGGATAGGTGCAATCTTCCAAATAAAGTGGAGTACCACAATTCCACTGACGATCAGGATTGGCATAATCAGGAGCGTGCCAGCAAGGTTTGAAGTGAAAGTTGTACCTGTCAATTCAAGGACTCGCCAACTCTGTGTACCACGTCCATAATCTTCGTCCGGGAATGGTGCGAACCAGATATCTATCTCTTCATAGCGACTCAAAATAAAGGTAATTTCGTGTAGGTACGGTATTTCAAAGAGGTCGCGTCCCAACACCCCGAAGGTCCGTGCGGTGATATACGAGTTGAGCGGTGTATATAGGAATGCGAAGCCTAACAGGAAACTCAATGGGAAATTCGGCACCATCCAGTGAATGAGCCAGACAAATCCACCCATACCGATGAACCACATTAATCCCATCAACCATATTGGAAAATCGCCACGGTTCGGAGGCGGAGCGAAGGTGCCGCGTTCGCCAGCAGTTTTCTTGGTTCTCCGCATTTTAAAGATCATGGGAACCGAAGCCGCCATCCCGACGACTGCGAAACTGAATGATTTCCCCATGTTGCCGCTCATCCAGAAATCCAGCCCATTGTACAAACCAACACCCCGAACGTCTAATCCAGGTTTCCACTGGTGAAGTATCTCAAATCGGTACAGGATATGTGGGTTCAAGATAAATTGTGTTGCCATTGACGCAATAAATTCTGTCATCACCACCGGGAACGGCAGCACGAACCCAAAGAGCATCTGTCCGAAGTCAGTGTGGAGGGCGAAAACACCTGTTGGTGCGAAACCTTCGATACTCTGCGTGAAGTCTATCCACGGAATCTTCAGGATCTGAATCGGCTGGCTCATCATGACACCGGTGAGCGAAGGCACGCCGATATAGAGGAACCCCCAGATGAGTCCTGCCATTGAGCCGATAGAAAAAATTCGCCACCGCCAGGTCTCCTCTTTGCCAGTTGTTTCGGCGAGTGCTGTTGCTCCCTGAGCACTAATGGGTGCCATCGGATATGGCAGTCGTTCAAGGTCCGCCGTGAGCCGGAACAAGATATACTGCCCGCTGACAAATCGCAACGTGCCGAGCAATTTTCCTGCGAGGTAGACACCGATGGGTAGGAGCCAGTCTGGATGCAGCAGACTTCGAGTGAGCACGCCGACGGAATCACCTGCTGGCACAATCCAGTCAGGTATTTTGTCAGCGATTTCGTATGATGCCGCCTGCGGGGTATTGATGAAGTAGGCGTACCAGATAAAGTTCCGGTATTGCAATCCACTTCCGACTGCTGCGCCTGTTAACCCGAGGAGCATATAAAGCTCCTGTCGCCGGGCAGTCGTGAAGGACCGCCGTGCGAGCTCGGTGAATAGAATAACGGCAACCCAAGGTGCTGCGCCAGCACCGGATTGGCCGGATACATAACTGAGATAGATGGAACCCGGCATCATCAGCAAGCCAACAAAAAGTGCTCCGATAAACACCTTAACCGTTAATCCCGACTCAAAGGTACGGATACCACCTTCCATGTCGTATCGCTGCGCCCAAGCTTGCCATTCATCTGCTTGTGTTACTCGTTCTCTTGCCAAATTGAGTGTTCTCCTTCTATTAGTTATCGGTTATCGGTTATCAGTTATCGGTAAGAAGATTTTCTTTCTGACAACCGATAGCTGACGACTGACAACTAATCCTTTTCTTCGTCGCTGTCTGTGTCTCGCAATTCTTCCCAGAAATGTGCCGTGAAAATGCCAACGATCAACACAAGAGCTGATAACATTTGCCATTGCCAACGCCCTCCAAGGGCGAGAATACTAAACAGCCATAAGAAGGTGCCAATAATGATAATAAGGCTTGCTATTTTCTCCACGTTTCCTGTCCTTTTTTTGATTCGTGATCAGTGATCAGAAAGAGAATCTCTTTTCTGACCGCTGACTGCTTCTGTTTAATCTGCTGGAGTTGGTGCTGGTTCCATCTGTGCTGTTTCTTCCGCCGAACCATCTGTGCCTTCGGTTCTGCCGCGTTCGTGGAACTCTGATCGAACATCGACACTGAACGTCCGCCAAATCAGGAGTTGTTTCCGCAGTAGGTTGAGGAACCGTCGGTTCACTCGCTTCCAAGAGGCGATCTCACCACTCTCGCGATGTACATCCAATGTAATCTTGTAGAGGTCCTCCTCTTCACCACCGGCTGGGGATGTGACGAATTGAATAGACTGACTCACACCCAAATCATAAGGTGCTAACCATACCATCATCCCGATTTGATAGGAATCCTCTGCTTCCACTTGACTGAAAGCAACCTGATCCGTATAGAAGTCGCTGGCGGATTCGTCTGCGTGCGCCTCAAAGTAATCCCGCATAAAGACGTTCAACCCAAGTGCTTCTTCTTCAAGAACAGTGAAAGGCAGATTGAAATGCCATACGTCGCCCTCAGGTTCCGGGAGTTTCCATTTACGTTCAATATCAGGAACAGCCATCCGTGAGGCTTTAATCGCTGGGTACATGGTACTCAGCAGCACCACAGCCATGACGATAATCGTTGCGACAACGGTTGACATTGATGAGTAATTGAGCGTCAATCCGGCAAGCCAACCGAAATGCACGAGAGTTGTCGCTATCGCTTGTCCCATGAGGTAGCCTAACACCGCGCCGACAATCGCATAGACGCATGCCTCAGCAAGGAAGAGGAAGGCGATATGCACAGGCGCGAGTCCGACAGAACTGTAAATACCAATTTCACGAACCCGTTCATAGACTGCACCAAGCATGGTGTTGAGCACGATAAGTGCTGCGATCAAGATTGGAACAAACAGGTTGCCCATCCCACTGAAACTCGTCATCCCGATACTGCTGTAGAGGTATGTGTCTTTATCACGCCCGACAAAGAAATCAAGTGCGATGCGGTTCATAAGTGGTGCCATGATAAGGTCCAACTTATCTATTGCGCCAAGCAATTTCGGGTCGTCATCTCTCGGTTCCATATTAACAGCGACGCTTCGGAGTGTCCCGCCTTGGTTCATAACGACCTCATAAGGAAGAATGGCAATACTGTCTGGTGTGAGATGGAGATATTTCTGTAATTCACCTTCAAGGGTCTCATCACCAGTAGCACCGCGGCTCCGCTGCTGTTGCATCAATTGATAGTCAACAGGTGTGAGTTCTTCACCATCGTTATCGGTTAGGTCTTTAAAACCGATACCGAGCACACCAACAACGGTGAAGTCAGCACCGTAAACAGAGACGGTCGCTTTCCCCATATCGCTTTCGGTGATTTTCAGCAATTCTGCCATTCCTTTGGGCAGCACAATGCAGTATGGCCACTCTGTGGGCCATTCATGGGCATCTGCCGGGTTGAACCATTTTCCGTATTGGAGGTACCTGTCAATACCGCTGACACCTGGTTCTGCTTCGTTCATACCCACGAGCATGTTTGCTGCGAACGTCAACGCTTCACCCGTGAGTTGATGTGTCGGTGGTGATGAATCTGCCGGATTTGGCGTACGTGTAAGTTGAACGAATGATTGATCTCCTGTGCCTGAAGACTGATACCACGCACGCGGGGCGACGACGTTCCGAACAGTCACAATGGATTCTTCGTCTCCCTGTTCAATGAAACCCCCTTGTTCTAAAGCGGCAACTGCTGCTGGAATGTCAATCGGTTGTTGTCCCTGCTTAATGAGCAGTTCGTTCTTACGCGCCAGAAGTCTTTCTAAAGCTGTGAGTGTGATCTGCGTTTTCTGCATGTCGTTTAGCACAGAGGTAAGCACTGGTTCTTCAAGTGGACGCCAGTATTGGTCACGGATAAGAAGTCCCGTATAGCGCGGTGTCACCTGCGGCAAACTCGTTCTATTCGGATGCATAAACGTCCGCACAGACGTAAACGAGATGACCGTAAAGGTAAGGATGACCAACGTGCAACAGGTCAGGATCGTACGTCCTTTCCGTTTCCGCATGTTGGAAATACCCAAACTAAACGCTGCTGCACTCGCACTCAACCTGCCGACATCAGCTTTATAAACCTTGTTCCCTTCTTGGCGGATTTTTTCGAGTTGCTCCTCAAATTTCCGGACAATAATACTGATAACAATAACGGTTAAGGCAAGTACAACGAACGCAATCAAGATAATCACAGGGGTTGTCGTAATCTGGAATGCGGGGTGAACTTGGCTCAAGAAGAAAAACACAAGTAGAAAGATGGCAAATGATCCGACAATCTGCTTGTGGATATTCGGGAAACCGAAGATGAGCCGTTCCATAAAGTAGGCAAACGGCATCAGCAAGGCCAGGTAGAACATTACGCCGTTAACGACATCGTTCCCCGTCTGTTTGACATCTGGGTATGCGCGTGATTCGTAACCCCACGCGGCACGTGCGAGTTTAAGTGCTTGTTGGTAATCGCTTTGAAGCAGCTCGGTCTCCGCGCGTGCGAGGTATTCATTCGCGAATTGATGGAGTTTATCGAGGCGGTCGCTGGAGATACCGAACCGTTTATAGAGTCGCGATCGGTTCTCATCAAGCCACCACATATCACGAACAACGACGTAGGGTGTAAGACGGATCTGCCCATTTTCACGGACGACAAACCCTTCGCCGGTGTAAAGCGTCGGGTTTTTCATACCGCTCTTTGTCGCCTTAATGAGTAAGAGACGTTTGCCGATCTGTCCGTAAGCCATTCCGACTTTAATGCGAGTGTTCGGTTCGCTATAGACGAGGGCAATAGGTTCGGCTGCGGAGACCCCTTCTTGCTGCCACGGTTTGGACATTCCGAACTTCTCCGGCGCGCTATCGGTGAGTGCGTCGTAGACTTCAAGTTCTCGCAATGTCCGTAGATACCGTTGGTCCACCAAGTCGTAGATAGTTGTAGACACGCAGGGGAACGCAACGACACGACACCCACGTCTGCGGGTATTGATTGGGACTTTATTCGGGAGCAGTTTCGCACCGTAATTCCCCAAGTCTGGGGCATAGACGATGTCGCCGGAATCCGGATCAAGAATGTATGCTTCGACCTCTTGGGCACCACCGAGACGACGTGTCGCTCTGCCTTCCATGGCTAATCCGGCAACCTCAAAGTTCCCCTTGTTATCGCCCATCACAAACAGATCACCACGCACACCCATCATGGATTTGTGCTTTCTACGGAGTGTCAGAATAGGATAAGGCACGGGTTTGTTCGGTAGTGCGGACTCGCGCGCATCGAATTCAACGACATCGCCGAAGAGGTTACAGTAGAAATTCCCGACGCGTGCTGCAGTGGGCATCTCTTCATCACGGAGGGCTTGGATAAGTAGTGATGCCAAGGTCTGCGCTTGTTGATGGAGGTTGCCACCTTCCTGTAAATCGACGCGTTCAATTGTATCGAGTGGGGTATCCGTTAAAACACGGGCATCTTCAATAGTTGCAAAAGCGATGCCAGTTTTTCCAACAAGTGTCGCTACCTCGCTGTCAAAGGCGATCTTACCGGGGATATAGGTTTTCCAAGTCTTTCCACCACTTGCGGAGATGGCGTTAACAAAGTTCGACTCGCCACCGAGACCCGCAATTGAGATGAGGGTTCTAATGTCCTCAATTTCGTCGTCGGAGAAGGTATCTGGGTCTTCATACCGAAGTCGGAGCATGGCATCTAACTGCTCACGCGTACGGATGTTGTTTTTCCGATTTTTCTTTGCTGTACGGACATCGTTTCGGATGAAACGCTCTACCTCTTTACGGATATAATCCATGTCTTTGAGCATATCCTCAGAGGGTTCGCCTTGGTTGCGCCACTGCTCAAACTGCATCTTCATGAGTCGACTCACACCGCTGAGTCCTGTGAGTTTGCTGAAGTGCGAACTCAGTAGTGTTTCAAGCGTTTTTCCTTCAAGGGCAGCTTTGTCAGAGATTCCGTTTGCGACCGTCCATTGACGGGTCATCACGGCTTGTCGGATTTGGTCGTCTGTCCACTGCCAAAGTTTACGAACACGGACACCAAAATCGGCATCTTCAGCGTAAGAGGCAAGCTTATTGCCGATACTTGCAAACTCACGCCGCAGAACAAATTCGGGCTGTTGATCGTAGAACCATCCCTTGTTAAACACGCCGAACTGATTCGACTGTGAAGAGAGATCAATGCTGATATAGAGGGAAGTGTAGTAGCGGTTAAACAGATCTTGGAGGGCAATAGCCGCCTCAATCTGTCCGAGTTTCCGATTGTATTCACTGGTGTCAATGCGCAACATTTTTTCAACGCGGCTCTGAATGTTTCGGAAACGTGCGTTTCGTAAGGTTAACAGATTATCGCGTAGGAGCACCTTGGTCTCATCATCCAAATCGGTATCTAATGTGGGTAACCGTTCAAAGAGATTTTCGAGTGCGATAATATCTGCGTCCGCTCGCTTTTTGATGATTGCTAATAGTGTTGTTTCGCTAATATGTGATGCGATGCGAGAGCGTAGCGAAAGTGCTTGTTCGACTTCTTCCTCTGAGAGGTAATTTTCCAAGATGAGGCGTTCTTCATCCAAATATTCCCGCCCTAATGTTCCCGCTGTTGCGATCAAGTACTGGATGCGTGTTTGTTCCAATCGGGCGTTCCGAAGTGCAATTTCAAAGATACCTTGTTTATCCTTGAGAATGTCTGCTATTAATATAGTGGTATCAGTGGCATCTTCAGATTCGTTTAACCGCTGGCGAAGTTGGGTATCAATAGTATTGAGTCGTTCGATTCCGGCTTTCGACAAAAACTTACCGCTATAAATCGGAGAATCACCGCTCAGTTTGTCCATCGGTGTGTCCTTGAGTTTCCGGATGCTTGTTTTGATCTCATCTTCAACCTGTTGGCTATCAGGTATTTGTGCGAGAACCTTTTCGAGTAATTGGACCTCTCGCTGGATTGCGACTTCTTGGGAGTCGGTAGCATCGCGCAAAACACTGCGTGCGTCTTTCACTTTATTGAGTGAGTGTAGGTCAAGATGCCGGTCGAGTATTTTCTCGGGGGTCCACATTAAGGTAAATTTGCTCTTGTCGCTCAGCTCCCAGTTTGCAAGGGTTTTGTTAAGCATCTCAAGGTCAGGCATGAGTTCTTGCGGGAGGTCTTCCGGTACGGGAATTTGCCAATCTGAGCCTTGTTGTACGGGGAGAAGGTATGCATGATTTGGGTGTGTAGCATATTCATTGATGGTGCCGGTTTCTATGGCGCGAGTGAGTTTCTCTACCGCCCATATATCGAGGCGGGCTATCGGTAGTGCGAGCGTTTCAATCAATTCGCGCTGCGCGGATCGGCTTGTGTCAAGTGCAACAGTGCGAACCTCAGTTAATCTTTCAACGATGTCTCGGAGGAAGTGGGTCGTTTGCAGTGCCTCTTTCTTTGAGCGTGCAAGATTTACCAACAAGCGACTCTTTTCTTCACCCGTGAAGCCTTGCTTCTCACGTTTTCGGTTTCTATCTGTTTGTTTCTTCTGGCGTTCTGAGAAGTCCCGCTGTTGCTCCGTGAGGTTTTCGATTTCGGAGCGAGTCTCTGCTAAACCGTCAAGCGTTGTTCCGAGCGATTCCAAATCAGCCTTTACCCTATGTATACCGTGGAAGAAATAGGCAGGGAGATCAACAAGGACGCTCCGGTCAATGGAGAGTAGGAGTCTTCTGCCTAATTCTTCAAATTCGATGATATCAGTAGAAAGCCCACGGCGGAGTCCATGCATTGTTGGCGTACCGGGTGAGTCTGTGGCAGAACCCACAATATCTTGTCCGATACCTTCCATAAAAGCACGCATTCCAGCAAGCCCTTGAAAATGTCCGTCGATTGCGACAAAGAGGACGGAGTAGCCCGGACGATACTGGGGTTGACTGAAGAGGCGAGCGAGTTCCATCAAGGTTGCGATACCACAGGTCGGATCTGCACCGGGTGCCATTGCGGGCACAACAGACATAGAGTCATAATAAGCGGTGAGGATGATGAGTTCGTCACGTAGTGTCGGGTCTCCACCTTCTAAAAATCCGCGTATGTTCTGTCCAACACGGCGTTCCCACGTCATCTTACCTCTAACACGGACATTAACCTGATTCCCTTGCGCCTGTTCCTCTTGAAGTAGATTGGTGAGAACATCCGCATCTTTTTTGGAAAGCCAAAATCGCGGTATGTTGGCGGGGACGGTACCGAACTTGTTTTCTGCTTCCCCTCGGATAGTGGTTTCGGGTTCAATAAAGATGACAGCTGTGCCACCGAGCATCGCGGCGTTGATGTAACGGGTACTGGAGTTAAAGTCAAGGAGGACTATAGCCCCTTTGGGGATGAAGATGTGTGATTCGCTTGCGGCGACGAACTCGCCTGTTTCATCGACCTGTCCGTCGTTATTGTTATCGATCCCATCGGTAGCGTCGCCTGAGCTTTCATCCGTCCAACCATCGGCATCGTTGTCAATGCCGTCTGTTGCCCATCCCAGAATTTCCGAGAGCAGCGGTATTTCGCCATATTCGTCAACGGTACCGTCTTCATCGTTGTCAATACCGTCAGATGCTTTTTGCAGGTGTTCGTTGAGTATGTCGTCAGTAATGCTGGCTTCGGTGATGCGGTAGCGACGTGCGAGAGCTGTGAGGGTGTCTCCATCTTGAAGTTTATACCAGAATCCACCGATGTTTGTGCCGTTGAAATCAGCGAGTTCGCCATCATCAGCGTAAAGGAGTGGACCGGACAAACCACCTGTTGGAACGAAAACTGTACTTCCTTCAACGATAGGGGTTGGCAAAAATTTGTTCCGTTCGTTTGCGAGAATAGTCGCTTCAGGGACTTGGTAACTTAAGGCTATATCTTCAAGTGTTTCGTCTGCTAAAACGGTATGTTTAATGCCATCTGCTAACAGGGAGGTACGAACGAGGTTGGGCCAGAGTGGTGTAAGTTTAAAGGTGTGCAGCACAGTGCCTTCAGGGGAGAGGACTTCAACAACACTGTCTCCGTGGTCGACCGGCACAGTCACAGAGAATTCTCGGCTTTCCACGTTTTGCAAACCGATCTCAGCGAACCGGTCAAAGATGTATTTACTACCACTCGCAGCTTGCGGATAGCCTGTTACGCGGCTATCAAGGCTTGAGAGGCGTGCAAGGTCCTTTCGAATGTTGCCGATAGAGAGGTCATCCCGAATCTGAATGGCTGCAGATTGCATGCCAGTACTGGAAATTGCTTGTGCGTATGCAGTATCCAACGGTTGCCCAGTCAAAAGCAAAACAGAAAGGAGAAGGGTTAATACATTTATTAGAGCACTGAAGTGTAGCGAGTATTGCTCGCGCCTACCACAAATTTTCATCCGATTTGATTTACGGACTGGAAACCCCTGAACACGTTCAGGAGACGCAAGTCCGTCCTCCTTATGTATTTTTTTCAAAAAAGGATTAAACCTTTTTTAACTTCGCACGCCTAATGTCTTGGAGAGCAGCGATTTTTCATATACCATACATCTCTTAGAAACTCGCCGATTTTTGTTTCCTCAAACAACGCCTCAAACGAAATGCGCCTGAAGTCTATTCAGATACGCGCGTATCCGTAGAGAGGCTTCCCACCTGCAGTGGTGGCTGAGTAGGATTACGGGTTTCTGAGACCGCGAAAGTAGAACAGTCGAGAGGGAAGGTCTTAATAGGTTCCTCTGCCTTGAGTCAGCGGGTAGTTAATGTTGTAAATTCTCCCACCTTTTTCTGGTTTTTCAAATTTCTCTCCGTTTTTCGGAGCCTTTTGGCGTAATTTTAAGAAGCGTAATACGTATATTCTATACTATTATTACAATTTTTGTCAAATTAAAATTTGCATTTAAGGCTTTTTTAGATTAAAATATAATTCGCGCCTTGCCTCTCGTTGAAGTGCCATTCTCTTAAAACCATACTTTGCTGCAATGCCGTAGCGATGCTAAAATTGAAAAAAACTCAGCGGCGATATAATACCCCCCTGCTGTCTGATAAAGGAGCCAAACGTGGCAAAAGAATCAAAGGATTCAAGTACTGACAAGGTTGTCTCACGTATAAAACTGCGTCGTCGTGAATTGAAATTGACGCAAACAGAACTCGCAAAAGTGGCAAATCTAACGCCTGCTGCAATCTCGCAATTTGAATCGGGAGCCAGAAAACCCTCGTTTAAGACGCTTTCAAGTCTTTCTGATGCATTGAAGGTTACGACCGATTACCTCCTTGGAAAAACTGAAAAAAGCTACGGCGATCTCTTAGCCGATCCGAAGATTAGTGCTATGTTCAGGGGCATGATGGAATTTACGGAGAAGGATAAGGAAACACTCTACGAGTTCTACGAATTTCTCAAAACCAAAGCAGAAGCCCAGAAGACAGAGTAGCGTGCTCCACACTAAAGAAGTCCTACCGGTTAGAGCGTAGGGCAGAGGCAAATTTTTCCAAAATTTTGGCGATTTTCTAACAGCAGGTGTGCCTCACCCGCACGATGGAGTGGCAGCACCCGGTCAATAATAGGTTCGAGTTTCCCTTGTCCGGCGAGTTGGACAAGCGTTCGGAGTTCAGCCACCGTGCCGAGGGCAGATCCCATCACTGTGAGCTGCTTCTGATACAACTTTCGGATGTTAATCGTTCCGATATTGCCTGTTGTTACGCCACACGAAACGAGCCTCCCGTTTTTAGCAAGGCTTGCGATACTCTGTTCCCATGTTGCAGCCCCAACGTGCTCAAGAACAATATCGACCCCTCGCCCATCTGTTACGTCAAGTACCACCTCCGAGAAGTCTATATCCTTATAGTTAATCGTAACGTCCGCGCCCATTTCCCGTGCGCGTGCAAGTTTTTCATCGCTGCTTGCTGTGGCAAAGACTCTGGCACCACACAACTTCGCGATCTGCAACCCCGCACTTCCGACACCACCGCCTACACCAAGAATTAAAACATCGTCTTCGGGACGCAGTTGGGCACGCGTCATCAGCATGTGCCATGCTGTAAGATAGGCGATCGGCATCGCAGCAGCATTAACGAAGGACAGCGCGTCCGGTATCTGAATAGCGTTTTGGGCGGGTGCTTTCACGTATTCTGCGTATCCGCCGTTCGTTTGGAAACCGATGAGTTCTTGCGTGTCACACAGGTTTTTCGCGCCGCTATGGCAGTCTCTACAGACATCGCACGGGATACATGGCGCGAGGACGACCCGATCCCCGACGGCTACACCGCGTGTCGCGTTCCCAATCTTAGCAATTGTCCCAGCGATGTCGGATCCAAGTATATGCGGTGTCTCGCCCCGTTGAAACTTCTCCGCAATCTCTGGTCGGTTCCGTCGGGCGTGAAGATCCAGATAGTTCACTGCACAGGCTTCGACTTTAACCAGTACTTCGTTAGCGTCAAGTGTTGGCTTCGGTACATCTGTATACTGAAGTACCTCTGTGCTACCCTGTTCTGAGAAAACAATCGCTTTCATGTTGGTTTTCGGTTGTCAGTTTTCGGTTGTCGGAAGAAAATTATGATGGACCTCATAGATAGGGCGTGGTCAGGCAACACAGAAATTTAACCGTAGGCACCGTGATTGAGGAAACCGAGTAGACGACGTAAACGGGGACTTGCGTCTTTGTAGACAGAATCCGGCATATTATAGTTCATAAACGGATAATATTTATGTCCGACGAGGCGGCGACCGTATGTCACCTGTGTGATATATCGGATGCGTTGGGTCTGATTGGGACCACCGCGATGCCATACCTGATTGTTGAACATGATGACACTTCCCGCTTTGCCGAGATTATACTGAATTTTTTCTTCCCACTCTGTTCCTTCTATTGGGTTCGGGGGTGACGCACCAAAAAGATGAGAGCCCGGAACGACTTCTGTACCACCGTGTTCAATCTCGGTGACATCGGTGAGATAGTAATTCGCTGTAAAGAGCAGCACCGGCAGCCGCACGTTCTTTGGCGGTTCACCCTCCGTTACGATGTAGTGCGGTGCATCGTCCTGATGCCAAGACGTAATCCCGCCGCCCGGAAACGTCTGGAACGAGTTGTTGTGTATGACATGGCAGTTTTCCGCGACAAGTGCTTCAGCGAAGGAGACAATCGGTTCGAGATCAAATAGGCGGCGATTCGCTTCGCTGTGTTCAAACATCCGATGGCTCAAGTGCATGCGACCGCCCGGGCTTCCACCATTTAAGCCGTTCGGATCGTTTTTGAGTGCCCACTCTAAATCCTGTCGCAGTTGCGCGCAGTGATCAGGTGTCAAGACATTTTGCAGAAACAGGCAGCCTCGTTGGTGGAAGGTTTCCACCCATTCCTGAATTTGTTCATCACTGACAACTTGATCTGCTAAGTAGGTTGTTTGTGCCATTACTTCTACGCTCCTTTAGTTAAAGTCGGTAGATTCACCTGAAAAACAAGAAAATTTCCATTAAAATGGTGTTGGAGAACAAAAACTTCCATTTGAGGAAATAAATTCGCACATTCCATTTCCCCAAATGCAATTTTCATCTTATTTTCCTCTTGGCTTTGCTCTATATCACCATGACATGGAACAATCAAGTTCAATGTATCATCTCGGATTTGTGGATACTGATTTGAATTCAAAATGTTCGCGCCAGCTTTAACTTCGGTCATAATACGAAAGCGTAGCCGGACTGAGGCATCGTCTATGTTTCTCGTTCTACTGAAGGTTTCCTGCTCACTGAATATATCTAACAACTTCTGTTTCAGGGATGACGACAAAGACTCCCCAAGTTCGTTTAGCCGCTCTTCTAAGGCTTGGCCAAAAGCCTCTGAAATCAGCCTTGAAACAGGCACGGTCTCAAAAAACTTTCCGTGAGTCAAGCAAACTTTCACATTTGGTTGTTTTCTACCACGAATCAGATAGAAAACCTGGCGAATAGGTAAGGAAAGTATATCATTACCCGCTTCTTCCATCTGTGTTCGGATAACGTTTTCCTGTCCGGCCGTTAATTTCTTAACATTCTTTTCACCTGTCGGAATTGTTGAATTAAAGGAAGCAACCGAATAGGTTTTGCTATCCTTGAGTTCAATCAATTCGCCACCAGTAAACTGCGAATCAGTGTGATTGAGTTTAATGGCTAAGTCAGGAAATCGCCCTTTGTTGACACAGGAAAGCATTTGTCCATCAAATGGAAAACTCTCAAGTTTATTTCCTGAGAGCAGCTTCTCTTTTTTCCGGCACAAGTCAACAAAGAAATGATAAATTGAGTAAGCCATCTACTGTTTTGATTCAAAAAGTGCTGTCTGTTTGGAGACAGATAGCTCAGCGGATTTGGACTGTCTCGTTAGAGCGGTTTTACCCCAAATAGTTTCCAAGTCTGGGGTACAGGCGTAATCCTTGAAAAAGCGAGAAACATCATCTGACTTTCTTTGTTCGACAAGTCTGTTTTGAATGAGCGCGACATTATGTGAGTCAAGTTCAATTCCTATTGCGTGGCGCTCTAACTGTTCCGCGACAACGAGCGTCGTTCCGGAGCCTGCGAACGGGTCGAGGACAACATCACCAGGATTTGTAGACGAAAGAATAATCCGAAGGAGCAATTGGATAGGGGCTTGTTGTTTGTGCAAGCGACTCCCCGCTGCATCACGCAACGCTTCATCGCCTGCAAAGTAGCCCGAGGTTAACTCACGGATATCATCCCACACGTCAGTAACAAACATACCGTTCTCGCGGGCATGTTTATAGCCTACTGGCAGTGGGGGGTCAATGCGTAACCGGTGGAAAACACGCGGTGTTTTCCCTTTCGTAGCGAACGCAATGACTTGGTAGTGTTTGCCGAAACGTTTCAACCCTGGTACTGCTGAGGTTTTCTTTTTCCAAATAATCAGGTTTTGAAAAGTCCATCCGGTATCGCGCAAGCACTGTAACACAAATTCTGCGTTTTTTTCTCGTTGCATGAAGTAAATTGCACCGCCATCGGAAGTCAATGCATATACCTTTGCACAGACCTCGCGCATCCACGCCCAGTACTCCGCTGGAGGCAGATTGTCGTCCCATGCCTTGTATCCTTTATCTTGATTGAAAGGTGGATCAAGAAAAGCCAGGTCTATTGGCGGAACAATGCGTTCGCGCACTAATACAGTCGTGCAACTGTCATGGAGGACGATACAATTTTTTTTCAATGAATTGTCCATAGTGTTTACGCGTTTGTGAACTAACCCATCGCGGCGGCGACGATGATGCCGAGTGAGACGAGGACCCCCGCAACAGCAATGCCAGCAGCGGTGTTGTTCTCTTCGGCAATCTGACGGTTTAGATCGTAGGGGGTCGCCATATCAAAGACTTTATAGCCTATCATCAGAACTATTAAACCGACGATACTAAAAACGATGCCTTCAATGATAAAACCGCCTAAGACTTTGAAGTCTACCATCGCGACCTCTCCAGATGCCGCGTCGGATTGCGCAATAGCGTTGTGTGAAAACAGCGTGAAGGCAACAATTGCCACCGCAACCAGAATGAATGTGGTGAAAACGATCTTTTTAGCCATTTTGTTGAGTCTCCTTATTTGGGCGGGACTTATAAAAAATTTACCCCCGCGTATATCTGTGCGTAGCGGTTGGGTGATCCAACCCCTACTGTGTCAAAAGCTCGAACTGCACCTCCGTGGTGGTGTGCAGATATTTTATCAGTATAGCGTCCTTATCTTCAATATAAAGCCATCCGGATCCAACATCTTCAAGTGACTGCACAGCGGGAACCTCAATTTCTGCGTATTTATTTGATCCGTTGATGGGTTCAGCATCTTCAGAGGGCGTGTCCGTATCGGTAGGAGCCTCATCGGGAGGCGATGTGAGTTCATATCGCGCCCGGAGTGCTTGTGGCGTACGTCCGCAACCAACAATAAGTGAATAGCTTGTTTCATTGTTAGCGTAACTGAGCTGCCAGTTCAACTGATCGGTGTCGGTTAAAGTAAGTTTCTCCACTCTGGCACCGGAACTGACGTGTATCTCACCGGCGATAAGGGTCTTTATACCCGGGTCGAGTCCTCGGAGTGTGTAAACATTAACCATAATATCTTCGGGGTTCAGATGCGGTCCTTTGCCTTCGGTGCAGAAACCGTAAAATCCATCAGGATAGGTGCCTTTGAGTTCACCCTCTTCCCACTGTTGATGCATCGCACTTACTGTAATACCTTCAGCAATCTGGAGCCATTTTTCATCTTCGGTGTGCTCGTTCAGTCGTTGTAAGTAGTAAGCGAGAACCAACCCATTCCATTGAACAGGGACACCGAACCAAGGGTGCGTATGGAAGCTCGTCCCGAAAACAGGGATTGAGGCGAACTGCATACCGGGTCGGTCAGACAAGTGCCAATGGTAGAGGAACGGGAGGGCTGTCTCTGCCCAATACGTTGCGCGCTTGAGATGTTCTTTTTCGCTTGTCAGTTCATAGGCTTCAACGTAGGCAGCGATAGCGTGAGCGGCTGCGAGAACGTCCGGTTGATACATTGGGCATTCCCACATTTGTGCGCCGCGCGGTACGGAGAATTGCTGAATGAATTTAAGTGCCTTCAAACCTGCCTCATGCGAGGTTTTATTTCCAGTAATGCGTGCGTGTTTGAGGAGTAAATGCGCCGACTCTGCACAGGTGCCGAGCACGGCTTCGCCCGGTTCTCCAAGGGAAGTGGTTCGTTCGCTTGTTGGCTGCCACCGCCAACTTCCATCAGACTCTTGTGTGGTGATGCGTTGCTGTGTCTCCTCTTCCATGTAAGTTAATGCGGCATCAATATTGCCGACGTAGAAGGGGAACTCCCATCTCAAAATGTGACACGAACCACGTGATGCCAAGCTCCCTGCTCCAGATTCGGCTACGGTGTTTTTAGCGATTTCTTGCACCCGTTCCTTCACCTGCTCATCTTTTGTCGCGAGGTAGTCGTACCAGAGCAAAGTGCCGAAACCGGGTTCATTTTGAGCAGCCCAGTCTACACAGTGACGAGATTTTCGGGTGTCTTCATCCCATGTCGTGTGCATAAACCCGTGCCGTGAAAGCAGAACCTGTTCTTCGTCGCTACGCGGCGATGGTAATGGCTTGGGTGTCCCGTAAGCATCATTCCAATGGGCTACGGCATCTAAAATAGAGGCGTTTCCATCCACAATGATTTCGCTTTTGATGGACAACGGACGCGATGCCATCAACGGATACGGAATGGAAGCCTCGGTCTGATTTTCTTGGACCCACGTTGGGACGGTTGGTAGGAATAGACCGAGGACGTGATTTTTCTGGGATTGAGACCAATTCGGAGAGGCGAATATTGTAGAGAGCATCTGATTCTCGCCATCCCAAGTATCCAGGGGGTTCCAAACAATGCCGACTAACGATTTCTGCATTTCTACCGCCATGACCGGCACTGTAATTTTATAGGGGTGCGGCACAAGCCGGTTGTCGAGTGGAGGTGATGCATCACGCGAACTTGAGGAGCGTTCGTCGTTCTCCAGGAATTCAAGTCCAGGGAAAAGTGCAGCCGTTTTCTTCTCACGGTTACGCCCTTGCCCCGCATAAAGCATCGGACCTCGGAAGCCGAGGAGTTCTCTGTTTCCGTCTGTTTGCAACTTATATTCTGTCTTCACTCGTGTTGCACGTTCAGCGAGCGTCCACTGCATCTCATAAGCCCATTCCACACCATCGGCATCTGTATCCGAACCACTTAGACGGATAATTGACTCTCCCTTGTTGTTTCCTGAGAGCTGATAGATCGTAGGCGTGAGTTGCAAAGTTTGGCGATTTTGCGATGCGTCTAAGTAGGTTACCTCAGAGAGGAACGGGCTGGTTGCCACCTGTTGATAGTTCCTACCCTTTGCAACAAAAAGCACATAGTACGCAAAGCTGCCAGCCGCCTTTTTGTCGAAATTGTTTTCGTTTTCAGTCTCTGATGTTGCTTCAGTACCCCGGACAAAAATGATGCGGAGATGTTTGTTCCCGAACACTACGCTACCATCTTGTGTGTAGGTGTGCAGTTCTTTCACGGCTTTCGTCGCGAGTTTGGGAGGCGCGGGACGAATCGCAACGCTGCCTTGCGCTGTTTGGCGTTCTTCTCCGGCTGACGTTTGGCATTTGAGCGAAACGGAAATAGGAATTACAGTGGGATTTGAAAGACGACGAGCTACCCAAAAAATAGAGGTTTCTTCATTTGGTTCAATTCCTTTGACCGTTTGTCTCGGACGTCCACGCCGTAGCTTCACACCGTTGATAGAGATCCAAGCAGTATCTGCCTTACCGAGTGGCGCACTGCCGACATTCCGAAGCGTGCATTGCACTTCAAAATCTTCACCCGCAGCGACAACTGCGGCTGTCGCACCTACGCTCACAATCTCTAATTTAGGCTGTGCTGCGTAAATGGATATCTTGATAGGAGGTTTTTCCGATTCGTGTGATTCAAGCAGAATATCCCTTAGCGCGGAAACCGATGTTGACGTGGATTGACTGAATTCCTGTAGCTGCGTTGCATCATCACTGAAGTGTAGAATGGCAAGACCGCATTGGACTTCTGGCTCGGGATGTCTTTTCCGTTTCCGGAGCGATGTCTGCTTAAGTTTGCGTAACTGTGGTTTACCCCACAACGCCCACGCGTAGTTGCTGTTGCCTTCTACGCTGCATTCTGTCAAAAGTGAGACGACGATTTCTTTTCCAGCGTAGTGGGTCAGCTCTATGCTTTCTTCTCTCCAGTGACACTCCGTTGACACAGATTCAAAGCATCTTTCTGGTGTGGCTTCCAAACCTGTGCTCGGCAGATCGACAATTTCAATGGAAAATTTTACACCCCCGGGTGTTCGCGCAGCATCGTCAAATACGACACCATCCCGCAAGCCGATCGAAAAGTGTAAGAAAAGTTTCTCTGTATCATTTGCCTCCGGAAGTGAGAGTGTGTAGTCAATTCTCGCGGTTTCTGTTGGGGTTGGATGTTCAAAAATGGCAGGTTTTACCACACCACCTGAAGAATCTGTGCCGCTGGCAGATGCTTGCTCTGTTCCAGAAACAGTGCCTTGTTCAAACATCTCTACGAAGTCATAAATTTCCTCAGTGATCCCAAGCTCCAGCGGTGGACTTTCAGGTTCAGGTTCCGCTTCTGTATCATCGCTTGGGACTATTTCGTCTGTTTCTTGTGTTTCAGTTTCTGGAACTTCGCTATCGGCAACCTGTGGACTTTCCTCCACGGCATCCTCGGTTTCCGTCTCAGGCTGGACAATCTCCATCTCGTCCTCAGAAGCCGAATCGGCACCTTCTGATGATTGAGGTGCCTCTTCACCTTCAGCGGAATCAAGGTTGGTAACCTCCGCAGGAATGTTATCTTCGCCTGCTTCAGGACTGTCGCCTATCGGGGTTGGATCACTGTCCTCATGCGTTTCGGTGCTCTCCTCTGTAGTGCCAGGCGGAGCATCGTCCATCGGTGCTTCCTCTGATGGAGCATCGTTTTCTTCGCTTTCCACGTGTTCGGAAACCGGGACATCTACGGAATTATCGTCCGTTGCGAGTTCTACTTCCGTTTGAGGTTCGTCATCATGCTGTGCATCGTCGGGTTGATCGGTCTCTTCCTCTGTTTGTCCAATGCAGGCGGCTAAAAACTGTTGAAAACTGGTGAGCATTTTTTAATTATTCCTTGCGGTTCGGTGAGGCGGGTTGTGGACAGGCTAAGTGCTTTGGCTTACAACCGGCCCCATTTCTGTTTCATCTGCTTCATCTCATCGTTGAGTACGATCTCCGCTGAGGGCGTTTGGGCGAAAGACTCAATCTGCCATGCCCCAGATCCATCCTTCAGTACCGGTTTGCGTTGCGCCACAGGCAATATACCAAACGGCGCATGCGGCTCGATTTGATACCAGTATGCGACGGAGGACGTTTCATTACTGAGGTGATTGCCGTGTCCATGCTCTATCGTAACCCGAATCTCCTTCTCGAAGCGGATAGGATTTTCGATATGATAAACATAAGAGGTCTGGTAGCCGTCAGTGTTGTTTTCGTGAATAGCAGATCCGTTGTGTGCATAAGCGTTCTGTTGCATCCCCCACGCTTGGTTGAGGTAGTCCTCTGAACCTGTGCCGTGCAAATCGGGGGGCCATTTGTAACCATCGACCCAGATCATATCATCACCTTCGCCCCACCATGTGCCTTGAAAGTTGGTCACCGATAGGTTACAACCGATATAGTGACCTCTACCTTCGGCGGACAGGATAAGGTAATTATTGTCCCACGCGAGCCGTTCGGCATTGATGATATTGGCTTCTGGGGTATTCACAGTAATTTCGTGTCCCCATCCGTCACACGGGTTTTCGCGATGGAATTGGGCATGGAAATAGGCGACATCATCACCGTGCGGTTCAGGGTATAGTTCATAGTCGATATAGAAGTATTGACGGTGGGTTGTATCGCCTTCGTTGACGAGTTCTATCCTTGCACTGCGATTAAAGGGCATCTGCAAGTAGCAGTTAAGCGCACAACCTGTATTGAATGTGTTGTTTTGGTGTGTGGAGGCAGAGAAGGGGATGGAATCATACGAATTAACGATTTCGTTGCCGAGTCCAAAGAAGTCGCCTAATGGGCATAGTACACTTGGATGTTCCTCATCGTCCCAGAACATTCGGATCAAAACGTTTCGATACCCGTTTGGCTGTGTCATCCAGATATGGTTGATACATCCGGGTCCTTGAAGGTCCGCAATAACACGGGTTTCACCTGGTTCAACATTCCATGCATCGTTATTTCTCCCTGTCGTATCCCACGAGGAGGCGCGTAATGAGCGTGCTTTCTTGACACGCGTCAATGACGACAATAATCCGTCAACATAAGTCATAGTTTAATTTCCTAATATACTTCACGCTGCAGCAGAGGACAGCGTCCAAAGAGGTGATTTTCCACCACCAATTATAGCACATAAATGCAAAAAAGCAACGGAAATATGCTTTTGTCAAGATATTCAGTTATCGTTAGACGGACTTTATTCACGCTTTTTGAGCCACCAGGCTTGAAAGGATACCGAGAATTTTATCGCTTTGGGTGATTTGGTAGTCCGCCTTTTCTAATTAGAATTCTGTCACTACCGATTCTAAAGGTGAAATTACTATATGCTATCTTTTATGCTTCCAAGACAGCCTGCCTCTTTTCCAATTTGAATCAAACCTTAATTGCCTATGGTGTAAAACTAAAAATGGTAGATGGAATTGGTTCAGTATTAATGATACGTTTAGAATAGCTAATACCTATATCGAAGCAAGATAAGAAATTTGCGCCTAATAATCCATGTGCATAAGTCTCAACAGGTAAATAGTTAGCTGCAACTTCCATTCCTTCAAAAGTATGACCGATTACCGATAATTTGCTCACTGCGATAATTGCAGCCTTGGTAGTCCCACTGGCGGTGATAAAATCAATTTTATGCAAATTTGGACCTGAAAGATCATATCCTAAATCAGATAAAATATCTGGATTAATAGTCGTAAACGAGGCACCAGTATCCAATATTAAATCTACAGTAACATGCTTGCTATCATCCAATGCATGTATTGTAGCTTGAACCATAATTAATCTGTCAGGGCTTAATTCAAAACGTGTCTGACGCATTATAACAGGCACAATCTCCCTTCTGGAATTTCGCCCGTATAACGTATAACGGCACCGCCTTTAAGGGTACTTAGTTCACTATAAACGTCATCCCTTAAATCGCTGTGGGCAGTAACTATACCTGATATAAGTTCTGAAGTTTCATTATTGATTTCGGGATCAACAATAAACAGCCACTGGTCGGGATACTTTTCTACCATTTCATCGCGTGTCAGACGTTCGCTTGTCTTTATAGTCATTTCACTTCCCCCTTAATCATTACAAGTGTTGAAAGTAGCTTCAGCTGCAAATCAGAAAAATGGTGTTTAAACCAAAACTATATCAGAACTACTGTATCACAAATTAAAGCAGAAGTGCTACAAAAACAAATGGTGATTAAACCAAAAACTGTATCAGGACTGTAGGACAGCCTGCATCTTTTCCAATCCAATCCGTGCGACTTCTGCCGGATCTTGTTCCCAATAACTTGGGTTGAACAGCTCCAGCGAGATGACACCTGCATAGCCTGCATCTTCCAGAATAGAGATCATCTGTCCGAGGTCGAGAATGCCGTCGCCCGGATACACCCTATCAGCATCCGATTGCTCCGCACGTGCAGGTTCGGCAGGTGCGTCGTTGAAGTGGAATACAGCGATCTTTTCGCCGGGGATACCTTTCATATCTTCTATCTCCCCACCGCCGCGATAGATATGGAACGGATCAAGGACAATCGTGCTGTCTGGGTGATCTGCCACTTCCATCACTTCCCACGCATGCTTGACTTGGTTAACACCATCGACGAAACCGAGGAACTCCATGGCAGGTTTAACGCCGAATTCACATCCGAGTTCGAGCAATTCGCGGTAGTTCTCGCCGCCTAATTGGAGATCGGCGACCTCACGCGGCGGACTGGAGATGATATAAATTGACCCGACAGCAGCGGCTTGTGCCATGCGCCGTTTTGCTTCTTCAATCGCTTCCTGATGTTCAGGACCTGTTGTGTTGAGCCAACCGTGTAAAGCGATAACGGTAGGCACCGAAAGCCCGTAATCATCGAGTGCTTTTTTGACATCCGAGAGCGAACCGCCCTGCTCCTCGTAAGCCGTTAAGTCGTCGTTCCATAACTCGATCGCTGAATAGCCAGTTTCGGAAGCAATCCGAATCTTATCCATTAATCCAGCAGGACGGATTGTGCTTGTATTTAAACCTAATTGAAATTGTGCCATTCTATTATTTCCCCAATAAACCGTTAATGAAGCGGACATCTATACGAGCGAGATCGATGACAGAGTCCACAGGTTCTCCGCTGTATTCGCTATGGAAGCTCACAGGACCCGAAAATCCGATGCTTTGTAGCGTATCTACTGCCGTTTCCCAATCAACGAAACCTTTTCCCATTCGGACAACGCTGCCACCACGCGCACCCGGGGAACGCGCTAAGTCCTTGAACGCCATAACTGCGAGGTGTGATTTGACGATATCGAGTGCCATGTTGATGGGTTCACCAACGATTGACAGGTGCCCTGTGTCCGCAAAAACGCCGACGTGTTGCGGATCGAAACCCTTTACAAGGTTCATCACTGCACATGAGTTCAACCCCATAGAAGTTCCAGAATGGTTGTGGATACATGTCCGGGGTCCGTAGTGATCGGAAAGTTTTGCAAATCCATCCAATTGCTTTCGGATGAAATCGACCTGTGTCCAGTAACCGCCGTCTTCTGCGTGCCAGTGCCAGTATCCCAGTTTGATGTTTTCAACACCTGCTTCACCAGCGGCAGCATAGACACGGCGCGTCTCTTCTTGTGCTGGATCGAGAAAATCTCCCGGTGTTGTGACGAGTGGGATGGACAAACCGGCATCGGCGAACTGCTTTGCGGCAGCAGGTAGTGCGTCCGTGGCGTTTTCTGGGTTCACCGGATAGCCCGGACGAACACACAGGTCTGCACCACTGACCCCTACCGATTGTAAGGCAGTGATAATCTCTGGAATTTCTAAACCTTCCAGATGTTTTGTGAACATGATAAATTTCATAGTTTTTATGAGTTGTCAGTTATCAATGTTAGCAAGTGAAGTAAGGTTTCAAAGTGTGCTAAAGTTGCGAAGTTGATAACTTTACTGGGGGAAACACCCAAGCAAAAACACTTTAGAAACACTTCACGGATTTTACGGACTTCTTTGACTGATGACTATTCCTTACCAATCAACAACGGAGCCGTCGTCGGGGTGATATGACGTTGGATTCTGCCAATCGTGGTCGATCTTATCTTCGAGTGCGTCTTCGTCCAGTTCGATGCCAAGCCCAGGACCGGTTGGGAGTTCAACGAACCCATCTTTAAAGACGAAGGGGTTCTTGAGATACCCTTCACCGAGTGTTGTATGCTCCTGCATCACGAAGTTTGGAATTGACGCATCTAACTGGATACACGCCGCTAAAGAGATGGGACCGAGGGGATTATGGGGCGCGATACCGCCGTAGTAGGCTTCTGCCATACCGGCAATGATACGCACTTCATTGATGCCTCCGGCGTGACAGAGGTCAGGCTGGAGGATAGATGCCGCCTGTTTTTCTAAGATTTCACGGAAACCCCATTTTGTAAAGACCCGTTCACCGGTTGCAATTGGGAGGTGGGTACTCCGTGCGATTTCGGCGAGTGTGTCCACATTTTGGCACTGAATCGGCTCTTCGATGAACATCGGTTGATAGGGTTCCAATGCCTTGATGAGGACCTTCGCGGTTTGAGGGCTAACTGCGCCGTGAAAATCGATTGCGAGATCGACTTCCGTACCTGCGGCTTCGCGCAGTGCTGCGAAGTGATCCACGGCTCTGTCGATGAAGGCTTTGTTCTCGATGATGCGTGCGGGTCGTCCACCTGCGGGACCTGTTTTGAATGCGGTGAACCCTTTATCGATCCACTCTTTGATCCCGTCTGGGTCGCCGCCGCCTTTGTAGAGTCTGATGCGGTCGCGCGTCGGTCCGCCGAAGAGTTGATAGACAGGCACGCCGAGCGATTTCCCTGCGAGGTCCCAGAGTGCTTGCTCCACACCGCTCAATGCGCTTGTCAGAATCGGACCACCGCGATAGAATGCATGGCGATACATCGCCTGCCAGTGGTGGACAACGCGTCTTGGGTCTTCACCGATAAGGTAAGGCGCGAGTTCGTCAACGGCTTGTGCGCACGTTTTCGCGCGTCCCTCTAAGATTGGTTCACCGAGACCGACTAACCCTTCATCCGTGTGGATTTTAAGGAAAAGCCAACGTGGTTGGACCAGAAAAGTTTCCAGTTTTGTTATCTTCATCGAGACTCCTCACATTGATAGGGGCTTGCAAGCAGCATCCAACTGCTTGAAACGGATTGTTTTGTGGACTTTAATGTTATGTTATCACTTCCCTTGAATTCTGTCAACAATTAATATCGTGGCGTATGGGTATTCCGTTTTCTTGTAGGAGCGACCTACTTGTCGCAATACGCACGCATTATGTTCGATTTTATGCACCATTTCTGCTCCAAAATTGCGTCTTGAAATAATATGGTAAGGCGATGGTTTAAATTTAATCCCAGACTCACATTGTGGTAAACAAGTTCTTTTAAGACTACGTTACGTGTCGTATAATTCTCGGACCTAAAGAATACCCCTAAAATTGACGTAAACCCCCAAACGTGTTATTATCTTTCACGACTAACAAATTTCAAAAAAGGAGGACCTCACAATGAACCGTTCTTATTTTACCTTCCTTGCGGTTTTTGTTGCGAGTATTGCCCTTCTGTTTGCAACATCCCGCCAGAGTATCGCGGCAACATTTTCAGGCAAGGTTGTAGACGAAGCCGGGAAGCCTGTCTCTGGCATCAAGTTAGCCCTTCCCGCATTCAAAGCCACTACGCTCCAAGACCAAGAGGAGCCTGTGTTTATCCTTTCTCAACAGGATGAAACGAATGAGGCAGGTGAGTTCCTGATTGGCGATATTAATTCCCCTTCGGTTCAATTGACACTGCTTCCTGTACGTACTTCGGCGTATGAAATTCGCGTTGTCGAAATTGAGGGTATATCTTTCTATCCCGGTGAACGCCACCGCCGTTTTGCCGGACTCACGTTTGCTATTGCATCGGGAGCGGATGTTAAAGACGTAGAGGTAACCGTTCGTACTCGGATGCGTATTCGGGGACGTGTTCTCTCCGCTGATGGCACCCCGCTTCGCAATATGCGGATTGGCATCAGGATAGAGAGTCGCGACATAGATGGCAGCGGTAGCGGTGGGAGCGCAGGCACAAGAGACCTTGACCCGGATGGTTACTTTGTGGAATATCTGGACGAACCTGCCTACTATACTGTCTCCGTGGGATATGAGGGGCAGTCCGCAGAATCTGAGGAGATATTTCTTAAAGATGGCGAGCGGCACGATGACCTCGTCTTGACCCTCGACGGTGCACCACTTCCAAAGCCTGAGCAGGCAGTGGCTCGCATCCCTGACCCTGTGAGAGAACGCTTTAAGGATGACGAGAAGATTGCAAGGGAACGCTTTAAAGCCGCAGAGGCGCGTGAACGCCAAGGCGTGTGGGCAATCAATCCTGAAAACCTGCATGCCTACAAAAGGATTCATTGTGAAACCCGTGAAGAGGCACGCGCCCAAGCTGCTGCCGAAGGAGCGCATCTGGTTGCTATCAACGATGAAGCAGAACAAGAATGGCTTCTTGAGGTTTTTGGGAAAGAATACTTTTGGATTGGACTTGTTGACGCTTCAAAAGAGGATAATCCGCACTGGGATAACGGCGAACCAGTTGCCTACACCAATTGGGCTTTTCCAGAGAAGATTGCTGGCGGTGAAAAGTCCGGTCAAGATGACGATGCACATCAGAATTATACCGTCCTCGTTGGATTGACGGGAAAGTGGCAGGAGACCCGTCAGGATAGTTCTCTCGCAGGTATAACTGAGCGCGCCATTCTGGAAAAAGAACGTTTCACCGTTGGATTACCGGAGTTAGGCGAGGGCGTTGAAAAGCGTTGAGTGCTCCCAAACGGAAGGAGATATTGACATGAACCAGACCTATACTACATCAAAGTTAATAGGAATTACACTGATACTTTTGTCTGTCGTAACAGGTATTGAAGCAGTGGAAGAGCCACTTAGTGGATTTTCGGGGGAAGTTGTTGATCTGAAGGGAAAGGGTGTTGCTAACTTTACATTCGCTATTCAACCTATGCGATTATACAATGGCTCTCTGGTGCCAGATGATGAATTTTTGCCGTGGCGAGCTGATGCAACCGGTGCCTTCACTGTCAGTGATCTCCAGTTCAGTCTAATTCAATTAAGCGCGCTTCCCGACATCCCCTTGGATGTGTTCGATCCAGAGAAAGGGAAGATTCCGTTGGAATTTAGGCATCGCAGAATTGAGTCGGATAAGAAAGTCATCTCTATTCAAATAGGGGCGGTCACCCTCTTTAATATGGGTAATCCGGACTTTTATGAGGGACTTACGTTCGCTCTCAAACCCGGTGAGAATATTGAAAACGTTAGGGTTATTGTCAAACCGAGGCTTCGGATTCGTGGACGAGTTGTTTATGCCGACGGAGTGCCCCTTGCTAACGCCGAGTTAGATTTTGACATGGGATGGCGGCATGAGACCCGTCTGAATTATACAGGGAACAGCGGAGCACACCCTTCTACGGATGCCGACGGATACTTTGTCCAATATGTAGATAAACCAGGGTTTTACACACTGTCTGTGGAACATAATGATCTTTCTGCGGGTGCAGGTCCCTTTCTGATCAAAGATGATGTGCAACCTGAGAAGATTATCTTTACACTTGAGGGTAAAGTGGATGTTATCAAACTACCTCCCAAGAAAATTAAAACTGCCGGTGAAATAAAATTAGGCGAACCCTCCACGCCACCAGCGGAAGGTGTGTGGGTAATTAATCCCGCGAATGGACACGCTTACAAAAGGATTCAGTGTGAGGATTGGCACGATGCCCAGCGCAAGGCAGTTGAAGAAGGGGCTCACCTTGTCTCAATCAACGACGAATCGGAACAACACTGGGTTCAGGTGATTTTCGGGGGACAACCTTTTTGGATTGGGCTTACCGATGCTGAGGAAGAGGGAGAATGGCAATGGGATAGTGGTGAACCCGTCACCTACACCAACTGGGTCATCCACCCGATCGCCCGTGATAAATCTCCAGACACCGAGAAAGACTATGTTGTGTTCACTTTTATCAGGGGAGAGTGGCAAGCTATCAGTCCGGAAAGTCTGTTATGGCAAGTAGCGAAACAGGCGGTCATCGAAAAAGATGGGTTGGTTTCCACTATTGGTAGGTAATAAAAGTAGTAGGCACACGCCATGTGCCGAAACAATATCCAAAACACGCATGTCTGCCCCTAATAGAAGGAGATAAAGGGATGACACATCTGTATTTCGGAAAGAAAATCCTCACATTTTTTATCGGAATTGTCGCACTTTTCCTTTTAAGTGCGTCGGAGAGCGGCGCACAGAACGATGCGTTGACCACACTCTCCGGTCGCGTTATTGATGGCACAGGACAGCCAATTGCCGGGCTTACGGTGGTCCTCGTTCCTGTCCAAGACGGTAATGGCGCATGGTTCCCAATTGAGGTGGAGGGACATGATTGGCCAGACGATCCGATGGCGTTCCAAGGGGAAACCGATGCGAAAGGACGTTTCGTTATTACGGATGCCATTGTTGGTCCCGTGTTGTTGGGGTTATTTCCCTATTATAAGCCGGAGGCGCAGATTTTAAAGGTCCAAATCGGCGACATGTTTCTCTATCCGGGTGGGGGCGCAGTCGGCGGTGGAACCGTGTTCACACTGGAACCGGGTGAATACATTGAAAACGTTGAAATTACGGTACGGCAGTTTCTACAACTTCGAGCGAGAGTTCTGAAGATGGACGGGAATCCACTCGCCAATGCAAAACGTATCGATTTCACGGTAAAACAACTCAGTTTAGATGGCGAACTTGATGGTAGTAGGTCATGGACTACAGAGACGGATACCGCGGGGAACTTTGTGCAATATGTCCCTTGTTATGCGGATGGACCTATATTTTTCTTCATGTCTGTGACATATCAGGAGCATCAAGTGCAATTGGATCCAATTGTGGTTAAACCTGAAGATCTAATGCATGAGACGGTCTTCACATTTAAAGACCCGATAATCCCCGATGCACTCGGAAACGCTCCCCGTCATTTCCATGCGAGTGCATCAGCGATAGTTGATGGTGGGCTTGATGCGAAAGGTGTATGGATTGTCAATCCCGGAAATGGTCACGCCTACAAAAAAATCCGTTTTAGTGGCGTAGAAGATGCTATTGCGCAAGCAGCGAAAGAAAATGCTTATCTTGTCGCAATTAACGATGAATCGGAACAAAACTGGATAGAATGGGCTTTTGTCCCGCATCGCACCTTAATTGGGCTCAACGATACCGAAAAAGAAGGACAGTGGCAATGGCACAGTGGAGAACCCGTCACATATACCAATTGGGCGAGGGATGAACCACACGATACTGACAAAGGTGATGAAGATTATGTCATCCTGTTTGCCAACCAATGGGTGGACATCGGTCCTGGAGACATAAGATGGAGGTTTATTCAGTCCGTACTCCTTGAAAAGGAAGAAACGTCTCTAAAGAAGTAAACCCTAAAGGAGGAAACCATGAAATTTTCAAATTCTAAAAGGCACGTTTTGTTATTGTTGATGGTGATAGTCGCACTTTTTATCGGTTTCATTTCACACACTGTCGCGCAGGAAGATACAGGTACCGTTACCGGACGTGTTATTGATCTGGATGGAAACCCAGTTGTCGGGTTGCAGATATTTATCGCGCCTCTTGACCTTGATCCGGATGGACACATGTGGACGGTGTTTTTACCGGATGAGCACGCACAGTTGCGCCGCGCTTACACAGATCGAGAAGGTCGGTTTTCCGTAACGGATGTTCCTTCAGGTCCGGTATATATCAGTGCCCTTCCAGACGACATAGATAAACGACTGCCCAAAGACTTTGAAAGAATTGTAGATGAGTTCACGTCCAGGGATTGGACGAAGATCACAGAAGACGACATAGATGCATTCTATTCCAGTAACTTCGGCATGCACTTAGATGATTTTGAACCAGATGTTGAAATTTTATTCATTCGCGTCCGAAGATTCACCTTATACCCGCGCACTGATTACGATCAAATCGCTTTTGGTGTCAAATCGGGCGCACATATTAAGGATGTGGAAGTCATCGTACAGCCGAGGATGCGAGTTCGCGGACGTGTCCTTTTCAAAGATGGAACACCGCTTACTAATACGCGTGTTGACCTTCGCGCGCCTTCTCGTGATGTGGATGGCTCCGGTTCCGGCGGTGCCAGCGGAGACTTGTGGGTGGATACTGAAGGTTATTTCGTTCTTTATATAGATGAGAAGAATGATCCAGCGTTCTACACGTTTTCGGTGGAATATCAGGACCTTTCTACAGAGGTTGAACCAATTCGCCTTGATCCAGGCGATCGATTTGATGGGTTGACGTTGACGTTTGACAGCGAACCGATTCCTCCCAAACGACCCTCTCAAAAAACGGAAATAGACGAGCCTGAACTATCTTCGCCTCCGCCCGTACCAGAACCATCGTCGAGACCGATGTCTCGTGATGTATGGGTCGTCAATCCTGAAAATGGGCACGCCTATAAAAGAATTCACTGCGAAACCCGCGACGATGCGATTGCCCAAGCTACAAAGGAAAAAGCGCATCTCGTCTCAATCAACAACGAAGCGGAACAGGCATGGTTGGAGGCGGTTTTTGGGCGCAAATTCTATTGGATCGGACTCCGTCGTGTTCCCGCGACTGGTCAACTTGCCAAACGCGCAAAAGAATGGTGGCAGTGGGACAACGGCGACTCTATCACCTATGCGAACTGGTTACCCAACGAGTTCTTTTCTGAAGCTTTGGATGCCAGCAAAAGAGATTATGTCGTCATGACGCTTCCTGACGGGAAATGGTATCCGGTGAGTCCTGACAGTGTTATCTGGGGTATGACGGAGATGGCAATCCTCGAAAAAGCAAACGTGCTTGATAATCCGTAGTGTTCTTTTTATCTCAACACCCCCCAATTCTTTGAAAAATTATGCACCAGTTTTGCACCGAATAAGCGTCACTATAGGGCAATCGGAGGTAATTCATGAAAAACATCGATGTTGAACTCATTCACCGTGTGCTTGATGGCGATGATGCCGCTTTCGCTGAGCTTGTGAAAAAATACCAAAAACCGGTTCACACGCTGGTGTGGCGTAAAATTGGAGATTTCCACATCGCCGAGGAAATTACGCAGGATACATTCTTAAAGGCGTATCAAGAATTGGCAAAGTTGAAAAAACCGCAGAGTTTTGCGAGTTGGCTTTATGTGATCGCTGCGAACCACTGCAGTACATGGCTGCGTAAAAAGCGTTTACAGACGCAGTCGCTTGAGGAAACGAGTAGTGCTCGCTTAGAAAAGGCGACATATTCGGGATATGTTGTTGAAGAAAAGGAGCGGACAGCCTTGGAAGCACAACGCGAAGTCGTGAAAAAATTGCTTGCGAAACTCCAAGAGAGTGAGCGCACAGTGCTCACACTGCATTACTTCGGTGAGATGTCCAGTGCAGAGATTAGCGCGTTTTTGGGTGTGTCAGCGAATACGATAAGGAGTCGTCTCCGTCGTGCGCAGCAGCGTTTAAGGAAGGACGAACCGATGATTCGAAAAGCCTTGGAAAATTTTCAAATCACGCCGCATCTCACAGAAAATATCATGCGTGAGATCGCGCGTATGAAACCCGCTGCACCGTCCGGCAGTAAACCGGTGGTGCCGTGGGCAATTACTGTTTCTACGGTAGCGGTGGTATTTTTGATGTTGGGCGTTGGAAGCCATCAATACTTGTCGCGTGTCCAAAAACCGTATAATTTCGACGCAAGGTCAGAGATGACAGTTGAACTCATTGAAGCCCCCGTTGTGCTAAATCTTGAGTCCAAACCGGATATTCGGACTCAACTTGGCGACAACGATGCAATCGGTAGAGACAATAAAACGCATCAGAACCCTGATGCGACGCTATTTTCTTCCGCCTCTGGGCACATTCTCGATGAAGCGGGAGAACCGGTTTCTGGGATCACAATAGCCATTACACCTGTCGTAGACGGCAATGGGGGTTGGTTCCCGATGCGGGAACGTGCGCTTGAGGATACGCCTGCACGCCACGTGGAAAGCGATGAGAAAGGACGTTTTACTATCACCGATGCTATCTCTGGTCCCGTGTTGTTGTCGCTATTTCCATCCGGTGGCGCGGCAGTCCGTATTTTAAAGGTTCAAATCGGCGGATTGGTTTTCTATCCAAGCGGAATGATGGATCGTGGAATTGTATTTACCCCACCCCCGGGTGAGTCTATTGAGAATATTGAAGTTACGGTGCAGAGTCCGCACATCCGAGGGAGAGTACAACGCATGGATGGGAGACCCCTCGCCAACACAAAAGTCAACATCCGTTTTCGGGCAATAAGTCAGCACGGTCAAGCTTCTTCGTCTTCAAGTAGGAATACAGATCCTGAGGGGTACTTCGCATACTATGCGGAGAGAGATATAGAGCAACCAACATTTTACATGTTTTCTGTGACATATCAGGGACAGACCCTCAATGCAGACCCGATTGTGCTTAAACCTGGAGATCCAACACACGACATTGTTTTCACGTTTGATGGTTTGCCAGAAGAGCATTTACAGGCGCGGCGTGGCGGTTTCGCGAGCGCGTCCGCCTCAACAAGTGTTCGTGCGCAAGATGTGTGGGTAATAAAGCCGAACTTTTCTCTACAAACTGGGGCGCACGCTTACAAGAAGATTAAGTGTGAGAGTTGGGAAGATGCACGAACCCAAGCCGCCGCCGAAGGCGCACATCTCGTTACAATCAACGATGCCGCAGAGCAGAAATGGTTGCACATTGTCTTTGGAAGCCAACCGAGTTGGATTGGATTGAATGATATTGCGCAAGAGGGAGAGTGGCGATGGGACAACGGCGAACCGCTTACCTATATCAATTGGGGATTTCAAGAACCCAATGATACAAACAATGGAGATGAAGATTGTGTCATCATGGGTCCCTCAGGAGAATGGGTAGATGTTAACCCTGCGGACGGCGAATGGCGCTGGATCCGGACAGCAATCATTGAGAAGGAAACGTTGTCCGTAGAGAAGTAGGTCTTATGCTTTATTCAAGAAGTAGGTCTTATGCTTTATTCAAAAGGAGAGAAATTGTGAAACGTTTGAAAGCCAGTAACAAGGTTTTTGCATCGTTCATAGTAATTGGCTCGCTTTTCATCGGGTTCGCTTCACACAGCATTGCTGACGTGGAGACGGGAACCTTCTCTGGACGTGTTGTTGATGCGGAAGGAAATCCTGTTGCGAAATTGCCGGTTATGATTGGACCCGCTATGGTTATGGGACACGGAATTCAATCCGCATTTTTTCCAAGGCTGTATTCTGCTTCGCGACGTTCACTTACAGGTGCGGATGGACAGTTTTCCATTACCGATATTACGCCGGGAATTTCCTACTTCGGGGCACTTCCTTACGATGTAGAGACGCTCTTGCCAGATGAACTTACGGCAAACACTGCAAAGGCTACGGCAGAAAAGGATATCGCTGCGTTCCACGCAAGTGGAGTCATGAAAATGGAGGTGGAGGATTTTGAACCCGATGTTGAGATCTTATCTCTCCGCATCCAAGGGATAACGTTCTATCCGCGTACCGATCACGAGAAGATTGGGTTTAGTGTCAAACCGGGAACCCATATTGAAAATGTAGAGGTCACGGTGCAACCTCGGATGCGAATTCGGGGACGTATCATTTTTAAAGACGAAACACCTCTTGTCAATGCACGTGTTCACCTCCGCTTCCGCTCTCAGAGTGTGGGTGGTAATCGCAACCGGCAGTCAGGCGGAAAACCGCGAACAGATGCTGCGGGTTATTTCATCCATTATCTGGAGGAGAAAGATGATCCGGCGTTCTACACGTTTTCCGTGGAATACCAAGATCTTTCCGCAGAGGCTGGACCGATCCGTCTTGATCCAGGGGAACGTCTTGACGGAGTAAAGTTTACATTTGATAGTGAACCGGTTCCGCCGCCACAACCACCGTCTCACACTATTCCACAACCACCGCTACATATTGCTCCACAAGCATTACCTCAGACAAAGACCCTTGATCGTCCATCTGCAGCTACGCCACCGTCGCCGAGAAGATCCATGCCGATGTCAGAAGAGGTGTGGATAGTCAATCCAGAGAATTTGCATGCCTACAAAAAGATTTATTGTGAAACTCGCAGCGATGCTGTTGCACAAGCAAGGGAAGAAAACGCGCATCTTGTCACTATTAACGACGCGGCAGAGCAGACGTGGTTAGCAAAGGTTTTTGAGCATAAATTCTACTGGATCGGGCTCAGTCGCGTTCCACCGGTGGGCACGTCTTCTAACGCAACGCAATGGCGATGGGAGAGTGGTGAACCTATCACCTATGCGAATTGGTTACCCGATTATATCTTTGGTGAATCCTTGGATGTTGGTAAGAGGAACTATGCTATTATGACGTTCACCGATGGGAAATGGTATGCCGTTGGTCCTGACAGTCTTGTCTGGGGTATTACGGAAATGGCGATCCTCGAAAAAGCAGACGTGCTTGATAATCCGTCCGCCGCAGAAGAATGATAACTGTAAAAGGTATTCCTGTCCGAATAAACGTTTACATTAGCGCAATTTACTACCCTAATGCATCAATATTACAAAAGGGGAATTTATAATGAATCTTCAAAATTTCAAACAAAATCTTAGATTTTTTGTTGGGATGATAATACTTTCTCTTCTGGTATCATTGTCTGTTGTTGCTCAACAAGGCGCGACAATTTCTGGACGCGTCGTTGATGAGCTGGGGGATCCGGTTGTCGGCACTTCGGTAGCACTCCATCGGTATAAAGCCATAGATGATGATGAGCGACGAGTACGATTCGTGCCTTTCTGGCAAAAGCCGGTCGATTTAGATGGAAGTTTTTCATTCACGAACATCGCGCCAACGGAGTCCGTTAGTTTCATTGTAGAGGGTGAACGAACGAAAGGAAAAATCCTTTCTATTCAAATGGGTGAACTCACCCTTTATCCGGGGGACCATCCACATTTTGGTAAAGTAAGGTTTTCCTTGGAAGCAGGGATGGAAATCGAAGACGTTGTCGTCACGGTGAATACTACTATCCAACCACAAGTCCGCGTCCGAGTCGTTTCTGCCGATGGAACACCGCTTGCCAACGCGAATATACACGTTGCAGTACAACGTAAAGATTTAGATGGAACTGGCTCTGGGAGTTCTGGTAACACAACACAGACCGATGCAGAAGGATATTTCGTAGAAGACCTTAGGGTGGATGACGATCCTAAATTCTATGTGCTTGGCGTTGAACACCAAGGACTTTTCGCGAAAGCACCGCCTTTCATTTTACATGAAGGACAACCACAAGTTCATCTCCTTTTGACCCTCAACGGTAATCCAGATCCACTTGCACGTCCACCAGTACGTCCGCCAATGGGTCCACCTGCGTCCGCTATTGCACTAACGGCGTTTCTTGATCCACCAACGGTATGGATTGTGAACCCCGCAAATGGACACGCTTACAAAAAGATCCATTGTAACAGTATAGCAGATGCTACGACCCAAGCCGCTGCAGAAAAGGCGTATCTCGTTGCCATCAATGATGAGGCAGAAAATGAATGGCTGGACGGAATCTTTGGGCGAGAGAGTTTTTGGATTGGACTCAACGATGCCGCCGAAGAAGGACAGCTGGTTTGGGATAGCGGTGAACCTGTTACCTATACGAATTGGGGTGAACATGAACGAGTAGGTGACAACACTGAGGTGAATGACTACGTTATCTGGGGATTTGGCGGTAGATGGGAAATGGTCGCGCTTGGAAGTCCGCATACGCATTTTGTCAAAACAGCTATTCTTGAAAGGACAGATGTCCCTGTTGAAACAGCATCTGAAGACAATTAGCGACAACGCAACGTTGGGTTGGCTTTCAGTTTAATCCAATCTGCATTTTTATAAGGAGAATTTACGATGAATCACCGAAGTTTCACACACATTGCATACCTTTTCAGTGTTGTAATAGTACTCTTTCTCGTTGCATCCGTCCCTTGTATCGCACAGAACGGGACAGCACTCTCTGGTACCGTCCTTGACATGGAAGGGAAGCCGATTGCTGGATTTGCCATTGGGTTGTTACAAGGGGCTCTAATATCCATGACTGATGAAAAGGGTGCTTTCACTTTCACCAATATCCCCGCCGGACCGGTTCAAATTGCGATTCCAACGCAGCCGTCCAAAGAGAATGAAGAACCTATGTTCGATTTTGAGGCGGATGATGAAATCCTCTCAATCAAAATCAGGGGTATAACGCTTTATCAAGACACGCGTCCGCCTTTCGGCGGCATCGAGTTCGGTGTCAAATCGAGCAGCCATATCAAGGATGTAGCGGTTACCGTGCGTCCCCGAACGCGCATTCGGGCGAAAGTTATTTTCAAAGATGGAAAGCCGCTAACGAACGCCTCTGTTTCCCTGATAGTTGAGGGCAACGGTAGGGCGACCGGAGGAGCTACCACGGATGCCGAGGGATATTTTGTAAGTTATTTCGATAAAAACGAGGTCCCAGCACACTACACGGTCTCCGTGAAATATAAAGGACTCTCGGCGAAATCAGAACTATTTCTGCTTGAAGAGGGGGCGCGCTATGACGATTTAGTTTTAACGCTCGATGGTAATGTGCCGCCTGCTGCCCCACAAAAGGAATCTCTGCCGAAAGTTTTAGATAAATTGAGTGATGGATTGACACCACCTGAGAAACCGACACTCACCGAAACAGACCGCTCTGTACCAACTAACAAGGGGCAGGTTAATATTCAAGAGGTAGAAGTAAAACCTCGTGTAACAGGGGCTGAACCTACTAAACCCGTTAGGCAGATGCGACCGCCGTGGGAGAAAGATGCGTGGGCTGTGAACCCTGCAAATGGACACGGTTATAAAAAGATCCGGTGCGACAGTCTGGATGAGGCGCGAGATCGCGCTGCCGCTCAAGGCGCGTTCCTTCTTGCGATTAACGACGAAGCGGAGCAGAAATGGATTTCGGGATTCTTTGGGAATCATCTCTATTGGATTGGACTCAGCGATGCTGAAAACGAAGGGGAATGGGTATGGCAGAACGGTGATCCGCTCACCTATACGAATTGGGGACCCAAGCACAGTTTCCCGCGGAGTCCGCTTTCACAGGAAAAGAAGGACAGTGCTGTGATGACGTTTGCGAATGGACAGTGGCATGCCGTTGGTCCCGGTGACGTGCTCTGGCGTATGACGAAGATGGCAATCCTTGAAAAAGCAGACGTGCTTGATGGAAAATAATATTTCTCGGACTCCAGTTTATTTGATGTCTCAACATTCAAAAAAGGAGAATCTACATGAATCTTCAACGTCTCGGTTTAAAACTTGGGATCCTCGTCGGCATTGTGGTATTCTCCTCTACTGTCGTCACTAAAGTGCAGGCAGGTAAACGCCCACAAATTCGCGCACGGGTCGTCTTTGCCGATGGAACACCGCTTGCTAACGCTGAAATATATGTTTTGGTGATACGCAGAAACTTAGATGCAGGCGGCTCCGGAGGTTCAGGAAGTACAATGCAGACCGATGCCGAGGGATACTTTGTGGAAACCCTTAACGTAGGTAATAGATCCAAATTTTATGTGGTTGGTGTTGCGTATCAGAGGTATCTCGCGAAAGTCCCCCCTTTTATTTTGCAGGAGGGACAACCAGAAGTTCATCTACTCTTGACACTTGATGACAATCGCGTTCCGATAGATAGATGGAACCCTGACCGAGAACACACAGCATTAGAAGCGTTTCTTGAGCCACCGACGGTATGGGTAGTGAATCCTATAAATGGGCACGCTTATAAAAAGATTTATTGCCACGATGTAATGGATGCCCTGACCCAAGCCGCTACAGAAGGTGCGTATCTTGTTTCCATTAACGATGAAGCGGAGGAGATATGGATACAAGGAGTCTTTGAACCAGATAGTTTTTGGATCGGACTCAGCGATGTTGCTAAGGAGGGACAGTGGGTCTGGCACAGCGGTGAACCGGTTACGTATACTAACTGGGGAGAGAATAAACAGGACGGTGGTAACACCGAGGTGAACGATTACGTCATCTCTGACTTTGGTGCCGAATGGCGGGCGGTTGCGCCGGGGGATGAACATACCCCTTTTACCCAAGAGGCAATCCTCGAAAGAGCAGATGTGCCTGTTAAGACACTATCTAATGAACAGACAAATGCCCAGCCAACGGGTGTCTCAATACCACCTGATAAAACTACCACCGCTCAAACCGGTCGTTTTGTCCCATCTCGGCAAATAAAGTCACTTTTGGAGATAGGTGTATGGGCTGTAAACCCGGCAAATGGGCATGCTTACATAAGTATTCCGTGCAAAAGTCTGGACGATGCGCGAGATAGTGCCGCTGCCCAAGGTGCACACCTCGTCGCGATTAACGACGCAGCGGAACAGCAGTGGCTTTTAGGACTTTTTGGGAATCACCTTTATTGGATCGGACTCAGTGATGCCAAAAAAGAGGGTGAATGGATATGGCAGAACGGTGAACCACTTACCTATAAGAATTGGGGATCCAAGTATAAATTCCCTCGTAGTTCTCTCTCACTGGAAGAGAAAGACAGTGCTGTTATGACGTTTGCGAATGGACAGTGGCATGCTGTTGGTCCCGGTGACGTGCTCTGGCGTATGACGAAGAGGGCGATCCTTGAAAAAACAGACGTGTTTGACAGTTCCTCTGTGAAAGAAAAATAATAGTTTGAATCTACAATTTTTCGTTTCGTGCTCACTTCTCCCCAGACAATTTTTTCCAATTAATTTGTCAGTCATTCCCACAAAGTCTACAGAGACATTCAGTTTTCCTGTGGCATTCAAAATATGTAGAACTGCCACAAGGTTCTCTTGCTAACGACCCATAACTGATAACTCCCGCGTGGAACGGGTTTCTTCGGGAAACACACAAGGAAAACACCCCGATCTCTCCCGCATAAGATGGAAATGGCTTATGAGCCACCGAAACCTTTTACATAGAATATTGGTAATCCCCCTTACAGTTACAATTTGTGCTTTCTTGGGTTGTGGTGAAACTATAGAAACTATAGAGATAGACAGAGCGAGTTTTTCAGGACGCGTTGTTGATGAAGTTGGAAATCCAGTTGCAGGGCTCGCGTTAGTCATTGTCCCGTGTAAAGTTGATGATGAGGCCGATATAGCGGTTTACGACGCGGAGACTAATGATACAGGTCATTTCTCTATTACGGGTATCTATCCCGGAAAAGCTCATTTCATGTTAGAGCCTGGGTATCAAAACGGTCTACCTCTTGAGCCGGAATATCAACTCCTTTCCTTTAAAATCGGGGTTTCTGCTTACTCTCCGAAAGACTTGTCTCCTGATCCTTGCACTCAGGATACCTTTTTTATTTCGCCGGGTGCGCGAATCGAAAACGTAGAGGTCGCGGTGCGCCTCCGGATGCGGATTCGCGCGAAAGTCGTTTTTGCAGATGGCACCCCCTTGGTAGATAAAGAGGTTAGTCTCAACATAAGAGCGTTCGATTTACAAGGAAGTAGTGTTGTTGGAGGTATCCAGGGGTCTGTGCAAACCGATGCTCAGGGATACTTTGTGCAGTATGTAGATAGGAACGAGGCAATCGGCTATAGGGTGTCAGTTGAATATAAATGGCTTTGCTCAACATCGGAGATATTTATATTCGGAGTTGAGGAACGTCGCGAAGATCTGATTTTGAAGTTAAGTTGAAGTTAACAAGTGCACCCAAGTGAAGTGTGCCCTTTTTAAATCCAGACACCTGTAAACTGATTCATACCTTAGCTTGGACGACATGCAGAGAAGATTCTACCCACATAAAGGGGAGGGTAACTATGAGTTGTCAAAATTTTTTACATGAAATAGTGTTAATTTCCTTTGTAATTGCAATCTGTACCTTATTGGGTTGTGGTGAAACTGAAGATACGTCCTCCTTGGCATTGTCGGAAACCGTGATAGATGGGGACACAGCAAGTTTTTCAGGGCGCGTTGTTGATGAAAATGGGAATCTGGTTGCTGGGCTTGCCTTGGTCATTCAGCCTCTTGAAGTCGACGATAATACTGGGGGGTGGATGTACGGTCCGACTTTGGAAGCGGAGACCGATGATGCAGGACATTTCTCTATCACAAATATTCGTCCTGGGCAATTTCAATTCATGTTGGCACGTGACTATCGGAACAGTCTGCTTTTTGAAACGGAATATCAACTCCTTTCTGTCAAAATCGGGACTTTTGCCTATCATCCGGGCGACCGGTTCCCTCCTGCTTTTACTAAAGATACTCTTTCTATCACTCCAGGCGCGGAAATAGAAAACGTAGAGGTCACGGTACGACTCCGAATGCGGGTTCGCGCGAAAATTGTTTTTGCAGATGGCACGCCCTTGGCAAACAAGGAAGTTAAAATCAGCATAAAAACGCGAGATTTACATGGAGATGGGAGTGGGAGTATTGGGTCTATATTGCAAACCGATGTCCAAGGGTACTTCATACAGTACGTGGATAGAGGTCGGGCGACCTCCTACACCGTATCGGTAGAATATAAAGAACTTTCTGCAACGTCAGAGAAATTTGTACTCAATGTCGGGGAACGTCGCGAAGATTTAATTTTGAAATTATCGGGTCCTCCCCAGTAAAGTGATGATAACGGCACTAAAGCGTATGAATTAGATGTGGTCGCTTCACGAAAGTAGATTTCCACAGTAGGCACAAGCGTCTAACTTGACATCTCCATTAAACGTTTCACGCTCCGGCGTTAAGTAGGTCTCATAGTTCGTAACGCAATTTGGGTTTTCACACGTCCGAGTAGAGGTGCCAATGTCTCGTTTCGGGGGTTGGGTCAAGATGAGTTGTTCCAATCCCATGAGACTGGCGATGAGTGCCATCCGAACCGGTACTGCGTTGGCGGATTGCTCGAAATAGGCGGCACGTGGGTCGTCGTCTAACTCATAAGCGAGTTCATTGACGCGCGGGAGTGGATGCATAATCATCGCGTCCGGCTTTGCGTTTTTCATGACTTCTGCATTCAGTAGATAACTGCCGCGCACGGCGGCTGGATCCATGTTCGATGGCAGTCGTTCCTCCTGAAGCCGATTCACATAGATGACATCCAACCTCTCAATCACTTCTGTGATATTTTCTACTTCAAGCGGTATCTGTCCATGACACTGTTCGAGTTGCGCGAGCAGCCACGGTGGCATCTGTAGCGGTTGTGGCGCGATGTGAACCAGTTGCCCACCGAATCTCGCAACTGCCAAAGCAAAGGAGTGTGCCGCTCGTCCAAACTGCAGATCGCCGCAGATACCGACGGTTAACCCTTCTACTTTCGATTTTCGGCGTATAATCGTATATAGGTCCGCGAGTGCTTGTGTCGGATGTGTATGGCTGCCATCACCGCCGTTGATGACGGGGATATGCGCGTATTTTGCCATAACACGTGCTGCGCCTGCCCAGTTATGCCGCACCACAATGATGTCGGCATAATTCGTCACCATCCGCGCAGTGTCGGCGAGCGTTTCGCCTTTGGCGGTAGAAGTCGCGCTTGGGTCAGCGAAACCGAGAGTGCCACCATTGAGGCGTTCCATCGCACTTTCAAACGAAAGCCGGGTACGTGTACTCGGTTCATAGAAGAGCGTTGCGAGCAATTTGCTCCTGCTGATGCCCGCCCATGTCTCTAATTGCGACTGCATGCCTCCTGCAAGTCGAAAAATCTGTTCAATCTCAAAATTCGACAAATCGTCGAGTGTTATCAGATGCCGCATTTTCCTCCTTTAAGCACGTGTTGTGAGTGTATCTTTTCGTTCTTATCTGCTTAAAGATTGCATGAACGCTTCAAGACTGTCGGATTGAGGAACCGCAAGTAACAATTGCTTGAGGTCTTGCAAATCGTCTATAGATTCAAGAGCAGGCTTTAAGGCTTGGACTGCATCAGTCTCAAACTGCATCCCGAGCAATGCGATAATGTTTTCAATGGTGCCTTTTTTTTCACCTTGTTCGATGCCTTGTTCAATACCTTGTTCAATACCTTGTTCAATACCTTGTTCGATGCCTTCCTTGAGTCCCTCTTGTTTAGCCTCTATTTTTGCCTCCTGAATGTAGTGTTGAAAAAAAGGAGATTCTTGCATGATACCCTCCGGTAAAAGTTGTTTAATCAGTTGGGGTTCATAAACTAAACCGCCAAAAACACCCAGGGCTGCCAATAAAGTATCTCGAGTATGTCGGTCTGTGCGTGCTGATGCTGTTACATCAATACATTTTTCCAACCAACGGTTCGGATTTGTCCCTTCTGGCGGTTTCATCAACGGTGTGAACGGCAGTAATCCCGGTGCCTGCATTTCCAAAATTGATTGTCCATCTATCTCAATCAACTTAATCACTTTGTAGCGCAATGTGTATTCATAACCGGAATCCTTGTAAGCATAGTAGCCTTTATCATATCTGCCTGCTTTGGGGTGCAGATAGAGAACGTTAGAGTAAACAGGTATCTCATGTAAATTCATCAGAAAACCGTTATATCCTGCAATCCGGGACCACATCGGTTTTCTGCTATTATCTGCTTGGACCTCGGTATGAAGTATCACTGTTGCGTTGTCGAGCTGCACCTTCAAGGTACTGTCATTTTGATGCGTCTTGAGTGTTGGTTCCTCAGTTTCAAGTCTCTCCAGAACTGTGATGTTTGAATGCCCCACCATGAATTCTGCGAATTCTTGTGAATATTCCAGCATAATATATTTCGCTGCGTTGTCATAATGCTGTGCCATATTGTTATTATACACCAGATTTTCAGGAGATACAACTTTTTCACAATAATTACGAATCGACCTGCAAGCTACCAATCAATTCATTAATCGATTTCATGTTTGCTTCTTTGAGGTAGGCGTGAATCCCTTTTACGACTTCTATTGATGCGTGTGGATTAACGAAGTTCGCTGTCCCGATTGCGACGGCGGAGGCACCGGCGATAAAAAATTCAATGGCATCTGTCGCAGTCATAATGCCTCCCATGCCGATAATTGGGATTGAGACGTTTTTGTAAACCTCCCAAACCAATCGGAGTGCCACGGGCTTTATCGCAGGACCGGAGAGTCCTCCTGTCACGTTTGCAAGTTCCGGTTTTCGTGTTTCTGCATTAATCGCCATACCGAGAAGCGTGTTGATGGCGGAAAGCGCGTTCGCACCCGCATCCTCGACGGCACGTGCAATAATGCTAATATCTGTAACGTTTGGGGAGAGTTTCACTAAGAGTGGTAGGTGTGTGTTTGCTCGAACCTCTGTGACAAGTTGATGTGCCAACGTTGCATCAACACCGAAACTCATACCACCGCAATCTAAGTTCGGACAGGAGATGTTGAGTTCCACCCCCGCGATGCCATCTGCCGTGTTTAGTTTTTCGATCACTGTCAGGTATTCTTTGACCGTTTTGCCACAGACGTTGACAATTACCGGTACATCGAAATCACGGAGGTAGGGAAGTTTCTCCGAGATAAAACCGTCTACGCCGACGTTTTGAAGTCCAATCGCATTGAGCATACCGGAGGGTGTTTCCATGATGCGTTGCATCGGATTGCCGGGCCACGGCACGCTTGTGATGCCTTTAACGACGACCGCACCGAGTCGGTTCAGATCCACGAAATCCACGTATTCACTGCCGTAGCCGAAGGTGCCGGATGCCGTCATGACGGGATTGCGCATCTGTATCCCGCCGATATTCACGCTGAGTGGTAAGTCTGTTGTGTCCATTTTATCTAAATGAGGGTAGTTTTGCTGTTCTTCATGAATCTTCATGAAAAGTTTAGCACCAATATATCTCAGAAGTCAAGCAATTTTCCGCATTCTTTTGGTAAGAGGTTTACCAACTTAGGTAGACGACGCGAAAATCGAAAATCAATCCCAAAATACTAATTATGGATGCGACGATCACATCACCAATAACCAAGCCGATGAAGAACGGGATTGAACGCCGGTATAAGCGGACACCTCCAGTCGAGAGCAATATCCGTTTAATGATCCAACTGATTAAGAGCGGAAACCAAAGTCCGGTAAAGGTCCACCAACTTGAAACGACGTATCCAACGGGATGCAGGGGCCACTGAATGAATCGCCATCGTAGGAGCAGGAGGCTAACAGCGAAGGTAAATCCGCCAGCGGTATAGAGCATACCGCTAATACTCGTTTCGCTGGGATTATAAAGCCATCCCGCGAGTCTGTTGAAAGCGGCGCGAGCATACCACGAGCGCGCCTGCTCTAAACCGACTTGGTAGGAGAGATGCAAGTGTCCCCACGCTGCAGAGAGCGCACCTACGAAGATAGCAATCGCTAATACCCATAGCAATTGCGTCGGATTGAAGCGGGTTTGATGTGCGAGTTTCAATCCCTCCAGTTGATGCGGCATCGGGTGTGCACGATACGAGAGATGGTTCAACCAGAAAAAGAGCGACATCACCGAGAGGTTCCGGTTGCCGATACGCCGTGTGCCGAGAGCATCTGTCAAAAGTAGGTCTGGACCGGCGTTGTAGAGGTCGTGCGCGGGCGGTCCCAGTTCGGCACGGATACGGGTGATTGTCACCGACATCGCGAAATAGAGCGCGAAGAATAAGGCTGCAAACCAGAGCGACATTCCCGCCTTCAGACAAAACGCCAGAATCAAGATAAATCCGATGAGCGCGCCGATGCCTGCTGTTCTATAACGTAACGCTTCACCTTCGTCGTTAGTGGGAGGCGCGCGGTTGTTGAAAATCGTCTGCAGCACCACCTTAACATGTGAACGTCCCATCCACAGGGTCCAGAGAAATAGGGCTATCCAGACCCCTCGAATTTGCGCCATTTCTCGCGGAAATCCGACAGCACCTCGCCAGCCGAACATCTCACCAATGATCCGCTCAAAGTGCCAAAACAGGTGAAAAAACCAGCAGGAGAACCCCAAATCGAGTGGGATCAGAAAACCCACCCCAATCGCAAACGGAAAGAAACTGATACGGAAACCGGGGTTATTCATCGCACTCCACGGCTTTTCACCGAGTCGAAATCCGTGGTAAAGCGGAATTGTAGGGAAAACAGGATCGATTTGGTGTAAACTATAAAGAAGATTCAGGACAGCAGCGATGCATAAGCCGACGGTCATCATCCGTCTATTGAAAAACAGATGGGACGCAGTTCGTAGGGGGTTTCCTGCATTTGTCGCCGCTCGTGTGATTTCGTAAGGGAGTTGTGCGATCGGGTAGGTGAGCCGTTCATGTTCTTGCCACTGCTTACGTATAAGCACATTGATGCAGAGCATCGTCACCCCGATGACGAGGCAGAAACAGACCCAGATTAACGTTGGCAATAGCCACGCTTGTATGTTGGTCTGGAGGTAGAACGTGGATTCGCCTTTGTAGAAACCTTGTAATACCTCCTGTTTTCCAACGACAAGCCATTCAGGAAGGTGTTGATGAAAGAGTTGTGCCCATTCATTTTCGGTAGTTGCGTACCAAAAACCGTTGCCCATCAATGGCACCAAGACTTGTAGCATATCGCGTCCGGCGAAAACGGAGGCTTGGCACAGCATCGCATAGATCGTTAGCAATTCGCTCTGTGTAAACGCCAACGTTGGGTGCAAGCGGCGTAGTATCACACTGAGTCCGATAAGGACGAGCAGCGTGAACAGGACATTGAACAGCAATGCTAAACTCGTGGGGCGGTTGGAGTCCCATATATAACTGAGGTGTAGAACCCAGTAGCTATTAAATGGGATGAGCAGAATTCCAATCAGCGTTGCACGTAGCGTAATAGGGCTTTTTGAAGGGTGTTTCATATTTTTTAGCGATGTACATTGCTACGGTCTGGCAGATGGGAGGAGATAACAGGAAATGGCGATGATGGCGGTATTTGGTTTTGTTGTTATAGTTATGATATGTGGCGGTGTGCTATTGGCACGCTTGGCAACAGTCGCTAAATCCAAAGGTTCATGGATATGGGGATGCTTCATCCTCATTGTACTTATCTGCGTTCCACTTTTTTTACTGGGTCTCGGTGTGTGGTTTCTCCACTTTAGTGGAATATCCTCGGGACAATTTAGCCCATTTGGTTAATCATGCGTTGCAAAATCAAAGGTCTTCCTCCGCAGATGTTTCTTCTTGGGCAACTGGTGTTTTGCCTGCCAGATAAAGAAACCATATCGTAAGCGCGATTGCGATGAGAATCCACAAAGCACCCCAAATTTCAGTCGCTATGCCTGTTACCTCCGATAGCATCCGGGCATCTGAACGGAGACTGGATCTGTCTAAAACATCGCTCTTGATGTCAAGGATCGCGTAGAGACAACTCGTCACGCCGATAATACGTAACACCCAATCGTTGACAACCTCTGGAAGATAAAAGCCGATGGCGATCAGCGCAACGCCAAAACCGATACCGAACAGATAGGTAAATGTACTCTCGCCCAAGCCTATGGAGATGGCTACCATACCGACACCGATCAGGATACTAATCGCTTTATCAAAACGTGTTCTCGCTGCCAGAAGCAGAATGATCCCACCCCACAATAGACTGCCAAGATAGCCCGCTGTTAATGTCCAAAACCGAGAGCCACCTTGTGTGAGCGCGTGTCCCCCTTGCTGTGGGTTAATCTGAATTTCAAGGATGCGACCTCCCGTTGCGATCGCCGCAAGCCCATGGCTCACCTCATGCATGAACACAACGAAGATTTTGAGTGGATATACAAACAGCGTGTTCCATAAAAACCCGATGGCTATGAAGATCAGGAGCAGCGCGATATAACGTTTAAAAATTGATAGCATAAAATCCTTTTAAGGAATGACGGTCGGGTGTTGTGGTGGTTCTAATTGTACGGAAAATAAGAACGCTGTACAGATGTCCAAACCCGGTCGCGGTTTAACAGAAAACCTGCCTGAAACGAAGTGGAAGGCAGAGCAGAAACTCCACATTTAAATTACTTGCGTTTTGCGAAAGAATCTGTTATATTATATCACAAAATGTCCAAAATATACAATTCTAAAAGTAAAGGTGCGCGCTTACAAAACGCGCCTGTAAAACTAAATGAATACATTCGGTCACCTTTTTCGGATTACGACTTGGGGCGAGTCGCACGGCGGTGCTGTCGGTGTTGTGGTTGATGGATGTCCACCGCAAATTGACTTGGACGAATCCGCAATACAATTTGAACTTGATCGACGGAGACCGGGCCAAAGCCATCTCACAACATCTCGTCAAGAGGGCGATGCAGTTGAAATACTTTCCGGTGTCTTTGAAGGTAAAACGCTTGGAACGCCTATCTCTATGCTGGTATGGAATAAGGACGCGCGTCCATCAGCCTACGAACACCTGAAAGACCTTTACAGACCTTCACACGCCGATTTTACGTATCAGCAGAAATACGGTATCCGAAACTGGCAGGGGGGCGGTAGAGCGAGTGCACGGGAAACCATCGGGCGCGTCGCCGCGGGGGCAATCGCTAAGCAAGTTTTGCGTGAGATGTCCGGAACCGAAACGCTCGCTTATGTCAAACAGATTCATACATTGGAAGCCAACGTTGATGCCGACACGGTGACGCTTGAAGAGATAGAAGCAAGTCCTGTCCGGTGTCCCGATCCGATTGTTGGTCCAAAGATGGCGGAACGTGTCGATCAAGCGCGGCGTGACCTTGACTCTCTCGGCGGTATAATTGAGTCGGTTGCTCGTAATGTTCCTGTTGGACTTGGTGAACCGGTATTCGACAAACTCAAAGCGGATTTGGCGAAAGCGATGATGTCTCTCCCCGCAACGATGGGTTTCCAAATTGGCTCCGGCTTTGGCGGTGTTACGATGACGGGGTCTGAACATAACGATCCCTTTTATCTCCAAAAGGACAACGAAACGGAGCGCATTCGGACGCGTACAAATAATTCCGGCGGCACACAGGGCGGCATTTCAAACGGCGAAAATATTCTGTTCCAAGTCGCTTTCAAACCGACAGCGACAATTGGGAAGCCACAACAGACCGTCGATGTGGACGGAAACGAGGTAACGTTAGAGGCGAGCGGACGACATGATCCTTGTGTGCTGGTACGCGCGCCCGCGATTGTGGAGGCGATGGCGGCACTTGTCCTCACAGATCATCTGCTCCGCCAGCGCGCAAAATCTTAATGCCAGGTCCAACAATCATAAAAACATACGATGTCGTGGGTATTTTCGCCTATTTTTTGTTGGCGAAAGTTCTGCTTTCCGAGTAAATTGATGGTAGAAGCGTCTTAAAGTAGGGGATGCTGGAAAAATGACGGCAACCTTGGAAATCGAAAAAATCTCGCCTGAAAATACATTGGAAGCTTGTGCTCGGCAGGTGATTGTGAGTTATTTTCGAGAAATGATGTCCTACAAGGAGGGTGCCGAGGATGGAACGGATATTGAGTTTGTCCACGAAATGCGCGTTACGTCGCGTCGCCTGCGCGCTGCCATGGACAATTTCGCGGACTGTTTTCCAGAGAAACCCTTCAAAAAATACTACAAAAAGATAAAAGCGATAACTCGGACTATGGGAGCCGTGCGCGATTTAGATGTCCTTATCGCTCGTTTCCAAAGAGAATTGGTTATCCTGACTGAAGCGGAACAGGCAGACATTCGAGGATTAATCGAACATCTACAACAGGAACGGGAGGATGCGCGAAAACCGATGCTAATGCTTTTTGCCGAACTGGAAGCCACCGATTTTGAGACCAAATTTTTGGAATTCTTTAACTCATCTCACCGAACCGCAAGGTAAATTAAAAAAATGGCGAAGGTTCACACAATCATCGGAGTTAAGCCGCTGGGCAGCTATCGTGAAAATGCTCGGATTATTCTCCCGCAAAAGGTTGAGGAGGTTTATACGTGGGAGCCGTTCATCCATGATGAAACGCGGCAGGAAGAGCTCCACAACATGCGGATTTCGATTAAACGCCTCCGGTATACGATGGAAATTTTTCGTGCTGCTTATTGGTTACCGAAGACGGGTCCTAAAGAGGTTTCATTAACTCATGACGAGCGTTTCGCTAAATTGCTCGCCGTAATTGTTGATTTGCAAGAGATACTCGGTGATATTCACGATTGTGATGTCGTTTTGGAAGTTTTAACCGATTATGCATGCCAGTCGGAGTGTGAAACTTCGGCACAAGGTGTTGCTACGCTTATTGATCAGACGAAGGAAGCCCGTAAAGCGGATTACAAAGTATTTCTGGAAAAGTGGGAGCAACTGTCGACAACAAACTTCAAACAAAAGTTGCTATCATTCTTGGCATCATAACGACTAACTTTCAATGTGCGCTCACGGCAACTGCACAGAGGAGAAATTACTATAATGGGCACGAATGTTATCGGTGTAGATATGGGTGGCACTAAGATTCTGTCTGCTGTCATTGACGCAGAAGGTAATATCTTAGGCACAGCCAAAGTACCAACCAAAGCAGACAAAGGTCCATCCATTGTAATTGATCGGATCGCGGACAGTATCCAAAGGGCTATTGACAAATCAGGCGTTACCGCGGCATCAATTCAAGCTGTCGGAATTGGAGCACCGGGACCGCTTGATCCCGCTACAGGGATTGTTATTTTCGCACCCAACCTCCGTTGGAAGGATGTTCGACTGAAAGAAGAGTTGGAGGCGCGCGTGGGCTTTCCGACATTCGTCGACAATGATGTGAACGTCGGGACGCTTGGTGAACACGTGTTCGGGGCAGGGAGAGGTTTTCAGAACGTCGTTGGGATTTTTGTGGGGACTGGTATTGGTGGCGGAATTATCCTGCAGGGTGAACTTTTCCACGGCGCAAGTAAGACGGCTGGTGAAATCGGGCATATTATTGTCAAAGCAGGGGGACCGCGGTGTGGGTGTGGAACTCGTGGCTGCTTAGAAGCCATCGCGAGCCGTACTGCAATGACAAAACAGTTTCAGAAAGCGATTGTGAAAAAAAGGAAAAAAAGCGTGCTCTCTGAACTCACTGGTGGTGACTTGCGGGCGATTCGGAGTGGCGTATTGGCGAAGGCGATTCGCGCAAATGATAAACTAACCTTGAAAGTTATCAAGAAGACGACGAAATACCTCGGCATCGGCATCGGTTCTATTGTGAATTTCTTAAATCCAGAGCTGATTGTGTTGGGTGGTGGTGTCGTTGAAGCATTGGACAATACATTTTTGGACAGCATCCGAGCCGCTGCGAAAAAATACGCACTGCCCAACACATTGGACGGGGTCCAGATTGTACAGGCAGAACTGGGAGACAATGCTGGTATTCTTGGCGCAGCAGCACTTGCGCGACAGCGGTCGGGTGCAACGTAAAGTAACCCAGACACGGAGGTATCGTTACACAAGTCAAGGGGGATACATCCATGTTAGTAGATGATAACAGAGAAGAACATCGGATGATGATTTTCGGCAACGATAGTCGTCTCGTCCAAGATCAGTTAATCGTGGAAAGCAACGCAAAGCGGGAGGGGATCCTTGCGCAGAAGGTTCACGCGGATTCCTATACTGTTACACTGTATGTGTTGCTAAAAGATTACGGCCTCACACCGGTCTTTCGCATCAAGCCGCGCATCCGTTTCCACCGCTCTAACTACGATAATCTCTCTTCAAGCGCACCCATCCGGTACAACCTTGATGACATCATCCACTTCGCTGAGTTGAAACGTGGTGTTGACTTGACGGAAAAGATTGACGATGTCAAACTCGCGGAGATCCTTGGGGACGCGCCTGCACTCAAGGATGTAACAGATGATCCAGCACTGCACCTTGTCTCACAGCGCGACGTATCACTCCGAAACCCACCTTTCAAAACCAAGACTAAGGTTTTTGGACAAAGCGAAGATGAAGGTGTAGAAGAGGGCGGCATTCGTATTGGAACGTTCCTTGATGCACTTAATCAGCCACAAAACACCGAGCAAATTTTCAAACGGTTTGCAAAAGGAAGTGAATTCGCACGCGATTTGCGGGAGACTTTGGCACCCTACGAAGACTTTGAGTTTCAATTCGGTCTTTATTCTCGATATGAACGGCGGGATTGCGTGTTGGCAAATGAGGATACTGAAGTCAGCGGAAATTACCGGGCAACGTTTGATCCGTGGACGGCACTCGGGTATATCCGAACCGCTGGCGATATGCAGCAGTTCCAGATTTTAATGCATGAGCGTGGAACACGATGGGAACATAAAATTATGTTGGAGCAGCTGGATGCTCCGACGCTTGATCGCCTCGCAACGGAGATTCCGAGACTCCGCCGCGAGTATCTAATTGGGCGCGTCTTATCCAAAAGCCAGACTGCCTTGACACGCTTGGCTGAACTTCGTCAATCCCAGCTAAATCTGACAACCGATTTACACACTGGATATACACTCCGACTTGAAATACCTGTTTCTCAAAAACGGTTTTCTGTCATAGAACACCGCCGGAAATTGCGCCAGACATTTAACGGCGGCGGTGCTTATCGCCTCCATCCACTGAATGGTGAATTTGTCGAGAAACATCATAACATGGCGAAGGGCATCCGAGATGGGATCGTCTGGACCTTGGATTCCGTGGATCTATTTACAGGACAACCCGCTTTAGAGAAGAACGATGACGGGTTTCTTATCATCAAAACGCCATATCAAAACAAGTTTGTCGTCCGTTCTGCCGAAGAGCTTCGCGAACGTCTCCCAAAAAATGGATTTGAGAAGTGTTGGAATGAAGCAATTGATATGGGTGGCTATACTGTGCTCAACCAAATGAGTGGTAGAGTCTATATGGTGAGTTACGGACGGAGAAATACTGGCAGCATCCATGAGGGCAATATTACGAAAGCGGATGTCGCGCACTATCTCTCAATTGACTACCTCGGTGTAGATCCTACACGTGTTGGCGTTTCACGCTTTGGGGTCCCGGCTTATGTCCAGCAGGGTTTCTTTGACAGACTTTTCAGTAGACAACCTGTATCACCGCTCTTTAGCCAGTTGATGCAGACTGAGGCACAGGTTCTCGCAGAAATAAAAACGCTTGCGCGGTACTGTAGGGAAAAGCTGGAGATTCCATAAGCATTCAGAATTTACGTAGGGAATTATCTCTGTGAGGTAAAACAGATGATACGATATCTTAAAGTTAAGGGACTCAGTAAGCGGCTTGACGGTGAATTTGAGTTCAATGAAGACTTGAACATTTTTACCGGTCCAAACGGCTCAGGCAAGACGACGATCCTTAAACTGCTATGGTATTTCATCAGTGGACACCTTGCGCAAATCCTTGCTGAAATTCCGTTTCATTCCATTACAATTCAAAGATCAAAGCACTGAAAACCAGTTTTTCATAGCAACGCATTCACCTTTTATTTTTACTGGGTATCCTGACAAAGAATTTATGTTAGATGGTACGCACGCGTATCAAGGGTAAACCTGAATGCCAACATCTAATCCAATTTACTCAAAGGAGACACCCCAACATGCCAAACCGCAGAAAAGTCCTTATCACCGGCGCATCAGGCTATGTCGCTGGACGGATGCTCCCGGAATTTCGCCAACGTTACGAACTCGTACTGCTGGACGTGAAGACCACAAATCGGCAGGGAGAGGAAGTTGAAGGGATTCAAATCGCTGAACTCACCGACCCTGACCGAAACGCATATCGACACTTTTTCGAGGGTGTTGATGCCGTCGTTCACTGTGCTTTTAAGGGTGGCAGTTTTGAGAACGAGCTTGCCAACGTTCAGATGGCATACAACCTCTACCAAACCTGTGTTGAAACCGATGTCCGGCGTGTCGTCGTCTGTAGTTCCAACCACGCCGCCGACTATTATGAGCGTCTCATCTGGGCAGATAAGTGGGATGTGGTGACCCCAGAGATGCGTCCGCTCTCCGATAACTTCTATGGATGGGCAAAGGAAGCGTATGAACACCTCGGATTTGTCTTTGCAACGGGGCACGTTGACGGTAAGAAGCTGCAGAACGTTCAGTTGCGTATTGGTGGACCGCGCGAGACGGATATGGCGAATTCTTCAGCGGACGATTTGAAAGCGATGCACCGTGGACTCGGCGCGTATTTGAGTGTCCGGGACCAGGTTCAACTCTTCGTTAAGAGTATTGAGACAGAGAATATAGAGGACGAGAACGGTATCCCGTTCCAGATTTTCTACGGCATCAGCGACAATACGCACAAGTTCTGGAGCATCGCCAACGCCCGAAAAGTGATAGGCTATGCCCCGGAAGATGACAGCCAACGCCGTTTTGCCGATCGGTTAGCAGAATTGTTAGAGCAGGCGAAAGACAAGTAGTTCCCTCCTTTAAGGATTCCCACAATGCCGCACTTTACAGCAGAAGAACTCACCGAGATTTGCCGCAACGTCTTCCAAAAATTAAATATCCCAGCAGCCGAGGCAGAAATCGTAACCCGCTCCATGGTGGATGCCAATCGCGTCGGACACGACTCACACGGTGTTATCCACCTCCCAAAATATGTCCGTGAATTGGAGGAAGGATTAATCCAACCCGGTGCGCCAACAGAGACGCTACACGAATCTGCATCCATCGCGGTGTTAGATGGGAATTGGGGATTCGGTCCCGTAATCGCGACGCGTGCTGTTGAATTGGCAATTCAAAAAGCGAAACAGACGGATCTAAGTTCTGTCGCTGTGTCGCGGTGTAACGAGACAGGTAGGTTAGGAGGATACGCGTGCCTCGCTGCGGAGGCAGAGATGATCGCACTGCTCATGGCAAATGACCATGGAGGGGGCACGTGTGTCGCACCGCACGGCGGCGTTGAAGGTAGACTCTCTACAAATCCGATCGCGTGTGCAGTCCCAATTGAAGGGCAAGATCCGATTATACTGGATATGTCGACAAGTGTTGTCGCATCAGGGAAAATTCGGGTTAAACAGCATCGGGACGAAGCGGTGCCGCACGGGTGGTTGATTGGCGCAGATAGTGAGTCAACCACTGATGCAGACGATTTCTATGGAGTGCCACCCGCCGCCTTATTGCCGTTCGGTGGGATTGCTGCGCATAAAGGGTTCGGGTTGAGTGTCATTGTTGACATCTTGTCGGGCGCGCTTACGGGAGCAGGGTGTAGCCAGAGTGAAGATGCCCGTGTCGGCAATGGGTTGTTTGTGCTGGTGATTAACGTTGCGAGTTTTAGAGGATTTCCGGGGTTCAGCGCGGAGATAGAACGTTTTATCGAGTATCTCAAATCGGCAAAGCGTGCTGCTGGCGTTGACGCGATTCGGATGCCGGGTGAACGCGGTTGGAAGGAACAACGCAGACGAGAACGGGAAGGTATTCCGATAGACGCGGAAACATGGGCGCAAATTCAAATTCTTTTCTAATTTTCCTTGCGGTTCGTTGAGGCTGGTTTTAGGAAGGATGTCCCTCTCTGTATATCCAGCCCAGTCCATTGGCTGGGCTTACACTCTTTTCACTCTTTTCAATGGCGTGCGGAAGCTGTTAACGATTTGCCTGTTTCTGGGTGAAACAGGTGCGCTTTATCCATGTTGAAGTTGACCGTGACTTGAGCGTTGTGTTGCGGCACATTGATGAGATCCGATTGTGCGACGAAGTTGTTTTTTTCTGTCCGAAGGTATAAGAGCGCGTGATTTCCGAGGGGCTCAACCAGTTCCACCTGTGTTCCAACTTGATTGTTCCCGTTTTCACCGACATGAATATCCTCTGGACGGATACCGAGTGTCACCGAATCCCCTGGAAGTTCGTTCAGAACTGATTGGAGTTGCGCATTCAATTCCACTTTGAAATTTTCAAATTGGAGGGTTGGGGTACCACCGTTGTTCATAATCTCTGTCTCTATAAAGTTCATCGGCGGCGTGCCGATGAAGCCTCCGACGAATTGATTCGCAGGTTTGTGATAGAGCGTTCCGGGATCGGCAATCTGTTGGATTTTCCCTTCATTGAGCACCACGATCTGATCGCCCATCGTCATCGCTTCGACTTGGTCGTGCGTGACGTAGACGATGGTAGCATTGAGCCGATCGTGCAGCCGACTGATTTCCATCCGCATCTGCACACGTAGTTTCGCGTCGAGGTTACTCAAGGGTTCGTCGAATAGGAAAACCTTCGGGTGTCGAACGATTGCTCTGCCGACAGCGACGCGTTGACGTTCTCCACCAGAGAGATGCTTCGGTTTGCGGTTCAATAGATGTGAGATGCTCAGAATCTCCGCCGCCTCTTTAACACGTTCTTCAATCTCCGCTTTTGAATATTTGCGGAGTTTCAACCCAAACGCCATGTTCTTATACACCGTCATGTGTGGATAGAGGGCATAATTTTGGAAGACCATGGCGATATCCCTATCTTTAGGCGGGATGTCGTTAATGCGTTCCTCATCAATATAGATGTCCCCTTCCGTTATCTCTTCCAACCCGGCAATCATCCGCAAAATTGTCGATTTGCCGCAACCCGACGGACCGACGAGCACCGTAAACGACTCATCTGGAATCTGAAAATCCGCTTGTTCAACTGCGAGAACGTCACCGTCGTAAATTTTGGTGACATCTTTCAAGATAAGGTGTGCCATAATTTCTGCGTCAACGAGACGCTGCAAATAGGCGGGATTTCAAATCCCGCCAGCAAGGTATGAGGGAAGCGTTACGCCCGCGTTTATTCTCACGGACGAAACAGGGCTTCGTCAATTTCAGTGTTCAGCGTAATGTCGGTGATAAAGACTCGTCGAAATTCCCCGTTCTTTGTCGTACGATAATGTGGGATTTTAATGCCATCTACGTCCCGATAATCGTCGAGGAATGCTACCACGTTTCCCACTTCTCCGCCTATCTCAACGTCATAACTAAACTGGATTACGTAGTGGGTTTCTTTACTAATGAAGATTTTTAACTTTTTCCCGGAAGGCTGCGTAACGAGGAGAACGGATGTAGGTTCACCCTTTACATTTTCTGTTCCTATGTATTGAACCGGAACATCGTTTTTCGAGAGGGTTGCCAAAAGCCACATAGGCTCTCGAAAAAGGCTATCCTTAAAGAAGTTAATATAAGACTCGGTCTCCTCGAGTGGAACAGGTTTGACCTCTCCGGCTGCTATCATAAACACCGATTCTCCATCAAAGATTAGATGGTTATCCTTCTGGGCGTGAATACCCCAATCGCTGCGAACCCTGTTGGCATCAAAATATGTTTTTGCCGGTCCCTCATCCTGCATGGTTCCATCCGGAAGGTGTTCAAAACTCTCAGATTCCATCACAATACTTTTCACTGTTTCGAGGTTCTCAAGTCCACCGTGCGCAGCGATAGCCGCATTGATAATTTCTTTGGCATCGGGTTCTACATTTTGCGCACCATCAGGCGAATCGGAGGGTGTCCTTATAGGAGCATCGACGGGTTTCGCGAGGTTTTCCTTCATCAATTCAGCAACGGCAGATTCAACATCAAAACCGCCGAGGCTCGCCTTTCGGATAATCCCTTCACTGTCAATTAAAAAAGCTGATGGAATTCCCCAAACCCCGTATAGCGTCCTTAACTTCCGACTTTCGTCCCAGTAGTGAATCCACCCAAGTCCTTCTTTTTCAACATAAGCCTCAAGTGGTTGCTTTGACCTATCCAAGCTGATGCCGATGATTTGGAAATTCTGATCCTTGTATGCTTCATAAGTCCGCTTCAGTTTCGGCATCTCTGCTATGCAGGGTCCACACCATGTTGCCCAGAAGTCAAGCAGCACAACCTGCCCACGATAGTCTTTCAAAGAAAGTTCTTCCCCTTTCAAATTCGTTACCTGAAAATCTGGGGCAGGTTTACCGACCCACTCACTCGGATTTGTTCTGGAAGACTTAATTGATTCATCTTTTTGAGAAGTTGTTTCCTGTTTCAGGATCTTTGTCGCGGGTATTGACTCTTTCTCAGATGTTTTGGCAGGCTTCGCGAGATTTTCCGTCACCAATTCCTCGACGGCATGTTCAAGCGCGTGTCCACGGAGGTTCGTCTTGCGGATGGTCCCTTCACCGTCAATCAGGAAGGTAGATGGAATCGCCCGCACCTTATACATATTACTAACCTTGCCACTGTTATCCCAATAGTGCACCCATCCGAGTTCCTTTTTTTCTATATATTCCTCAAGGGGCGTTATGGATCTGTCGAGGCTAATCCCAATAATCTGAAACTTTTGATCTTTATACTTTTTATAAGTCCGCTTAACGTTCGGCATCTCTGCTATGCAGGGTCCGCACCACGTTGCCCAGAAGTCCAGCAGCACAACCTGCCCGCGGTATTTTTCCAACGAAAGTTCTTCGCCGTTCAGATCCGTCACCTGAAAGTCAAGTGCAGGTTTACCGGTCCACTCACTGGAGGTCATTCCCGGTCCTTGGCTTGTCCCAGGCGGTTTCGATAATTCACCCTTTCGGTCGGTTCTATCCTGTTCAAGGAGCTGCTTCGCAAGTTTTGCTTGCGATCGTTTACCATACTTCGGGTGATCTATCAATTTCTGGTAAGCACCGTCTGCTGCATCGTGATTGCCAAGTTTATCATACGCCAATCCTAAGTCTAACAGGCAGCGTTCAACGTAGCGAGCCTCTGGATAGTCTGCAACGACTTTTTCAAAGATGTGGATACCTTCTTCAACATGCTCCAACTGAACTAATGCGTTGCCGAGCAGGTAATAGACCTCATCTACCCGTTTGTATCCTGGATGCGCTGCAACAAATTCTTCGGATTTCTCAACCAACCTCTCTAAATCTTCCTGTGTCTTCTGCTTTTTGAGACTTTTGGAAATTGCCTTAATTTCCTGATACTTGTAAGCTGCTTTCATCGAAGCCTCACCAGAGAAGTTCACACAAAAACCTATTAGGACAAGACTTGTGAGCACGTAAATGAGATGAGCACAAAAACCTCTATTTCTGCTTTGCTGTGAATTTATTTCATTTTGGAAGAACATCGTTAGTCTCCTCAAGATTTATTGGATTTGTGTGCAACGTTTTATAGTAAAGTTCCGTGAAACAGGCGAAGTTTCCAACCTCGTTAGCGAAATCGGGGCTCAATTTGTTAAATTCTCCCGTACGAGATTACCAACGGCAGTCTCAAGGGCGTAACCACGGAGGTTCACCTTGCGAATAATACCAGCACCATCAATTAGAACAGTTGAAGGAATTTCGCGGACATTGTACAGAAGCGTAATCTTGCCGCCCGTGTCCCAATAGTGCCGCCACGCGATCCCTTCTTTGTTGACGTATGCTTCAAGCGGATCGGTTGAGCGATCCAAGCTAATACCGACAATCTCAAACTTCTGATTTTTATACTTTTCGTAAGTCCGCTTAACGTTCGGCATCTCCGCAATACAAGGTGGTGCCGACGTTGCCCAGAAATTGAGAAGGACAACCTGCCCACGATACTGCGCCAGTGAGAGTGTTTCACCCATTAGATCCGTCACCTGAAAATCTGGTGCGGGTTTATTAATAAACCGGTTCAGACTCTGACTCTGATTTGCTTCAGATGAACTTGCTAATTCGCCTTTTCGCTCGTTTCTATCCTGTTCAAGCAGCTGCTGTGCCGTCGCGGCATATTTACCTGTTTGATACTTTGAATGATTTGTCAGTTTTTCGTAAATCGCATCCGCTTTGTCATGCTCGCTGATTCTGTCGTAAGCCAATCCCAATGTTAACAGACTTTGTTCAACGTAGCGGGCAGAAGGATAATCCCGAATAAGTTCCTCAAGGACAGTTATCCCTTCTTCGGCACGCTGCAACTGAAGTAAGATGGCACCGAGAATGTAGTAAACCTCATCCACCTGCTTGTATTTCGGGTACGCTTTGATGAAAATCCGTGATTTTTCAATCAGCACCTCATAATCAGCCGGTCCGCCTCCGTCTGAAAGTTTTTCAACAATTGCTTTGATTTCGTTGTAGGCATGGCTGGCTGTAACAGGAGGTGAATCTGTTGCGTTAAGAGTTGGACTTGCGCAGGAACTGATTAATACCAATCCCATGAGTCCGATGATAAGGTAATACCAGCTGTTTGTGCCGACACCCTTATTGCGTGGAAACATTGTCTGCCTCCTTCAGACAAATTAGCGTATGTTAAACGGCGTTTCGGTAGGAATACGCCAATAACAACTTAATCTCTTCCGCCTGCACTTGTTGCAAGAAACGGGTTACATCCGAATCAGCGTCACCTTCGGCAGCTTGGCACCAATCGATAAATTGATAAGCATCCCACGCCTCTTGCGCCGCAATCGTCTGCCCGATGTCTGTGAGCGCGTCCGATGGATTTTGTGTTCCCTCGAAAAGCTCGAGTGCGCGTTCACGAAGTGCCGGGAAAATTGGGTGCGTACCAACTCTGCCGAACCAATACTTGGAGTTGCTGTAGTCCGGTTCACGACGATGCATAATGCCGTGCCAGTAGCTGCCCGTCTGGTTTCCTAACTCTTGCGAGATGTTATGGGATTCGTCCAGCGCGTCGTTCCATAGAAGCAAGCCGCTTTTGATGGCTTCCGCAAACGTCGTATTTTTCAGCGATTCTCCCTCAAAAAGCTCGTCGAGGGATGCCGATTCTAAAGAATCTGTCAGTTCACTGTTCCACGCTTCCTGTGGAACGAGGGGCGGGAGTGGGTTCCCTGCTTCTAATTTTTCGATAGCTTCAGCGATTGCTGATGTGTATGTTACGTTCATAAGAAGACTCCTTAGCGTCCAAATCAATCTAATTTGGAATTAATTTATCATCTTTCTTCAAATAAATCAAGCATTTTTGGATTCTGTCAGGGGAAAACGATTGACATTCCCGAAGATTTATGATAGACTCTATCGGTATGCGTTGGCGCAGTTGCTGTGGTTGCACTAAGGACAAAACAACCTACGTGTATACTATATACTATTTTACTCAGGAGACACTTTGAGGTAATTTATGGCAAAAGTTGGACTCATCGGGGTCGGCAACATGGGCATGGGGATGTCGAGAAATATCTTGAAAGCTGGACATGAACTGACGGTATATGATGTCCGCCCAGAGCCGTTAGAAACACTTGCACAAGAAGGGGCAAACGCCGCCGCATCACCGCGTGAAGTGGGTGCTGCTGCAGATGCCGTTTTTATCATGGTGCTGAATATCGAACAGGTTAAAGCAGCACTACTCACAGAAGATGGACTGCTGGCAGGGCTCAAACCGGGATCTACAGTCATCTGTACGGCGACTATTGGACGTTCACAAGTGATGGAGGTCGCCGAACTGGTGACAGCGGAAGGAATCAATATCGTTGACGCGCCTGTCAGTGGGGGTGCCCCAGGGGCAGCTGCGGGGACACTCACGATGATGGTGTCGGCACCAACCGAGACGTTTGAAGCGTTAAAACCGGTGCTTGAAGCAGTCGGGCGGGACATCTACCATGTCGGGGAAGAGGTCGGGATGGGACAGACTGTCAAATCCGCGCTTGCAGTACTGATAGGGACCACGTATGCGGGTATCTTTGAGGCACTGACACTCGCAGTGAAAGCAGGTGTAACGCCGGAAACACTTCGCGATGTCGTCAGTACAAGCGTCGTCGGGAATTTCCTCTTCAGGGATACAACACAAAACATCTTGGATCGGAACTTCAAGGGACAGAGCAATATCGGTACAATGTATAAAGACCTCACCTTAGCAAAAAATATGGCGAGTGAATGTGGTGTCCCTCTTTTCGCAGCAAGTGCCGCCTTTGAACTCTTTCAAGCGGGGAAGGCAGTAAATCCTGATGAGGATAACTGGACGATTATCAAAATCCTCGAAAACATCGCAGGTGTTGAGATCAAAAAAACGGAATAATTGCATAACAGAGTTATGCGAGAGTATTGCTTAGCACGTTGGAAACCCACGGAAATATAGAAAGAAATTGAAAGGGAATTGAATGTTCAAACTGGGGACAATTACGGATGGAATTAGTCGGGATTTCGAGTACGCACTCGACACAATGGTAGAAACCGGCTTAGAATACGTTGAATTACAGTACCTTTGGGAGAAACAGGTCGGAGAATTGACGGATGCAGATATCGAGCGAGTCAAAGCATTAATTAATGATCGGGATTTAAAGGTATCGTGTATCTCACACCATAACCTCTCGGCACTTCCTGTAGACACAGCGGTTGACGCGCCTGCGTATCGCTCCCACATTGAGACATTGCAACGGTGTATTGAGGTTGCACAAGCACTCGGCACAAATCTGGTACGGATTTTCAGTTTTCGGAAAGAGATGGTCCTTTTTGGGGCGGAACCGATTATCTCCGAAGACGCATGGACAACCCTTCTGAATCGCTTAGAAGAACCCTTGCGAATCGCTGATGGGGCGGGCATTACACTTGTCATTGAAACTGCAATCTCCGGTAATGTGACATCCGCATACCTTGCCAGAAAACTGATTGATGAATTGGATGTCTCACATCTGAAAGTCCTCTGGGATCCGTGCAGCTCACTCTATTGTACCGAGGTCCCCTACCCGGACGGCTACGAAATGATCCGTGACTCTCTCGCACATGTCCATCTCAAGGACGGTGTTGTGAATCTTCCAGCGGCAACATTCGATTTCTGTGCGATGCGTCAAGGACAGATGGACCCTTACTACAATGACATTGTGGACGCGTTGAAACGGGATGGATATGACGGTGCGATCTCTTTAGAGAGTGTTTATACACCAGCGGGTGGAACGCGCGAAGATGGATTTAGGGAGTCTTTACCTGTCTTTATGGAACTTATGGGTAAGTAACCTGCGTTAGCAGCTGACCTGAACAGGACTTACGCAATTTTGACTGTGGTTTCCGGTTCTGTTAGATGCGATTTTTCGGAAAACACAGCGTTCTGGTGGAAACCCAAACTAAAAGTTTATGCTACAAAAGAGCAGCATGCGTAAGTTCTACCGAAAAGAAAAAAGGACGCAGTCAATATATAATATAAAGACTGCGTCCTTTATTTATTGCTAAGGTACGAAGACCTATTACCTGGCTTTCAAGCTTCCCCAAGTAGTGAAGAGTTTACCAGCAGGTTCGACAGAAACAAATCCACCGGTGTAAACTTCCCATATACCACCAACACCAGCGAACAAGCTCCAACCGCCGCCACGTTCGCTGACCTTCACCAACAGGACATTTTTCCCTGCGACAAGGTTAACTTTGAAGTCGTCTTGGAAGTCGCCAGCACCACGGTTGACGGGGTTGTTATGGACAACCTCACCGTTGAACCAGACTTTGACAGAGTCATCACTACCGACTTTCGCCGGAACGCCTTCCTGAGCTTCAGGAGCGTCAAGGATGATCAATCCATAAACCGAGTGGTCGTTGACATCGCCTTCACCCAAACCGAGATCGTTGACGAGATCGTTGACGTTGTTACCGCCGGTTTCAGAAATCTCACCAACTGTCCATTCCAGATCACCGACAGCATCGCCTGCGCTGGCACCGTTTGCTGCGACCATGTCTTCAGTGACTTCACCACCGCTGGCTTCAGCGAGTGAATCCACATCGGTAGAATTTGCGCCACCTTGGTTAGCCTCAGTTGCAGCAATCATCCAGAGCCACGGACCGGTAATTTTCCCAGCGACACCAATAACAGCGGGTCTTATGGCAGTTTCCACATCGGCATTAACACCGGCGAACATACTCCAACCACCACCACGCTCACTGACCTTCACGAGTAAGAGGTTATCACCTTGCTTTAGATCAACCTGAAATGTGTCCTGGAAATCACCAGCACCGCGGTTGACAGCGTTTTTATGAACCACTTCACCGTTGAGCCAGACCTTGACAGAGTCATCACTGCCAACTCGCATATCCACGCCGCTCTGATCAGAAGCGGATACAAGCGTGATAAGTCCATAAGACGAGTGGTCGTTGACATCACCTTCGCCTAAGCCGATCTCATTGACGAGATCGTTGACGTTGTTGCCGCCGGTTGCAGAAATCTCACCGACCGTCCATACCAAGTCACCCACAGCATCGCCTTCGTTTGCGCCGTTTTCTGCGACCATGGCTTCAGTGACTTCACCACCGCTGGCTTCAGCGAGTGAATCCACATCAGTAGCAGCCGCGCCACCTTGGCCCGATTCGGTTGGAGCAATCATCCAAAGCCACGGACCGGTAATTTTGTCTTGGGCGTTAGCGGTCATCGTCATGGCAAAAAGTGCTATAAGACATGCCAACCCCAGTGTGAATAGTTTCCTATACATGAAAATCCTCCAATCAATTTTTTTTACTTTATAAATCAAACAAAGTGAAATTAGTGTTGCCCATTCTTGCGGGTCTGATTGCGTCTTAATCAGAAGATCACGATCACAATATTGTGTCGGTGTTTATACAGATAGGACAACCTCTTTAGAGTAGTATATAAAATATACCACAATTAAATCAAGCACAAAAAATTTTGTGCGGTTTTAACCGGTAAAAGCGATTCCGAATTGCGAACCTCGGAACGATAATACCGGTTAAAACACCAACTTAGTAAGAACTTTTAACTTCTGCCCACTTCGCCGCTAATTTGCCAGCGGGTTCAACGGGAAATCCTTTGAACTTCAGATTGTAGTCCAAAGCCGCATCGATACCGACAAACATGCTCCAACCGCCGCCGCGTTCACACACTTTAACCATTAGAACGTTATCGCCTTTTTTCAGGTCTACCTCAAATGTGTCCTGAAAATCGCCAGCACCGCGGTTGACAGGGTTTTTGTGAACCTCATCACCGTTGAACCATACCTTAACGGAATCATCACTACCGACACGGGCTTCAACGCCTTTCTTCGTAACCTTTGAGTTAGCATTGATCACGGCGTAGGAGCAATGGTCGTTGATATCGCCCCCGGGACCCAACTTAATCTTTAGGAGTGTGTCGTTGATATTGTTACCACCGACTGCGGCGATTTCTCCCTCGGTCCATTTGTAATTTTCGGCAAATTTGACCTTCAGGACTTTATCGGTAATCCCTTCTTTGGCAACATCTTCCTCGGTCAGCTTACCTTTTGTTGCGTCCTTGATGCCGTCGTCATCTGTCACAGCGGCACCACCGCCGCCAGCAGGACTCTCGGTGATCATCCACATCCAAGGTCCTTCAATTTTATCTATGGCAGTCGCAAATTGTGCTGTAAGAAGGAATCCGATCGCACACACTGCCAAAAGTACATATCTGCTTTTCATTTTTTAGTTTAACCTCCTTAATATTCAACTAACGTGATAGATTATCACAAGTTACCAAAAATGTCAATTTAATTTTTCAATTAAAATTAAATTTGAAAAACGTTTATCAGTTATTCTATCTCTAACTGATTTTGGACACTGGTAACCTTATCGTTCATTGTTTGGGTTCTGTCAATTCGAGTCCCAAATTTGAGTGTCGTTGTGATTCGGGGCGCGCCCATTTCATGGACGACCTCGTGGCACCGTCGAATTGCCGCAAATACAACGTCCCACTCACCTTCAATATTGGTGCCATAAGCATGCAAATTCGTTTCCAAACCTGCCTCTTTTAGTACCTTCTCGCACGCGGTAACGTATTTGGAGACCGATACACCGACACCTATCGGAACAACACAAAGATCCGCGATAACCTTCATATAGCCCCCTCAATTACGGCGTAATTGTTCCAAAACGTTAGTAGGCAGAGGTACCGCATCCGAAGTCGCAACACCATCATCCACCTGTGCTGGTGTCATCATCCCTGGCACGACACAGGAGACTGCCGGGTGTGCCAAAATAAATTTGAGGGCGGCTTGTGGAAGGCTGCGCGCTTTGTTTCCAATGATTGACTTGACGGTTTCTACCCGCTCCAGATCGGCGAGGAATCTTTCACGGGACCACGTCTTGCGGTAATCGTTCTCCGCAAAGACGGTATCCGGCCCGAGTTGTCCAGAGAGTAAACCTGAGGACAATGGTTGTCGGACGATAACAGCAACACCTCTTTCAGCAGCGGTTTCCATCACCGGAGTTACCATCTCTTGTGTAAGGATATTGTAGGTGAGCATCAGCGAAGAGATACCGGTTTCTTCCATAGCTTTTAGTGCATCCGCTTCACTGCCGAGACCCATCCCATAGAATCGGATTTTGCCTTCGGCTTTGAGATTTTCCATCGTTCCGAACGCGTCGTCCCATTCGGGTGCCGAGGGTGGTCCATGGAATTGGTAGATGTCTATAACATCCCTCTTTAACCGTGTGAGGCTGCCTTCAACTGCTGACCGGATATAATCGGGTGAAACATTGAACGATGGGCGTTCCCATCCATGGCTAATCCACCCGTCAGAGTCCAATTCATAGCCGAGTTTTGTGGCAATAACGACTCTGTCGCCGAGTGCTGAAAAAGCCTCACCGAGTAGGCGTTCTGCGCGTCCACCACCATATTGGTCTGCCGTATCGTAATAGGTAACACCGCTCTCAAAGGCGTATCGAAGGAGATCAACGGCATCGGTTTCACCGATGTCACCCCATTCGCGTCCACCGAGCTCCCATGTTCCCATGCCGATTTCAGAGACGGTTAATCCTGTGCTCCCTAATTCGCGTTTGCGCACTGTTTTTTCCTTCGCAAAATTGCAGGGCACGGATCCCTACGTTTAGAAAGTCGTACGATTTAAAACTGTTTATTATTTTACGGCATTTGCAATTATTTGTCAAGAGATATTTAAGTTTTTCTGTAGTTTTGATCTCTTCATCCGCGGACGAATTTGAATTGACAGGTAATGTCTCTTTCTGATAAGATATAGATATTCGTTTGACTCCGCGGAAGGAACTCATAATTAATGAAATTACTGGTCACGGGTGGTGCTGGATTTATTGGTACTAACTTCATCCGATACTGGCTACACCACTACCCAGACGATGCCATTGTCAACCTTGATTTACTGACGTACGCTGGAGATCTCTCCAGTCTAACGGATATAGCGACACACTACCCAGAGCGGTACAAATTTGCACAGGGTGATATTCTGGATTCCACTTTCGTGGAAAATGTTCTGAAAGAGGAGCGTCCGGAGACAATCGTTAATTTCGCTGCAGAGTCACACAACAGTCGAGCGATTCTGAATCCGCGGCGTTTCTTTGAGACAAACGTGATGGGCACGCAGGTATTACTGGACGCGGCTCAAAAGTACGATGTCCAACGGTTCCATCATATTTCTACATGTGAGGTTTACGGCGAGCTCCCTTTAGATTCGCCCAATAGATTTAGTGAAGACGCACCCTATCGTCCGCAGACACCCTATAACGCCTCTAAAGCGGCAGCAGATCATCTCGTGAACGCTTACTTTCATAGTTTCGGCACACCGATAACGATTTCTAATTGTGCGAACAACTACGGTCCCTACCAGCACCCAGAGAAGTTGATTCCGCTCTTCACAACGAATGCGATCCGAGATTTACCTTTAACGCTCTATCGGAGCAGTCATAACCGACGCGAGTGGCTGCATGTTGATGACCATTGCGCAGCAATCGCAGCGGTTCTCAAACATGGCAAGATTGGAGAAACCTACAACGTTGGGAGCGGTGTGGAAAAGAGCATTGAAGAAATAAGCGATTTCATCTTGGATGTGCTCAACAAACCACAGACGTTGAAAACTTACGTTCCTGACAGACCCGGACACGATTGTCGGTATTTCTTAGATTCGGAAAAGATCGCCCGTGATGTCGGGTGGAAACCAGCTATCGCATTTGAGGAGGGCATGCGCGAGACGATTCAGTGGTACGTCGAAAATCAGGAATGGTGGCAGACGATTCAACAGAAAGCAGACAGTGAAATGGTTCAAGAAGATAAATGGGAAAAGTTCACAGCGAGGTAAATGTCATGCAACTGACGACTGAACAATTGGCAGCATGGAAACGGGATGGAATAATCGTAGTGCCGAACGTGTTTTCACCGGAAATAATTGCGCCCGCGCTTGAAGAGATTGAACGGAATGCTTATGATGGATTAACTTACGCCGAATATCAAGCGAAATGGAGGCCGCAGCCAGACGCACTGAAAAGTGCCTATGAGAAGAACAGTGATATGCAACGACTTGCGGGTCCTTTTGGAAAGGCAGTACATTTCCCGACGGGCTTGGAAGCCGTGGATAAACTGATTGAAAATGAAGCGTATTTGGCGATTGCAAAGCAGCTGTTAGATACGGAAGAAATTCGGCTCGGTTATGGGCAGATCTTCTTTCGCGAAGGTCTCACCGATAGTCGTCATAGTGAACATCCATGGCAAGGATACCATATTGACAATGCAACAAACTCCCCCTTACCACCGCACCCGGATTGGCAACGCTACGGATATGTTCTGACCGCGATCTTCGTACACGACATTGAATTAGACGGTGCGCCGATGCTTGTCTGCCCAGGTTCGCAGAACCAGTTGGATAAAATATGGGCAAAGTATCCGGGTAGAGCGGGTGGAATGGGAATTCCTGACCTACGTGAATTTAAAGGAGAGCTCGCGGATCCGGTCCCCCTTACGGCGAAAGCGGGGAGTGTGTCGTTCCGCTCAAGTTACTTGGTTCATGCCGCACAACCGTTTGAGAACAAGAGTAGACAGCGAGGGTGGATGGGATATCATTTCCATCGCGCCGACAATGACGATTGGTGCAAAACAACGCGCCCTGTGCCCGGTTGGGGCAGCCCAAACTACATGAAATTTGTCGCACAAACGACCCCTGCTGTCCGACATGTTTTAGGGTGGCCCGCCCCTGGGGATGCATACTATACGTCGGAAGCCCTTGCACGTCTTGAGCAAGCATATCCGGGGATTGATCTTGAACCTTACCGAATGTAAAATCAGAAAGGACTGTTTATGAGCAAAACGAGAAAAGTCGTCATGATGAATGAGGCAGGACGTATCTGGACGGAGGAGCAGGAAACGCCTGCGCCGAAACCGGGGCAGCTGTTGGTTGAAGTTCGCGCCTCAATGGTGAGTCCGGGTACGGAACTCGGTGGTGTTAAAGGACGACGCGAGAATCCAGGTTCTGAAACACGGCAACGTCCATTTGGATATACCAACGCTGGTGTTGTTGTGGGTAAAGAAGGCGATTGCGACGAATTTGAGATCGGCGATAGGGTGGCTGGTATGGGCGGTGGATACGCACTTCACGCCACGTCCGCTTGTATACCACACAATCTGTGTGCGAAGGTTCCGGATAATGTCACCAGTGAGGAAGCCGCTTCTATTCATCTTGCTGCAACCGCTTTGCATGCCGTGCAACGCGGGCGTATCCGTATCGGCGAAAACGTTGTCGTCGCAGGTTTGGGGATCGTTGGGCAATTTGCGTGCCAGATAGCCAAAACCGCGGGTGCCTACGTTATCGGTTTAGACCAATTGCCATTACGGATCGGTATCGCCGAGAAAGCCGGTGTACACCGCGCCATAAACGTATCTGAAACGGATCCAATTCCCATCTCAACGGAATTCACCAACGGCTACGGTATGGATTGTGGGATTATCGCCTTCGGTGGTGATGCAACGAGCGCGTTTCAGCAGATCCGGGCAATGCTGAAGACAGCACCGGATACACACAAAGTTGGGCGGATTGTCATCGTTGGGGGTGCGAACATTACACACGGTTTCGCAGCAGGACTTGGTAATGTAGATGTTATCAGTGCCGCACGTACCGGACCCGGCTACCACGACGAGGATTATGAACACGGCGCGGATTATCCACCGGTGTTTGTTCCGTGGCCCACACAACGCAACTTGGAATTATCACTGCGACTGATGTCGGAGGGCAAAATTCAGGTGAACCCGTTGATTACGGATGTTGTGCCAATTGACCAAGCCTCCGAGGCATGCGAGAAATTAATCCAAACGCCGAACGAGGCGTTGGGTGTCGTCTTCTTAATGCAATAACCGATTTGAACTTACACAATTTACACCAGCATAAAAAAATGTCCAAAATCAGCAGCACTGCAACAACGGCAGCAGTGCGGATCTGAAAGGTGGGGCTGTACGTCAAGTGATCCTAACAATTCGCTTGCGCCAGTTGAAAATATGGAAATTAGAGGAGCGCGTGAATCAGAGTTAGAACAGGTCGTTGAACTGTGTTGTGTGGCGTTTAACCCCGACGGTCATGAACGCTATTGGCAATACGTCCAAGGCGATAGCAGCTATAGACTTCCGCAAACCCGTGTCGTCGTAGTGAACGACACGGTTGTATCAACCTTGCGCGTCTGGGAACGACGGATGCGGGTCGGTGCATCCCTTGTAACCATGGGTGGTATTGGCGGTGTCTGTACACATCCGAATTATCGCGGTGTCGGATACGCGTCTGCGCTCATGCGCGATACAATTGATTATCTGCGAGCAACCGGATGTGATCTTGGTGTGCTGTTTACGATTATTCCAGAGGTGTTTTACCGTCGATTGGGATGGACCTCTTTGCCGCTACACGGCTTCAATATAACGTACAACACCTCAACGCGCGAGACGGATTCATCGGAGTGGCAAATAATCGACTTTAACCCAGAAACGGATTTAGACGCAGTCGCAGCACTATACGATCTTGCCAACGCTAAGCAGAGCGGAACTATCGCGCGGACGCGCGCGTATTGGGATATGGCACCGTCACGCATCCGCGGTGTTCTTCCGACCGTGGTTGCCCATCAAAATGGACATATCGGCGGGTATCTTAACTATGGGATAGGCGAAAAACGTGCGGAAGTGTGTGAAGTGGGATACGCACCGGATAACCCTCCGGTTTTGGACGCGCTCGTATCCCATTTTTTACAAGCGTGTGAATCACAAAAGGTTGAAAAAATAAACGGCAGATTTCCGTCTCAGCATCCGTTTGTAGAACGCCTGATAGCGGAGGTTGACAGTCCGGGAACCCCAACAGAATACACGAGAATGATGCTCTATGCTGTAAATCTACCGGTGCTTTTGCGGCGCCTTGTGGTGGGATGGGAATCGCAAATTGCGGATGCCGAAGAGACGTTTGCACCACTTGCGGTCAAACTGCCTGTTTTTAATAATCAACAGATAGTTCTGCGACACAATGCCGATGGCACACTCCAAATTGTTCCTGAAGATGCCGACGCTGTTGACTTAGGAGTAGACCTAACCGAAGCAGATTATTGGCAACTTCTATTCGGCGAAATAGGGTGGGAGCATATAAGCTCTGACGCTTCGGTCTCTCCAGAAATCTCGGCGTTCTTGGAGACGCTGTTTCCCAAACGCGATGTCATCTTCTGGAATCCAGACCAGTATTGAGAAAACGAGGAAACAATGAATACATCATTTGAAAGACCTTACAGACCTGTAGATCTAAATACATCATTGACGAAGTCATTTCCACTTGTGTCAATGGCTGAAAAACTCATGGAAGAAGCCGCATTCGCTACATCAGGTCGATCCTCGTTGACACTCGCCCGTGGGGACGAACTGACTGTTGTGCTGGTTGTTTTGAAAGCCGGAACTACGCTTGAGGAGCATTCGGCACCCGCCGCTGCTGCCGTCGTTACGCTTAGCGGAAGCATCATATTTACAACAAGTGCTGATAAAATAACACTGGAACAGGGGGACGGTGTTACCTTCACCGATGACATTCTTCACAGTGTCTATGCGAGCGAAGATAGTGCGTTCCTTATTGTGATTGGCGGAAACAGTTAGATGTCACACAACGGAACACTGAAGATGGTAAAGATACCGCGGGATGGTTAAAAGGATGGAGCGTAGAAGTAAAAGCAATTCCGAGTCTCGAAAAGGTGGCACGCAAACGAGCGCGTTCGGAACATCGGGTAGAATTAACCACGACGCAAGCGAGTTTTATGGGGGCAAACTCTACGCTGATCAGGAACTTCCGGAACCCGACGACTGGACGGAAAACACGATTCCCACTGAAAACCTCAATCAACTCTATTGTACATCCAGCACAGACATGTCTGCAATTCCAGATGCCAGCGTCCACCTGATGGTTACATCCCCACCTTACAATGTCAAAAAGGAATACGACGACGATCTGTCGCTCGCAGAATATAGGGAACTTCTCTATGCTGTTTTTGCTGAAACCTACGAAAAATTGGTTACCGGCGGCAGGGCGTGTATTAATATTGCCAACTTAGGGCGGAAACCCTACATCCCACTGCATAGTTACATCATAGAGGACATGTTAACAATAGGTTACCACATGCGAGGTGAAATCATCTGGGATAAAGCCTCAAGTGCAGGGAGTTCAACGGCGTGGGGGAGTTGGTTATCGGCGGCAAATCCGGTGTTGAGAGACGTTCATGAATACATCCTTGTTTTCTCCAAAGACTCCTTTTCTCGGAAACGCAACGGGAAAGATAATTCGATTTGCAAAGAGGATTTCTTGGAGTGGACAAAAAGCGTTTGGGATTTTCCTGCCGTTTCAGCCAAACGCATCGGTCATCCCGCGCCTTTTCCCGAAGAACTACCGCACCGGTTAATTCAACTCTATACCTTTGTAGGAGATGTCGTCTTGGATCCGTTCTGTGGCAGCGGCACCACGTGCTTGAGTGCATTGAAATCGGGAAGGCACTATATCGGATACGATATTGAGGAGAAATATATAAAACTGGCAAACGAGCGGATCCAGCAGTATACCGATCAGCCGCATTTACCAGTTTTTTAACAAACAATTGGACTTTGCTTTGATCTCATTAGAAACCGATAATATTACCGACGGGTAGACATAGCAGAAGTTTATGACGAAAGAACTAAAATTGCGTATGTTTTCCCTGCTTCGGTTTTAAACCTAATAACCGAATCCAATTGTTCTGTATCAACCGATGCGCCATCACACGTTACCGAGACAGCGGTATCTGTCCGTAGGGTGCAGTCTCGCCCAAGCGAGGAATGAAGTTTCGCTTCGGTGAGTTGTCCATTTTCCCATGCCATCTCCACCTCAAATCCACCGCGGGCGCGCAACCCTTTGAGGCTTCCAGTGTGCCACGCCTTTGGAAGCGCGGGCAGCAGGTGAACCTCTCCTGCATGACTTTGAAGCAACATCTCGGCGATGCCGGAAGTGCCGCCGAAATTGCCATCGATCTGGAAAGGTGGATGTGTATCGAAAAGGTTCGTCAGGGTACATTTCGCCAGGAGTGCTTGGAGGTGGGTATACGCTTCCTCAGCGTCCTCAAGTCGTGCCCAGAAGTTCACAAGCCACGCCCGGCTCCAGCCTGTGTGTCCACCACCGTGTGCCAACCGATACTCTAACGATTTTTTTGCTGCCGCCGCCAACGCCGGTGTGCCTCGCAGCGTAATCTGACAACTTGGGTGGAGTCCATACATGTGGGACATGTGTCGGTGTCCCGGTTCCGGTTCGTCGTAATCAAACACCCACTCCTGCAACCGTCCTGTTTTCTCGCTAATCTGAAGCGGCGCGAGTCGTTCCAGGGCGGAAGCCAACTCAGCGCGGAACTCAGCATCGCTGCCGAGGATATCGATGCAGGCAATGCAGTTGCTGAAAAGTTCATGGATAATCTCCAAGTCCATCGTCGCAGCATAGGTGAAAAGGGAACGCGTGCCGTCAGGCTTCAGAAAACTATTTTCGGGTGAGTGCGATGGGTTCGTGACGAGCTTACCGGCGAGGGGTGTGCCTTCCGGTGCCTCAACAAGGAAATCGAGGATGAAACGGGCGGCACCTTTCATCAGTGGGTAGCCCTGATTTGCGAGGAATTCCTTATCTCCACTGAAAAGGTAGTGTTCCCACACATGCCCGCACAACCACGCGGCACCAACAGGCCAGATGCCCCAGATGCCGTCAGCAGGTGTTGTGAAACCCCATACATCTGAAAGGTGGTGGACCACCCAACCCTCAGCCCCGTAATGACATTTCGCGGTGCGATTTCCCGGTTCAACGAGCGTATCCATGTAATTAAACAGCGGTAGGTGGCACTCTGGAAGGTTGCAAACTTCAGGAACCCAATAGTTCATCTGGAGGTTGATATTGGTATGGAAATCGCTGTTCCAAGGTGCGTTCATGTGCTCATTCCAGATGCCTTGCAAATTCGCAGGCAGACATCCTGGACGCGAGCTTCCCATCATCAGGTAGCGTCCGTATTGAAAATAAAGTGTAATAAGTGCTGGATCTGATGCCCCTGCTTTCACGGCTTCCAGGCGTTCATCGGTGGGTAGATTTGCTCCGTCAGTAGAGCCGAAATCGAGATCTACCCGTTGGAAGAGGGATTGATGCTCAGCGATATGGTCTGCTCGAATTGTAGCGTAAGACTTTGTCTCAATATCTGCAAGATAATTTTCGCAAAGTGCATGCGGGTTTCCACTTGCATCTGTCTGATTTACGTAACTCGTCGCAGCGGCGAGCAAAAGTGTTACAGCGTTTGCACCTCGCACAGAAAGTCGGTCGCCTGCTGATTGCTCTTCTCCGCCCTCAAAATACATCTGTAGATAAGCCGAAAAGTGCATACCGTCGTCGCCGCACTGTCCATCAAGCCGAAGGATATTCGCAGCAATTGCTTCAACGGTGGCATCCTGTTCTCGTGTCATCGTCACGTCGAAAGTGAGTTGTCCTACCGCATCGGATTCAATTCTTATAACAATGAGATTGTCCACTGCCGTTACGAAAACTTCTCTGCTAAAATTGACATTGCCGTGACGATAGGTCGTCCGAGCGATACCTGTGTCTAAATCTAATTCTCGACGGTATTCAGTAGGATCGCCATCATGCTCGAATTCCAGAAACAGATCGCCCAGGGATTGATAGGATTTGATGCGTTCTGGTATGCCGAGCATCGTTTCGCCAGCAAGCTGAGTCGCTTCTTCGTTTTTATCGTCAAAGAGCAGCTGCTGGACTTTCGGGAGTGCGTCTAAAGCGTTTGGGTTGTTGGTATCACGAGGACCACCGTCCCAAAGGGTTTCCTCGTTAAGTTGGATACGTTCTTGTTTAATACCACCAAACACCATAGCACCAAGCCGCCCGTTTCCAACGGGTAATGCGTCTGTCCATGCTTGGGCTGGTTCCTGATACCATAAAACGAGATTATTTATGTTTTTGTTTGTCATTCGCCCTCCGTTGTGTTAAGAAAAATAGTCGTCATCTGTAACAAAAGCGAGAAATCCACATGAGACGTAAACCTTGGAGGCTATTACCATACCCATCCTCTTCGCTCCCGGTGACCGCATAGTACCTTCACTGTCTCATGTGCTTTTTTCTCTGCCGCAATATGCAAGGGGGTATGACCTTTATCATTCTCCGCACTGGTATCAGCCCCATTTTCTAACAACACCACCGCCGTTTCGTATGCATTGTGCTGCGCGGCAATGTGCAAAGGAGTGTCGCCTTTTTCGTCTTTTGTGTTAACATCAGCCCCGTTTTTTAACAACACCATCGCTACTTCAGAAGTATCATCCTCGGCAGTAATGTGCAAGGGGGTGTGACCTTTATCATTCTTCGCGTTGGCATCAGCACCACTTCTCAGTAGTGCCATCGCTGTCTCATAAGCGTTACGCCACGCTGCCCAGTGCAGGAGGGTATAACCAGATTTATTCCTCGGATTGACTCCGGTTTTGTCTTCCAGTGATGACCCTTCCACCTCATAGACATTGCGCCACGCTGCCCAGTGCAGAGGTGTATCGCCATCTTCATTCTTCACGTTGACATCAGCCCCATTTTCTAACAACACTACCGCTGTCTCATGCGCATTGTTCCATGCGGTCCAATGTAAAGGCGTAAAATCCTTGTCGTTCTTAGCATTGGCATCGGCACCGTTTTCTAATAGCACCACTGCTGCTTCAGAAGCATTGTGCCATGCCGCCCAGTGCAAGGCTGGATACCCATATTTGTCCTTCGCGTTGACATCAGCCCCATTTTCTAATAACGCTGCTACTGCTTCAGAAGCATTGTCTCGCGCTGCATCATGCAACGAAGTGTAGCCGAGTGTGACCACACGTGCAACTGATGAATTTGTCCCCGATCCTGAAGTCCTTCCTACGATCTTATCACGCTCTTCAAGACGCGAATCGGGGGGTTTGTCAACTGTGGTTCCAGATTTCGACGTATCAGATACATCTTGTTGCTTACACACAATAGCAACCTCCTTTTTTTAGGGTAGGATTCTGTACAGAAAATGTCTATATGTTTTTTGCTTTGCCATAAGTGTAACATATACGGGACAAAAATACTATAACCTCTGCCATGGCATACTGCCTGCTTTCTGTGTTTCCGCCTGAAATAGTTGACCCATTTCTCTGAAAAGATCCTTTTGTGTCGAGGCACCGTTCGTCGTTTCCAACGGATCACTTGATAAATCGTAGAGTTCTAACGGTTCAAAGGGGCTGTTATGTAACAACTTAATATCCCCACGCCGGACCGCGTGTTGAGATTCCCCAAGAAACCTTTGACCACCTTCCCTGCGCAGCCAGTAAAGGATACGCTCAGAGAAATCCTGCTGTTCTCCTTGGAGTGTCTGCCAGATTGAGCGTCCTTCAATATCGTCTGGAATCGGCGCGCCTGCTACCTCACACACTGTCGGGAGGAGGTCCATGAGCAACGCGACCTGATCGGTGACGTGTCCCTCAGGAATATGTCCGGGCCACATCGCGCATGTCGGGACTCGGATGCCCCCTTCGTACATTTCTCCCTTTTGCCCACGCAGGGGACCATTGTGTGCCCCGACATCTATTGATCCGCCGTTGTCAGAGGTGTAGATAACGAGTGTGTTGGACAACTGATCGGTTTCTACAAGTGTATCAAGCACACGTCCAATGCCAGCATCCATGTGCTCAACGAGAGCGATATATTTTGCGCGTTGTGGTGATATATCCGGCTCACGTTCCTGCACGCGCGCAATCCATTCGTCAGGCGGTTGGATCGGTGTATGCGGCGCGTTGTAGGCAAGATATAGGAAAAAAGGTTCAGACGATTGGGTTTGCGCACGAATGAAGTCCATACTCCATTCTGTAAAGAGATCTGTGGCGTGTCCTCTTGGATCGATGGTGTCAAAACCTTGCCGCATATAATTTATATTGTGTCGGAGGTGTGTATAGTAGTCGTCCATCATATCGCCGAGAAAACCGTGAAAATGATCGAATCCGCGTTTGCACGGGTGGTTCTCCGGTTCAAGTCCGAGGTGCCATTTGCCAATAAGCGCAGTCCGATAATCCTTCTGTTTCAAAACTGAAGGAAGTGTAACAGTGTCTTGTCGAAAGTAGCCCCAACTGTTTTCTGGGTGAGTGCGGATTACCCCTGGCACGCCAACTCTGTCTGGGTAGCGTCCAGTCATAAGGGAGGCTCTGCTGGGGGAGCAGACAGAGGAATTCGCATAAAATTTAGTGAACCGCGTCCCCTCTGCAGCAATCCGATCAATATTTGGGGTTTGAATTGATGGACCCCCGTGTGCCGAAATATCGCCATAGCCGTGATCGTCCGCGAGAATCAGCAAGACGTTAGGCAATTTTGTCATAGTTTTCTCCGTAAGTATATTATAATGTGGCGTGCATAGTAATATCGTATTAATTTTTCAATTCACGAACTCACACCATGCAGCAGGAACGCCTACTGGCGCGCCAATTGGCGAAGCTTGGAGTTCTGAGGCATCTATGTTCTCCAAACTATCGGTTAATATCGACAGATTGGTATGTGCCTCTGGTAGGTTTTCTGCTTCAATCGCCACTTTGAATTCTACAATTGCGGCATCACGTTTACCTTGTTGATAGTAGGCAATCCCCAGATTGTTGTGTGCTTCAGCCATCGCACCAGCTGTCCTATGCGCAGCAATAGCCTCTTCAACTTTGCCTTGATGGGAGTGAATAATTCCGAGATTCGTGTTTGCCTCTGGGGAATCTGGGGCACTGTGGAGTGCGCCTTCTAAAAGTACCTTTGCTTCATCAAACCTATTTTGACAGATGTAGACAAAAGCGAGATTGATTTGCACTTCCACTGAATCCGGTGCTATATCGAGTGCTTCTTTGTGCAATGCTATTGCTTCATCATGTTTTCCCTGCCAACTATAGACCAGTCCAAGGTTTGTATGTGGCTCTTCACCACCGTCGTTATCAATTGAAGTCTTAAACACATCAATAGCACGCTCAAGTTTTCCTTGAAAAAGATAAACAAGTCCGAGGTTGTTGTGGGGTTCCGCGAGGGTGGGATCGGTTTCCAATGCCTTTTGGTAAAGTTCAATTGCCTCATCAAACCGTCCTTGCCAACTATAAATCAGTCCAAGATTCAGTTTCGCTTCTCCGCCATCACCGAGTCGAATCGCCTTTTCTGAGGCAGTTATAGCAGCGTCCAGTTTTCCTTGGGAGATGTAGACGAACCCTAAGTTTGTGTATGCTTCAGCAGAATCTGGGTTGCACTGAAGGGCTGTCTCCAGCGATTGAAGTGCTTCTTTAAGCTGTCCTTGCCACGCATAAGCGACACCGAGATTAATGTGAGGTGCTGAAAGATTTGGATCAAGGTGACGAGCTTTGAGATGTAAGATGATTGCTTCATCCAACTCGCCTTCCCAACAACGCAAAGCACCCAAATTGGTGTGTGGTGCTGCCAGATCGGGTGCAAGACGAATTGCTTTATTTAGGGCAACTTTTGCTTCCTCAAGCCTTCCATGATCGATATCGTCATACGCCTGACGATTTAGTTCTCGTGCACGCTCAATATGCTCAGTCATGCTGTTTTCCTTACAGCAACCATCTACAAAATGAATGCAGCCAGTCATTCGGGTAACGCACCGGCTGCACTCAGTTTATCTTGTCTATTGCCCGGATTTGATGCTTGCCCATGTAGTGGCAAGTTTGGCAGAAGGCTCAACGGGCAGTAGTGTTACGAGTCCTTTATCCATCAAATCCTTTATATCCTCTGCTTCCAGTACGGAAGCGAAAATTGCGACCTCATAAAGCATGCCATCAAGTGTTTCTGAAGTGTTGTTGGTCCAACCACCGATATTAACATCAGTGTCATTCTGGGGACCCGGTTTACCCATCCCACCAACAGAACCAATTTCCTCAGCATTTTCGTAGATTTTGATGGTGTCCTTTGCGTCGTAAGTTGCGGTCATGTACAACCAAACATCCTTCTTGACGTTTCCTTGATTCCAAGCCCCTTTCCAACCGTCTCGCGCGAAATAGGCTTCCCAGCCGGTGCCGTTGCCGCTTGTCCTAAAGGCGTAATTTGCCACTGTTCCATTCGCAGGTCTTTTGCCGAGAATATGCCCAAAACCGTTCTCGGATTTGTTGACGTACACCCATGAAGTAATTGACCACGCCTTTTCCAGGTACATACTCTTGGAGTCCGGGATAATAACCCGATCATTCTGCCCGTTTAAACTTAGAGCAGGTCCATCCGGCCCTTTGATCCATTTTCCGCCCTGAAGTTCACCGTGGTTGTCGTTCCCAGAAATATCCTCGATTTTATCGCCTTTACCTTCGTCGAGTAACCAAATACCCCTTGCGGTTTCAAAGTCGATCTCCGCATAGGTTTGTACCGCGAAGGGCAGACTGATGGCGATAATCGCTAAGCAAACTATAATGGATTTCATTTTACCTCCTAAAGGTTAATTTACCATTAAGATGCATTTTGACCAAGCTGGCTTGCTTAATCTATTATTGAGATTTGATATCTGCCCATTTAGTTGCGAGTTTGCCGGAAGGTTCAACGGCAGTGAGCAGGGATGGTATCCCATCCTCCATCAGATCGTTTATGTCTGCTTCTGCCAGCGCGACATCGAAAAGCGCGACCTCATAAAGCATACCGTCAAGTGTCTCTGAAGTGTTGTCTGTCCAACCGCCAATGTTGACATCCGTATCATTCCGAGGTGCCGGTCCACCCATCCCACTAACAGAACCGATTTCAGCTCCATTTTCGTAGATCTTGATGGTATCTTCTCCATCATAGGTTGCGGTCATGTACAACCAGACATCTTTCTTGACGCTTCCTTGATTCCAAGCACCTTTCCAACCGCCTCGCGAATAGTATGCTTCCCAGCCGGTGCCATTGCCGCTTGTCCTGAATGCGTAATTCGCCACCGTTCCAGATGCCGGTCTTTTGCCGAGAATATGTCCAAAACCGTTCTCGGTTGGATTCACAAAAGTCCATGCAGTGATCGTCCACGCTTTCTCCAGATACAGGCTGTCGGAGTCGGCAATGATAACCCGATCATTTTGTCCATTTAAACTTAGGGCAGGACCACTTGGACCTTCGACCCATTCTCCGCCTTGAAGTTCACCGTGATTTTCGTTGCCGGACATATCGGTGATAACATTGCCTTCACCTTCGTCGAGTAGCCAAATTCCCCTTGCTGTTCCAAGGTCAATCTCCGCATAAGTATGTACTGTGAAGGTCAGACTGATGGCAACGATCGCTAAACAAGCTATAATGGATTTCATTTTACCTCCTAAAGGTTAATTTACCATTAAGTTAAGATATGTTTTGACTAAATGTGTGTACGCTAATTAAAATCAATCAACCTACTGTTCCGAATTTACCGCCTGAATCAAAGCGATGATATATCCGAACTGGAACGCCCACGCTTGCCGCACCCGACCAGAAACACCCGGTGGTGATGGATCATCTGGATGCCCCGGTGCGTGGTCAGGCATCAACATGTAGGGATATTCTACATCTCGAAGGATCTGCGCAACTCTGTGCATGTCGAGGTGTCCCTCGTCGGGCCAGACCTCTTGGAAATTGTGCAATCCACCGCGAATGTTACGAAAGTGAATGTTAAAAAGTTTCTTGCGTTCGCCGAAATACTGGATAATCTCATAGAATTCAGTGCCGGGATCATCTAAACCCTCCGACACAGTGCCGCAGCAAAAATTAAAGCCGTGATAGGGGCTATCCGCAATTTCAGCGTAACGTTTCAAGCCATCAAAGGCGGGATGATTCCAGCGTTCAACGCCCCTCAAGATAGGCGCGGGTGGATCGTTTGGATGACATGCCATCTGGACCTTGTTTTCTTCAGCAACAGGAATTACCCGTTCGAGAAAGTATGCGACCCGATCAAACGCCTCTTCACGACTCACTTCACCTGCTTCTGAAAGTGTTTCGTTATCGTACTTGGAGAAATCGAAAGTGCTGTAGCTTGAGCCGCCGCGTCCGAATGTACTCTCAGTTCGCTGATTTTGCAGGATGCAAAAATTATAGTTCAAACCTCGTAAGCCTGCCGCCGCAGCATTCTCGATCATTTTACAAACTGCCTCGATATCCTTGTCGCGCTGCGGATCTTGAGCGAGCGTAATGCTCCGCGGCATTCCGATATGAATCATCTCAAGGCTCACACCAGCTTCCGCGGCTTCTTCCTTATGTCGAATTAGCGTTTCGGTTTCAGTGTCCTCGGGGGTGGTATCCATATGCGTTACACCGTGCCGAGCGAGGAATGCCAGCTCTTTCGGAGATGTCCCGATGCCTTGAACACCGACATGCATCGCTGCCTTTTCGCGTGGTTGCTTCTCAGGTCTATCCATCGTTTCGTTCTCCTTTGACAATTGAATGTGCTGTCAACTGTTCGGGCTTAAGATGGTATCTGAGCATTATAGCACACTTGAAAAATTTAAGTCAATTCAAAAACAGAAAATTTCTGGACATGTGATCGGCTTCATGCTATGCTAAAAGCCACAGAATTTCATAGCGATTACACAATAGAGGAGAAATGATGGCTACAGAAGATTATACTTCGCGTGTACCGCATCATACGTTCGCAGACACATTGGAAGAGCAGGAAGCACAGTTGGAAACGAATCCACTGATGCAGCGGCTCAACGCTTATCGGAAAACGTATGAAGGCGATCCGCACCGTCCGATTTATCACTATATCAACCCTGAAGCGATGCTCAATGATCCGAACGGTCTCTGCTTTTGGCAGGGACGGTGGCATCTTTTTTATCAGGCGTATCCACCTGAAGATACGCGACAGCACTGGGGACACGCAATCAGTGATGATCTCATCCACTGGCGCGACCTGCCTTATGCAATTTATCCCAACCCCGAAAGATGCTGTTTCTCCGGTGCAACGCTTGTAGAAGAAGATCGCGTGATTGCGATGTACCACGGCACGGTTGTCGGTAACATGGTGGCGGTATCAAGCGATCCACTTCTCCTGAATTGGGAGAAAGTCTCCGGTAAAGCGGTCATCCCATCACAACATGCGGATGGCACAACCCCGGTCTACCGCGTCTTTGACCCGTGTATCTGGAAGAAAGACGGTATGTACTATTCACTGTCGGGCGGCACACTCCCGCACGGACCCGGTGGCAAACCGATTCGTGCCAATTTTTTGCTCCGTTCAGCAGACCTCGCAAACTGGGTCTACCTGCACCCCTTCGTTGAAGATGATATGTTCACGTTGGTCGGCGATGATGGCGCGTGTCCCTATTTTTGGCCCATTGGAGATCGACACATGCTCCTTTTCTTCAGCCACATGAGCGGTGGACAGTATTTGCTCGGTGATTATGACACTGAACGAGACAAGTTCGTCGTAACAGCAGGTGCGAAAAACAATTTCGGGGCGGCATCCCCTGCGGGTGTCCACGCACCCTCAGCAACACCTGATGGGAACGGCGGTCTCATTGTCATCTATAACATGAATCCAGCGAAGCCTACCAAGGGTTGGAACCAGATCATGACGCTGCCGCGTCGCTTAACACTCCTCTCCAGAGATGAAATCGGGATTGAGCCTGCGGGTGATATTGAATCGTTGCGATCCGAACATCGGCACGTCGATGCGATGACACTCCCCGCGAATGAGGAGATCGTACTGGAAGGCATAAATGGCAATGCGATGGAGCTTGAACTCGAAATTGACACGAAATCGGCACCGATGGTTGAACTGAATGTCCTCCGTTCACCGCAGAAAGAAGAGTTTACCCGTATTGCGTTCTTCAGGGAACGCGGTATGCGTAACCTGAATTCCGATGTTAACGTGCGCGATAGTCTGCTAACAATCGATTCATCCTATTCGTCGATTGCATCGGATGTTCTCTCACGTGCACCTGAAACCGGAGCGATCTCCATTGCACAAGACGAGACTCTCAAATTACGGGTGTTTGTTGACAAGAGTGTTGTAGAGGTGTTCGCGAACGGGAAGCAGTGCGTCGCGATGCGTGTCTATCCGGACAAAGAGGAAAGCGTCGGTGTATCGTTGCGTTCACAAGGACAAGCGTGTGAACTCAAATCTCTGGATGCTTGGCAGATGCATAACATCTATGAATAGACCTCAAGAGCCGGATGCATCAATAAAATACGCCGCGGATCTTTATAATGTCAAAGAGGTTACGCTCCACGGCACAGCAGACTTATCGTTCTGGGAGACGGTGCTGCACAAGGAAAACCTTTTTCCGTACCACGAAAGAGGTAAAGCAGTCCTCTCGCTCAGTGCGATAGAGGCAAAATGGAGGGGTTCAGGTTTAAAGAGTTTGTTATGGCTGTTGGAACTTGCCTTGATGAAAATGGAATGAGTTTGGATGGATACTATCTGCCGCACGCATTTAATTCGTCCAAATTCTTAGTTTTCTCAGAGAGGGTGTTCTTTCGTACCCCATATTTTCACGGTAACATCCGACTCGAAAACAAACTCCCTGCTTCCATCAAGTTGCAGGATAAGACAGAAGTGCTCCTCCACGCGAGAATGTCTATCCCGAGCACACCACCCATAGTTGAATATTTGGAATGGAAAGGCCCTATTTTTCTTCCAAATAACCGCGGTAAATTCTTCGCTATATTGGCAGGTGAAACCGAAATTTATCCATTTTCACCCGAAATAGATCAGTTTGAAATCAAACCGTCAGCGCGGCACCGAATTTTTCAGGAACTTATTGACAGCAATTTTGTTGGCAGCGTATGGGGTTTGAGAGGCAATTCTCGCCACGCAAGGTCGAAGACGAACAGGCGAGATTCTGAGTAAGGGATGATCTGATATGGCAGATACATGGGAAAAACTCCAAGGTAAAACCTATCCTGATACGGAGGCGGAACAGTTCGCTGCCCTTGAAACGGATGAGACATTGCGCGACTACAAGAAACGGAGAGAGGCGTGGGCATCGGATCCTTACCGTCCCATCTATCATATATCTTCTCTCTACGGCATGGGCGATGCGAACGGACTTTGTGAATGGCAGGGTCGGTATCATCTGTTTTATCAATTTGGTCCCCCAGGTGTTGAGCGGGTTCATTGGGGACACTGCTATAGCGAAGACTTGGTGCATTGGCAAGATCTGCCCCCTGCGCTGTATCCTGATACCGAACTACACTGCTTCAGCGGTCAGTGTCTCGTGGAAGATGAGCGGGTTGTTGCGCTCTATCACGGTAAAATGTCGGGGAATAGCATTGCGACTGCGAGCGATCCGCTCCTGCTCAATTGGGAAAAGCATCCGAATAATCCTGTCATACCGAATGTCGAGACCAATGAATACGAGCAGCCTTATAACGTCTTTGATCCATGTATCTGGAAAGAAGAAGATGGGTATTATTCAATCTCTGGTACATCAGCCAACGGCTGGATTCGAGAGCGGCGTAGATCTGCCTCACACCTCTTTTATTCAAAAGACCTGACATACTGGGAGTATCTCCATCCGCTGCTGATTGACGATGTTTTTTGTGATCTCGGTGAAGATGGGGCGGTGCCGAATTTCTTGCCTATTGGAAACGGTAAGCATATCCTACTTCTTTTCAGCCACAAACGTTCAGCGCGCTACTACATCGGCGAATACGACCGCGGGAACCACAAATTTACGCCTGAATATCACGGCAGGATCAACCACGGCACTTTCGGGGGTGGGATGGTTTCCTGTCCCTCCGCAACGGTGGATACAAGAGGTCGCCTCATCGCTATCTTAAACTGCTCGGACGGAAGGCAGAACGAGCAAGCCGCGTCCGGATTGTGTATGACTCTCCCGTGGCACCTCACGCTGAAAGCGGACAACGCGCTGGCAGTAGAACCCGTTGAGGAGGTAAAAAGTCTGCGAAATACGCATACCCGCCTCACGGACATCGCTTTATCAGCCAATGAGGAATTTATACTTGATGCGGTAAAAGGCAAAGCAATTGAGATTGACCTGACCTTAGAGATAGGAACTGCGCGGGAGGCCGGATTATATGTATTCCGATCACCAAACGGGAATGAACGGACAAAAATCTCTATCTATAACCATAGACACGGCAAAACCAATGATAGCCTACAGATTGACACGTCCTATTCCTCTTTGCGTACAGACCTTGTCGGTAAACCTCCTGAGACTGCACCGTTCCGCTTGAGCAGTGACGGTAGAGTCCGACTCCGTATCTTCCTTGATCGTAGTCTCATTGAGGTCTTCGCCGATAACGGAGAATGCTTTCCAGAATGGGCGTTTCCGAGAAAGGGTATTGACAAACTCTTCCCGCTATTCTCGCGACAGTGTGCTGTTGCACGCGCCTATCCGCTGCAAGAGGAGAGCAACGGCATTTCGCTTTTCGCCATCGGTGGCGAGGCGAAGGTTGTTTCGATGGATGTGTGGCAGATGCGCTCCATCTGGCAAGAGTTGAAGTATCGTGAAGGGGAGTAATGCTTACAGGACAGGAAATGGCTCTGTGAAAACCCAGAAACCTTTGACGCGGGTTGTAAATTCTGATAAACTCTTATGGTAGATTTGCCGAGAGAGGTACGCAATCCCTTTGTTAGCGGCATCCCCGCATTGTGAAGAAGGAGGAAAACCGTGTCAGTTACAGCAAAAGAATGGGTCTTTAATACCGTCGAAAAATTATCCGCTTCTGAGATCGAAGAATTGAAGCGTTACTTGGAATACCTCGTTTGGAAATCGGAAATCCCAACAGGAAGTTTAGGAAACTCTCAAGATTCGTCCAAACTTAAACGAAAAGGCCAACCCAAGCGGATCTTATCAGCTATTAACAAATCGCATGATATGACACCAGAAGACGCGGAAGCATTGCTAAACGCAATTAAAGAAGGAGAAATCCCAATGCGTTTTGATTCTGTCTTCGACGAGTCGGAAGGTGAATAGTTGATGGACTATCTCTTGGATACCTCTACGTGCAGCTTCCTAATGGCACGTGTCCCTTATGTTACTGGTCACTTCGATTCTCTGTCCGACCTCAATGACTACCTCTTTACCTGTACGATTGTTAGAGGCGAAATCCTTTTCGGGATTCAGAAACTTCCGATAGGTCGCAGGCGGCAAGTTTTGGAGAATCAAGCAATTAATCTGTTTGAAGAATTGCCCTGTTTAGCAATCCCGAAGCAGGCTGCTGATTACTATGCCCCAATGAAGAATTACGCCGAACAACAGGGAACCCCATTGTCGGAGAACGACCTTTGGATAGCCTCTACTGCTGTGGCTCTTGACGCAATTCTCGTCACTACTGACTCAGACTTCCAAAGGATTGCTGAATTCGGATTAAAACTTGAAGATTGGACAAATTGATCTGGGAAGATGTGGATTTCTTTTTGAAAATTAAGATGAAACAGTTTCTGAATTTCTTTACAATTCTAACACAACTTCTGATGCAAAATGAAGACTAACCTATGTTTTATCTAACTGTTATTTTCACAGTCTATATCCTATTCTTTTCAATCCAATTGGCTGCAACAGCGCAAAGCGTCAACATCTCTGAACCTACCCCTCTACCGGCTGCTGTCCGCAAAACTTTTAACTTAGACCCGTTTTACGAGCAATGGATTGATGTGGAAGGATTGCCTGTTGTCGCATCATCGAAGGTGGATCCTTATGCTATGAAAGAAGCGGCATGGCTCATTCGGCGGATGATTGGGTATCGTCGGGATGTGTTGCAGGCACTCGCTGAAAATAACGTGCGTTTTGCTGTGATGGCACATAACGAACTGACAACCCAAATCCCCGAACACAGCGATCTGCAACCCGACTATTATTGGGATCGACGTGCACGCGGTTTGGGTTCCACGCCAGCGAGACCAGCAGTAAGTTGCGGTGAGGAAAATCTGCTTAACTATTCAGGTGACCCTTATTCCACTGAGAACATTCTGGTACACGAATTCGCGCATGCGATCCACCAGATGGGGTTGAATACGGTGGATCCCAGTTTTGATAACCGCCTTAAAACACTATATGATGCTGCAGTCGAAAAAGGATTGTGGAAAGATACCTACGCGATTACAAACCGAGCAGAGTACTGGGCTGAAGGCACACAATCCTGGTTCGATACAAACCGAGCAAACGATGACCAACATAACCATGTTGATACCCGCGACAAGTTGAAAGAATACGACCCCGCACTCGCGGAACTGTTGACAGAAGTCTTTGGCGATGCGGACTGGCGATACACGCAGGCAATAACCCGTACGCATCTCGTACATCTCCAAGGGTTCAGTCCTGAAGGATCTCCAGGGTTTGAATGGCCCGCCGAGTTGATAGAATTGACAGAGTTTCACCAACAGTTAAAGAACCCAGACAGCGATGGTAATGACAAGTGGATAGACTTGAAGGCGCATGATCCAAGTTTGCTTCCAAATCTAAGATCTGGAGACGACGACACGGAGACCGCAATCCTCTTCGTGAACGGCACAAAAACTGAGATCGCCTACTATTGGGTGGATTATGAAGGTAGTGAGAAATTCTACGGCAAAATTGCTCCAGATGCCTTCGTCAATCAACACACATACATAGGGCATATCTGGGTGGTTAAGGGCACAAATGAAGGAAACCTTGCTGTGTTCCGTGCTGAAGAAAAGACTGGACGGGCATTTATTGATTTGGAGTTGCTGAATGGTCAATAAGATGTGTGGATTGGTAATATTTTTTACTTTTATCCTTAATCGAAGATTGAATACTTTAGGAAACAAATTATGGCAACAGATTATAAAAAGATAGCTGAAGAGCACGAAAAACGATACGGGTGGGATGTAAAGCCTCGTCGTATCTACAAACGGCTTTACAACGACAAGACACATTTCGTCTATGAGCTCATTCAGAATGCTGATGATAACGAAAGCCTAAACCTCGAACTGCAGCTAGACAAAAATGAGTTGTTTGTTTGGAACGATGGATATCAGTTTAGCGAAGAAGATGTGCGCAACATCTGTTCGCTAGGTTCAAGTAATAAGGATTTGACACAAATTGGTACTTTCGGCATCGGTTTCAAAGCGGTTTACAACTATACGGATTTTCCGGAAATTTACTCTGGTGCTGAACGTTTTCTTATCCGAGATCTCATCAAACCAGAAAGTATCGCTGAAATGGATTTTGCGGTTGCAAAACAAGTAGGTAACGGCAAAACAGTCTTTCATTTGCCTTTCAAAGATGGCCTGCGTCAAGAAGATATTGAACGATTGAAAAATCGACTTCTCAATTTAAACAAGCGAGCTTTACTATTTCTACGTCATCTCGAAATGGTTCACTGGCGTGATGCGCGCGACGCACAGGAAGGTTCTTATTCCTGTCACCGCCAACCTCATAGTAAAATTCAGAATGCCTCCGAGGTCAAGTTAACTGTGTCGTTGAACGGTGATAATCAACCTTCGGAGACATTCCTCGTTTTTCGCAAGGAAGTTCAGCCACCACAAGATGTAATTAATCAGTTGTTGCAACAAGAAGAAGATGACGAAGATCGACACCGTATTAAGCGGTCCGCCGAAAAGTTACAACCTGTTGAAGTTGCATTCAAAGTACAGGATGGTGGAGTAACACCAATAGACGATTGTGTGTTGTTTGCTTATCTTCCAACCCAGAAAGAAACTCATCTGCGATTTCTCATTCAGGCGCGCTATCAAACAACGCCTGCCCGTGATAATATTTCAAATGATAATCCATGGAACAAATGGTTAGTGCAAGAAACAGCCAACTTTCTTCCGGATGTATTGGAACAATTGAAAGCAGGTGGTTTGCTTACTCCTACGTTTTTTAATGTAATGCCTTTGAGAGATGACAATGTACCTGTAGAGTATGGACCTATCTCCGAGTCATTGGGCAGAGCGATGCGAGATCGGTCGTTCGTTCCTACGCAAAACGGAGGGTATGCAAAAGCAGAACATGTGCTCTATCCCCATGCCGAATCTCTGCGGCAATTAATTAAAAGCGATTGGATGCATCCGAATAATTGGTTACATCCTGAGATACGAAATACGAAAGAGTTTCGTCGATGTTTTAGGGCTATATGTGAAGCAGGTGTAGAAATAGCGTCTACCGGTCGTGTTTTGCGCTGGCTTGAAAGGAAGACTCCATCCTGGCTTGAAGGCAGATGTAGCGAATGGCTATGTTCTTTGTACGTCTATTTGAATAGTCAGAAATCCGAATTGAAGCGAATAAAGAAGCTGCCGTTGGTTCGGCTTGAAAGTGGGAAGCATGTATGTGCAGACAATCAGTCAGTATTTTTCCCACCAGATCAAGCCGAAGTGCGCGAAGATATGGTTTCTTTCTTCATGGAATTGCCTATTCTTCAATCCTCTCTGCTTGCGGGGAACACACGCAACGTCATTGAAACTTTCTTAAAAAGTCTAGGGGTTAGGATGTTGCACCCTGAAGATTTGATTCGTGAATCAATTTGTCCCAGGTACCTTCAAACCGAGAAACCTACCGAAGCACAAAACCGTGCGCATGTGCGCTACCTTCGGCATTTTTTATCAAAGGCTTCAAAAGCAGCGCGTAGCAGTTTGAGTAAAGAAATTAGTAAGATCCCAATTCTGTCGGTTTACAGAGGAAATCAACGAAAACCTCTTGACTTCCTAGAACCTTGCAACGCCTATCTCTCTCAAGCTTATACAAGTGATACTAGTTTAGAAACCTACTTTTCTGAATGCGGCAACGTTTGGTACGTAGATGATAATTATATAGAAAATGATTCCGATCGAAAAAAATGGCTCCAGTTTTTTAAATCAATTGATGTTATGGAAACACCACGAGTTATTGAAGAAAACTTAACTATCAGTTCCCAAAACCGTCAAGAACTTGACAAACGCGGACTTGAGTGGAAAAATAGTAAGAAAGGGTTAATCATTGAAGATCGTCACTTCGATGGTCTGCCGGAAGTGTTGGCTCGAGTTAGCAATCATAAGGAAATGGATCTTGCACAAGTTCTTTGGCATCTATTAGTTAAAGCACTTCCATCAGGAGAATCGCAACGAGATGCTCTCTTTCAAGGCATTTATCGCTGGGGCACTTATAGTTCTCAATTTGAATCCTTTCAGGCTATGTTTTATCGCCAACTGCAGAAGGCAGCATGGCTTCCTGACGAACAAGAGAACTTTCGTGTTCCTGCTGAATGTTTCGCACCCACTTCTGAAAACCGTAAGGTTTTAGGGGATAGTGTAGCGTACCTGCACCCAGATTTTGATATTAGTCAAGACAGCGAAGCTGCACGATGGCTAGCTAGAAAATTGGGGGTACATTTGGACGCAAATATGGATAGTGTACTCAATTACCTTCAAGCCCTGAGCCGCACCGGAGTGAGTGTTGAACAGGTTAAACCACTCTATTGCTTTCTTGCACAACAAAATTCGTGTCGGAGCGAAGAATTCAAGCAAAAACCGCTTATCTTCACTTCCAATCCAGAAACAAATTGGTGGAAACTAGATAAAGTATTCTGGGAAGATGAAAATCCAGTTTTCGGTAATCATCGTGGTTACCTTAGAGAGAGTTACGCTGATAATGAAGCAATACTAAAGCCGTTTTTTATCGCTTTGGGAGTCTCGGAACGCGCTGCACCTTTAGACTATGTCCGTGTTATCCGAGAGGTCACGTCTGTGGAGCTAGCTGACGACGCAACAGTACGTGAGCGTGTTAAGATTCTTTACGGTCGCTTATGGCAGTCTCTGCAGGAAAGCGGTAACTTGCTAAACAGTGAAGAATGGGAAAAAGAGTGGGAACAAACACGCGATGGCAAATGCTGGCTTGGCAAGAATGGAAGCAAATGGGATTTTTACCCTCGGTACGAATTGGTTTGGAACGATCATCCTCATGTTGCTGGGGTTTTTGAAGGTGAGGTTCCATTTTGGAAATTCGACGGTAGTTTATTAGACCTTGCTAAGCATCTGGAAGTCGAATGTTGCTCTCGAGCCGTGATAGAAGTCCAGCCTTGTGGTGTCCAAGAAGAGGATAAGGATTGGTCAGCGAGGGTCCGAGATCTGCGTCCATATATTCATGCCTTTCTCAATTCACCGAGTTTGTGTGAGTTACAAGAAGATAAATCTGCCCATATTTTAGATTTTTTGTCGGTTCGCTTGGTCGAGAAGTTAGAAACGGCGTATACATTGAAAAAAGTTTCCTTGATTGATCCAAACGCACCTCAGAGTTTTTTAGATGTGACCGACCAGAAAGTAGTACTCTGGTTGGCATTGGAGGCAGGTGTAAGTGAATATGCAGAGCTGATCGGTGATGCTTTACAGGGATACTTTGATGTTAGAGATCTAGGGAGATTTGCCGAAGATTTGCTGACAAAAAAACGAGATCGTGTGCTTTCCCGCTGGCAACAAAAGGGTCTCGAAATAGATATTTGCCTAATGCCAGAAACGGATACTAAAAAAGGTGAAGGAAAACAACCGATACCTATTAATGAGGAACTTCCAGCTCAATCTAATGATGAAGATGCTAATTTGGTAAAGGATGAATCTGATACGGGAATCCTAGTAGTCGATGAGATTTCTGAGCACAGCAGTGGAATGATTAATTCGAGAACAGACGAATCTGGACACCATGAATATACTCCGCGTTCCAGTGGTACAAGTTGGTCGGGTGGGCATTCAATAAGTACGTCTAGTGGAAAAAGTAAGGGCAAAGGCCATAGTGGTCACTATGGAAGTGAGGAAAGCGATGAACATCGAGAATTAAAGGAATACCTAGCAGCGAAAACCTTTGAACTTGGTATCGGATTGAAACTCGTTGAGGTTGAGTATACATTCGGGTCAGGCGATAGAGTGGATATTTTGCTGAAGGATGATTTTGGGAATCCTGTAACTGTAGAAGTGGAAATAGGTTTTTCATCCAAAGCCGGAAGATACATCGGGATTTGGCAAGCCATAAAGTATCAGCATCTTGCGGCTGTGGAATATGGTTTGCCGTGTGAACAGGTACGTAGTATTCTTGCAGCGCCAGAAATTCCTGAAGACATTAAAAAGAAATGTAAGGAATTGGGAATTGAACCCATTGAGGTTTCTAATCAGACGAAAGCATAGGTGTCAATTTAAAGATTTTCGCCAGTGTTTTATAGACCATCTATATAAACATGCCGCCCTTACAGGGCTGAAGCGTTATAAACTGATGCTGCTATAAACATACCGTCCCCACGGGACTGAAGAGGTTTTTTGAAGCCTTCAAGGTTTCCGCGTAAATCCAGTTCGGTTAGGAAACCAAACCTACCGGATCTGAGGAGCGAGACGATTGTTTTTTTAAATTGACATGTATGGTTTCTAATCAGACGGAAAATACAGATGGATGAAGTCGTCCAGAAGGTTACTGCGTTTATCGTGCGTGAAAGGGGTCGTGTCAAGGAATTACTTGTCTTTAAACATCCAACTGCCGGTATCCAAATTCCCGCAGGTACTGTTGAAAAGGGCGAAGATATTGAAACTGCTGTAAAGAGAGAGGCTTATGAAGAAACAGGCTTACAGTTTGTGGAAATCGAAGATTATCTGGGTTGTTTTGAGAACGAATTGGAATGCAACCAAAGAATAATAGCGGAAACAACGCAGGTTTATATCGAACCCAACTTAAAGGCGATTCCCTACAAGCGAAAACTACCCAAAGGACTTACCGTTGGTTACCATTCCACACAAGAGGATTTCACACACATTTCGTACATTGAGTATGAATATGACCAATTTTACGAGCCGATCTGCATTGACGCTAATATCACTGGGTGGGTACCGAATGAAAACCTAAGTGCCCAGAAGAAAAGACATTTTTTCCTACTAACAACGCAAGAAGAAACGGCGGACGCGTGGGAATTAAAGAGCGATCAAGGACACATTTTCAAGCCGTACTGGACACCGCTTTCGCCGAAACCCCAAATTATACCGCCACAAGACAAGTGGTTGGATTTTGTCTACGAGAGAATCTGAATTGTGATAGAATAAATGTGAGTAGGACGAGGTAACCTTTCCCTTACAGTTAAAATATTGGAACGGGGAGCAAGATAATTATGGAACGCATCAAACTAACTTCGTTGGGACAAATTCATGAAGCCGACATCTCCTTTGGAGATCTGACAGTATTCGTCGGTGAACAAGCGAGTGGAAAGAGCATTCTACTCCAGCTTATGAAGTTAATTTTAGACGCAGGCGATATTACGCAAACCCTTAAAAAACACGGTTTTGATTGGCACGAAAAAATAGAACATTTTCTATCTCTCTATTTTGGTGAAGGGATGGAGTGCATTTGGGACCCCGTCGCAACAAAAATCACCGTTGACAACGACACGTTTGAACTTGACAAAGTCCTAACGAAAAAAGGCAGAAAAAAAACGGAATCTCTCTGCATGATACCTGCACAACGGGTGATGACGCTCAAAGATGGATGGCCGCGCGCCTTTACGGACTATGCTATCGGTGACCCATACGTTATTAAACAATTCAGTGAACAATTACGACGATTGGTGGAAATGAAATTAGTTACCAGTGAAGATACTATTTTCCCGCAGGTAGGTCGCTTGAATAAAGTCGTCCGCGATGCAATTGGGGAAAGTATTTTTGGTGGGGCTAAGGTTAAATTGGATCGTTCAGGTTTACGTAAACGGATTGTCTTAGACATGGCGGGCAGCCAACTGCCGTTTATGGTTTGGTCTACTGGGCAGAGAGAATTTGTACCGCTTTTGATGGGATTGTCCCAGTTAATGCCATCAGGCGGCGCGGCAAAAAAAAATAACCTCAACTGGGTTATTATTGAAGAACCGGAAATGGGCTTACATCCCCAAGCGATCTCAGCACTGCTTCTTATTTTTTTGGAGCTGCTAAGGCGAGGCTACAAAGTCATCGTTTCTACGCATTCATCCCAAATTTTAGAACTTATTTGGGCGATTCGATTTATTGCTAAGTCAAATTCTGCTCCAACACGGTTAAGACAGTTGTTGGATTTGAATGCAAATGTCTATTCCAAAGACCTCACGGAGACAATTTTGAGTGAAAAAACTTTCAAAACCTATTATTTTTCTCGTCAGGAGAGTGTTGTGAACGTCAAAGACATTTCAACCTTAGACGCTGAAGATCCAGATGAAGCAGTATCGGATTGGGGTGGTCTTACACTATTTAGTACGAAGTCTGCTGATGTTGTCACAGAGGCTGTCTCGGGGAGTGATCTGTGAATTTTGCCGATGCTGTTGGGCGTACGCCCGAAATTGCCGAATGCCTGAAAAATGGGTTACAGGCATTAAAGCGACAAGATAGAAATCAAATAAGATGCAACGCATCGCGCGACCTAAAAGGTAGTGTTGATATAGACACTTGTCTCAGAGAGCGTTATCCGACTGAACCTCGATGGGATTATGTATTTGGCTATAAAGATCGGGTCTATTACATAGAAATCCATCCGGCGGGGAGCACTGGCGAAGTGAAAAGAATTGTAGCGAAATTAGAGTGGTTAAAGCAGTGGCGTAAACTTTCTGCGCCAAGCCTTGAAGATTTGGAGGGTCAGAGTACCTATCATTGGATTTCTACCGGAAAAACTGCTTCAAGCGTGAAAAAGGGTAAATATCTTCAGATATTGGCACAAAATGGTATCCGTGGGCCAGATGCTGTGCTAAATGCAGATGCTGTCCCATAAACATATCACTGTCAAAACTCTTCTCATTTAACACAACTCTCTTGGAGGGAAACAAGATGACAACATATCGAGCAGGTGTAATCGGTTTAGGACGTATGGGCAGCACCTTCGACGATGAAATCACGCAAGGCGGATCAATTTTCTTACCCTATTGCCACGGTCCAACTTACCGCGCTGCACCGAATGTGGAGCTGGCTGCGGGTGCCGATCTACACACCGAACAGGGAGCGATTTTCGGCGAGCGGTGGGGATTGGGGTCAGAGCATATCTACAGCGATTACCGTGAAATGCTGGAGAAGGAAAATCTGGACATCGTCAGTGTCTGCACGACAGCACGCATCCGGTCTACTATCGTGCAAGATGTGGCGCGTTCGAGTGTCAGGGCAATCTGGGCAGAAAAGCCGATTGCGCTCAGTCTCGCTGAGGCGGATGAGATGGTGGATACCTGCCGAGCAGAAGGGGTTGCATTGGCGATCAATTGTGCGCGACGCTGGAACCCTTTCTTTAGTGAAGCCCGGAAACTCATTGACGAGGGCGAAATCGGTGATGTGCTTCAGGTGACAGTCTATGCACAGTGTGGACTTTCGCATAACGGCAGCCACGCCATTGATATTCTGCGATACATGGCAGGTGGGAATGTAGAGTGGGTTTTCGGTGAGATGCAATCCGATGAAGCCGCTGCGGGTGAAAGTGACCTGCAGGGAAACGGCTATCTCGTTTTTGATAACGGAGTTCGTGCGTATCTCCGCAGCACGTCGTGTGGTGCAGCACCTTGGGAGGTTGATGTCATCGGCACGACCGGTCGTATCCGTTCTGTCAACAATGCCGAAACGTTTGAATTGATTCGTGTGATCCCGGGTGGACGGCGTGGACGCGGTGTGCCTGCGCAGTGTCCATTCCCGATCCCCGTGCGAATGCAAGGCATGGGCATCACAATCGTTGAGGACCTCATTAACGCCATTGAGAACGGAACCTCTCCGAAATGTTCAGGTGAAGACGGACGTGCCGCGTTAGAGGTAGCTGTCGCACTCCGAGAATCGCATCGCCGTGGTGGTGTAAAAGTGGAACTACCGATTGAAGATCGGAACCTACGGATTCTTTCCTCAGAGATCCAGGGTGACGACACGCCCGCCCGAATTCGACGATTACAGGCGAATCGGTAGCAGTTGCAGATGCGCTGCAAAACCCCAAAACAGTGAACCCATGGACTGCTGTAGGAGCGGTCTAAAGAATCGAGGCGAGGAAAATTACATGAAGCCAGAAGATTATGCGTTTTTTAAAGAAAATGGCTACGTCTCGCTCGGTAAGATTCTGAGCGATGCCGAGGTTGCGCATTTTGTTCATAGTTTTGATCGGGACCGCACTGAAGTTGAAGATCACTGGTATCGTATTGGACATTACCAGACCGTGAATTGCGATGCCCTTCTGACTTCACCTGAATTCGACGATGTGATTCGGCATCCGATCGTCATGGATTGCCTACACACACTGATGGGCAATGCCCCTTGCTTTTCAGAAGTCTGCATCCGACACATGGCACCGTACGATGGTGAACTGAATCGCGGCTGGCATCGGGATGGTCCGAGACATTGGCTTGAACATCCATTGCGCATCGGGTTCATGCAGTTGATGCTGTATCTGACCGATGTTGATGAAACGACGCACTGTTTCTCGTTATCACCGGAATCGGTGGACGCTGAGATTCTCGAAACAGACGAGCAGTTGGCGCATGGTGGAATTGTCGATTTGTACGGTCCCGCCGGGACAGCGATACTCTTCAACATCGGTGTTTTACACACTGCTACGACCCGTCCTACTCAGGCAGAACGCAAGACGGTGCAAGTCTATTACGGGCATCCGAACCGTCGGTACTTAAGCGAGGATTCGATCATACCTGTCGAACTTTGGCGAGATCATCCTGATCCTGAGGCGCGCGCCTTTTATAGTGTATTCAACGACAAGACGCGCGACTATCTCGAACACACAGCTTCAACCGGTGAACTGTCGTTTGAAGACACTTTGGCACTTCTTCGCGAACTGGATGTCAAACACCGAAAGCGGCCGGCGTGAATTGGCGAAGGTCTGCTTGTTGCTGTTATTGCCTACAGTTCTCAGTCCTTCAAAACTTCCGCCTGCACCGGATTTATGTAGCACTGATAATGCCGTTCGACATCTGCCTCCGGCGTAATACCTTCGTGGACATAAACCCCAAATCGCAAGCGGAAACGGTCACCTTCCAATTCATCAGGCGGATGGTGGAGGATGCTCATCTGTTCCGGTACAGCGATTTCCCCGAAAAAGCCCGGATGTTCAGCGTTTTCTGGGTGATCAAACAGGGCGATACCGTCCACGCCATCTCCCACTGTGCCGCCTAAATCGCACCACCGCGCGCGTTGATGATGCACCGCTGTCCTGCCAATCTGTCCTTCAGAATTTTCAACGTGCCCTTTCTCTGGGATACCCATTGACGGATTCAAACGCGCAACACAGAGAAATTGCCGATCACCGATATCCAGTGGCGGTGTTGTTTCGTGCGTAATTTCCAGAAATCGCCGCGTATCCTCCGCATACCATACCCGCGCGGTCCGCGTCTCTGTCATGATAACTTCACCATCTCCCTTGACATGGATCAGGTCTTCGACAAATTCAGCGTAAACGTTCCCTTCAGTGATTCGGACAAAGCGTTGGTGCAACATTTTCCCGCAGGGACCATAAGGTGGCTCATCCCAATCAGACCAGATATTCGCAGACCCACCTTCACCGTGCCCTCCGTAGGCGAGGTAAAGTCCTGTGTGATGCGGATGGTCGCCACCGCCAGCCCCGCGGACCACAGTTCCATGATTCGCATTGATGGGCCAAAAGTAAGGTTTCCAGACACCAAGAAAGTTGTATCGTGCGAATACAGCGTCATCGGCAGAAATGAGCAGATGCGCGGGTTTCTGTTCGATTTGATAACGGACTTTGGGGGACGGCTCGTTGATCTGTCGGATCGCGTAATGTGCTGATGTCCCCGCCGGAAGTTCGCCTGTCTGCCATGCAAGCTCGCGTAGCGTCGGCTCGAATTGACAGGGGACATCCTCACCGGAGACCTGACCGTCTGCATCAGTTATGGACATCGCAAGTGCTGAAGTTCCTTCTTGCCAATCGGGAAAGTAACGTTTCGGCTTGAAACGCAAGCGGACGAGGTCATTCTGTCGATTGACCGAACCCGCCTCAATTTTGATGATTACACTTCGATTTTGTGTCAATGATTAACTCCTGTTCGCTTCACGATGAAGTTGTTCAATCTGCCGGCGTAAGTCGCATACCTCTTGTGCGACGGACACATCTGATTGACGCAAGTCGTTTGAAAATTATTTTATGTTTCTACCAGCTCTGAATAAAGTCTTCCACCTCGAAATTCGCTGGCATGTCTGTTAATTGATAGCGCATCACACGGGATGTTCTGTCCGGAACAGACCGGGCAATCTCTGTCTCGATTTTCTCGTATAGCGTTGAGAACCGTTGCCAGATACTTTCGGCATCTTCGGCGGAAAAACGACGGGCGAAATCCTCATAGAGATGGAAGTTGAGTCGATGTGCGGAGATTTCCGCGATGCGCTCTTCAATGGGAAGTTTACTGACTTCAGGGTCTTTGAGTTTGCGAACCTTGACCGCTAACTTTGAGAGGAATACGACTGCGACCATGCGTTCCTCTTCGCCGGGGTGCAACTTCGCCAACCCATCTTGAAAACCGTCAGCGTCCTTGTTACAGATGGCGTGAAAGGTGGTCTCAATCACATCGGATTGCTGCTGGTGAAGTTGGAAAAAATGTTCAAATCGGGTGCGAGCCTCAGCCGGAAGGTACTGGGTGAATTCCAGATTCCAATAAAAATGATCAACGATTGGATACGAATCCCCACCGAAAGCGCGATAGCCAAGGTGAACAGTCCGTCGCAATTTTGTGCTATAGTTGCTGCCCCAATGCAAACCCATGTGGCTATAGACAACCCCATCGCCTGCTGAAAGTTTAATCGGGATCCCGCCGGGCATCGGTTCCTGTGCGCGGGTCAATAGATGTTGATGCTCCTCTGGCGTGTTTGGACGGCAATAACTCCTTGGCACGAGCCAGAACACGCTATCGTCATAAAGCGGTATATTCCATTGGACATAGCCTGGTCCGTTTTTAACATAATCCATCTGCATCCCTTTGAGGGGTGCTTGTCCTGTTGGATCAATGTCACGATGCCAACTGGCGGGACCGTGGTCTTGCACCGGATTACACATCAGTGCCATCAGTGTGATCGCCGCTTCGGGTGCCCTCATGAGTTGCTGGCTCACACCGAGCGTGTTCTCATGCAGGCAGAATTCGATGGTGTTGGTAGTTGCTGCGTCAACGACCTCATCAAAAAATACTCTCGGTTGTGCACTCGTTGTCCAAACGCCACCCGGCTTTTCGTCCGGTTTTCGTTCCCGTGCCCAGACCTTTTTTTGCTTCTCAACGAGGGTTTCAAAACTCGTCCTCAGCCCTTCCAACTGATCGGGCGGGACAACCTGTCGTAGCACGATATAGCCATCATCAATAAGTTGTTGTGGATCTACTTTCATGATCTGTTTCCTTAAGGATGAGATTGCGCGGCTTTAATCCGCCCCCAGGTAAGACTTAATTTCCCGGTGGGCTGGACAGCTAAGCCCTGTGACGCAAAGTTCTGCTTGATTTCTTCAAGTGCCAGCACTTTCTTATAGATGCGCACTTCGTCTACCGCACCTATCAAGTACCCATCGGTATTGCCATCTTGAGCGATGTACCAGTTCGTTTCACCGCCGCCTATGTCGCCGGACATTGACTCATCCTCTTTGACGAGAACGCCATCGACATACATTTTTGCGTTATCGTCTTCGCGTGTCGCCACCACATGGTGCCATTTGCCATCGGCGTAATCTTCATCGGTTATCCATGCTTTTCTGACGTTGTTGGCTTGTTCGGTATAGTATCGAAGCTGCCCGGTGTTCTGATTAAAACCGAGCCGGAAGAAATGATCGAAGAAATTCGTTTTATTTGTCAGGATGTACTGCCAACCGACACGACTGTCAGGGGTTTTCAAAAACCAGGCTTCATACGACGCTGGATTCTCCCCGATTTTGAAAATGCTCGGCAGTTCCACACAATCCGGTTGTCCGCCAAAATCAAGCGCGTCTCCGAGATGACCCTCAATGGATTTCGGTTCACCGACGACTGTTCCATCCTTACCGCCGACGACATCTTTGACCGTATCGCCAGCGATGTCGTCTTTATCGAGTGTGTAATAACTCACTAAGCCGTCTGTAACGACTTGCGCTTTCACCCTGATAATTAAGATGAAAGTACAGAGGAGGATAAAGCCTGTTTGAGTGGCTCGCCAATTTAAACGTTTCGGTTTCATGATTGCCTCCATCTTCAGTTCGGGTTAAAATCCAAAGGGTCTGGTTAAATAGTGATGTGAAAAATTAGCAGATACCCTCTGAATCACGCTTATCACATTTCAATTGTTGCCATGATAGCAAATTTGACCAAGATTATCAATAAAAGAATCAAACTGATACCATAAATTCCAGTTGACAATAGTTCAATTGCGCCGTATAGTTACACCAAGTTCAGTCTGTCTATCCGATGGAATTATGAATTCAAAATTTGGGGTGGTGTTAAACCGTATAAACCACTTTCGCTGCGATTAAGTGTTAGACAAGGTGAGGAATGTCCCAAGAAGAGATACTTCAGATTAATGATATTCGGCTTTGGACGGCTATTCAAGGTGAAGGGATACCGATGGTGCTTTGCCACGGAGGTCCCGGTGGTTATGATTATCTTGCTCCTGTTGCCGATATGACTTCTGATTTATGTCAAGTAGTCCGATACGACCAACGTGGAAGTGGACGTTCACAACCTGTAGGTCCTTACGATGTATCCACATTTGTCAATGATTTAGAAGGATTGAGAAAACATTTCAATTTTGAACGTTGGATTGTTGGGGGTCATTCGTGGGGAGCGGGACTTGCTTTGGCTTATGCAGTCAGATTTCCAGCGCGGACGATAGCCGTTCTTCACATTGCAGGCACAGGTATTGATCCGCGATGGCACGAGGAGTATCGCAAAAATCGGTTAACTGCACTGAGCGAATCAGAGCGTGAAGAATATCAACGTCTGCGCGCACAAAGAGAACAGGCTGAAGGTGCTGATGGGGAACAGATATTAGACAGACTTCGCACTTTGAGCGGAAAAACGGACGTATTTGACCCAAATCGAGTTGACGATCTTCCAAGTTTTGATGAATATCCTGTGAGCAATGAAGCGAACGAAAAAGTCGGCGCGGACTGGAAGAGGTACACCGCAGATCCAAAATTTCAGCAATCCGTTTACAGTTTGCCTATGCCAGTTCTTTTTCTTCATGGAGCCTGTGATCCTCGTCCGAGTCCCTTTATAGAAACACTCGCCGCTAAACTACCTCGTGGTACGTTTGCATCGATTCCCGAATCAGGACACTATCCTTGGATAGAAAAGCCCGATGAAGTGAAGGCAGCACTTCGACAGTTTGTCGTAGATTATGCAATTACCGATACAGTAAGACAAGGTTTAGGGAAAAAATGAAACACTATAGGTGGATACACTACCAATTTGTGTTTGATTTGGAATAGGAGACAGTATGCTAATTCGCGGTGAAGACAGTGCTATTGATCTCCCTTCTACACTAACGGAAGAGGAGAAATGGCACTATGATTTATTTGGCTATCTCGTGCTTCGGCAGGTGATTTCACCAGTAGAGGTAGGACGGATGCTTGAGATAGCAAACGGATGGTTTGCACACCCTGAAACCGTGCCTGAACCGGTGAATGTCACCCAAGATGAATACAGCGGCGTGTTGAACAATGTTCAGTACGGTGATCGGATTTTCGAGCGGTTATCCCTCAATGAAAAAGTGATGCGGATTGTGATGGGTCTGATGTGGAATCGCCCAAGGCTCTTCAACTGTGCTCTCGTTTTACAGAGGCAACGTCCTATCTCTGAGAATGAGAAAGAGAGACTTCACCGCGATACCAGCGGTTTTGACTTCCCCGATGGATTCCACAATCCACACAACGACTACCAAGCTAGGAGCGGACAGATCTATAGTAATTACGTCAACACCGCTATAACACTCGTCGATGTGCCGAAGGACAACGGCTTTATGTGCATCCCCGGCACACATAAATCACAAATTAAACTGCCGACGACGATTGATATTGACAACGAATGGGCACCCGCCATTACTTTTGAATTAAAGGCGGGAGATTGCCTTATTTTCTCGTCTCGACTGATGCACGGCGCAAAATTTTGGAAGGTTGATTATCCACGCCGAGTCGTCTTCAATCGGTATCAATTCAGTTTCTACTTCAACGAAAACTATAACCTACCCATAGAAGTACACCGCCACTGCATTTCTGACGATCAATACGAGTTGGAGTCGGTCCAACGCAGCGAAAAGGGGTTCGCCAAACGGATCCTCGAAAAGATCGAAAAGGGAGAAGAGCTATGCTAACGCAAGAAGAGAAGTGGTACCTTGATCTACTCGGCTATTTTGTTGTGCGCGACGCTGTGCCAGAAGCGGATGTTGAGCTGATGAAAGCACAGATGTTTGCGTGGTACGAATGGGATGAGGCAGATTTCAAGCACCCCATGCGAATCAACGCGCCAGAGGGAAAGCCGTGGTGGGTCTATAACATGCATTACGGTCATGAAGCGTTCCAACGGCTCATCTTGAACCCAGAAATCCTGCGCGTCGCAACGGCATTGACGGGGAACTATCCGCGGGTTTTCGATGTCGTCGCGAATATCTGCTATCCCAATGCAGACGGTTTGGAACTACACGGCGGGCATAAAGGCTGGTTTAGAAGTCCACACCATCAATACCAAGTCGCCAACGATGAAATCTTCGCAAGTTTCTTCAATCTCTCGGTTTCGTTAGTCGATGTGCCACCCGGCAACGGGTTTGCCTGCATTCCCGGAAGCCACAAATCCAACTTCCAGTATCCCGAGCACATCACAATGGACGATCCACCACCGATGGTCCACAATATCCCAGTAAACGCTGGCGACTTCATCGTGTTTCTGCCGAACACGCGACACGCTGGGAGACGATGGAATCATGAGGCTTATCCCCGAATGACGGTGTTCTTACGCTGGGTCTATGCGAAGCAGTTTCATCACGCCGACTCGTCCCGGTGGCTTCCGTTTGATGCCCATAAGGACGAAATCCCAGAAGCACTTCACGAACTTGAGAGCCGCGACCACGGACAACGGAAGGCGTTGAATGAACGCATAGACCCGTTCAAAGTGGATATTCCTGAATAATAGACGACGGGGATACCAACCAGACATAATCGTTAAAAGATGTTGACATGAAGCAAAAAAATTGATAGGATTCATAAAGAAATTATTCTTTTTCTCATAACATTGGAGAGATGAATGGCAGCCCCGACGAATCGAGAAGTGATTGCCCAGTGGCGTGATGAACCCGCGCCATTGCTGTCATTGCTACACGCCTTCCACGACCGAGACGGGTTTATTTCAGAGGCAGTCCTTCGCGACATCGCAGTCGGACTTCGGATCCCGCTCGCTGAGCTTTTTGGCACCGTAACCTTTTACCACCATTTTGCGCGTGAGGCTCCAGGACAGGACGCACCGCGCGTCTGTACCGGACCTGTTTGCCGGTTGCAAGGCGGACTGGAAATCCTTGAGTCACTCAAAGCCGAAGGCGCGACCGAAATGCCTTGTGCTGGAAGGTGCGACGATTGCGTCCCTGTGCTGAGAGGACATCAGGTATTCGTTGGGAAGCAAGTGGACTCCCTCTCTGTACAACCCTCCCCTCTACCCCCACCATACCCCGGCGATGGCGAAGAATGTATCTTCGCCGAAATTCGCGAACCCGGACGCAATACACTAACAGGCTACCGACGTACCGGTGGCTATGAAGCGTTGACGCGCGCGGTAACAACACTTGCACCAACAGATGTAATTGAGACGCTCAAGGAGAGTCAACTCGCAGGTCGGGGTGGGGCCGGATTTCCAACAGGCATGAAGTGGGAATCGGTTTTGAATGCTCCAGGTGAACCGAAAACGATCGTCTGCAACGCAGATGAGGGTGAACCGGGCTGTTTCAAAGATCGGGTTATCCTCGACTATGCCCCACACGCTGCGATTGAAGGAATGGTGCTTGCCGCCTACGCGACAGGCGCGACACGCGGCTTTATCTATCTTCGCTATGAGTATCCAGAAACCTTAAAGATACTTGAACAGGCACTTGCGGAAGCAGAAAAAGCGGGATTACTCGGTGATGCTATCCTCGGTAAGGATTTTAACTTTCATATCTATATCCGACGCGGGGCAGGGGCTTACGTCTGCGGCGAGGAGGGATCGCTATTGAACAGTCTGGAAGGGAAGCATCCGTTTCCAAGGAACCGTCCGCCTTACCCAGTGACACATGGGTTTGAGAACCTACCCACTGCTGTGAACAACGTGGAGACGCTCGCCGCCGCTGTGCAAATTATACGGCACGGCGCAGCATGGTATAGGAATCTCAGCTGTGATGAAAACTTGGCAGGCACAAAGATTATTAGCCTCTCTGGCGATGTTCAGAAACCAGGGAATTACGAGGTCCCGTTCGGACTTCCCTTGAAGACGCTTCTTTATGAGTGGGCAGGTGGGGCACCGGACGGACGCGTAATTCAAGCAATTACGACAGCAGGGTTATCAGGTGGGTTTATCGCTGCAGCTGACTTTGACATTACTATTGATGAACCGAGTTTTCAAAAGGTGGGTGCGATGCTTGGGGCGGCGGGAATCATGGTTTTCGATGACACGCGAGATATGCTCGATGTCGCCCGCAATGCGATGGAATTTTTTGCGGAGGAATCTTGCGGGAAATGTTTTCCCTGTCGTATCGGGACACATCGATTGACGGAGCTTTTGTCCGCGCCGTTGGACCCGAATTCGGAAGCACTCATCTCGGAAATTGGAGCCGTCATGAGAGCAACGAGTGCTTGCGGACTCGGCACCGCTGCACCAAATATTACAGACAGTCTGATACGCTACTTTTAACAAAGCATGTGGACTCGCGGATTTATTCTTCTCTGCGCCATTGTATTTGTTGTCGGGTTGGTAACAGGACCCGTCCAGATGCTATTTCCGGTCTATGCGGAGACGATTTTAGAAGAGACTGCCCTGTTCGCAGCGTTGTTACGTGCTTTGCCTATCGGACTCGGTGGTATTTCAGCACTGATCGGCGGAACACTCAGTGATCGATTCGGACGGAAACCGACGATACTCATTGGGGTGACAGGCGCGGTCGTCGTAGGCGCGCTTTTCACGACAGAAACGCCGTTATTTATCTGGGGTATCCTCTGCTACGAAGGCATCGCATCCGGGTTCAAAACTGCGGGTGGACAAACCTACCTCATCAGTGCTGTGCCATCAGACCGATTGGGGTTGGCGACGGGACTGTACTTTATCAACATGACTGTTGGAGGTGCAGTCGGGAGTGCCATCGCAGGCGAGGTCATAGATCGTATCGACTATAGGGTTTTCGGGATCGGTGCGATCATTCTATCCGGCGTGTTGTTTGTGGGGGCATGCCTCTTTTTGCCCCGGTTGATGCAGCGGTCTTCCAATAGGCGGCGGGAACAAGGTGGGATATGGAAATCAGCCCTTAATATTGAAGCGTATCTAAACCTGAGTCGGCGGCGGAACATGCAGATGCTGATCGGTTTACGAGTTTTCCCGACGTATTATTGGGGCTCTGTGAACCTACTGATGCCGATCTTGATCGCGCGCATCGCTGGCGTTAAAGCGACAGGTTATTACGGCGCGGTGAGTCTACTGTTCGCTTTCGGGTGCCAATTGGCTGTCGGTAGAATATGCGATAGGATTGGACATCGCGCGCCTGCGCTCGTGGCGAACGTAATCGTTACACTCCTCGCTTTTGGCGTGGCGTTCTTTCACGACTCATTAATTGCCCTGGAAGTTTTCGGGGTCCTCGGTGCAGGTGCAGCGTGGTCCCTTTCGACAACGATTCCGAGGTTTATCAATGAATTTACCGAACCCCACGAGAAAGGGCATGGGGTTGGTCTCACGCACTTGGCGTGGAGTAGCGGATTTCTTCTCGGTTACGTCGCAAGCGGCTTTCTGATGAATATCTCTGTTCAAGTTCCATTTATTGTCGCAGGAATTTCTCTGATTTTTTCAACAGGTATTGCCTATAGGCTTTGGTCTTCTAACAATTAGGTCTTCGCTCCGTTTTCGTTTAGTTTGTGCCTTTTGCAAGGCAGATTACCACTTACTCTCATAAATCACGAGGTGCGCTTTATGTGCGCGCACCGTATCACAAAAACCGCGGTTGAAAGCCGCGACTACAAAACGAAGGAAAGCATAATGGTTATTGCAGAACTTGATTTAGAAAATGCAGAACATCTTAAACTTACGGATGCCCAGTGGCGTTTTGGCGAGGGGCTTGTCCCGGGTGAACCGAACGGGGGCTTGGTCGATCGGTTGGAAGAAGTGTCTGCCCGTCTCGCTGACTATGATGACTCAGGGTGGCCTGTTTGTGAGGATATCCAAGAAATTATTTTATCCGGACTCTGTTTCGGCTGGTATCGGATTACCGTGACACTTCCAGAGGAAGTTGATGGCGTTTCGATCGCCGGTTCACAGGTGTGGTTCCATACATGTATTGACGACTACGGCGAAGTCTGGGTTGATGGCGAAATCGACTTGGCTTTTGGAGAGTCGGGACGTGGTGCCGCCTCCGGCTTCAACACCCCCCAACGCGTCGTTGTTACGGAAAGCGCGGAACCGGGTGCGAAACATGTCCTCGCGTGTTTGGCGATCAACGGTCCTCTTGCCAGACCGGGTGGCGGTATCTTCCTCCGTTTCGCGAAATTGGAGTTTGAACGGGAGTAGAGAAAAATTAAAAAAGCGGAAAGTTGTAAGGTGTCGCTAAAGTGGACTAAAGTTAGATTGTGACATCGAACATAACTTGTAGAACTTTAGAACACTTGCAAACTTGTCAACTTTTCGCTTCTTTTCGGAAGAAAACCAGTGTCTAAAAAAGCGGTCGTCTTACTGAGTGGCGGCTTAGATTCAACAACAACCCTCGCTATTGCGCGCGATGAAGGTTATGACACCTACGCCATGGGTTTTCAGTATGGTCAACGACACACGGTGGAGTTACAGTGTGCAAAAAACGTCGCAAAGGTAATGGGTGTGAAACGGTATATAATCGTTGACATCGACCTTCGTACCTTTGGAAAATCCGCATTGACTGCAGATATTGAAGTTCCAAAGAACCGTTCTGATACGGAAATGGAGGGTGGCATACCGATAACTTACGTCCCAGCCCGAAACACGATTTTTCTCTCCTACGCACTCGCTTATGCTGAAACCCTCGGCGCGGATACTATTTTTATCGGTGCTAACGCTATTGATTACAGTGGCTATCCAGATTGTCGTCCTGAATATATAGATGCCTATCAAACGATGGCAAATCTTGCCACACAAGCCGGTGTTGAAGGGAAAACAAAGTTGAAAATTCGCGCACCGCTTATTGATAAAACGAAGGCGGAGATCATCCAAATCGGCACAGCACTCGGTGTTGACTATAGTCTCACCTTAAGTTGCTACGATCCTGACACAGAGGGCAGGGCATGTGGGGGTTGTGATAGCTGCTTGCTCCGAAAGAAAGGCTTTAAAGAGGCAGGCATCCCCGATCCGACGCGCTACATCTAATGGGAAACGCGCAAAAAATTATGATAAAGGCAGTTTTCTTTGATTTTTACCAGACGTTGGGCGTTTGGGGGCAATCACTTAGACCCAGACTCCAAAAAATCACAGACCGGTATGCGTGTGAAATTGATTGGGAACGCTATGACACGGCACGCGGGAACCTCTATGCGGATGCGTCAGGTTCTGATCCTACCACGCACTCACTTCTTGGAACGATGCAAGAGATCATTGATAGTTATTGTGAGTTTGTCCGAGAACTCGGCGTACGAGAACATGTAGAACAGGTGACGTGGGAACTGCTCCAATCCGAACACTCGCTCTTTGCTGCAAGTGCCGCTACCCTCTACGATGACACTGTCCCGACGCTTAAATATTTGCGAGATGCTGGCTTCAAGTTAGCGATAGTTTCCAATTGGGATACACCCTTGAACCCGCTTACCGAAAGGCTCGGCATTGCACACTATTTTGATATAATCGTCGCCTCACACGATACACGCGTCCGCTCCGCAAAGCCGGATCCATACATCTTCAACTATACGCTCGCAGCTGTCGGCGTTTCGGCAGAGGAAACCGTCCATGTTGGCGATACCTACGAAGCGGATATCATCGGCGCAAAAAACGTAGGCATTCGTCCAATACTCATCGACCGAGATGGCACCCAAACCGGCAGATGGAATGAGACAATCCGAAGCCTATCTGAATTACCCGAACTGCTTTCTGGTCGCGACTAATGTTTCACACAGAACCTGTAGCCTGCAACAACGGCGCAGGGTTTTTGCTTGGGTGTTTCTTCAGATTTCGGAAACGCACGGAAAAATCTTAACGCCGTCGCTCCCCCGCAAGGAAAATTAAAAATTGGTAAAAGCTGTTTTCTTTGATTTTTACAAGACCCTGTTTGTTCACGAAGAACAATCGTTTGAAAGGAGCCTACGGAAAATCGCAGCGCGGTATGGCGTTGAAATCAATTGGGAACGCTTTGAAACAGCGATGGAACGCCTCTTTGTCAGTACATCGGCATCCGCTCCTACTGCCGATTATTCTCTGCTGGAATCGTCGATAACCGTGATGATGCGAGAATGCGAATTTATAAGAGAAGTCGGGATTGGGAATCATGTAGAACAGATTGCGTGGGAACTGTTACAATTTGCTGGACATCCGTTTTTTGCAGCGAACAGTACTATACTTTACGATGATGTCGTTCCGACGCTTCAGCATCTGCGGGACGCAGGTTTCAAGTTAGCGATAGTTTCCAATTGGGATACACCCTTGGACCCGCTCACCGAACGGTTGGGGATCGCCGACTATTTTGATGCTATCGTTGCCTCTCATGATGCACGCGTCCGATCTGAGAAACCGGATCCGCCTATCTTCAACTATACACTCGCAGCGGTTGGTGTTTCGGCGGCGGAAGTTGTGCATGTCGGGGATACATACGCAGCGGACATCGTCGGGGCACAAGGTGTAGGGATTCGTCCCATATTGCTTGACCGAGACGGCACACAGACTGGCAGATGGGAAGAGACAATTCAGAGTTTATCTGAACTGCCGGAACTACTTGCTTAGTTACCAGTTCAATGTGTGTCAATAGATGAGAGATAAGGCTTCATATCCCATAACAGAATGGTCCCGTCAAAACTTGCACTCGCTAAAAGTGTACTGTCCGGTGAAAAGGCAAGCGACTGAATATCGGTCGGATGGCTCCAGAAGGTGGCGATGTTTTCGCCGGTGGTGACATCCCACAAACGGATGGATACTTTATCAGTGTTTAACCACGATGCGCCTGAAACCAAATACCGTCCACACGGAGAAAAGGTTAACACTTCAGCTCTCCCGCATCCGAATGGCAAACATATCACCATACGGATCTCATAAGTTGTAGTATCCCACAACCGAATTTGCCCCAGTACATCGCCCGCAATCAGGGTGCCATCGGGCGAAAATGCAATTGCTTTTGGGGTACGCTTATCCACCAAACCTTTCTCCAGATGTCGGAGTATCCTCTGAATTTGGTGATCGTCGCCTTTATATTTAGTAGCATCTCGGGGTCGGTTTGAGGAGAGTTCAGCGATTTGTTCACCGTTCTCAATATCCCATAACTGAGCTTTTTCTGCTGTTTCATGTGCACTTACAAGGTGCTTTCCGTCAGGTGAAAAGGCGATTGACCAGATCCAATCCGTCTCTTCCGTAAACATTTGAAGTTCATAGTCGTGTTCGACATTCCAGATGCCTAAAGCACCGTTAACATCCGCGCTTACCAATAGATCGCCTTTTGGGGAGAAGGCAACGGCAGAGAGCGACGCTTGATGTCCAGCACGTTCAATCGGTGGTGCTTCTGGTTCTTCGAGATTCCACACTCTTACAATCTTATCCGAAGAGGTGGCTGCCAATTTGTTGCCACAGGGTGAAAAGTCGATGGAACGGATCCCCCTAAGACCTTCACACCTGAATATTGTTTGCAGTTCCAATTCCTGAGCGTCCCGTAAATGAATCTCACCTGACCAATACCCCACAGCCAGCGTCTGCCCATCCGGCGAGAATTTTACCGAACCGCACACAGAATAGTGGTCCCGGATAGCAGGCGGTTGAGGCGCGGGATCCCCGATGTTCCAAGTTTGAAATGTGTCTGGACCGCCAATAACTAACTGCGAGCCCGTCTGTGAAAAATGGAATCTCCAAATAATCTCTTTATGCGTTAAGGTCGCTACCTTTCTGTTACGTTCCACCTCCCAAACGGTAATAGTCGTTCCAGAAGTTGTCGCAGCAAGCAAAACACCCTCAGCTGAATAGGTGTAGTCCACCGATTTTGTCGCCTCTGGCATTGATGTGATAATAGGTTGTGGGTCTTTAGTGGTAAGTTTATCAACTTCCCACTTGTGGAGACCGCCATCCCAATCCACCGAGGTTAGGAACTCACCGCACGGTGAGAAAAGCAGGTAAATCACTATAGCCGAATGTCCGGTGAGATGAGCACGACGTTCACCTGTTTCGATATCCCAGACTGAAAAGGTGTTTTCGGGGGTTGCACCTATGAGGCTCTTTCCATCTGGAGAAAAGGCAAGGGGAATGACAGGAGGCCGATAGCGGGGCGGCTGTAGTTCTTCGTCAACAGTGAACTTTGCGACCTGTTCGCCGGTTTTGAGGTGCCAGACGTAAACGGCATCGTATTTTCCACCAGAGGAGGCTAAGCATTGCCCATCGGGTGAAAAAACGAGAACGGAAGCCCGATCAAATCGACCCATCCGTTGCTTTTCCATAAGGCAACGGTGGTTTTGCACATCCCAAATTTTAACCCCACCATCCGAATTGCCGGTGACAAACAGCGCGCCATCCGATGAAAATTTAAGGGCGGAGAGCATCCCGCGTTCTGTTTCCCATAGTGCGCCGGGCTTCATCGTGGCAAGTTCATACCACCAGAGTCCAATCTTTGTTCCGACAGCAAGATATTTTCCGTCTGGGGAAAATGCAAGCGGACCTACTATCCCGCGTCCTAATCGGGCAATCGCCTCTTCTGGTAGTGCCCAGGTGGTGACATCCGTATTATTTATGCCTGTTTCTTGGAGAACTGTCTGTGGATTTCGATTTTGCACTGTATAGTTCTGGTAGTTTATATCAGTTGATAAGCTTCCAGAAAAGCGTCTCTGGAAATTCCAGCCTGCGTACAAATTCGGCGCAAAGTTGAGCCTTTAATGCGCCGATGATTCGGCAAAACCAATACACTTCGACTACCATCCGGATTTTCACGTGCCATACAAATATGATTCCGTTCCCGAATTATACGGTATCCCAATCGCTCTAACGCACGAATAACTCTGTTTTTGGGGGCATCTGTTGGAAAACGCGGCATTAATCAGATACTCACTTCAGTTACAAAAACATCCAAGGCAGGTTCCTCAATTTCGAGTTCTTCTTTTCCAAAAGTCTCAATATAAAACCGAATCGCAGAGGTTACATCCGTAACACTTTCTTCATAGGTATTGCCTTGTCCTATGACAACACCTTTCAATCCAAGTGGGTAGGCAACATAGCCATCGGTATGTTTTTCAACGATAATCTTGAACGGTTGCATCTTGCGCTCCTTCTTTCTATGAAAGTTTATTTACTCACGGAATCGCGAGCACAGTGCCCACAACCCTTGTCCGGGTTCGCTGATATAGAAAAAACCACCTTCGTTGAACCCATCGACAAGCGTTTCGGGGTTGTATTCAGCGAGCACTTCGTTGACAGGTGCCCACTCGTAGCCGACGGATTCGATTTCGGATTGCGTGAGATGTTCTGTCGCATAAGTGACCCTGAAACGTCCCTCGGTACTACCGTGAATCAAGTGTGCAGCTGCGGAAAGGTTCTCTTGCAACTCAGGGTTTTCTGAGACCGCGTTGAGCGTCGCGGGTGTGCCACGGTAGCCGTATTTTCGGATGAGTCGGTCGATTTCAGCGTCCTCACCGAATTCTCGGAGTCCGGGTGCGATGATAATCAACTCGCCGTCGTCTGCCATCGCCATCCGTGTACGATAGATCGCCTTGTTACCGAGCCACGTACTTTTAAACTCCCGCGGATCCAAATAGACGACTACTTTCAATAGCGGTTCATCTAAGAAGGTCATATTAACGGCTCTGCTCAATTCTGCAGCGGTTTCAAAGGTTTGGGCATCGTCGCCGACATAAAGACCGCGCATCACGCGTTCTCCAGAAGCATCGGCATCCATAACGCTCATAACATACAGAATGCCGAGTTGTTTTAGGTAGTTTGCATGCGCGTAATTCAACACTCTTCTGACAGAGGTATCCGTGCGTCCCATCAGGCGTTCCATACCGTCTACAGCACCGAGGAAATGCGATTTGTTAATCATCTCAACGCCCCCTGCACCGACAAGAATGTTTTTAAATCCGTTGGCGATACCGATAACTTCGTGTGGAATCACCTGTCCGACGGAGATGATGAGTTCATATTTCCCCTCTACAAGACGGCGATTTACAGCGACAGGGATGCTATAATCAAGTTTGCCGCCCGAAACCTCCTGCACGACTTCAGATGGCACTTCACCGAAGTGGTATAGTCCCGTCCGCCAGTTGTGGACGTGATATGTCGCCTTTGGCAAATCGCCGTACATCTCGGCAATCTGTTCCTCGGTCATTGGTGCATGCGTGCCGATAGCGGGGAGGATGTCAAAGGTGGTACCGTTTGCCGCTTCCCACAATTCATAAAGGATTTGGGTGAGTTCGCCAGCGTTTGAGTGGAGTCGGGTTATATCCGGCGGAATTACTAAGATCTTCTTTGGAATACCACCTAACTTGAGGAGTGCCTCGTGCAGTAAGGCGCGTTTTTCTTCGGATGCGATGACGGTGTCTTTTCCACCGTGGGCAATATACGTTGACATATTTTTAATTTCCCTTGCGATTCGCTGAGGTGAATCGGGTGATAACATCCGGATAGAAGGAGGAAAGAACTATCCTATGTGAGGGAACTTCCTTCCGACCTTCCAACCTTCCACGCATTTCCTTAGCACGCCTACCTTTAATAGGCATCTTTAATCGCGCTCCATGTCGTGCTTAACTTATCCTGCGGTTCAACGGGTAAAACCAAATCCTCAACGGCATCACCGACAAAAATGTTATCAAGATAGACGAGCCCATAGTGCCCGAACTTGCCCGTCTTGAAATTTCCATCTTTACCTTCCGTCGCTGGATCGACTTTGTCAAATGGGGTTTTGTCGTCCCGTTCTTTCAACTTGAAGGTAAATTCATCACCAGAGAGGACCAGTTGTGCACGATACCAGATTTCGGGTTTATTTTCCACCATCCCGGCTTTGACCTGTGCCCAACCCCCTTGGCGTTTGTAGAAGTGGTAATCTCTACCACCTTGCCTTCGATCGCTTAAGTAAAACTTCTCGCCATCCTGAAAGCGGAAGACAACACCCATATAGAAATCATCGGGGAACATCATATCCCATTCAGCGACGTAATCGTCCCAGCCTGCGTCACCGAAGACATAGATAGAGCCGCCGACATCGTGCCGTGATGCATTAGATGCCTTGTCGGTAGTCAACAGAACTTTATTACTTGCCTTTTTCGGATCAGCAACGACTTTCGCTGTTGTGCTGCCGTCGTGTCCGACCTCCCATTTGCTGGGTTCGCTTCCGATCTTATCTTTCTCAAAGTCGTCGTGAAACAATAGCACTGCCGAGGTCTGCATCGTTATACCGAAGCATAGCAAAGGCACGACAATTCTAAGAGCAAGTTTCGCCTTTTGAAAAACTTGGGTGCATTGGAAAAGAGATAAATATCTGAAAAGCATTTTCTCCTCCTGATTGAAGTGGAGCGAGGTTTGAAGCCCTTTCCGTAACAAGTGGGGACCCTTAACGGCAAAAAAGTTACTGTGCCACGACGTTATTTTTCAGAACGCCGATCCCCTCAATCTCAATCTCAACGACATCGCCGGCTTTCAGTGCGCTCGTTGTACCGGGGGTGCCGGTAAAGATTGCATCTCCTGGTTCAAGGGTTATTGCCTGTGAGATGAAGCTTACAACCGACGTCACTGGGAAGATAAGGTCTGCGGTCGTTTGCTTCTGAATGACTTCGCCGTTAATGCGGGTTTCCAATTGGGCATCGGTATAGTCAACGTCCGTAGCGATGACGGGACCGATGGGGCCAAAGGTATCGGATGCTTTGGCGCGCCACCACTGCATGTCGTTGCTCTGCCACGTGCGTGCGCTGACATCGTTGCCGCAGGTTACACCCAGAATGTTGGCAGCAGCTTCTTCCGGTGTCGCTTTCCGAGTCCGTTCCTTCATTATGACGACGAGTTCACCCTCTGCGTGGACTTCATCATCGCCATCAGGTAGTTCAATGTTGCCCTCTGGGTCGTTGATACAGGAAGGCGTTTTGATGAAGATTTCAGGATTCTCTGGTTCTGGAGCACCGTCTAAATGGCTCCGATAATTCAAACCGACAGCCAACACCTTTGTTGGTGTTGTCGGTGCGAGAAGCTTGACCTCTGCTAACGCGACGGTCTCACCTGTCTCGCTATGTTCACCGAACGGGCATCCCGATAGCACGCTCAGATTCTCTCCTGAGACGATGCCATAACCGATTGTTCCATTTAATTCATATCGTGCTAACTTCATAGTAGTCTCCTTTTTTATAAGTTGTCAGTCGTCAGCAGTCAGTAGATGCTTGTGGCGGTTACACTATTTTTTGCCCTGAATATCTCTTGACTGATAGCCGATAACTGATGGCTATTATACCGTGTATACGGTGGTCTGTCAATTGATTTCTTTGGAATGGCTGTCGGTTTCCATCAGCCATCAGCAGTGTCTGTATGTTTCATCCTAATTTGACATTACCCTCGAAATGTGCTAAAATTCCTGCATGATTTGTAGTCTCGAAATAAAAAATACATGGTGAGTTTTAAATGATAAAGATTGGAATCGTTGGGGCATCTGGATATAGCGGCAGCGAATTGTTACGTTTCTTGGTTAACCACCCAGGTGAATTACAGGTGGCACTCTGCACATCCGAAACCTACGCAGGGCAGTGTATTGAGAGTGTCCTTCCGAATCTCCGCGGGTTTCTATCTGCCAAATTTGAACCTTTAGACCTTGATTCCCTGAAAGAAAGAGTAGATGCCGTTGTCCTCGCCGTTCCGCACAAAGTGGCAATGTCGTTCGCTCCAAAAATTTTGAAGCAAGGCTTACGCGTCGTGGATTTCAGTGCAGACTATCGACTTGAGGATGCCGAAACATACCAGGCGTGGTACCATACTGAACATACAAGCTCAGAATTAATGCCGCAAGCGATATATGGGTTGCCGGAACGGTATCGTGCCAAGATTCGGGATGCCCAACTTGTAGCGAATCCGGGGTGTTATCCAACAAGTGCTATACTTGCAGCGATGCCGTTAGTTGCTCAAGGGGTTGTGGAATTAGATTCCATCATTGTTGATTCAAAGTCAGGTATCTCTGGTGCTGGTCCGAAGCCGAGTGAAAATACACACTATGCGAATCGAGAGTCTAACGTTGTCGCCTATAACATCGGTGTACATCGACATACGCCGGAGATTGAACAGGAATTGGGGGCTGTTGCTTCGGAACCGATTCGCGTGACATTCACACCACACCTTGTCCCGATGACACGGGGAATTCTCAGTACCGTTTATATGCGCCTCACAGAAGAGATGTCCACTCAAGAAGCCCTCAGCATATACGCAGGCTTTTACGAGAACGAGCCGTTTGTTCGGGTGCTTCCGTCGGATACATACCCGGAGACAAAGGCAGTGCTCGGTAGTAATTATTGCGATGTTGGACTTGAAGTTGATACGCGGACCCGCCGCATCATCGCAATGGCAGCGATTGATAACCTCGGTAAAGGTGCCGCAGGAGCGGTCGTGCAGAATCTCAATCTGATGTTCGGCTTCAATGAAACCGATGGGCTGAAGGTGCCGGGGATGATGCCTTAATAGTTATCAGTTATCGGTGATCAGTTTTCAGTTAAGAGAAGTTCTGTAGCGGTTACCTGTAAAGCAACTGCTACAAACTGAAGACTCTGAAAACTGAAAGATTTTCGCAGAAAAACCGCCTTGCTCTCACTACAGAGTATGATAACTATCCGGAGATTATTGTGCCAAAAGTTATGATTGTTGCTGGAGAACCTTCCGGTGACCTACACGCCTCTCAGGTTGCACACCAACTCAAGGCACGCTGTCCCGATATAACGTTGTTTGGCATGGGCGGTGACCGGATGGAAAAGGCATCCGTGGAACTCGACTTTCACATCCGAGACTCCGCTGTTATGGGGTTTGCCGATGTTATCACTGTTCTGCCGATGTTCCTACGAAAACAGGCGTATTTGAAACGGCGTATCCGCGCGGAACGTCCCGACGCACTCCTTCTCGTTGACTTTGCTGAGTTTAACATGCCGTTAGCCAAGTTTGCGCAGAGACAGGGTGTTCCAGTCGTCTATTACATTCCCCCGAAAGCGTGGGCGTGGCGTGCAAGCCGGGCACAGAAACTGGCGAAGTGGGCAAACGTTGTCGCAGCCATCTTCCCCTTTGAAGCAGAATTTTACCGAAACGCGGGAGCGAATACCGAGTTTGTTGGACATCCGCTCGTCGATTTTGCGCAAACCTCGTTTGATACACACACCGCACGCGAACATCTCAACTTATGTGAAATAGAGGGTCCCGTCATCGGATTGATGCCGGGAAGTCGTCGGTCTGAGATCCACCACATCTTCCCGATTATGCTGGAAGCCGCTGCGAACATCGCCAAGGTCTATCCAGATGCACAGTGGATTCTCCCGTTAGCCCCAGGAATCCCACGCAAACTCATTGCGAAGTACCAACATGAGCTAAAAGCGGAGCTTCTACCCATCAAAATTGTGGAAGACGCAACGTATCCCGCAATGCGAGCATCGACGCTGCTGTTGGTTACCTCCGGCACAGCGACACTTGAGGCAGCATGCATCGGGACACCGATGATTATCCTCTTTCGAACAACACCGCTTAACTGGCACATCGTCAAAGCGTTGACCCCGTTAGAACGGAGTGGACTTCCTAACCTCATTGCTGGACGTGACATTGTCCCAGAACTGCTACAGACAGGACTGACCCCATCTGCCTTGACGGAACTGTCTCTTGATTTCCTGCAGAATCCACAGAAACGGGAATCACAGCGCGAGGCACTTCAAGCCGTTTATGCGCAACTCGGCACGACGGGTGCCGCTGAACGCATCGCCGAATTGGTATTAGAATTTCCTAATGGTTCACCAAACCTAAAGACAGACCGTTAGTGCAATAAAGGGCTTTGATAAGGATCCGCACACGCCATTATTGCATGCTGCGAGTAAGGGTTGGGTAACCCACCCCTATGCATAAGCGCAACCAACGGGCGCGCTGGATATACGGCAAGAAACGTTGTTTTTACGATTCACCTAACCGAACCGCAAGGAAAATTAAAAAAATGAAATTGGTACCTGTTCTTAATCTTGCCTTGCTACAGAAAAGACTTCTTGCCAGCCCCGGACGTTTCTTATTAATTCCGTTTAGTTGGCTCTATGCTGCAGGCGTTTCAGTCCGCAACCGGCTTTATGCAATCGGCGTGTTTAAAGCGCGCAGCCTACCGTGTCGAGTCATCAGTGTCGGTAATATCGTTGTCGGTGGAACGGGTAAAACGCCCGCTGTCATCACCATTGCAAAACACCTTCAAAAAGAAGGGAAGCGCGTCGCTATTCTATTACGGGGGTATAAACGTCATGCGCGTGAAAAGATGACAATTGTCTCGGATGGGAAAAAAGTGTGCGCTTCTCCCGCGGAAGGCGGTGACGAAGCGCACATGATGGCGCGACACCTCAGCGATATTCCGATTATTGCAGATAAATGCCGCTATTTGGCAGGGCAGATTGCGTTTGAACGCTTTAATGTAGATGTCTTGCTTTTAGATGACGGATTTCAACACCGGCAGCTTGCACGTGATATTGATATTCTCACTGTTCCCGCAACACACCCTTTTGGCAATCCAAAGGGATTGCTACCCGTGGGAACCTTACGCGAACCCCCCTCTGCTCTCCAACGCGCAGACCTCATCCTACTAACACATACAGACATACCTAATGTCTCTTTAGAGGCTAAAGAAGCAGTGAAGCAGTTGGCACCGAGCGCCTTAATCTTGGAGAGTGTCCACCAACCAACACATCTCTATCCTTTAGCATCTGAAGACAGCGAAAGGAATATAAACGTCCACACCGATATAAAGGCACTCAAAGGAAAACGGCTCCTCGCGGTTTGTGGGATTGGAAACCCAGATGCGTTTGTCGCAACGCTCATGCGGTGTTACCCAGAAAACGTTGAATTATTGGCGTTTCCTGATCATCACGTCTATACAGAAGCAGACAGGCGACAGATACATGCTGCATTTCAAACATCGGCCGCGGATCTGATTGTCACAACGCAAAAGGATGAGCAGAAATTGGTAGGGCTTTTTGGCAGCGTTGGCGAACCCAAAGTTACCGATGCGGGTGAGGACGTGGAAAACCCGCTTCCATCAGCTTTCGTCTTGGCAATCTCGTTGGTCATTACGGAAAACAGCGAACAATTCACCGATGTGCTGTTATCTTCACACTAAGCGTTAAGTTGCGGTTTTCTAATAACCCTGTGTTGCCGGTCCAGCCATCTGACAGAGAAATGGAGCAAGTTTTCCATCATCTTATCATTGACTCGCACATCTGCCTCAGTTTCATTCTTCAAACTGGTAACGATGTAGAGTCCTTTCTGGAAGGGAAGGAGTAGCAGGGCGGATGCGTCTTCAAATTCACCGTTCGCAAGACCTGCAGCAGCTGTGTTCGTCTTGGCGAGAGATGTCCATTTTCCAAGTGGATCCAACCACATATCATCGAGTCGAACAAACGGATGATCCATCGCATCCAGATCACTATGATGTCCATTAAGAGGATTAGGATGCTGGAAGATGCGTGAGCGTTTGCCTTTCGATGTAGGGAAGAGTTCAGAAGTCTCGTCACATTCAATGCCGGTGAGGGGTTCTGGAATCCAACCAGCGCCGCGACGCTGTTTGGCACTCGTTTTGATGTCTTGCCCTGAGACGATGGCGACTCCGCCTTGGCTGACGAAGTTTTTAATCCGATGCTCGGTGTTTATGTTCAAGCGATAGCCAGATTTGTAAATTTCACCATTGCCGATCCATAAAATGTCGGTCTTTGGGAGCCGATCGGTTTTCTGCAAATCCTGGACCTCACTGTAAATTATATGGTGATCTCGAACATATTCAAAACGTTCAAGCACCGGAAATTCGACCGTGGATGTGTTCCCCGTCAGTGCCATAAGTTTGAGCGGCATCGCCATCTGCACCTCCGAACGCTTGGCGCTGGAAGTCTTGGAACGCCCATTCCTCGATTTCCAAAGCTGCCCATTAAAAGTAGCGTTTATACCGCTCAAAATTCGATTCTGTATTCGTTTTCGGGTGCGTGCGCGCTGTTCTGCTGTGTTTGGTTTACGTGGCTTCGGATAAACGAGCGATGCCAACGCCTCGTGCCGGACTGGATCCTTGTGTATCTGTTCAACGAGGGAAGCGTGCGCTGTAAGCTTGGTGCGGTTTAGCGGCAGGAGTCTCTTGTAGATTGGGAATCCACGGCGGAATTTGTTATCGAAACGGCGAAACGCGTTTTCAACGTCCCATCGTCTACTATAACTCCCATCAATTGTCTTCAAATCAATCCGTTCTTCGTTGACATTCGTCACATATCCGTGAACAACGTTGATACCGTGAATCGCGTTGCCTTCCTTATCGGCGATAGCGATATCCTCGGTGTTACTCATGTCTAAAATTGTGTCAGTCAAGCCACTTAAACTAAAGAGTTCTGGTTGATATTTCTCCGCACTTTCGACAATCGTACAACATGCTCGTGGAAAGACAATATCGGCGTCGCGGAAAGAGAGAAAATCGAGCCTAATTTTTTTATAATTTCTTATCGTAAGTCTCTCTCGCGTTGCAACGCGCTCAAATGGAGCGATGTTATGTTTAGCGACAGGTTGGATTGGAAGTTTTTGAACGCTAAAGGCATTGATATGGTATTTAAATTCAAAGTTCTTTCCCCATTGCGGGGCATCCTCAAAAAGCGTGACATGTCCAAGCCGAATCTGGTAAGGCGTATTGTTTTCAAAAATAAGAGAATAGCCATCTTCATCGTTGCCTTCTGCTCGAACCCGTAAGCCGCGGTCATCGCGACGATTGAGTTTCGGAATTTCCTTGGCAAACTCGTGTTCATAGCTCCATTGATCTCTGTAACCGTTGTTGTCCTTATCTTTCACGTCCATCAATGCGATATGATCTTTATTATAGTCTTTGAGGATAGCAGTGTATTCAGTATTATGTTCATTTTCACCGGAACGAAACCGAACTCGGACTTTAATGCGGGTGCCGACCAAGCGTTCAATCAAACGTTCATACGTTTCCTGTTCCTTCATGTGTTCGGTGGATTCTTCCAACCTATCGAGTCCAGTTATATCTCCGCCTTTTTGATCTACTGCTGTTTGGTATATTTCATTGTACCGTTGAAACTGCCCACCGACACTTCTCTTAACACTTTGGAACACCATGCTGACAGCACTCATTGAGGCTTCTCTGAGAGCAACGAACATATTTCGGATTTTCCGTCCCATTTTGTAGATAACAGGTGGGTGGTAGACCCGTTCAAGTTCCCAAGCGCGTTCCCGCAGTTCCCGCTCGTTCATCGCATCATGGTAGCGGATGTATGCGACAATTTGCTCCCTACGTTCTTCATTTGTGAAGATATAACTCGGGGCATGCCCGCGCTGTCGGGATTCCTCGGAGATAATTTCCATGCCTGTGATTTCGAGTCGCATCGTGCCTCGATAGCGTCTGCTATCCTTCATCTGAAAGACGACGTATTTGTTAAGAAGTGTCTTCAGAAGTTTGTCTTTTTGGAAAAGTCTAAGGAGATAGAAAAAGGCACTGAAAATGAAAAGAATTAAGATCACCGCACCGTAAAGGCGTACTTGCGGCCAAATGCTCCGCGTCCCTTCCGCAACCGTTTCGGTGAGTGTATCGTCTTGACCAAACGCTGTGGACAAAAACGTAAACGACAGGAAAATAGCGGTCGGCGTATAAATTCGGAAGTGGTGCCCTAAAAGATGTGCTATCCGTGTATTTTTAAACATCTGTTAATTCTCCTTTCATATTGGCTATCAGTCATCGGTTGTCAGCAGTCAGAAAAGAGATTATTAATTTCATTACAACGTTTTACTGAGTGCTAATATACCGATAACCATCCGAAGAGAAGTTAGTAGATATTCACCCCGTTTTCGGCGGCAATTCGCCGGACGTTCGTATTCGCAAGCGGAATCTTCTCCGTGGGGAGATGTTCTATCAATCCGTAGCCATCCGGATAGAGTGCATCGAAACGTTTTAGTGCCACACCAAGTGCCAATTCACCCTCGCCGGGGACCTCTTCATTGAGGTGGAGTACCAAGCCGTTCTGAACGCTGATGTCTTTGATGTGTGCCATTGGTGCGACGGGACCCATCACGTCAAAAATGTGATTCAAACGATCTTCACTGTCATAAACCTGCCGGAGCGTCTGAAAATGGTTGACAAAATCCATAACAATACGAAGTCGCTCGGAACCGACCTGTTCCACGACTTCTCGACAGGTTTCCGGTGAATCCATAATAGAAACGGCATGTGTTTCCATAACAAGTGTCAATTCTTGCTGCTCGGCGTGTTCCGCAATCGGTTTCAAGGTCTCAATCAACCGCTCCATTGATACTGGAAGATAGTTATCCCGATGAGATGTCCAAGCCCCATCTGGATTGAGACTCCCCGGGCGAAACAGATAGTGAAGCGCACCGAGAGAGACAGCAGTTGCCATGCCGCGTTGAACACTTGCAATCGCGGCTTCTCGTACCGCGACATCTGGATGAAAGAGGCATTCCTCATAAGTAATCCCGAATTGGACAAGGTCAAGTTTCGCAGATTCTAACATTTCTGCGCAACGCGTGCAAGCGTCTTGTGGCACGGATGGAACCTCCGCGCTGCGGAAATGGAAACTCAAACCCGTAAATTCCAAAGCCTTAATGTTTTCGATCTCTTCTGATGTAAGTGTGCGGAAGTCACCGCAGAGTCCAACAACGCCAAGTCTCATATTTTTGCCCTTTTAAACGCGACTTTCTTCATCTGGTTTCGGAACAGGGGCAAAAGCCTCCAACTCCTTTAAGAGAGCTTTCGCACGCACAAGGTCCTTCGTATCAAAACCTTCTGAGAACCACGTATATATCGGTTTTAGTAAATTGTATGCGTCTTCACCACGGTTCTGCGTCCGCCATAATTCGCTTAAACTGAGTGCTGCTCGGAGTTCCCACGATTTCGCGTTTTGTTGTCGTGCGACTGCCAATGCTTCCTGAAAATGGGATTCGGCTTGTGCAACAGTTGATGCAGTGTTCTCCTTGCTAACAGCCTCAAGTTCCTCGGCAAGAATAAGACAAAGTTCGCCCTTCCGTCGTGCGAGTTCTGCAGCATAGGTACGTTCTCCGGTGCGCGTGGTGACACATAATGCGGAATCAAGTGTCTGTAAGGCTAAACTGTATTGCCCCGCCCGTTGATATGCGTGTGCAAGGAGTGCGAGAAAAAGAGGCAGGAGTAGTTCACCCCTTGTCTCTTCCCAAGCAGCGATGCCTTTACGAATTATCGCGATGCCTTCTTCAAAGCAGTCTTGCTCTGCGCGTGCCCACCCCTTCATCACCGTTGCTGCGGCTTCCCATGCGGAAAATCCGTGTTCCTGACATATCTGTAGCATCTGTGTCGCAGCGGGCTCTACCTTCTCTACTTTGCCTTGATACTGATAAAGCACGGTTTTAAAATAAAGCGACACCGCCTTACTGAAAGGGTGATTCGTGTTCTTTCCTATTACCACCGCCGCATCAATCCGCTCTTCCGCTTGTGTCGGATAACCGAGGCACCATAAGAGTGGCGCGGAATAGGAAAGAAGCGTCATCCCAGGTTCCGCTACATAGTGAAGAAACGCTGGAACCGGATGGTGCTGCGGCTGATAACGTTCAATGCCTGCTTCCAAATGTGCTAAGGCACTGTTGAATTCACTTAGGTAGTAGAGGGTCGCACCGAGCGCGCGATATGCCTCAACTTCAAACGCTTGGTCTTCTGTGTGTTTGGCAATAGCGAGACAGGCTTCACCGAGTTCGCGTGCGGAGAGAAGCCGTCCGCGGACCAGTTGAGAGAGCCATAACCCGAACAGAACTGGGAAGCGGAAGTCTTTTATCCGATCCAGCAGAACATCCGATTCATCTTCTGCATAGGTTTCTTCCGTTTTTTCAAGTATCTCAAGAAGTTCCCGCGCACGCGTATAGGCGGCTTCCACCTCTGGAGAGGCATATCCCTTGGTCGCAATCAGTGCTGTACCGAGTGTTGTTTGTAACTCTAACTCCCGCTGCTCGATGGCGATCTGTTGTTCTGGTGTGCTAACGTTAGTCGAAAGTGTTTCAAGTGCGGCAAGCCCCTGCATAATGTGACGAACACCCTCCACATTTGCGGAACGCTCTAAGGCACGGTGTGCTGCGCGATACCAATAGTCAGCAGCTTTTTCAAGCAGCCCGGCTTCGGTGTAATGATACGCAACGAGTTCTGGTTGGAAACCGTCTCCGTTCTGCAGTACCTCTGCGATCTGCTGATGATATTGCTGTCGTCTGCTTTTTAGCAGCGATTGATAAGCCGTCTCACGCAGAAGTGGATGCCTAAACGTATAGCGGAACTGATTGTCAACCATCTCATTGCGATTGAGAATGTAGGCGTTGACTAATTTATCCAATTCATCTTTCAGAGATGCGAAGTCGGTGAAAATATGATGTTCCAGATTGACACCGGACGCAATCTCATGAAGTAACTCGGCTGTCCACTCTCTGCCGAGCGTTGCACCGAGTTGGACGATTTCTTTTGAAGTACCGAGTTCATCAAGTCGTGCTGTCAGCAAGTCTTGTAGTGTTACAGGCACCTCCACTGTTTGAGGGTGTGGACTGGTCGTATCCAACGTATCAGAAGACAGTGCCAGCGCATCACTTTCAAGCATCATCTGTGTAAGTTCCTCAACGAACAGAGGTACCCCTTCGGTCATTTCAACGATCCGCGCCAATAGATTTGACGGCAGTGGTGTGTCGCCTGCGACGTGCTGAATCATTGTCTCCACCTGAGGAGGTGTGAGTGCCACCAACGGGAGTGCGTTCGCCCAGGTCGGTTGCAGAAGTTGCGCCAGAATTTCGCTATCCAATGCAGAATGTGTAAGGTTCCCGTCGGAAATTGTCTCTGAGTTTCCGTCTTCATCCGATTGTGCGCTTTGTTGAAAATGTCGTGTTTCAGAACGATAGGACAAAACTGTGAAAATTCGTGCGTTTTCGATCCGTGCGATTAAAAGTGTAAGAAATTCTATACTGGACGGATCGATCCAATGAAGGTCCTCTACGACAAAAAGTATCGGTTTCTGCTCCGACATCTTCAGCATCACTTGGACAAGCACTTCCAACGTCTGTTGCCGCCGTTGTCTACCTCCCCACCCTGATGGATATATGTCCTGTTCGACCGGTCTACCGTAAGGACGAGCACCGATGCTAGTTTCTGTTTGTCGTTGGACCTCAAAAGGTATCTCCAATAATTCTGCAAGGAGGGGCAGCGTTTCCGGCATATCCGCTTGTGCCTCAGTATCCTGTCCGCTATAGTCACGCAACAAATTTTCGAGTTTTTCGAGTCTTGTCTCTGCAGTATCAGTGCTTATAAACTGCACGACGTGTTCTTGAAACAGCGAAAGAATAGGATATAGTGGACTGTTCTGGTAATAGGGCGAGCACCTACCTTCTAAGGTAACCGCCTCCGAATGCTGATCGACATACGCCTGAATCATCTGTACACATCGCGACTTTCCGATCCCGGCTTCACCCTCAATAAGAAGGGCTTGCCCTTTCGCTTCAAGTGCTTGTGCCCAACCTTCTTTGAGGCGTTCAACCTCGCGTTCGCGTCCGATAAACGGTGTCAATCCACTCTCGCTGGCAATGTCCAACCGGCTCTGTGCGGGAATTTCACCTAACACCTGATAGATGTTCACGGGCTGCGAAATACCGCGGAGCACAGAGGCACCGAGCGCATCGCACTTAAAAAAACCCTCAACCAATTGATGTGTTGTATCACCAATCACAACGCTGTTCGGGGTCGCCAGTTTTTCCATCCTCGCCGCCACATTCGGCGTTTTTCCTACGATGTCAATTGCTTCCGGAACTTCCTGTCCTGAGATATGCCAGACGACGACGCGTCCTGTGTCGATGCTGATCCGGACTTTAATTTCTGCGCTAAAAGTGGTGTGGAGATATGGATTCAGTGTTTCTATAGCGGCGATAATACCTAATGCAGCTCTCACAGCACGGTGTGCGGCATCTTCGTGTGCAATTGGATAGCCGAAATAGACGAGGATACCGTCACCAAAGTAGCGCGCAATATGCCCGTTTTGTGCTAAAACCACCTCCATGACACACGTCCGATACACCTCTAAAAGATTTCGGAGTTCTTCGGGATCCAATTTTTCCGTGAATGCGGTGGAATCCACAATATCACAGAAAAGGACTGTTAACTGGCGGCGTTCTGCCCCATGTGGCATGTTTACTGTTGGAGCTTGACGCGAATATGGCGGATCAGCGAGGGACGTGCCACATTCACCGCAAAATTTGAACGACGGATTCAAAAACCCACAATTTGGGCAGCGTTTGTGATGCATTTTTTAATTTATTGCTTCTGGGCTATAATTAAAAATTACTTTCTGAATTGATTCAAATATTCTTCCAACTCATCATCCCGCGGATCTAACTTATACGCTTCCTGATAATAATCAAGGGCTTTGTCGGTTCTCCCCACCTTCATATAAAACGAACCGAGGTTACGATACGCAACACTGTGCGTCGGTTTCAGATCCAAAGCACGAATGTAGTGGTCGCGGGCTCGTAACAGGAAGACTTTCGTTTGCCCAATCAGAATACTCAACGTTGTTTCATTTTCCCAACGTTGCCTATAGACGGCTCCATCGAGTTGTTTTGCCTCTTCCTCAACTGCATCGGCAACCGCGTCATCTCGTGTTTTGAGTATGATGACCCCTGACCCTGTTTTATCAATTGCGAGTTTGAGTTCTGCGATTGCTTGCTCAACAGACGCCTCTCTTAACTCCTTTTCCCATGAGGGCCAACTCGGTCCAGCGTATTTGAGTCCTTGCTCGTAGTAAACGGTACCGAGGTCATTATAGATCTCAGCGTTTTCCGGACGCATCTTTAACGCCGTGCTGTAGAGTTCAATGGCTTGTTGATGTTTCCCCGCGTTGAACGCGTCGGTGGCATGTGTGCGGATCTGTTTGAACTCTTCACTTTCCAAATTGACGGCGATTCCCAATTCTGCCTTGTCTCTGCCAAAGAAATACATACCACCAATTAGCAAGATAGCAAGGCAAACAGCGATAAGTGTTGGTAGTTGCAATTTCATTTTTTTAATTATTCCCCTGATGATTTATTCTGTAGTGTCTACCCCAACTCGGAGTACTCCAGGAACTGGTAAATTACGACATCAAAACTTCTTAACTGACAACTATAAAAACACTTATCTCCGTCGATTGTTTCTATTAAAAGTGACAGGGATGACACTATAAACGCCGTCTCGCTCAAAATAGATTTCTGTCCTACTTTGGTCGCGGATATAATCATCCACAATTTTAAAAATTTCAAGCGAATGAATTCTGGTATCGTCAATTTGGTAAATGAAATCCCCACGTTTCAGTGCGTTCGTCAATCCACTGTCTTTTTCAATGTGTGTGACAATAACGCCGGGCTGCTGATATTTACGTGCCATCTCTTTGTCAGGCTGAGCAACTGTTAAACCCCATCCGGAGGGTGTGTAACTCCATTGTAGGGTTTTCAGTGTAAATTCAGTCTGCCGCTTTTTACCACGCCGAATAAACTCGCATTTTATGGGTTGATTGAGCGGAAGCAAGCGCGTGAGGGCATCGAAATCTCCTTCGCTCTTTATCCGCTGTCCTGAGATGGCTACAATCACATCTCCGCGTTTAATGCCTGCGTCAGCAACAGGACCCCGGTTCTCTATTTCTGATACCAAAACCCCGGTGTTGCGCGATATTGACAACTTCTCTGCCAATCCCTCAGTTATAGGCTGCGCCTCCACAGAAAGGTCGGGAGGGATGACGCTGCCGTACTCGGTAATCTGTTTAAGGACTCTTTTTGCTTTATTGACCGGAATGGCGAAACCGACACCTTGTGAACCACCACTGGTTGAACGGATAACAGTATTTATACCGACGAGTTGCCCGTGTATGTTTACCAAGGCACCACCGCTGTTCCCCGGATTAATCGAGGCATCTGTCTGAATCAGATCCTCGTGATACCGGTTATCGACGGTGAGGGCGCGCTGTGTTGCACTCACAATGCCAACCGTGACCGTGGGTTGTGCGTTGCCGATGGATAGTCCAAAAGGATTTCCAATCGCGACGACCCATTCACCTATCAAAAGGGATTCTGAATCTCCCCACTGAATCTCTGGTAGAGAAACCTTGTCTGTGTCAACCTCCAGCAAGGCAAGATCTGAAAGGTAGTCGTATCCGACGACTTGTGCTGCAAATTCCCGCCCATCAGACAACGTGACAGTGATACTATCTGCGTCCTCAATGACGTGGTGGTTTGTAAGGATATGCCCTTTTTTGTCAACGATGACCCCAGAACCGACTTCTCGAAGTGAACGCTGACGAGGATACGTAATGCCACCCCAAAACCACTCATCAAAAGAGGTTTGCTGCTCAACACTTCGGACAGCACTTATGTTGACAACTGCAGGACTCGCATCTTCCACTGCTGTGACAATCGCAGTGCGTCGCGATACCGTAACTTCGTCCTGTGCAGCCGCCCGATTGAATTCTGCACTGTAGGCACGAAGACAAAACGCACCTACAAATATTGAGGCTATTAATAGCAGCAGGGCAATATGGCTATAGCGATAACGTGAATGTATCATAGTTGCTTTTAGTAATCTCACGAAAATCCAAAATTTACCTGCTATCCACTTGTCAACTTGAGCGAGATCCGATACCCCTCCAATCCTGGATCCGTATCAACGATTTCTTGAACCGCCGCTGCGTCCCGTCGTTTCGCAGGAAAATCGTCCGCGTTCGCACATCGGAGGATTACCCTTGCACCCGTTGCACTGGCAGCGCGTAGATTCGCTAATTCCACCTTGTCTAACGTATCATAAGCGGTATGACCGAACCCTCTACCCGAGGGCGGAGAATCTGGGTCACCCATGTGGCTTGAGGGCACACCCTTGAGAAAAAATGGAAAATGGTCAGAGTAAGAATGCACCTTTTGTCCAACCGGCATTTCAGCATGCATCTGTTCGCGTGCCTCGTTAAAGAAAGGTCCCAATGCGTCCCAGTGATGAAGCACAATGCCTTTACGGCTCGCACCGCCTGCTGCATCCATATTGAGCATGAACCGAATGTTGTCTAATTCTGAGGCATGTGCATCGACATAACGAAACGCACCCGTAAGCCCGATTTCTTCCGTGCCAAAGGCGATAAACCGGACGGTGTGCTTGAGCGAATCAGCGGCATAGGTAGAGAGGACACGCGCCGCTTCTATGACGGACACCATCCCTGAAGCGGGATCGTGTGCACCTTGTGAGATATCGTGTCCATCGTAGTGACAGCCAACAACCACCATCTCTTCGCTGTTTTCGTGCCCCGGCAAATCTGCGACGACGTTCCATGAGGTGCGGGGTTCGTTGACATCGGTCGTCCGAAGTTTCAGTGTCACCTTCCCGTTTCCACGTGCCATCAATCGCGCCAAGAATTCGCCATCCTCCTTGCAAACGGATATACCGGGGATAGGCGCGGGTCTGTCGTTTTGAAGGCTTCCCGTCTCAGGACCGACACCGGGGTGTTCACTCACAAAAATGAAGCCACTCGCTCCAGCGAGTACGGCGCGTTCAAATTTCTCCTTGCGATGTACCCATCTGCCGAGATCGGGCGGTGAGGCACTCTTCGCCATTACCAATTTACCCGTCGCGGTATCACCAAGCGCACTGTATTCAGGAGGACTTCCATATCCCGCAGAAACAAGTTCAGTGGTCATATCGCCAGCAGGGCAATACGGAAGCGAAATGCAATGTAACGTTCGACGGATCGGTTCGATAACCTCGAGCGTCGCTGTGCCACGCGTCCAACCCGCATACGGATAATCCTCAAATCTAACGTTTTGGAGTCCATATCGTTTGAAACAATCTGCAATGAAGTTTGCCGCTTCACGTTCCTCAGGTGTTCCTGCGAATCGAGCGCCGTATTCATCACATAAGACTGTCAGATTGTCCATCACTTCTTGTGAAGTATAGATGTCACCGACCATCTGCCGGTCGAGCTGCAAATAAGGGTTCTTCTTGCTCATAAGTTTGGGTATTCTCTTGATTTTCGACGGTTTTGGGCGGTAGTGTTGCCATCCTTGCGTTGGCAATCTTTTTGAGTTGCCACGGGTCAAGTATCTGGATCCGCCGATACCGTTTCTCAATTATTCCGTGTTGTTTAAACTGATTTAGAAGTGCTTCCATATTCTCAACCGAACTACCGATAAGTCGCGCCAACTTCCTTGTCGGAAGTTTACGTAACGTGCACTGAGAACCGTGCGTAGCATTCGCACGCCCCTGTTTTGGGGCATCGGCGCAGTTTTGTAGCAGAAGGGCGAGTCGAGATACAGGGCTTCGGAACGCGATGTTTAGCAACGGATTTGTCATTCTCGGACGCGATTTTCGACACGAGGTCACGAGATTCAAATTACCTGATTTCCCTGAACTCCAGTTTAAATACCGCTTTACAAGACCACCAAGTGTTCCTTGTGGTGGCATCGCTAAATGCGGTTTCCGTTTCAAAAAGAACTGGAAGTTCTTCGCGGAGACAACCCCGACAGTCGCCTCTGTAAGCACCTCAGCGGTGACGTTCCGATGTGCCTCACTTTCCTCCCATTGAACCGCCCCAAAAATCTCGCCGGGTTCTAACACCTCTAAGGTGATAGCCTCACCTTCAGGCGGTGTTTCATAGATTTTGACGCGTCCCTCCTTCAGCAAGTAGACCCCTTCGGTAGAAATGGCATCTTCATGTTTCAACTGTTTGAAGGTCGTTATCCGTGCAAGCGCGTCTGCGTCGTCCTCAGCGAGATCGCGGAAGATGTCTATCTGTTTCACGCACCAGAATCGCTCTGGAATTTTTTGCTGTGTCACCATACTGTAGTCATCCCGTCAATTTCTGGTTAAACGTGTGTTCTTCTGGTGCTATGGACTACAACCACCCGCCAAAGGTTTCGGTTCTCTTTGTCCTTAATTATACCAAATATATTACCGATAAAGCAAGGAAAATATGGTTGGAAGTAAGGTATTTGGCTTTCAGTTGTCGCTTTCGCAAGCGCGTTTCGCACGTAGATGTTGTTGCCGGTGATGCCGATGTAGGTTTTATTTCCAGTTGTCGCTTCTGCGCTATTGTTTTCGGTCTGGCCAGAGATGGTTCATCGCCTTTAAATAGGCACGTCTTTCTGCGTCGGTTAAGGGTTCCCCCAGTAGTATTTTCAGCATTAGTTCTGTATAGGTATGGACTTCTGGAATATCCCCAAACGTCTCAATGAGTCCCTCGCGCTCGATTTCGACATATAACTCAGGGTCTTCCGTTCTGAGTTTATCCATATCGACTGATAAATGCCGCTTCGTTCTTTTCGCCCCTTCTAATGCTTCCTTTGTGCCTTCAAACGGCCAGAGGAATACTTTTGCTTCAAGATAGATGATCTGTCTCTCAACATAAGCGATGCTTTCTTTATCAAGGGGTGTCAGGACAACCCGACGCAAGGTATTCACATTAGGTTGATTCATCTCATACTCAATAACGGTGCGAACCTGTGGGATGTCTCCGAACTGTTTGAGGATTAGGGCGTGATGGTATTTTTCGCGTAAATCAAGGTCTTTTATTTCTAAAAAATCTGGTGGGATCTCCAGTTCCATCAGTTCTGCGACATACTCATCTGTCAGGACGATCCATGTCTCATCAAGGGTCTCATCAGCGGGGTTGGCAAGGATGTTCACCTCAGTTTCTGTTTCTGCGATCGGCTTTAGAATGTCTGCGTCTTCAGTATCTCCACAACTATAAAAAACAGAGAGGCAGAGGAGACTGATAAATAAAATAAAAATGCTTTTCATTGTGTGTTTCCTTCTATTGTCCTATGTCAAGAAACGGTGATAAAAAAGGGTGATGAGTATCTTATAGCCTGCCTTGAGGGTGCCGGTGAATGTGCCAGTGATTTTAGACGTACCGATCCGTTTGCGATAACGGACAGGTACTTCACACGCACGGATTTTCTGTTTCGCGGCTTTGAGTTGCATCTCGACCGTCCACCCGAAGGTTTTATCCTGCATGTTCAGACGCAGCAATTCAACGTATCGGATCGCTCGAAAGGGACCCAAATCTGTATAGCGTACACCAAAGAAACGCCGTATCAGGAAACAGGCGAGCCAATTGCCGAATCGTGCTTGCGGTAACAACGCATCCCTTGCACCCCCCGCACTTCTCGCACCGATGACGAGAGAGGCTTTACCTTCAAGTATAGGGAACAGGAGGTGCGGCATATCTGCAGGATAGTCGCTATAGTCGCCATCAAGAAAGACCACGATATCCGGTGCTGCCGTCGCAAGCGCAGCGATCCCTGCGAGACAGGCGTATCCGTATCCCCGCCGCGGTTCAGACACAACCCTTGCCCCACGCTGTTGGGCAATTGCAGCGGTGTTGTCCGTACATCCGTTGTCAACAACGATAATTTCCTGCACTTTGGCTTCGATCTGTTCATCAAGCGTCCGCACAGTTTTCGGAATATCGGCGATAACTTTGCCAATGGCGTGCTCTTCATTAAGGACTGGAATAATAACAGAAACGGTCTGTATGGTGTCCTCCTTTCCCAAGAGCCTTGATCCGCTGTTCAAGGGTATTGGGTGGTGGACTCAGAGAATTCTACAACTGCACAGCCGGTTCTTGAACCGTGTCAAGTAAACGTTGGATGACGGTGTCGGAGTCAACGCCTTCAGCTTCCGCATGGAAATTGGTTAGGACACGGTGGCGTAGAACCGAAGGTGCGACAGACTTCACATCTTCACAAGAGGCGTTGTAGCGACCCCGTAAAATCGCGCGGGCTTTCGCACCTAAGATGAGATACTGTCCAGCACGGGGTCCTGCACCCCATCGGACCCACTGCTGGATGAAATCGGGTGCATCCTCTTCTTTCGGACGCGTCGCACGCGCTATTTTTACAGCATATTGCACGACGTTGTCGGCGGCGGGTACACGCCTCACAATATTATGGAGTGCTACGATAGTGTGTCCAGAGAGCGTGGTTTCAAGTTCAGGTATCTCCGCGCCGGTCGTTGTTGAAACGATGTCTGTCTCTTCTACCTCTGTCGGATAATCTATGACAATTTTGAACATGAACCGGTCCAATTGCGCCTCTGGAAGTGGATATGTTCCCTCTTGCTCAATTGGATTCTGTGTAGCGAGTACAAAGAAGGGGCGTTCCAATTGGTATTCATTACCGCCAGCGGTGACGTTATATTCTTGCATGGCTTCCAAGAGCGCAGCTTGCGTTTTCGGGGGTGTCCGGTTAATCTCATCGGCGAGGAGGATGTTCGCGAAAATCGGTCCCTGAATAAATCGGATCGTCCGATGTCCTGTTGTTCGTTCTTCCTCAAGCACATCGGTGCCGGTGATGTCGGCAGGCATCAGGTCTGGGGTGAACTGGATTCGCTTGAATTTTAAGTTCAGAATTTGCGCCAAAGTCCGAATTATAAGGGTTTTGGCGAGTCCGGGTACCCCTTCTAACAAGCAGTGTCCTCCAGCAAAAAGTGCCATCAACATCTGATTGATAACTTCCTCTTGCCCAACTATTACTTTTTTGAGTTGTGCCAAGATTAATTCTTGGCTTTCCATCAATTCTTCTATCGCTTGAACTTCTTCTGTTGCTGGCATCTTTTAATTGTTTACCTCGCTGGGAATAGTAGTCAGTTATCAGTTGTCAGCGGTCAACCAGAGAACCTTGTGGCGATTATACAGGTTTGCATACCACATACTGAAAGCCGACAGCCGATTGCTGATGGCTAATAACTAATCTTGTGTCAATATGAACCGTTTCGGTCCCCGGTTTGAGGCGATTCTGACAACATCTTTGAGATGCAGGATGTCCTCCGGCTTGACGTTCGGAGTCAAGAAACGGATCGTTTGATTCATTTCGGCTTTGCGTTTGGATTGGGTGTAGCGGAGTTGGATTTCCGCGACTTCAGTCTTCAATGTTTGCTCCTCAGGTACGGTGTTGATTCTAAAGGGTGCTTCAGTCCTGACGCTGACCTTGTCTTCAAGGGATAGTGCCTTACCAATAGCAGCGGGATATCTTCGGCGTTCCTCGCTCAACAATTCCGCGTACGGATGCTTAACAATCGGCAGCTCAAGCACGAATTGGCTACCGATCGCATACAAATATTCCTTACAGGACCATGTGAGTTCAACCTTCAATTCACCTTGCAGCTCGGAAAGCCCGTGGACTTTGATATCCGTTACTTTGGTGCGGTCATCTAATTCCAATGCTTTGTGAAAAAATTCCATTTTCTCCTCGGCGGTCTCGAAGTGTGAGAGTTGACTCCGAAGTTTCATATTGAAACTGCCGGTGACCGTCAGTTCTTGGCGAACAGAGACACTCATATCTTTTTTCACTTCTACATCGGTATGAACCCGCTTCAGATTCGAGGTCGCATCAAGGGACGGACTCTTCTGAAAGAGGTAAAGCCTATTCTCCATACCGTTGGATGCTGTATTGTCGCTTGATGCCTCATTTTCTGTTAGAAACCGTGGGTTGATGATGAGTGTCCATCTGTCCTGGTCCCCGGTAGGGAAATCGCCAAAGGCACAGGTTTCTGCTGTTGGATCGAGCCAGATGAATTCATCGTCTTTGTCGCCTTCAACGGCAAGAATCATGTGATTGAAGTAGGCAAGAGAAGGCACCGCTTTGATCTCTGAGCCACCGTCCGGAAGGTGGGCGTTGACCCCCCGCGTATCACCAGCGGAAATGAGAACAGGATAGGAATTAATACCAGCAGATGAAAGCATCGTGGAGAGGAGGGTCGTTTTGTCCTTACAATCCCCCGCACTAATTTTCAGAACAAAGTCAGCTGGATACGGTTTAATCGCCCAAATTCCGAGTTCATAACCGAGATAGCGGATGTTCGTCGCGACATATTCGTAAAGTCGCTTCACCTTCTCCTTTCGGGACCAAGCACCTCGGAGCAGTTGTTTCGTCTTTTCCTCAATAGCAGGTGTAATGGTGTCCTGTTCCCGAATGAGTGTTGCATACCACGTCACGAGTTTGTCCCAAGAGTCAATTGAGGAGATACTAATGCTGTAGGCGAGATCCTGCGGCGCGGGCATCAGGTATTCCTCTTTCAAGGGGGGAACGTCTTGAATTTCAAAAGTATAGGTGCGAATATAGTTATTTTCCGTAATTGCGGGTTCGATATCGAGAAAAGAGACGCTTGATTCCAAGCCTATGGGAGCCACCGGTGCCCCTGAAACCTGATAATAGAGATGTTTCTTCTTCGGGATATGTACGGTGAACCGATAGTATTGCACTGGCTGCGGTCCTTGGAAATAGACCTTGCGCCAGAACTCACCTCTCATGACATGTCCAATGTTGTTCGTCGAATAGGCATAGTCTATGATACAGCCGTCAGTAATTGCTGGGAGTGTGAAGTACATCAGACGGGCATCGACATCTAACCCCGCCTCCACAGCACTCGGTGGTGGGACATCCGCTATGATTTCGCTTAAATCGAGTTCAACATGTTTACCATCAGGGGTCAGCGTTCGGGCATGATGGATAGTGACATCGTCTTTCCCACGCATATAGGGGATGCTGACTTCGGCAAGGTCTGCGCCGTTCTCATTAAAGATTTTGACAACACGTCGTGTGGAATAGATATAACGACTCTTTTCATCGATGTCAACGTCAACGCCCTCCCAGAGAACGACAGCACCGTCCTCTGGATAATCCTCTTGAGAGGGTGCCATATCAACGGCTTCGCGGATTGTTTTCTCGTCTGCCTCGCTGATAAAATCGTAGGGTAGGGACGATCTACGATTCTCACCTTTTCGGGCTGCAACTGGCGGTTCTGGATGTTCGTGTTCATGCGCTTCAGGAGGTACAGCAGGCGACGCATCGGTGAGAACTTCAGATTCGGGCGCAGGTGGTGTACTTTCTAAGACAGAGCGGCGTGTCCCTAAGAATGTTTTCTCAGCGAGTGTGCCATCGTCCGTCCCCTCAAGCGATGTCTCAGGTGCAATTGTTAGGTTTCGGGTGGCGTTTCTATCGCCATTATCGTCAAGGTGGGGATGTTCGGACTGAATGCTTCCGTCTTGCGTATACCACGCTTCTGTTTGCTCCTGTAGCAGTAGAAACGCTTCTAACACGGAGACATCGCCATCGCTGTTTGTATCGCTGTCGGCGGTGGAAAACGCATCAACAAAAACATCGCCAAAACCTGCCTGTAGCGAATAACCCTCATTCGGTGAGCTTGAGGTGATGATAATGCGTCCCGACTTACTGAGCTGGGGCACAAGCCTACCGCTATAAGGAAAACCGAAGATTAAAATCTGATTCTCGGCGGGAACACTGTTGATGAGCGTTACATATTCCGCTTCAGTAATATCCCGCCCCATCAAATTAAACTTCGGAGCACCTCTGCCAGTACGAGAGGCGTGCCCAAGCATGAAGAGCAGGAACCGATCTGACGGTTGAAGGGTCTTAGTGAGTTGATCGAATGCTGCCAAAACTTGGTCGCGCTTTGATTCCGCGTCAACAAGTCCCTGTTTCTCCGAATCGCCCATATCCTCAAAGAGGAAAGTGATCTGCTCTGGCGTATAGCCGTATTCATCGGTGAGTAGTTCGTGGAACCGGGAGGTAGCACTCCAGAATGCATCGTAAAAGGACTTCTCGCCTGCAGCACCGCCGACGATGAGTACATAATCTGCTGCAAATGCTGTCGTAGAAATTAAACAAATAGTAAGAATGATAATTAGTGTCTGGCGCATTTTCTTCTCCATCAATACGTCTGCTGTCTGGAGCAGCTATGTATCGGTACTGGAAACCGTGTCTCTTGTGAAGGTGCCACTCTTACCACCTGTCTTCTTGACAAGCCTGACATCGCCGATAACCATCTCCTTGTCTACTGCCTTACACATATCGTAAACGGTCAGTGCCGCGACGGATACAGCGGTGAGTGCTTCCATCTCTACACCCGTACGACCCACCGTCTGGACTTCTGCTTCAACCGTAACCTGTGGGGCATCATCTGCGATGGCGAGTTCAACACGTATCGAAGTCAATGCGAGCGGGTGGCACAGCGGGATGAGTTCACCGGTGCGCTTTGCCGCCATAATACCAGCAAGCCGCGCAACCTCTAAAACATCGCCCTTCTTCATCCCTTGCTCAGCAATCAACTGCAGTGTTTCAGGACGGGCGGTAATATGCCCACGAGCGATGGCAATCCGCAGCGTCTCCTCTTTGCCACCGACATTCACCATCCGTGTATTGCCTTTTTCGTCAAAGTGCGTGAGTTGTTCTTTCATTACTATTATACCGGATTTTCTGCCATAATTTGTTCGTATTTTTCACGAAACCGCTGGAGATATTTCCCCTCGCCGTGATAGGCAGCGACATCTTCAGGGTGCGGTTGAATCGGTTCGCCGCGTTTCAAAACCGAAGCACTGAACACCTCAATGTCAAAAGATTCGGCTTCCGTGTCGGAATTTGCATCATAGAGTGCCTTGACCCCCGCAACAGCAGCACCGAGTGCTGCCCCGCCCTTTTCTACTGGGAGCGTCGGTCTATTCCAGATTCCGGCGACACGCCGCATGATTTCAGGACTATCTGTCGCGCCCCCCGTTACAAACAACGGAGCTTGTGTTTGCTTTGTGAAGACGGCGGAGTAAATATAAACCGCAGCGAGACTCGTCTCAATAATACCGGTATAATCTTCTGCTAATGTAGGTTGTGCTGTGGAATGGATCAATTCAAACGCACCAGAGACTGGGAAGGACTCGGTCTTCGGCTGCCAAAACGCCATAAATTCTCCGGGAGCAACAGACTGTAACGCTGCTTCCGCGGGCGCGTATTCCTCTTTCGCTAATCCATACTGACTTCGCACGGCATCCCATACCATCGCACCGTTCGTGCGGCATCCGAACATAAAGGGACGACTAATGCCATCATACATCGCGTTGGCAAATCCCTCTGGATCAAGCGTGTCTCCATCGGTTGACACCATGTTGACGAAACTCGTCCCGAGACTGAGCAAATCTCCAGCAACGGGCACTTTCGCTTGTGGGTTGTCACCGGAACCTGCTATCACTGCGCAGCGACCATCGAAACCGTATTTTTCTATGTAGTACGCAGCGAGGCTGCCGACAATGGAATCTGGACGTGCGAGTGCTGGCAATTTCGACTGAAGTGCCCCTACACCACCGGGTAAGCCGTCCGCAGTTGCTGCTAACAGCGCATCATCCCACGTTTGGGTCCGGTAATTCATGAGCGACATCCCACATCCGTTTCCATAATCGATAGGAACTTCGGCGTTACCCGTTAGCACTGCTGGGATAAAACTGCTAATCAACTGGACTTTTGCTGTCGCCGCATAGCATTCAGGAAACTGTTCACCGACACGGCGCACAACAGTACCTGTGAAGCGGAGCGGTGCATCCGAACCGGAGAGATTAATCATCTCTGCTTTGCCACCGACACCGTTTCGGACAGCCTCAGTTTGGGCTGAGGTATTCGCGGTCATCCAGATCGGGGCATTCGGGTACGCGAACGCCTTCTCCAGCAGGACTTGCAAGTCGCGTCCATCCTCATCAAAGTTTTGAAAACTCGCAAGCTGCGCCAAAAGCGCATCTGCGTCACGGTTCAGATAGACATGTCCATGTTGCTGCCCTGATGTGTTGATGAGCAGAATATTCTCAAGTGACACGCCTGCCTCGCGTAGGTCAGCAAACATAGCATCAAGCGAGGCGAGATACATCAAGGGCGGCTGCTCGGCTTCGCCTTCATCGATCGGCGGTAAGATATAATCCTCTCCAATGCCGAATTGGTTGAGTCGGGCATCGGCGCGATAGTCAAGCGAATGCTCAAAACATTTTTCTGCTGTGTCTATGTCGATAACAACAGCAGATAGGCTCTGCGTGCTTGAATCTAAACCGAGCGCGAGTTTTTTTCTTGGCACAAGTTTCTCCTCTACATCCTTAGCGTTTAGTTCCCCGGATAGGCGCGGTTCTCCAATTCCGCGACGAATTTCTCGGCAGCGATAGCGGCTGCAGCACCCGCACCCGCAGCGGTGATTGCCTGACGGAACACGTGGTCATGCACATCGCCCGCGGCATAGACCCCATTTATATTTGTGCGCTGCATCTCATCCACAATAATATATCCCTGATCGTCTGTATGTATGACATCTGTGAAGAGTTCTGTGTTCGGAATATGTCCAATAAAGATAAATACACCGTCAATCGGGAAAAGTTGCGTCTCACCGGTTTTAACATTCTTGAGGGTGGCACCTGTTACTTTTTCTGCATCGCCATTGATTTCTTCGACGACCGTGTCCCAGATGAACTTGATTTTGTCGTTTTTGAAGGCGCGTTCCTGCATAATCTGGCTTGCACGGAGCTGATCCCGTCGATGGACGATGTAGACCTCGGAGGCGTATTTCGTCAAGAAGATACCTTCCTCCAATGCCGCATCGCCGCCACCAACGACGACGAGCCGCTGATCTTGGAAGAAGAACCCGTCGCACGTTGCGCAATAAGAGACACCCCGTCCGCCATATTCCTCTTCACCCGAAATATCCAGCGTGCGCGGTGAGGCACCCGTGCAGATAATCACAGATTTCGCACGGTATTCTTTTTCGTAAGTGGTGACAGCAAACGGATGTTGCCAAAAGTCAACCGCCGTTACGGTATCAAATTTAACCTCAGTACCGAACCGCTCTGCCTGCTCTTGCATACCTTGTATAAAGACCCCCGCCTCGTTACCGAAGAAACCGGGGTAATTCTCCAAGTCAAGCGTCAAAGAGAGTTGTCCACCGAGTGCCTCTCCTGTAATCAGAATAGGTTCCAGCATTGCGCGAGATGTATAGACCCCCGCGGCAAACCCCGCAGTGCCACCGCCAATAATTACAATATTTCGATCTTCTATGTTGTTTGTATTAGTTTCCATTCTGTTTTTTGATTCCTTATTTAAAATGGAAGCGGAATGCTAACGCGTTCAGCAACGCTTTTCAACTGTGCCTGATGTCCTTCGCCAACTGGGATGCCGATTTCAGCCCATTCCCGTTCGCGTTCCCATTCTAAACCGCCGGGCAGATCCGCTCGGTCATAACCCGGTGCCGGTTGCATCTGTCGCGCATCGTGGATATGTTGGTCAATCTCCGCTTTATACTCGTCAATCGGTCGGAACCGGGAAATATCAATCGCTGCAATAAAAGCACCTTGATTGGCACCTTCCCAGATTGTTGGTGGATCCGGTGGCTTATCGAATAACCAGATGCCTGCCATAAACCCGCCGAGTGCATGACTCACATGACTCAAACCCAACATCTTGAAGAACGCAGCGGGACTCTGTTCAAACGCCTGTTCCAACGGCAATTTAGCATCAATACCCGTCGCCATATCGACGACTATAGGCGGCTGGTTGCCCGCCGGAATCGCAAAACTCATCGGCGACGCACCCGTTGCGGTGGCAATCGTACTCCCAGGTCCGTGTCGGAAACGGTGACAGGAGACCGCGAACCCGGCGCAATCCACTTCAAGCGCGAGCCGTGTATACTTGCCAGCACTCCCAAAGTGGAAGTGATTCCGACTCGTTGCGGCACCCAGACCCATCTCTTTGGCTTTTTCGACCGCTGCCTTCGCAGCGTGATATGACGCAAAATGTCCCATACCACCATCGCCGTCATAGATCGCTGTCGTCGGGGATTCATCGATGCAGCGGACATTTGGACGTGGGTTTACTTTACCGTCAAGCATCATCCCTACATATCCGGGCGTTTGTTGTGTGCCATGGCTGAACACACCGCGCAGATCCGTGAGAACCAATAGGTGAGCGATATGAGCAGCATCCTCCTCCGAGGTCCCTGCCTTCTGGAAAGCCTCACTGACGAAGCCGCGCATTGCATCTGGCATCACGCGGATAAATTCTTTCGGTACTACATTCATTTTTTATTTTCCTTGCGAAGAAACGACGTGAATTTGAATCATTGATGTGCTTTCCTTCAACAAACCAATCACCTTATCTAACACTTTGCGAGTCATTAAAAAGTGAAGCGCGGAATTCCATCAACAATCCGGTAGGACTTTTCGCACGTTTTGCAGTGGAGACTGTGTTCTTCCCACAGAATCTCACCTTTACACTGTGGACAGACGAGAATATCTTGCAATGTTTTCGTCTGCCGATTTTTACCTTTTCTCAAAAGCGATTTCGCACGGGAAACGATACCTCGCGGCACCGCGCTTTTAAGAAGCAGTACCCACTCGTTTTGAACATCATCATCTAATGCAACAAGCCTATCAAGCGTATCGGGGCATTCCAAATCCAGTGCTGATTCATGGTCGAGAAGTATTTTATAGTTTATTTCATCTTCCCATTCGTATTGGACCAAAAAGAGGTTATGATGCGTAATATGAAACCGTTTCCAATGCTTATCTGTTACCGCCAATCTGTGGAAGAGTTGCCCAAATTGGGAGTTCTTTTCATTTTTCCGTAGCACTAAACAACCATCAACCAAGTTGACGACCCACTTGTGATAGTGCCACCCGTAGATCCGCTCACCTATTTCAGACGGCGTTTCAATGTAACCGCGGCATGCGACACGCGTTAACTCAGAGATGAATCGGCTCGGATCTTCTACGTGTTCCAACACATGTGAGCAGATAACATAGTCGAACGTCCGATCTGCGAACGGAAGGAACTGTCCATCCGCTTCCACCATCGGACGGTCGGTAATGATTGCACCGCCGCGCTGTTCGTCGTCTCCTATGAATTTATCACACAAAACATCTGAGCGTGCCTTCGGGTTGTGACCACTCCCTATCTCTAAGACAAAGTCGTTCGGACGAATGTTCATTTTTCGACGACCATGGTGATATAAGGACTCAGGTACGGAAACGTTCCTGCGATGATCCTGCCCTTTATCCCAAATCCAACGGCTTTCTTAATGATCGTGAACCCGTGTGATCGGAAAAATTGAGCGAGATCAATGGGGCTTGCATAGTAAGCACTGTCCGCATCGCCGCCGATAGCCTCCGCTTGTAGGTCGGGTTCGCGGTAAATGAAGTTCGGTGTTTTCGTCAAGAACCGCTTCTGGACATAGAGCCTCCAGTTTCGTATAAACTGCTGGAGTGCTTGCTTCTTCGTTTCACCCCAGACAGGTCTACCGGGTTTGCCAGACATCAGGTTGAGCCAATCAAGCAGTGGGATTAAGGGCGAACAGAGATTGGGGCCAGAGGTCACAATTCTTCCACCTTTGCACACGACCCGCATCATTTCAGTTAATGCCGTCTCCACATCGGGGAGATGTTCAACCAACTCGTTTGAACAAATAATGTTGAAGGACTCGTCTTCAAATGGCAGCTCCATCACATCGCAAACCTGATAGCGGAGTCGCGGATTCTCCCACGCTTGAGCCTCTTCAAGAAAGAGTGATGAAATATCGGTCCCAACCACATCAAAGTCTGCCTGATTAAGCAGCCGCGCCGAGATACCGTTTCCGCACCCAAGGTCAAGCACTTTAGAATGAGGGGGCGCGTAACGGATCACCAGTTCTACGTAGTGTCGGAGATAGGCTTCGTCATGCGCAGCCAATAGCCCCTTATAGGTTTCCGATGTTTCGTAGAATTCGCGCATCCGTTGGCGAATCGACAATGACGTTTCAAGCATATTTATGCCATCAAAGGAGTCGGCACTCTCTATGTGCCGTCACATCAAATTACGAGCGGAGTGTGTTCCAGGGTGCCTGATCGTAAACATCAATGAGTTGATACCCTTCCTCGCCTTTGCTGGGGCTTAGGGTAACAAACAACTTCGCGGACTCAGAGGAAACGTTGAAAGATGCGTGGACCATATCGGCGGGAATGAACACAGAGTCACCAGCGTTTAGCGTCTGTTTCTTATCTTCAAGCCACTGCTCCACACTGCCTTCTATAACGTAGATAACCTCTTCCTGATCAGGATGCTTGTGGAAATCGTGTCCATATCCGGGTGAGAGGCTAACTTCCATAGCGACGATGTCTTGCGCACCTGTACTCTCCGGACGACTGAGCCAACCGATTGTTCCCCACTCTAATTCGTCCCGTTCCACGTCCGCGGACGCAATAAATTTTCCATTCATGACCTTATAAGTTCTCCTTTTGCTTACAAACAGATGTATGCGCGCTTGAACTTTGTGGGACTCGAATATCCACAAGCATCAGAAGCGCGCATACGGACGGTTTTTATCGTCGTGAGGTTTTCTTCAGCTGTCCCCAAGTCGTTGCGAGTTTTTGACGCGGATCAACGGCGAAAAGTTCAAAATAGCCGCTCTCCATCTGTTCAATGACCTCGTCCTCGTCAAGTGCTCGGTTCCAGATACGGACCTCATCAATGAGTCCCAAAAATTCACGATTGCCTTCGTGTGTTCTTCCGACAAGAACATCCGCTGTATCGGCTTTACCAGGGGGCGCGTTTTTGCCACCGAATTCACCAGCTGCTTCACCGTTCACCCAATACTTGTGAGTCGTACCGTCATCTACCTGTGCAACAACATGCACCCATTCGTTTAATGGAACCTTTTTGTTACAAACACTTCCACCACCGACACTGAGGTGCAAACATTCACTCGGAAATTCGGTGTAGAAACTGTAGGAACGTGGACCGTTGCTTTTCGCTACGATGCCTTGCCACCGCTGCCCAGCAGGTCCTTGATGGCGTTCAGTGTTAATCCAAGCCATCACTGTTACGCTGTTGTCAACGGTGAGAATCTCGTGATGCGGCACGACAACCCAGTCGTCTTTGCCGTTGAGTTCCAATGCTTTACCGAATTTGCCTTCAACATGTTTTGGCTTACCAACCATTTCACCATGGTTCTCATACTTTGAATGGTCGATAGTGTTTTCACCGTCGAGTTCGTCAAAAGAGAAGTAGAGGATAAGCGAATCCTCCGGTTCGTTTGCCGCGTAGGCGAAAGATGCCGTAAACGCGATAAGTATTAGCATTACAAATAGGCTTTTCATTTTTCCTCCATAAACACCTGCCTTAAGCAGACATCTTTGTTATTATAGTAAAACCCGTAATTACCTACACACCAACACAAGGGTGAGGATATTAGGGGAAGCACCCCACCCATATCATTATAGCATACGCCTGAAATTAATGCAATCTCTAAAAAATTACCCTCTCTTGTTCTGAAAGCAGCTTTTGCTGCATAAGGGCAATCAAGTCATTCATAAACTTCGGCAAAATCGGGGGTGCGCGCTGGTGTGTTTGAAGGAGGCGAGTGCAGCGTCAAATTTCGCTTGGTGCGTGCAGATATAGCCGAACCAATAGGGTGTATCCGCATTTGTTGAGCACCTCTGGACAACTTCCTTGGCGTGCTGTTCTGCTTGCAATAAATACCGAGAGTGTAAGGTGGGTGAATCCGTGAATCCTTTCCCGGACGGATTGCCTAACCAAATTATGATTGTTTATCCACGACATCTTGAATCCAAGACAATGCCGCCATACTGGAAGACCAGCCGATAGAAGTCACCGCGAGCAGTGCCACCTGTTGTAATTCCTCGCGCGTGATCCCTTCGCGTAGGGCACGCCGCACATGCGAGTGGACTGCGCCCTCAGACTTCGCACCGATAGCCAACGCGAGCTTGAGAAGCCGCACAGTTTTCGGTTCAAGGGGACCCGAAGTGCCGCACGCCTCGCCCAATGCCTGATACGCCTTCCAGACTTCGGGATATTCTTCAATAACATCCTGAAGAAAATCGGGTAATTTATCTTGCATTAAAAACTCTCCTTTTCCCTCTTACAATCAATTTCCGAGTAAATCCACGGAACGTTGTTTAGGGTCTTATTACCCAGTTTTTTCGTTTTGTGGTGTTTCTTTCTCTTGCTGTGCTGTAGTTTCCGTTTCCTCTGACTGTTCTTCATTGAGTCCGGACTTGAAGTTTGTGATGCTTCTGCCGAGACCGCGCGCCAATTCAGGAAGACGCTTCCCGCCAAATATGAGTAGCACAATAACCAATAGAATTACTAATTCCATGGGACCTGGGACGAATGACATGTTTCTGCCTCCATGTTTGTTCAACGTGATTAGCGTATTGCAAGCATGCATTATAGATGTTAGCGTATATATTACCACATCCAAAAAAATATATCATAATAAAATTACCGAGAGTCCAAAATCAAATGCTGTTGACACAAAAGAAAAAATATGCTATAATTTACGCGTAACTTGACGAGCAGAAAGGACTAAGGTATCGTTTTGGTGCGATAACGCTGGAGGAGCCTGAATTATGAATAAGGTGCTGGTCAGCGACCAGTTGTCACAGCGAGGTTTAGATGTTTTGGAAGAGGGCGGCGATTTTGAGGTGGAAGTTGCCCTCAATCTCCCCCATGAAGAATTGCTGGACCGAATCGCTGACTACAATGCCCTCCTTATCAGAAGCGCGACGAAAGTAACCGCGGATGTGATTGACAACGCGAAGCAGCTAAAAGTCATTGGGCGCGCCGGGGTTGGTGTGGATAACATTGATGTGCAAGCGGCAACGCGAAATGGTATCTTAGTCGTCAACACACCGACGGGCAACACGATCGCTGCGGCGGAACACACTATCGCCATGCTGTTAGGACTCGCACGCAACATAGTTCCTGCGGGGATTTCGCTCCGAAACAGAACGTGGAAGCGCAACGACTTCATCGGGGTTGAACTATACGGTAAGGTTTTTGGTACCATCGGACTCGGACGGATCGGACGAGAGGTTGCACAACGCACACAGGCTTTTGGGATGCAAGTCATCGCCTACGACCCGTATATTTCAGCGAATGCAGCAGAAAAAATCGGCATCCGGATCGTTGACCGAGAGACACTCTTTCAGGAATCCGATTATATTTCCGTCCATACGCATCTCAACGCCGAAACATACCATAGTGTTGGTGAGGCGGAGTTTGCGCTCATGAAGCCGAGTTGTCGCCTGATTAACTGTGCCCGTGGTGGTATTATTGATGAAAACGCCCTTTATCATGCCCTGAAAACGGGACAACTCGCCGGTGCTGCACTGGATGTCTTTGAAAGCGAACCCGCGACGGATACACCGCTGTTGGATTTAGAGAATGTGCTGGCGTTACCGCACCTTGGCGCATCGACATCGGAAGCACAGGATCACGTTGCTATTGAAGTCGCGCAGCAGGTGATAAATGCGCTCCGTGGACAACCCGTCGCTAACGCCGTAAATCAACCGAAAATTGACCCAAGGACCCTCGATGTTTTGGGACCCTATCTGGAACTTGCCGAAAAGATTGGCAGTTTTCACGCACAAATTGTCGAAGGTCAAATTTCCGCAATCAAAATCCACTACGGCGGCACCCTCTTTCAGGAAGAGGATGTCACACCGCTAACTGTAGCTGCACAGAAGGGGCTTCTGACACCGGTACTGACGGACGTTAACTACGTGAACGCACCTTTTCTGATTAAACAGCGTGGGATTTCTGTTACAGAAACAAAGAGCGAAGCAGAAGCAGATTTTGCCAACTCCATCGAAATTACAATTACAACCAATAAGGGAGATTCGGTGATTGAAGGCACCGCTTTCGGACGCAAAGACATCCGCATTGTACGCATTGATCAACTTCATATAAACGTGAGACCCACTGGGTATATCCTCCTTATCTATAACAGCGACCAGCCCGGAATAATAGGGTTGATGGGAACAATTCTCGGAGAGCACGGTATTAACATCGCGGATATGACAGTCGGACGTTCACGCTTGTGGGAACTCGCTGTGACACTTATCAACGTAGATACGCCTGTGCCTCGACACGTTCTGAAAACTATCGCTGAACAAAAGAAGATTGACTTTGTTAAGCAGGTCTTCCTTTCATAGCAGCAAAGGAATAATTAAAAATTGGACGCCAAAGCGAAATGTCTATTTATTAATGACGAAATTCCAAAGGCGAAGTTATTTGAAGCAGAGAAGCGGGATGTCCATCCCGATTGCAATACTTCTTGGCGTATCTCACCAGAACCCTTCTGGATTTCCGAGACAGACTTGAGATGGTTTGAGGAACTCGGTACACATCTTCTAAATTTCTATCGTGCTTGTAATTTACTCTATTCCCAAAGCGCACGCGGCATTCAACCCGCTTGGGTGGCTGAGTACTTGGAAATCGGTAAACCGGAACCCGTCATCCAATACGGACGGATGAACCGCTTTAAGAGCCAACTACCCGGTGTGCTGCGTCCCGACATCCTCCCTACCGGCGATGGCATGGCAATTACCGAGCTTGATTCAATTCCCGGATTTATCGGTGCAACAGGATGCCTCGCCAGACTCTATGCACAACTCGGCTATGCGATCATCGGTGGTAGCGACGGAATGGTGAACGGCTACGCGGATATGATCCGAAATTTGGCAAAGAAAGACAATCCGACACTCGCAATCGTTGTTTCAGATGAATCAGAAGACTATCGTGCGGAGATGATGTGGCTTGCCGATGCACTTTGCGAGGCAGGAGTAGAAACTCGCACCGTCAAACCGCACGAGGTAATTTTTACTGAAGATGGACTGCTCGTTGAGGGTGCTGAAGGTAAAGTGGCGGTTGATGTCATATATCGTTTCTATGAATTGTTCGATCTGCCCAATATCCCAAAAGTGGAGTTAATGTTCTATAGTGCAAAGAAACGTAACGTCGTAATGACACCGCCGCCGAAATCTTATCTCGAAGAAAAATTGTGCCTCGCGCTTTTCCATCATCCGACGCTCCAACCTTTTTGGAAACGTCATCTCGGAAAAAAAACCTATCCGTTCTTACAAGAAGCAATTCCAGAAACTTGGGTTATCGATGCACGTCCGCTACCACCGCATGCTGTGATTCCCAACTTGGAGGTAGATGGAAACCCTGTAACGGATTGGCGGCAGCTCCGCACCGTGACACAGAAACAACGGGAGTTGGTTATCAAACCCTCGGGTTTTTCCGAACTCGCATGGGGGAGCCGCGGCGTAGCGATCGGACACGATCTTCCTACAGAGGAATGGGAAGCCGTTATCGAAAACAGCCTTGAGAATTTCGAGAAAAACCCGTACGTTCTACAGAAGTTCCATACTGCTGAACGGGTACGGATGCAGTATTATGATTTTGATGCCGGTGATGTCCAAGAGATGGCGTGCCGTCCACTTCTCCGTCCCTACTATTTCGTCGTTGGAGACACGGTCAAATTGGGCGGTATGCAAGCCGCAGTTTGTCCCGCCGACAAGAAAATTTTACACGGCATGGTAGATTCTATTATTGTGCCGTGCGCACAAAGTTAACCGAAGGTAGGTGCGGTTTGAAACCGCACCGGATCCCATAAAATAAAGAAGGTAGTTTGACAATGCAGTTAAGTGAGAAGCAGCTCGCGCAATTCCGAAACAATGGATACCTTGCCATCGAAGGATTTTTCGATCCCGTTGAAGCAAAAGCACTTCGACTGGAATTGGAACGGATTTACAACACTGAACTCGAAAACGGAACTGGTATCAATTGTGCAGTGCAAGCGGATGGAACCAAGCGCGACAATGAAGGTGAACGACAAAACCTGCAGGTAATTCCGCTCAATAACCGCAGCGACTTACACAAAGCACTGCCCTTTCATCCGAAGGTTGTCTCCGCCGTCCAGCAACTCATCGGTGATGAATTCATGTTGGAGTTGGATCAGGCGTTCTGGAAACCGCCTAAGGTCGGTATCGGCACGAGTTGGCACCAAGACAACGCTTACTTCAGAATCGCAGACCCGTTGCGAGGGACTGCTATGTGGATCGCTATCCACGATGCAAACGTTGAGAACGGCTGTATGCACGTCATACCGGGCAGCCATCGTGAGAGTTACGAACACTATCGCGACCCGCTAAGCGACCACCATATTCGGTGCGATCCGCCTGAAGAACGTGCTGTCCCGATCGAATTGAAAGCAGGTGGTGTGCTCTTCTTCTGCTACGGCGTGGCACACTGCACCAAGTCGAACCTCACTGATAAAGAACGGGCAGGCGTAGCACTTCACTTCCTCCACAACGATTTCGGCGGTAAAGAACTCTGGGAACGGAACAACACAACCAAACCGATGCTCCGTGGTCCGCTTGCAACCGGTGGAGAGGCCGAATTCGGCGAGAAATTTGAAGGCAGATGGGAAGAGCTCATGAACAATATACTCGCATCCGATCTGTAGGCAAGCGACACAAAAAACGTATTGAATTCTCCGTAGGTTCCTGGCAAAGTCAATCATTTTAAGAGGCTAAACAGAATGAAACGGTCATTTCTCTGTTTCTTACTCATCGCTCTGACGTTTATCATAGCACGAGGACATACTGCAGCAGATTTTGTTGATGGCCTTGTCGTTTATTTTTCCTTTGACAACGTCAAAGGCAAGCAGATTCTTGATGAGTCCGGCAACGGACTTAATGCCGAAGTTATCAAAAACACCAAATTTGTCGAGGGCAAATATGGGAATGCCATTCGTATTACCCGTAAAACTGAAGATTGCGTGAATGTCCCTGTCTCCGATGCCTTAGAAATCAGTGAGGAAATCACAATGATGGCATGGGTGTATCACGATGATTGGACGAAGAGTTCTTCTCAATGGTTCGATAAAGGGACTCATAGCAGAGACTCCAATAAACTATACGGTATGGGTGTTTTTGATGTAAATAATCTTAACCTTGGCGCGTTCTTCAAAGAGAAGTCCCTTATCGCTACTATCTTAGGCGGTGAACGTAAGACAACCTTCGTAAGTAAGCATAAGATGAAAAATAGCACGTGGCATCACGTCGTCGGAACATGTACGGACACCTCTGTAAAAATCTATCTTGATGGAGAAGCCATTCTTAATATCAATAGAGATACAGCTAGAGCTGGTTTTGGGCGTGTTAACTTCAATGGTGCCAATGACAAGGATTTGCGGGTTGGATGTGTCGAAAATAAACCTGAATACGCGTTTGAAGACGGTTCTATTGACGAAGTCGCGATATGGAATCGCGCCCTCAGTGGAACCGAAATCAGAGATGCTATGCGAGGCAATCTTCTCGCTGTTTCGCTAAAAGATAAGGCCGCTACGATATGGGGAAATATTAAACGGAAAGCATTTCAACCGTAGCGGAAGCGTTAGTATAGAAATCATACCTATTCGCATAGCGAAAGAAAACATATTGCACGCTGCTCATTTTTATGATACAATCTAATTACTTCACAAATGAACGGATTTCTGTCTTCAATAGTAAAAGGACCCCATAGGAGGGAAACCGAAATGAAACAGCTATTCAGTTACGCTGTGCTTATCGCGCTGATACTTATCTCAGCAGGATACGCTACGGCAGATCTCGCGGAAGGACTTGTCGTTTACTTCACATTTGACAATGTCAAAGGAAAGACGATTGTTGACGATTCTGGCAACGGACTTGACGCGAACATCGTCGCTAATACCGAAATTGTGAAAGGCAAATATGGCGATGCGATTCGCATTACGAAAGAGGGACCAGATTGTGTCAATGTCCCAGCCGCCGATGAACTGAAGATCACCGGTGAGATCACGATGGCGGCTTGGATCAATCAGGACTCTTGGGGCACTGATGCGCAGTGGTTTGACAAAAACTGCCATAACGGAGGAGAGCATTCTTCCTACGGCATCGGTGCTTTCAATGGCGGTAAGAATTTTAATATGTTCTTGGGAACTGGTAATAGTAGACCGACCCTGAGCCAACCACATGCGCTGGAAGTGAAGAAATGGCAACACGTCGTTGGAACTTATGACGGGTCAACCATGAAAGTCTACGTTGACGGTGAACTCGCAGCTGAAAAAGACGAGAAGTTTGATTTCAAGGGGACCAATGATCAGGACTTGCGGATCGGATGTTCCAAGGACCGCGCACGGTATACCTTTGAGAACGGTTCTATTGATGAAGCTGCAGTCTGGCGACGGGCACTCAGCGAAGACGAAATCAACGAAATAATGAACGAAGGGTTCCTTGCAGTTTCACCTCGCGATAAAGCTGCAACCACGTGGGGCAGTATTAAATCGAGAAGTGCCGCTTACTAAATGCTGTCCGGCGCAAATATCCAACGGCACAGGTGTTACTTAAGCATCTGTGCCTTCTTAATATAAGGGCAGAAATATGACAAAAATCGGAATTGTTGGCATCGGATTTATGGGGATGATTCACTACTACGCTGTTCAGCGCATTACGGGTGCCGAAGTGGTTGCTATCTGCACACGAGATCCAAAGAAACTTGCCGGAGATTGGACCGGCATCCAAGGTAATTTTGGACCCCGAGGCGGCATGGAGGATCTCTCAAACGTCCGAACATATAGTGAAATTGATGAACTCCTCGCCGACGAAGAGGTTGATCTCGTCGATATTTGCCTCCCGACACACCTGCACAAACCGGTGAGTATGGTATCCCTTGAAGCCGGAAAACACACCCTCGTCGAAAAACCGATCTCTATCTCCATGGACGATGCGAACGAACTCGTCGAACTCGCAGAAAAAATAGGTGCGCAGCGGAAGGAAGCACTTGAAAGCCCTTGTTTCCTGATGGTCGCGCACGTGCTACCCTTCTTCGCCGAATACGCTTATGCGAAACGGATCGTTGAAGAGGGAAAGTACGGTGAACTTCTCGGTGCGCATTTTAAACGCATTATTTCCAGACCGAGTTGGTCGAGGGATGTCGCCGATATTGAAAAGAGTGGCGGACCCGGCATCGACTTGCACATTCACGACACCCATTTCATTCAACTCCTCTGTGGTGTCCCCAATGCCGTATTCTCACAAGGTAAACTCGCTGGTGGCAACTATGTCGATTACCTAACAACCCAATACATCTACAACGACAAGGAGCTCTCTGTCAGTTGTTCGTCCGGGGCAGTTTCGCAACGTGGACGCGCTTTCTCGCACGGATTTGAGATTTACCTTGAAAAAGCCACGCTCCTCTATGACTTCTCAACATTAGCCGGTGAAGCATCTACCGCCGTACCGCTAACACTCTTAAACGACGAAGGCGAAGTCGAGCAAGTCGATTTAGGGGATGTCGATCCGATTGATGCCTTCGTGGGTGAACTGCAATACGCCATTGACGCGATTGATTGGGAAAACGAACCGACAGCACTCTCTGGGGTCGGTGCGCGGGACGCGCTCCTCCTCTGCTATAAAGAGGCAGAATCGGTCAAAACGGGTCAGGTCGTAGCGATTCGTTAAACAGTTCGGTAATGCTTGTAGGAAGGGTGGAAGATGGAAGGCGGCAGGCGTTGGAAGCAGAGAAGGGTTGATGGCGGGGAAGCAACGAAAGATGAAGGAAAAGCCTTACCTCCTAATCTTCCAATCTTCCGGTCTTCCAATCTTTTCTATTCCATTAGCAATATCGGTGAACTCTATGTCCCCGCTGAATGTCGGGATGCCGTTTTCGCTCGCCCGCGCGTCAAACTGTTCGCACATCAGGACTTAAGGCACCTCAACCGCATCTTCACGCATATCCGGCACGGTGGTGTTGCCGTTGTGGAGGGAGAGTGGGAACAGATTACACAAGTGATGGACTATATCCAACGTCACAAACAGGATTTAGTCCAACAACCTGACCGAAACGCTAAACGACGTGATCGGAGAGATTCGCATAGGAGATCCGCAAGCCACGCCCTGAAAGAAGCCTTAGCGAGACTCGTATGTTGGGCAGATGCGGACGGAATCTTACAGGTTGAACCGCCACCGGCACTACCCTATCTGTTGGAACTCGCTGGAGAACCAGCGGAAGCGAATGAGGGGAAACCCTTTCTCCTACCCGTAACAAAGATTCAACAAATTCAACAAGCATTGGCAGAAACCTACCCGATCCGTGCACTCAATGCATCCCTTATCGTTTCCGAGAACGTCCTCGCGCCGCGTTCACAGGAAACGATTGAATGCTTCCAAGAGGCACTCCAGTTCGTCCGACAATCTAATCCCACTACGGTTGCCGACATCGGGTGTGGCAGTGGATGTTTGACCTTATTGGCGCAGCAGGAATTGGGTGAAGGGGTTGAATTGTATACGTCCGATCTACTCCCTGAAGCTGTCGCGACAACAAAAATAAACCTTCAACGACTCCTTCCAGATTCAGACGCTGTCCGTGTCATGCCCGCCGGTGACCTATTTGATCCGTTTCCGCCGCTTCAATTTGATGTGATTATCTTCAATGCACCCTGGGTTGTTGCCCGCGTGCGCAACCGCGCCGAACTCGCCATCCACGATGAAAAACAGGAAACGCTGAAACGCTTTTTCGCGCAGGTCTCAAATTTCCTGAAACCTGACGGCACAATTTTATTGGGTTACGCTGATGCCTCTGGTCCAAAGGCGATTGAGAATCTGGAGAAAATCATTGCAGAAGCCGATTTTAGCGTCGATACGGTCTTTAAAAGGCGGGTTGCGACGCATCGGTCAAAGCGGAAGTGGGAGCAGATTCGGGTGTCCGTTTTATACCGTGAAGTAAATAATCGTCTGGAAGAACGCTTTATATCGCAACCTCACCCTAAAAGTCAAACTGGATGAACATTAGTTTGTGGCAAATGGAATCTCTTCGCGGAATGCACCAAATCGCGGAAAAGTTGCGGATTGCTCTCGATCCGAATCTACTTCGGTTTGCTGATCTGATTTCATCAAAATTCTCGGCGCAGCCCCTCACCTGTCAAGGCTGAGAAGGAGGACCACCCTCCTTTATAACTGGATTCCGTATTTCTCGGAAGATCCCAAACATAATTTCTTCGTAATAAGATGGTTCCCCAAATGTGGACGAAGACAGGCCTTCTGAGTTCAGTTCATGGTAAAAGTTGGAATCAATGTAAGCACAGATACCGTGCCAGTTTTTGAACTTATTCGTCTTTAGATCTACACGAGGTGAAATACGATTGCCTTCCAAAACGGGACGCATTCGTATACTCTCAATATTATGAATATCCGAATTCCCAGCCGGGTACGTGTTAGTATAAGTTAGCGTCTCATCACTTTTCCAAAGTATCCCACCGTCTTTGAAAGTTGCAGTTGGCTCTCCGAGTACTTCAAGTAACTCTTGCTGGAAAAGACGGGTGGGATCCTTTAATGTCGCTGGGCTCGCTGTGAGGTATCCGGCACTCCGGAGTTGATTCTTCCGAAAACAGTAAACCAATAAGATAGGGAAATCGTTATGGCGATGTTTGAAAACGAGTGTGTTGCCATTATCAAAATGTATCCGTTTTCCTTGCTCTGCCAGCAGCACTGAAGCCTTTGAGGTGCCCCAGCGCACCTTACGAAAATGGTCCGTTTGTGGCGTGAGCAGTGCGGTTTGTAGATTTGCACAACCGTTTGCAAAGATAGTAAGGAGTAAAAGGAGAGGCACCGCGGCGCAGCCTTGTGCCAATTTTAGAGAAATCCAAGATTTTGTTGAGAAAACATGAAGCATTTGGTCCCTCCAATGGGAAAATCAATATTTGAGATATTTTATACTAAAGTTTGGACAATTTTTTCAAAAGTGAGTTGAATATAAGAAATGGGTTCATCACATCTGTTGAAAGACATAACCCTTGAAAATTCAACGGACATGCAACACGAATTGTCCAAAGTTTAGTTTTAGTAGGCTAAGTAATTAATAGAGATAAAGAATATTCTTGCTGACGCATCAGTGCGTATTTCGCCCAGTATGGATGCTGAACCCCAGATATAACGCGTTCCAGCTTCAATGCTCCAGTGTGGTTGAAACTCATAACCCCCACAGAAGCGGAGACCATAAAAATTACTATCATATTCTTCAAGGTCTAAGTCATAGGACCCAAAGCTACCGTCGAGATAAAAACCTGGGAGGATATTCGGGAGAAACACCATCGCCCCAAAATCCAGTGCATCTGTGCTGCCTGCGATGTAGGGTACTAAATTTTCCGAGGAGGCATACCCCAACTTGCCTCGTAGGAATGTCCCTTGTATCTTAGATGTATCTTCAAAATCCAAAAGGGGGATACTGTATTGCACTGATCCTGTCGCATACCCCAATTCTGCCACTGCCCACAATCCTTCCCGTTTGTCATCCATAAATGTGTCTAAGAAGTTGGTCTGCTGTGCCAAGCTTTGTGTCGCTGGTAACAAGCAGAGCAAAACAAGTAGTAAAATGACTAAAGCTTTCATTGAAATTCTCCTTTAAGTTTATGACCGGACATAGTGCCAAAATTAGGTATCTCCGAGTTTCCCTTCCATTTATAATAAAACCTACAATTAATTAGTCTGCACACCGTAGGTTGGGTTGAACGGATGCCTCCCAAAGATCGCCCATAGCCAATCCACTTTAGTGTCAAGGGTATCTCTGAACGTCCCAAAGCCCGAGAGAAACCCAACGATGTTTTCTCAAAGCAGTGGGTTTGTTGGGTTTCGCTCTCTATTTACAAAGTGAGTATTAGCGAACAGCGGTTTCGGTAGCAATAGAAGGTACCTGAGTTTGGACCGCTCAACCCAACCTACAGACTTTGTGTGAAAACAGAGTCTCTCGTATCCATCTGCAAGTTATCGCCATTCTACGACAGGGTCAGTTGTCGGGGACAATTGCCATAGAAGGACGGTGCCGTCCCGACTTCCACTTGCGAGTATAGAGCCATCCGGACTGAACGCGACACTCTTAACCCAACCAGCGTAGTTGAGTGTGTCCGTTAATGTACCCGTTCTCACATCCCATAAACGGACGGTTTTGTCCCAACTTCCACTTGCGAATATAGAGCCATCCGGACTGAACGCGACACTCCAAACATCGCCGGTGTGTCCAGTGAACGTATTTCTTAGCGTCCCCGTTTTCACGTCCCACAACCGCACGGTTTTATCCCGACTTCCACTTGCGAGTATGGAGCCATCCGGACTGAACGCGACACTCCAAACATCGCCGGTGTGTCCAGTGAAGGTATTTTTTAGCGTCCCCATTTTCATATCCCATAAACAGACAGTTTTATCCCGGCTTCCACTTGCAAGGGTAGTGCCATCCGGACTAAACACAATACTCTTAACCCAGCTGATGTGTCCGGTGAACGTGTCTATTAACGTGCCGGTTTTTGCGTCCCACAAACGGACAGTTTTGTCTTGGCTGCCACTTGCAAGGATAGCGCCATCCGAACTAAAGGCAACACTCTCAACCCAACCGTTGTGGTTGAGCGTGTTTATCAACGTGCCGATCTTTGAATCCCATACGTATGCTTTTCTTCCTGCGCCACTGACGAGTGTCGTATTATTGGGACTAAAAGCGACACTATTGACCGATGCGGCGTACCCGGTGATTGTGTTTCTCAGCTCGCCGGTTTTTGCGTCCCACAAACGGACGGTTTTGTCCTGGCTGCCACTTGCGAGAGTTGCGCCGTCGGAACTAAATACGACACTCGTGGTTACGTCGTCCATAGGACGTTCGATAAGCGTATCTCGCAACGTGCCGGTTTTTGCGTCCCACAAACGAACGGTTTTATCTTGGCTTGCACTCGCAAGCGTAAAATTACCCTCTGGGCTAAATACGACACTCCAGATGTGACTGGTGTGTCCGGTGAGCGTATCTCGTAACGTGCCAGCCTTCGCATTCCACAAACGAACAGTTTTGTCCCGGCTGCCACTCGCAAGTATGTAGCCATCCGAACTAAAGGCAACACTTTCAACCGAGTTAGTGTGTCCGGTGAGGGTGTTTGTTAGCGTGCCGGTTCTGGCATTCCATAAGCGCACCTCTCTCCAATTCCCACTTGCGAGTGTTCTGCCATCAGGGCTAAACGCCAGGCACCAGACATCCGCGGTGTGGGCAAGTGTGTTTTTCAACCTGCCGGTTCTCGGATTCCATAAACGCAAAGCGTTGTCCTGACTTCCACTTGCGAGCGTTCTGCCATCAGGGCTAAATGCCAGGCACCAGACATCTCCTGCGTGATCAAGTGTATATTTTTTCTTGCCTGTTTGCTCATCTATGAAGTATATTTCTTTTTCAGTACTGCTCCTCACATTCCATAACCGTACGGTTTTGTCCCCGCTCCCACTTGCGAGCGTGAAACCATCCGGACTAAAGGCAACACTCCAGACATCACTCGTGTGTCCTGTGAGCGTATCTGTCAACGTACCCGTCCTCACGTTCCATAAACACACGGTATTGTCCCGGCTTCCACTTGCAAGCGTGAAACCATCAGAACTAAACGCTATACTTGTAACTGTGTCGGTGTGTCCGTCGAGCCTCCCCAATTTCGCACCGGTACGCGTATCATAAAGCAAAATTCCGTTGCTACCTGCCACCGCAAGTTGTCTGCCATCCGGAGTGTAAGCTGCCTTCTCTATTGTGTTTTCACCCAGGCGGGCGATAGCACCTTCAGGCAAGTGCCATTGTGGATAGTTCTGGGCAAAACCGTGCCAGAAGGACATAAGCGTTCCCAAAAGAACCACGAGAACAAAAAATTTGGCTTTCATGAAGGATTCTCCTTTGGCGTTTATTTGTAGGTTCGGTAATTCAAAAAGGTTGCCTGATTCGGATTAATTTTAACATCCGGAACAGATGCTTGTTGGATCGTCTGCCCTTTCGCGTCTAAAAAGGAAAGTTTGAGTGTATGTGTGCCTTCGGGGAGCAACAGCCGCACCATAAAAATCTGGTTTGGAAGCGTTTGCCAAGCGCGTGTATCGGCTTGCTCCGTTACCACACCTGCAAGGTTTGCAAGAATCCCTAAGTTCTTATCTAACTTTTTTGCCCCGCGGACTGCCAAGTATTTCGCTAAGGCACGGACCAAGGTTCGGACGAGGAGAATAGGACGTTGTGCGTTGAGGGTCTCTATTGCAATGTTTTCTACATCCGCTACAAGTATCCCTTTTTGTTGCTTCTCTCCGACTGCCATTTCAATTCCGACGAAGTTGGGACGCAGAGACTTAATTGTGGGCATCGCAACGCGTAGGAGATATGCCACTTCGACTTTTGGATAGGTTACGCCGTCACGTTTGGCAAGCGTGGGGGCAAACTTTTCAGCGTCCAATATATTGTCTGTTGTGAGGATTGGAAACATCACGACCGCCTTATCTTTCGGAGGCACATACCCACTTTCGTAAAAGAAAATAAGTTCACCGGTATTCTTAGGACGCACGGGAGTCTCACCGTATTGCTTCCGATACCGCTCAAGCTCGTCCGAGAAGCCGAGTCTACGTGCCAATCGTACTAACGAATGCCCGATGTCATCTGGCACCGCTACACCGGTTTTCTCCGCGGCGTTTTGGTAGTATAGTGCCGCCTGCTTGTAAGAGATGTAGGCGGCATTCCACTCGCCGCCTGCCTCAAAGATCAGACCTGATAAGTATGCAAGAAACGGTGTTCCGAAGAGATCGGAGGTTTCGTCCTCACCCCTGAAATAGTTGATGAGTGCCGTGGCACGCCGACATTCCACTAACGCTCCCTCTAATTGATCTTGATAGACATAGTTGAGTGCGCTATAATAGTAGTTCAAAAGTCGCTCATATTCGTTAGCGGAGTATGGACGCAATTTGTCGGAGGTGACCAGTGAACCTGCCTCTTTTGAAACACTTTTGGTATAGCGATCCTCAGCAATGTCTGTTGCTTGGTTGAACGCCGCGCTGCTTTCCCTAAGATGGTTGGCATAGTGGGCGACCAGTCCGAGTTCAAATAGGAAAGGGATATCTGGCTCCTTTGAAGCGTGTTTCTGAAGATAGTTATAGGCACTTTCTGGTTGTCCTTTCTCCAAGGGTTCTACAACTTGTTGAAACTTATAGCCAGCGCACCCTATCATCAGAGAAATAATAAGCAGAAAAGGAAGTTTTTTGATCATTGGTCTCCCTGTATTTATAGTAGAATTTGAAAGTAAGTTTACAGTTCGTCAGGAAACAAACACCCCATCGCCGCTGGCGAGGATTGTATCCTCGCCCTTGTGTTAGCGTCCAAATAATTACAGGTTTTACTATAAACGATAACGTTGGATGGGCACTGAGACCCATCCAGTCCTGTAGGTTGGGTTGAGCGGTAAAGACCAAGAATCCACCACTTTATATAGAAACCAATTCCGATGGACGAGAACCTTATTCGCATAATAGATTTAGCGAAACCCAACGTAGCAGCTAAAAAGCACACGGATGGTGCTTACCATTTGATTTTGTTCCGTTCTATAAACTTCTTAATCTTCTTCTGACCAATCCAGATCTTCTCGTTGGTCTCAATGTTCGTCAACGTGAGGTCTGTCTGATAGAAGACGACCTGATCGCCCCCCTCACGATCTTCAATCGCGTTGATTTGACCTGTCATCATGTAGTCGGCACCGAGTTCGCGGCCCATCTGTTTAATGGTCTCCATTGCTGCGAATTCGCCTTGGTCGGCGCGTTCTTCCCGAAGCGCGCCGCGCTCACCCGCGCTTGAGACAGGACGGACTTTCCCGGTATTGATAAAAGCACGCTCAATATCAGCGATAAACGTACCAACAGGAATATGTTCCAGACTCTTATTCCGGATGTTTCCGACAATCACAACGGGTTTGCTACCCGTATCCGTTCCATGGTTGTTAACCCAAGGATGGGTCAAACAGTCGTCAATCATCTCTTCCGCCACCATACGTGAATCTGTGTCGTTCCAGCGTCCAGACAGATCAATTGTGGTATCAGGATCAACGCGGGTAACCTGTTTAGGGGTCGTGCAACCGCTAATAACTATGATGCTGGTGAGGAGGGTGTAAAGTGTAAGCTTATATACAACAGCCTTAGCTGCCAAAATCTTATACATTAGGGATACTCCTTTTTGAAATATATTAGTTTTCATTATGCGTTCCACAAAGCAAGTCTTGATTCGGGGATCGCTCCTACAAATATGAGAGGTGCAATAATGCACATTGCATTTGAGCGAGTACGCCGCAAAATTGCGCTACTACGAACAATATGACATGCCTACTTCCGTATGAGCATTTTCCGCGTTGCCGTAAAATCGCCTGCGGTGAGGGTATAGAAATAGACGCCACTTGCGACGGGTTCACCCTGTGCGTTTCTGCCATCCCAATGCGCTGCCCGCGCGCGACTCTGATAAATCCCCGCACGTTGATGCCCTAAGTCTAAATCTCGCACAACGCGCCCGTTGATGTCGTAGATCGTCAGTGTGACATCCGCAAGGTTTGCGAGTTGATACGGTATCCACGTCTCCGGATTGAACGGGTTCGGGTAGTTTGGCAAGAGTTCTGTCTGTTTTGGCGTGAATGCTGCCAGCAGCTGCTTCAGGAAACGGATCCCTCTTAGGGAAGTTGCATCTGTGAGGTTTGCTTGTTGTGCCTGTGTGAGCCAGTGCTGCACGTCTTCCTGTGTTAGGTGGACCGCGCCCTGATGACGCAGGGCAGCAGGTGCCGCTGCGACCTCATCCAATACCGCTGCGACAGCGAGGAAGTCTTGGATATTAACCTGGCCATCACCGTTGACATCTGCTCTATTTTCGCCGGCTTGCCCGAGTGCGGCTTCGACAGCGGCGAGGTCTTGGATGTTGATCTCACCATCACCGTTGACATCTCCAGTGAGGCGCTGGGGTTCGGGTGTAAGGCCCCACAGCAAGACTGTGCCATCACCACTTCCACTTGCGAGTGTGGTGCCATCCGGACTATACGCTACGCTATTGACACGACCCGTATGTCCCGTGAGTGTGTGTATCTGTGTGCCGGTCTGAACGTCCCACAGGCCGATGGTGTAATCACTGCTCCCACTTACGAGTGTGGTGCCATCCGGGCTGAACGCTATAATCGTATGCCCTGTAAAGGTTTTCCTATTTTTTCCTGTTTCGACATCCCACAAACGCACCTTGTAATCATAGCCCGCACTTGCGATAGTGTTTCCATCCGGACTGAACGCGACGCTATCGACATCGTCCGTATGTCCCGTGAGTGTGTGTATCTGTGTGCCGGTCTGAACGTCCCACAGACCGATGGTGTCATCATCACTCGCACTTGCGATTGTATTTCCATCTGGACTGAACGCGACGCTATTGACACGACCCGTATGTCCAATGAAGGTGCGTATCTGTGTGCCGGTCTGAACGTCCCACAGACGCACGGTTTCGTCCGAACTTCCACTTGCGAGTGTGGTGCCATCGGGACTATACGCTAAGCTATCGACATCGTCCGTATGTCCAATAAGTGTGCGTATCTGTGTGCCAGTCTGAACGTCCCACAGATGGATCGCGTTGTTGTCCCGCCAACTACCCCCACTTGCGATAGTGTTTCCATCCGGACTGAACGCTACGCTATTGACCCCACCTAAATGTCCAATGAAGGTGTGTATCTGTGTGCCGGTCTGAACGTCCCACAGACGGATGGTTTCATCATAATTCTCACTTGTGAGTATTGTTTTTCCATTTGGACTGAACGCTATGCTATTGACATCATCCGCATGTCCAGTGAGTGTGTGCACCTTTGTGCCGGTCTGAACCTCCCTGTCAGTCTGAACGTCCCACAGACGGATGGTTTCATCAATGCTCCTACTTGCGATAGTGTTTCCATCCGGGCTGTACGCTATGCTATTGACATAACTCGTATGCCCTGTAAGGGTTTTCCTATTTTTTCCTGTTTCGACATCCCACAAACGCACGGTTTCGTCATAACTGCCACTTGCGAGTGTGTTTCCATCCGGACTAAACGCTATGCTACCAACCCAACTCGTATGTCCAATGAGGGTGCGTATCTGTGTGCCAGTCTGAACGTCCCACAGACGGATGGTCTCATCATAACTCGCACTTGCGAGTGTGGTGCCATCGGGACTAAACGCTACGCTATTGACACCACCTAAATGTCCAATGAGGGTGTGTATCTCTGTGCCTATCTCAACGTCCCACAGATGGATAGTGTCATCATCCCCCACACTTGCGAGGATCTTTTCATCCGGGCTAAACGCTAAGGTCCTGACGGAATACCCCCTAGGTCCAATGAGGGTGTGTATCTGCGTGCCAGTCTGAACATCCCACAAACGGATGACGCGATCATCCGAACTCCCACTTGCGATTGTTTTTCCATCCGGGCTGAACGCTAAGCTATCGACATCGTCCGTATGTCCAATGAGTGTGCGTATCTGTGTGCCAGTCTGAACGTCCCACAGATGGATCGCGTTGTCGTCCGGCCAACCACTCCCAGTTGCGAGTGTTTTTCCATCTGGACTGAACGCTATGCTATCGACATCGTCCGTATGTCCAATGAGAGTGTGTATCTGTGCGCCAGTCTGAATGTCCCACAGATAGATAGTGTCATCAGCCCCACTTGCGAAGGTGGTGCCATCTGGACTAAACGCTATGCTTTCGATCCAAACACCTTCTAATTCTAATCTGAGGATGTGTATTGATCTGTGTGTCTGAACGTCCCACAGATAGATAGTGTCATCATCATCCACACTTGCGATAGTGTTTCCATCTGGACTGAACGCTATGCTTTCGACATCATCCGTATGTCCAGTGAGGGGGCGTATCTGTGTGCCAGTCTGAACGTCCCACAGATGGATGGTGGCAGCATCCCTACTTGCGATTGTTTTTCCATCTGGACTAAACGCTATGCTTTCGACATCATCGACATCATCTATTATGCTGATGGTGCGTATCTGTGTGCCAGTCTGAACGTCCCACTCCCACAGACGGATGGTGTCATCATAATTCTCACTTGTGAGTATTGTATTTCCATCTGGACTGAACGCGACGCTGTTGACACCACCAAATGCGGTGATGGTGTGTATTTCTGTGTCAGTCTGAACGTCCCACAAACGGATGGTGTCATCATAATTCTCACTTGTGAGTATTGTTTTTCCATCTGGACTGAACGCGACGCTATCGACACCATCAAATATGGTGAGTGTGTTTATTTCTGTGCCAGTCTGAACGTTCCACAGATAGATGGTGTCATCATCACTCGCACTTGCGAGTGTTTTTCCATCTGGACTGAACGCTATGCTATCGACATCGTCCGTATGTCCAATGAGTGTGTGTATTTCTGTGCCAGTCTGAACGTCCCACAAACGGATCGCGTTGTTGTCCGGCCAACCACCCCGACTTGCGATAGTGTTTCCATCCGGGCTGTACGCTATGCTTATGACCTCACTGGTATGTTCTGTGAATAGGTCAAGTTCTTCACCCGTTTCTGCATCGTAAATCCAGATGCCGATAGAGCTCGCAACCGCAAGGTGCTGTCCGTCCGGTGAATAAGCGATTGAATTTATATAACCTTTACCTAACCGGACAATAGCGCCTTCCGGTAAACCCCATTTTGGCGTATCTACCGCAGCAGCGTGTGGTAGTAAAGTGAAAAGTGTAAATAATATCAGTGTAAAAAACCAAACTCGTTTCATGATAAAATACTCCCTTTTGGAATGGACAGAGTATATACTATTTCCGTATTAGTAGTTTCCGCGTGGCGGTGAAGTCGCCTGCGGTGAGCGTATAGAAATAGACACCGGTTGCGACCGGTTCACCGACTGCGTTCCTGCCGTCCCAATACGCCGCACGGCTCCGACTGTGATACATGCCTGCACGCTGATGTCCTAAGTCCAAATCACGCACCACGCGCCCTTGGATGTCATAGATCGTCAACGACACATCAGCGGATTGTGCCAATTGATAAGGTATCCACGTCTCTGGGTTGAAGGGGTTGGGATAGTTTGGCAGTAGGGACGTTTCTTCCGGTATCTGCCATACCTCGGGGTTTATCGCCTTGTGGTTTGCATGCCCTTCAAAATGCTGAAGGATATATGCCTGTACTTCTGGTGGCAGCTGCTGGAATGGCGGATAGTCCGCAAGGGACATCGGGTATGCACTCGGTGCTGCCATACCACGGTTTTCCATTTGGTATGTCTCTTCCAAATTCCAGATATTATGATACTCTGTCACACGCTTCCGCCCAATGTAAATTTTCTCATAGAACCTATTAGTATGATAGATTCCACCCCTCGGCTGTTTAATGTGCCGCAATTCCCATATATTGAGGTTTTCTAACTCAGGATCACTTTTGAGTGCTTCGTCTAAATCATTAAGACTGTTATGAATATATATCCCAACCACAAACTCGTTAAATTTGCTCTTATCACTTCTGTCCTCTGTTGTATCTAAGAAGCCCAGAGGCTCGATGTTGAGCCACCCTTCCATGTACCCTTCTATGCTTGTATATGCATCATCTAAAAAGGTTCTAAGAGAAGATTGCCTCTCGCTATGACCTGCAGAAGGAATTAGAATGATTGGTTCAGAGAAAGTCTGTGAAGGATCTGGGTATAGACTTAGAGTCCAATTCCAAAAATCTTTGGACTCTAACTCTCCCTCAATATATATCGGTATCCGCTCCTTTTTGTAATAGAAAAATTGTTCTATCTCCACTTTTATACTTGTTAACCGTTCTGGGATCATAAAGAGGATAGGACGATCCACAATTTCAACAGGATCTTCGTAAAAAAAACTTGAATAATTCCATATCGTCATTTTAGGGTGCGTTAGTGCTTCCCGAAGCTCTTCACGCATGGCTGCTACTATAGCATTTGAGTCGTTTATCGAGTTTATGTATGTTGATATTAGGTCTATTACCAGCCATATTGGACCCACAAACTTCCCTATTATGGGAATGTAACCGGCCACCAGAAGAGAACCTCCCACTATCAACTTTTTTCTTGTAATCTTAAATGCCTTATCTCCACTACCCTCTGCAATCTCATTTGCTGTCTCCGCTATCGTTCCGGGTGTTTCACCAAAGGGCATCATAAGATAAGGAAATTCGTCGGGTAGTCGGTTGGGGTGCTGAATGGAATCGTCTTCGATAAACTTGGATCCGAGGTCTAATGTGATGGTGCTTTTATAGAAGAAATAGTTTTCGTTTTTGTTTTTCTCTGGGACTTTTGCAAACTGAGGATTCAAGACAAAATAGGTGGAGTTTGGGCCAAATGCGACTTGCGAGATAAGATCTTTGGGAAACTCCAAGGGAACCTGATGAGGATTCGAGGGATCACTAACAGCGACTTTGACAACTTTAGACCAGTTATTTCTGATATTGATCTCATCTGCTACCTCCTTCACGTAAACGCCGTAATAGTAAGTGCCAGGCGTTTCAGGTGCTTGTGTCATGACGACTACATCATCATTGGTAAGTGACGCATTCTCTTCTGTTACGATCAATTCATCGCTTTCGGAGATAGTGTCATTGGCTGACTGGTAGCACAGGACCTGTGTTTTATCAGTTGTCGGAGTTCCCGCGTTCTTAAAGTGAACATGGAGATAAAACTCATCATTTGGTTTTACGGAGATGTTAGGTGCGCTATCTGCTTTCTGACCTGTTAGAGATGCCCCAAAGGATTCAACAACTAAGTCCGGTGATTCATTCGGTGTAAACTTAGCGTAAAAACGATAATCTCCAGTGCTGTCATTATGAGATGCTATGACTTTGACGTAATAAGTCTTTGTGGTAGAGAGAGTCGCGTTAGTCACACGGTGGACAATGCGAAAATTCTGGTCTTTGCTATCATTGATACCGACTGTTTCATTAACGGAACTGCTCACCAAGTGGGAACCTTTAGAATCAAAGAGTTGTCCCACCAGATCAATGGACGACTTTTCAGAATACACAGTCAATGCCCCGGGGCTGATGACCTCAATTTTGAAGTAATCCACATCACTTTCGTAATCTATTTTACCGCTGCGGAGGTGGAGGGACGAGAGAGTAGCCTGCCCGAGGTTAATGTCGATCGGTGTCGCCCTGGCCGGTATATTGCTGTGGTCATCGGGTTCAACCACACCCGGAAGGGACAAACTACCGCTGGCATCAGAGAAAAGAGTCCCTGTACCCTTGTTCAGGTCTCCATCAACTAAACTCAAAGGTAAATGTTTTTCCACATTCAGAACCTTAAAGGTCAGTGTAGCAATGATACCGCTATTTTTATTTTCGATGGGGGCAGAAGCCACGGCAAATCGCAAGCGCGTTTCGGTATCCGACAGACTTTCAAGCTGCCTTTGCCCGTAAAAGGCGTTCGCAGGAAAATAGCCGCCTTCTTCAAAAACCTCATCAACATAGTCAAGAACAGTGGGGTTGTAGGTGAGCCAAACCTGACACCCCGCAACGTTCGACGCACTCTGAATAAAGACATCAATAGAGACTGTATCATCATTAGGGGATAGCCGATAATAAAGTCCAATACGCGAATCTGTATTCTCTGAAAAAACGTTCCATGAAAAAAGTGAAATCAATAGCACGCTTAAAATTAAAATAAACATCTTACTTTTCATTTTTTTACACTCCTTTTGTAGATATACTATAGTTTGGACAATTTTTCACAGTGATAGATTTCTATACAATGCTGAAAAACACCCAAGCAAAAACTCCCTCGCCAGCGGCAATGAGCGTTTGCCTTCCTGAAAACCTGTCTACATGTTTTTATTCTTCTTTCTTGCTGTTTTTAAAAATCTACTTCCGTATTAACATCTTCCGCGTGGCGGAAAAATCGCCTACGGTGAATTCATAGAAGTAGATACCACTTGCTACAGACTCACCGAGCGCGTTTCTACCGTCCCAATGCGCGGCACGGCTTCTGTTTTTATACATACCCACAGGTTGATGCCCTAAATCAAGGGTGCGCACCAACTTGCCATCGACAGCATAGATGGATATTTTTACATCGGCGGGGTGCGCCAACTGATACGGTATCCACGTCTCTGGATTAAATGGATTCGGATAGTTCGGCAGTAAGGATGTCTGTTTGGGGGTCAACATCGTCAGGAGCTGTTCCAACGCAAAAATTCCTCTCTGGTAGATAGGCGATGTTTCTCCTAACAATCTGGCTTGGTTTAGCCACTGTTGAACCTGTTCGACTGTGAGTAGTGCCGCTGCATGCTTATATGTTGAGGGGGCAGCTGCCGCTGTGTGGGAGAGGGCATTCGCGGCGACCAGAACGAGATCCGCAATATTAACAATACCATCGGCATTGATATCAGCGGTATTTTTGCCTATTTCCCATAAACGCTTGCCAACCAGGTCCAAATCCTCAAGATTTACAACAGAATCGCCGTTGACATCCCCCATGATTTTAGTGACCAAGGCGAGATCCGCGATATTAACAATGCCATCGCTGTTGACATCTGCGTCGCCATTGTCATCCGCAGTATCCTGTCCAGTCATTCCCATCCGTGAGTCAACTACCTGCACATCCAAGAGATTTATAAAACCGTCACCGTTGACATCTGGCACAACAGGCTGTTCAGGCGCTAAGTTAACATCTGGTTCAGGCGCTAAGTTAACATCTGGTATATACGGTGTAATATCCCAGAGCAGCACCGAATGCAGCACCGAATCCGTACTGTCCCGAATCCCACTTGCGAGGGTTTTTCCATCCGGACTAAATGCTACGCTATTGACCCAAAACGCATACCCCGCAAGTGTGTGCGTGTTTTCGCCTGTTTCGACATCCCACAAACGCACGGTTTTATCACTACCGCCGCTTGCGATTGTTTTCCCATCCGGACTGAACGCTATGCTACTGACACCACCCGCATGTCTAAGGATTTTCTTCTTTGTCCCTGTTGCGACATCCCACAAACACACGGTTTCGTCATAACAGCCACTTGCGAGTGTTTTTCCATCGGGACTAAATGCTACGCTACTGATACCACGCGTTGTAAGGATTTTCTGCCTACTTTTTCCTGTTGCGACATCCCACAAACGGATCGTGCCCCGACCGTCACTTGCGAGGGTGTTTCCATCCGGACTAAACGCTATGCTATTGACAGCACCCGTATCTCCAATGAGTGTGTGCGTGTTTTCGCCTGTTTCGACATCCCACAAACGGATCGTGCTATCCTTACTGCCACTTGCGATAGTGTTTCCATCGGGACTAAACGCGACGCTATTGACAGGATTCGTATGCCCTATGAATGTGTGCGTGTTTTCGCCTGTTGCGACATCCCACAAACGGATCGTGTAATCCTGACCGCCACTTGCGATAGTTTTCCCATCGGGACTAAATGCTACGCTATTGACAGAACTCCTATGCCCTATGAATGTGTGCGTGTTTTCGCCTGTTCCAACATCCCACAAACGCACGGTTTCATCACTACCGCCGCTTGCGATAGTTTTTCCATCCGGACTAAATACTGCGCTATTCGGACTAAATACTACGTTTACGTTATCAAGCGTATGCCCTCTGAATGTGTGCGTGTTTGCCTTTGTTGAGGTATCCCACAAATGGATCGTGCTATCCCAACTGCCACTTGCGATAGTTTTTCCATCCGGACTGAACGCTACGCTTGAATAAACCTCAGCTCCTACGATTGTGTGCGTGTTTTCCCCTGTTTCGACATTCCAGAGAGACACCCCTTTACCAATCATACCTGCGATAGTTTTTCCATCCGGACTGAACACTGCTGGATACAAATACTCTCCACCAAATGTGTGCGTGTTTTCGCCTGTTGCGACATCCCACAAACGGATCCCTCCGCTCCCCCCTGAACTTGCGATTGTTTTCCCATCCGGACTAAATACTACGTTGCTAGAACTATCCGCACCCCATGTAGCAAGGTTTTTTTTCTTTGTCCTTGTAGCGACATCCCATAAAAACAGCCCTCCAAATACACGACTTACGATAGTTTTTCCATCCGGACTGAACGCTACGCTATAGACCCAATCCGTATGTCTAATGATGTGCGTGTTTTTCCCTGTTTCGACATCCCACAAACGGATCGTGTGATCCTGGCTGCCACTTGCGAGTGTATTTCCATCCGGACTGAAGGCTACGCTATTGACATCGTCCGTATGTCCAATGAGGGTGTGCGTGTTTTTCCCTGTTTCGACATCCCACAAACACACGGTTTCGTCAGAACTGCCACTTGCGATAGTTTTTCCATCGGGACTAAATGCTACGCTCCAGACACCACCCATATGTCGTCTAAGGATTTTCTTCTTTTTCCTTGTTTCGACATCCCACAAACGCACGGTTTCGTCAGAACTGCCACTTGCGATAGTTTTTCCATCGGGACTAAATGCTACGCTCCAGACACGATCCGTATGTCCATTAAGACTTTTATACTGGAAATATTGGGCGAAGACGTTCAAGGAAATAAGGTTTAGCAGGATGAGTAACGTTAAAGTTATTTTCGTTTTCATCATTAATGCTCCTTAAAGAATTTTATGTTTGTTAGGTTGCCAGGTTATGTCACAAAACGAGAAAGCTGCGTCAATCTCTTTCTGAAACTTCCGCTGATGGCATGGGCTTAGGTGTTGTGGCGGCATCCGTATCCGTCGCTAACGTCGTCTCAATTTTTCTGATATTCGTTGCGATATCCCCAACTAAGCCAGTGTACGCTGCGATGATATAGAGGAATTTCAATGCAAAATACCCTAACAAAATAAACAGGACTTACGCAGCATCTCTTGCTGGCGAGGTTTTATAGTAAAATCGAAAAATATGTTTACAGTTCGTTAGTGAACAAACCTCCATCGCCGCTGGCGAGGATTGTATCCTCGCCCTCGTGTTGGTGTATAAGTAATTACAGATTTTACTATAAACCTCGCCAGCGGCGTGTGAGCCGTAGGTACGCATCAGGAAATTGCGTAATTCCCAGAAAGATGAGTTCTGCCGTTGTGTCGTGTTTTCAAGCGTGCCTCTATTTTCAGCGGCTGCGAATCAGTCGACTTCACCGAATGCGCCTGCGACGATAACGAGGTCTCTAATGTCAACGATGCCATCACCATTGACATCCGCATCGGTTTCGCCGATGTGCCCAACTTCGCCTGCGATGATGACGAGGTCTTGAATGTTGACTTTATCATCGCGATTCACATCGGCAGCGGGCCATCCGACCGACCAGAGAAGGATTTTCCCGTCCGAACCCGCGCTTGCCAACGTCTTACCATCCGGAGAAAACGAGACACTATTGACGAAACCGGTGTGTCCGTGAAGTGTCCGTAGGTGTCTGCCAGTGATAACATTCCATAGCCGCACTGTCTGGTCACCCGCACTTGCTAAAATCTTACCATCCGGACGAAACGAGACACTATTGACATCAAAGGTGTGTCCTTCAAGGGTATTTCGGAGCCTGCCAGTGGTAACATCCCACAGCCGCACTGTCTTGTCGAAACCCGCACTTGCCACAATCAGACCACTCGGACTAAAGGCAACACTTAAGACCAAATCGGTGTGTCCTTCAAGGATATGTCGGAACCTGCCAGTCGCAACATCCAATAGGTAAACTTTTTTGTTTGAATCGCAAAGGGCGAGCATCCGACCATCCGGACTAAAGGAGAGACTTTGGATGTCCCTCCCCCGCAAAAACTGATAATCATAGCGCCCAGTCGCAACATCCCATAGATAAAGCCAGGCGCCATCCCCACTTACCAACGTCTTACCACTCGGACTAAACGAGACACTTACGCTCCCAGAGAGCTCCTTCCGGCTCCATAGGAGCGTGCCAGTTGCAACATCCCATAGATAAACCCTCCCGCCCGAATCCCCACTTGCCAACGTCTTACCATCCGGACTGAAGGAAATACTATAGACCTCTCCGGTGTGTTCCACGAGGCGCGCGACCTCTTGATGCGTTACTCCGTCGTAGAGCCAAATACCACTGTCACTTGCCGCCGCAAGAAGCCCCCCATCCGGAGAATACGCTATATCATTTATTGGTTCTTCGCCCAGATGCGCAATCGTACCTTCGGGCAGTGTCCATTCTGTCGATTGCTGTGCGAAACCGAAATATTCCGAAACTGAAAACAATAGGATCGTCAGAAAAAAGTATCTGAGTTGCATAGGATCCTCTTCCTCCTTGTCGTCGTGCCGTTTATAGTACGTTCCAAAATGAATCTTCATCAAACCGCGCAGAACTTTGTAGCGTTGCTGGGGCGTTTTCGCATTTTCAAGACTCTTTTTCTCTTGAGTATTGATTTCCGCAATACGATTCGTTTCCTGTCCGGTAGCCGTCCGTGACAACATTAGGATTTCACGTTCACGTCTGTATCAAGGCGAAGCGTGACGCGGGAAGATCGCCAGTAAGCATCGCTAACAAAAGTGTTTGCGTGTTTACGTAATTCCTGAACCTTTCAGGTACTGCTATCCAGTGCATTACCAACAAAACCAGCGCACAGTAAGCGACTGCAAAGGACAGATGCACCACCATCAGTAAATCAAAAAAAATTGTGGTATTTGGACGTTGTATTCTTAGACGCATACCCAATTGCCAGTTGGGTGGAGACGGGGGTAGAGGGATCTACCCTGGCAATCCGTCTCCAACGTCCATTCGTAAGGATACGAGATTTTCCGAAAAAAATCAAGTACAAATTACGACGCTGCTTAAAATATCATGCACATCAGGTGTGATGTATGATATACTTAAACACGCACTGGCAATCTACGCTTGGCAGTGCCGCGGTTCGGGAGACTGACCCTCTCGCCGAACCACCAATAAAGGATTTTACGGATGCCAAAACGGATTGTAGCAAAAAACGAAATAAAATACAACAATTTTTTCTATCAACTCAATTTTTGTGTGAACCGCGGTCGCCACCCAACAAATTTTGGTGGTTGATGAATATTTCCTGTGCACTTTCGGCATGCTGTCTTGCATTTCGTTACTGAACTCGCGCACAACAGATACTGCAAGATCTATGCCAAGCAAATTTCAGGCGCGAAAACGGAGATTCAGCACAGGTTTTGTAAAAATCGGCACGGGTTTTGTAAAAATCGGCATAGGTCTTGTAGAGACAGTTGGATGTAAAACATTTTATCAAAACGTCCACCTCCAGATATGGCTCTCGGGCTCTTATACTATAGAGATGCTATCTGTCTCTGTCCAAGGAACCTTCGTTGCAGATAGGAAAAAACAACTGAATCTCGCGCTATCATACCGTGAAATCTTAATAGGATTTACGCAGCCCCTCGCTGGCGAGGTTTAAAACCTCGCCAGCGGCGTGTGGGAGGTAAGTAGTTATCAGACAAGTGCGTAAATCCTACTTAAGTTGAACGCATATTGATAGTGCTTATGGGAGATGAAGTTATGAGAGAAGTATTAATCATTGACAATAATCAAAGTTCTCGCGACTTGGAGTATTTCCTAAAGACCGAGGGCTATTCCCCTATCATCGTTGAGACCGTTGACGAGGGCTTGGAAAGAATTAACGCATCCGAAAATTTGAAAGTGGTCTTGCTCAATGTGGAATTGTCAGGCGACGAGGGTGTGGAGGCGTTGAAGGAAATTAAGAAAGAACGCGCAGATGTAATTGTAATTGTGATTAGAGCGGGGATACGAGCAGCGAGAAGAGCAATGCGTTGGGGCGCATTGGAGGTTTTGCCCAGACACATTGATATGGAAGGTATCCGTAGGGCACTTGATCGGGCGTTTAGCCGTCTATCTGCCCGAAGCGACGCATCCTCAATTCCAGAGGAAGAAATGCCTGGGAACCAGTCTTTTCTCGTCGGAGAAAGTGAAGTGATGTTTGAACTTAATAGAAGGATTGGACTCGCAGCCAGCTTTAACATTTCAGTGCTGCTTGAGGGTGAACCCAGCACAGGGAAAGGGTTGGTTGCGCACTTAATTCACCAAGAAAGTGCTCGTGCGAGGGAAAAGTTTGTCACAGTTGATTGTGGCGCACTCCCAGATCCGCTCTTGGAGAATGAGTTGTTTGGTCATGAAAGGGGTGCCTTCGCAGATGCGAACCGGAAGGGTCACAAGGGACGATTTGAGTTGGCTGATGGCGGCACCCTTTTTCTTGATGAAGTCGGCAATATGTCACCAGCACTACAAATGAAACTACTCAATGTGCTGCAAACAGGAGAAGTCACACGACTGGGCGGAACTCGGGAGCGTAGCGTGGACGTGCGCGTCATCAGTGCTACCAATCAGAAGTTGGAGGAAATGGTGGAGCGGGAAGCATTTCGATTGGATTTGTTCCACCGTCTCTGCGGCTATCAAATGTCCTTGTCTCCGTTGCGAGAACGGAAAGAGGATATCCCCTTACTGGTGGCGTACTTTCTGCAGCGTATTGAGGAAGAAAATGGTCAGCCAGTGTACGGTATTTCCGAAGAAGTGATGGAATTGTTCCAAGTGTATAACTGGCCCGGTAACGTTCGAGAGTTAGAGCAGTGCCTCAAAAGCGCGACAGTCACTTCCCAAGGTGAGGTGATTATGCCGAGTGATCTTCCAGAAGCCATCCGGCTGTATAGTGGAGATGAGGGATCCGAGAATGGCGGAACCGAAAGGCGATCTTCGGAAACGCCAGAAACGCCGATGTATAGAAACCTGCTTGATTTACCGGTCGTGGTGTTCTGTCATTTTATCTCTAACGGAGGACTTTGTCAGGTTATTTCTGATGGAGAGTCAGGTGTTACTGACAGCCAAATCGCCGAGTGGTGGGAAGAGTTCTCTAATGACGGGCACGCCCGGGCCAATAGGACCAGACGCGAAATTGATAATTGGAAACTCGAATGGCACATGACTAACTTAGAGTTCCCAAGTTTCTCAAACGACTGGATTAGGCGGGTGATTGACGATGCTATTTCTGAATTATCAAATCTTCGGCATAGATCCGAACCCATAGAGGAAGCTGAACCTGTCAGTATAATAGGAAAAACCCACGACGGTAGTCTTGCCGCGGTACTGCATGAAGTCGTAAAAGGACATGGTGAAAGAAAAGAAAAAGCTGCGAGAGAATTGCGTATTTCTCTTGAGCAGCTTGAGAGATGGCTGTCGCTTTGGGCGGAAGGTGATGGTTCACTTTCGACATCTATAGAACCTTCGCGCCGGCTCGAAAGGTTTCCTTATGACGAGATCATAAGACTTCTTACAGAACCCATCAGCTTCTTCATTTTGGAGAATTTCTCACGTCCAGAATGGCGAAACAAAAGTCTGAATGGTCAGATGCAGGCTGTTCACCTCGCTTTGAAAGTGCTATCTAAGCGTTTGGATAGGGACCATGGCTGTATCTATTTCGGCGGAATGACTTTTGCGCAAATTGAATGGAATGTTTATCGCCGGGCACCATACCTATACACGAACCATGCAGAAGCAGCTGAGGCATTAGGCGTAACTATAAGAACGTTCAGGAAATACTGGTCTGAGAACAGACCCTTCCCAAGTCATTACACGCTTTTTACGGGTTAGAATTATTCTAATCCCGAACAATAGACACCGGCGTTCCATCTTGTAAGCGGTGCTGTTCACCAACAATTACCAGTGTTCCGTTCAAAAGTCTTGAGGTAACCTCTATCTCACTACCGTAAACAGCACCAACGCTTACCTGTTCTCGACGTGCTACGTTCTCTTCAACCTTAAAGATAGTCCCGCTGCCGTTCTGAATATGTAAGACCGAGTGCAAAGGAACGAGTTGGACATTTTTTCGCTCGCTTGTTTTAATAGAGACCGTGATCGCACCGCCCGGTTTCAGACCACCGTTGTGGGAGAGTGTTCCGATAGAATTTGGCACGTTGGCGTGGATAAGCACTGTGTTATTTTCACGATTAACTGTCGGACTGATAAAATCAATAGTGCCGACAATGTTCCGAATACCAGCGTTCGTAGAGATCAAGACGAGTCCACCACTATGAATACGGCGAGCATCCGCAACAGGCATACTCCAAACCGCTTTGAGGGTGTCAACGCTGATTACTGTAAATACAGGCTTTCCTGTAGGCGATGTAGCAGGTCGGGCATGGTCTCCGGCACTTAAATGACGCGTTAAAATAGTGCCGTCAATCGGGGACTTAATAGATGCCTCATCCATCTGTTCCCGCGCAACTTTGAGCTGTTCTTCGGCTTGACGCACCGCTGACCTCGCAATCGCAATCTCTTGTTCCCATGATTTTGCGTCCACCAGTTTCTGCGCCGAGTCCCGGTCCGCTTGCGCCTGTGTGACCTTTGATTCTGCCAAAGCGATTTCGCGCTCCCAGCTGCGGATTTCCACCAATTTCTGAGCTACACCGAGTTCTGCTTTCGCTTTTTCTATAGAAGGATGGGTCGAGCCTTCCACAAACTGTGCTTCCGTAACCTGAGCCTCTTCTAAACGGGTTTCCGCCAATTTCAAACGCTTTTCTACCGATTCAAAGTTGCTATCACTGATGAGTTGTTTTTCGTGAAGCGATTTGTTCCGATAGTAATCTGCTTGTGCATCATCTCGCTCCACTTTTGCGCGTTCCAGTGCTTGTTCTGCATTTGTTTTCGATTTTTCAATTGTCTCTTGGGCTGCTTTGTATCCTGATTCTGCCTGTATCAGTTGATTACGGACGCGCATTTCAGCGAGGGACCTCGTCTCGACGAGTTGCGCCTGTGCTGTCATCAACTTTTCCTCTGCAACTGCTAACTGAGATTCGATATCTGCTTGGGCGTTCGCTTCCTTCAACGTAAGTTGGGATTGTGAACTGCTCAATGTTGACTCTGCCCGTATCACAGCAAGTGTGGCTTCACTCGAATTGATTTCCGCGATGACATCACCTTTCGTTACACTTTGTCCAACAGTCGCATTCAGCGTAACAATCTTCCCCGAAACATTGGCGAAGACTCTTACCTCTGCCTGCGGTTCTAAATGTCCGGTATATTGCGTTGTGGAAACAATCGTCCCGCGTCTCGCTGTTAGAACCGGCACGGCGATTGGTGATGTCTCTTGGGCAATCGTGATGCCGACACTGAAAAAACAGATCAGCACGGCAAAAATAGTTTTCAGCTTTCGGCTTTTAAAGTTCTCTTTGTTGACTGCTGACATCCAAGAGCCAACGGCTGTTCTTGGTTTCAAAATGTGTCTATTAATCATTTTTAAGTTTGTCCTTGAAATCTTTTGTGAATTTTCGCATTTTTGGATGAATTACAAATTGACAGTACGGCTGATTTGGATTCAATTGAAAATAATTTTGGTGGTAATCTTCGGCAGGATAGAAGACATCAGCTGGCGTAATTTCTGTCACAATCGGGGCATCCCACATATCGGATGCATCCATCTCGGCTTTAGATTGTTCCGCGGTCTGCTTTTGCGCTTCCGTGTGATAGAAAATCGCAGAACGGTACTGGGTGCCGACATCACCCCCCTGCCGATTTAAGGTTGTCGCATCGTGCGTGTGCCAAAAAACTTCCAACAGTTCTTCGTAGGAGATAACGTCCGGATCAAACTGAAGTTGAATCACTTCGGCGTGCCCCGTCATTCCCATGCACACTGCTTGATAGGTCGGATTAACAGTCGTACCACCGATGTACCCGGAGACGACCTCGTGAACACCTTCCAATTGCAAAAAGACTGCCTCGACACACCAAAAACAACCTGCACCAAATGTCGCTGTCTCTAATTTCATTTTTTTTATTCACGGTTTTCGCACCGCGGCGAACCCCGTGTTTCTCCTTTAATAAAGTAGTGTAACGTCCATTCGCTGACGAGGTTTCTAACTTTTGCGCGACAACTTGCAAAAAGCCGAAAACGCTGCTATAGTTACACCTATGAAGTGCTTTTTTTTACTCCTCATTCTCTTGTGTCTGGTAGCGTGTCAGTCGCAGGAACAACAAGCCGAAACGCTTGTCAACCAACTGGGAGACACAGAGGCAACACGCCGCACCAAAGCCGCCAAAGCCTTAGTCAAAATGGGACCGAAGGCGATCGACGCACTCATCCACGGGCTATCCGATGAAAATCCACAGATTCGTGAGATGTCTGCATGGACACTCAGTGAGATTAAAACACCCGCTGATCGCGTTGTTCCGGCACTTATTTCTGTGCTCACAGATCCCGACGAAAATATCCGCGTCGTCGGCTCTGTCGCCCTGCAAAATTTGGGTGAACCTGCCGTGCCGTATCTCATCGATGCCTTAACAGCAGATTCAGCGGATGTTCGATTGAATGCTGCTTATGCCTTAGGCGAAATCGGCACACCACTTGACACGATTTTGCCTGCCCTCATTAATGCACTCACAGATCCAGTGTGGAACGTCCGCCGTCTTGTCGTGCGTGCTTTGGTGACAATAGGCACCCCCGCAGTTGAACCGCTGATTGAGGCACTCAATTCCGCAAAGCCCGAACTCCGGCGCATGGCGGAACGCGCCTTGAACGATATTGGCACCCCACGCGCACGCAGGGCAATCGCGGATGCCAAGAAAGCGTTGTCTGATCGCTAAGACTGTTCAGGTGAAGCCTGTTGCCCCTCCATTCGGAGACAATCGTCCCAATAAGAGACAGCATACGCCTTCACAGGTTCGGATTGGTGCGCCTGTTCAAGATACTGCGCGATCCAGTCGAGCAGTTGCTCTCGGAGCGATGCTCGAATCTCGCCGTCCTCATAAGCCAACTTATGAAAATCTTCCCGTGCGTCGGGGTCTAACTGAAAATCAGCTTGGCGATAGAGCACGAGATTGACTATCAAACCGAGTGTGAGGTGTTCAATGGGATTCGGAAAGATGCTGAGCGGCGGATCCAGCATGAACAGGTTATCCAATGGCAAGGCTTTTACGTAATGGCAACGATTCTCGATACATGCCAACTGGCGGTCGATCATATCGATTTCAGATAAGTGGAGCAGTGCTCTTGGGGTATCTGTATCTCTGATTGTTACCTGAAGTGTCCGGATAGTGGTTCTGTAGCTCAGCAACGCCTTTAAAAATTCGAGTTCCGCTTGCGTATAGATCTGAATGCCTTCTGTTTCAAGGTCTGTGTAGGTGGTGCCGAGGGCGCGTTCCTCATCTCTGCTGGGCGGCAGAATCACACCGTCTTCTAAAAGATGGCGCGCTCTATCCAATAATTTTTCTGTCAATGTATTGCCGATTTGAAAGAATTTGACGACCCGGGTTTTACGAAGAAGTCGAACCGCTTTGTCAAGATCACCTTTACTCCCGTATTCCAACCCAAGACTGGTGAGCGTAAAGGCGGTCTGAATCTGTGTCCGCAGCCCTGATTCATCCGAGAGGTCTCTCGTCTTCATTGTAATGAGTTTATGTGCAATAGCGGCAATATTTTGATAGAGTGTATCGGCTTCCTCACGAGGGATGCCACCAAGCGTGTCTCCGTGCGCCAACGCTTGTGCGAGGAAGAGTCGTCCGTCAAGCCTCGCCTCCGACACAAGAGAGAGCTTATTCGTCTTCGTCATCGTCGTCCTTGTCGTCATCAAATGTAAGCGATTCTAAATCAACTTTTTCTATGAGGTCAGACTCAGTAATATCAATGCCGGCTTCTCTGTCACGCGCTGCAACGCGTTCAGCTCTGTCGGCTTGTACAGCATCGAAAACGGCGGCGAGTTCATCCTTAATATTGCCTTCTGTATCAATCAAGAAGAGTTCCTGAATGAATGCTACAAAAATCTCATCGTCCGCTTCCCACATAGCGTTACAAATCGCACGGGCGCGTTCATCGGCATAGTCAATCGCTGACGAACCCGGATCTAAGTATCCTGCTTCAAGAAGCATCCCGCTGTGGTCATCCTTGAGTGCGACACGCCCATGGAGGAGCACCGCCAGCAGTCGGATATCGAGTTCCCTGAGAAATCGTCCGAGGTCGTCCCGCTCACATTCAGAAAGTTCAAAAAGCCAGAGGTCCAACGACTCTTCGTCGAGTTTGCCATCACGCCAAACAGCGATGTCCAACAGTTCTTCAAATTGTTCATTTGAAAGACACGGCAATAGGACTGAAGCAAGTCCAGTGCCAAGCATTGTATCCAAAACTTGGAGGACTTCCTCGGTGGGACTTTCTTGGATAAGTTCCGTACAATCAGGCACGAGGTAATAGAGTTTCTCTCTGGATTTCGGGTTGCGAGTCGCGCTCAGAATTTCCAATTGCTGTTGCTTCTCGTAACTTTGAAAGAGTTGCTCCGCTTCCCGTGTCGGTAGGGACAGAAGTTTTTTACTTTCGGAGTGGGGGGCTACCGTTTTTGGACTGTTCATGCCAACGCCTCCGTCATGAGTTGAGTGCCGATGTTGATACTACAAATTTCCAATGACGAATGGGATCTTTGCTGTCGCCTCAAAAACTGTTCCTCACGAAATTGAGATTTTTTGCCGCAGATGCAACGGGATCGTCTTTACCGGGTGTTTCCAGCACAAACCAACTGTCATATCCAACGGCATGCGCAGCGTCAAAGACCGCAGGAAAATCGACCTCGCCTTCACCGGCATGATTACCACCAGTGTCTTTGATGTGCATCTGTGTGATTGCGCTGCCCAAACTCCGAATCTCGGACGGCGAATCATAGCCGAATCCGGTCGCGTTCCCCATATCGTAATAGACACCGACGGCTGACGAACCGACGTTATCAATAATTTGTTGGTGTTGCGCCGCGCTTAAAGTCGATTCAATGGCAAGAGAAACGCCATGTTTTTCAGCGGTTTCAGCGGCGGCTTTCAACCCATCAAGAAACCGTGGCGCGTTGATATGCTCATCTTGGATCTGCCCACCCCCGAAAAACGGCACCAAAATCACCTTTGCCCCGAGTTGTGGGCACGTCTCTGCCAAATATTGCAACTTCGCAATGCCTTCACTCCGTGTACTATCGGTCGGATGCATGAACGAATACGCAGTAAAACCGCCCGGTGATAACGAAGACACCTCAATACCAGCAGCGTCTGCCAAACTGTTCACCTTATCAATACCGCCATCCTCCCAAAGCAGATGTTCGCGGTAATTTGCTCCCATACAGATCTCAATACCATCAAACCCAATATCTTTCGCCTTCTGAAACGATTCTTCAAAGAAAACGGGTAACATCCCGTCCCGAATGCCTACCTTCATACACTACCTCCCAAAGAATATAACCTATCATTTGGACTGAATTTTGCATCAATTCTGATTTTAACATAGTCTTAACGCGAATTGCAAGGAGATCTGCTTTTTTATGACGGTCGTTCAGTATTAAGTACGAAATTTCGGGCAAAAAGTTGATTTTTGCAGTTAATTATGGTAATATATTCTAAACTAACTATCTGTACGGACGAACCGAAGTCAACCGAGAGAAGAGAGAAAGAGAACTCTTTTGAAACCTGACAGATGTCGTCTTGTACAAAAAAATAGAAAGGATATTTTAATGAAACAGATTATTTGCATAATTGCAATTCTGATTTTCTCTGTATGTCTCATCCCCGGTGTTTTCGCGCAAACGTTGATGAGCGATGAATTTAATGGAACGGGGCAAAATCTTCAATCCTTTTGGCAAGTCAAGGACGGCGATAAAAGTCCTTGGGAATTAAAGGATGGACTAATTGTCGCCGAGGCGGGCTTCGATCAAAACGTGTGGACTGATGATACCAGTACGCGTTTTTATCAGATCACAGATCAGGACCAGTTTGACATCGAAACGTTGATGGTTGTTGATTACGGCGATGCTTGCACTGTTGCTGGCATTATTGTGTATTCCGCGACGACAAAAGATCACCAGGACCGTGATGGCCAGTGGGTAACATTGAAGTTGTGGGGGCGTGGTGCTGCACAAGGCAACAACGCTGTGCTCCAGTACCAACGTCGTCAAAATGATTCTGCTGATTTGGGATATGTCGGTACGCAACCGGACTACAATCCGGAGCAAGGTGTTATTCCAGTTGAACTGCGCGTCAAACGCGATGGCGACGAATACGAATCATGGTTCAAGCCGGATGCAGAAGGCGACTGGGTCCCGGTCGGTAAAGCGACGAACGAACTTGCAGAACCGCTTGAAGTCGGTCTTTATGTCGGTATTTGTGAAGGGGCAAGCGACGCAGGCAGGATGACGGTCACGTTTGACTACTTCCGAGAAGCATCAAGTCCGGTAACGCCTGTTGATCCGCGCGATCGGCTCGCAGTCACGTGGGGTGAACTCAAAGGACAACGATAATAGCGAATGCTATTTATAATTTTCCAGATTACTGGCGACTCCGTGTCGCCAGTTTCTTTATGGAGACGAAATTTGAAAACAGAAACTATTTTATTCCTTATTGGTTTTGTGATGCTTTTGGGCACGCTCTCTACGGAAGCCGCGCCTTCCCTCGGTGACCCGTTTGACGGAAACGCTTTGAAAAATCCGAATTGGAAATGGAAGACCGCTGACGAGGAAGGCATTGAACCGAAAAAGTGGGATATGGGAAAAACGAAAGCCGGATGGCTTCATGTCACGGGTGAACTCAACCGCAACCTCTGGCCCTCGGACACGACGAATCGGCTCTATCAGGAACATGAAGGTGATTTTGATGTAGAAACGCATCTTTACATGGATTACGAAGATGCTTGTGTTGTCGCAGGTATCGCTGCCTACTCACCAACGACGAAGGACCGTCAGGGACGCGAAGGCGAATGGGTGACGATCAAACTCTGGGGACGCGGTCCCGCAAACGGTAACGATGCCGTCATCCAATATCAGAAACGACAGTTCGATGCCGGTGAAGGACTTGTCGGTGTCGTCCCCGGTTTCCAAGACCCCGCAGGTGAGATGGATATCTACATGCGGCTCCGTCGCGAGAAAGACACCTTCACAGCGTGGTGGAAACGGAAAGCCAAAGATGCATGGATCGACATCGGCGAAACAGAACAGAAGTTTGATAAACCCCTTGAAGTTGGTATCTACGTCGGTATCTGTGACGGTAAAGGCAAGCAGATCGCCCAGTTTGAGTACTTTGAAGACCGCCTCGTGCCCTTTGATGTTTCACCTCGTGCAAAGCTGCCGATCGCTTGGGGAGAGTTAAAACGGAGAAATAGTGTGACAGAGAATCGCTAATTATTCTGTAATAATGTTTCTTTCTCATTGCATTTATCGATTACGATTTGATATTTCTTCGTATTGGTATTATAATGTTGTTTATTGGGTATTGCTCTTGTCTGCAGCGATCTTAAAGGAGGGTTAATGGCTACATTTTATAAGGGCGCGGGCATCGGCACACATTGGCATACTCGCGATTCACGACGAGTAGGCTTTACAGCGAGGTCTCCTGCAACTAATCCAGAAACTGAAGTACTCATAAATCATATTGCAACAAGTACTGTTAATAGCCCGTATATTTCACTAACCCGTTCCTACGCAGTAGCATGGCATTATGCGATATTTAGTAGTAAGCGGGAGCCCGGGCTGGGTAAGCCAGCCTACATTTATGAAATAGAGATTGATGATTCGCTACCACACGGACTTAATCTGTTGGATCCGGTCAAAGAGGTCGTTCATATCTTACCACAACCGTTGCGTGGGATTATGGACTTAGGATATATGGCGGAACTTCTGGATGAGCAAACGCCTCAACCGCCTAATCCCAGTGGAGATTTCTCGCCCAATGTTGAACTGCAATTAATAGCACTTACATTTGCACAACGAGATGAGGAGGTGTTAGTTCACGGTTATATACCGCCGTTCTGTGTAAAGCACCGTTTTGAAGTAGAGTTCTCGCGGTCAGATTTACCGCTTTCATAGGAGGAACTATAATGAGCATGTTTGAAATTCGTAGTGTTGATCTCAAAGAAGTGCCAGGCAACGACTTCATCAAGTTCCTGAGGATAGAAATACCTGAAAGGAAGGGCCATGGTCCTGTGCGTTTCGCAAGGGTGCGCTATGCTCTAAACGGCGATCACATTGAGCAAGAAAACGGTTTACCGATGGACTTGGGCAAAGGGATTTTCACCGCAACGCTTGAGGATGACGAGCTCGGCGAAATGTCTCGTGAAGAATTGGAGCAGACTTTGCAGAAGGCGGCGGTAGAAATTATTAGGATTGTCCGGAAAGCACTAGGAAAAGAATTGGATATCCCTGGTATTCTTAAGAGTATCTTAAAAAAAGATTACCCTTACCTGAAATATGATGATCTTTACTCTAAACCTCCAGATGTTTTGAAATGCCATGTTAGGGATTCAAGCTGTCCTCGTCAGATAGAAGATATTTTTCAAATAGCTCATAGATTACGCCGCGCCACCGGCGAGGACTATATAGTAGCATACAGTGGATCCTCTAACGATGACGCTAATTTTGATGAGACCTGGACAAGGTTCTCTTTAAGGAGATTCGATTTTCGAGAAACTAAGTCCAACAGAGTATGAAGGATTTGGCGTGAAAATAAAACGCTCATGTCTTATAATTGTCGGGCTTTTTCTTGCTGTCTGTAGTAATTTCGCTGTCGCCGAGATTAGCAAAGCAGCCCAACAAGTCCTCACCACTATAGAATGGGTCTCTATCCCCGAAGGCACCTTTCTGATGGGTTCAACCCCTGAAGAGGCGAAAGCCGCTTATGAGGATGCCAAACTGCGCAGCTCCATGTTGGAACAGCATACCTTTGATGCCGAATTACCACAGCATCAGGTCTACCTGAGTGCTTATGAAATCTCTCGGTATGAGATCACCAACGCGCAATACCGTGCCTTCATTGAGGCGACAAATCGTCCTACGCCGCGCGGGCACAATGGCGAAAAGACCTGGGAAGATGAAACGCTCAACGGCGATACGCAACCCGTTGTTGGTGTGACATGGTTCGACGCACAGGCTTTCGCTGAATGGATCGGTGGTAGCCTACCGACTGAGGCACAGTGGGAACGCGCAGCACGCGGTACAGCGGCACGAACATATCCGTGGGGGAATACACCACCAAAAGCGCGCCAGCACGCCAACTTCGCACGCCGCTATAACCGTCCGATGCCGGTCGGACAGTTCCCGAAAGGTGAATCTCCGAACGGTATCGCAGACCTTGCTGGAAATGTGTGGGAGTGGTGCCTTGATGAATATAGCCTGACAGCATACCAGCGAAACAACGGAGAGGTGTCCCGGAATCCGATCAATCTCCGCTTCCGAGATGTGCTTCGTGCAAGAGTTATCCGTGGCGGTGCGTGGGATGTCGGCAGTGCCTTCCTCCGTTCAGGCTTACGGTTCAAATTCTACCCGTTGGACTCGACACATACCATCGGGTTTCGGATTGTCCGTCCACGTCCAGAAATAAAAAACTAACCGCCTACCACTATTATGTTCCAACCTAAACACTGTTTGTCCGGTTTGTTGATCCTTTTTCTTTTCATGTTTTCACCGCTCGGTAGCACTGCACCCTATTTCCGTGATGTAACCGATACCATGAAACTTGACTTTCGGCATATCAACGGGTTTTCTGTGGAACGGCGACTCGTTGAAACGATGGGCAGCGGCGGTGCGCTCTTTGACTTCGATAACGACGACGATCTCGACCTCTATCTCGTTCAAGGCAATTCGCTCTCACCATCAACAGAACCGCCACCCAAAAATCGACTCTATCGCAACGACAGGGGTATCTTTGTTGACATCACAGCATCAGCAAACGTCGGCGATGCCAGTTACGGACTCGGTGCTGTCGCAGCGGATTACGATGGTGACGGGAACCGCGACCTGTACATAACGAACTTAGGAAAAAATGTGCTCTACCGTAACAACGGCGATGGCACGTTCACAGATGTAACCGAGAAAGCACAGGTTGGTTGTCCGCTGCTGAGCGCGAGTGCAGCGTTCGCTGACATTGACAGGGACGGCGACTTAGATCTCTATGTGTGTAACTACGTCGAGTACGCGCTGGAGACCGACATCCCCTGCTATTACAAAAACACCCTACGTATCTACTGCGGTCCCAACGAATATCACGGCATCGCCGATGTGCTCTACCGCAACAACGGCGACGGCACCTTCACAGATATTACAAAATCGGCAGGTGTCTATGAACCGACGACACGTGGATTGGGTGTCGTCTTCACCGACGTAAACAACGACGGTTGGGTGGATATCTATGTTGCAAACGATATGTCTCCGAATACGCTTTTTATGAATCAAGGCGACGGCACCTTTCGAGAGGAGGGCGTGCTTCGCGGTGTCGCTTACAACGGTGACGGCTTAGCGAACGGCTCAATGGGTATAGACGCAGCGGATTATGACAATGATGGGGATATTGATCTCTGGGTATCGAATTTCTCTTTGGAGGCGAACTGTCTCATGCAGAACGATGGCAGCGGCTACTTTGAAGATGTGACGTTTGACACAAATCTCGCCGATCCCTCTTTCTATTCACTCGGCTTCGGCACCCGTTTCATCGATTTTGATAACGACGGTTGGTTGGATTTGCTCGTTGGGAATGGGCACATCTGGGATAACGTCAAACAGATTGACGCGAAAATGAGCTACGCACAGCCTGTCCAGCTGTTTCACAATCAGGGCGGCACGCCACAGAACCATACCGGCTTCACCGAGATTACCGCTGAAGCGGGATTGGATAAAACGCATTATGTCGTACGCGGAATGCTCTTTGGGGATATAGATACAGATGGAGATGTAGATGTCGTCCTTTGCCAATCGAACCGTCCAACGGTTATTCTTAGCAACGAGGTTGGCAATGCGAATGCGTGGCTAACAGTGAAGTTGATAGGGACAGATGGCAACACGGATGCGATTGGCGCGCAAGTTCAGCTGGAAGCAAGGGGCATGACGTTCTTACGGGAGGTCATCTGCGGTGCAAGTTATCTGTCGGGCAACGACCTTCGTATCTGCTTCGGATTAGGCAGTGCCGCACGCGTAGATAACCTCCAGATTCGTTGGCACAACGGGAACGTTCAAGAATTGGGTGAATTACCGATTCGGCAGTCTATCACATTTTCACAACATTGACACTTTTCGTTGTTGATACTACAATGGACGATAAGGTAGAATTAGGAGATGGCTATTTTTTCAAGGTCCAAGGTGTGTAGCCCGTAACGTAGTGGAGGGCGGATATACGGAAAGGAACGTGAAGTTTCTAATTCACCTGACCGAACCGCAAGGTAAATTAAAAATATGAAGATTGTTGAAGAGAGAGAAGCGTGGATCCACACGCAATTCATCCTTGATAGTTTTTTCATCACGGCGCAGGAATGCCGACAGATTTCTATGAATGTCGAACCGGAATTAGGGCAACTTGGACTCCAGTATGGGCTGATGTATGACATCGCGCCTTCAAAACACCGCGCCATCGTCGTCCTTGAATGTATACCGTTTGACTCGGTCAAAGCGATGGTGAAAAACTTGATTAACGATGTAATCAAAGATTTTCCTGTCCGACTTCCTGAACAGCGGAATGTTGTCACTAATATCACCGTCGCGGACAGCGAAACGGAGGCTAATGACCGAGTCCCGGTGCAGTAAGAACCTGTGTTCCAACAGTGCCATCGGTGATGTTGAAAATCGAAGGAAATTCGTCTCGCCAACCGTCATTCGCACTTGGACAAAATTGACGAGCGTTGCCCTCAATAGCCGTTACACCGGGGATGCGCGCGGCGAGTCCAGCGGAGTGTAAAAACGATGCACCCGGACACGTCAAGTCCTGCACAGCGAGGAACATATCGTATTCCGCGGCGGCAGCACCCATCAACAACGCCTGAGACTGCCCTTTACACGCTTTGAGTGCAACACCGGAATACCCTTGCTCACGTGCCAACAGAAAGGTCTCGAAGTCAGTCAGCGATTCGTCTATCACCACCGGTTTTATCTCGGCGGCTTTGTGCATCTTATTTTCTGGATGCGCCTTCAAATCCCGATCCGTCGGTTGTTCGATATAGGCGAGGCGTTGGAAAGCGGCGGGTTCCGCTTCCTGAATCTGGTTGAGGAATGCCAATAGATATTCAACGTCCTGACAGGTTTCGTTGAAATCAGCAGAGTAATGCCAAGTATCAATACCGCGTTTCGCCTGCGTTTCCGCCGTGACGTTATCGATTGCGAGGACGCGTGCAACGTCCCACGCTAAATCATCGCCGTTGAGTTTAATTTTCAAGTGCGTCAACCCATCAGCGACAATCCATTCGGGGAGCGTTTCCGGTAGACCGTCATTGAGACGTTCTGCGATATCCGCGTCGGTAAGTGGGTCCAATGCACCAATGAGATGATAGAGGGGCATGTTAGGTTTCGGTTGGCGTGCGGTATATTGGTCCAGATATTTGCCTGTGAACTGTTCGTTCAAAAAATGAGATAAATCCGCCTCAATAAAGTCTTTGCCCAATCCGTCGTAGCTGTTGATGCCATTTGCCTTTCCGAATGCATCGTGAATCGCAGCATCAATCGGACTCGTTGTAACGACAGTGCAGAGTTTCGGCATCGGTGACGCAAGTTGCATAGCGTCGGACAACTCATCGGCAATCCGTAAAAATTCGGGTTCAAGCACTTCGGAGAGTTCAAGCGGATGCGCACACAGTTCACAATCTTGTGTGGTCGTTACCGCCAATTCAGCAAGTTTTTTCATCGCTGCGAGACTCTCGTCGAAAGGCACATAGCGTGGTGGGAATGCCCAGACGTTACCGAGCGGCATGGAACCTTTACCTTCTGCCGCTTTTCCGTCGCGTGTCTGAACTTGCATACGGACGTTAAAAAGGACGCAATGATCTGTCGGCACGCCGCCGAACTTGAGTGGAGTTCGGTATTGGTGTTCTTCAAAGTCGTAATGAACGTCAAGGATGCGGATATCCGTAGGTTTTGGCATGATTTCCTCGTTGCAATGTGTGTTTTCTTTCATCGTAACTTATTTCTCACGGCACGTCAAGCAATTTCTCTGCCCCTTGCGCTACAACTAAACGGAGGTTCTTTCAATGACGCATAACGCAAAGGTTCAAAAACTCACTTCACTTCTCGATAAACATCAAGCATATCGGGACACCTGTCTTAATCTCATCGCTTCAGAGAACACACCTTCGCCGTTGGTAGAAGAACTTTTTGACGAACGCTTGGCGCGGCGGTATGGGAATTATTCTGGTGTTGACATTTACCAACGGAATTACAAAGGCAACCGCTATATTGCCGAAATAGAGGGATACACACAGGCGTTAGCAAAGGAACTTTTCGGCGCAGCTTATGTCGATTTCCGCCCACTGTCAGGGAACATCGCAGGGATTGCAACAACGTTTGCGTTGGCAAAGCCGGGCGATACAGCGTTAGAGGTTCATAACGGACACCACTATGTCCAAAAACTCCTCTCCTCACCCCTCAAAATAGAATTAGAGTCGATTCCGATTCCGTGGGACGGACGGCGTTCAAACATTGATCTCGATGCTACGCTTGCACTGATTGCGAAACACAAACCCAGTATTATTAACATCGGCTCTGGCGTGTTTCTCTTTCCGCAGCCTGTACGGGAGTTGAAGGCGGCGATGCGCCAAGCGAACCCAGATTCCTATCTCATCTACGATGCCTCACACGTTATTGGACTCATCGCCGGTAGACGATTTCAGTCGCCCTTTGACGAAGGCGCGGATGTGATTATTTCCAGCACGCATAAGACACTTGCAGGACCGCAGGGTGGAATGGTGCTAACCAACGATGCATCTATTGCTGAGCGGGTTGCGCGGGGTGTTTATCCGTTGCTGATGAGCAATCACCACCTGAACCGATTGCCAGCATTAGCAGGGACATTTATAGAGTGGATGGAATGCGGTGAGGCACAAGCGGATGCGATTGTTGCAAACGCAAAGGCACTCGGTCAAGCGTTGTCAGAACGCGGTGTTCCAATGCTCGGTGCTGATCTCGGTTTCACGGAATCGCATACCTTGATACTGATTGTAGATAAGTATGGAGAAGGCAGCGCGCTCGCAAACCATCTGGAGGCGTGCCATATTATTGCAGGCGCAGCGGGATTGGCACCGGAAGTCGGAACGTCTGGATTACGCATGGGTGTTCAAGAAGTCACCCGATGGGGCATGACACCCGCGGATGCACCGGACATCGCAGAATGTATTGTCTCAGCACTCTCTGGCGGGACCCCTGAAGAACTCAAGCCGAAGGTCGAAAAAGTCGCGAGCCGTTTCGATACAATCCAGTTCACAGTCAATTGAGAACAGAAAAAACATAGGCGCGGTTTTGAACCGCGCCGAATTGGTTGAAAGAGAGAATTTGCTTTCGTTTCTAAAAGTAAACTATTTCCGTTTCAATTTTCCCCACATTGTGGTTAACAATTCTACATTGGGTTGAACAGACAGCGTCCTCGGATCAAACCAATCTGCACTACTATTACGCCCTGTGTCGGTGAGTTGTTCTGGCTTACCACCCTCTACAGGAATTTTGAAAATCTGATATTGATTTAATTGATTACCGACTTGCTGTTTATAAAGAAGTTCGTCTCCAAGCGGTGACCATGCTGGTTCGAGCGCATAAGGTCCCTCTTCAGAAACGATTTGTCTAAACTCACCTCTATCGCGCGCTGCAACATAGATAGTTTGTGCATCAAACACCTGTTTTCCCCATTTGTCATGGACCCATTTTGCCCATAAGTCCCTGTTCATCCAAGAAAAGGAAAGCCGCGCTCCGTCCGGCGACCAGGCTGGATTTTCCATTATTGGCAAGTGTTTCGCATATAGCGTCCGCATCGCACCGCTGTTTAGATTGACGACACGAAGCTGTCGACTGTTAGGTAAGCGCATGCCGAATTTTTCTGCTGCTCCTGCCACAATATAGACTATTTCTGACCCATCGGGCGACCAGGCTGGATTTCCACCATCTTCCCCTGTATGAGCAATTTTTTCAACTGTTTTTCCATCTATTGTGGCAATATAGATAGCCCATTCATCAGGCCGCAGATAAGCAATCTGTTTACCGTCGGGTGACCATGTCGGATGGAGTCTGTTTGCCGATTTTGCAAACACTTTTCGGACACTCTTTCCATCCGCAGCCATGAGGTAGAGGTCCCTATCTCCGTCACGGTTAGAGTTGAAAAGAATCTGCTCACCTGTCGGGGACCAAACTGGATCAAAATCGGCAGCAGGGTGCTTGGTTAAATTTACCTGCTGACTGCCATCCGGATTCATGACATAGATTTCACTATTTCCATCGCGGTTCGATGTGAATACGATTTTTGCAGTCGAGGGTGCTTTTGCCCATGTAGTTAAACTGCTGTCGAACAGTAAGAAACTGATACAACAGAACAAGGCAAAAAATCTAACGCTCATAGTTTTCTCCTTTCGGATTCGGAATTCTTCATTTTCATAAAAACTGACTATTTCTCCTGGGGATGGACAGGCAACACCAGAGGTCCAAACCAATCCGCACCGCTATTGCTACCTATATGTGTCAACTGGGTTTTCCTACCGCTGTCTACATTAATTTTGAAAAGTTGCCTGATGTCTCCAATTTCTGGTAGATGAATTCCCTGATGGTAAATAATTTCATTTCCGTGTGGAGACCAGGTCGGATGAAGCGCGTCCGGTCCTTTTTCTGATACGAGTTGACGCAAATTACTACCATCTCGGTTGATAACATAGATGGTTTCTTCATCCTGCCAGTTCGCTGCGTCTATAAAATCTGATATGGTTCTGAATTTATGTAAGACGAAAGCGATTTGATCTCCATCCGGAGACCAGGTGGGGTAACTCTTATATGGATACGTCTCTAATTGCGCCAGAACAACCTTCTGTTTGAGGGTCTGGACATCAAGGAGGCGAAGTTCATAGCCCTGCTTTCGCCAAAGATAGATAAAGGCAATTTCTGTTCCATCTGGAGACCAAGCGGGATCTCCGACACTTCCGAAGCCAGTCTCCGTCATAGGCACGACGGATTTGTCATCTAACCTTATAATGTAAAGCACACCGTCGTGTACAGACGCAATCCGTTTTCCATCGGGTGCCCATGTTGCCGGGGATCTGCTGTACCAATTATCAAGAACTTTTCTGATATTATTTCCCTCTGCGTCCATGAGATAAAGGCTTGATTCTTTTCCTTCTTCTCGGAAGGAGACAAACAGAATTTGTTCGCCTGTCGGAGACCAAGCTGGGTGAAGATCATGTGCCGCGTCTCTTGTAAGATTCACAGGATCGCTGCCATCGGGGTTCATCGTCCAGATATCCCAATTCCCATCTCGATTGGAGGCAAATGCAACTTTCCCCGCTTTCGGTGCGATCATTGCGTCGGAATCTTCGGAGCCGGAGGGCAACCCAAAACGGTTTAAGGAGTAATATCCGATACCCAGCACCAATAGTGCCACAACAAAAATAGATGCAGCGATTGCCCACGGTGGGAACGGTTGACTTCCACCAGTAGAAGCCGTAGGTGTGATGTGCGAAACCTCACGCATGATGTTCTCAGTAAAATTCGGCGCAATTTGGAAACCACTTAAAGCTTCTCGAACCATCGGTTCCTCTCTCTTCAAACGCTGCTGCGCACGACGGAGCCGACTTTTAATCGTCCCTACTGATGTCCCTAAAAACTCGCTGATCTCCTCATGCGTCATTTCTCCAAAGTAGTGGAGCGTAATGACAGTGCGTTCCTTATCTCGTAGTTTTGCAAGCAACTTTTCGACGACCTCGCGCTGTGCTTCTGCTGTCATTTGCTCGTTCTCCTGAATCACATACCCTGAATACGTTGCTTTTTCTAATTGCGCGTGGCTCGTGTCTTCAAGAGACTGTGTGGACAAACGCTTCTTACGTAGCCATGCAATACAGCCGCGTGTAGCGATCACAGACAGCCAGCGGGCAAATCGGTGCGGTTTCTTCAACGTTGCCAACTCCTTATACGCTTTCAGGAAGGCATCCTGCGTAATCTCTTCAGCAATGTGGAAATCTCCAACCTTCCGCCACACAAGTGCATGAACCGGCTTTTGGTATTTTCTAACGAGTATAGCGAAAGCGTTCTCATCGCCTCCAAGGACGCGTTGAATCAGTTCAACATCCTCGTTTTTCATTGGTCATCTCCAGAAACGGATAATTTCATAATTTCGCAATCAAACATATAGTGACGCGACTTACGGATAAAATAGATGCATAATTCCGCAAAAAAACGGGAGAAATTTATAAAAAACTAAAAAATTAAACGTCTCTCTAAAGATTTAATTTTACTTGACATTTAATAATATAATAGGGTAAAATAGTTAAAGAATATTTAGCAAAAACATGTATAGAAAAAGGAAATTTTTATGACAAACAAGCAACCATTTATTACAGCAGTACAGGATGGCGATGTAGACACAGTCAAGCACCTATTGGCGACTGATGAAGTGCTTGCTGCGCAAATCGATGCACCGTGGTTCAGTTTCGATGCCCCCGCGATTGTATTTGCCGCCGCATCCGGCAACCGTGAACTCATCGAGGTGCTGCTCGACGCTGGCGCGGATATTGATGTCAAAAGCAGTTGGTGGGCAGGCGGCACCTCGGCATTACATCACGTGACCGGCTCCATGCTGAACTACGACAAAGAGCTCGCCGAATACCTGATAGAACGAGGCGCAACAATCGACGCGCACGCCGCCGCAGGTTTGGACATGTTTGAGAAACTCGCCGAACTGATTCGCGAGGACCCTGAAGTTGTCAATGCACTGGGGTGTGACGGTATGTCTCCACTCCATTTCGCCGCGACCCCCCGAATCGCGAAACTCCTGCTCACGCACGGCGCAGACATAAACCTACGGGACCGCGACCATTACGGCACGCCAGCACAATGGACGATGCGGAGACGGGCTGAAGTGTGTCGCTATCTCCTTGAACAGGGTGCTGAGGCGGATGTTGTCCTCTATTGTGTGATGGGTAATGTTGAACGCGCAAAGGCGGAATTCCAAGAAAATCCAGAACTCCTCAATCTCAGGATTAATGTGAAATCCCCGAAAGGCTATGTGATATCGACCTTGAAATCACCGCAGCAAACGGACGAAGTTCCCGGTGGGCATGTCTATGCCTATCAGGTCGGACCTACCATGCCGCTGCTTGAGATCGCACTTCAATCGAAACAACCAGCAATCGTTGATCTGCTCATTGACTCAGGTTATGAAGTCAACTTTCGGGATTGGTATGTGCTTGTTGGGCAGGGACCTAAGCGGTTTGATACATTGGTGAAAAAGTTTCTTGCCACAGATTGGGACATCAACGAGCGTCGGAAACATCGGCATGGTCTGTGGACACCTCTACATTGGGTTGCACAACGCGGTTTAACGAATGGTGTCGCTTGTTTATTAGCAAACGGGGCAGATCCAAACGTAACGGATGACAAGGGACGTACCCCGATGCACATCATCGCGCAAAAAGGGGTTGGGAAAAATCAGATAGAGTTGTTAATCGAACACGGCGGCGACATTAATAGCCGCGATGCCGACGGTAAAACACCTCTTGATTATGCCCAAAAAGCGAAGAGAAAATCCGTTGCAAATTTCCTCACAGAATATACAAATCGCGCAGAGAAAACAGTTTAATTTTCAACGAAATATTTTGTAACATTTGTCCATTTTTTATCGTGTATTTCGTAAAAGCGATTTGATGAAGTCTAAGGGATATGTGCTCTTAATCATCAGAATCACGGAGTCCGCGAATTGCGCAGATTTTTGCGTGCGTGGTGTTTGTAGCTCCAGCGGGGCGATATGTCTATAACAGTATTTTCATTTTACTGTTGACATTTTATATTTATAATGATATAATAATTAGTATTAGTTAAGTTATAACTGAGATTAATGTCAGTTTTCAGTTATGGTATGCGAAACACAATTTGGAGGAACACAAAACCATGGAGCATCAAACACAAAACTGGGTGAAAGTCGCCGAGTTGCGTGAGGTCCGTGAAGGGCAACCGAAAGCGATTCAGATGGGAGAGGGGCGCAGCATTGCTCTCTTCAACGTTGATGGAAAAATTTATGCGACGGATAACCAGTGTCCACACATGGGGTATCCACTCACACGGGGAACCGTTCGCAACGGCATCCTAACATGTGATTGGCACCGCCGCAGTTTCGATTTGGAAGGTGGTGGCTGCTTCCATGTTGAATGCGACGATCTACGCACCTTTCCAGTTGATATCCGCGGAAGCGAGATTTGGATAGAACCCGGAGATTTGACATACCGGCGCGCCGAAGAACATAAACAATTGCTCCGAGAGGGGCTTTTGAGTGAAGACCGATGGACGATGTCCAAAGCGATTTCACTGTTGCTAAAAGGTGGCGTGCCAGAAGAAGAGGTGATGGGTTCAATCCTTGAACACGTCAGCCGTCACATCGCCAGTTCCCACGGCTCAGAAGGCGGCGGCGATGTCTCCCGACTTATCAATGGACTCAAAGTCGGACGTAGATATACGGGGGCTGATAGACTCATCGCTGTTACAACAGCTGCTTGCTCCGCCGCCGGACCCGCCTCGGAGCGACTCGAAGTTGTACCGTTGCCAGAGCCGGTCGCCTGGGAGAAGATAAGTCGATGGGTTCGTAATTTTTCTTATGAAGGACAGTCGGGAAGAATTGAGCGATGCTTGTTCACTGCATATCAGAAGGGGGACGCAGATAAATTGTGTCCGTTACTCTTTGAGTGTGCAGTCGAACCTCATTTTATTGATGCCCCCCATATTCCGCTTTATGTTAGTTATCTTTCAGAAGTGATTGATGAATTTGGATGGGAACGCGCCTCGGAGCTGCTCTTCTATCTCGGCGCACAACTCGTCGGACATCACCCGGATGAACCAGAACGATACCGAAGAGACGCAATTCAACTCATGCGTCAGATGCTTCCCACCATTGAAGGTGCTACCTTAGAGCAAACCTCCGAATTTGATGAAGATGCTTTCGTTGAGGCACTCACGAGTGTCAATCTCCAGCGGTCATTTGAGGCAGTACAAGCAGTCTTAACTGATGATGTTAAATTGGAGAGGCTCATTACCTCGCTTGTCCTTCTCGCTGCAGATAGAATGGCGAACACACCGGTGAATGTGGACGCGGGTTGGGAGAACTTAACCACAGAACTCAACCTTGCTGCATCTTTGCGGAGTGCACAACGAGTAGGGGGGAATGAAGTCGCAGCGAAAGGGGTTTTCCACGTTGCGTGGCAAATCTTCGCGGATCGCTGGATAAACATACCAGCACGAGCACTCAGTCAACCGCTGAGTCAAGAGAAGCTTGATGTCGCGAATGAAGCCGAGGGGATCAAGCACATTATTGATACAATCGAGACCCTTGATGTCCAAAGTGTCGGACCACAGGTGCTTGGCTATCTAAATGCTGGCTATTCTGCTGAACGATTGCTCGAAGAGATAGGGCATACGGTTCTCTGGGATGATACAGGAAGTGAAGCCCTACCAACACTACGCACCGTGTTTGAAGAGTGGAAGCATGCGGAAGGACATCCCGCACAACCTCAGCTGTTGGTCGGATTGGCTCGCTACGTCACGGATATACGATCAAACACGGACAACAAATCTGCCGCTACCACCGCGATGCGTTTTGCCGAAGGTAGAACAACGATTGAAGTCTTTGAAGAGTAAGCTCTACCCAACAAACTAAGTCGCGCCACAGTCCTGTAGGTTGGGTAGAGCGGTGAATAACCAAAAAATCTCCAGTCTTTCAGTAAAATTCTGATTTTCAATGAGACGTTCATGGAAATGGACATAGCGAAACCCAACAAACTAAGTCGCGCGACAGAGGAGAAGGATATAATGTTAAACGAGAATATCAATTTCGTCAAAGTCGCTGCTCTCAGTGAAGTCGCAGAAGGAAAACCGAGGGCAGTCAGAGTTGAAGGTCATAGCATCGCGCTTTTTCAACATGAAGGTGCAGTCTACGCCACAGATAACCAGTGCCCGCACATGGGGTATCCACTCGTCCGAGGACGGGTCAGAAAGGGGGTCTTATCGTGCGATTGGCACGGTTGGAGTTACGACATGGAAGGTGGCGGCTGCTTTACGGGCGGTTGTGATGACCTCGCTACATTTCCTGTTGAAGTTCGCAATGGTGATATCTATGTAGATGTCGCCAGTGGTGGAAAGAAGCGGGACGATGCCCATTTTCTCCTTTTGAAAGAAGGATTACTCTCCACCGACAACTGGACGCTTTCTAAAGCTATCGCCATTATGTTAGCGAAGGGCGTTTCGGAAGAGGAAACGTTGAATCTGATGGTGAAGCACATGGGACGGCATATCTCTACAGATAGGGGGGCGTTCGAGGGGGGCAGAAAATTGGCAATGATGATGAACGGGGTAAAGGTCGCCCGGTTATACGAACCTGAAGACCGACTCATCCCCTTGATGATGGCTGCCGATGGCGCATCGGGTAGACTTGGGGATCGACCTGATCGCCGACCGCTCCCACCTCCGGTTGATTGGCAGAAACTCGAAGACTGGATTAGGGTGTTCACCACCGATAAAGAGTGGGAAGGTATTGAAAAATGTCTTATCACCGCCAGACAGTTAGGTGGACATGATGAGAAAATCATTCCGCTTTTCTTTGAGTGTGCGGTCGAATCCTTCTTCCTCAACCATTCCAACAATCTTATTAATCTCGTACACTTGGCTGAATTGCAAGAACAGTTTGGATGGGAACTAACGGGCGAGTTAGTCTGCAGTCTCGGTGCAAAGATTCTTGGACAAGGACGTGGTAGACCCGGAGAACTTCACCGTGAAGCCATCCAAAAACTGAAAGAGATTGATCATATCTTTAATGAACTACCGCAAGAAAAATCAACCGCAGCAGCTGTTGATTACGACGAAGACAAGTTTTCGGCAGCACTCGTGAGTGGTGATCTCGACGAAGTTTTTGATGCCCTAACGGAAATGCTCACTGCCGGTGTCCCCATTAACACGCTTGCGACAACCATGGTCATGACAGCAGCGGATAGGATGGCACGTACACCGGTAAACATGAGTCCCGGTTGGTGGGATCTGCAGGAGGAGATGGAAATCTCATCGACGGTAAGGAAGGTACTTCGCTTCGGCGGAACCAGAATCGCCGCGAAGGCACTCTACCACGCCGCATGGCGGTTTTTCAACAACCGATGGCTTAACATCCGCCATCAACCGATTGCAGAAGCAAGAACATCTACAACGTCTGCACCTCTCGATGAAGACACGGCGATTGCCGAAATTTTAGATGGTATTGAATCTGTCCGCATCCAGGAAATTGGACGGCGTACCCGTGAGTATCTCAATGCCGGGTGCTCCGCGGAGCGGTTAATGACCGAAATGGGATTATGTATCCTCAAGGATGATAACGGTGGGGACCTCCTCAGTTCAATTTACATCGTATCTGAGGAATGGAAAACGTGCGCAGCGCATCCTGCCAGAAATCAGTTGATAGTTGGGTTGGCACGATGGGCAACGGATATTCGCAGAAACGCTGGAAACGATTCCGCTGTCCAGACTGCGCACCGTTTCGCCCGGGGCGAAACCGCCACGGACCTCTATGAATAGCACAATTAACTGAAAAAGTAGGGCGAGGTCGCTACGCCTCACCCTACTTCTCTATATGAAATGAAAAATTTACTTATCTCTTTTCTGTTTAATTTGTTATTATGTCTGTCAGTTCAAGGTGCAACGTTGGAGTTCGCTTTTCAACTTGGTGAACATCAGCAGCCACGGCTTGATGTACTACTCCCAGATGTCGCTCGACGACTCGTCTTCAACAAAACTGGCACGAAGTTGATAGCAAAGGGAATGGGCGGCACTATAGTGGAATGGGATATCCAGACTCGACAGAAACGAGAGATAAGCCACATCCACGCAAAGCGGTGGTTCGCCTATTCCATTGGAGAAAATCACCTATTAGTCCGAAAAGCAAATGACAACGTCGCTCTTCTATCGCTGGAAAGTGGCAATGAGACGTTACTGACGAGTGGGCAATATGAAAGCGGCAGTCTGTCTGCTGATAATGCACTCGCGGTGCTGTCAAAAGGTGATAACGAGGTTGAGGTTTGGCAACTCGCCAAGCAAAATCCAAAGGCTGGAGAGGGTCAGAAATCTGCCAAAAAGTTGAAAACACTTCAGACAAGTTTTCCTGTCAGAAACGGGCTTACACTTTCTGATAACGGTCAGTTTATCGCCGCAGCGGAGGGGAGTTACCGAGATGGCGAGGGACACCGAACGGCTATTGAGATTTGGAACGCAACCGATGAACGTCCAGTGAAAGTTTTCAACACAGGCGAGATTTTAGGGGTCTGGAACGTGTTATTCTCACCGGATGCTACATTGTTAGCCGTTGACACACAGAAAAACGCACACTCTGGAATCCGAATTTGGGAAATTGAAACCGGCAGACAACGCCTTGCGAAATCCGAGTTTGAAGCGTATTGGACCCGGGCACTCGCCTTTTCGCCGACTTCAGATTATCTCGCTTCGGGTGATGAAGCAGGTAATCTTCGGGTGTGGGACATCTCCGAAGGTGAATCGGTAATTTGGGAAACCTACCCGACCGGCATTCAAGCGTTGGCATTCTCACCAAGCGGCGAGTATCTCGCAGTCGCACTGTGGGATGCCACGATTCAGATACTACACTGGAGGAAAAATAATGAGCGATGAGAAGAACTTAGAAGAAGGATCTTACATTGATGCAAAAGGACGAACGCGTTGGCATCAAAATGATGAAATTGCGTTAAAGTTCTTAGAACTCCATACATTTTTGATTATCGCCGACTATCCAGACGACCACGCGTCCCGGTATCCGTGGTTGTCGAATTATATTTCTCGCTTTCCGGAACCGATGTCGGATCTCATCGCCCAAGGACGATTAATAGAGGAGATTCCAGGGGCTGGCGAAGTCGTGGCGAAAATCGTTAAGGAATTTCTGGACACTGGCACGAGCGCGAAACTCGAAGAATTCGCCGGTGATACACCGCGAACGGTTGTGGAGCTTGTACCTATACCCGGATTGGGTGCCAAAACGATTAAGCGACTTTATGAAGAAGTCGGTGTGGATAGCCTCGCCTCGCTCCGAACAGCGATTGACGAAGGAAAATTAAAAGGTTTCAAAGGCATCGGTAAAAAGACGTTGGAGAAACTTGAAGCGTATCTTGATGAGGTATTATGATTAAAAGTAGTAGGCACACTCCGTGTGCCGTAACAAATTATTATATATTCTCAAAACAGTTGGGCACTTAAGCCCGCGACTATAGGTGAAATTGTGGCAAATTCATTAACAACAGGCGAAATGGTCGATGGTAAGAAGCACGGGTATTGGGTCACCTATTACGCCAATGGAAATAAGCGAAGCGAAGGGAACTACATTTATGGTAAGAAGGACGGACCTTGGATCACTTACCATAAAAATGGGAACAAGGCGAGCGAAGCCTCCTTCCGCGATGACAAATACGAAGGACCTTGTATAACCTATCATGAAAACGGGAACCTTAGATCCACGGGGGCTTATCCGAAACATGTGGGTAAATCCTACGATGGCAAAAAGGAAGGTCCGTTTTACGGGTACGAAGAGGATGGCAAAACGATGTGGCACATTGTAACCTACAAAAAGGGCGGCAGTCGCGCGAAACCGGATGAATATCCGCTTGGTGTCTGCGATGTTTGCGGTGAAGGTAGACGTTTGGCGTGGGAGAATACCTGTCCCAAGTGCGGTAACGAACTGGATCCATTATTAATGTAAGTTGCTACCTTTGTACCACAAACTTTTAGTTTGCGCACGCAGAGGAACCTAATCTAAAAGATTGTGCTACTTATAAGGTTTATAGGACTTACGCATTCCCTCTTAAAGTCCCCCTGATAAGGGGGATTTAGGGGGTTAAAAATACAGAAATTACCGATTTTTTGCGTCTGAATGTCCGATATTTTCTCAATTTGCGTAAGTCCTGATTTATAGACCGCTTATTCCAATCCCTTAGGTGCCAATTCCCCAATGGAACTTTCCAGAATATCGGGTGTTTCGGTAGGGATATACTGAGCTGTTGATGGGAGCGGCGTATCAAAAAAGTAGTCAGGATCGGTTTTCTGTCGTTGCCAAGTTTCACGCATTTCTCGCCAAGCCCCTAAAAGCGTACGCGGTTCAGGCATATCTTCGGCAACCAGATAATGCAATTTTTTCAAATTGTAGCAGGGCACCCCTGCAAACATGTGATGCTCAATGTGCCAATTCATGCGCCAATACAAAAACTCTGCAAGCGGGTTGAGTGTGATTGACCGTGTGCATTTGCGGAAGTCAGGGTCATTTTCCTTTAAGCCACAATGTTGGGGCATAGAAACAGCGTAAGAGCCCCAGTTTGCGATAAATGCGCTGGCGGTGATGATGAGCGGGAAAACCCAATAGCCCGTGGCGAGTGAAACGACAAGCAGAGCACCGTGAAACAGGAGTAGAATCCAAGACCACCAAATCGAATTTTTATGCTCCTCAGGTTGGTCGATATGTAATGATGCCAACCACTCCTGACTCGGAATATCTGGTGGTCCTTCTTTGCCAAAGGCACTACGGATGGTGCAAATAATTGCAGCAATCAACCCACCTTTGCTAAAGGTGCGACCGGGTTGCGTGAGCAAATTTATCGTAAACAATTGAAGAACGAACAGGGATCCGAGTTTTGGCTCAAGCGGGAGAAGGTTTTCGCGATCCCCTTCAGGATATAAAGTATAGCGATGATGATAGGTATGACTACTGGCGTAGTCAAAATGATCCCACCAGCTTATGAGACTCAATAGGTAAAGAAAAAATTTGTTCAACCACTTGGTGCGGAATACGGTGCCGTGTCCCAATTCGTGATTGGCTGTCCCTTTGAAAAAACTGGCGACCGTGCCATGCACAAATAGCGCAATCAAAAAGCCAAACCACATCGCTTGCGACCAAAAGAAGTAGACCAAGCTACCCGTCAATAACCAGAGGGCAAAATGCCCGCCTGCCTGAAACCAGCCTTGCAGGTCACTTCGTTTTGATAGATTCCGTAAGGTTGTGTGGTCTATTTTGCTCCGGTACCATTTTACGCGGAGCGTTTTTCGTACTTCAGCAAGGGGTTGATACGTCATTTGAATATCCTATTTATCTTCAATAAAAATATGGTAGAGAGAAAATCCATTTGGTATAATGAGGTAACCCGCATCCACACGCGAGGAACTCTTTAGACATACTGTATCACTTTTCTGCGAAATTGACGACTTTTTTCTTCTTAGGAACTTGATGTAAACGTTCTGGATTTTTAATAGGAATTCAATTATGGCGAAATCACTCACCGATGGCGAAATGGTAGATGGCAAGAAACACGGGTATTGGGTCACCTATTATGCCAACGGACATAAGCGGAGCGAAGGTCGTTACAACGCCGGTAAAAAGGAAGGACTTTGGCTCCAGTATCACAAAAATGGCAACAAGGCGATAGAAGCCACCTTTCGTGACGGAAAACACGAGGGTGCGTACATAAGTTATAGCGAGAATGGGAACCTCGGAATGAAAGGTTTCTATCCCAAACATGTAGGTAAATCTTACGACGGCAAAAAGGAGGGCGCGTTTTACTATTATGAGGAAAATGGCGAAACGGTATGGCGCATCATCACCTACAAGAAAGGCGGAAGCCGCGCGAAACCGGATGAATTCCCGCTCGGTGTCTGTGATGTTTGTGGTGAAGGCAGACGTTTGAAATCGGGCAATATCTGTCCGAGATGTGGTGCCGAACTGAATGTTCTTGACAGTTGTCAGTAACACTTGTGGTATTCAAAGGAAACGGAACTACCCCAAATGCCTACTGATAACTATTAAAAAAGGAGACTAAAAACAATGAGAGTCCTAACTACTTTAGTTGCGATGATAATTCTCTTTATTTCAGGGATATGGGTTCAGGAGAGCATATCGGAAATCGACCCAGAATCCCTGATGGGCATGTGGCATTTTGATCAAGGGAAGGGTGGGACGGTTAAAGATTCTTCTCCGAACGGTAATGACGGGAAAATTGTTGATGCTAAACGGGTCGAAGGCAAGGAAGGCATGGGCATAGAATTTGATGGAAACAGCCATGTCGTTATTCCAGCCAGCGAGACCACAGATGACTTCCTCGACGGATTTACATATCTCCTCTGGGTGAAACCGCTTGGGAACCCTTCCGGTCCCCACGTCCGACTCATAGAACGGGATTGGCACAATCCAAATATCCTTATCGGTCCAACCGATTTCTACGGTAGCTTCCTGTTCAACGGTGGGATAGATAACAGCCAAGTCCGGGGCGGGACATGGGAAATGGACGAATGGAGTTTTGTCGCCTTAACCCACGACGGTAAGACACTTGCCCTCTATGTTGATGGTGAAGTCGTCGCTGATTTGAAGGTCGGCAAACCGACTTTCAGCCAGAAACATGATGGTGGTTCCATCTGGCTAACCCGCTGGAAAGGTGGAGCAGGATGGGATTTCAAGGGAGTCCTTGACGAAGTCGCTATCTTCAATGCTGCTCTCAGCGAAGACGACTTGAGTACCGTCATGGAAGAAGGACTTGAGAAAGCCCTCGCTGTCTCGCCAATGGGTAGACTGACAACAACTTGGGGTAATCTAAAAAGGTAGGAGCGATCTCCGAATCGCGACTTCCTAAGCTTGTAGGGCATCCCTTTTGGATGCCCGAAAATTCTTTAATTGAAACAGCGAAGTGAAGTGATACCGTGGAACTGACCAACGGTAAAACCGCACAGATAGACGTTTCTATTCCGCACACGAGGTGAAATGATGGCAAGTTCACGAGATACGGGTGAAATAATTGACGGCAAGAAACACGGCTATTGGGTCACCTACTATGCAAACGGACACAAGCGGAGCGAAGGTCGCTATATTGAAGGGAAGAAAGACGGGCTTTGGATCCAATATCACAAAAATGGGAACAAAGCGAGCGAAGCCTCCTTCCGAGACGGCAAGAACGAAGGCGACTATATGTGCTATTACGAGAATGGGAACCGCAAATAGGGCGGTCCCTATCGGGAGCATGACGGCAGCTCCGCCGATGGCAGAAAAGAAGGGGTCTGGCTCTGCTATGAAGAGGATGGCGAAACAGTATGGCGTATCATCACCTACAAGAAAGGTGGCAGCCGTGCGAAACCGGATGAATACCCGCTCGGTGTCTGCGATGTTTGCGGTGAAGGTAGACGTTCAACGTGGGTCGATACCTGTCCGCAATGCGGAGCGGATATTTCTGACTAATCCTCAAAAATTCTGAAGTTTTTTGTCCGAATTGGGTTTTAATGGACAGATAAACAAATCTACAGAAAACCGAGGCACAAAGCACTTGAAAATTAAATCAGAGTTTTGGCGCGCTTTGATGTTGTTATCCGTATTTCTTGCTTTGCAACGCCAAAGTGTAGTAAGTGCTGAAACCCAAGAAGAATCCCCTCACAGAGTTGCGACTGCTGTCCGCATTAAAGGCGCACCACCCCAATTGGATGGCGTTTTAGATGACGCTATCTGGCAGACCGCGCCCCTCCATGAAGGCTTCCGCCAACGCGATCCCGACGAAGGCAAACCCGCTTCCCAACGTACTACCTTCCAAGTTGCTTATGATGACGAGGCAGTCTATTTCGCCGTCATGTGCTACGACAGTGAACCTCATAAAATAGTCTCTCGCCTCGTCAGACGCGACGATTACGTTGAATCCGATAAAGTCCAGATTCTCCTTGACCCGCATTATAATAGACAGCGAGCCTTCTCGTTTACTGTCTATCCTTCTGGTTCTGTGATAGACGGCATTACCGGAGGAGGTGGTTGGAACGGCTGGAACAATGCATGGGACGGGGTCTGGGAGGCGAAAACCCGCATCCACGAAAATGGCTGGTCAGTGGAATGTAAAATCCCGTTTTACATGTTCCGCTTCTCACCGAAAGACAAATACAAGTGGGGATTACAAGTAGAACGGGAAATTAGCCGTAGAAAAGAGCGTGCCCATTGGCGTTTGATTAAGAAGAGTGAGCCGGGGTGGCTATCCCGTTTCGGAGATTTGGTAGGGATAGAGAACATCCGTCCGTCTCGGCATTTAGAATTAATACCCTACGCCATGGGTAGAACGACCTTAAACAGCAATACCGATTTGTGGGGTAATGTTGGCGGCGATGTTCAATACGGCATTACTTCTGGTGTCACGCTCAATGCAACAGTCAACCCTGATTTTGGACAAGTAGAGGCAGACCCTGCCACTCTAAATCTCTCTGCCTATGAGGAGTTTTTTGAGGAGCGTAGACCCTTTTTTGTCAAAGGAGCCTCAATCTTCAACTTTGGAGATTGGAGAAATCAATTCTTTTACTCCCGTCGAATCGGACGACAACCCGGACATTTTGAGATTCCAGAAGGTGCCACGGAACTGAGTCGTCCTGAAGCGACAACAATTCTAAGTGCTGCCAAGATCGTCGGAAGAACGAATAGCAACACCTCCTTCGGTATCATGGAGGCTGTGACAGTGCCAGAGTATGCGCAGACTAAAAAAGAAGGCAAAAGCACCGATTACCTCGTTGAACCCTTGACGAATTACTTTGTGGGTCGTGTAACACAAGACATCTTGGAAGGGAATTCTCGGGTTGGGCTGATAACGACAGCGGTGAATCGGCAAGCCTCCAATGCCGCTTATGTCGGTGGACTCGACTGGGATTTGAGGTTTGCGAAGGAGCGGTACAAGATAAGCGGGATGCTCGCGGCAAGCCAAGCAGGAAAACTTGAGGCGCGTAAGTCAGGTTATGTTGCGCACATTGAGTTTGATAAACAGGGTGGATGGTGGGGACTTGATACCGATTTTAATGTGCTCTCCCCAGACTTTGAAATAAATGATGTCGGTTATGCGCAACGCGGCGATATGATGCGATGGTTCTATGACCTTCTCTTCAAGAAACAGCAGCCGTTCAGCGTTTTCCGAGAAGTGAGTTTAGGGTTTTACGGTTGGCGAGAGTGGAATTATGATGGTGTTAGTATCGGCCGTTATTCTGAGATATGGACGGATGGCACACTGAAAAACTATTGGGAATATGACCTATGGGTTGGACGGAATTTGGAGTCATTTAGAGACGAGGATGTTCGGCGCGGTGGGACGCTGATTAAAAATCCCGCAGGTTGGTGGATTTTCAGCCAACTTTCTACCGATAGCCGTAAAATGGTGCAACTTGAACTGAACCCGATCTTCGCATGGGATGATGATACCAAAAGTTCTGAAAAAGAGGTCAGTCTCCGCCTGAACATTCGTCCTGTGTCGAACATTGAGTTGAGCATTGGACCAATGTATCGCTACCGAATTTACGATGCGCAGTGGGTTGATTTGGTTGAAGAGAACATCAACGGACGAATCGAAAAACACTACGTCTATGGAGAATTGACAGCGCAAACGCTTGACTTTACAACGCGCGCGAATATCAGTTTTACACCGACACTAAGCCTCCAGTTCTACGTACAACCCTTCATTACCATCGGCGACTATACTAATTTCAAGGAACTAATTGAACCGAGATCTTATCAGTTCAAACCGTATCCCTTGAAGCGAAATCCTGATTTCCACATGCGTGCCTTACGTGGCAACACTGTCCTCCGCTGGGAATTCCGTCCGGGCAGTACGCTGTTTTTGGTGTGGTCCCAATCCCGTGCGATCGAGTTAGAGGATGTGGGTGCAGAGGAACTGGAATTTCGTCCATTTCACCGATTGCGAAGCAGTTTTACCGATGAAGGAAAAGATATATTCCTGATTAAATGTCGCTATTGGTTTGGCGTGTGATCGCTAAGTTGTGTAAGCGTAACCATCGGATGTTTTCTCAGTAGGAATATCTGCTTAGAAACCCCAGCCTATGTTGAATAAAAAATAAATTTGCATTTTTAAATCAAATATGTTATCATATATTAACGTGTTATCATATATTATGTAAATAGATATGAGTTAAACACGTAGGTTAAGTTTCACTCAAGACTTACGCACAGTTTCCTAAAGTCCCCTGATAAGAGGATTTAGGGGCTAAAAATATGGGAAATACCGCTTTTTTGCGTCCAAATATCCGATATTTGCTCAGTTTGCGTAAGTCCTATTCATTTCAATTAACATTAACAATTGACCGCAATTGTGCTTGGCTAACAGAAGCTCCTGTCCACTTTCGATACGTTAAAACCCTCAAACTAAGAATAAATAAGCGGAAACCAGAAATATAGTAGCCATCTTGCTACACAACCGCAACAGTTTCCGAAAAACAGCGCAAAACAGGAGTATCAATTATGAACGAGATTCCGACAGTCGCTTTTCAAATACTCGCTCCCAGTGAGGGCGTTGCGGATGGCTCAATCAACGGCTTATGGTTCAAAGTAAAATCAGATCCGCATCCAACCGACGATCTTATAGTCGGTTTGAAGGTGTGCTCCTCCGACGGAAACGTTAGACAGTCCGGTGTGATTGTGATTTCAAAACATGAAAGCCATTCCGCAGAATTTTTTTACAAAACAGTAGTAGATGAATTTGATATATCGCTGGAGATCGAACCCTTTGATTCTCTCGCTAAATTAGAGTTCCCTATCCTTACGAATGAGGGCTACGTTATAGAGGCAGGGCATGAGTTTCTGGAATACAGATTAGGGACTTTGTCTAAAATGGTCCCTTATCAGAAGAACGAGTCCCATCAATGCTTATGGACAGACGAGAATCGCTAAAACGTCGAGTTTCTATGGAAAAATAAAGATGCCATAAAAACCGATGCGGAAGCAATTCTCGAAAAATAGAGGAGAAATCTCATGAATATTGGAAGCATCATCCTTTTTGTCAAAGACATGAAGGCTGTAACCGCATTTTATAGAGATGTTGTCGGATTGACCCCTGACAACACGCACCCATTTCCTGAACACCGATTTTTCTGCTTTGATACGGGAGCTTGCAAGTTGTGTCTCCATAGTGCAAGCAAACCGAATGGTGGAAGACAAAAGATCGGCTTTTCTGTTGAGAGCGTTAGTGCTGTTCATCAAAATCTAAAGGCGAAGGGTTTGCGATTAAAACCGCTAAAAAATGAGGATGGACTCGCGTGTTTTGATATTTCAGATCCAGAAGGCAACAGGGTTCAGTTTGGCGGAGCCTATTAAGGACCATCGTCGGCATAAGAGGTTCCTTTTTAGGTATGTTTCTGCTCAAAAATCTCCTTTATGGTAAAGCTCGGAAATACCTAGACAGTCGTTTAAGGAACGAAACCTCCACCGTCGCTGGCGAGGTTTGTAACCTCGCCTTTCCGTTGGTGTAAGGGTAATTATGGACAGGGACAGCCAATTGCCGACCAATAATAACGGAGGTGGACGGATCTCTATATTCGCCTCTCTTCTTAAACCAAGCAGCAATATGAAGGGCTGTTAATTTGGCATAAAGTGCCAAAGGGACTGGGAAAACCTATGAAGATCGACTTGGAGTTTTGGAGGGTTTGGGTGTTTATTGCTATTTTTTTTGCGGCTCAACTGCCAAGTGCAGCAAAGGTTACGACAGACTCCGCTCACAGAACCGCGACCGCTATCCGTATTAAAGGCAAACCGCCGAAATTAGATGGCGTTTTAGATGACGATATCTGGAAGACCGCACCCCTTCACGAAGGCTTCCGTCAACGCGATCCAGATGAGGGCAAACCCGCCTCCGAACGCACTACCTTCCAAATCGCCTACGATGACGAGGCACTCTATTTTGCAATCGTATGTTATGACAGTGAACCTGATAAAATCGCTGCCCAATTAGTCAGGCGTGATAATGTATATGTTGACTCTGATAAAATCAACATTAACCTCGATTCGCACTACAACCGACAGAGTGCTTATTGGTTTACAGTTCATCCTTCTGGGTCTGTAACGGATGGTATTATTTCGGATAATAAGCAACCCGACAGGACATGGGATGGTGTGTGGGATGCTAAGACACAGATTCACGCAGATGGCTGGACAGTGGAGTATAAAATCCCGTTTCATGTATTGCGCTTTTCGCCAAAAGATGAATATGTTTGGGGACTCCAAGTCAATCGAACTATCAGCAGAAAAAAAGAGGAGTCCCATTGGCGTTTGATTAAGAAGGATGAACCGGGGTGGGTATCCCGTTTGGGCGACTTGACCGGCATTAAAGATATCCATCCCTCTCGGCATCTGGAGTTTATGCCTTACGCCATGGGACGCACAACTCTCAATAGCGGAACTGATTTATGGGGCAATGTTGGTACGGATGTCCAATATGGAATTACTACTGGAACCACCCTCAATGCCACAGTCAACCCCGATTTTGGGCAGGTAGAGGCGGACCCGGCAAGTCTAAATCTCTCGGCGTATGAGGAATTTTTTGAGGAACGCCGTCCATTCTTCGTCAAGGGCGCATCCATCTTTCAAACCGACGACTATCGTTTCTTTTACTCCCGACGCATCGGACGGCGGCCAGGGTATTTTGATATTCCCGCTGATGCGGAGGAATTAAGCCGACCTGAATCGACAACGATTCTTGGTGCTGCCAAAATTGTTGGTAGAACCCAAAGCAACACCACTTTCGGTATCATGGAGGCAGTCACCGCACGCGAATATGCCCAGATCAGGCAAGAAGGTAGCAACCGTGAGCATCTCATTGAACCTTTGACAAACCATTTTGTGGGTCGAATCAATCAGGATGTGCTCAAGGGAAATTCTCGCGTCGGGTTGATAATCACGGCTGTCAACCGCCAAAACGCCAACGCCGCGTATGTGGGCGGGTTCGATTGGGATTTGAAGTTTGCAAAGGAACGATACCAAATAGGCGGCACCGTTGCGGGGAGTCAGGCAGGGAGGCTGAATGACCGCAAATTAGGGTACCTTGCCCACCTTGAATTTAAAAAGCGCGGCGGATGGTTGAGGTTTGATACCGATTTTAGGGCACTCTCGCCTGATTTCGAGATGAACGATCTCGGTTACCGGCAACGGAGTGATATCGTAGAATGGAATTACGACCTTACGATACGGAAAGAGCAGCCGTTTAGCATCTTTCGATATATGCGATTTGGGCTTTATGGCTGGCGAACTTGGAATTATGATCGGGTAAATATCAATAGCTACTCGGAGATATGGACAATCGGTCGCTTAAAAAACTATTGGAACTATGACTTGTGGGTTGGGCGCAACTTAGAATCCTTTAGTGATGAGGACACAAGACGCGGCGGAACACTCATTAAGAACCCCCCGGGCTGGTGGGTATACACACGTCTCGCGACTGATAGCCGCAAAATGGTGGAGCTCGAACTCACTCCAATTTTCTCGTGGGATGACGATAAGCGTTCGTATGCCTACGATGTCCGGCTCCGCTTACGCATTCGGGTAGCAGCAAACATTGAGGTTACCCTAGGACCAAGGTATAACTATCAGATGCGGGATGCACAATGGGTGAAGCAGGTTGAACAAAATCACAATGGGCAGACCAAGAAACATTACATCTATGGCGAACTCAAAAACCGAACCCTGGATTTCACCACCCGCGCAAATGTTAGTTTCACACCGACACTGAGCCTTCAATTCTACGTGCAACCCTTCATTACCATCGGAGATTATACAGATTTCAAGGAGTTGATCGAACCGAAATCTTATCAATTCAAACCGTATCCCCTGAGAGAGAACTGGGACTTTCATCGGCGTTCATTACGAGGCAACACCGTTCTCCGGTGGGAATTCCGTCCGGGCAGTACGCTGTTTTTGGTTTGGTCGCAATCGCGTGAAGCAGCTTTGGAATCCGTTCAGGAAGCAGACCTTGAGTTCCGTCCGATACATCGGTTGGGCAGCAGTTTCACCGATGAAGGAAAAAACATCTTCCTGATTAAGTGTCGCTACTGGTTCGGGATGTAATCACTAAATTACCATTATCAAACGCCAAGATAGGGTTCCTAAAGAATCTGATTTTTTTCTCAGAAACAGGGTTTAATTGGGTAAATCATCCAAAAAAGAGAGAGGAAAAATCATTGACAATTGAATGGAACTTTCGAGTCGTCTGGGCGTTTATCGTCGTTTTTTTCGCTGTCCAACTCCTTGATGTAGTGAAGGCTGAGACAGACTCCGCCCACAGAATCGCGACCGCTATCCGAATCGAAGGGGTGCCGCCGAAGTTAGACGGCGTTCTGGATGACGATATCTGGAAGACCGCACCCCTTCACGAAGGCTTTCGTCAACGCGATCCAGATGAGGGCAAACCCGCGACAGAACGCACCACCTTCCAAATCGCCTACGATGACGAGGCACTCTATTTTGGCGTAATGTGCTATGACAGCGAACCCGATAAAATCGTTTCCCGCCTCGTTAGACGGGACAGTTTCGTTGAATCGGATAGATTTGATGTGATCCTTGACCCGCATTACAGTCGGCAAGAAGCATTCTGGTTTTTCATCTATCCTTCAGGCTCCGTAATGGATGGCACTATTTCTGGTGTTGACTGGTGGGATAGTACTTGGAACGGTGTCTGGGAAGTCAAAACAAAAACACACAAAGATGGTTGGGTGGCTGAATGCAAAATTCCGTTTCATGTATTCCGCTTTGCGCCAAAAGAAAAGTACACTTGGGGCATCCAAGTAGCACGCGTTATTAGCAGAAAAAAAGAATACGCGCTTTGGCGTTTGATTAAGAAAGATGAACCCGGTTGGGTATCGCGCTTTGGGGACCTGACGGGCATTAAAGACATCCACCCTTCTCGTCATCTGGAATTTTTACCCTATGCAATGGGACGCGCACATCTCAATGATGAACCCGAGCTCTGGGGAAATATGGGAACCGATGTACAATATGGGATTACTACCGGAACGACACTCAACGCCACAGTCAATCCAGATTTTGGGCAAGTAGAGGCAGATCCTGCCCGCTTAAATCTCTCTGCCTATGAAGAGTATTTTGAGGAGCGGCGCCCCTTCTTTGTTGAAGGTGCCTCTGTCTTTGCAAATAATGACTATAACTTCTTTTACTCTCGGCGTATTGGACGAAGACCGGGACGGTTTGCACTTCCCGATGGCACCACAGAACTAAGTCGTCCGGAAGCGACAACGATTCTCGGTGCCGCCAAAATTGTTGGAAAAACTCGAGGCAATACCCATTTCGGGATCATGGAGGCAGTCACCGCGCCCGAATATGCACAGATTGAAAAAGTAGTCGATGGAAAGAAGGTCCAAAGTGATCACTTGATTGAACCCTTGACGAACTACTTTGTCGGACGAATCAATCAGGATGTCTTAAAAGGGAATTCTCGCGTTGGTTTGATAACGACTGCTGTTAATCGACAGGAGTCCGATGCTGCTTATGTCGGCGGACTTGATTGGGATCTGAAGTTTTCAAAAGACCGATATCAGATAACAGGCACCCTCGCGGTAAGCCAATCTTCACACTTAGAGACCCGCAAGTTGGGATACCTTGCACATCTTGAGTTTGATAAACGGGGCGGGTGGTGGAGTGCCGAGAGTAGTTTTCGGATGCTTTCCCCAGATTTTGAGATGAATGACCTCGGTTTCCGGCGACGCGCCGACATGCTCGAATGGGATTATGCCCTCGGGGCACAAAAACAGCAGCCATTTAGCATCTTCCGACGTGCCTTTTTGCAGCTTTATGGGTGGCAACAGTGGAATTATGAGGCGGTCAATATCAGTCGTCATTTGGAAATATGGACATCTATCCGTTTCAAGAACTATTGGGATTCTTTCCTGTCGGTCGCGCGGAACTTTGAATCGTTTAGTGATGATGATGTTAGACGCGGCGGTGCACTCATTAGAAATCCCGCAAACTGGGGAGTTTCCGCACGGCTTTCTACTGACAGCCGAAAAATGATCCGGCTGGAATTAAGCCCATTTTTCGCTTGGAATGATGATAGGCGATCCTATGCCTATAATATGCGATTCTATCTCCGTTTCCAACCAGTTTCCAACATTGAATTTAGTATAGGACCCAGTTACGGGTATCAAGTGAAGGATGCCCAATGGGTAAAGCAAGTTGAAAAGAACCTCAAAAAACACTACATCTATGGAAAATTAGAGAGTCGCACGTTAGACTTTACGACACGAGCGAACATCAGTTTTACGCCAACGTTGAGTCTGCAATTCTATGTGCAACCCTTCATTACAATCGGGGATTATACAGATTTCAAAGAACTGATCGAGCCGAAGTCATACCAGTTCAAGCCTTATGCCCTGAATGAGAACCATGATTTCCATCGCAGGTCTTTACGAGGTAACACCGTCCTTCGCTGGGAATTCCGTCCGGGCAGTACGCTGTTTTTGGTGTGGTCCCAATCCCGTGAAGCAGCTTTGGAATCTGTTCGAGAATCGGACCTTGATTTTCGACCGTTGCATCGTCTGGGAAGCAGTTTCACAGATGCAGGAAAAAACGTCTTTCTGATTAAATGTCGATATTGGTTTGGGATGTAGAGGAGCGAAAAAGTTATAGAGAAACCCAAGTTGAGTGTCATAATTGGAAGAATCCACCCACTATTCAAACGAACAGTCGTATTAGGAGTATACTATGGTAATTACCGGGTCTGAGAAAAATGAAGTCATTATTTTCAGACTGAGCGGCAGAATTATCTCCCCGGGTATCAAAGAGATCTCAGAAACTGTGGAGGAGGCACTTACAGTCTCCTCATCACCTCTGAGATTTGTTTTTGACTTTAAGAAGGTAACTCAGATAGATAGTTCTGGACTCAGCGTACTGATGAAAATCCATTCTGATATTCACCCGCGTGAGGGAAAAATTGCAGTGATTAATGTAAACAAACATGTCAAAAACCTCATTGTCATGGCGCGATTGATCACCGTCTTTGAAAGCTTTGAAAGCGAAGATGATGCGATTGCTGCTCTGAGCAAAAAATCATGAAAAACAATTTAACTACCAGAATAGACACTTACTATAAACTCAATACGCATCTCATCTACCTTGATAGCGAACAATTGAATTCCCGCTTTGGTGGTGAACGGAACACGCGCGGTTGGGGTGAAAACCATGTAATCAAAGTAGGGAAATCAAAGGTATTTGTTAAGAGAATCCCGCTCACCGACCTTGAATACGCTCACATGTTCTCGACGAAGAATCTATACAATTTGCCAACTTACTACAACTATGGCGTTGGCTCCGCTGGCTTTGGGGTTTTTCGCGAACTTCTGATGCATATCCGAACAACAAATTGGGTACTGCAAGGCGCAATTGAAAATTTTCCGCTGATGTATCATTACCGAATCATGCCTCGCTCTGGCGGAAAAGCCGACTTGGACATGGAATGGTACGACAGATATGTTAAATACTGGAATAGCAATGAAAACATCGGTAGATACATTGCTGACAGAACGAATGCGAAATATGAGGTGGTGTTGTTTTTAGAGTATATCCCTTACACATTTTCAAAATGGTTTGAAAGAAACATAGATCAATTAGACGCGTTCATCGGCGAAATAACGGACACCACAACCTTTCTACGAAAAAACGGAATTATCCATTTCGATGTTCATTTCGGTAATATCCTCACCGATGGAAATAGACTCTACTTAACAGATTTTGGATTGGCACTTGACAGACGTTTTGATTTAAACGAAACTGAACGAGCGTTTTTCAGGAAAAACACACACTATGACTATGGAGAATTTCTGTTATGTTTTGGAGAACATCTCTCGTCTGTTTATCGGAGGCTTGCAGAGACAAAAAAGAAAAAAGTTAGGCAGAAATATGGTCTCAAAGACGAGATGCAATATCCTGAAGATTTTATTATTTTATTGGAAAATATCGATGAAATCTATGCCGAAGGACTCATGAAATTGGACAAAAATTATGTTGAAGTGCTCATAAAATATCGCGCCATTATTGTCCTGGTGGCAGAATTTTTCGCGGATATGGGACAAAACGATAGAAAGGACACGAAATACAGCCACGGGAAATTAAAACGTTTACTTGAAGAAACGGAAATCCTTCAGGAGAGGACCCCTTAACCTACCAGAATCATATCTAACATCAGCAACTGTTCATCTGATACCAAGCAGACAAATGTTGCTGAAACTTACTTTTTGAACGGAACTGTCCAAAAATTGAACTGAAAAAAAGTGATATGTCGGGTAGAATTAGCGAAAAGTCCTATTTTAGAGTGGTTTCGCATCTGAATTGACTTTGGCATGAAAATTGCTACGACATAACTATATTACGCAAGAAAAAATGGAATTTTTCTTGACAAATAATGCAGGAATTGTTAATATTGTTAGTATCAACAATACCTTCGCCAACTTATTTGCGCTATTACAAACCTAAGGAGGCTATATGCATGAAGGGCATTCTCTAACAATCCAAATGCTTTAGCTTTGGGTCCAACCAGCGTATCTTGATAGTGTTTGAGACAAGCATGGAGCGACAGTGTAATGCGAATTGACGCGACACGAACCGAAGTCCACACGTTACAGAACGTCCACTGGCACCGTCGCTGTCGAGTGGAGTGCAGATAGTAAAACTTGGCAGATCCCATAGGGGGACGAGTTGCGGTAGACGTAATCGCCCAGGACGCTATCTTATCAAATATGTAGAACGCTAAGAGGAAATATCATGAGTGAAAAAATAATCTCGCGGTAGGGCATACCGAGAGTGTAAACGCTTGTGGAGCAGAAGTGAGACCTCAAAAATCGTTAGCAACTTCGGTTGGCATGACAGGGGGGCAATCTGTGGAGAAGCAAGAATCCCACCGCTTTAGCTGTAGGAGTGTCAAATATATGCGGTTGTTATTAATTCAATGTGTACTGCTTGTATTGGGATTGGTCGGTTATTGCATTGCTACTGAGATTGGCTTTGAAGCCGAAGACGCAGATGAAATTGTAGCAATCATGGAAATTTATGAAGATAAGAAAGCTTCAGGCGGTATGTATATATCGGCGGGAAAGGGCGGAGGGGGTCGCCACCCCGGTAAAGCCGATTTCGTGATTAACGTTAGAACACCCGGTCAGTACACCATGTGGGGGCGGGTGATTGCCCAAGATACGGCGAAGGACTCTTTCCATGTCACAGTCGACCAGAAGAAAAGTCCACAACCGGGTGATGCCAACATGATCTGGGATACAGGTCAGCATCAGGAGTGGACGTGGGCAAAAGTAAAATGGCGCGAAAAGAATCCGTTGACCTTTGATCTGAAACCGGGGAAACATACCGTTACATTTTGGTCTAGGGAAGGCGATACCCGTTTGGATGCCGTTTACATGGCAATAGACCCCAACGCTGTCCCCAAGCTACCGGATGAAATTGAGGGTTTTGCTGTGCATCCCCGGAATCGCTTAACGACAACTTGGGCGGTGCTAAAAAAACGGTAGGGCTGGACTCAAGCACTGTGACATCAGATTGCCGGAATTTGTCAACACCTTACAGAGGGTGTGTAAAGTTTTTGTCAAAATATGAACGGAAGGGCATGTTCCAAAGTATTGTATCAAGCATAAAATTAGATGTAACAAACGTTAAAGCGCGAATATTTAACTATATAGGAGGTGCGTAACATGAAATCGCGCCGTATGCCTTTTGTATGGATGGTATCACTCCTTGTACACGTCTGTTTCGCAGTCGTTATAGGGTACATAGCGATCTCATCTAAACAATTGAAGGCACAAGATGCCATTGACGTGAGTTTTTTCATTGTTACACCGCCACAAGCGGCTAAAAGGGATGTCATCGCTAAGCCAGCGGTTGTAGCAACCCCTGTTCCAGATTTGAGAGTCGTTCCACAAACTGAGACAACATCGCGTCGCACAACACTCGCACGAGCAGCGAGGTCATCTGCAACTGCAGCACCTGCGGCGTCACTAACGGCAGGCGCGCCGTCTGCACCAAGAGGGCAGCAAATCAAAGTTCCGAGCACATCTCCTGTGCTCCAGCATACTGAACAGTCGCTATCGACTGCTGCAGTACTACCGACAACATCAGACGCACTACCGACCGCGGGCTTGTCAAGCGGCGGAATTACAGATGGTCTAAGTGCAGGTGTCGGAGACGGTTTAGGTAGCGGCACTGGACGCGGTGCTTTCGGTTCGGGATCCGGTCTTGGGCAAACAAGGACACAAGGCAATGGTAGGTTAAATACACTCGTGGAAGGCGCGGGTGCTGCAAATATCAATGCCTCGTTGTCAGATGTAGAGCAGAGCATGGTTCTGGGTAACGGTGTACCACAGCTTCCGAAGGGAAGTCCAGGTGCTATTATTCAAGGACGCGGCAAGGAGATTATTGGAAGACTCAATCTCGTCCGCCTTGATGATCCGTTGCATCCGAACCTTGATTTCTGAGGCAGCGGCATCGGACATCTCCGATTCGGGGCAGGTCTGCCCTATTTAGTCAAGTCGCTGAATACAGAAACAGGTATCCAAACCCAAATGGTTGACGCAGTCCAAATTACGGACGCGGCGTTCTTTGAATCACCGATTATCTTTATGGAACCGATTGCCAATTCTGGCGGAAAACTCGAGAATGGATTGTTGCGTGGTAGTGCTATCTGGCAGACGAAAGGGAGTCGTCCTTCCTTCGGTTATACTGATCGGGAAGCACAACGGATTCGCGAGTATGTCATCAATCGCGGCGGATTTATCTATATGCCCACGCACGGAAGCACGGAATTGGCAATGCAACCCGCGCTTCGTGTCCTGCGTCAAATTCTCCCGGAATACCATTTGACCACTATTCCTAAAGATCATGAGATTTACAATGCTTTCTATGAGTTGAACGGACCGCTCCGATTTCCTGTTCGGAAAATGGGGAGTACTGTTCTCCATCACGGTCCCTACGGTCAGTTACAGGGCGTTTTCATTGATGACCGGCTCGCTGTTCTCCTTGATACAGAGGCAATGATACATGTAATGGATGGGGCAGTGCAAAAACCTTTCTTCGGTCACTACAAGGACCGGAATAAGATTTTAGAGGAATTCGCACCCGCTGCCGCACGGCAACTCATTAACATTGTCATCTACGCCGTAACACATGGGAATATCTCGGATTATAGCAACTATATCCCCGCAGACGCTCTCGCCGGTGAGGGGATGGACAACGTCCCGAAAAAGGCACCGGCTGCTGCAAATCGGTTGTAGGAATCCTGATAAAGAGTAGCACAGAGTTATCCATAAGCCGCGTCAAACTATTGACGCGGCTTTTCTTTTTGTAATTCAGCAACACGCTGGATGTAGACTGGCGCACTCTCTCTAACCAGAAAAAACTTGACAAATCCGCTAAAAATAGACAAGATAATAGCAAAATCGCATTTCTATTTGACAAACAGCACTTAGAAATGTATAATATAAGCAGCGAGACGCTCTACGGGGGCGCATCTCGCAAGGCTATTATATTTAACAAATCTTGGCAAAGACAGGACAAGGAGGCCTAAAAATAGAAATGGCTGATTATGCAAATCCTGATGTTTTAGTAAGTACAGAATGGGTGGCTGCACACGGTGGTGATGCTGGTATCCGACTGCTTGAAGTTGATGTTGATACAGAGGCTTATGCGGAAGGACATATCGCTGGCGCGGTCGGACTGAATTGGCAAACCCAGCTGTGTGACCAAGTGCGACGTGATATTCTTACAAAAGAGCAGTTTGAAGCACTCTGTAATGACAGCGGTATCGCCAGCGATACGACAGTAATCTTCTATGGCGACAATAACAACTGGTTCGCAACCTACGCGTTATGGCAATTCCGCTACTACGGACACGACGAAAGTCAATTGAAGGTGATGAACGGCGGTCGTCAAAAGTGGATTGACGAAGGTAGAGCACTTGTTACCGATGTTCCCGACTATTCCAGCACAGGGTATCAGGCGAAATTCCCTGATGACAATGTCCGAGCCACGAAGGACAATATCCTCCCCACACTTGAGCAGGGCGTTATTAATCTCGTTGATGTCCGTTCACCTGCTGAATTCACCGGCGAAGTCATTGCTCCTCCTGGTATGAGCGAAACCGCGCAACGCGGCGGACATATCCCGGGTGCAGCGAATATCCCGTGGGCAACAGCCGTGGCTGAGGATGGCACCTTTAAATCTCACGACGAACTGCAAGCCATCTACGGTGGTGAAGGTGTTGACGATAGTAAAGAAACAATCGCCTATTGCCGTATTGGCGAACGTTCATCGCATACATGGTTTGTGCTGAAGTATCTACTCGGCTACGAGAAAGTCCGCAACTACGACGGCAGCTGGACAGAATGGGGCAATCTGGTCGGAGCACCCATCGCACGCGACTAAAGGAAAATTAAAAGTGCCTAAATTTATTTCTACCCACGCAATCGCCTGCATGACGCGTCAAGATGTCGCACGTCTACTGAAACGTTTCAAAGAGGAAGAAAACGCCGATGTAAGTAGTATCCGAGTCTTGTGTGATACGCTGTCAGGACGATTGGTTTGCGAATGGGAGGCACGCAATAGCGTCATTTTAATCGAGTGGCTGAAAAAGTGCAATGTCCAGATACGTGGAACAGGCGAATGGCTTATGACAGTTCAATATGAGTCCATTGATGGCGAACTCGTCGTACCTTCGCAGCACGATGCATAGATTGTTAGGCACGTAGATTAACGGTACAAAAACCGATGTACTACTTAACCCGACAAACAGCGTTTGAGGCATCACATTACAACCGTATCCCTGAATTGAGCGATGCTGATAACTTTGAGCTGTTTGGTGCATCCGCAAACCCAAACAGTCACGGACATAACTATGTGCTTGAAGTGATGGTCAAAGGGAGTGTGGATGCGGATGACGGTATGGTTATCAATTTGGTAACCTTGGACGCATTGTTGAAGACGGAAGTAATTGCCAATTACGATCACAAGCATCTGAACCGTCAGCACCCGGTTTTCTCGAAGAAACCGCACCTGCAACCGACATGTGAGAACATCGCTATTGAGATTTGGCAACGGCTTGTGCTTTCTCTGCCAGATCGGATGTTACACAGGGTGCGACTTTACGAAAGTGCGACGAATTTTGCAGACTACTATGGGGAAGAACTGATGGTTTATCTTACCAAGGTCTACGAATTCAGTGCAGCCCATCGCTTACACAGCCACGTACTCAGTGCCGAAGAGAACCTGGACATCTTCGGAAAGTGTAATAACCCAGCTGGACATGGACATAACTATGTGCTTGAAGTTACCGTAAAGGGTGACGTGGATGCGAGAACCGGTCTGGTTGTGGGTTTGAATCTTCTTGACGAGGTCGTTCATAAACAGGTCTATGCCCGTTTCGATTACAAGCATCTGAATCTTGATACGCCTGAGTTTGAGATGCTCAATCCGACCTCGGAGAACTTTGTCAAAGTGCTTTGGGATGTGCTGGAACCGAATTTGCGCCCAGTGGTTTTACACCGCCTTCGCTTACGGGAAACACCCAAAAATCATTTTGACTACTACGGCGAGTGATCTGTTTCTTCGCACAGTAAACGTAGGAAAAAAAGGGCGCAACGGAGACATATTTTAACATAATGGAGTTTGATCAGGCTAACGTTACCCCAGAATTAACGGGACTTTTCACCAAAATTCTTGAGAGTTTAGGCGAAGATCCGAGTCGTCAAGGCTTGGTGAAAACGCCACACCGCGCCGCGAAGGCGATGGAATTTTTGACAAGTGGCTACCATCAAAGCGTTGATGATATTCTGAATGGAGCTATCTTTGACGAGGACTTTGACGAAATGGTGATTGTCAGGGATATTGAATTTTACAGTCTCTGTGAACATCATATCCTCCCTTTTTGGGGCAAATGTCACGTTGGGTATCTTCCACGGAATCGAATCATCGGTCTGAGTAAGATTCCACGCCTCGTGGATATGTTTTCTCGACGTTTGCAAGTTCAAGAACGTCTCACACGTGAAATTGCCGAGGCACTCGAAACCGCACTCGATCCGAGAGGTGTCGCGGTCGTGATGGAGGGGCAACACCTGTGTATGATGGCACGTGGTGTCGAAAAACAAGCACCAAAGATGGCAACGAATGTCATGCGCGGTGCCTTTCGCGAGGATAGTTCAACGCGGGCAGAGTTTTTGAGGTGCGTCCAAATATCCTAATACCATTTCTAATGGAACATCTTTCAATATGGGTGTAGCATAAACTTTTAGTTTGTGCGCTTGTACACTGGTATCATACGAATTCAAGCGTCGCGGAAATGTGGAGGTGAACATGGTTTCTCCGAGTCATCCTAATGCGACAGAGATAGGAAGGCTTGACGGAAAGGTCGTGGTGGTTACCGGGGCATCAAAAGGAATAGGTAAAGCAACCGCTTCCGCTTTCGCAGCGGCAGGCGCGAAGGTTGTGCTCGCTGCCCGAACACGCGAGACCCTTGAACAGGTCGCAGACGACCTTAGCGTAGGAGGGGTTTCTAACCCCGATTCCATACTTGTTGTTCCTACGGATGTCACTGACGTGGATGCTGTGCAGCGACTTATTGAGCGGACACTGCATGTTTACCAGCGCGTGGATATCTTTGTCAACAACGCCGGAATCGGTCATTTCGGACCAGTTGTTGATTTCGCTCCGGACGATTGGGACACGGTCCTCAATTCCAATTTAAAGGCGATTTACCTCTGCGCGAAGTATGCGCTTCCATCCATGTTGGCGCAAGGTGGTGGGCAAATTATCAACGTACTTTCGATCGCAGCAAAGGTAGCGTTTGAAGCCTCGGCTGCTTATTGCGCCGCAAAGGCAGGGGCGTTAGCACTCACAAAAGTTTTAGCCAGTGAAGTTCGCCAACAGAATGTTCGCGTTACCGCTGTACTACCCGGCTCGGTGCATACGCCATTTTGGGATGATGTCCCGCAACACCCGGACTTTGACCAGATGTTAAAACCCGAACATGTCGCAGATACGATTATTTCTATCTGTCAGCAGCCGCCCGGTATGGTGACCGAGGAAATCGTTGTAATGCCGCCGCTCGGAATTCTTTAAACGGAATGTGCCTAAATCCTGTCTAACACCGAATAGCCTAATGTTATTGAGAATTAGACCGTTGTGCCTATAAAGGTCAAGAGGTAAAACGTCCGAGTCGTCGCCGAATGCGAACCTTACGGATAGCACGTGGATCGGCATCTATGACTGTGATAATGGCATCATCTAAATCAAGTTCAGTGCCAGCTTTCGGAATAGTGCCGGTCCGATCCAGGATATAGCCAGCGACCGTCTCATAGTCACCTTCAGGAATTGCGAGCCCATAATGTTCTTCAAGTTGATCTACTTCGGTTCTTCCATCGCATTCAAGGATGTTAGTAGCAATTAATCGGATAAATTCCGGAGCATCGCGTTCATCTGAAAATTCGCCAACAATTTCTTCAACCAAATCTTCGACGGTGACAAGACCAACGGTGCCACCATACTCATCAACAGCAAATACCATCGTGTGCCGAGTATGCTGGATCTCTTTGAGAAGCGCATTGATATTTTTGGATTCAGGGACGTGCAACACCTTTCGGATGAACGGTTCAACCGTTTTGGGCAAGGTGTCCGATTCGTCGTGGGAATTTGAGGCAGTTTCGGATTCAACGTCATTGTAAATAACATCAAGGAGGTTGACGATACCAACGATATTGTAAATCTGTTCCTCGTAGACTGGGATCCTTGAAAAGCCGGAGTCAGCGGCGATTTGCAAAAAGTCTTCGCATCTTGTATTTTTTTCAATCGCAACGATATCGACGAGTGGGACCATAACTTGTTCAACTGTCCGATCTTGTAGATTGAGCAGGCTATGAATCATCCGTCGCTGGTCTGTGTACAAGTTACCGGAACGTTCGCCCATCGTTGCGAGGAGGCGTAACTCTTCACGTTGGGCATCAGGACTTGGTCTGCTTGACCCTTTATCTACGGGTTTGACAATGAACTGCGTCAAAGTTTGCACGAAATAGATAAGCGGTGCTAAAACCCATTCAGAGAGGCGTAAGAGGTAGGCGTAGCGCAGTGCTAACGCGTCTGCCTTGACACGGAAGATAGTTTTCGGTAAAATTTCTCCAAAAATAAGGAGCAAGGTCGTTACGCCAACAGTCGCAATCGCACCTTGTAGACTTACCGTGAGGTTTGGGAATCCGCGCGAAACGAGTCCTTCACCGAATTGTGCGATAAGTACATTTGCAAGGTTGGTTCCGACGAGTGTGAGTGCGAGCATCCGCTGCGGTGATTCTACTAAACGGTGAATGATACCCGCTTTGGTATTCTCGGATTCAACAAGTTGGTTAATCCGGATTTTATTGACAGACACTAAGGCTGTTTCAGAACCGGAATAGAAAGCTGACAGGACAAGACAGATAAGAACTGCCAGCACGAACGAACTTAGCACAGCGATCTGGACTGTGCTACCCGCACCGATTAAAAAGAGCGATAATAGAAGAATTTTCAATTGCTTGTATCCGGTATCTGTTGTTATACTTCCGTCTTGGCTCCGTGAGTAACCGGCATTTTGATAAACAAACCTGTGATAGCATTGCCTTCTGTAGTGGTAATTTCAAATTCGATGCCGTTCTCATCGGTATATGATTCGCCAACGGACGGAATTCGTCCGAAGAGACCAAGGACATAACCGCCAATAGTGTCAGCGTCATCTTCACTGAGTTTTAATTCAAATTGCTGATTGAGTTCCCGGATGCTCATACGTCCGGAAGTTTCAAGTAACAACGGTTCTTCAGAGTGTTTGACAAAATCAGGCGGAGAATCGTCTCTGTCGTGTTCGTCGACAATATCCCCGACGACCTGTTCAACAATGTCTTCGGTGGTAACAATTCCTGAAACACCGCCGTACTCATCTTGAAGAATCGCCATTTTGGTTTTTTCACGTGTGAGTTGTAGTAGCAACATCCCGATTTTACGGGTCTCAAGGACGAAGAAACATTCACGGATGAGAGAGGTACTGGACGATGGTTCAGCAATCTGGTCCCGTTTTTCAAGAAAGGCATCAATCGTGAGTGAATCTATTGCGGCGTGCCGCCACAGCGCAAAATCTTTAACGTAGAAAATACCACAGATATTGTCAATTTGCTCTTGGTAAACTGGAATGCGCGAAAATCCTTGTTCCTTTGCTTGCTTTAGTGTTTCTTGAACGGTATTTGATGTCGGGACTGCGATGACTTCGGTGCGTGGCACCATAATCTCTTTTGCCTCAATGTCACGCAATTGAAGGATATTACTCACAATTTCCCGTTCATCGGCGGGAAGAGCTTCCTCTTGATAAGTATCGAGGATTTCTTTAAGATCTGATGCTGTGAGGTGTTCTGTAGGTGATGCGTGTCCACCGAATATTGGGATGAGGAAGTCAATGATTCGGCGAAGTAAGGAACGCAACGGTGAAATGAGAATGGAGAATATCCATAGCGGTGGTGCCGCTATTTTCGCAAAAAATTCCGCATGCTTAATTGCGAAACTCTTCGGAGTCATCTCACCGAAAATGAGCATAAGGAGGACACTGGCGGCTGTGGCTGTGGCAAATTGAAGAACCTCTGTATACCCCGGAAAAGTTCGCTTAACAAGCCATAGCATGAGGATCGCGAACGAGACATTGACAAGGTTATTACCAAGCAGAACGGTAATAAACAACCTGCGTGGGTTGTCAACAAAATTGACAATTGCAGACGCACCGCCCTTTTCAAGACGGAGCCGCTCAATTTGGACTTGAGTAAGTGCACATAAAGCCGTCTCGGAGCCGGAGAAGAAGCCTGAGAGGACAAGTAACCCTGTTAAACCGATCAGATAAGGGAGTAGTGGAACAACTTCCATTCTTTTTTAGAAAACAACTTTTCGCCGCGTCTCGCAAGCCGAAAAATTGTCATTGATTATACTGAATTAGCGGTAATTTGTAATCGGGGTCGCTCTATTTATTTAATGATAACATATTGACAGAAAAATCGCAAGAAAAATATATCATCTTTTTAAGCATTACTTTTTAGATGGATATTCAGAAATACCTCATAACCTCAAACAATTAAGCCGAATTTTAAGGAGGTCCATGACAAAGTTAGAACAGATGCAACAGATTGAAGCGTGTGGTATTGTCGCTATAATTCGTGCTAACAGCGCAAACGAGTTGATTGAGACGGCAGCAGCGATTCATGCTGGCGGTGTTAACGTAATTGAAGTGACGATGACGACACCGAATGCGTTACAAGTCATTAACGATGTTTCATCGGCGTATGGAGATGCTGTTCTCGTCGGTGCAGGATCCGTACTGGATGCAGAAACAGCGCGGGCAGTGATGCTGGCTGGTGCTGAATTCATCGTCAGTCCGGTTACGAAACCAGACGTAATTGAGATCTGTAACCGCTACGGCAAAGTCGTTATTCCCGGTGCCTTTACGCCAACAGAGATTTTAGCCGCATGGGAAACAGGAGCAGATTATGTGAAGGTCTTCCCTTCAAGCAGTGTCGGTCCTGCCTATATCAAAGACGTGAAGGCACCTCTGCCTCAGATTCCCCTCGTTCCAACAGGCGGCATCAGCGCGGAAAACGCTGCTGATTTCATCACTGCCGGTGCCACCGCATTGGGCGTTGGAAGTGCGCTTGTTAATAATCAACTCATTGCAGCTGGTGAATTTGCAACGCTCACCGAGAGGGCTGAGAGGCTTGTCAAAGAGGTACAACGCGCCCGTTCAGCGGATAATCTGGCTTAAACCTGTTAAAAATGTCTTTTTGTATTGACAATTAATCCTAATTTTGTTAATTTTATTACTATAAAGTCGTATCCTGTCCCGTTTAAGCTACCATTATGCAGATTGACCAATTAATCTTAGGTAAATATAGATTGCTTGAGTTTCTCAATTCGGGTGGGTTCTCGTCGGTCTTTCGCGCCCGCGAAGAGATGACAAACCGGACTGTTGCGATTAAAGCCTTAGCAAAAACTGCCTATCCTGCCAGTAGAATGAAGTTTTTGCTAACCGAGTTTCAGGCAATGTCACAGATTTGGGGACATCCAAATATCGTCTCTATTCATACCGTTGAACCCGGGGAGGGTGACTATGTCGCGTGGATAGTAATGGAGTATGTTGAGGGCAAAAGTCTTCACGACCTCATGCAGGAAGGGGCACTCAGCTTAACAGATACGCTCAATATCGGTTTGGACATCTGTCGTGGACTGGAAGAAGCACATACGCACAAGATTATGCACCGCGACATCAAACCGCAAAATATCCTACTCACAACTGAAAAACAAGCGAAAGTCGCTGATTTCAGCATCGCTCGTATATTTGGCGAAACAACCGAGTTTGCTGAAACTATGGCTGGCACTCGACGCTACATGGCACCCGAACAACACTATGGAGCCTATGATTACCGGGCTGATCTCTATTCCACTGCATTAATTTTGTATCAAGCAGTAACTGGGCGCTTTCCCTTCTCAGGTGAAAACAAAGAAATTGATAAAAAGAAAGCTGCTGGGGAAATTGAGGAAATCCACAGATGCCCGGAAGTACTCCGCAATTTCTTACAAAAGGCACTCCATCGACAACTCCAAGAACGTCATCAAAGTGCGTCTGAGATGTATGAGGAGTTAGATCGGATCCGCCAAGATGAATACGTCAAGCAAGCTTCGCAGCTTATCAATGCAAGCGTCACTTCTAATAACTCAAGACTCATAGAAGCACTTGAGCGATACCGAAAAACGTTCCGTCTTTCGCTCGCAGATGCAGAACGGATGAATCAGAATCTCTTTTTTCAACGGCGGCAGAAGGAGGAAGGTATTAAACGCGGAAAGCTGGCAGCCGAGATTCAAAGACATTATACACTCGCCACACGCTATATCGAAAACCAAGACTACCCGAGCGCACTGGCAGAAATTCACAGAGCCAGCCACCTTTCTATTGACGACCAAGGCGTAACCAAAACTGTGGATAATCTGTTCAAAAAACTTAGTACTGCAGGTGTTATCCTTCCAGTAAGCCCAACCGTTGAGGAGATTGCTGCGCTCATTCAGAAATTACCAGAGAATGAAAATGCTGTTCTTCGTGAATGGCTTGAACAGCCAAGATCGCTCCCAGAAGAAAAAATAACTGATGTAACACCCATACAACCCCGAATCAGGGCATCTGGCAGTTATCGACTCGTAATTGAAGAAGCCTCCCCGGAATACTTACTTGATCAGGTTCATAGCGATATCCAATACCCTCATGAAGAGGAAGCACTCCGCATCTTCCGACAGATTCAAATCTACGAACAACAGGGACGGACCCGACAGTGCCACACGCTCTATAGAAGGCTCGGTAGGTTCTACCAAAAACAGGCTAACAACTTTCTCAAGAAAGACGATTTAGAGCTCGTCGCCAACTGTTATACGCGCGCCCGCTTCGCTTACACAGTCGCGGAGAAACAGCGTCTCGCCAGAAGGAGTGCCAAAAAGGGCGGGGTTTATTACACACGCCTCGCACGTCAATTTGAACTACAGCGTTCATGGGAAGAAGCCGGAAAATCTTATATTCTTGGCGGTTATAACCATGGCTATGCGAATATGCCATCTCTTGTTGAAGAATGTCACAGGATGGCAACCGTCTGCTATTTCAACGCTGCTGAAAGTGCGCACCTCAATGGGGAATTACAAACCGCTTATGATTTCTATTTGTTAATCCTCGCAATCGGTGAAAAGATGTCCGTGCCGACAAAAATGATTAGCGAAGCACAGAAATTGATGTCGGAAATCCCAATCGAAAATTAGAGGAAATTATATACGTGAAAGCATCTTTGAAGCGCGGAGAAGTGCTCGTTGGAACATTTGTACTTGAGTTTGGTGGTGCCACGATTGCAACACTGCTTGCGAATGCTGGTGCGGACTTTATTATCGCGGATTTAGAACATAGTTCCTTTTCCATAGAAACCATGGGGCGGATAATTCGGAACGCGCGCGGTTCAAATCTCCCTTGTATTGTGCGTGTACCCGCACTTGAACGCCATTTTGTTTCACGGGTACTTGACGCTGGTGCGACTGGTGTTATGATTCCTCGTGTCGAGTCTCGTGAAGATATTGAAAAAATTAAAAAATGGACAAAATACGCGCCTGAAGGCGACCGAGGTGTCGCATTTGGCATCGGACACACCGATTATGGAGACTTCACAAAACTGGATACGAGAAAATACGTCCGCAACGCAAATCAGGAAATCCTCTCCATCGGACAGATTGAAACCGTTCAAGCCGTTGAAAACTTGAATGACATCCTCACCACTGGTGAGTTAGATGTTGTATTCATCGGTCCTTATGACCTATCCACGTCTATGGGCATCTCCGGTGAGCTGGACCATCCGCTACTTTTAGACGCTATAAAACAAATCATCAGACTTGCACAGACCCACGATGTCCCTTTGGGTTGTTATGTCAACGACTTTGAGAGCGGTGAACAGTGGCTGAGCTTGGGGATTCAACTCATCGCGTGCGGAAATGATGCTTTTCTGCTAACCCGTAAATTTGCTGAGGAGCATCAGAAATTCAAAAACGCAGCAACTTCAAAATGAAAACCTACGATATTCTCACAATCGGACGAAGTTCTTTAGACCTCTACGCGAATGACATCGGTGCCGCATTTCCAGACATTAAAAGTTTCGGTGCCTTTGTCGGAGGATGTCCTACGAACATCAGTGTCGGTATTCAGCGGCTCGGACTTCAAGCCGCACTCCTCACCGCTATCGGTGAGGATCCTGTCGGGGAGTTCCTGCTCAAATTTTTGAAGAACGAGGGCGTTGAAACCCAGTTTATTCCACAGAAACCGGGGCACCGAACGAGTGCTGTCGTGCTCGGTATTGAACCACCAGATCGGTTTCCGTTAATCTATTACCGCGACAACTGCGCGGATATTGAACTTACCATTGACGATATTCTCGCTGCACCGATGGCTGAAAGTCGAGCAGTGCTAATATCCGGGACAGGCTTGAGCAAAGAACCGAGTCGTAGCGCGACCCTCTATGCTGCAGAACAGGCACAAGCACTCGGCAATCGTGTCTTCCTCGACCTTGATTTCCGAGCAGATCAGTGGCACGATCCGAGAGCATTTGGTGTTGTTATGAGATCTGCCTTGCGCTATATTGACATCGCTATCGGAACAGAAGAGGAAATCAAAGCTGCCACGCTTACAAATCTTTCGCAACTCACAATTGAACACTCCCAAATCTCAAATCCAACGATTGAGGGTGATATGACAGTTGCTATTGAGACGCTTTTAGGTGCCGGTCCAGAGGCACTCATCGTAAAACGTGGTATTGAAGGCGCGGATGTTTATCTAACGAACGGCGAGGTCATTCACGCCGAGCCGTTTCCAGTTGAGGTCTACAATACGCTCGGTGCTGGAGATGCCTTCGCGAGCGGTTTTATTTACGGTCATCTCAGCGGTTGGGATTGGAAGAAATCTGCCCGCCTTGGCAACGCAACCGGTGCAATTGTCGTAACGCGGCACGGTTGTGCCAATTTTATGCCGACAATGCCCGAAGTTGACGAATTCGTCGCCGAGCGCGGCGGATGGTAACTTATCTTATCTGGGGTCTCGGACCGCAGACATACACTACTTTAGCAAAGGAGGAGCAGTTTCCTCTACGGAAAGGAGCGTTCTCAGAAAACCCTCCTCAACGAACCGCAAGGAACATAAAAGGTATGGAAACACGAAAACTCACGATGGGACAAGCCATCGTCCAATTTCTTCAACAACAATATGTTGAACGAGACGGGAACGAAACCCAATTTTTCGCCGGTATGTTCGGGATCTTCGGTCACGGAAACGTTGCCGGTATCGGACAGGCGTTACATCAGTATTCCGATTCCTTCCGTTTCTATCAGACTCGGAACGAGCAATCAATGGTGCACACAGCTGCCGCATTTGCCAAGATGAGCAATCGCTTGCGAACTTTCGCCTGTACGAGTTCTATCGGACCAGGCGCGACGAATATGATTACTGGTGCAGCGGGGGCAACAATTAACCGCATACCCGTCCTCTTACTACCGGGTGACATTTTCTCCACCCGTTTAGTTGCTCCAGTTTTACAACAACTGGAGTCTCCGAGTTCACAAGATTACTCGGTGAACGATTGCTTCAAGCCAATCTCACGTTATTGGGATCGGATCAATCGGCCAGAACAGATAATCACTGCCCTGCCAGAAGCGATGCGGGTGCTGACATCACAGGCAGAAACAGGGACTGTAACTTTAGCACTTCCCCAAGATGTACAAGCTGAGGCGTTCGATTATCCCACACAACTGTTTGAAAAGCGCGTTTATACTATATCTCGTTCTCGTGCTGACGCAGATTTGTTTAACCGGGCAGTCGCATGGATTCGTGAAAGTGAACGTCCGTTAATCATCGCTGGTGGTGGCGTTATCTATAGCGAAGCCACAGCGCAACTTGCTCAGTTTGTGGAACAAACCGGCATTCCTGTCGGTGAAACCTTCGCTGGAAAAGGTTCGCTGTCATACAACCATCCGCAGAATCTCGGCGCAATAGGCGCGACCGGAACACCAGGAGCGAACATTACCGCACGGGAGGCGGATTTGGTGATCGCAATCGGCACGCGCTTGAGCGATTTTACAACTGCTTCTAAAACGGCTTTCCAAAACCCGAACGTCCGTTTCATCAATATCAACGTCGCTGAGTTTGATGCGTTTAAACATGCGGCTTTACCATTAGTCGCAGATGCACGTGTCACCCTTGAAGAACTTGCTGTCGCTATAGGAGACTACCGCGTTGACGCAACCTATGCCTCGCAAATTGAGAAATATCGGGACGAATGGGAAGAAGAGGTGGATCGACTCTATCATCTTGGACATACACCCTTGCCAAGCCAAAGTGAAGTGATTGGTGTGGTGAACGAATTTTCGCGTCCTGAAGATGTCATGGTCTGCGCCGCGGGCAGCCTACCCGGCGACTTGCACAAGTTGTGGCGAACCCGTAATCCGAAGCAGTACCACTTGGAATATGGATACTCATGCATGGGCTACGAAATCGCTGGCGGCTTAGGCATCAAAATGGCTGATCCAAGTCGTGATGTCTATGTCATGGTAGGTGACGGTTCATACTTGATGCTGGCACAGGAAATCATCACGTCAATTCAGGAAGGTTACAAACTAATTGTCGTGCTCGTGAACAACGAGGGGCATAGCAGCATTGGCGGATTGTCTCGGGCGACCGGTGCCCAAGGCTTCGCTACCCGTTTTCGCTATCGCGATGAAAAAAGCGGTGAACTTGAAGGCGACTTTTTACCAGTAGATCTCGCCGCGAATGCCACAAGTCTCGGTGCCAAAGTAATTGAAGCGACAACCTTGCAAAGTTTGAAAGCCGGCCTGCATGAGGCACGCGAAGCAGCACACACAACCGTCGTGAAGATTGACGTAGACTACTACCAAGGCGTTCCGCGCTACGAATCTTGGTGGGATGTGCCTATCGCGGAAGTCTCTGAGGTAGACACGGCACAGGAGGCGTACGAAGAGTACCAATCGGACAAGAAGAAAGAACGTTACTTCCTCTAATCAATTTTGTGAACGAGAGGTAAGCCATGAGAGCATCAGAACTTTTAGCGAAAGTCAAATCGAGGGAAGCCATTCCCTGCGGTTCATGTGATGAGAAAATCCCAGCGGATGACATCTTAGGGTTTGTGTTTAAGTTGGGGAAACTCGCACCGCGCATGGAGAATGCAAATGTCGGCGACATCACCTGTGTCGGATGTCAAACCGCAGACCCAGATATCAAAATCACGCCTCGTGGTCCAGATATTAAATTCTTCCGTGGGGACTAACCTGTAGGGGCGGATAATCCTATTCGCCCATACTCCAATATCAGGGTCATTTAGTTTTCTCTTTTGTAGCGTAAATTTTTAGTTTGCGCCCTATACACGCACAGACTAACAGTCTATGCTACAAGGGTTCTCAGTATACAGGCAGCAGGGCAGCTATTGAAAATGAGTTCCCAAACTATAAAACTAAATAGTCCTGACTCCAATATGTCCGAATACATTGTTGGCAGAAACCCAGTTATAGAGCACCTACAGCACGAGGCTCAAGAGATAGAAAAAATCTGGATTGCTGAAGGCACAACCCATTCCCGTATTCGCCGTATTATTGCAATGGCAGGAGAAGCAGGGGTCCCTATAAAACGCTGCACCCGACGCGAGTTGGATAGGATCGAGCCCTCTTTACCACATCAAGGGGTCATTGCCCTCGTCAACCCGACGCGCTATAACGACTTGCAATCAATACTCGCGAAAATAGAGCGCAGTAAGCACAACGCGCTGTTGGTTATGTTAGACAACATTCAAGACCCCAGGAACCTTGGGGCGATCCTCCGGACTGCCGATGCCGTGAATGCTGATGCTGTTCTCATCCCAAAAAACCGTGCTGCTGGTATTACACCCGCTGTGCACAAAGCATCAGCAGGCGCATCCACACATATCCCCATCGTTAGAGTGACAAACGTTGCGCACACCTTAGACACGCTTAAAAACGCTGGTATCTGGGTTGCTGGTGCTGCTACCGGGGATGCCTCTGGTCCGTATACAGATGCGGATTTTCGGGTGCCGTTGTGCCTTGTCTTAGGAAGTGAAGGTAAAGGCATTCGGCGGTTAGTCAAGCAAAAGTGCGACTATCTTGTTTATTTACCGATGTTAGGAAAGATTGAATCCCTCAACGTGTCAGTCGCTGCCGGTGTTCTGTTATACGAAGTGATCCGACAACGGGGTGAGTCTTAAATCCTCGTCTGTCAAATGAGATTTTCCTCTTTCAGACTCACAAAAATCCCGTCGCCAATGATGATGTGATCCAGCACCTTAATCCCAATCTGATTTCCAGCCTCAATCAACTGCTTTGTCGCTCGAATATCCTCTTGACTCGGTTGTGGGTCGCCAGAAGGATGATTGTGCACAAGGACGATTGAGTTCGCTGACTCCTCAATTGCAAATCGGAAGATTTCGCGTGGGTGGAAAACACTCGCGTTTAGAGTGCCTTCAAAAACTGTTCCTTCTGACAATCTTTTCCCCCAAGTCAAATCGCCGCCCAGGTCACCAGCGACACCTTTGGTTGTTACACCACCTTTGGTATCAAGGCACAAGACACAAACGATTTCTTTTTGCAGGTACCGCATTTTAGACATCATCAGGTCTGCAACATCAGCTGGAGATGTAATCTTGTCGCGATCGGCGTGGAAACGTGCTAACCGTTTTCCGAGTTCAAACGCCGCGACGATCTGTGCTGCCTTCGCTTCACCAACGCCTTTAATTTTCTCAAATTGCTTGAGTCTGTTATCAGCCATCCGCTTCAAATCGCCTTCAAACGCCGTGAGAATCTGTTCGCCAAGTTGAACAGCTGTCGTCCCTTTGAAGCCACTTTTGAGAATGAGTGCTAAGAGATCGGAGTCTCTCAGACTCTCCGGTCCATATTTACGGAGTCTTTCACGAGGACGTTCATCCTCGGGAAGATCCTTAATTCGAGGGTTCGCTTTGTACATTGTTTTCCTTTCTGGTAATATAAAGTCGCCACTATTATATTCTGTTTTGGTGTTAAAAACAAGCAAAATCTGACGGCATGAGCGTCTAAAGTTTTTGTGTGCAATCCGTGTAATCAGAAATTCAGACAAAAAAGGATAATCTGTCCCAATCCTAACGCTTGACAAGATATTTGTGCACTTGCATCTAAATTGGATATTGACAAATAGTTTGAAATAGTGTAGAATTTTAAAAAAGCGGGTTGACATTAACATTTCAGTTTCTAAGCAAACGAAGAAGGAGAGAATCATGGCAACTACGATTCGCCAGAGAGATGGTGTTGCGATTTTGGAACCGAGTGGGAAAATAATGGGAGCTTCAGTATCCGAATTACGAGAAGCAATCACTTCACAGATAGATGCTTCCGAAGCACCACGCATCCTCATTAATTTTGACCGGGTCAATATGATGGACAGTTCTGGTCTCGGTACGCTAATGGGTGCCCATGTCGCTGCAACGCGAAAGAAAGGTCGTATCGGGGTCATCAACGTCGGAACAAATATCAAAAACCTGATAGTTCGTAGCCGACTCGTCAGTATCTTTGAACACTTCGATACCGAGGATGCTGCAATTTCGGCACTGTCAAACGAAGGTTAAGTGTTGTGATCGGGAAACCCACCTAACAATTAAAATGGGCAGTAGCGTTAGGAGTATACTATGCCAATCACCGTGTCTGAGAAGGAAGGGATCGTTATTTTCAGGCTGAGCGGTAGGATTATCACCCCAGGTGTCAAGGAGTTTTCGGAAACTATAGAAGACGCACTTGGCGGTGATGCCTCACCTCCGAAACTACTCTTTGACTTTAAAGAAGTAACTGGGATGGATAGTTCCGGGCTCGGCGCACTCATGAAAATCTATTCCGATATCCATCCGCGTGGCGGGCAGATAGCAGTGATTAATGTAAACAAGCATGTCAAAAATCTCATTGTCATGGCGCGATTAATCACCGTTTTCAAAAGTTTTGAAAGCGAAGAGGATGCTGTTGCTGCCTTGCTACAGCACCCCTAATGAGATTCAGGCTAACTTCAGTTTTGTTGTAGCGCAGGCAGTCTTACGAATATCGGAAACTTGTGGGGAACGTCCTACTGCCTTGCGCTTATAAGGGGATGTCTCATGATAAAAAATATCCTCGTTGCCATCGGCGATACGGATTATGAAAAAAATGCCTTTGAATATGCTGGACAATTGGCGGTGCTTTTAGGAACGCACTTGTCGTGTGTTTTCTTCCAAGACAGCCAGCACGGCGGAAACGCTGATGTCGCAGCGACTGTTCTACGTCGGACAGAAGCGGAATGTTCGCTCTACGATTTTTTGGACTACCACGTTGAGGCTGTCGCTGGTAACCCACGACAGATGATCTGCGAAAAAGCGCACTCCGCTGATCTCGTTGTTGTCGGGCTCCCTGAAGATATAAGGAAACGTCGCCTTAAGCTTATTCAGAACCAAATTGACGATGTACTCTTGCATATCACGAGACCTATTATTGTGGTGCACGAACAATGCACACTACTGCGGAAGATTCTCGCTGTCCATCACGGCGACACTTATTCTGACCATGCCTTAGGGATTGTCGCCGAAATCGGTGAATTGACAAAAGCTGGGATTCTTGGACTTGCCCTTTCAAGCACACAGCCTGAAGCAACGCAGATTCAGCAACAGATGGAAGCCTACTTGAAATATTATGACGTTCAAGCCGATTTCCTTACGGCTCGCGGCTTTACAGTAGCAAATATCTTAGAGAACGCAGAAGAAAATGACTGTGATCTCATCGCGCTGAGCGCAAGTCATCACGGAAGATTATATGAACTCGTTTTCCAAAGCACCACCCAAACCGTTGTAAAATTAGCAAGTCGGGCAGTACTCGTGACAAAGTAAAACTGCCCAACGCATAAAGGTGCTCCTACCTCGCACCGGGTGGAGGTAAATATGGAACCTAAGGATGAAGTTCGCAAACATATATTAACGGATGAAATTGTTGATCCTAACTGTTTTTTGGAAATTTCCACGGATATGTTTGGGTGTATCAATTCTGATGGCAGCTTCGTTCCTCTCAATTCGGTATGGGAAGAAACTCTCGGATTTACCAAATTGGAACTCCAAAGTCCAGAATGGTACATGTTCGTACATCCGGCAGACCGGCAGGAAATGCACGCCGAGATTGAGAAGGTAGAAACAGGAAAACACCCCACTGTTACCTTTGAGAGCCGATTTCAGTGCAAAGACGAGTCTTACAAGTGGTTAAGATGGCGTGTAACAAAGAATTCCAAAAAACAACGCTGTTACGTCGTCGTAACAGACATCACTCCGCAAAAGCGACTGGAAGCCAAGTTGAAAGAGAGTGAAACCCGCTTTCAGCAATTGGCGGCGAAGCGCGCACAAGAGGGGGACCTGCTGCATACCCTCATGGAGAATACACCCGATCACATCTACTTCAAGGATATGGAGAGCCGGTTCATACGAATCAATCGTTCTTTGGCGGACAGGTTCGGTTTAAAAAATCCCGCGGAGGCAGTCAATAAAACGGATTTTGATTTCTTTACCCGTGAACATGCCCAACAAGCGTATCAGGATGAGCAAGATGTTATCCAATCTGGAAAACCAATCGAAGGCAAGCAGGAAAAAGAGACCTGGCCCAACGAACAGGATACGTGGGTATCAACGACGAAAGTTCCAATTCGAGATAGAGATGGACGTATAAATGGAACATGCGGCATTTCACGCGACATAACTGAGTACTATCGCGCGCAACAAGCGGTTGGAGACTCTGAAGCGAACTGGCGTTCCCTTGTCGAAAGCGTACCCGACATCATCTCAACGATGACCCTTGACTATCGCCTCGAATTTATCAATAGACTCCCCCCCACCCTCGGATTGAAACCTCAAGACATCGTCGGAAAAAGTGTCTTTGAATTTCTCACTGAAGAGCATCATGACGGATTCAAGGAAGCCTGCGCCCAGGTAATCAAAACTGGCGAAGTTGCTACCTATGAAGTTCAAGGACTGATAAGTGGATATTGGTACGCATCCTGCATCGGTCCAATTCAACGCGATGGAGGATTGGTCGGGTTTGTGATGGCATCAACGAATATCACGGATCGAAAGCGCGCTGAAATTGAATTGCAGCACAGTGAAGAACGTTTTCGTCGGGCAGTCCTGAACGCACCCCTACCTATCATGATTCATGCTGAGGATGGCGAAGTTTTACAAATTAGCCGGGCGTGGACAGAATTAACAGAGTACACCCTTGAAGATATACCTACAGTTTCAAAATGGTTGGAGCAAGCGAATAATCAGGAAGCTGAGAAGATCAAAGCACATCTTGCGCAATTGTATAGTTCCACAGAACGCGTGGCAGAGGGCGAGTACGAAATTTTTACCAAGTCTGGTAAAAAGCAGATTTGGGAGTTTAGTTCATCGTTGCTTGGCGAACTTCCGGGTAAAAGACACTTGGGTATTAGTATGGCACTCGATATTACAGAGCGAATAAAAACCCAAGAAGCGATGCAACGTGCCAAGGAAACCGCTGAATACGCAAGCCGCGCAAAAAGTGACTTCCTCGCAAATATGAGTCACGAATTGCGGACCCCCTTAAATGCAATTATTGGATTCGCTGAGATTCTGCGGGATGAACTCGTCGGGAGTATCAACGCTGAGCAGCGGGAATGTGTCAATGACATCCATATTAGTGGTCAACATCTACTTGAGATGATTAACGACATCCTCGACCTGTCAAAAATCGAGGCTGGAAAGATGGCACTACAACTGGAAACATTCTCTATTGTTGAGGCGGTCGAGGAAGTGAACGCTATTATCACTGCGCTTGCTGTAAAGAAAGATTTGGATCTCACTTTGAACTATAATCGGAACGGTATGGTTGAGGCGGACCGGGTTAAATTCAAACAGATCTTCTACAATTTACTCTCCAACGCAGTGAAATTCACACCAGAAGGCGGTAAGGTGGCAACGGAAGTAGAAGTTACCGACACAGAACTACGTGCCCAAGTTATTGATACCGGTATAGGTATCGCTGAGGAAGATCAGGCGAAACTCTTCGCTCCGTTCACACAGATTGATACGTCTAAATCTCGACGGTATGGCGGAACCGGGCTTGGGTTAGCATTGACACATAGACTCATTGAACTGCATGGCGGTGAAATTAGTGTGAAAAGCGAAGAAGGGAAAGGGAGCAATTTCGCTCTGAAAATTCCCTTACAACACTTAAAAAGCAAAGTCGGTACCGAATCTGATAAGGCGGCATAGAGAAACCGCAGCCGCTTCGCTGGCGAGGTTTGTAACCTCGCCAGCTGCACGTAATATGTAGGGATTCATTGAAAATTGCGTAAGTCCTAAGTATATTCCGTCCTACTTTAAAATTGCTGGCTTGAACAAAGGACGACCCGTGAAAACTGAAAACCCACTTCCACTCGAAGCACAGGCAGAACCCCCAAAGCGTATCTTGGTGATTGAAGACCAGGAGTTGAACCGTAAAGTTGTTCGGATAGTCCTGCAATCAAAAGGATATACAGTGGTGGAGGCGACTGACGCTGTGGAAGCGATCGCCAGTTTAGAAAAAGCAATCCCGCAACTCATTCTTATGGATATTGCTTTACCCGGACAAAGCGGTGAAGATCTAACGAGACGGATTAAAGCCAATCTGGCGTGGGTACATATACCGATTATCGCCCTAACAGCTGCAGCGATGTCTGGCGACAAGGAACGTATCCTCAAGGCAGGCTGCGACGATTATCTTAGCAAGCCTATTGACATTAAGGTTCTGGTGGAGTGTGTAGAAACTCACATCAAAGGACAGAGACATGAACACGGAAGCAACTCCTGAACCGCAAGAAACCGCGAAAATCCTTGTTGTTGATGATGAACCGAGAAATGTCAGAATTCTCCAAATTCAACTCAACGCACGGGGATACACAGTCTATACAGCCGCTGACGGACTTCAAGCACTTGAGGTCGTCAAGGAAGAGATGCCGGATCTTATCTTGTTGGACATTAATATGCCAAAAATGGATGGGTTTGAAGTTGTCAAACAGGTCCGAGCGAATGAAGCAACCGAATTTATCCCGATTGTAATGATAACCGCGCTGCGGGATACACGCGAAAATCGAATCAAGTCTATTGAAGCAGGTGCCGATGACTTTATTGAAAAGCCTTTCGATAGCTTGGAGGTACTCGCGCGGGTTCGTTCACTCTTACGAATCAAGCACTACCAAGATACCCTCGCAAAATACAACACCCGTTTGCAAGAAGAACTCCAAATGGCACGCAGCATTCAGGAGATCCTGATCCCTCAGGATGGCGTGCAGGAATTATCAGGGTTTCGTGTCGCTTCCCACTGTTGTCCTGAAATGGCAGTTGGCGGCGATTTTTTTGATGTCTGGGAAATTGCCCCGAACCGACTGGGTGTTTTTATCTCTGATGTTATGGGGCACGGTGTTTCAGCTGCTTTCGTAACGGTTTTCATTAAAACAATTTTGGCGGAATTTCAACAACAAATTGAGAATAATCCAGGACACCTGCTTGAAATACTGAATACTCGTTTTAACGATCTTATTAGTTCAAGGCTTTTTATGTTTGCTACCGCCTTTTGCGGTATCATTGACCTCGATAAAGGCGAATTCGTCTGTGCAAATGCCGGACATTCATTTCCATTCTTGTACAATGCACAGGAAAAAACATACCATCTTGTCGGTGACAAAAATACAGGAAACGGGCTGGGCATTTGGCGAGATTCGGTGTATGAAACAACGCATTATCCATTTGACCAGTTAAGCAAAATATTTCTCTATACCGACGGTGTTTACGAAGCCAAAAATCCGAAAGGTGAGGAATTTACTATAGATCGACTTCGACGATTGGTAGACACGTGGACGGATCAATCCGTAGCGGAACTCGTCACTAGCGTCTCTGAGGCTGTTGATACCTTCACCGATAACTGCCCAAAAGATGACGACCTAACGCTTATTGCTATTGAAGTTTCAGGGGAAGATTAAATTCTAATATCGCTCGGTTTCGGAAAGCGAAAAACAACTCGCACATCTGTCCCACCTGCCGCGTTTGGTTGCATTTCATGCGTATCCGAGAGAGATTTCACGATAAAGATACCGTGTCCCCTCTCATTGCTTGGGGAACGGTTCGTTTCAATCTCTGAAAGTCTTTCATCTGTCAGCCAACTCTTTTCCCCTGCCTGCTGTGTACCGGTATCCTGTACTAAAATTTCAAGCGCGTGTGTATCAATACCGATATGCAATTTAACGCTATCTGTAGGATCCACCGAACCGTGATGGACTGCGTTGCTACAGATTTCATCAAGCACAAGTTGAATATCTGCCACACGTTTCCGTGAAAATCCGAGACTGCGCGCGAGATTACCAACAAATGCTCGAACAGGTTCTATGTAAAAGACAGCACTCGGAATCTGAAGTTGAATATCTGCTTGCGCCATGTGTTAAAATCTGTTTTGTTTAAAATGCAGCGAGGGCACTGTTTTCTGACTCATAGATTTCAACGACACTGGATGCCCCGATAAGATTGAAGGTACGCGTCAAGTTGTCCGCAAGCGCGCAAATCTTAAGGTCACCACCGCTTTGGCGAAGTCGTTTGGCAACACCCACCAACGCACCTACAGCCGTACTGTTGATATGACTCACCTGACTCAGGTTGACAACAACTTTCTCGACTTTCTCTGCTAAGAGCCCCTCAAGCACCTTCCGTAAATCAGATGCTGCGTAACTACTCAAGTCTGTTTTTATTTCAATTATTTTAATACCGGATTCTTCCCGGAGGTTCATTAATTTTGTTGAATCCATACAAAGCACCTCTTAAAAATTAAAACGAGTTACGACTTTAGGAACCATTTTTAAATTCTATCTTAAGTGAACAAAAAAATCAAACAAAATTCTGCACCTGAATCGCAAATTATATGCGAGGTTTTCCAAAACAGAGTATTCTTTTAAAACTCAAATCGCACGAATAAAAAATTGTTGTTGCTTTTCTTTATATATTTGTGATATACTATTAGGTAACCGATTTGAAAGTGCTAAAAGCACTTTGAATATAAGGAGGAACTGGCGGATTAACGCCGTTGTGCGTTTTTAAATGGACCAGGTATCTTAATGAACAACGAACAGGCAAATACAAATGTGTCCACTGTTAATGTGGAAGAAGAAAAACAGTCAACTGAAGGCTCAGTTGAAGTGAATCAGGAAGTAGCGAGCGAGACAGAGGCAGAGGTAACTTCGGCAACCGACGCAGACGTTGAAGAGCATGAAGAAGTCACAGACAGCGAGATGGAAGGCACCGCTGATGACACCGATTCTGAAGATGCAACGCTTACCAATGAAAATGCCTCCGAGGCGGCGATAGAAGTTGCTGATACAGACACTGATTCTGAGCAAGCCGACCAAACTGCATCAGAAGAAACGGTAGAAATAACTGATAGCGAGGCTGATGAAGATGAAGCAGCAGCGCCGACGGATGAAACCATTTCTGAGGAAGCAGCGGCAGCACCGGAAGAACCACCGGAGCCAATGAGCCCGGAATCCCTTGAAGAAGCGTATGATAATTCGATCAAAGCATTTACGGATGGCGAAATTGTTAAAGGGGTCGTCGTAGATGTCAACCGTGATGAAGTCATGATCGATATCGGCTTTAAGTCGGAAGGCTATATCCCGGCATCAGAGTTTGACGTTGGACAAGATGATTTACCTGCTGTACAGGCAGGCGATGAAATTGATGTCTATATCGTCCGGCGTGAGGATTCAGAAGGGCAAATAGTCCTTTCGAAGAAGATTGCCGATCAGACACTTATTTGGGATGAGATAGCGACTGCGCATGAGAGCGGTACACCTGTGAAGGGGCGTATCACCGAGCGGATTAAAGGCGGATTAAGGGTAAACGTCGGTTCACTGCGAGGCTTTTTACCGGCTTCACAAGTTGAGTTGCGTCCCATTCAGAACCTTGAGCAGTATGTGGGACAGACGCTTGACATGAAGGTTATCAGCCTCAGCAAGCGGCGGCATAACATCGTCTTATCGCGGCGTGCATGGTTGGAAACCGAACTTCTCCAAAAGCGCTCAGAGGTACTCAATACACTTGAAGTCGATCAACTCATAACCGGGGTAGTGAAAAATATTACTGCTTTTGGTGCTTTTGTTGACCTCGGTGGTGTTGATGGGTTACTTCATAAGACGGATATGGCATGGAAGCGGATCCATCATCCATCTGATGTCGTCTCCGTCGGCGAAGAAATTGAAGTCCAAGTTATCGGCATCAACCAAGAAAACGAGAAAATCTCTCTCGGCTTGAAACAGAAGACACCGGATCCATGGGCGGACATTGAAGGGAAATATCCTGTCGGTGCCACGGTCCGAGGTGTTGTTGTCAATATCGTCAACTATGGGGCGTTCTTACAACTCGAAGAGGGCGTTGAAGGCTTGATTCATGTCTCTGAGATGGCGTGGACTCGCCGTAACGTCGCACCGTCGCGAATCGTCAATAAGGGTGATGAGATTGAAGCTGTTGTGCTTGAAATCTCAAGAGAAGACAAACGGATTTCGCTCGGACTGAAGCAGCTGCAACAAAATCCTTGGGAACTCTTGGCGGAAAGATCACCTGTCGGTAGCAAGATCATTGGACGTATCCGAAACTTAACGAGTTTTGGCGCGTTTGTTGAAATCGAACCGGGGATTGACGGTTTAATTCATACCTCAGATCTCTCGTGGACCAAACGGGGGACTGCAGCCAACGAGGCACTTAAGGAAGGCAGCGAGATTGAAGTCGTCGTGCTCCAGATTGATGCCTCTGAACGTCGAGTCTCATTGGGGCTTAAGCAGACACAACCTGACCCCTGGGCAGAAGTCCCCGAAAAGTACAAGGTTGGTTCTGTCGTTCGAGGCACAGTTGTCAATCTCACCAGTTTTGGAGCGTTCACCAAACTTGAGGAAGGCATTGAAGGCTTAATCCACATTTCTGAACTTGCAGACCGGCGAATCGAAAAGCCGGAGGAAATCGTCTCTGTAGGCGACGAGTTAGACTTAAAAGTGATTAACTTGTCTCCAAAAGATCGACGGATCGGACTGAGCTTGAAAGCACTCCTTGCCGAACAGGAACGCGCCGCGACACCTGAAGAGGAGCGGCCAGCAAGAACGCGAACCGAACGGCCATCTCGTCCACGACGGGAACGCGAACCACGACGGCAAGCACCCGCACATGAAGAGACTGTCACTACATTGGGAGCTTTGCTCAAAGAGGAAATGGGTAAGTCGAACGCGGAGACCGCCGAGAACGTTGAGAGTGTAGAAAACTCTGAGAGCGTCGAAAATGTGGAGACTTCTGAGAGGGTCGAAAGTGCAGAAAGCTCTGCGAATGTTGAGAGGGCAGAGACTTCCGAAAACGTTGAGGATACAGAAAATTCCGAAAACGCTGAGAGTGTAGAGAACTCTGAACAATAATGTTTCTTGTATCTTCGTTCCAGATCAGCTCTAAACTTTCGGAACAGAGGCAGAGATACAAAACGAAAACCTCGCCACAAGGTGTGTCTACGTTTGAGATGTAGGGGCGCGTTTTTGCGCGCCCGTTTTCGTTATCTCATATATCTGGGTGGGTGGCATGTTCATCCACTCTCTTTTTCATGGAAACCTTGATTTACAAACAGAATAAAAATAGATACGTAGACTGGGAGACGCTGAATTGAGCAAAAATTTTTTGTTTACGTCCGAATCTGTCACTGAAGGGCATCCAGACAAAATCGCAGACCAGATATCCGACGCGGTGCTTGATACCATATTCAGAACCGACCCAATGGGTAGGGTCGCTTGTGAAACATTGGTCACAACTGGACTTGCTATCATTACCGGTGAAATCACAACGACTGCAAATTACGACGCACAACAAATCGCACGAAAGGTAATAGCCGATATCGGCTACACCGATATTGAATACGGCTTTGATGCTGAACGCAGTGCTGTACTGAGTGTTATTGATAAGCAGTCACCTGATATTGCAATGGGTGTAAACCCCGGAGGCGCGGGCGACCAAGGATTAATGTTTGGATACGCATGCACTGAAACGCCAGAATTGATGCCACTACCGATTACCCTCGCCCATCAACTAACACGGCGTTTAGCAAAAGTTCGCAAAGATCATACCCTCCCCTTTATCCGACCGGATGGAAAGTCTCAGGTAACCGTTGAATATGTTGACAGTAAACCCAAGGCTGTCACCACAGTTGTTATTGCCTCACAACACGACCCTGATGTTGCGGATACCGAACTGCGCGAAGCAATTATTGAAGAGGTTATCAAAAAGATTATTCCCGAAGATCTCCAAAGTCCAGACATTAAATATCACATTAATCCAACTGGACGTTTTGTGACCGGTGGACCCCAAGGTGATGCCGGGTTAACGGGACGAAAAATTATTGTCGATACTTATGGTGGGATGGGACGGCACGGCGGAGGCGCGCTTTCTGGGAAAGATCCAACCAAAGTAGACCGAAGTGCAACTTATGCTGCACGACACGTTGCTAAAAACCTCGTTGCCGCCGGACTCGCGGAACGGTGTGAAATTCAAATCTCCTATGCAATCGGTAGAAAAGATCCCATCTCTGTTATGGTAGATACGTTTGGCACTGGCGATGACGAAGCACTCACCGAACTTGTTAACACACACTTTGATTTAACACCCGCGGGTATTATAGAACGCCTCGAACTACGTCAACCTATCTATCAGAATACTGCCGCGTATGGACATTTTGGGCGCGAGGAACCCGGTTTCACGTGGGAAGAAACCGATTACGTCGAAAAACTCCGGTAGGTTGAAAAAACTGAAAACACCAGTGAATAAAAAGGAAATTGATGAACTACGACATTAAAACAACAGAACTCGCATCGGATGGTAAACAACGGATTGACTGGGCAAACCGATTTATGCCCGTTTTAGATTCTATCCGCGTACGGTTTCAAGAAGAACGTCCATTGGATGGGTTAAAGGTAGCCGCATGTCTGCATGTCACGACTGAAACCGCAAACTTGATGAAAACACTAAAGGCAGGTGGCGCGGAAGCCGTTGTCTGTGCGTCAAACCCGCTCAGCACACAGGATGATGTTGCAGCGTCTCTCGTCGTTGACGAGGAGATCGGTGTCTTCGCGATTAACGGAGAAGATACAGAAACCTATTATAACCATATTGATGCCGCACTCGATTTACAACCTGCTATTACTATGGATGACGGTGCCGACCTCGTCTCAAGACTCCATTCTGAAGAGACAAACCCAGCTTTAGTTGAACAAGTCGTGGCAGGAACGGAAGAAACAACCACTGGGGTCATCCGACTCAAGAGTATGGCAAAAGAAGGCGTACTGAAGTATCCGATTATCGCTGTGAACGACGCACGGACGAAGCATTTTTTTGACAACCGGTACGGAACCGGACAAAGCACACTGGACGGTATTATCAGAGCGACGAATCTACTCATCGCAGGAACAACGGTTGTCGTCGCGGGTTATGGATGGTGTGGTAGAGGTGTTGCTAACCGCGCACGCGGTTTAGGGGCGAACGTTATTGTCACCGAGGTCACCGCCTTAAAAGCGTTGGAAGCTGTAATGGACGGATTTCGAGTCATGCCCATGCAGAAGGCAGCGCAGGAAGCCGATCTATTTGTGACGCTCACCGGAGATATTCATGTTCTACGTCAGGAGCATTTTGAAGTGATGAAGGACGGCGCGATTATTGCGAATTCCGGTCATTTCAACGTTGAAATTGATATTCCCGCGCTTGAGAAATTGAGCGTCGATAAAGGGAGTGCGCGTCCCTACGTAGACGTATACACTCTTGAAGACGGTAGGAAACTCTATCTTGTCGGTGAAGGCAGATTGGTAAACCTTGCCGCTGCTGAAGGTCATCCAGCGAGTGTTATGGATATGAGTTTTGCGAACCAAGCACTCTCTCTTGAATACATTGCTAAAAATCATGATCAATTTGAGAATCGCGTGTACGATGTTCCCGAATCCATTGATGAGACCGTAGCACAACTTAAGTTGGAAGCATTCGGTGTTGAGATTGACACGCTCACAGCAGAGCAGGAGAAGTATCTCAACTCGTGGGAGATGGGAACCTAACACCATTCTTCTTTCAATTATCCGATATATCCTCTTCGATATCATCCCTTTGTGAGGGAATTTTATGAAGAAATCAGAGATTGTAGAAGGTGTGATATTACTCTTGTCAGCGGTGCTATTGTTAGTAATCATGGTACCTTCTGACGTGATACAACTCCCGCCGACGTTGGTAAAAGGACTGAGTTATTTATTAGTTATTGTACTCGGTGTAATTTTCGCTCGCCGATTGCGACGGGTTATCCGCGCGTTTCGTGAAAATAAAAATAGACCCGGTCCTTTTTGATTTCGCGCCTTTCCTTCGCTGGCGAGGATTGTATCCTCGCCTCCCCGCAAAAAGTTAGCGCACTTACAAAGTACTTCATAGAAGGAGATAAGATTTTAGAATGGGAGTTTTGGTCGTCGGCACGGTGACTTTAGATACAGTAGAAACGCCAAGCGAACGGGTTGAAGACGTGCTTGGTGGTTCTGGAGTCTATGCTGCTGTCGCCGCGAGTTTTTTTAACGGGACTGTCCAACTAATTGGCGTTATTGGTGCCGATTTTCCCCAGACCTACACGGATTTCCTTGAAACCCAAGGCATTGATCTCCAAGGTCTAAAGCGGGTTGATAACGGCAAATCATTCCGATGGGGTGGTCGTTATGCCGAAGACTTTAACGTGCGAGATACACTTTTTACAGAATTAAATGTCGTTGCCGATTTCCAACCTGTTTTGCCTGAGACTTACAAAGAGACACCCTATCTTTTTTTGGCAAATAACGCACCAGCATTACAGTTGAGCATCATTGAACAAGCGACACATCCAAAACTTATTGTTTGTGATACGATGGACTTTTGGATTAACGAGGAACGAGAGGCATTAGAAGCACTCTTAGCACGCGTAGATATTCTCATTTTGAACGATAGCGAGGCACTCCTGTTCACTGGCGATTCCAATTTGATGCGGGCAGCACAGGCAATTTTACGCTACGGTCCAAAGCGGGTTATCATTAAAAAAGGGGAACACGGCGCAATCAGCGTCACGGAATCATCTTTTTTTAGTGCTCCGGCATACCCACTCACACAAGTAACGGATCCTACGGGCGCGGGTGATAGTTTTGCTGGTGGGATGATGGGATACCTCGCCTCTGTTGGAGATATATCTGAAGAAACGATACGCAGTGCTATGGTATATGGAGCGGTCGTCGCCTCTTTTAATATTGAAGATTTCAGTATCAATCGACAAAAAGATGTGCAATTTTCCGAAATCTCATCCCGTTATCGTGAACTTCAGAAGGCTGTCCGTTTCTAATGTAAACTGTGAATCGCCCTACCGGACGCTGCTTCAGCAGACTCCATCACCATTTCTGAAAGAGTCGGATGCGCGTGAACAGTGTGTGCTATATCTTCAGCAGAAGCACCTAAACGCACCGCGATCGCTGCTTCATGAATCAGCGTTGAAGCTTGTACGCCGACAATATGGACACCGAGGATATCCCCACTATCCACATCGGAAACAGTTTTAACAAACCCATCCGTTTCACCTAATCCCAATGCCTTCCCGTTTGCAGCATAAGGGAATCGTCCTATCTTTACCTCGTAGCCCTCATCTGTTGCCTCTTTTTCTGTCATACCGACATGTCCAATTTCCGGTAAGGTAAAAACACACCACGGAATGACCTGATAATCCATCTCAACGCTGTCACCGAGGCAATTCTGTGCCGCAATCTTTCCCTCTGCTGATGCGACATGTGCCAACAGGTACCGACTCGCGACATCTCCAACCGCGTAGATGCCCGGAACATTCGTCTGCATCTGTGCATCCACAACGATTTTTCCACTGTCGGTGTGAACACCAACCGCTTCCAATCCGATGTTTTCTGTATTGTAGCGTCTCCCAATCGAGACGAGCATCTTTTCTGCCGCAAGTTCTTCACCAGATTCAAGCACTGCAGTAACACTTGCTTCCGATTTTTTGACGTGAGTAAGTTTCGCCCCGGTGTGGATCGTGATACCTTTTCGCTTCATAAAGAGTTGGATATGGCGAATAACCTGGACGTCTTCAGTCGCCAAAATTGTCGGAAGGAGTTCCAGCACGGTCACCTGACATCCGAGGGCACTAAAAATGGAAGCGAACTCACAACCTGAAACACCACCGCCAACAATCAAAAGACTCTCAGGAAGTTCTGTAAGGTTGAGAATCCCTGTCGTTGTCAAGACCTGTTCCTCGTCAATGTCAAAAACTGGTGGCTCCGCAGGTTCAGACCCCGTAGCAATGATAATATTTTTCGCGTGCAATTGCTCGGTTGTCCCATCAGATTTGCTGACGACAATGCTGTTTCTATCAGTAAGTGTCGCTGTTCCATTAAAGGTATCAACCCCATTCGCCTTCAGTAGTTGCGCAATACCGCCTGTCAGTTGTTTGATGACAGAGGTTTTGTGGTCTAATACCTGCGCGTAGTCAATTGTTGCTTCACCGCTGATATGTATACCGAAGGCAGGTGCTTCCTGAACCTGTGTCGCAAGGTTGGCAACCGCAAAAAGCGTTTTTGTTGGGATGCACCCGCGATTCAAGCAGGTCCCACCCCACTCCCCTTTTTCTATCAAGCAGACGCTGCCACCGAGTTGTGCTGCTTTAATAGCTGCAACGTACCCCCCTGGTCCCCCGCCGATAATTCCGACATCATACATAGACATAGCTGCTCCCATTTTGTGAGATAAATTGAATTTTATCATAAAGACTGGAGATTGTCAAAGAGTGTGTAAAGAGATTCAGTCTTCAGTCAGCGAGAAAATAAAAAAGGCGATTGCAATCCGGTATCACTACCGGTATCTACAATCGCCGCTACATTTGAAGTGTGGTTATTTCCAAAATGCTGCCTCCAAAAATAGTTAGTCTGCCAAACCGAGTCTTTGTGCTGCGCCTGTCAGTTTCTGTGTCACCAGTGTCACCAGTTGGCTGACGCGAGATTTAGAAAGATTCAACACTTCGGCAATCTCACAATTTCGCTGATCCTCGCGAAGGCAGGCGAAAACTTCACGTTCGCGGGGTGTTAAGGTTTTCAGGAGTTTAGGCAAAGCATCCTCAAAACTAATGTTTCGCACGAGTGCCTCCTCAAATTCAGTGTAAGGCTCTGGAATCTTCCCCAGCCCTCCGAAGTCTTGTTTCACTTCCACATCTGGGTCTTCGGACGGATCCCATGCTCCATTAAAACTACGGAGTTCTCGGTTCCTCTGGGTAAGTTCATTCCTTTTTGCGTTCATCAAAGCCCCACAGATTCGTGGGCGGATGAACGTGCCGAAATTCGCACCACTATGGTGTGTCGGATTGAACTGAGGACCTTTTTCGATAAGCACCATGGCAGCGATTTGCTGCAAATCGTCTCGAATTTCCGGACACTTCGGTGAAGCAAACGCTATACACCCTGCACACTGTTTCAAATCCGGCAATAGACGTGTTATTGTTGTGTTATCAGGACTAAAAAACCCCTGATGCTTGTAACGCGGACATTTTACACCTTTCAATTGGCATCTCAATTTCATGAATTTGCCCTCCATGAAAGAAAGTCCTTGACTTGCGATATGCTACTTTGACGGCAGGTATTTGTCATGCCGCTACCCAAAATCCGCTTACTATTCTTTATTTTACAATTTTAAAACAAAAAAAACAATGCGAAACTTCAAACGGGTTCAACCGCTGATCGTCCTTAGTCATCACTGGTGAGGGCAGAAATCGCATCATCCTCGCTCTCGAAATGTTCAAAAATATTCACGAGCCGACTGAGGACGAGTAAATTCTTGATGTGTCGCCCAACATTGATAATACCGATACGACTTTTCATCCGCGCCGCGATAACATGCACATTTACCAGCATGCCCAGTGCCGAACTATCTATCTTGTGAACGTGCTCGAAATTGATGATAAAACAAGGCGTATTGGTAGCATCTAATAACTCCAACGCGAGTTGCTCTCGCAATTCCGATATTGCAGTGCCGACAATTTTACCGTGGGGTTCCAAAATTGGAACGCCCCCTTTCAGACGTGTCATCATTATCATCGGTTTTCTCCTTTATTATTTTTCTCGAGATCCCATCAACTGTGAGATGACCCTCGATTTCTGTCAGAGGCGAGACATGAGACTGTAGTTAGCATAATGATACATAAAATAGTCGCTATATTACTTATAAACATGAAACGGAAAAAGTTTAGGGTAAATTTACATTTTTTTGCAATTTAAGAAAAAATAATATGTGCTACAGCCAATTATATGCCAATTTTCTTAAAAAACGCAGTTTCTGTGCCAAGGCAAGCATAAAATCGGAATCCGAGCTCCAATCGCGGTAGACTTTTGATGGAACTCGCCCAGAACAAAAGCGGATCGGACTGCAGCACAGAAAACAGATTTGTCATGTCTCGTTGAACAGATATTAGCAGATCCACGAAGCAATGGTGTACGTGATATTGAGCGGGAGATAGACGAGTTGGTGTATCAATTGTATGGACTAACAGATGCAGAGATTGAACTGATTAAACAAACCTATCGCGATGCAGGCATGGTGAAGTGAGTGAGAAAATTGAATTCAATTAAGCTTCTTGGTTTCTGGTTTCTTTCTATGAGTGAACCACAGATGTGGATCGTTTAGGTGTGAGCTTAGGTTCTTTTGTTTCCAAAAATGCTTGAAAGGCTTTATGTATCTGTAGACGTTCTTCTAGTCCTTTTCTCCGTGCAAATTTTTCTGCCAATTTTTCTTTTTTTCGAGATTCTTCCAGTGTATCGGGAAAAACAAACTCATTTTCTTCTACTTCTAGCCCAAGGAATGTTAAATCCTGAAGAACCTTAATCGTAGGTTCTATCATTTCCTCTGAGATTTTTGAAAGTTCTAAAACTTTTATCACTTCACTCTTGGTTAAAGTTGCAGGCATTTCTGCGAATTCTAAAATTACGTCTTCAAGATTAATATCAAATAAAGTGTTTTCTATATTAACGATCCCAAGAGCGTACAGGCAATACTCCAACTCTGCTTCAAATATATCTTCCTCCTCTATCCTGATGTGCCTTTTATTGATGGCACTTCTCACCGCTTCATTTACGAAATAAATGATATCTCTGGGTCTTTTCAAGATAGCACTTGTTATATACTCTTTTATAGGAATACCATTAACGGTTGGACAAAAATATCGTTCCCACAAAACATTTGGGTCTAAAATTTTTTTGAAAGTGGAGAGAAATCGTTCCTCTATTATGCGGCATAACAACTTGTCGTCCCATTTTAGTGAAAAGCAAGTTATTTTATCAGGCTCAGGGGTGACTTTTCTGATTTTATGAAAGATGTCAGATCTCAGAAATATAGAAAGATTGAGTTGTATTCTTTGTCTTCTACTATCTTGTCTTTGAAGTTCCATAGGAAGTCCTTGTGCTACCTCTAGCAAACCCCACAAAATTTCAGACAAAACCTCTATATCATTTCGCTGTTCCCAAGCTTTGTCGAGATTATCAACTAGAATAGCGACTCGTTGATCTTTTGAAAGGAATTGTGCTAGTTCTATCCGCAATTGCTTCAAAATACCACTGTGAAGTACCTCGGAGACAGGCAGGGAGGGATTCTTATCCTTAGATTTTCCGATTGCCCCCTCGAGATCTTGAATGCAGTTCTCTAATCTGATGGAGAAATCTTTACAAATTAGTTCCTTGTTTTTTTCGACAAATTTGAAGAAACGCTCTTGAACATCATTGCTCTGGTCAGCTGGAGGACTATTGTAGACGGTATTTGCAATTTCAGTAAGAAGCAAAAATTTCCATAAACTTTCTATAGCATATGCCTTAACATTCCGATGTTGGTACTGTTTTAGTAGGTCTACTATCCCTAGCATTTGATAACGCTGTGGTTTTATTACACAAACCACGTTTTGCTTACGCCGACTAAGTTCATCTTCTAATTTTATCAGGTTCGCAGTTTTTCCTGATCCTTTACGTCCTATAAATACGGTTTGCCTGCCTTTTAAAGCAGCATGGTATGCAGCCGTTGGAATAAAATATTGATCTGTTAGGTCTCCCGTCTCATTTTCGGCGATATGCTCACCAAAATGCAAATTTTTAAGATCGGTTGCTAATTTCGCAGCCCGTTGAACCTCCATTGCTGTTTGTTTAACTTTTAAAGTTTGCTCAACAGGAGGTAACCATTCTTCTAAATATCCAATTGCATCAGGAACTGTACGATAATGTTTAAGACGATCTCGATAATCAATCGGAGCTAGAAAATCATTTTCAGCAAGCATTAGTAAAGGTATTCCAGAACCATGTGCCAGCCCACAAATTAATGCGTGTCGTGCCGTTTGGAGGTCTGCTCCTTCTGTTTCGGGATCTGCAAAATGGCAAACTAAACCATTGCAGCCAAAGACACGAGTTCCATACCACTTTAAAGACTGAATCGATTCACTAGGGTCATCAAAAATAATGCTACTAGGTAATCTTTTATCAAGTAGTTGGGACACCCGCATAGCAGCTTGGTTTTCGTGCAGACTTTTCAAATACAAAATGCTGTTATAGCCCCCCGGTTTTAGATTTGGTTCTATTGCGGTCTTAAAAATTGTCTTTTCTATATCTTCAACCGGATTATTGCTATAGAACCCTGAGACAATATGGCGTGAATTGCTGTAAGAGACGTATCCAATTGAAGATAAAATTTTCAACTCGTTGAACATATTTTTTTCTTTTTTATATGATGTGTCAAATATCAACCATATTCGCTTATCATGAGCTATTGCATAGCCCAATTCAAACATCACGTTTGGATTCAATCCTGTTAAGTCAGCAAAAAAGAGTTCAGATTCGTCAATTGCGTCACAAATGGTATTGATAACGAACTTTCCACCAATATTACATTTTTCCCATATCTGAATGTTTACTTGTCTTCCCGCATTTAGTTCGTTGACAGCGTCCCGAATGGCCTCTGTTAAAATTGGTCGGCTTGATGGATACGCAAAAAATGCTTTTGGGATTGTGTCTTCCATTGTATCTATGTCCTTTTTTCACAGTTTGCCTTGTTAATCTTATTGGTTAGGGATGGAGCAGAAGATCGTCTATGAAATGTTCTAAACAACAACACATATCAATATAGACAGTATATCGCATGTGGCAACAAAATCAAGTTAATTTTCAGAATGGGTGTGTAAAGTTTCGTTGCCGCAAACTATGGTAGATCTTAAAATTAATGGGACACTTTGCACCAGCACGGTTAGGAAACCGTGCCTGCTGTGAGAGGGCGGAAGTGGTTATTTATTTCTAAGCTTTACTATAATTTCATGAACCACATACTGCTCTGCTGGAGCGGGAACACCGGAAATCGAGCATCCTATAGACATATCGCTCCGCTGGAGCGGGGAACTCTGAATGCACGGGTTTGCGGTATGAAGGTTTCGCTCTGTGAATAGGTCGAAAACCCTTTTTCTTTTTGTAAAAGGAAAACGAAAAAATTCAAAAACTAAGACGTGCCACGCCGTTGCTTCTTTTCCCATTCCCTCGCACCTTCTCGCGTTGTACGGTTTCCAATCTGTTGAACGTGGACATCTTTACCGTAATTCCGCTGGTGCTCCTTTTCACGGCGGTCTAAGTCGTTAGTAATCCCGCTGCGGATAACTTTATTACCGCGCTTCAGATGATATTTATAGGTGTCACGTTTAGACTCTATAGGGACCCCTCTCGCCTCAAGAACCTCTCTCACTGCCCGCTTGACTTTTGATCTGGGGATATGTCCCCGTTTGGGGGGATATTTGACAATTCTTTGTCCTGTCATTCTAATTACCTCGAGGTTTTTTGAAAACAATGAAAGTACACCATAAATTCTATGAGATGTCAATTGGATGTGTAAAGTTTTTGGTATTTCACTTATAGAAGCGGTTGCTAACCCCAATTGCTCTGGAATATCCCGCACGTATAAGGCGTTGCGTTGACAGTCGGTTTCCCCAAAATCCGCGTCAATCCGTGTCCTCCGCGTCATCCGCGATTTGCGGCGTACTCGCCCAAATGCGATCTGCATTCAGACAGAAAAAATGCAACCAAACCTCTAATAACCCCTTCAGTTCTACACTTTTGGCAAAATATTTACACCTCCTTATTCCTAAATCCTGTAAATCTCAGTTTAGACAATCATCAAAGCACGTGGCCGTCTCCAATAATCCCCTTCTCCTCCAAACCAGCGAGCGCATTCTCAGCAACTCCGGGCGGGATGCGGAATTTCCTGCTGAGATCTGCGGAATCCATCGGTCCCCCATAGGAGAGGTGGAGCCAGATGAGTATCTCGTTGCGGGTTAGGTCCTCTTGCTTGGCGATGGGCACAAAATGTGACATCTTCTCGATGGCATCGTGTGTGCTGGTGGCGATGATCTCGAGGTAAATCAAGATCTGCTCTTTGTTGAGATTGTTTCGGACCGCCGCACGGACAAAGGCGGGGATGTCAAGGTTATACCGGAGTCGTATGATTTCTTTCGTAGCTAAAGCTGGCATAAGAAAAATAAAATCCTTTGGATTGGTTATCAGAGGGAATGGTTATCAGTTTTCAGTTTTCAGTTTTCAGTTAAAGAGTTGTGGCGGTGAAAAACACGATAACTGCCATAAGTAACCTCTTAACCGATAACCGACAACCGACAACCGACAACTGACAACTGATAACTATTTATTATTGTGGTGTCTGGGGCTTGTGAATTCTCAGACGCATACCCATATTGCCAGAGGGCGGAGACGGGAGGTAGCGGGACTACCCCGGCAATCCGTCTCCTACGTCCACTCGTAACCCTACCCGATTCCCCGAAGGAAACCAAATAGAATCACGACGCTGCTTAAAAATATCAGACACATCAACCGATATATATGATATAATTAAAACCGCACTGGCAATTCATTCTTGGCAGTGCCACGGTTGGGGAGTCTGATACACTTGCCCAACCATTCAATCCATAATAGGACTTTACGGATGCCAAAAATAGTATACCAAAAATCGAAACAAATTACAACAATTTTTTTCATATCAACCCAATTTTTGCGCTAAACCCACGCCCATCCAACAAATTTTGATCTTTCGTAGACATTCCCTCTGATAAGGGGGTTATTCTCTTACCTCTGTAAGGTATTTTTGCTTGGGGTGTTTCTGCGGATTTCTGCGGATTTTCCTGGCTCTTGTGGCTGCCCACCATCCAATCTTCCCATCTTTCAATCCTGCAAATCCTAAAATCCTGTAAATCCTGATTCAGACAATTAACCCCCATCATCCGTCTCATCGGCGATAATCCGAGATTCAGACCGGAAAAATACTCAAAAAATACGCCCTAACGTCTCTTACAATCACCTTAGTTTTAAACTTTTGACAAAATATTTACACACCCTCCCTGTCGCTAAATTTGACAAAAGCAATCGCTTATGCTATAGTAGGTTGCACGGTTTTAAGCGAGGAGATAAAGCATGTTTGATGGGTACTTCCCAAACCAATTTGGACCTGGACGTTCTGCTGTTATCTGCCAACATGGGGCAGTCGCAACGAGCCAACCACTTGCTGCGCAAAGCGGATTACAAATCTTACGCGAGGGTGGAAATGCTATTGACGCTGCGGTCGCGATGGCAGCGATACTCAACGTCGTTGAGCCGATGTCAACCGGTATTGGTGGCGATGCCTTTATGCTCGTTTACCAATCCAAAGACGGCGTTCTTCGCGGCTTAAACGCAAGTGGTCGGGCACCCTACGCGGCAGAACTGGAATTCTTTACCAAGCAAGGGTTAACCAGTATCCCTTCTTTCGGGAGTATGTATCCGGTTACAGTCCCGGGCACAATTGATGGGTGGTCAACACTTCTTGAAGCGTGTGGAACCATGTCATTAGCAGAGGTGCTGCAACCTGCTATTAATTATGCCGAAAAAGGGTTTCCAGTCAGTCCACAGATTGGTCTCGCGTGGCAAGAAAGCGCGGCAATGTTGGCACAGCATCCCGATACGGCGCGGACATACCTCAACAATGGAAAAGCACCAGCACCCGGAGAAATCTTTCACCAACCGAATCTTGCACGGACCTTTCGACTGATTGCAGAAGGCGGTCGAGATGCCTTCTATCAAGGCGAGATCGCTGATAAAATTGTGAAATTCTCTGATGAAAATGGAGGTCTGTTTACAAAACAGGACTTCGCTGAACACAGATCGGATTGGGTTGAACCGATTTCTACGAATTATCGGGGTTACGATGTCTATGAAATTCCACCAAATGGACAGGGCATCGCTGCACTGCTCGCACTCAATATCGTTGAAGGATTCGATCTTGGAACGATGGGGCACAACAGCTCTGAACATCTACACTGCGCAATTGAGGCCATGAAATTAGGCTTCTCCGATCTTTACCAATACGTGACAGATCCGACGTTTGTAGATGTCCCGGTAACTGGGCTGCTTTCCGATGATTATACGGAAACTCAGCGAAAGCGTATCTCGCCGGAACGGGCGAACCTGACACCAACGCCCGGTGTTCCGTCAATGGGAAGTGATACGGTGTATCTCTGTGCAGTTGACAGCGATCGAAACGTCGTTTCCTTCATCAACAGCATCTTCGCGGGTTTCGGTTCAGGTTTGGTTGCTGGTGATACAGGTATCATGTTACAAAATCGGGGTGCAGGTTTTTCACTTAACCCCGACCATGCAAATTGTATTGCGCCGCATAAACGGACGCTGCATACGATTATCCCAGGTATGATCGGGCGAAATGGCGTTCCCTTAGTGACTTTCGGGGTCATGGGTGGGCAAATGCAAGCGCAAGGGCACCTCCAATTTGTGTCCAATCTCGTAGATTTCAATATGGACGTACAAAACGCGTTGGATGCACCTCGATTCCGAGTGATGGATGACTCGCGGGTTATGCTGGAGGCAGGCATTCCGATGAATGTCCAAGCCACGTTGGCACAGAAAGGACATCGTATTATACCGGGGAACACGTTCTTTGGCGGCGGGCAAGCGATCTTTATCAACCCATCCTTTGACACGCTTGCCGCCGGTTCAGATCCAAGACGAGATGGATGCGCAGTGGGTTATTGAATTTTTGGTAGGAGGGAACTCCGATTCCCGACTCTTCTTGGTAGGAGGGAACTCCGATTTCCGACTTACCCCGTATAACCCGTGGAAAACCGAAAACTGAATGGCTCTGAGGAGAAAGGGAAATTTTTTGACTTTTGGCTTGAATTAAGGTATAATATTAAAACGCACAAACGGTTTTGATTCAAAAATTGAGAACCAAACCGAAGCATGTAAGCCCGCCAAACCGGTCGCGAATCATCAGTGACGCGATCGCTGATCGCCGTTGATTCCAAAGGCTCTCTTGCCTTGGGGCGCGCTACCTCTGGCAGGATACAAGTGGTCAGCGTCCGATGTAAACCGTGCGAAACACCCTATCCAACCCTTGAAAGCGAAGTCCGTTTTTTGGTTGTTTGTACCCTTAAGAAAAGGGTGGGGTTAAGGCACGCAAACCTCGCTCGGCAGATTAAATATGGAATCATCTGGAATTGAGCGGCCGCTCTACAATGCCAATGCAAAAGAAATTATAGAAGGAATGTATGGAGAGTCAATTTACAAATGTATAGTGATTTAAAAGAAAAAGATGCCTGTGGCGTTGGTTTTGTTGCGAACCGTTTCGGAAATCGGAGCCATGAGATTATTAAAATGGCAACACAAGCGGTCACAAACCTGACGCACCGAGGTGCCGTAGCCGCTGATGCAAAGACAGGCGACGGCGCAGGTATTCTAACACAAATTCCGGAGAAAATATTTCAAAAAGCACTTGAGAAACTTGGCGTACACCTGAATTCCATAAATGACATGGGCGTCGGAATGATTTTCCTGCCAAGGCACGACCAGGATGCTCAGACGCAAGGACGCGAAATCGTTGAAAAGATACTACAGCAATACGGTGTTCCCCTCCTCGGGTGGCGTTCAGTCCCTCAGGATCTTTCCGCACTCGGTGCTAAGGCACTCGAAACACTGCCGGAGATTCAACAGGTATTGGTAGGACGGCCAGAGCAACTTACCGATGACGCTTTTGAACAACGCTTGTATCTGATATGCAAAGAATTAGAACACCGTGTCGCGGCGACCGAACTCGATGAATTCCATATCGCCTCTTTTTCGCATCGAACCGTTGTCTATAAAGGATTATTGGTCGCACCCCAACTTGACCACTTTTATCCAGATCTAAAAGATCCTGATTTTCAAGCAGCACTTGCTGTTTTCCACCAACGCTACAGCACGAATACCTCGTCCACGTGGATGCTTGCTCAACCCTTTCATACGCTTGCGCACAACGGTGAAATCAACACCTTGATGGGCAATCGCAATTGGATGCGCGCGCGCGAAGCCGACTTGCAGTCCCCCCTCTGGAACGAAGATATTCAGAAACTTGTCCCAATTATCAACCAACACGGAAGTGATTCAATGAGCTTGGATAACGTCTTGGAGTTGCTAACACACTCTGGACGTGATATCTTACATGCTATGATGTGTCTAATTCCTGAAGCGTATGAGCAGATTCCAGATATGCCGGACGTGTTGAAAAACTGCTATGAGTACCTTTCATGTGTCAGTGAACCTTGGGATGGACCAGCAGCGGTCGCCTTTACAGACGGCGTTATCGTCGGCGCAAGTCTGGATAGAAACGGACTACGACCGGCACGCTATAAAGTCACAGAAGACGGAACCGTTGTCATGGGATCCGAAGTTGGTATCATTGGACTTGATGATGATAGGGTCGTGGAGAAGGGGCGTTTGGGACCCGGGCAGATGATTGCTGTTGATACAGCGCAAGGGGAATTGATAAAAGATTCGGAGATTAAACATAATATTGCCAAGCGGAAACCCTATGCCGAATGGGTAAAAAAGGGCATTGTGACGCTCCCAACGCGAAAGACCGATCCGAACACAACGATGGATACCGCATCTGAGCAGCTGGCGACATGCCAGAAGGCTTTCGGCTATATGATTGAGGATATCGAGCGATTTATCAAACCAATGGTAACCGAGGCTAAGGAAGCTGTCGGTTCAATGGGCGATGACACACCGCCTGCTGTGATTTCTCAGCATCCCCGTTCGCTCTACAGTTATTTCAAGCAACGTTTCGCACAGGTTACAAATCCACCTATTGACTCAATCCGTGAACGTTTGGTGATGTCGCTCACGACCTACCTCGGACGACAGTACAGTTTACTCACAGAGACATCCGCACATGCGCGACTCATCCGATTATCTTCACCCGTCTTGACAAATGACGATTTACAAGCGTTACGAAATCTTGATATACCCGATTTTCAAGTAGCAACACTCTCTGCTTGTTTTCCGGTAGCCTCTGGTAAACAAGGCTTAGGAGCCGCGTTGGAGGAATTGTGCCAGCAGGCTTCCGAGGCAGTCGAGGCTGGGAAAACCCTGCTTGTGCTAAGCGACAAGGATGTCGCCCCTGATACCGCACCAATTCCGATGGCACTTGCTGTCGGTGCTGTCCATCACCATCTGATTCGAGAAGGCAAGCGAATGCGCGCAAGTCTCATCGCTGAAACTGGTGATGCAAGGGAAGAACACCATTTTGCTGTTCTCCTCGGTTACGGGGCAGCTGCAATCAATCCTTATCTCGCTTTCTCAACCATCGCTCACCTTGCTGAGGATGGTGAATTTGAAGAGCTCACAGCACTGAAAGCCATTGAAACTTATAAAGAAACTGTCGAGAAAGGGCTCCTAAAGATTATGGCAAAGATGGGGATCTCGACGGTGTCGAGTTACCGCGGTGCCCAGATTTTTGAGGCACTGGGGATCAATGCAACGGTCATTGATAAGTGCTTTACAGGGACCACTTCGCGCCTAAGCGGCATCGGGTTTGATGAAATTGCCGCCGAAACGCTCCATTTTCACGCAAAAGCGTTTTCCGGGAGCGATGGTGACCCATCGTTAGAAGAGGCAGGCTATTTCCGATTCCGTAAAAACGGCGAATTCCATGCGTTCAATCCAGCAGTGTTTAAATCGCTTCACAAATTTGTCAAGGGCGGTGAATCGGAGGATTATGAGAAATACGTTGCTGCTATTGAGGAAGGAGAACCCTCCAGTCTACGAGACCTCCTCGTTTTCAAGCCGAGCACGCCCATCCCGATTGACGAGGTTGAACCAGCAGAAGATATTGTTCGACGTTTTACAACCGGTAGTATGTCGTTCGGAGCGTTAAGTCGTGAGACACATGAGACCTTAGCAGTAGCGATGAATCGCCTCGGGGCGAAATCAGGAAGTGGAGAAGGCGGTGAGAGTAGCGCGCGCTTCAAACCACAACCCAACGGAGACCTCGCCTCCAGTGCTATCAAACAGGTCGCATCTGGACGTTTCGGTGTGACACCGACCTACCTCGCCTCGGCACGGGAATTGGAAATCAAGATGGCGCAAGGCTCGAAACCCGGAGAGGGTGGACAGATCCCCGGACATAAGGTAACAGCCGAGATTGCTTCTATTCGACACTCTGTCCCCGGTGTACCACTCATTTCACCACCGCCGCATCACGATATCTATTCCATTGAGGATTTGGCACAACTCATCTACGATCTGAAGCAAGCAAACCCGCGAGCAAAAGTCGCTGTGAAACTGGTATCTGAGTTTCTGGTTGGAACGATTGCATCAGGCGTAGCAAAGGGGTATGCTGATGTGATACAGGTAAGCGGGCATGAAGGAGGCACCGGTGCCTCTCCGCTTAGTTCCATTAAGAACGCAGGCACGCCGTGGGAACTTGGAATTGCGGAAACACAGCGCTCGCTTGTAACGAATGAGTTGCGGGATCGCGTGGTATTACGAGCGGACGGTGGCATGCGTTCAGGGCGTGATATTGTCATCGCCGCGATGTTGGGGGCAGAAGAATACGGCTTTGGGACAATAGCAATGGTTGCAACGGGATGTGTGATGGCACGTCAGTGCCACTTAAATACCTGTCCAGTCGGTGTCGCTACCCAAGATCCAGCACTCCGTGCGAAATATCCCGGCACCCCTGAAATGGTTGTGAATTTCATGCTCGGTGTCGCAAACGAGGTCCGAGCCATTCTCGCTAATCTTGGACACCGAAGTTTGAACGACATTATTGGGCGTCCAGAGTTGCTTCAACCTGTCGATTTAGCAGATTATCCGAAGGCGGACACACTGGACTTGAGTGAAATCCTGACACCTGCGGATCCAACCGGCACACAACCACGTTATCACCTACAGGAGCGAAATGATCGCGATGGTGTTTCTCTTGATGATCAGATTTTAGTGGATGCAAAGGACGCAATCGCGCAGAAAACATCAATTCAACTCTCCTATCCTATCCAAAATACGCACCGCACAGTGGGAGCGAAGTTATCCGGTGAAATCGCAGCCTGCTATGGGGATGCTGGCTTGCCTGACAGAACGATTCAGGGCAACTTTAAGGGCAGCGCAGGGCAAAGTTTCGGTGCTTTCTGTATCAGCGGTGTGCAATTTGTGCTGACCGGAGAAGCCAACGATTATGTTGGTAAAGGTCTGGCGGGTGGAGAACTTATTATCAAACCCACATCAACTGCTCCGTTCCGAACTTATGAGAATACAATTATTGGAAATACAGTCTTGTACGGTGCTACAAGTGGGGCACTTTATTCAGCAGGCAGAGCCGGTGAACGGTTCTGTGTCCGGAATAGTGGTGCCACTGCTGTTGTGGAAGGTGTTGGCGACCACGCATGCGAGTACATGACCGCAGGAACCGTTGTAATCCTGGGTGAAACAGGTAGGAACTTTGGAGCAGGGATGACGGGCGGTACCGCGTATATCCTTGACAAGGAAGAGCAATTCGAGAAAAAGTACAACTCCGATTGGGTAAAGCTGGAAAAAGTGACCGGTGAAACCGATATTAAAAACTTACTGGCACTTATACAGAATCATGCGGCGTACACCGGCAGTGAACACGCTGAAGACATCCTCACCAATTGGGAAGATTTCCTGCCACACTTTTGGAAAGTTGTGACACCGCCGCCGCCACCTCTTCCCGCACCCGTTAAACTTAAACGGAGAGCTGCATCGCGGAGAACACGAAAACGTTAAAGACTTTTATGTCAACGCCCTTCCCACTACCGCTGGCGAGGTTTGTAACCTCGCCTCGTCCTTCCCACTACCACTTTCTACCACTTTCTCTGTCAGATACCGCTGGCGAGGTTTGTACGAGGTTTGTAACCTCGCCCTTCCGTGTGAAACAAAAAAAGGCAGCCGAAGCTGCCTTTTTTGTTAACTGCATTGCAGTCCTCAGTCTTCTTCCGAGACCGCGAAAGCGATTTCAAGCCCCTCCGTTTTACTGGAGCGCTGTTTCGCTCGTTCTACTATGTCAATGACGATACCGTGTTTTGCACGCTTATCTGCCTTGATAATTAGGGTGCTAATCTGGTTTTCATGGGCTGAAATGAACATCTCCAAATCTGCCAGGGTCAACATTTCCTGATCATCAATCGAAAACCGTCCGTCAGGACTAATGAAAAGATTGAACTTCTTCCGTGTGAATTCGTGCTTTGTTGCGGAATCCGGTAAGGTGATGGTGAAAGGCGGTTGAGCTTTCATGACAGCAGACACCATGAAGAAGATGAGCAACAAAAACACGCAATCAATCATTGGTGCCATCGGAATGTCATCATCATCGCCTGTTTTCTTCCGCCGAGACATGTTCAAAGCCATCTGAATTCTCCTTTTATAGAGAGTGAAGGGTTATTACCATCGCGCGAGATACGTCAGTCTCTCGCAACAATAGCGAACCCAATTTTATCTATACCTGCCTGTTTCGCGATATCCATCACTTGCACAATCTGCTCATGAAGCACGTCTCGCTCGGATTGGATAATCAGCATGCTTGTCGCTTCCTCAGGTGCATTGATAAACCTGTTAAACATTTCATCAAGTTGAACAACCTCATCATTTAGCACCATAGTGCCTCTGTCATCGCCAGGTTCTGGGTTCGCAATTCGGACGGTTAATCCTTTCGGTTTATCGGGCGATGGTTTCCCCGGTGGGGGTAGCTGCACCCGAAGACCTGGAATCGGCGAGAAGGTTGTTGAGACCATGAAGAAGATCAAGAGCAAAAACACACAATCAATCATAGGAGCCATACTGAGCGTTGGTGGTTTGCGTTCCCGAATCTTGGTCGCAAGCAGAGTCAATTTCTGCTCTCCGTTGACTTGTGCCATTCGGAATCTCCTTTCTCATTAATAAGACTTAGGAGGGGCGAGTGAAACACTCACCCGTTCCATTCCAAGAATAGACTAAGCTTCGCCACCTTCACCAACAATCAGCTGGTTCACGATCTCGGTAGAAACCTGAGAGATCTCAACCATGTGTCTGTTAACCCAGCTATCGAAGAGTTGGAAGAAAATCAGGCAAGGAATAGCAACCGTCAAGCCAGCAGCAGTTGTGAGAAGTGCCTGTGAGATACCACCGGCGAGCTGCTGCGGGTCACCAGTACCCTCAAGCGCGATTGTTGTAAACGCACTAATCATACCTGTAACTGTTCCAAGCAAACCAAACAGCGGAGAAACGACTGCAACTGTACCAAGAACCGGTAGGTTCCTTTCCAGTTCAGGAATTTCAAGGAGGCTTGCTTCCTCAATGGCTTCCTGAATTTCTTCTTTGCTAATATCGCGTTCCTCAATTTGGGCTTGGCTGTATCGCAACAATCCTGCCTTAAGCACATTCGCAAGCGGTCCACCAGCTTCTTCACACGTAGAAACGGCTTCCATAATGTTCTCTTTACGTAATGAATCAGCAATACTGGCGATAAACTGTTCGGTTCCAATTCGAGAGCGGTTCCGAACAAAGGTGAAAAGCCTTTCAATAATGAAGGTCAATGCCGTGATAGAACAAAGCGCGAGCGGCCAGAACACAAATCCGAACTTCTGGAAAAAAGTAATGATATTGTCTTTCTTGGTCATCTTCAGTGGCACGAAGTGGTCGCCGCCATTAACAACTGTAACGGGTTTACCAAGCCGGTCACCGTATCCTTCTCTATAGATACTGATAAGGTAACGACCTGCGGGGATACCGGAGCGTTCATAATCACCGTTCGCATCCGTTGTCGCTTCATATTCCTCGCTGCCTTGGCCAACAATCTTGACTTGAACGCCGTCGATTGGAGCCTGTGCCGTGGTTGTATCAACGATTTGACCTCGGACAGTTCCACCGCTTGCGTCTTGTGCGTAGGCAACACCAACAGACATGCTGACACAAGCAATTAGTATTAACACCAAACTTAAACGAGTCATTCGTTCTGATCCTCCTTAGGGTAACTTGCCGAACACGTTGGCAAGTCTCTACAAATCATCTCATAAAGTGTTGTGGGAACCTCGCCCAACAACTCAATTTGGCTAACATTTGAGTGTTTCAAAACTACACAAATTTTCAGGTCGGATAGGTCCTGATCTCGGGACTGTTCCTTCCACTTACAACGCCATTTTCATTAAAAAACACCTGAGTGCTTAAGAAGTTACGCGTTTTGTTCAGGCATTACAGAAAATGGCAGCAGGGGTAATATTGCGAGACATAAGATCACTGGACACGAAGAGATCGTGTCCAGTGATCCAAATATCATCTAGAAACCCATCATTGCTCGGACAAACGTCGTATTACTCGTCGTATGGTCAAGCAGGATGGTGGTTCGCCGGTAACCAGCGAGGATAACAATGTTAAACCCAAGCCATTCACCGCGGTTGATTGCTTGGACTTCAAATATCCGTGTTCGCAGGTCCGGTCGGAAGAGGATTGGGACATCCTCATCTTCTGGGAAGTTTGTCAAATAGTTCTTGAAATTATTATCCCGGTTGGTGAACTTTCTGTATTGGAAACCACCGAGAATGTTCATTCGTTGCGTGAACTGATAGTCAAGCCGTACGCCGAGCACATCCTCACGACTTCTACGGTTGAAGCGCAAGTATTCGACGGGTTCGTCATCAGTCGGAACAAACAGACGTGGGTTAAGAGCATCCCCAATTTCCTCCGCACCGCGATCGAAAGCACGATCCCAGATATATTTGACCATCGGTGTCAGCGTTAAATCTTCACCGATTCTGTCAACGAAGGGGAGGTCACCGAGCGGAATCTCATATCTCGCCTTGAGAATTGTCTGCTGGTTGCGAATATCCCGTTCTGGATAACGACGCTTCTTCCAGTTTTCAGAATCATAAATTAAGCCCGGGTCCTCAGGGTTAAGAGCGTTAATCCCGTGGTCTGGATAGAACGGGAATTCACGCCTTTCACCGGCGGCTCGAACCTGCTCAACGGGTACCATAAAGTCAACGCGCTGATCAGCATTCAGCGGATCATCTTCGTCTCCTGAGCCCTCAACATCCAAGAAAATCGCGCCTTCCTCATCTTGTTCAAACTGCTTTTGCAGCACAACGAGGAACTTCGCTTCAAGCGTGAGGTTGGGAACAGCAGTATAGAGGAACTGCAGCGTTGTCGTGTTCACACGAGCATTGTAGAAGTCAAGTTCGTCAGAAATTTGAACAGGCTCTAACTCGCCAACACGAAGGGTAATGGTGTAATCTGGAATATCGTCGCGAACTCGGACGAAACGGTTTTGGAAAAGTACAGTTCCGAAGTCCGGAATGTCACGTTGATAAGTGACGTGTAGGTATTTGGAGTCGTTCTGCCGGCGGCTGGAAACTTCGTTTTCATTGAGCCACCCAACCTTGAGTGAAAGGTTATCAAGGAGGTCATATTCGGCGAAAACATGGTAGCCTTCTCTGTCTACTCCATACTCATATTGTGGTTCAAAATCATCCTCAAGAGAGTCAATCGTACCGTTGTTGTTCAGATCAACGAGATCGGTAAACACTGGTGGATCGGCATCAAAGATGAGAAAGTCTTCTTGGAAGTCCAAAACGCCGTTTTGGTCTCTGTCATCGGCACGCGGTAAGACTCCATCAAAGTCAATGTCATCTGGCCAATCGTCGTCATCATCATCATCTTCAATGAGAGCGTAATTAACTTCATCCCACGGATCTTGTTCAGACTGAGATTCCGGGGTCCGCTCCAGTGAGTACGGCTGGTCTCTATCGGTGTTAGAACCAAAGTTGAGGTAAGTTGTCGTGTAACCCGGATCGATGTGGTAGTAGACACCTTCAAGGTACAACTTCCCGAAACGAGATTTGAGTTGGACGAACCATGCGGTCTCTCTTGCCATTTCTCCGTCACCGCTTTCATCAGTTCCACCGCCGCCCAATCTGGCTTCAAAGCGTTCACCTTCGGTTTCCGAATAGGTGGGTATGCCATTTCCATCTAACGGCAAACCTGTTGCCGGATCAATGGAAATACCAGTTTCTTCTTCACCATCTTCACCTACGATAGTCGGTTTAAGTCTACTAAATCCAATCTGATCTTTGGGGATCGTCGGATACTGCTTATATTTACCATTAATAGAGTAGTGAGCACGGACGAAAACATTGCCGACAGTACCTTCTAAATCAAGACCATAGAGGAGTGCTGCGCGTCCCGCACCATAGCGATAACGGACTTTGCGGGGCCTGCCTTCGCCTTCCCAGTCGCTCGGATTGTCTATGAGGTTGGAGCGGTTACTGGTGTAATCTGAGGATTGACCATAGTTGCCAGGTGCTTGAATAACATCACGATATGGCATCTGGATATGACCATCTTCGGTCTTAATCCACTCTTGGATTTCCGGGTCTGATTCGGCTTTGTTCGCATCACTGAATCCGATGATAGCAATGTTATAATCACCGGCTACAATTATATCAAAAACGACCGATTGAACGGTACGTGGATCAATATCGTGATCGGCAAAAACAAGATCATATTTCATTTTGTTGAAGCCGTCCACAATCTTCCACTCTCCATCAACAGAATCACGAATTTCAGATGGGAGCCCACCGACATCAATCGGAGTGATATCGTCAACAAAAATATCAATCTTTTGGGTTTCTGCAGGTTGTGCTTTAGGTTCAACACCTTCTTCAATGTCTTCCGGTGTTAACTCTTCCAACGCTTGCGTAACCACTGTGGCTGTCATGCTTTTGAAAGCTGCGCCGACACCACCTTGAATATTTCCACTGTGTTGATCTGGATTGTAGCCGTTGAATACCGTAACGGCTCCGTGATTGTCTTCAGGTGAATCATCGCGGAAAACAACGGAAATCACTTCCGGCGGTGTATTCGCGACAGTACCCATGATCGGGTTTTCAACCCGTTCCGGGTGTTCTTTATGAAGGTTAACGTAAGTAAACCCAACGCGGAAAATGTCACCCAAAAGTCCTTGGGCTCGGAAACCCATCAATCGTGCGTTTTCAATATGCCGGACCCCAGCGTCTTCATTCAAACCATTTCGACGACCAAGCGTCGGTGCAAGGTTTGCCGCTGCGTCTGTCAATTGAACAGGGTTCGAGATACGCGAATTGATGAGCGTGAAAAGGTGTCGTTCTTGGGCAAAAGAAATGTCCCAACGAAGTCCGTCAAACTCTGTTTTATAGAGGATGTAACGGTTCGGGAACAATGTAGACGGTTTGAAACGCATACTATCACCGATAGCAAACTCGGTGTATCTACCGCGGAAACTGTCTTCAGTCAAGACAGTTCTATCCAGCTGCGCCGAGAACCTTTCACTATCCAACTGACCCGTCCAACCAACGAACAATTCGCCGTTCTGGTCAAACTCTTTCTGCTCGCGATAGTTATAGACCTCGTTACCCTCAAGCAGCTCTTTTCCAAACAGGTCATAGAAGAATTGCGGTTCTTCTTCCAATTGGAACCGTGCTGAAAATTTAGAACTCCCCTCAATTGTTGGTAATAGGGGTTCTTGTGGACCAAGGCTCTGTGCACCACAACCGTAAAGCACAAAAGCGCTCAGGATACAGGTCGCTACAAGTAAAACATCAATTGATTGTTTTAGCCTGTTCATTATTTTGTTTTTCCTCCTTGGAAATAATGAATCGGATATTTGGGCAACGGAACTGCGATATGAATATTCACTTTTCGCTCTCCCCACCCCGGTCTCCGACGAAAAACCTTAAAAATGGATGAAAACTGCTTTACGTGTAAACGGAAAGTTCCAAAATTTCGTTACTGAAACCAATACCACTTCAATTTCGTTACTTTTCAGTTACTGCCAAACTCGCGTCCGAAAATCGGAAATATCGCGCGAAAGACCTAAAAGCGAGTCTCCTTCCAACAAATTAAGGGTTTGTTTTGCGGGAATTCTCAACACAAGAAATATGTGGTAAACTTCCACAAAACTGTTCTTGGCATTTAAAATAGCACTGAACCAATTTTCTGTCAAGTCTTTAACAGAAAAAACGCATGCATTGGGGTAGCAATTTTCCATAATCATACCACAAATGCCATATATTTTTCAAGTTTAATTATCAGTACCATTTCAATTTCGATTTTTTCGCTCTTTTAATTAAAGGTGAGTCGCGATCTGCCAATCGCCACGCACCCCAAAATTTGTCCTACAGAATGCTGTGCAAGATAGATGTGTCCTTGATATGAAGAGGGTTTCAACTGCTACTGCTTCCCTGAAGACAATAAAAAACGGACAACAAAATTGTCTCGCCCTAGGACTCCAGCCAAAAATATGTAATTTATGAATATCCTCACAATGGCAACGAACGAGGAACGCTGCATATTAGACATACTATATATTATACTACATTATAAGAAAAATTGACATTTTTTTTTCATTCTTCTGTCAATTTAGAGTTTCAGAACCTGAAAATTAAGATTACAAACGCTTTAGAACAAGGTATTTAGTCCGTTAGGTTCTTAGTACTTCCACCCAAGTATTCGGTAAACAGCGCAATCGTAATACCTAAGGCTACACCAGTGATCCCCGCAATGAGCAAAACAAATTTCAGCCGAGGACTGATAGGAATCTTTCTTGGAATGGCGCGGTCGATGATTTCAATACCACCCATCTGGTTCCGAGAGGCGGTGAACTTGGATTCAGCATATAATATTTCAACTTCAAGTAAACGTTTTGCAATCTCTTCAGCAAGCGCATTGGTTTTCTGAATCTTGGCTACCATTTCTGTGAGGATCATCTGGTTTTCCGGGATTTGTTCCAGCACTTGTGCTAATTCAGTTTCCAACGTACTGAGTTCCTGTTTGAGGCGTTCAGCAGTATTTTCATACTGTGAGAGGTTCGGAACAAATGTCAGCAATTGATTCTTTATATAGGTATGATGAGCGGAGGGACCGGAGGTAATCGTGGTAGTCGTAGGAGGGATTTGCTCGTTTTTTTCGCGGATTGTGGCAATTTGTGCATCAAGGCCTTTCAACTCTGATGCCGTTTTACCAATTCTTTCTGCATCTGCGACACGCTGGGATTCAAGGTTGAAGAGTTTTTCCTGTTGAAAAAGCCAAATAGGATCGTGAGAGGTGGTTTCTGATAGTTTCGTCTGTTCCGGTAAAAGTTCTAATTGTTCATGTAGGTAGGCTATGTGAGCGCGGGTTGCGTAAAGCTGCTGTTGATTCGTTTCGAGTCTTTCCCGAACATTGGCGTGGCGTTCAAGCAAGTTAGTGAGCGTCGGCACCCATATTTCTGGGCTGCCATTTTCGCGGGCAAATAGGAGGAGTGCTTCTAAATCTTGCTCTCTTTCCGCTTCGATTTCCTGTTGTATATTTTGGCGGAGTTCTATGCGTTTTCTAAGTTCTGTTTCTTCATCTCCGCGCCGCAACGTTTTCATATCTTGGGCAAGCTGGTTAACAAGCAGTGCTGCATTGCGCTCCCCACCTTCTGCCTCTGTTAAAGCAACCGAAAGATTAATATAGTCGGAATCTGGATTTAGTTGAGCCTTTAGGATTCGTTTGAGCTTGCCTATTGGTGGGAAAAGTGCAACGGCTTTCGCGTTGCCGCTCTCTTCAAGGTTTTCGATTGCTGTTTTTAGCATTGACTCTGTCGAGAATCGGGCACTAATTGTCTCCATTTCCCGCCGATTGGCACCACCAGAGAGCACATTTTGAAATAGGTTCGCGGAAGGTAAGGAAGACGTTGCGCTCGGTTGGACGAGTAACATTAGAGTAGAGGCAGCATACGTTTTAGGTAAGCGGAGCGAGATAACCAGGGCAGTTCCTAATACCAGTAAGACGCTCAGGCAGAGTGTAAAATCATGCTTTCGTATAAGTTGAAGGTAATCACGTAGGTGTCCCTCCGGTTGCGACATGAATGTACAGAATTCCCACCCAGTCTCTGGGTTAGAAATTGCCCCTCCGTTTCTCAGACTTATAGGTTATTGGCGATGCGAATCTCTTCCTCGTTATAGGCTTCGTCATGCCACTCAGCGATGCGCCATTCATTATTTCTTTTTTCAAAGATAAAGAGGTTGTCACCTTCAGCGTATACGCCACTAAATCCACCCTCAAGTGAGTGTCCATCCGATATAAACAGTTGGATTCTATAGTGATTCCGCACTTCTGCTTGTGTGCCGTCCTCATTCATAGAAATCTCCGGTGGAACAGAGAGTTCTATCTCAATATCCTGATACTTCTCAAAGACTCGGATAGCGGCATCCCGTTCTTGTCGAATGTCATCAAACTCCAGGTCGTCTGTCTTGTCCCCATCTGTTCCCCAATCGGAAACATAGAGGAAACCTTCTTCCCAGAAGGTTTCGATGTAAGCGTTAACATCCTCTGTCTCATACCCTTGCCGCCATCGATCTAAGACTTTATTAATTTGAAGGAGTTCTTCAGGTGGAACCTGGCCAACCTTGTCAGCGTCTCCACACCCCATAAAACTTAGGAGTAAGGCGAATACGCCAATGACTTTCGCAAAAGTCCTGAACATAATTAAGTATTCCCCCTTATTTTAAAAGGTTTTAACAATACCCAAATACAGACGCGACGGGGTCGCCCCGACTTCAATCCCCAATTTTTCAATATCTTGTGCATCTTTCTCAATAGACTGAATCAATGTAGTCGCGTTGTAAAAATTTGCATTGACATAAGAATCAATGAGGCTATAAACCCAAATACCAATGCCAGTATACATAAAAAATGTCCTGAGTTTATAACGCTGATTTGCGTACTCGTAGCGCTCCAACACGCCTGCTTCATCGTTAGGAGCTAAACTCGCATACGTCGCATAGGCATTGTAACGATTCTCAAAAGAATTCTGTGCTAATAAGGCACCGACAACAGAACCGCCTATTCCCAAAACAGTGAGACTGCCACGGAAATAACCACGGCTATAAAATTGCCCCCACCCGGGAAAAATGGCGGAACGCACCATAGCACCAACTGGTGAAACAAGTCTCTCTTGTTCCGCCGGTTCAGGTGTTTGCTGTTCAGTATCTGCACCGTTTTCAACCTCCTGCGCGAAACTCGCGTGGAGGCTCAACAGCAGTAGTGATATAATTAGCAAAAATCGCATCTGATATTAGGCTTTACGCGTCCAAGAGGTCGCGCAAAGCCTATACTGCTCCTATAAATGTATTAACGTCTCCGTTTCGTCCGTTCCGTTGTCCGACTCCGATTCTTGTCATCGTCATCACTACTACTACTACTTGAGCTACTACGCGATGAACTCGAACTTGAAGTCGTCGGACGTGTCCGAGTTTTTGTCGTCGAACTTGAACGACTTACACTTGTGCGTGAGCGCGTCGAACTTGAGCGGCTTACACGGGACCTCTCAGTCGAGCGGCTTACGCTTGTGCGCGAGCGTGTTGAACTCGAATTTGAAGTCGTGCTTCTATACTGCGGACGCGAGTCACTACTTGAACTGGACGAGTATGACCTTCTCGTTGAATTAGACGAGTATGACCTTCTTGAAGTTGAAGAAGAGGTCGAAGGTCTATAAAGTGGTGTCGTCCGCTGTCTATCAACTACGGAACTTCTATAACGACGCACGTCTTGTGTCGCAGTCGGATAACGCCGCTGCTTGCTATCCGCATTTCCAGCGTATGTACTCCGTCTTATGCTGCTTTGCCGGAGTGTTGATCTGGAGGCAAGAGCGCGTTGTTTTTCCGAAATAATTGACTGGCGTGCAACCCGCTCCGTTGTTGCTGGAGTCTGCCTTCGATGATTTTCGAGTGTAGTGCGAACACTTCGCCGAACCGCCGTCCGTTCTACCTGACGACTGTTCGCAGACAGTCGACTACGACTATACTGCCGACGCGTTGTTTCATGCTGCGTACTCCACCGATTCAGCTGCGTCCGCCGCTGGTAAACCTTCGGTGTCCCTCGGTAGTAGCCACGGTAAGAGCCATAATACGGCGAGTAATAGCGATAGTAGGCACTCGGATAATAGCTGCGGTAACGTCCAAGATACCCGCCATAATATGAGCGGATCGAGAGATAGTGGTGATCGTAGATCGGATAACTCCATCGGAGATAGTAGTCGTAGTCCGTCGCGTAGTAGACGGGACCATCGTAGAAGTAGAGATAGGTGTAACGGTGCCACGGACGCCAACGATAAGAAGGTGTATACCGTTGAACCACTTTAACCTTCGGTTGTCTCCGATAGGTGGATACCTCAAGGTATTCCACGTCAAGCTGTTCACCACCCTCTGCTACAACATGAAGTTCCATCCATCCATCTTTAACTCGACCTGCTGCAGGAATCTTAATCCGTTCGGAACGATTTTTTGATCGAAGGACAAAGGTATCACCATAACGTGTTTCTTTTGCATTTTCGTCGTAGTAGCCACGACGTGTTGCCTCGCGCTTGGTATTGCGAATCCAAACGCGTCCTGCAATGGGTTCTTCGTAGTCCTCGATCTCTAAGCGATGTGGTTCCCCTCGATATCGCACCAAAATTTCGATGTACTGTGTCCCTACTGGAATTTCAAAGAGATATACCGCGCTGGCAATCGCAAATTCGTAATCATTTGCATTCTCCGCACCGTTCGCCCAAGCAGTGAGACGAACACCATCTTCAAAACGCGGACTGGCGGTAATTGTTGCACTCCCACGTTCTATCCATTCATCGACATCGTTTGCAATGCGATGCTCTCGACTCAACCGATCCGCGTAGTAATCGTAATTCGCGGCGGCGGGTGCCAACACCCCAGCGATTGCAAAACAGCTGATGAGGCATACTGCGCTTAAAACAGAAATCCGGGTTTTCATGAGAATCCTCCTCCTATGTTCCTATGTTCATGTCCTTCATTTGGTATTGCCAATGGGCTTTTAACCATCGAGCGCGGTGATGCGTGAGTATTAGAGATAAACTGTCTTACATTAGTAAAGTTTCATCGAAATGATACAATTTTTCTCAAGAATTGTCAAGGGTTAATCAATACTATCCAACAATTCGGATCCCCGCATCACGATTCACCCTTTGAGAACGAACAAATCTTAGTCTTTGGGTACCAGTTCAATACCTCTTTTTTTTGCGTGCTCACGGGCAAGTGGTGTAATAATTGCCGGGTTTACATAAACTAATTCTCGCACGTCCGCATCCAGATTGGAAATGGTCGCTGCGCTAATTAAAGTTTTTTCTATAACAGCACGTGAATTGCTTGTTCTCTCCATAATTGACTCAGCAATTCGGGGCATTGGTACTAATTGAACGCCGAGTTCGGACAAAACGTTTACATAATCGCCTTTAAGTTTACTCAAAATAGGATTCCCTTTTATGGAAGCTTCACTTTGATTGAGTGCATCAGAGGCTGCTATAACCTTCTTTCCCTTAGAGAGTGCCTCAAACACGAGATAAGTACACGGCGTGTCCACCAATCCTAACGCGAGTTTTGCAGCCATTGGATAAGAAAAGGCGGGAAGCACAATCTGCTGGTAAGCATCCACAAAAGTTCTTATATCAATTAGAGTATTCTCTTGTAAAATATTATCTTCGCCAAATGCAGCATGGATCGGTTCAAGATTTATAACTTTAGTTGCGAGATCGGACAAAATTATTGTAATTTTCCATCCGTCTTGCCTACAGGTATGAAGCTGCTGGATCGGTTCATCCAATTCAACTTGTGTTGCACCGAAAATAACGAGCAGTCGCTTTTCCTGGGCATCTTGTGTGGGGACCGGTGTTTGTTCTTGCAGTACCCGCTCCACGATTTTCCTAATCTGGTCAATCAGTTCCTGATTCATGCTGCCTCGCAATATTAGGAAGCCTGCTCGTCTCAACCGGCATCGCGGACAATTTCAACGGGTTCGCCACCCTGTAGACCTGCTGCATTGGCATCGTCAGTGTCTAAGTGCATCTGAAGCACATAATCTGCGGAAATTTTGGGACGAACGTTTTCAAACGTTAAAGCACGCTCGCCACGGAAATGTACTTTTAAAAGATCGCTCTCACGGATATTAAGCGCGTCAGCATCTGTGGGAGTCATGTGAATGTGCCGTGTCGCACAGATTGCGCCTTCCTCTAAATAGATACTTCCGGCGGGTCCAACGAGCGTTATAGGTTCTGCACCGGCAAGGTCCCCTGAGTCTCGAATAGGCGGGTCTAATCCGAGCCGAATCGCTTCTGTTTGTGCGACTTCGACTTGGGAGTAGTCCCGTACGGGACCAAGGATACGAACGGCTTCAATAGCACGCATTCGTTTACCAACGATCGTCAGCGTCTCATTTGCGGCAAACGCTTCTGGTTGATAGAGCGGTGCATAGACCGTAAGTTGGTGACCAGCACCGTAGAGGATTTCAAGGTGCTCCTGCGTCACATGCGCATGTCGTGCTGAAACTCCAACCGGAATCTGTTGTTGCTGCGTGATAGCATCACACGCGCGGTTTCCGGCATCACAAGACCTCAAAGCACAACCGCTACACGCCTGCTCTGTTGTCAATCTATTGACAACGCGCTGGGTAATCAATTCAACAAGGGCACGATCTGGCATCTATGATTCGCCTTTTTGGTTAAAATAGCTTGGACGTTCCTCAAGAGTGGACGGTTAATCTAATTTACGATTTTTGCAGCATGGTTTCGACTTCAGTGTGCGGGCGCGGAATCACGTGAACAGAAACAACTTCACCAACGCGCGCGGCAGCCTCAGCACCGACATCTGTTGCGGCTTTCACCGCACCGACATCGCCACGAACCATGACAGTCACATAACCAGCACCAATCTGCTCGTAACCGATGAGTCGGACATTTGCCGCCTTCACCATAGCATCGGCAGCTTCAATGCTCCCGACCAAGCCTCTCGTTTCAACCAAACCTAATGCTTCTCCGGTCATATTAATTCTAATTGCCTCCTATTCAAAATTAATTCTAAGGATAAGATCAATTTCTTTAACTTGTGAGTCGTGCAGTAGAAGCAGTTTCTTGACAGCGAATCAGCGTGCAAAAGTAGAAGAAAGTCAAGCGAAATGCTAAAACGTCACCCTTATAAATATATCACAATTTTTTACTTTTTTCAAGAAAAAACTAAAAATACGTTTATTCGTTTCGTTCAGATCGTTTTGTGCCTCGTCAGTTTTCCCCAATTTTTGGTAAGCGAAGGCGCGCCAAAGGTAAACCTGTGTGAGATCATTTGATTCACCTTGCCATGTCTCAATTGCTTCGGTGAGAAGTTCTACGGCGTTCGTATAATCGGCGGTTGCTGATGCCTGTTCTCCAGCGCGAGCGTAAATTCGGGCACGGTTGATGTAGGCACTCGCGAAGCGCGGTTCTAAAGCAATCGCTTGGTCCAGATCTGCCAATCCAAGTTTTAAATAACTCGTGTCGCCTTTGATGGAGAGTTGAAGGTAAGCATTGCCGCGGATGTAGTAAGCCATGGCACTCGGCTGTCGTTTAATCACGGTGTTGTAGTCCGTGAGGGCATTCTGAATGTCGCCCTGTTCGAGATAGGTCTGTGCCCGCCTTCGCAGGACACGGGCATCCCATCTTTTTTTTAGCGAGGCGGAGTAATCTGCAAGGGCATGTTGTGTTTCATTTAACGCTCGATAAGCATCACCACGGCTCGCGTACGCATCGGCGTGGTATCGTTTGAGGTCCAAGGTTCGTGTATAGTCTACGATGGCTGCTTTGTACTGCTCCATACGGTAATAGGCGAGACCGCGTTTCACGTAAGCTTCAGCATATTTGGATTCAATTTCAATCGCTCGTGTAAACGCTGCTATTGCGTGTGGAATCTTCCATTCCCTTAACGACAGAGTTCCCTGCTGCACGTTCGCTTGTGCTTGTGGTTTTGCACCTTTGATTGCGTCCCACGTTACAAAACGGGAGGCGAGAACGATAGTAAGAATCAGGACCGGGGTCATGATGTAAATGAGTGGTCGCATGATGAGCGTCTTTCTCGCAGAAGTGCCTCTCTAATCAGGTTTTGATTTTCCAGTCTCATCATAAAGGTGATGGATATTCACACCTAATTTCAGGGCACTTACAGAAGAATAGGTCTCTGCCAAGTCAATTTCGATATATGCCGGAACGCCGGGTTTGCCGCTATAGCCTGTCGAGAAAATGAGTTGGCTTTTGCCGAATGTTGCTATACCGTCTCTCACGTTTTGCAACGGAAAATAACTGATTGGGGTATGCCCAACGACAAGGAGGTTTCCGTGGATATTTTCAAGAAAATTTTTAATGTGGGTTAAAGTGTATCCACCACTATAGGCAATGGTAGGACGATGCCAGAGGAGTTCTTCAAGGGTTTTCGGATTTGGATCAACAAGGTCAGCAAGACCCCTGACAAAACGCGCGGGACCCGCATGAATGCCAACAAAGCCGTTTTTTCCAATAACGACTGTGGGTAAGTTCATCAAAAATTCATAGTGCGTGTCCGTCATTCTTTCAATAAAATTGAACTGCTCATAATACGACCCAAGAGGGCTGTCATATAAGGTACGAATAAAGTGGGGGCGGTTCTGTATCGTCATGCCCTGCTTCTTCAGCATTGCGTATGCATCTGCGGCAGCGAATTCGTGATTCCCTCGGATATAGATAAGCCTTTTTCCCTTCTCACCAAGCTGTCTTTGGAGTTCCATAACTCGGTCAATGATGAGTATATCTCCATAAGGCGGGTGTCTCGGTTCATCGGGCTTGTAGTCAATGGCATCACCGAGTATCAATCCATAAACATCTTCACCTGCTTGAAGTCGCTCAACGAGTTTTGTGAGTCGCAACCATTGATTAAAATCGTCCCAATGTGCATGGAGGTCGGAAACCATATAGACGGTACCGTGGTCAGGTAGGACAACGATATGCCCGTCGCGGGTCAACTGATTGGGATACTGTGAGAGTTGTTTCGATTGCGCTGTCGCTATGGAAGTTAAACAAACAAGGCAGAGCGCAATGTAAATGAGATATGCGTTCATAGTTTTTAGGTTTTGAAGAATGTATCCACAGTGTCTTCCTGCTGCGCGAGTTTGTTCAGATGGCGGCGTCTGCGATGCAAACAAACGAGATAACCAAGGAGGGCAAGTCCTCCAGTACCACCCCACAAAATGTAGGAATTAGAAAAGAGGGATGCCCACCGGTAACGTTCCGTCAACGATTCGCGCCAGCGTTCATCGAACATCGCGAGGTTCCACCCCACTGTTGCTTTAAACGCACTACTGAAGTTATTGCCAGCGTGGAGTTCCGTAATAAGTGCAAACAGGACATCTCTCCCTTTGATTTCGACCAGCCAACGGACGGCATCCTGACTCTCAGCATACGCCAAGTCCGCTCCCGCTTGTGAACGTGGAAAACCGCGCGCCAACTCGTGAAGCGGTAGAATAGATTTCGAGAAGATATGTTTTAGCAACGTTTCATGGCGACCCGGCACCCATTCATCCGCGAAGTAGATCGCAATGCCTTCTATAAACCACAACGGAATTTCTTTGACTGCTTTGCGTGTACACTGACCAAAGAGGACATGTGCGATCTCGTGCCGGAGAACTTGCGCTAACTGAAGTTTCGCAAGGGCGATGTGTTTCGGGTTTTGGATAACGATGCGCCGACTTAACGGAAAGGCACATCCAACCGCCCAATCCTGGATCGGAGCATGAACGGACTTCTGAAACGCCTTTTGTGTGTCACAGACCCAGATGTCAATTATCCCTGCTGGAATACGACTTGTCAACTCCGGCATTTCGGCGTAAAAGTCCTCCGCAATCTGGAGAATTGACATCGGGTCTACCGTCCCCTCTTGGTAGTAGACCCGAAAGTGTAAACTTTCAACGGACTCCCATGTGACAGCTGCTGAAAATATGGGCAGCATGAATAATAAAACGAAAACAAGGCTTTTCATAATCTTTGCAGGTCGCAAATTATTCCCTATTTAGTACCTTAAAGCGAGTTGCTTGATTCACGAGAATCATTAGTTCATCCACTGAAGCGTTCGGAATTTGAGGCGCAATACCTTTGATACTTTGCGATACTGCCGCCAAACTTCCTTCTCGTGCCCAATAACTTTCACGCAGGATTTCTGCGAATTCTGCTACAGTGGCGGCGAGTTGAAATTCAGAGGATGCCTCCTCAAATGTTCGTTTCAACTCTGCTGAGAAAATCTCTTCGTTGATTTCTGACACATGACGGGTGTCCGGGTCTTCATGGCGGATAAAAACATTCGCCAATTTTCCGGTAACACCTTCATGGAGTTTAATTTCATAGAGAGCGGTGACACTGTGCCCTGAACCAAGTTCTCCACCGTCTGCGTCGTCATCACGAAAATCTTCATGATCAAGGCGACGGTTTTCATAGCCGAGCAGGCGGAAGCGACTGACAACTTGAGCGTTGAAATCGACCAGGACCTTCGCATCTTTAGCAATGAGTTGTAATCTATGGATCTACCACAATGCCCATAAATAGGACAGTTTTTGTCTCGTTATCGCGAATCGCAAAGAAAAAGGGGTGGTCTGCAATAAACGCAGGTGGTGCACTGGTTGCGCGAACCCCGATACTGGTGACTGCTGCGGCTTCGGTACCCTCTTCATTAACTTCAACAACAGCTTTATGAAGCACTTCCCCGATATACAAGTTTTTACCCAAAACCTCTAAATCTGCCATCCGACTGAAATCTGCAAGTCCTGACGCAAACGCGATGCCCATACCGAGTGATTGCAGCGGGGTGTTAAGCGTTTTTTCATATTCCAACTTAAATTTGGGCATGCTGAGGAACACCTCTTGCTCGCGAAACTGCGATATCCAATTCTCCCAATTCTCAGTGTTTAAACCATCTAAAAAGGTACTGAGGTCGGATTCACGGTAGGGCAGAAAAATGTACATGCTGATTCGCCCATCACCATAGGGGAGACCAATTGCTTGAAACTTTTCCTCATAATTTTCATAGTATGAGTAATCACCCGTTCTTCTCATCATCGGGACCTGCTTTTCACCGCCAGTTGCGAGATGGAAGATTCCATCGCGTGTGTGCGATGAATCAAATTCTTTTGCCCATGTCCCTTTAAAATAGATAGCGTTGATAAGAAATAACACTGCATCGGGGTTGATTTCGTCAAGGATTTTTGGAATTTTGCCGTTGGTATTCGTGTTCACCCACTGATTAATTGTTTTCAGAGCACTTGGGTCCACAAAATCTAAGGTTGAAATCTCTGCTCCGAAAAATTGGGTGTTTCGCTGCAAAAAATCCTGTTTGAACGGGATACCTTGACGTGCCCAAAGTGAATTTGCAATCGTGAGTGTTACTTTCGGGTCTGATGTTAAAAGTGTTTGGCGCAATCCTGCATAACCAGCGTTAATCGATTCGGAACTTAATCCTTGCAGTTGCAACGTTTGAATCATCGCCTGCTCGGTTTCGCCGGATGCACCGTTCAGTGCCATTGCCAAGGCAATAGAAACACTAAAAGGTGAGATAAAAATATTTTTCGCCTGTTCAGTCTTTCGGATCTCGTTGAATAGGTTAAAGCCAAATTTAGCATTCGCTCTGACCACACTACCATCAACGGGAGCGATCTCGGATTCTACTTCTTTCTTCTCAAACATGTCAGGACGAAAATCATCGCATCCGGCGAATAGTAATAAAACTGGGCATAACAATCCAAGAAAAATTCTTGTGAATGTATGTTTTCTATCCATTTGTTCCTGCTTGTTTTGTCACTTTGGAAAACTTACCTTAGTAGAGATGCGCGACTGAATTGCCGTAACCGTTATAAATAACGGTTTTGTGAATGTCGCCGCTTCCAATCATCCACTCCTTGGCTTGCGACCAGCGGGGATGTGGCACGTTGGGATTGACGTTTGCTTCAAAGTCATACTCTCTGGGTCCAAGCGTATTCCAAAAAGTGCGCGGTTTTTGATCCGTTAATTCAATACTCACAATGGATTTGATGCTTTTAAAGCCATACTTCCAAGGAACGATGAGTCTGATGGGGGCACCGTGTTGTGGTGGTAGAACATGTCCATAGATACCGACAACCAGCAGTGTTAGGTCGTTCATGGCTTCCGCGAGTGTCAACCCTTCAAAATAGGGCCACGGCATGCGAACATTGTGTTGTTCTGGTGCCATATCCGGATCCAAAAATGTGAGCATTCGGACATATTTGGCTTCAGCAGTGGGTTGAACTTTTTCAAGCAACGCTTTCATCGGGAACCCTATCCAAGGCACCACCATTGCCCATCTTTCAACACAACGGAACCGGTAGATCCGCTCTTCAATAGGCATCTGCTTGATTAAGTCGTCCACATCTAAGGTCATCGGCTTTTCGACCAACCCCGATATTTCAATCTCCCACGGACGCGTTATGAATTTATCTACTCTCTTCCAAACAGTGCTTTTGGATGAGGTGAATTCATAGTAATTGTTGTAGGTAGCCGCAACAACTTCGTCTGTTATCGGTCTTTCTACAGTGAAACGTGTGTTATTTTCGACCGCAAGTTTTTGTGCCTGGAAGGGCTCTAACTGCTTTTCAACCCCTTTCTTTTGCGCACAAGCGGTTGAACTAGAGAGCAGCAAAGCACTGGCACTCGCAATACCTAAATCTTTGATGAACTTCCGGCGGTCTATATAGTCGGACTCAGGTGTCACTTGACTTTCAGGGATTTCCCATTCCTGTGGAGTCTTGATATACGGCATGAGATCTTCCTCCGTTTATAATTTAAACTACAGCGGCTTGATTTGGTTATCTTCTTTATATTTTAGGCAGAATAAAGTGAGCAATACTTCAGAATACTCATGAATCAGGCACTTGTCACATAGTATATCCAATTCACATCTACAATGCAACTTAAATTGAGTGTGCTGCCACTACGACGCAACAGGATTTCCGCTCTTTCTGCCTACTGTTCTGCCGAATTTCTGATTTGTAATGACGTTTCATCAGCAAGTATAGAATTGAGATATGTGTTTGATATACCCGTTTTTTTAAACTCATTCCGTTCTTTTTCAACAAAAAATTAAGTGCTCTAAACTGCATTTTTTCTTGCAACTTTTTGAGGTTTTTAGTGTATAGTTATGGAAACATCGATTTTTCTTGCAACTTTTTGAGATTTTGGTGTATAATGCTTTTAAAGTGTATGATTCGATTTCCACTTTCTGACGAAACAGCGGAGTTTATTGAACAATGTTGCAAAAACATCGACAGGTTCTCATCTTACTCGTAGGGCTATTGTATGTCTATTCGGTATGCCCTTTCCTCTGTGCAGCCTTTGAACAAAACTTCTGCCACGACACGTCTCAAAAAGTCCAGAGCAGCGTTACCGAAACGCACTTAACCTGTTGTCAAAGCACTAAAACGGACACGGCGGGTGCAGCTAAAAGCCCATCTGAAAGTGGTAAATCGTGCTGTTCAAAAGATTTAGAACTTGTTCTTCCGGACGATAGATACGACACGCACGAGTCCCGTGAATCAATGGATCAATCTCTCGTCTCAATTCTTCCTGTCTCGGTAACTTTACCTGTTGCCACATGGGAATCGTTTAAGGTTCCTCCCACTCTCTTTTCTACACTTTTTCCCGACCATTTTCTGACCCGTAGGGGTCCTCCATCTGCCTAAGGCACGATGAGTTCCACAAGGAACGCTTCGGGTACTCACTTATTCTTTACTTCCAATACTTTTACATATTGTTTCTTGGGTTTTCTTTTTATGTTCTCCTGGGAAACTGCCAATAGATCTGTGGCGCGAGGCCGTATGGCTCGCTGCGCTGCGATACTTTTGGATGACATAAATTATAGGATATAAAAATGCGTTTATTTTTACACGTGATACTGTTCAGTTGGGTTTTTACCTCTTTCGGATTCGCACAAGAAAGTTGTCCTGCGTGAAGCAATCCTGTCTTACCGCCCAGCGGTATGATGAGTGAAGTCAGTTTGGCTTCAAAAGAGATAGATCAATTTCAAGTAAATGTCAATATGTTAATGTCCCCTGATGCCCAAGGTGGACATCTTGAAACAAGAGGGCTTTTACCAACAGGAGAAGTCGTAGACGCTCCTTTGCATAGGCATCATGTAGCGTTGAGTACTTACCGTGTTGATGTCGGATTACAATACTTGTTTAACGATCGATGGACGTTACAGGCAAACATTCCGTATGCTGTGAAAAACCAAGAAGCAAGCATTGAATGGATTGATCCAGTGAGTCCTGAAGATAAGGATGCGATTTTGCGGAGTAGGGACATTCATCATCGGAGTGAAACCTATACCGGACTCTCGGATTCAGATTTGTTCTTAGGCTATAGAATGCGTGGACTCTTTAAAACCAGTGATGTCCTATTTGCTCGGTTAGGCACGACGATTCCAATCGGCAAAACCGAGGAAAACCCGTGGAAACTTGGAGATGCGGGTGTCGAACATCTTCATATTCAGTTCGGGACCGGCACCTTTAACCCGCTTGCCAGTTTGCGGTACAGTTTATCTCTCTACCGAGGTTTGCTGATCACTGCTTCCGCACGTGGGATGTTTCCTTTCTACCAAAATAGCAAAACTTATCGAGGTCCGGTAGAGCTAAGTTATACAGCTGGCTTTACGTATCGCCTCTTTGATTGGCTCTCATTTAACGGAAACTATCTCGGATTTTATCAATCTGCTGCCGCTTGGGCTGGAGAGCGGGATATTAATACCGGGCTACGTTATAGCATGGCAGCACTCGGTATGTCTTTGGCAACATTAGAAGGTGTTTCTGTGTCTGCCAATGTCATGTTTCCACTAACGCAAGAGACGCTTTATGATGAAGGCGATGCAATTGAATTCGGCACTTTAGTTTCTTTGACTACGTCCTATTCATTTTAATTTAATGGATAGATAACATGACAATCCCAAAGTTGGCATATTATGCGAACTAACAAGTGTCATTTGAGTTATGTTGTGGGGTATGTTGCCTCTGTTTGTCAACACACCGTCCAAATTCAAAATAAAAAAGGAGAAAAACATGAAAACGAAATTGACGCGGCGAATCGTCGCAGCTTTCATGGCAATCACAGCCGTGCTACTTTCCTCAATTTTCTCGCTTAATGCAGAGGAGGCGCACAAAGAGCATAAAGCCCATCATCACGGCGAGCACACGGCTCCTGATGAAAAAGTGCGTTGCGTAGTTGTTGGCATGATGATGAAGCCTTCAGCAATGGTCAAGGTCGAACAGGATGGAAAAGTCTACTATTGCTGCAACGATATGCAGGCAGAAATGTTCAAGGCGAATCCGAATAAGTTCCTCCAAACGATTTCAGTGGGGAATTTGACATTCGACTTTAATGTATTAACCACCGATGTCTACAACGGAATGATGTCTCACATGGGAATGGCGGGCATGATAAAAACCGGCGAGATTAAAGGGAAAACGCACTATATTAGTGTGTATCCCACCGAAGATCACGGAGAGATTACGTTAGGTGATGTTAAACTCGCTGTTCAAGTTACCAATACCGAAGGCGAAACGAGGATGGCATTGCTGAAATACAGCAAAATGATGCACACCTACGAGGGATTCATTGTTATGCCAAAAGGTAAAGAACATGAGGTTCGCATTCGCGTAACAAGTCCAGCGGTCAAGATTTCACTTTAATGTGGCTATCGGTGTCGGCTATCAGCAAAGAGGGCTCCTGATAAACCAGAGTCCTCTTTCTGACGGCTGACCGCTGATTTCTGACGGTTATTCTTCTGAGAACTAAATTGCCCATCCTGTCAAGGAGACGATAATGCGTAGCATTAATTCACTATATCAATTAGCGGTTATTGTTATCGGAAGCATGATGGTGTTCCATGTTCTGGTGCCAACGAAAGCTTATGGGATGACTCAGACAGAGGCACCCCCGGAAAAAACCGATATAGCAGCTTTATTTTCTGAAACGCTTGAGTTGCCGAATTTAATTCAGGTTGCGGTTGCGCGGAATCCAAAAGTTAAAGCCGCAAAGGCACGATGGCAAGCGACAATTGAACAGTACCCGCAAGTGACAGCATTGCCTGATCCGATGTTCATGTATGGCTATTTCTTGCGAAGCGTGGAGACGCGAGTCGGACCTCAACGCCATCGGGTTAGTTTTTCACAAGCGTTTCCATATCCCGGCACCCTTGATGCAGCTGGGGAGGTCGTCAAAAAGGCGATTGAGATTGAACGTGTGAAGCACGAGCAAGTGATACGCGATCTTATTGTTCAACTGAAACTGAGTTACCACGAATTGGCATATCTCCAACGCGCAGTCGAGTTGACACGACAAAATCATGAACTGGTAGCCTCTATTCTCACGATTGCCACAGCCCGTTATGCCGAAGGAAAGGTAGCACTCAATGATGTCCTGAAGGCACAAAGTCAACTCGCGCAGTTGGAATACGATCTCGTGCTGTTGGAAGAATTGCAGCGCGTTGAGCATGCCAACATCAAGGGTATCCTATCTGTCTCTTCAACAACGCAGCTTGGGGCGACAGTGTCTGTTCCGTACGAGCCGCTCGATGCGACGTTAGCCGATGTGGAAAAGCAGGCATTAGCAAAACGACAGGAATTGCGAATCGCGGAGTTAACCATCGAAAAAGCCACCGAGGGGATCGCCCTTGCAGAACTCCAAACTAAGCCCATGCTTAAGTTTGACTTAATGACAATAGAAACGGGCAAAGCCCTGATGTTCGACGCACCCGGCAGCGGTAAGAACCCTTTTAGCATCGGTGTTGGTGTGACAATTCCGTGGTCAAGCTTGAAGAACAGCAGCAAAGTTCGCGAGGCGCAGCAAAATCGTGAGGCTGTCGCAGCGAACAAGCGCGCCTTGGAGGACGAAACGAAGGTTGCCCTCCAGAAAACTTATTTTCGGCTTGAAAACGCGCGACGGCTTATTGAGCTCTATGAAACGACACTTATTCCGCAAGCCGGTGCTGCTATTGAAGTTGCTGAGACGTGGCATCAGGAGGGACCCAAGAGCATTACAGGATTTCTGGAGACACAGAGCGTTTGGTTAAATTTTAATCTTGCGCGGCTGCGTGCGATTACAGACTATCAACAGAACGTAGCTCGGTTGGAGCAGCTTGTTGGGGGAAAGATTGATGATTCACATACTGAGCAATAGAGGCGGATTGCAAGAGTTGTTTGTGCCTATGGTTGTGCATTTCAAGAGCGTCCTGCGTAACTTCTCTTTCAGGACGCTATATCGCCCCCGTTTTTGCTATCGGAAATACTGTGTTACCGTACTTATTGGTTTCATAATGCTCACTGTTTTGGTAGGCGGATGTGCGAATCATCGACTGGAGACGTACCAAGAGTTGCGTAGCACTGAGGTCCAACCGCCAGCATATTACTATACCGAAGTCGAAAAAAAGATTACCAATACTGAAAGCAATTTGATTGTGGAACCAGACCAGTATCTCAATGAGATTGAAGCGAAGGTGTTGGAATACCAGAAACAGTGGCAAACGCAATTAGAAAGTGAAACACCGATGTCGAATCTCTTTTACGATCTTTCAACAGACACCATGAAGGCACATCGCCAATTGGCAGCGTCACCTGAAGAAGCAAGAGCCCAGCTTGCCCAACCTATTGCCTTGGAATTCCTTGTCGCACTTGGATACGAATGGAGTCCGGGGTTGAAATCTGCGCGTGAAAAAATTCGGGCGATACTGGAGCAATATCCACAAGCCGTCTACTTAGAGAATGTGTTACGTCAGTATAACGCTTTCACAAAACAACTTGATACCAAAGTTGGACCGGTGCGCCATAAAGAGATGATGGCAATGGAATTTCCGTTTCCAGATACCTTAGCGTTGAAAGGGCAGATTGTTACTGAAGATGTACTGATTGCCCAAAAAGAGTTTGAAATTGCCCTACGAGATTTGGTGACCGAAATCAAGTTAGCTTACTATGATTATCTTTTTGTCATTGAGGCAACCCATATTAACGAGGAAAACCAAAAATTACTGCAGCAGATGATTGCGATTGCCCAGACGAAATTTCGTGTTGGACAAGGTAAATATTCAAATGTCATTATGGCGCAGGTGGAGTTATCGAAGTTGGCAAATGTGATTATTACGCTTGAACAACAGCGGGAAACTATCATCGCGCGTCTTAATACGTTATTAAACGCTTCAGCGGATTTGCCGTTAGGAATTCCTATCCCAATTGAAGAGGAACGTGTTATTTCTACTTTGGCTGAGTTGTATGAATTAGCAGTTCGGAAACGTCAAGAAATCCAAAAACAGAAGTTGGCAATCAGTAAAATGGGTTTGGTTGTGGAAATGGCAAAACAGATGACCTATCCTGACCCGACCCTCGGGGCAAGCTACTTTGAAAACCGGAGCATGGCGGACTTGAAACATACACAAAAAATGCCGATGACTTTTATGACGCAACGCACATTAAATCCGACAAACGCGGCGTGGTTCGGACACCGAAATTCCTACATCCATGAAATGGGTGTAAAAATTGAGGCAATGGAGCATCGGATTGAAGAACTTGAAAGCAGTCTCCGCTTTGTTGTGAAAAAACATCATTTTGGAATGGAAACCGCGAATCGGAGTATTCGCCTCTATCGCCAGACGCTGCTTCCACAAGCACAGCAAGCGTTGGATGCCGCGAATACAGCCTATCAAGCGGCGCAAATCGACTTTTTGAGTTTTCTTGATGCCCAGCGCACTTTGTTAAATTTGAGAATTGAAGAGCAGCGAGCATTGCGCGATTATCACCAACATCTCACGCAGTTAGAACAGGCAGTTGGCATGATATTGCCCAAGCAACCACTGATCCGAGAGTAGTCTTTCCTTGTGTAAGATTTTAGTGTGCGCCGATTCCTAATTTCTTCTTAGAACCTCGCGTTTGGTTTACAAAACTACAATGCAAACAATACAAGGAGTTCACAAAATGCCTAAAAATTTCTGCCTCGCAATTACACTGATGATTACTGTGCTATTCATATTCGGTTGTGGTCAGCAAGAGAAAACTGAAACGGAACAGCATGTTAGTGAAAAACGTGAAACGGGACCAGAGGACACATCTGGCATGGATGAACACGCCGCTCATACGCCAACTGAACAACGTGAAATGACATCGGAGGACATGTCAGGTCTGGATGAACACGTTGCTCATGCCCCAATGGTGGCATCCTCAGATGATGCAAAGACGATTCGCTCCTGGACGTGTGTTATGCACCCCACAGTCAAAATGCCGGAGCCTGGCAGTTGTCCAGTTTGTAAGATGGATCTAATTCCTATCTACGAGGGTTCAGGATTAGAGCTAACTGAACAACAGAAAGCATTGATTCCAGTACGTACTGAACCTGTCGCTTTTCGAGAGGTTTCGCGTGAAATTCGGACCGTTGGTATTCTGGATTATAACGAGACCCGTATGGCTTACGCTTCAACACGAATTTCTGGGTGGATTGAGGACTTGTACATTGATTTCACAGGTATCAACGTGCGTGAAGGCGATGAACTCTTGTCCATCTACAGCCCAGAATTAGTCACAGCACAGGAAGAATATTTGACGGCGCTTAAAAGTATTGAGGAACTTCAGAATACAGAATACCCGGAACTGCGCAGATCTATTGAACAGACCCTTGCCGCCGCGAAATCCAAACTTGAATTGTATGGATTAACCTTAGACCAGATTGAGGGTATACGCGACCGCGGAGAAGTCAGTACAACCTTACCCCTCTTCGCACCGATAGCTGGCACTGTCGTGCACATGAACGTCACACAAGGTCAACACGTGAACAAGGGCATGAATCTTTACCATATTGCTGACCTTAATAGTTTATGGATTATGGCGGACGTTTACGAATATGAGCTGCCGTGGATTTACATGGGGCAGGCGGTTGAAATTGCTGCACAATCAATGCCGGGACAGACCTTTTCTGGTAAAGTCACCTACATTTACCCATTCTTTGACACGCAAACGCGAACCCAGAAAGTCCAAATAGAAGTCCCCAATCTGACCGGACGACTCCGTCCAGGAATGTATGTGACGCTTCTAATAAAACCAACCCTTGCAGAAATCTATACCCAAGGTGCCATTATCATTGGGTCTGAAGCGGAGGGGAAGTGGGTCTGCCCGATGCATCCTGAAGAGCAATCTGACGAATTCGGTGAATGCTCCATCTGCGGTATGGATCTTGTTGAAAGAGCAGAGGCATCTACACCTACAGAGACCATAGCAACTAAATGGGTCTGTCCAATGCATCCCGAAGTGCAGTCTGACGAATTCGGAGAGTGTTCCATCTGTGGCATGGATCTCGTTAAAAAACAATCAACAACTGGTGCGCATTCTCACGCACATCAGCACGCCCCCTCGCCTTCCATCTATGCAGATCAGCCACCACTGATTTTCAAATACGTGTGTCCTGATTATCCTGATGAGTATGCGACCGTACCTGGGTTATGTCCACGTGATGGGAAACCCCTCCACATGACAGGTGAAGTCCTAACTATACCGAAGAGCGCAGTCATTGACACCGGTTTGCGGAAAATTGTCTTCATTGATCGCGGTGAATCAGGTTATGAACAGGTTGAAGTTGAGGTGGGTCCCGAAGCTTGGGGAACATCGGGCGATTCAGAAACCAAACGTCGATACTATCCAATTGTGAGCGGACTTACGCCTGGCGATATGGTCGTCACCCATGGCAATTTCTTGATAGACTCGCAGACGCAACTAACAGGTTCCGCATCCGGTGCTTATGGTGGGGCACTCGGTGGTGAAGAAGAATCAAAACCCCCTGTTCATCAACATTAACTCGGATAGGACTTACACACTTGAAAATTTCTGTGCAAAGTAGTAGGCACGCTCCGTCGTGCCGTCTACCAATAATCAACGCTAAGGATCAGCTCCAGGGTTTACCCAGACGCACGTTTATATAAAAATGCATAGTCTTACTGAAGATTTCCTCAGCTTTTATCTGGAGTTGTTCCGGCGAATCATTCTTAAGAGTAAAGTTCCGCTGACAAAATACACCTATAAGAAGCGAGAGAAAAAATGATTAACCGAATTATTGAAACCTGTATGAAGAACCGCCTGTTGGTGTTAGTTATCTTTGTATTTGTCACAATGGCGGGTTGGTGGGCATTGAACCGGACACCAATTGATGCTATGCCGGACATCGGCGAAAACCAAGTTATTGTCTTCGCGGATTGGCCCGGGCGAAGCCCACGAGATATTGAAGATCAAGTTATCTATCCGTTGAGCATTACCATGCTTGGGATTCCCGATGTCAAAGATGTTCGCGCAACCTCAATGTTTAGTTTTGGTTACATCAACATTATTTTCGAGGATGATGTCGATTTCTATTGGGCTCGCACACGTGTACTGGAGCGTATGAATCTCGCACAGAAAGATATGCCAGACGGAGTTGTACCGGTCCTCGGTCCCGATGCGACGGGCGTTGGACAAGTATTTTGGTACACCGTTGAGAATGGGTACTATTGCCCTAATCATCCGACGGAACGTTATGCCGAGCCGGGCACCTGTCCGGAAGATGGAGAAACGCTTATTGCCTCCAATTTGGAGCTTCATGAACTTCGGACACTCCAAGATTGGACGGTTCGGTACTACCTCGCTTCTGCTGATGGCGTTTCCGAGGTCGCCTCGGTCGGTGGATATGTTAAACAGTATCAGATCGACATCGATCCGAATACGTTATTAGCCTATAATGTGCCGTTATCAGCGGTTTATAACGCTGTCCGAGGCAGCAATCTTGATGTTGGTGCCAAGGTCATTGAAGAAGGCGGAATGGAATTCCTGATTCGGGGTTTGGGATTTATCAAAAGCATCGAGGATATAGAAAACATCGTTGTCAAGGAGCATAACGGCGTACCTATCTACGTCAAAAACCTTGGAACAGTCAGCGAAGGTCCTGACTTTCGGCGCGGAGCTTTAGACAAAGCAGGCATCCCAGCAACCGGCGGGGTCGTGTTAATGCGCTACGGTGATAATCCGTTACGTGTGATTGAGAATGTCAAAGCGAAGATAGCGGAGCTCACGCCTGGGCTTCCGTCAGGGGTCCGAATTGTCCCGTTTTATGACCGGAGCCATCTCATTCACCGCGCAACAGACACGCTAAAGGAAACATTGACAGAGGAAATCATCGTCGCTGCAGTTGTCATATTGCTTTTCTTGGGGCAAGTTTCGAGTAGTTTGATAATAGCACTTGTCTTACCAATGGGGGTTCTGCTTTCGTTTGTGGGCATGCGGATTATTGGTTTACCATCGAACATCATGTCGATGGGGGGCATCGCCATCGCGATTGGGGTCATGGTAGATGCCGGTATTGTAATGACAGAAAATATCACGCGACATTTACGAGAACCGCACGGAGATGAAAGCAAACTTCAGGTTGCAACCCGTGCTGCTAAAGAGGTGGGCCCACCCATTTTCTTTGCGATGCTCATTGTTATCGTTGCCTTCATACCTGTCTTTTCTCTTACCGGCCAAGCGGGTAAACTCTTCAAACCACTTGCCTATACAAAAACTTTCGCTATGATCGGTGCCGCCCTCATAGCGATTAGTCTGGTTCCAGTTTTAGCGTCATTTCTACTCGCGGACCCAACCCGTACTCGGACAGGTATAGTTTCCAAACTCGTAGCACAGTTCTTTGCGCTACTCAGCTGGCCCCTGAGAAAGTTAGCCGATGGGATTACGTGGGTACTCAGAACCAGCTATCGTCCGATTATTCAGTTGGCTGTAAAGAATGTTTGGACGAAACTCGCTGTTGTTATCTTGGCGCTGCTTATTTTTATCGCAAGTATACCACTGACCCCTTTCTACAAAAATATTGGGCAGGAATTCATGCCCCCACTTAACGAAGGTGCGCTGCTGTTTATGCCGGTGCTGCTTCCCGGTGCTTCAATTACGCAAGCAAAAGATGTAATGGCGAAGCAAGATTTGATTATGAATCGATTTCCAGAGGTTTCACTTGTGGTGGGAAAATTGGGACGAGCAGCAACGGCAACCGATCCTGCTCCAATTGGCATGTTTGAAACCATTGTCAATATAATTGATCCAGCGGAGTGGCCCCGACGGGCGGTTAAACACAATTCAACGGAAGAACTCGTGTCCGATCTTGTCCAACGTTTAACACACGATAGGCTGATAAGCGAGGAACATGCCAGTCATATCAATGCTGATTTTCTGGGTGATGTTGTTACGGCGACCGTAAAAAGGTTTGATACCTTAGCGACAACATATCATAACTCTTATCTGTCGGTTGACGAGCGCGAACACCTGTATCGCATTTGGTTATTACGAATCCTTTTAGAAGAACTCCTCGCTGAAAAACGAATGGGTGGGATGGGATTGGAACAGGTTAAAATAGGTGAATCTGAGACCGAAGCGAAACTTCATCGGATTGCTGAAGAAATTGAGCCTATCCTCAAGCATAAGACTTACTTCCGGACCAAAAACCGTAATGAACTCATCACCGAACTGACGGAGGCTACCCGAATGCCGGGAGTTTCTCCTATTATGACGCAGCCCATACGCAATCGCGTTGATATGCTTGCAACGGGTATACAAACCCCAATTGGAATAAAAGTGTTTGGTAAAGACCTTGCGAAAATTGAAGAAATTGCCGTCCGGATTGAGCAGGAACTCCTTAAGCTTGAGGGAGCACAGGGTCCCTATGCCGAGCGCATTGGAAATAAGCCGTACCTTGAATTTCACATTAACAGAGAAGAAGCCGCGCGCTACGGCATCCAAATCAAAACAGTACAACAAATCATCATGACAGCAATTGGTGGAATGAATTTAACTTATACCGTTGAGGGACGAGAACGATTTCCGATTCGTATCCGTTACATGAGAGAATTGCGAGATAATATTGAAGCACTTAAGCGCGTCCTCGTGCCAGCACCAAAAGGACTGCATATTCCGCTTGAGCAACTCGTAAGAATCGAAAGACGACCTGGGCCTGCGAAGATCGCCAGCGAAAATACATTACTCTTTTCTCGCGTCTTTTGTGATGTGGACGTTGACACCATCGGACTGGTTGACTTTGTCGCATTAGCCCAAAAGACACTCGATGAAAAGATTAAGCCGACACTACCGCAAGGTTACTTCTATGCTTTTAGCGGACAGTACGAGGCTGAATTGGAAGCCCGCAATCGATTAACGATTGTCGTACCAGTATGTATCGCTGTCATCTTCATGTTGCTATACCTTCAATTCAAGTCGCCTTCTGCGATGTTTTCAATTTTCTTTGCAATCCCCTTTGCATTCATCGGTGGCATGTGGATGCAGTGGTTGATGGCATACGTACCGGAGGCACTCGGCGGCGGTTACGCTATTAAATACAGTACAGCAGTCTGGGTGGGGTATATAGCCTTATTTGGTATAGCTGTTGAAGACGGAATAGTCTTAATTGAATACCTACTGGAACGCGTCCGAGGCGGTGAACCTATTGACGAAGCAGTAATCAATGCTGGCTTATTGCGCGTCCGACCCATCATCATGACCACAGCAACTACAATCTTGGCGTTGTTACCAATCATGTTAGCAGAAATCAGCACTACTACTGGCGCGGAATTGATGAAGCCTATCGCGGTCCCTACCTTCGGCGGAATGGTCTCGGCAACGGTGGCTAACCTTATCTTGGCACCTGTGTTGTTTTCTCTTTTCTATCCCGTTGAACACTGGGTTCGCCAGCGGTAGAAAGATTTCTGATCGCACTGTGAAGTCAATGGAGGAATCATGAAACTTCTAACTACATTCAGCATCTGTATATTTGCCGGTCTTATCGGGTTTCCAACTGTCGGCACTGCCCTTGAACTTGAAAAATATTTACATGTCGCAAAAGGTAGCGTAATAAGCACTGGTCGCGGATTGGTAATCACCAATAACGAATTGGAAACCGCACGCACCGAAGAATTCTCTATCGGATTTCAATTGACACCTGCACTCCGGTTCTCAGTTCCGTTCAGCAGTTCCATTGTGGATACTCGCGGAAATAGCGATGATATCCTGCCCTTCGGCATGTTGAATGTTGAGACTGTTGGTATGATGCTGACACTGAGTGGACGTGGGAAATGGACACCATTTATCGGACTCGGAACAAATTTCTACGATTTTACTGAGCAATTCGCTGCACCAGCGAATATTCAGAATACTTTTGGTGCGGAAGCGTCTACTGGTCTCAGCGTAAGACTGATTGACAGTATCTTTGAGGTCGCACAGTTAAAAGGGATGCTCGGCTATCAGTTCAGTTTTTTAAACCCGAAAGTTAACGTTCCTACCAGACCGGACGTTGAAGCGTTATTATTAAACCGCCATAGTATCACCTTTCGGTTAGAAATCTTAGGGTTGTAAGCGAGAGAATTGAGTCGTTCGTGAGTTGTCTTAATTTCTGGGTGTGTAAAGTTTTAGTATTAAGCGTTTCATTTCCCTTGTAGGAGGGTTTCTAACCCCGATTTTGGAACGCATTTCAGCCTCAGTAGGGCGACATCTGTGTAGCAGCAATTAAATAAAAGCCTTTCTAAAAATCAATATCTCTGATAAACTTGCAGAAATAGCAAAAAACTTGCATGTAGATAAAAATATTTGGAATACTATAAGGGGACTACAGATGTTTTTTAAAACTTACCCTCAGTCTCGTGCTGGAATTCTGCTTGGGCTTGTCTTTTTTATTCTAAGCATACCATTACTTGCCGACGTTCATGAAAAAGAGTGGCACGAACAGAAGTTAGTGGCTATCTTCCCAAAAGCCAAGAAATTTGTTCAGCGAAACCCTATCCTTTCTTCAGACAAGATAATTTCTATTGAGAAGGAACTCGGTGCTAAACTTCGGACAGAAGATCAGAAGCCGATCTTCTATATTCCAATCCGAGAGAAGAAACCGATGGGTCTCGTTTTGTTGGTTGGTGTAGAGGGACCGAGTGGTGTCATCAACGGTGCTGTCGGTTTGAACATGCAGGGGAGGGTCGTCAGAGTGGAGGTCTATGATCACAAGGAATCGGATGCAATCGCAAGCGAGGAATTTCTCAAGCAGTTCATCGGTATGGGCATAGAAGATACTTTCAAGGTTGGGATAGATGTTAAAACTGCTGAAAGACATGAAGATGCCGCAAACGCGGTCGCTCTAATTCCGAAAAAGACATTGGTAATGAGTTATGCTCTCTTTCTGAAACAGGAACCGGAAGCTGATGCAGAGAAAGCACCAGAGCCTGATATTCCAAAGGAAGAGATGCCTGATGTTGAAGACCTTAAAGCACTTATGACCTTGATGGTAGATGACTACTTCGTTATCGTCGATTATTTCGATGAGAAAGAAAGCAAAGAGAAAGCCATTGAAGCAGCGAAACGGCTCGCTAAATATGCAAAGGTCATCTCGGACTTCGAGCCACCTAAGAACGCAGATCAAATGGACGAGTACGTCTATCTACAAGACAAATTTAGCGAAACCCTTCTTAAATTTGCTGACGCACTTGAAAGGGACGGGATTTCTGACGAAACGCGCAAACAGTGGGATGCTATTGTTACTTTAGTCAATCAAGCACACCTCCGCTTTAGCGAGGCGGAGATTGATTTGGAGGCGTATTAGTGGATGTCACATTGTACCGCAGCTTTTGGTCGAATTTTAATCGGAGAAGAGATATGAAAAAGTGGATATGTTGCTTGTGTGTAGTGGGTATGTTGGTATCCACATTGCAAGCAGCAGCGCAAGTTCGTCCGCCTCGACGAAAACATAGAATTATGGTGGATCCAGCAGCGAAGAAGGAAAAGACCCTCAGGGCAGATATAGGCGCAAGCCTTAAAGACATTGCAGAACGCACAACGCAACACGCACAAAACCCGAAGGTGGATATTGTGTTTGTCGTTGACGTTAGCCAACAGATGTTCGCACCCGTTGCTATCCTTGAAAAGAAACTCGTCGATATGCTCACCGTTATAGAAGCAAAAACGATGGACTACAGATTTGCTCTCGTGAATTTTAAATCAGGGCAAGGGGAACCGAGATACACATTTCATCAATGGACATTTGACTACATTGGTATTGAAAATGCTCTGCGAGAGGCGCGGGTCGAGACTGACATTTCTGAATCTGGGTATGGACTTGATGCAATCATGAAAGGTTTGAATGAGTTGGAATTCCGTGAGGATGTAACGACGCAGTTTGTTGTGGTTACCAACTCACGGCTGCGGACTTCATGGACAGAAGCAAAAGCCAAAAGCAAAATTAGTAAACAGATTGTTGACCTCTGCCGACAAAACAACGCGCAGCTCAACTTCATCGGCATTAGCGAGAAAGTTCAAGCGGAACTTACCGACGAAACCGGCGGCGTATGGTACCCAATTGATTCAAACCAGCAGCGGATGGATGGTCAACGCATTCGGAGTGGTGAGACAATAGCGGACAAGGCACTCCTCCGAATTGATGGCTTGTTTAAGCGCATTGCCGAAAACCTCGTTGAAAGTAGACCCGGCAAAGTAGATATAGTGTTCGTTTTCGACTATAGCCTGAGCATGGAAACCAAAACAGATCCGGCTTGTGATGGCTTAGATCTGATGGTTTCGGTGTTCAAAGCATCTGGATTGGACTATCAATTTGGGATTATCCGGTTTTGGACAGCGGTCAGTGGTGGTGAAAGCACAGTCGTCGTAACCAGACCGCCGTTGGAGCCGGAACAGGTGAAAGCACTGTTTCGCCTGCCAAAAATCGGTGATGAGCATCTACTGGATGCGATCATTGAAGGCGTACCGAAACTCCGGACAGAACAGGGACGCGACCTTGTCCTTATCATCGTCACAGATGAATCAACGAGCAAGCGTCCAGAAAAAGGGTATACCGCGGGGAGAGCAATTTCAGTATGCCGAGGGGCACTTGCCCGTGTCTACGTTATTGGTGGTATTACCTCTATGAGTAGTAACACACTTGGGGACAACTTTCAGCGTCAAGTCGCCCAACTCACCAAAGGTATACATTACATCATGCCGGGGTCTACGATCGCTGATGAGCGGAGATAGAGGCACGGCTTTCGCATTTTGCCCATTACATCATTGCACCTTCAATTCATCTGCCGTTTTGGCGTGGATGGCGATGAGCACAAAACAGGTGGACTGTAAATTGGAAGTCGGTTTCGTCAATTCAATCGGGGTATTGCTGACGAAGCTACCGTCCGCTTGCCGTACATTTGTCAGATAATTGATAGCGATCCGACGCGTATTGAGCGGATCATTCCCAGCGGCGAGTGCCATAATAGCGATAGCCGTGATTTCTGGATCACTCGGACTCGCCTTATATCTACCAAATCCGCCATCATCATTCTGAAACTGCTTCAGCCATGCCATCTGGAAATCGATGTCATAAACAGGCTCTAACCCTTGTATTACCCAGGATGTCACAAAAACGTCCGACCGGCTCCCGCGTTCCAATGCCCAGCCGCCGTCAAAATTAATGCCCTTTTCAAGCCACTCCGCACCTTTGGAGATGGGTTCAAAATTCCGTTCAAAGCCGAGCCGTCTGAATCCTGCCAACACAGCAGCCGTATAAAGAATGTTGTCGGGACTCCGCTCTTTTTTGCCCCATCCGCCGCTGGCTTTCTGTGCTTTTTTTAACCAGCGAAGCCCTCTAAAACGCACTTCTGGATCGGTCTCTGCTGTCGCTAAGGCGACGAGCGCAAAAGTGGTATGCGCGGTGTTGTTGTTCCAGCTTCCGTTATCCCACTGCTTATTTCTGAGATACTGAACGCCTGTTCGGATTACCTGCGATCCGGTGCCCCAGCCTGCATCGATCAATGCCCAAATAGCGAAAGCAGTACTCTCTACATTGCTATCCTCACCGGGGACCAGGGGCCAACCGCCATCTGAGTTTTGGTGCTGCACGATGTAGGTTTTCGCACTTTCTATGGTTTTATAGAGGGGCACTCCGTCTGGCGATTCACTATCTGCAGCCCCGGCTTTAACCTCAATTAAGGAGCTTAACAGCATACAGCAACAAATTAGGATGAACGTTCTTCTGTGGTCTTTCATTTTTTCGTCTCATTTATGATCTTGGTTGGTAACTTTAAGCCTTTGGAAACCGCACTCGCAAATTTCTGTCGTCGCTACAATTGCGGTTCAATAACAATCTTGTAAACCCCTTCTTGCCCAAGCATATCAATACCTTTTTCTAATTGATGCAACGGCAGATGATGTGTTATCAATTCATGCAACGGGGCACGTGTTATCTGGAGGAAGTCCAACGCCGTTTGAAACTGAATTTGTGGATATGCCCATACCCCGCAAACGTCCAGATCTTTGTTACAAATCTGGTAAGGTCGGATTTGGGTATCCCCAGAATCTGTGTAATGTCCGACTTCGATAACCTTCCCGCCTCGTCTCACCACGTCCAATGCCTCGGAGAAAACTGCTGGCAATCCTGCACACTCGATCACAATATCCACACCGACACCGTTTGTGAGGTCCTGGATCTGTTCTACCCGCTCTTCAGGTGTGGTATCCCCGACATTGATGACCACATCTGCCCCCATCTGTTTCGCCATCTCTAACCTGCTGTCAACGAGATCGGTGGCAATGATAGTACCGGCACCACTATCTCGTAAAACAGCAACGACGAGGAGACCAATCGGTCCACATCCGAGAACCGCTACCCGACTCCCAATACTATATCCATCTCCCACTTGCGGCAGACCGGGGGCATACGCACGTCCAACAACACGCGTTGCGACTGCCACAGGTTCTGTCAAGACGCGAATCTCTTCCGGGATACCCTCTGGTATTTTGTACACCCAAGAATTGCCGTGGATATACGTATACTCAGCGAAGTCGCCGTTTAGATAGGGTGGAGTTTCGCTGTTGCCAAAGCCGTATATCCTTCTGTTGGAACACAAAGTCGCGCGACCCGGCACATGCAAACAGTAGTAGCATCCACCACAGTTTTTTGAGCCAGGCACCACAGTTACACGGTCGCCAGCTTTAATGGGACCGCCCATCACATTCATTACCTGATTCGCATTTTTGCCGATCTCAGCAACCGTACCAACAACTTCATGTCCTGGGATGATAGGGAATGGCAGGTCAACGTGCCCGAGATACACGTGCTTATCAGTCCCACAAATGCCGACTCCATCGACTTGTAAGAGGAGCGCGTCATCTGCAGGAGACGGTTTCTCAAATTCACGGATTTCTATCTGCCCTGGCTGGAGCATCACTGCTGCTTGAACTTGCATAGTTAGAATTCCTTATCGTAGTTTTAGTTTGTGGGCACCATTCATCGTGCCCAGATCGGAATCAATATCTTTGTCAACTGCGCCAAACTTTCCAAATTATGTGCTGGGAGGAAATAGTCTACGTATGGCAAAGCCGTACGAATGCCTCGACAGATCGGTTGATAGCCGTCACTACCGAGCAACGGGTTGAGCCAGATGAGACGATAAGCATGTCGGTGGATCATCTCCATGGAACGGCGCAACATATCTACATCACCTCGGTCCCATCCATCGCTGATAAGAATGACAACCGAACGATACGCCGATAGAGAAGGCGCAAACTCCCGACAGAATTCTAATAAACTTTCGCCTATTTTTGTTCCACCCGACCAGTCCGGCACAACATTCGCCACTTCGTTCAATCCCTCCGCTAACCCCTTTCGACGGAGAAGTCCTGTAATATCTGTCAGGTGTGTGCTGAAGACAGCGACTTCTACCTCTCTTAACTCCTGTTGCATGCCGTAGATGAATTGGATGAGAAACTTGGCATAACAATCCATAGAACCGCTGACATCACAGAGGAGTAGAATCTTGGTCTTCTTAATCTTCTGCTGTTTCCGAATGAGTTCGAGTGGTTCGCCACCGTGTACAAGACTTTTTCGCCAACTTCGTCGGAAGTCGATAATTTTACCCTTTTTACCAACGACTTTTCTACGACTGAGTTTTGTCGCCAACACTGCCGCTAATTTCGCCACGATTTCCCGTGCTTTCTCCATATCCTCTTTTGTAAATTCGCTGAAATCTTTCCGCGTCAGTACTTCTTCTACACTATAAGCGAGCGGGTCGTCTTCCTCTCCTTCTTCCTCATCGTCTTCTGTCTCGGCATCCAACCACTGTTCTATGACATCTTGCTCATCGGTAGCATCGGAGAGCTCTTGGAGACTGGACGGTTCAGCTGGCTCCTCCTCTGTCTCAACAGCTTGAAATTCGGGACGCGGGTATCGCCAAAACAGATTGAAGGCGGTATCAAATATCTCCCGATCTGTTTCATTAGCGATAAGGTTCGTCCGCGCCGTATGGTAAAACGCCTCCCGCTCACCGATGTCGATGAGATGAACACTCTCACACCAACTCAGTTGATTGGTCGTGCTCACATTGATACCCATCTGTCGGAGCAAGCGGCAGAAGTCTGTAATTTGTTGGAGAAGGGTTTGTTCAGTCATTTTCTTCTTTCTTCAGCCACATTATGAACGCGTCCAGTTCTGTAGATAGATCGTCAAATATATTGCAGACTTGCTGTGCGTTCTCAACCGTTTTCTCGATCTCCAATTCAAATACATAGATGTTTCTAACACGGTGGCGGAACTTTAAAATAAGCGTTAAAGCGGTGACCGTTTTTTCAGAAATCACAAATGGACGCGATGCGCGTGACGTTGACATTTGTTGTAATAAGTCTGTGTGCCAGTTTTTTCCTTGAGGTTCATCCATATCAATTTCTTCAGCAATTCGTTTGAAAATGTTCTCTACTCCCATATAGAAAACAGGAAGACGCATGGCAATCAAGTCTTTGAGATCTGCCAAATCTTCAGCAGATGCCTCTTCCATTTTTTTCAGGCGGACCTTAATTTCTTCGACAGTTCGTCCTATTTTTCTGCGTTCATCAGCAATTCGTTCAATAAGATCTTGCTTATCCACGTCGTAAGTGTCCGCTGTTTTCGTATGGTTTACCTGACAGTTAGTGGTCAATTTGTTAAAGTCTGTTTCGCCTCTTTGAATAGGAAGAGCTTGGCTCTGGATCCGCTCGCGAAATCGTCCTTTCGCGCTATGGAAGTTGACGAGATCGATTTTGAATTCTGGACTAAAGTTTCTGGTTTCCCACAACGCGTCAAGATATGTGTCACCAGGGAGACCCCAGACAACAATATCAATATCTGACCCTTTCGAGAACCATTTCCGTCCCGCGAGTGATCCAAAGACAGCGACTTGTGTTGCACCGAAGTCTTCATAAAGCATCGCTGCAACCCGATGTGCCGTTTGCCAGGCGCGTTGTAGCAACGCCTCATCTACCTTCCGATTCTGGAGGTGTTGATCAAGCCGTCGACGGCATTCCGCTAATTCTTCAGGCGATAAATCTTTCGCTGTGCGATGGTTTTCTGTGGGTTGATGCATATCGCTATCTCCTTAGAGAATAGGATAGCATGAAATGGGTTGGCGTGCAATAAAAAAGAGACAGGAGGACTTTTTCGACTCTCCCGTCTCAATTATTTGCTTCTTGTTTTTATTTTCTGGTTAATCACATGCTGTAACTGACTATTGCTCTATTACTGCATTCATTGTAATTTTGTGGAAGTTAGTATTGGATTGCTGAAATGGGTTTAATTCTCTCTGAACAACTGTGGAGGTGGTATTGGATCAAATCCTACATAAGGATCGTGGAAACTTATTATAGCGATAGCACGCCGGAAAAATATCTGTCCCCATCATGGTGATGAACTCTTAATTACCGCAAAATATACCCTATCTCGGTGACGCTGCCAATAGTGCCTTTTCAATAGCAATAGGCAGTTGAATTAAGTGAAAACGGTTAGTTGTATAGGCATAGTCCTCGCCACTTTCATCTATGACGCGGATATAGCCGTGGTTTGCTGCTTTGGTATCACGAATAACGCGATATACCTTTCCTACCTCAAGAGAAACCGGATAGCCTTCGTTATTAAGACATAAGCCGAATTGCGGAAGTCGATTCTCTTTCACTTGTTTATCTACCATATTTTCACGAGAGTCCCAACGATTTGTAGAACCTGATTCAGTGTATCGTTAGGCATCTCGCCTGCGTACCTTGCTCCTCTTTCTAACCAATCAAGGCTCTTGATATGATCGGCCTGAATAACGCCGGTCAATTCAATAAATCCTGTGAAGTCTTTGTTGCGGATCGCCACCCTCGGTGGAATAGAGACATCAAGATCTTTTCGATAAGGCGCGCGGCGCGTTGTAATTGGACACATAATCGCTAGCCATAACCTGCGATTATACTGTTCATCTGATAGGACAAGCGCGGGACGCTCATTTGCTTGCTCATGTCCTGCTTGTGGATCGAAGTCAATCCAGACTATATCACCGCGCCGGGGTGTATACATAATAGTACTTACCAGACCTCCTTGCCTACTGGCCGTCCTGTATCCACTTCACCAGAAAAATCTGGGTCTGGTACTTTGGAACTCGGTTCGGGTATGTTTTCGAGGAGTTCCTCTAATGTATAATCTGGGGGTGGCACGGGCTTGCTCTTTTTTTTCGGTGGTGGCACATCGCTGTTTGCCGCTGCCCTCTTCTGATCAGGTAAACTCGGTTTTGGGGCTTTTGATGAAATTTTCTCTGACATTGTAGTAACTCCTTTTCGCCGACAGGGAAGTCAAATGCTGTAGTTTTTAGGTGGATCCTGTTTAAGTCTAACATATTTCAAATCCGCTTGCAAATGAAAATTCGCTAAATCAGGCTACGGCCAGAAGTTATACATCGGCTGCTGTGTAACCACACTGACAAGGCTCCAGATACCACCGACCGTAAAATCACCCAACATCAACCCAATCGCGAACATCACTAACTGCTGCGATGCACGCGGTCCACCAATCTTTAGAACACTCCACTTGATAATCGAACTCACCAACATACAGCTCCATAAATACCGCATCCCCCAATCACTGGAGACAACAAACCCGATTGGATGGAAGGGCCACCAGAAGAAACGCGCCCGCATAAACATCAGGAGCGTCGAAAAGAGTAAACCGAAGACGATACCACCAGTGGCATAGAAATTCGGCTCCGTCGGGTAATAGATCCAACGCTGAAGTCCATTAAACACTCGCCCACCGAAACCTGTTGCCCAACTACTGCTCCCACTCATGTTCAAAGCACCATACGTGTAAAAGAGATAGAGGATAACCCCAAATACCATCACAGCAGCGAACCCTGAGACACCTAATAGCGCGAAGAACAACCGCCGCGGTGCGATCCCAGAACGTTCCGAGAGTTTGAAACCTTCTAACTGATGCGGCATCGGGTTGCTTGTATAGCTCCGATTGAACCAACGGTAGAGTGTCAGAGCAACGAGATTGTTTGTGCCAAGCATCCGCGTCCCGAAGCTGTCAACGAGAATATGATGGTTCGGCATATTTTCCATCGCATGCACCGGAAATCCCTGTTCTGCACGCATCCGTGTGAGCACTAAGACGATGATGAGATAAATTGCGAAAAAGAGCGGAATCAACCAGAAGGACATACCAATGCGTCCCGAAAAAATAAAAAGGAAGACAAGCCCTCCGACAATGCCCCAGAGCGCAAACCTATAGGAAATAGGTTCATCGGCATCTTCACCTGTACGGCGACGCGCGATACGGAATACACCTCGGAAATGACGCAGATTCAGCACTAATACGGAGATGAAAATCCCTATGGCAGCACCAAAGCACTGCCGATCAATGTAGGGAAATCCCGGTAGGCTGGATAACCCAGCAGCACTCGCAAAAACTAACTGCGCCTTGTAAAAAATAAAGAAAAACCAACTGGAGAACGAAAGATCGAGCGGCATCAACAGCCCAAGCCCTATAACGAATGGGTAGTAGGACATGCTGACACCACCGATGGCGTTCCAAGGTTTTTCCGTGAACAGATGTCCAAACCCACGCCAACCACCGATGCGCTTAATGGGTAAGGTAGGAAGCGTCGGATACAGAAAACTCAAACCGTTGAGAATAGCAATAGAGGCCGCGATCCCAAATCCGAGCCATGTAATGCGGTGCGAAAACAGCGATTTCGTATTGTGAGTGACGTGGAACGCAATCTGCGTTATCGGATAGGCAAGCCGTTCGCGTTCTACCCACTGTTTCCGCAAGATGACGTTGATGCACAACATCACAAGGATAAGCACTGTCATGAACGCTGCCCAAGACAAGATTGGCACTATCCACGCACCGAGGATATCCAGTGTAGAAAGATTAGATTCACCCGTATAATATCCTGTCAACGCTTTTGGGTCGTCCACAAGAAGCCACTTCGGAAGGTAATCCCAGAAGAGTTGTTTCCATTCATTTTCGGGGGTTGCGAACCAGAAAGCGTGCCCGATGGTCGTGACGAGAATCGTCATCAGCGTAATAGAGGGAAAAGCACACGCCGTGCTGAGTAGAATGTATATTGTGAGGAGTTCCGCGTCGGTGAATAATCGGCGGCGAGTCGCAATATTGAGAAGGGTAAAGGCAAAAACAACAAAGACGACGTTGTAAAACGGCACGGCGTAAGTATTCAGTGCGTAACCTACAAGCCCAACTTCGCCCGCAATGATCCAGTAAAAATTAAACGGAATCAACACGAGCGTAATAGCAATAGATTTCCATGTCACACCGTGTGATTTTGGGGGGTCATCAACCTTCATGAGTGCCTTCGGTTTCGGTTAAAAAGGCGATCAACGTATCCAGTTCTTTAGAAACGGTTGCAAATAGGTCTCCAATCGGTTTGGCATGTTCTTCGGCTTTTTCGTAAATCAACTCATAGCGATAAATGTTATTGACTTTGTGTCGGAAGTCTAAAAGTTCTTTTAATCTTGATAAAGTGTTTGGGGAAATCACGGGTGGACGTTCTGATTGCCGTTCTGCCATTTGTTCAAGTAGATCGTTATGCCAGCGATGCCCTCCCGGTATTTGCATATCTACCTCACGGGCAATTCGCTCAAAAATTCTCTCAATGCCGCTGTAAACTTCAGCGAGATCAGAAGCGATTGTCTTTTCTACATATTTTTTGTGATTAGCGGCAATGATTTCAATATCTTGTAATGCATTCGCGATGCCTCGGACGGTTCTTTCTATTTTTGTGCGTTCATCAGAGATGCGTTGAATGAGTTTGTTCCGATTCACTATGTAAGTTTCTCCATTTTCCGGGACTGATGTGTTTACCAGTGTGAGAATGTCTGTTCCTGCTTTATCGATAGGGACAGCTTGACTCAGAATCCGCTCACGGAATAAACTGTTAATGGATTTAAAGTTAATAATATCTATCTTAAACTCGGAACTCAAGCCTTTTGTCTCCCAGAGCGCGTCCAAGCATTTGTTATATGAGACCCCCCAAACAACAATATCAATATCTGAGTTTTCGGTGAACCGTTCCGGTTCAGTGAGAGATCCGAAGACAGCAACTTTCGTCGCACCAAAGTCTCGATAAAGGACAGTAGCAAGACGACGCGCGGTCTCCCACGCGCGTTGGAGCAGCTCTTTATCAACTTGACGATTTTCCCACTGACGTTTAAGATTTTCCCTGCATTCAGCGAGTTCTGATGGAGACATTTTGCCTGTCGTAGTTGCGTTTTGCATGTTTAAAAACCCCTGACTATTTGGGTTTTTTGAAGTCAGGCGAGGTTGCTATAGGAAATACCCAAGCAAAAACACCTCGCCAGCAAGGGCGAACCCAATTAGAGTTCTGTATCATAATCACGGCTGAATGGAGCCAGCGTATACGTCATTCAAAGCGTCTTCTGGAAGCGGTTCAGGGCTGCTCTTGGCGAATTCAAGTGCCTCCTCAAGTTCGTTTGCGAGTTCCGTCTCCAGTGCTGAGAGTTCATCTTCGCTCACACCCTCTTCTTCAGTGAGGACTTGAACAAGTCTCCGAATCGGATCCCGTTGCCGTTCCTGCTCTTGTACCTCTTCACGGTCGCGATAGGATGTACCGGGGTCACCGATATGATGCCCACGGAATCTGTAGGTATCGCAGTTGAGGAGCGTTGGTCCGCCGCCTTCACGTGCCCGTGTGACGGCTTCATCGGCCGCAGCGTAGACCTTGAGCACATCGTTCCCATCGACGGTGAGACCGGGCATGTCATAAGCAGGGGCGCGAACAGCAGCAATATCCTCTACCCGCTGATGCTCCCGTTGCGGTGTTCCCATACCGAACCGATTGTTTTCACAGACAAAAACGACCGGTAGTTCCCAAACAGCCGCGAGATTAAGCGTCTCATGGAATACGCCTTGATTCGTCGCGCCATCGCCAAAAAAGGACACTGCCACTTGCTTCGTGCCGCGTAGTTTCGCGGAGAGTGCAGCACCCGCAGCGAGTGGAATGCCCGCACCGACAACGCCATTGGCACCCAAAATACCGGTCTCTTTATCGGCAATGTGCATCGAACCACCCTTCCCTTTACAATAGCCGGTCGTGCGTGCGAACAATTCTGCCATCATCCGATCGCGTTTGCCACCCTTTGCGATGAGGTGACCGTGACCGCGATGTGTGCTGGTGATGTAATCATCGTCTTCCAAATGCGCACAAACCCCGACTGCTGTGGCTTCCTCACCAATATAGAGGTGAAGGAAGCCGGGAAGTTGACCACTTTGATAAAGTGTCCCCGCGGCTTCTTCAAATTGACGAATCTCTAACATTTTACGATACATGAAGAGCATCTGCTCTTTACTCGGTTTCGACATAATTCCTTTCCTGTCTCGGCGTAAGCGTTGAGGACACTTTGCCGGTTTCATAGCCGTTTGGTTATTATGTAATTTCAAAAGGAGCGATACATTCCGGTGAATTGTTCGTAGGACGATTAACGAATCTTGACACCGGGTACGCTTCCATCTCCTCATCAGAATAAGGGACAAGAAGCGATTGAAGTGCACTGCTCGGTTGTGCCTCTGCCGCAAGCCACTCCTCATAAGCGTCTTGTGGCAAAATCACAGGCATTCTATGGTGAATTTCTTCCAACAAAGCGTTCGGTGGGCATGTAATAATAGTGCAGGAACGGAGCGGTTCATCCATATCCTGCGATTGCCATGTCTCCCACAACCCCGCGAGCGCGAACGGTTTCTGAGATTTAAGACGGATGTAGACCGGTTGTTTAAGCCTGTCACCGGGTATCTTTTGCCATTCGTAGTAGCCATCTGCTAAGATGAGACATCTCTTGTGTTTGTAGGCATTTCGGAACGAAGGTTTTTCCGAAAGCGTTTCCGAACGGGCGTTAATCATTCTGTTTCCAATCTTCGGATCTTTCGCCCAAGACGGAATGAGTCCCCAGTGAAAAAATTCCACCTGTTTCGCATCTACGGATTCCACTGTATCAGGCGATGTATTTGCAATAACAGCCACATCTTGTGTCGGTGAGATATTGTAGCGCGGGGACAAGTTCACCGGTACTTCAAAGTTAAAGAAAGTTTGACTTAACGCTTCAGTATCACTTGTAAGAGTAAATCGTCCACACATTTCGTATCTCCTGAAAAAACATAGACACAGGTGTCCACTTCTACAAAACTACCCTACGTATCTTTTTTCGATTGCGGAACAAGAATATCGTCTCTCCAACGAAGACGGAAAGATGGGCGCACGAGTGCTTCTGGAGACTGAAGAGTTAAACCGCCGTCCGCAGTCAAGACGATGCCCGTAACGAAATCCGCCTCATCAGATGCCAAAAAAAGCGCAGCGTTGGCAATGTCTTCGGGTTTCCCATAGCGTCCAATCGGATAGCAATCACGGGAGGCTTGCTCCTCCAGTGTATCCTCAGCGAGAGAGGCTTCACCGCGTTCGCCGACAATCTGTCCAGGGGCAATAGCGTTCGCTCGGATACCTTCCCTGCCGTAATCAAGTGCAATGCTGCGAGTCAAGGCGTTCAAGCCACCTTTTCCTGCGCCGTAAAGCCCAAATCCCGGGTTCGTAATTGTGGCGTTGACCGTAGAAATAAAGACTAAAGAACCACCGCCGTTACGAATCATTTCTGGAATACAATACTTTGCACCGAGCCATGGACCGCCGAGCGTCACACCGAGGCTTTCATTCCACTCTTCGGGCGTGAATTCAATCGCTTTTTTCGTGTAGGAGTGGGCAGCATTATGGACAAGGGTTGTTATTTTCCCATAGTTCGACAAAGCCGTTTTGACGAGTGTCTGCCAAGTCGTTTCATCGGCGACATCTCCCATGACAGCGACCGCTTGTCGACCAGCATCCTGAATGCGGTTTACAGTTTCAACAAGTTTTTGCTCGCGGCGGCGCGTGTTAACGACCACTTTCGCACCTTCGCAAGCGAACCTATATGCAGTCGCCGCCCCGATACCACCCCAAGCAGCACCCGCGACAATCGCAACCTTTCCTTCCAATCTCATAGTTGATCCTTTCCCTCTAAGGAATTACACAAATTCCCCTCGTCTATTAGCGTTGTTTACAATTAGTCTTAGAGGGGATTACGGTTCGATTTCCACTATTTTAGCGTAACCCTTCAAAAATATCAAGCAGATTTTCGCACAATTTTCGTTTTTATGCTACAATGTATAGTAATCGTAATGAAGGGAGAAACTCGTGTGAAATCAGCGATAAAAGAATGGCTTGAAGATTGTATCGAAAAACTTAAGATGGGCGAGTTGACCGAGGCGGACCTGCGCAATGTAACTGCTGTCTTGAATTCGGAAAAGCAGTTGATTCTCTATCTCTATTCTAAGTCAACGAACCTACGCTCACCGCTTGGCGGGTGGGCTTTGTACGACGCAACCGCACCCGATGAACCTGTGCTACCCTCGCAAGAGGCACCCTATGCATCAGTACTGGATGCGGTTAACGACGGATGGAGGATTGTCCAATTTCCACGTCCTGAACTCTACAACTTTACGGATGTTGACAACGCCTATCTTACTTATGAGTTTATTTTAGAAAAATTTGTATAAAGGAAGAACGCGATGATTAACATTGACCCAACGCTAAATGACCACGATGTCATGCAGTTTATCCATAACGGCTATATCACATTAGAAAGCATCATTGATACCGGCTTCAATCAGGAGTGTGAATCGGTCCAGAGTGGACATCTCAACGACTTCGTTCTTACAGATGAATTCCGCCGGAACGTCCTATTACATCCAGAAGTGGCTGGTGTAGTCCGTTCACTGCTGGGGGCGAATTTCCTCGTGCCCACGAGCGCGCATCATCACCTTTTTGAAGCAGCACACCGCGGACAAACGTGGCACTCCGACGGGATCACCGAATACGGATACGGAATCACACATCTCCAATGTTATTACTACCCGAAAGAGGTGAAAATTGAAGATGGACCGACAATGATATTGCCGGGGTCACACCACCGACTCGTGGATAGAGAGGCGATCGCTCACTACGGCGATATTCTCGGACAACTCTCACTCACCGTTCCAGCAGGCACCGTCGCGATGACCCGTTATGGCATTTGGCATAAGGCGGGTCCAAAACTCAATGACGATAGACGTGGAATGATTAAGTTTTCCTACTTCCGTACCGCTATGCCCAAACGGGATTGGGTACGTGATTCCAATGAAATTCCACCTTACCATCACCAAGGAAGGCACCCGTACGTAACGGAGATAGAATCCTATCGCGACCGGCGCAGGGGTGAATTGACATGGAACTGGCTATGCGGATTAGCAGAAGTAGAGGAGGAAATTCCACCAATACAAATGTTTAACAACGGCATTCCGTTATCAGAAATCCAACTTCAGTAGCGAAACAGATCGGTTCTTATTGCTGCTTCAAACGCACTATTTTATTTCTGGTAAATTATTCGGATAAAGGAGAAGGAGAGTAACTTCTCAAAGTGTTCACATAGTTTCGGATTTTACTATAAATTGGCGTAGAAAGTCCTCAACATCGTCTTTCAGTTCTATATCCACTTGCGAGCCTTCGGAATTTGAGTCACCTTGACCTAAAAAATCTTCGATATCGTTTTTTAGTTCTGCATTGCTTGCCTGTGTTGCGAATTTCAAAGCGGTTTGGAAGTCCTGTTTCGCCTCCGAAGTCCTGTTGAGAGCCCTCTTCGCTAATCCTCGACCGAAGTAAGCACTCGCATCATGCGGGTCCAGCCGAATGGCGGTATCATAGTCAACAGTTGCTGCTTTGTATTCACCTATATCAGCCTTTGCTATCGCACGATTGAAGTATGCAACAGCACCATCATCCTTACGGGCAAGTTCAATAGCAGTGTCGTAATCTGCAATCGCCGCTTTATGTTGACCGAGTTTGCTCTTGATGTTCCCTCGGTTGTAGTAGGCAGTTGCAGCACCCGAGTTCATCTGAATAGTGGTATTGTAATCCACAATCGCTGCTTCGTATTCACCGAGATCTGCTTTAGATACGCCCCGACTGAAGTAGGCTTTGGTATACTTAGGATTGAGTCGAATCGTGGTATCATAGTCCGTGATCGCCGCTTTGTGTTGATTGAGTTTTGCCTTTGCGACCCCTCGATTGTAATGGGCGTTGACGTAATTCGGTTTCAGCCCAATGGCGGTGTCATAGTCGGTGATTGCTTCCTTATATTCTCCAAGGTTTTTCTTTACAATCCCACGATTGTTGTAAGGTGTCCCCAAGCTCGGATCCAAGCGTATCGCGGTGTCATAGTCGGCGATTGCTCCTTGGTATCCACCGAGCCTTTTCTTTGCAACCCCCCGATTATTGTAGGCAACTGCGTAATTGGGAGCCAGTCGGATGGCGGCGTTATACATCTCAATTGCCTCCATGTATTCACCGCTCTTTGCCTTTGCTAACCCACGGCTATTGTAGTCCTTAGCTTCCTCCGAGATTTCCTTTGAAGTTTTCTCAGATCCACAGCCCAAGCAAACGATGCACATCAGAAGCACGGTCAGCAATTTTATGTCTTTCATCGCGTTTCTCCTCCCTTCTATATTATTTAACCCAAGTTGCCACTTAATAAAATAGCCTTGTTTTTACCACAGAGTCAGCACCAGCGGGACGAACGGCGAAAAGAAATTGAGAAGAATTAAAATTCCACCTGATAGTATAACAAAAAGCAGCTTCTGCTTCATGGTGGATCGTTCATGTTTAGTATACGACTGGAAAGTTCCACGAGTAGGCAGGCTATTAAACCCGCCTACTAAATTCGTAAATTACCGTGCGCCGCACGCTTGCAGACACGCTTGCATGTGTCCACGGGACTCTGCAGCAATCGTGCAGCACTGCTCTAAACTATATTCTTTTGCACCGATGACTTCAAGGTTCAACGGACCGGTATAGCCATTCTCATGCAGAACGCGGATGTAACCGACAAGATCGATGTCCCCGCGTCCATTCGCCTGCAATTCAGGGGTACCGGGACCCCGTTCCATTCCCTTACAATCTCGAATATGCACGTGTTTGACACGTGAGACCACAGCCGCAATTGCTTCCACCGGATTTTCACCAGCACGATGGATATGCGACGGATCCATGTCAATTCCGAATGCTGGCGATGAGATCGCTTCCATGATGCGGAGTGTCGTCGGCGTGTTATAAATGCTGGCACCGACATGTGCCTTGACACAAAGCACCACACCGTAATGTTCTGCGCGCGCCGAAAGATTCCCCAACGAGTCAACCACTTCGGGCCACGCGGATTCATCGTCAGAGGTGCCGCCAGGACCGCAGTTGATAATCGGAACGCCTATCTCAGCTGCCGCTTGAAATGCAAGTTCCATTCTCTCTGGGTCGCGTGAGGGCTGCTCCATTGCTAACAGTTCCAGTTCGTACGTTTTTGCGAAACCTTTAATGTCGTTAGCAAGTTCTTGCCAGTTTGCGAGGACGAGGTGCTGGCTCATCCCGTCAATCGCAGAGAGTTCAATGCCATCGTAACCAGCCATAGCGATATGCTTGAAGGCGGTTTCCATATCGTAACCGCCGAACAACACTGAATTTGCTCCTAATTTCAAATGTAATTCTCCTTCTGTAGGGGCGGATGTTACGTCGCCCTCTCTACAATTATCCCTTTAATGTCGGAAGTGGATGCGGACGCACGAGAATACCACCCTGTTCGTAGGATTCCATCGCTGCCCAAGTGTACTCAAGCGCGGCGAGGGCATCTCTACCAGAGGCACGCAGCTGCTCTTTCGGCACACCGTTCGTGATATCCTCTAAGAACGCGTGAATCCGTAAGGGGAACGTCTGACCGAAATCAGCGATGCCGGATTCGGTAACAACAGGCTCATCGCCATCGGGTGAACCCGGAGAGGGCCAATAGGTCACCTTTTCAATGCAGTTTTCAATACAGAATGTGCCGCGCGTGCCTGCGAGTTCAACACTCCACCAGCCACCGAGACCGAACGTAGCATCACCGCGTTGGCTTAGCAGATAACCAATGCACCCATTCTCAAACCGGAGATGGATGCTGTTGATAGAGACCATTAGATCTCCTGCGTCGCGCCTAAAATGTGGACGTTCCATAAAGGCTTGCACATGCGTCACATCGCCACAGAAATGGCGCATCACACTAAACGGGTGCGATAGGAAGGCTTTCACGTGAAAATAGGGGAATCCATCAGAGCGCGGGGCTTTTGAGTAACTATAGTTAAATTCACCACCAGCAAACCCCATTTTGTGGAGACAATAAACCTGCTCCCCGATTTGTCCATCGTCGATATATTTCTTCGCTTGCTCCGCGGGCGGTGTGAAATAGTGGTTCAGATTACAGCCGAGATAGAGGTCCTCTTCCGCGGCTTTCGCGACCATCTCCCGTGCTTGTCCGATGTCGTTAGAAATCGGTTTCTCGACGAGCACGTGCTTCCCGTTATCGAGAGCCTCCATCGTCGGTTCATAGTGCCAGCTCCCGTTCTCATTTCCACCAGTGCCGACATCAACGATATCCAGGTCGGGTTCGCCGTCGATCATGTCAGCGACGCTATAATATGCTTTTACACCAAGACGTTCCGCCGCGCTGTCCGCACGCTCTTTCACAATATCGCACACCGCAACCAGTTCCGCTAAGTCGTCATTCATGTGGCAATTTGCGTGATTATTCCCAATGCCACTCATGCCGACAACGCCAACTTTTAATGCCATTTTATTGTTCCTTCCAATAGATGAAGTTTGATTTCGCCTATAGGGAAGACTCGCAGTTGAAATTTGCAATTGCTCATAACACCCTACAGCGATTTTGTATTTATTATAAGACTGTTCGTGGTTTTGTCAACAAATATCTTGAAAAATTACTTGACAGGATTCCTAATACGTGCTATTTTCCCATAACAGAACTTGTGCACCTTAATCCTTGTAAGCGCGGAGGAGGAAATGACGGATGAGTATCAGTGTCGGGATGGTAGGCTTAGGGATGTTCGGACCCTCGTTTATCCAATCGTATAAGGCACATCCGGATGTACATCGGCTTGCGTTGTGTGATTTACGCGAAGATCGCCTCACAAAATGGGCAGAGCAATTTGAGATTTCTGAGACCTACACAAGTCTTGATGATATCTGCAAATCGGATTTAGATGCCCTTGTGATTATCACCCAGCACTGGATGCACGCACCACAGGCGATTCAAGCAATGGAGGCGAGAAAGCACGTTTATACGGCTGTCCCTGCTGCCGCATCGTTGGATGAGTGCGAACAACTCATCAGAACCGTTGAACGAACCGGGATGATCTATATGAATGGTGAGACGAGTTATTTCCGTCCGGAAACTGCCTTCTGTCGCCAGAAAGCAGCGGAGGGCGCGTTCGGAGAATTTGTCCACTGTCGTGCTGAGTATTTTCACGATATGGACCACGGACTTTACGATGTGGCGAAAAACCGATGGGGCGCACAGTGGGGTCGCGACAAAAGTGGGAATATTCCTATGTACTATCCGACCCATTCAACCTGCTTTCCTATTTCTGTAATGAAGGCGCATGCAACATCGGTTTCCGCACAAGGGTATATCTATCCAAATGACGACTGGTTTCGCAAAGATACCATTCACAAAAATCCGTTCTCCAATGAAGTCGGGCTTTTCACAATGAGCAATGGGGCGACAATGCAAATCTGTGAATTTCGACGGATTGGACACCCCGGTTCTGAACGCGTCAGCGGTATCTATGGAACGGAAGGGAGTTACGAGCAGAGTTTGGCGGGGTGTGTTTGGGCACGGAAAAATGAAAGAGAGATCGTCCAGCCTTCACAAACGCACGAACACCTGCCTGAGGCACTCGCAGCAGACCTCGGCGGACATGGCGGTTCACATGCTTATCTCGTACATGAGTTTGTGGATTCTGTCAACCGTCAACGATTACCGCGCGTCAATGTTTGGGAAGCCGTTCGGTACTGTGCCCCCGGATTTGTCGCACATGAATCCGCGCTGCGGGATGGCGAATTACTCCCGATCCCAGATTGGGGAGATGCACCAAACAGTGACATTTAGTTTTGAGTCTGTTTTAGTGATTTTGATGTTTTTATGTGTGTTGTACCAATCCTGATTGAAAACTTCCAATCCGAATTGGTACGACATACTTCACCTTAAACTATAGCCAATTGATACTTCACTGAATATCACTTTAAGAGTGATGAAGGAGAAAATAAAGATGAAAGTTACGGTTGCAACGTTAAAACTATTGTGTGTCAATTTCATGGTTATGAGCCTGATGTTTGTAGGTATCAGTTCTGCTGAAATTGACCTTGAAACTTGTGTCGGAAAGTGGCTCTTTAATGAGGGGAGTGGTACTGCCGCCGAAGATTCCTCTGGGATGGGCAATCACGCCACAATCCACGGTGGCGCAAAATGGGTTGATGGCATGTTTGGCAAGGCTTTAAGTCTTGACGGTTCGGATGATTACGTCGAAATTGCGCACGACGATTCTTTAAACGTTGGTGGCGGACATACGATTGCGCTTTGGTTTAAATTAAATACGGTTCCTGGTGGTGGCATGGGTGTTATGACCAAAGATGATTGGGCGCCTGGATTTTGGTGGGATGCGACCAGAATTCGACATCACACGCATGACCCAGCAGCTACGCTTCATTTTGTGGATGCCGAGTGGAAGCCAGATACAGACTGGCATCATGTCGCTGTTACTTGGGATGGTGAAGCGTTTGCCGTATATCTGGACGCTGATGAGATTGGTTCTGGCGTAACTGGAGCAAACATAGGTAGGAACCCGCTAACTGACAAACCCCTTTTATTCGGTATTTATTTAGCCACTGGACAGCATGGTCAGTGGGGTGAGTTTCTCGGTGCAATAATTGACGACGTTGCTATCTTCAATACAGCGTTGGTCGGTGCTGATATTGAGACACTCATGGATGGATTAGAAACAACAACTGATATTGAACCTTCAGGGAAGCTCACAACCACCTGGGCTACCATTAAAGCCGATTGATCTGCTTCCAAACCTAAAGATTGCGTTAATTAGCAATTTTCGATGTTGGCTGGCAATCTCGTGCTTTGTCGTTATTCAAATGGACAGGAGGGGATTGGGCTTCTTTTACCTTTTACCAATCCCCACTGTTCTCAAGATATGGGCATCTACATAGGATGCCCACCCCGCATTGAAAATTAGACTTGATTTTTATTCCGTTTTGCAGTATACTGTACTATTTAAAGGGCTTCTACTCGGAGATGCTGTGCAATATCGGCTTGCAAGCTTCCCCTAAATAGAAAGCAGCGGACATCAATTAATGCAGACTATGAACTTGAGGTTATTATAAGGAGTACAGGATGGCTATTGAATACGCGGGAGCTTACGATGCCTCGGCAATCCCGCCGGATGTTGCCCGCGAAATTGAAATTTATGAGATTCAACTTGATCGGTTCCAAGCCGGTCAAGTGGAAGAGGCAACCTTTACTGAATTTAGACTTCGGCGCGGCGTTTACGGACAGCGCGATGATAGATCGCAGATGATCCGTGTCAAGATCCCGTTCGGCGGGCTTACAGCGGCACAACTCGAAATGCTCGCAGATGTTGCCGAAGAATTTTCGGATAACATCATTCACATTACGACGCGTCAAGATGTGCAATATCATTACGTAGACATCAACACCACCGCTGAATTGATGCGTCGCCTCGCAAGCGTTGACATCACAACAAAAGAAGCGTGTGGCAATGTCGTGCGAAACGTCACAGCATGCCCTCTCAGTGGTGTGTGCAATGACGAGACGTTTGATGTAACACCCTACTCTAAGGCGTTGTCAGCGTTTCTTTTGGGACACCCGGATGCGGAGAACTTTGGTCGTAAGTTCAAAATCGCATTTTCCGGATGTGAAGAACACGCGTGCGGCTTGGCAAATATGCACGACATCGGTGCGGTTGCTGCGGTTAAAGAGGTGGACGGTGAAGTCAAACGCGGCTTCAAACTCTATGTTGGCGGCGGTCTCGGTGCAGTCCCGCATCAGGCAAAAATCTTTGACGATTTCGTTCCAGCAGAAGAACTCCTCCCAATTTCACAGTCAATCTGCAGAGTCTTCACCCGTTTAGGTGAACGCAGAAATCGGAATAAGGCACGTCTGAAGTTTGTTATTGCCAAATACGGCATTGAGGAATTCCGTAAACAGGTGCTTGAAGATCGAGAAACACTACGGCATGACCCCCGATGGACGGCATATTTGGATAATTTAGATGCCTACGATGAGAGTCCGCTCAAGGCACCGACGCAGCTCAACGGCACCACGAAACCTGAAGGGTTTGAAGAGTGGTATCAATCTAATGTGCAGTTACAGAGTCAACCCGGTTATGCTTTTGTAACGATTACGCTGCCGCTTGGCGATATTACCGCAGATCAGACGCGTGCTTTGGCAGATATTTCGCGAAAATACGTTAAAGACACCATCCGCGCCACAGTCGAGCAGAACATCGTTCTCCGCTGGGTAACGATGACGGATTTGCCAGCACTCTATCGTGAACTGAAAGAGATCGGTCTCGGCGACCCAGGGGCAGAGTCTATGGTTGATATTACCGCTTGCCCCGGTACTGACTCCTGCAAACTCGGTGTTTCTTCTTCACGGGGTCTGGCAGCGCACCTGAGAAGCCATTTCATTGAAGCCGGTGTGCAGAATGAAATCAAAGACTTTCGGATTAAGATTAGCGGATGTCCTAACTCATGCGGACAGCACCACATCGCGAATATCGGCTTCTTCGGTTCCTCGCGCCGAATGGGTACACGTTCTGCGCCCTTCTATCAGGTCCTACTCGGTGGACACATGGTTGAAAACGCCAGTTCTTATGGACTTGCCACTGGAAGAATCCACGGCAAATATATTCCGGCGTTCATCGAGGAACTAACTGGTAAGTACACGGCGGAACGAAATGAGGAGGAATCCTTTACCGATTACGTCGCACGGCTCGGTAAAGCGGAAATCAAAAATATCTTGTCCCAGTACGATCAAATTCCGTCCTACGAGGAAGCACCGGAATTCTATGTAGACACTGGCGACACGAAAGATTACCAACTCAAAACCGGTGTCGGTGAGTGTGCTGGAGAGGTAATCGCACTTGTCTCCATGAAGTTGGAAGAAGCAGACCGCCTCATCTACGAATCCGGGTTGAACTTGGAGAAGGGTGAATATCAGGATTCCGCGGAGTTGGCTTTTGATGCGATGATCAGAGCCGCAGACGGACTCTTGACGACGGTAGGTCTGCAGTATATCGACGACGCTACCACCGTTGAGGCATTCCGCACCCATTTCTTTGAACCCGGTAACTTCTTCCCCGGTTACGGCGCACACATCTTCAAGGCAACGGAAGAAGATGCTTCTACGTTTGACCATGAATTGGCACACCGTCGCGTTGAAGAAGCGACGCTCTTCGTCGAAGAATCGCATAATGTCTACGGACGGATGCGTATCAAGCAAGAGGAAGAAGAAAAGAGCCGTCGTAAAACACGTCGCTCGCGACCCGCACGGAAACCGAAGGTTGTCAAGGAGACGAAACCCGTTGAGGAAATCGTGGATAGCCTCGACCTCAAAGGTGTCGCCTGCCCGTTCAACTATGTCCAAGCAAAAGTCCGCTTGGAAACGATGGACCTCGGTCAACTCCTTGAAGTCACCATTGACGATGGTGAACCGATTGAAAATGTACCGAAGAGCCTTACCAATGATGGGCATGAGGTCGTTGACACCAAGAAGGTCGGAAAACACTACCGCCTTACCATTCGGAAAGGTGAGTAAGGTTTAAGATCGCTATTCATCGAAACTAAGTTTCACACAAAAGCGGTTGCCGCCCGCGCCCGAGACGGGCAGGGCAGGCAATCGCTTTTTTATACATCAGAGAACGCGCGAAAACTTATTGGTTGCAATACAAGGAGGCGCACTTATGAGAAAAATGCGAACCTTGCGGGAGTACCTCATCGAGCGTCTTGGCGACAAGGAGAGGGCGATTGGCTACCTCCAAGCAATTCTCGACGATTACTATATCTGCGGGGGAGCTGCTGTGGTCAAGGATGCCCTTGAAACCGTTGTTAAAGCACAAGGTGGCGTTTCTAAAGTTGCCAAGCAGATTGATATGGATCCACAACTTCTTTCAAAGGTGCTATCCAAGGAAGATACGCCGCTTATTGACGCACTTGGAATCGTTCTTAAAGCACTCGGTTGTCAACTTTCAATCAAGCCGTTAGAAACCGAAAACCCTAACCTCGAAGCTGATCCTTTACAAACGGCACATGTAGCAGCGGAGCCAACCGCTTCACAATAAAAATTGACTTTTCCGAAAACTTGCAGTATAATAAAGAAGCAGTCGATTAAACTAAAGACACCGAAACGCAATACACTTACGGAGAAATAGATGGCAACAATCGTTAAACATAAAGAGACTGGCAAACGTTACTGTCTGCTCGGTGCGGGTTTTGGAGTCTTTCAGTCCTCGAAACCGAACGTCTTTCTCGGAAATTTGATGGCTGATGTGGAAGAAGGCGAGTACGCATTAGTTTGCGTCTGTAATAGCAAAGGGGAGATTTTTTGGTTAGAGGCGACGCAGGTTACTGTTGTCAGTATTGATGGTCAAAACATCCAAGAACTCGCAGCGGAATAGATAATTTTCTTATAAGGATTGGCACTCTAACTTTCTTGTTATTCACTCACGAAAGGAAATTTTTTAGCAGAATGGATCTACAACAGATTAACGTCAAGGTTTTCGCAACCGAAGATAGCAAAATTAACTATACCAACTTCATCAAAGTCTTTAACCGCTGGATGGAGGAGGCTGATTCAGATGACTATCTGAACTACGCCGATTATTCTCATGTTGATGCCGGACCGGGTGTATTGTTGATTTTGAAGCAAGCCAACTATAGTATCGACAATGCTTACCATGAGCACGGTTTCCTCTACAACCGCAAGCATGCAGTCGAAGGTGATAACGCTGATAAGATTCGCCAAGCACTCACAGAGGTGCTCTCCAAATGCGAACAGCTCGAGGCATCAGCGGAGTTGGAAAATGCAGTGCATTTCAGCGGCGCAAACCTCTTGTTTATGATAAATAACCGCCATATCGCACCGAATACACCGGAAGTTGCTGCATCCGTTGAGGCAGACCTGACACCTGTCCTGCAACAGATGTACGGCGATAGCGATTTCACAGTGGAACGCACCTCCGAAGACGCACGCGAACGCTTCGCGCTACGAATCTCCGCGAATTCGGATAAACCGATTTCAGAACTCCTCTCCAATCTCGGAGGCTAAGATGTTTAACTTCAGCAACGAACAGATTGAGCGCTATAGCCGACATATTATCCTCAAAGAGGTCGGTGGGATGGGGCAGACGAAGCTGCTGGAATCAAAAGTGCTGCTCATCGGTGCAGGAGGGCTTGGTTCTCCTGTTGGAGTTTATCTCGCAGCAGCTGGGGTTGGCACACTCGGCATTATTGACGACGATGTCGTTGATCTCAGCAATTTGCAACGCCAAATCTTGCACGGCACGAGTGACATCGGCATCCCGAAAACGAAATCCGCAGAAGCCAGTATCGCAGAGATGAATCCCGATGTCAAGGTGGTTTCTTACAATGAACGCCTCACCTCGGAAAACGCCTTACAGATTCTGGAACAATACGATCTGATTGTAGACGGGTGTGACAACATACCAACGCGTTACTTACTCAATGACGCATCCGTTATGTTAGGCAAACCGGTTGTGCATGGCAGCATCTTCCAATTTGAAGGACGGGTGACTGTCCTCTATCCGGGCAAGGGACCCTGTTATCGATGCATCTATCCCGATCCACCACCACCCGGAATGGTCCCGACCTGTCAAGAGGCAGGCGTTTTTGGGGTGTTGCCCGGTATTATTGGAACGATTCAAGCCGTTGAAGCGATTAAAGTCCTACTGGACATCGGCGACCCGTTAATCGGAAGCCTTCTGATTTTCGACGCGTTATCGATGGATTTCAAGCGACTGAAACTTCGTCGAGATAGAAACTGCCCGATGTGTGGTGAAAATCCGACAATCCACGAGTTAATTGATTACGAAGAATTCTGTCAGGTTCAGTGGTAAGCCAACGACTTTTGTTGTAGGGCGAGGTTTCCGGGCCTCGCTCTTGCCTGTTTGTGTCAAAATTTTTTAACCTAACCCTGCTATTCCAAAACTGCCCGCCGGACTGACGAATCAATGAATAGCGAATCGCCACCATCAATCGTCAATTCCAATCCTGTAACCCACGCCGCCTCGTCTGAGCAGAGCCATAGTGCTGCATAAGCCACATCAATCGGGTTACCGAGCCGTTCCAGTTGTGTCGCTGCAGGAGCGATTTCTCCATCTGGCAACGGATCCCAAATAATACCTGGGGATAACGCGTGGACGCGAATGTTTTTATCATACAGCTCTTTCGCGAGATTTTTTGCTGCCGCCACCATTCCTGCTTTCGCGACGGCATAAGCACTGTTTGCGTCTTGTCTCACCCGTTCACCCGCAGAAATCGTGATAAGACATCCACCGCCACGCGTCTCTAAAATCGGAACAAGTCGGCGTACAGGGTTGAACAACGTTTGCAAGTTGTTTTGTAACGCGCCATCCCAATACGCTACTTCCATCGTGGTAATATCGTGTTCGGTTGAGAAGAACCCACCCGCTGCATGGATAAGGCAATCAACACCACCAAACGTCGCTACGGCAGCGTCAACCAGGGCATCTACCTGTGCTGCGCCCATTAGATCTGTCTGATGCGTTAGCACATCACCACCGTTGGCACGGATACGTTCCGCTGTTTCGTCCATTGTTTCTGTTGTGCGTGCAGCGAGCACTACTTTTGCCCCTTCTTGGGCAAAAAGCAAGGCAGTCGCACGGCTCATGTTTGATCCGGCACCAGCGAATAACGCAACCTTATCTTTCAATCGCATTTTTGATTTCCTTTCTGGGGTATTATCTTGTAAACACACCGGTTGAAGACTATAAATTTTCTTGGCTATAGGCTATTGCCGATTTCATATATTTCAACGCCGCGTGAATCTGAGGCAGCTCCTCAAACCCGTAGGATATACGTAACTGCTGCCTCCCTACCTCAACCATATCGCCGCTTGGATGGACACAGTGTTCACCGGGGATGTAAATCACCTTCGGATGTTGGGAATCTGAAGGACCATCGAAGGCTTCCCGTCCAGTTGTTCGCGTCAAGAACTTGAAAAAGTCGGAAGTCGAACCCGTCGCGACATTCGCTAATGTCAAATAGAAGTAGAATCCCGCACTTCCGCCTCGGCACTCTTGAAGGTTATCACCCAGTAACTCAGCCATCCATATTTTGACCTGTTTCGCCTTTTGCTCGTATCCGCTATTTACCTTCTCAATTTGTGCTTCGATACCGTGGTCAAGCAAGTAGCTTGCGATCTCCTGATTGATTAAAGGCGCGCTAAAGCCGATGTCGCTTGTGCGTTGGATGATACTGTCGAGAAATCGACCTGTAGAACCGATGAGATAGCCGATGCGCAATCCAGGGGCGAGAATCTTTGACAGCGTACCAACCTCATACACGATCCCAAGTGTATCATAGCATAAAGCGGACTCCAAAGGTTCAACACTGCTATCATGTACAAGATCACTATAGGCGTTGTCAAAAAAGAGTGGGATTTTCTGTCCAATTTCGTGCGATAAACCCGTGACGATATTGACCAATTCTCTCTTGCGATTGTTGGAAAGGATTGTGCAGGTTGGATTGTTAACCGTCACCACATAGAAGAAACGGATGGCTTCTCTTTTGTCACCGAGGACTGCAAGTTTTGACTTCAAGAGTTCAGTATCAAGTCCTTCATCATCTTCAGGTATCGCGATAACACTGAAACCTTTCCGCTCTAAGTCGTTGCAGTAGATATAATACATCGGATCTGCGGTAACCACAATGCCAGTAGGAAGAAGGTGGGTGATGCTCTCCAATAGACTCGTCGCGCCGTTCGCACCAATAACAATATCTCGGTTGTTTAGGGTCTGTTCGGTTATACTACCAATCCGGTTTTCAATATAGAATCTTCTAAGGGATTCGATAAGGTTTGGCGAACCTTGTGCACCACCGTAATTAAGAGAAGCGCGGTACTTTTGGGGTTGAGCGAGAACGCTTTCGCAGGCAAGTTGAATCTGTTGGTGAGGAATCGTCTGTTCATTGACATATCCAACGCCGAGATTGATGTCGCGTCCATCTCGAAAACCGATAGCAAAATCTGTCATTAACCGGTTAACAGGGGAAGGTATACTTGAGGCTCTGCCGTATTCAGAAAGTAGGACATCGCGAATCTTCATATTTCGTTTGGATTCCGCGTTACGGGGTGAATTTCAATATCCGCGCGTCTATAGCAAATCTCTCAAAGCCGGCTCAAGTGTTCGATAGCGAAAGTCATAGCCGCTGACTTCCGTCTTTTCTGGAAGCACATTCTGACTTAGTAAAACGAAATCCGCAAATTCACCCATCATTAATCTCAAGCCGAATTTTGGGACTGGAAACAGCGTTGGCCGGCGCAACACTGACCCAAGCGTTTTCGTAAACTCCGTGTTCCTAACTGGAACAGGTGCTGTCGCGTTTAACGGACCGCTAATCTCACCATTTTCTAAAGCGTGCAGTACGATACCTACCACATCGTCAACATGAATCCAAGACATCCACTGTTGACCACTGCCGAGTATGCCGCCGACTCCCATTTTAAAGGGTAAGAGAACCTGTGCTAATAACCCACCACCTAATCCAAGCACAAGCCCAATACGAACCATGACCACCCGAATCCCAAACGCAATTGCCTTTTGTGCTTCTGCTTCCCACTCTTGACAGACTTCGGCGAGAAAATCGGTGCCAGCAGGTGACACCTCTGTAAAGTGTTCGTCACCACTGCCTCCATAATATCCAATTGCAGAGGCACAGACCAGCACGTCAGGCTTTGTATCTACTTCTTCAAACGAGGTAACAAGATTACGTGTAGAAAGAACTCGGCTGTCCCGTATCCGTCGCTTTTTTTCAGTGTTCCACCTACCTGCAATAGTTTCACCTGCTAAATGAACTACCGCGTTTACATCTGATGTCGCTTCCGAAGGAAGTTTTTCAGTTTCAGGAGTCCAACCGTAGAACTCTCTTGCCCATTTTAATTTAGTTTGGGCACGTGTTGCGTTTCGAGATAACACGCGCACCGTATCACCCTGTTGGTGGAGAGCAGTGCAGACCCGAGTGCCGATGAACCCAGTGCCGCCGGTGACTAATACATTTGCCATTTTTCCCCCTGGTGTTCCTTACTTCGATAACTTAGCAATCGTAGTTTCCAACTTTCTATAGTCGTCAACGACGGCATCGCTAAGTGTATCATCACCTTCTCCTTTATTGAATCCTGCGAAGCGAATTGCCTTCATTCCAGCATTTTTCGCACCGACGATATCCGTTCGGAAAATATCACCGATGTGTACCGCTTCCGCTGGTTTGGCATTCAATTCGGCTAAGGTAGAATGGAATTGGACCACTTGAGGCTTTGTATAGTCGGTTTCATCGGAAAAAGTGAATGCTGTGAAGAACTGCAGAATACCGTCACGTTCCATCAATTTCCGAGCAAAGCTGCCTGGGGTCAGTGCTGAGTCTGAGATAATTCCAAGTGGATAACTTTTACTCAACCGAGAAATGACCGGTTTGACGTATGGCATTATAATCGGCGGTGCTTCCAAGAAAGCTGCACCAAGACACTCAATTAACTGATCAAGATCGGCATCCTGAAGTTGAAGTTGAAGGACCTCTGCGAATCGCTCCATGCACCGTTTTACCGATATCCCTCGGTGTTTATGCCACAGAGACGACACCAAGTTGTAGGCTTCTTCAAGTCCGAATTCCACGTCAGTCAGTGAGCAAGCATAACCACAGTTTGAAAGATACGTATGACACCGTTTAACACGTATTGCCTGACGTTTTCGCCAATTCTTGTCAGAATCTGCATAGAGGGTTTGCCAAAAATCAAATGTAATTGCTTTGAGCATCAAATGTTTCCATTCCACTGTATAAAACCTATAAATTATAGATTTCATTTTACCCTATTTATCCAAAAAAGTCAAATGATATGTTATTTCACTGGAGGTTCTTAGTCTTCTGGGAACTTTAGATTTTTTCAAGAAAAGAGGGATAGATTACAACAAACGTTACAGACATAGAAAAATAGGAATTTGCTGCTAAGTTTTAAAACGAAATGCTCCGAATCAAATTAGACTTGCAATTTCGTTTTAAAGGTGATACTATTAAATATGTTGATATGTCGCGTCTAATTTGTATGGAGGAATACGAAATTGCGGCTGAATCGTCGAATTATCCCCAGATATACGACCACCCGCTTGATGTTCGTCTACTTCATCGTTGGATTGGGGACACTGATATTCGGGTTCTTCCATTATACCCAGCAGATCTCTCGATTAAACGCCGATATAGAAGCCCAGATAGACATCTTCGCCGATCTAGCGGCGGAACTTCCGGGGGTGGACAACCGGGGATTGCAACAGAAGTTAATTAAGATCGTCAGAAAGTCATTTGATGAAGACAGATCACGGGCATTCTCGTTTATCATTACAGATGCGCAAGGAAAGGTCTTAGTCACGCGAGGCGTTGACCAACAATTAGACGCAAAAATCGACAATTTGGACATCAAAGTCAACGAAAATGAGGAGATCTCGTTAACACAAGATGAACGCGCCTTGTTGCAGTCAACATTAGCGCGTATGAAAAAAAAACATCTGCCACGCGAAATACCGATGCTCCTTGAATACAGGCAGTTAAAAGGGTATATTTACTACGGTGATGCCGCACCCAGTGAAATGCAACACTTGCCTTTTGTGATAACTGATACAGCCGGTATACCCCAGAAATGGCAGATATGGGGCGATGTGATTACTGCGGAGGAGGCAACTGCGGAGCAGCGAGAGCGAGCGGAAATTTTCATTCAGAACGCACCGGCATCCTCTGTGATTGAAACAACACCCGAATGGCACAAGGGATACTTTTATTATGAAAGTAAACCATACTATGGGTTATTAGTGGTGCCGTTTATAGTACCGACAGTTTTATTAGCATTTGGGATTGTTTGTTTCCTCGTCTATCAACGGATAAAGTCTTATGAACACTCGGCAATTTGGGGAGGGTTAGCTAAAGAGACTGCGCATCAACTCGGAACACCGATTTCGTCGCTGCTGGCATGGACAGAACTCTTGCATGCCCGGAGTAAAGAGACAGACGATATAACACTTACTGAACTTTCCGAGAGTATGCAAAATGATCTGGAGCGTTTACAGAAAACAACGGCACGCTTCGGTATGATTGGCACGCAACCCCCTCTAACTCAAGTGAACGTAGAGGAAGTATTTGAAGAAGTTCGATCATATTTTGATAAACGGCTACCACATATTAGTCGCCGCGTTGAGATTCAGCTGATACTACATAAGGTCCCGTCCGTTCTCGCAAACGCGCAATTACTACATTGGGTGTTTGAAAACTTAATCCGTAATTCATTGGATGCTATGGATAAACCGGAAGGATGGATTCTGATTGAACCAACGCACGACAAACGACATAACGATATTGTTATCCGGTATGCCGACAATGGAAGCGGGATAGCCCGCGAGCATCAACGAAAAATCTTTGAACCCGGGATGTCTACTAAGGCACACGGGTGGGGACTCGGGTTGACAGTCGTACAACGTATCATCCGAGAGTATCATCACGGAAGCATTCGTATCGTTAAAACGAGTCCTGAGGGAACAACTTTTGAAATTCGATTGCCAGTTGCGTAGACCCAAATTAACGGGCGTTGGCGAGTAAACGATTATCTGGTCATTTGTTTGACACCTGTTAAGAAGACTTTCGCGCATGTTAATTTGGATATGATACCGTATCTGAGCAGATTCTATAAACTTACGTATGTCACAAACACACCAAATTTTATGGATTGATGATGAAATAGAAGCGTTGCAACCGCATATTCTTGTGTTACGCGACAGAGGCTATGCCGTCACGCCTGTAACAAATGGCGAAGATGGTATCGCTCTCTTAACGCGTGGTGAAACGCAATATAGTGCTGTTCTACTCGACCAGGTTATGCCCGGTAAAGATGGAATGGCGACGCTCGAGGCAATCCGTACCATCAATCCACAAATCCCAGTCATTCTCGTCACCCAATCCAGCGACGAACAGTTTATTGAGAAGGCACTCGGCAAACAGGTAACCGATTTCTTGGTAAAACCGATCGGTGTAGCCCAGATCGTCTCAACGCTAAAACGCGTCCTGGATCAACCGCAGATAGTCATAGATCAAATTCCGGGTCGGTATACGACAGATTTCAACGCTATCCGTGCGATGAAAGATTCCGAACCAAGTTGGCAAGACTGGATTAACATCTATGTGAAACTATTGCAATGGGATTTGGTATCTGAAAAATTAGCTGAAGGTGGGTTGGAGGAAACACATCTTGCACAGAAGAAGGAGTGCAATACCGAATTCTCGGATTTTGTTGCATCACGGTATCCTGACTGGGTCGAAGGCAGCCCGGACGCACCCTCGCTGTCGGTGAATGTCTTAGACCGATATGTTATTCCTCAACTTCAAGCTGGAAAATCTGTCTATTTTATTGTGGTTGACTGCTTTCGCCTAGACCATTGGTTGGCGGTAGAGTCCCTGTTGTACCCCTATTTCTCCATTGAACGCCAATATAGTTTTTCGATCTTGCCGAGTGCGACAATGTACTCACGGAACGCCCTTTTCAGTGGGCTGTTCCCATTAGAGATTGCAGAACAGTATCCACAATATTGGCAGGAGGAATCTGATGGAAACACGAGCACAAATCGGTATGAGCGCCAACTTCTCGAAGCACATCTGAGGCGTAGAGGCATCAAGTTGAAACCCGGGCTCCAGTACTTCAAGATTTTTGACGCGCGCGGTGGAAACACTTATAAAAAGCGAGTCGCGGCAAATACACGCGTGAGCCTCTCAGCGTTGGTTATCAACTTCATTGATATTTTGACACATCAGCGTTCACAATCAGATATCTTACAGCAACTTGCACCGGATGAATCCGCTTTCCGGGCTTTGGCGCGCTCATGGTTTTCTCATTCGGTACTTTTTGATATTTTACGTATTATTGCAGCACAAAACGCGACTGTGGTTCTCACGAGTGACCACGGTTCTGTCTTTTGTAACCGTGCAACCCGTGCTTACGGTAATCGCGAGACCACTACCAGCCTCCGGTTCAAAATCGGTTCTAATTTAGGGTGTGAAGAGGGCGAGGCGGTCTATCTGCGAAACCCGAATGAATATCGGTTACCAGCGGAAAATGCTAGCAAGGACTACATTCTTGCGAAAGACGATTATTATTTCGTCTATCCAAACGATTTTTATAAGTATAAACGGCAGTTTCAAGGAGGGTTCCAACACGGTGGTATTTCGATGGGAGAACTGATAACCCCCGTCGTAACACTGACGCCGCGACTGTAAAGCACAGTTTGCCAGTTCGGAACTGAATAGATAACACGCGGTTCTATAATTTATATCAAATTGACTTTGTCAAGGGTCTTGGAAAACAGCAAAACGCTAACATACGGAAACAGAGTTTCTATATAGGTTGATTTGGTAGACTCCTGATAAGGGCAGCCTCACGCTTGTGGATTTATTTGCTGAGGAGTCCTAACTGAAGAGGCACATGCCTTGCATCGCGTGAACAAAGCGCAGGACGTAATTTTTTAAGCCCTCACTACTTTTTGCAACGCTGCCGATTTTTGACATGATAATTAACCGAGGTGCCTCTTGGAAAAGAAGCGCGATAGGAGGTAACAATGGAAAAGGAGATACTTATTTCTGACGATGAGTATGAAACACGTTGTGCAGTACTTGATGAGGGGGTGTTGAATGAAATTTACATTGAACGAAAAGCAGCGACGCAAACATTGGGGAATCTCTATAAAGGGCGGGTTGAGAACGTATTACCTGGTATGCAGGTAGCTTTCGTTGATATAGGGTTGGAACGGCATGCTTTCCTACATATTTCGGATCTCAAATACGAGAGCATTGACGAAGACGAGGACGAAAATGGAAAACAGAATGGACACCAAAAATCCCATACGGACACTGCAGTATTGGATTTGAAAGCAAAGCCCTCCAAGCAAACACGCGGTGGACGTGGGTTTCCATTTCTTATAAGCGACCTTATTTCAAAAAAACAGGAACTTCTGGTCCAAGTCGGCAAGGAGCCTATTGGGACAAAGGGCGCGCGGGTTACCAGTAACATCACACTACCTGGACGCTACGTTGTTTATATGCCCAATTCCTCCAACATCGGGGTATCACGACGAATTGAGGCTGCCACTGAAAGAGACAGGCTCCGAAACATGGCAAAAACCGTGAAAGCGGATGTTGAAGGGGGCTTTATCATTCGTACTGCTGCTGAGGGTTTGAACGAAACCGAGTTCACCGCTGAAATTCGATACTTAATCGACCAATGGAAACAGACCTGTGAGCGGGCAAAACGAAAATCCGCACCGAGTCTGGTGAGTAAAGACCTCAGTTTCACCAATAGAGTCGTCCGGGATATGCTAACGAAGGATGTCAAGCGTCTGCTCATTGATTCAAAGGCGGGATACAAGGAAACAATAGATTATGTATCCTCTGTTATGCCGAACCTTGAATCTCGAGTCTCGCTCTATCAGGAAAATGCAACACTCTTTGACGCTTATGGTGTTGAACGCGCACTCAAGGATGCACTGAGTGAGAAAATTTGGCTCAAATGTGGTGGACATATTATAATCCAGCAAACTGAGGCTATGGTTTCGATTGATGTCAACACCGGGCGGTTTGTTGGAAAGTCTGATCCAGATAACACCATTCTTAGTGCCAATCTTGAAGCTGTTGAGGAGGTCGTCCGCCAAATTCAGTTACGAGATTTAGGAGGGATTATTGTCGTTGATTTCATTGATATGGAAGAAGCATCGCACCGGAAACGAGTCTTCAAAATGCTACAAGAAGCACTCCGAAAGGATCGCGCCCGTACGAATATCCTCCATTTTTCAGATTTAGGACTCGTTGAGATGACGCGCCAACGCACCCGGCCAAGTCTCTCTACCCTGCTGATGGAGGAGTGCCCTTATTGTGACGGGCATGGCACCATCCTATCTATCGAAACCGTCGTTATTCAGTTGCTGCGCGCAATAAAAATGGCGCATAAACAAACACGCCAGTCTGAATTGCGTGTTATTGCCAATGACTATGTCATCTCGCATATAAAATCGCAGATGGCAAGTAAATTGCGTGAACTCAAGAAGTCGTTAAAATTAGATCTCGTTCTGGAATCCGATGCTGACCTGCACCTTGAAGATTATCGAATCTTTGTTGGGAAAGGTGAAGAGTTATTTTTAGACTAACGCACCGGTCCCTGTCGCGTGAGAAAAATACGTCTTCTGAAACAGGACAGGCAAACAAAATGCAAGTCTGAATTGACATTGACGCGTTTTTAGGGTATAATTTTAAGCAGAAAGGAGTGATATTCAAAAATGTATGCAGTCTTTGCGAGCGGGGGAAAGCAGCATCGGGTGGAAGTGGGAAACCTAATTGATGTTGAAAAACTTGATGCAGATGTTGGCGACAGTGTCACATTCCCATCCGTTTTGGTTGTTGTTGACGATGAAGGTCAGTTACAAACCGGCTCGCCCTATCTTGAAAATACTTCAGTTACAGCCGAGGTGATTCAACAGGCACGCTCGAAGAAAACGATTGTGTTCAAATCGAAACGCCGTAAAGGTTACAAACGCAAATTAGGACACCGTCAATCATTTACACGCGTGAAAATTACCGCAATCGGTGCGGTAGAGGAGCAATCTGATGGCACATAAGAAAGGTGGAGGAAGCACCCGGAACGGACGGGACAGTATTGGAAAACGGCTCGGGGTCAAAAGATTTTCCGGACATTATGTCACTGCCGGAAGTATCCTCGCTCGACAACGTGGAACACATATCCACCCCGGAAACAACGTTGGGGTTGGAAGAGACTATACGTTATTCTCAAAAATTGATGGATACGTATGGTTTGAACGAAAGGACAAATATCGCCGGAAGGTGAGCGTCTATACAGAGCGTCCTGCATTTTAGCGGATACATCGATCTCAGGAACGAAGGACCCGAAGCCTCGCCTTAGGGTGTTGCAGCGCGCACCACCCCAAGCGAGGCTTTTTTAATCCACAAAAATTGTATTCTGACACAATAACCCTCTTTTTAAACATATCCATTCCACAAATGACACTCTTGAAAAACAGACAGCACAAATTAACAATAAAATGGATAATCTGTCTCACCACGCTAACGGCATTGATAGGGTGTGGCGGGCAGTTGCAACAGCTCGCCGTGGAAACAATGGAGAATGCCCATGTCGCCCTCTCCTCCGCAAACGCGATGGGAGCACAAGAAACCGCCGAGACATCTCTGCGTACGGCTCAAGAGATGTTGGTTACCGCTGAAAACGCAATGAAGGCTGGCGATGCAGAGCGGGCATATCGGTTGGCACTTCGGGCATACCTTCATGCCCGGATCGCAACTGAAACTGCTATTGCTATTCGCGAAGAAGCGCGCGTTCAAGAAGCACAAGCACAGCTGACACTCAGTGAACAGAGCCTTGACGAGGTTCTTCAGAGACTTGAGGTTATAAGGGCTGAACTTGATGCCTTGCGAGAATTTTAAGAAAATCGAAGGATATAGTTATGTACCGGCTGGGTGAATACGCAATCGGGAATCCAAGGTTTGCATGACACGAGGAAAACTGATGAAATTTTACGGTTTGCTATTCTTATTGACGTACCTCATTGCTTTCGGATGCACCGCACCAGAGATTGATGAAGTTATGCTTGCGACGCAGTTTCAAGACGCGCAGCAAGCGATTAATAATGCAGCAGAGTTGGGAGCTGAGCCTTTAGTTCCAGATGAATTCGGGAGGGCTGTAAAACTCCTGAACTTCGCTCGGAATTCACAGGAAAATGGAGACATTCCTCAGAGTGCGGAGTTCGCGTATCAGGCAGAATTAGTTGCACAGATTGCCAGTGCAAAAGCAAGACAACACCATGCCCAACAAAAAGTTGTTGCCATTCGAGAACAGATATATCAACAAACCATAAAGTCGCTGGAGCATGAACTCGAAATTGAGCGCACCCGTCAAGCGATCACCGAAGAGCAGCTCGCGCGTACTATGAGATCGCGTGAGGCAGGACAACAACAGACAGACCAGCTCTCATCTGAAATTGCTGATTTAAAAATAAAATTGCGTCAAGCTGAACTGCGCGTGCCACTCGTAAACATAGAGTCGCTCGTCAATATTGCTGCCGAGATCCACCCGGCTATTAAAGAGACCGCTGACTATGAACGTGTTCAGGCAGCAATTGCCTCGATCGTGAACCTGATTGAGCAGAAGGTGTTTCATGATGTGGAGAACGCCACCACTGATGCCCAGACATTGGTCAACAATCTCTATCAATTGGCGGTGCAGAACCAAGAGGCAGAAGCAGCAGCAAAGACGAACGCGCAAATCTCAATCGCGAAAACAGAAGTGATTATTCAGCGTGCCCAATACTTCAACGCCAGTCAACATGCCCCGAAGCAACTTCAAGAGGCGAGTTCGCATCTGCAACGTGCGAAACAGGAATTGGATGTGAATCGCTATGAACAGTCGCAACAATCCGCGCAACAGGCACAACAAGCAGCTGACCAAGCCGTCGCAATTGCAGAGGTTGCAGAATTCACGGAGCGTGCCCAAGAGGAATTAGATAGACAAGCAACAGAGGCGCGACAAGCGGTTGATGCTTTGAAACAAAAACTCTCCGCACAAGCACAGACGCAGGTCCCGCAGTTAGAGGAACAACTCTACGAACTCGCCAATTCGGCTTACGTAACGGCAAACGCTGCGTTAGCAAGTAAAGAATATCAAAGCGCGATTGAGAAATCGGCGGAGGGTAACGATTACCTTGAGCGTGCCATTACAAACACACATCTCGCAACATCGGTGAAGTCGGATTTGTTGAAAGCGTCAAGACAGATTCCCAAAGCCACCGTCAGAGAACAAAAAAATAGTGTACTCATCCGTATTAATGGGAACGTATTTCCCTACGGCAGCACGCAACTCCAAGAAGAATTTTTTACGACGTTTAATGAACTCGCAAGAGTCCTTCGGATCGCTAAATTCAAGAGTTATTCGGTCCGTATTGAGGCACACACGAGTGCTATGGGAGATACGAGTGTCAATCGAAACATAAGTATAGGACGTGCAGACTCAGTGAAAAAGTTCCTTGTTGATAAAGGACGTATGGATCCAAAGCGTCTTACCGCTGTCGGTTTGGGTGAGACACAACCTATTGTCAAAGAGGGCGCGAACAGAGCTGAACAGAATCGCAGAATTGATATAATCATCGGGACAAACTGAAACTCGTGCAACACAAAGATCCTTATCTCGTCAATCAGGTCGCGATACATCTGTTTGGAGACAGATATATCATCATTTACGGGAATACGATTCAGTTCCACAACCACTGTTACCATCTGCGCTCCATCAAAACACCCGGGCATCCGCATCATGGATGCTACTATTTAGAGGACGCAAACACTGGCTTGGCAATGTCAAGCGATGTCGATTTCGCTCCCCCTGGGGCGTACGGTGTAATCTTCGAGCCACAGACCGGTGTCATTATTGATTGCGAAACAGTGCCATACAGTAGCCATACTTGCACGTGAAATCGAAAGTGTCCGATCCATTAAAATATGCGTAACACCAATAGTCCAAAAACAGAATCCGCACAGCAAGAGACTATCCTTATTCTGGATTTCGGCTCACAATACACGCAGCTGATTGCACGACGCGTCCGTGAGCAAAACATTTACTGCGAAATTTATCCACATACCCTACCACTGTCGCAGATAGAAGCCATTGCGCCAAAAGGAATTATCCTCAGCGGTGGACCCGCAAGTGTCTACGAAGCTGATGCGCCAAAGGTTGACGCGAAACTCTTTGAATTGGAGACACCGATATTAGGCATCTGCTACGGTATGCAGCTCATGGCGGCACTATTAGCAGACGGAAAAGTCCATCCAGCTGCTGAACGAGAATATGGGCACGCACCACTCCAAGTTCTTAACACAACCGATCCGCTCTTTGCAGGACTTTCCTCACGCTTTTCTGCTTGGATGAGCCACGGTGATCGTATTGACAAACCGCCTGTCGGATTCCAGATAATCGCACAAACAGAAAACGCACCGATTGCTGCTATGGTGGATCCCGCGCGTGCGTTTTACGGATTGCAATTTCATCCTGAGGTTGAACATACTGAAGATGCCGATCGGATTTTGGCAAACTTTGCGCGTAATATTTGTGGATGCCACAACACGTGGACAATGCGCGCTTTTATTGCGAGAGTCACGGCACAAATACAGGAACAGGTCGGAGATGAGCGTGTCTTATGTGCAGTCAGTGGTGGAATCGATTCGATGGTACTGGCAACACTCCTCCATCAAGCGATCGGTGATGCACTCGTGCCGGTTTTTGTTGATAACGGACTACTTCGCAAAAACGAAGCTGCCGAAGTGCTCAAAACCTGTGAGCGGCTCGGTATCCCTCTTGTCGCTGTTGATGCAGTGGAGCGTTTTCTCAATGGGCTGGCAGGGATCACCGACCCCGAAGAGAAGCGAAAGGTAATCGGCGCGCAGTTCATTGAAACCTTCAAAGCAACAGTGACAGAAATGGGGCATGATTTCCGATTTCTCGCGCAAGGCACGCTCTATCCGGATGTCATAGAGAGTGTCTCTGTGAAAGGACCTTCGGCTACAATCAAGACACATCATAATGTCGGAGGGCTACCCTCCGACATGCCGTTTGAGTTGCTTGAACCTTTCAGGGAACTTTTTAAGGATGAGGTGCGAGCGGTTGGTGCAGAACTGAATGTGCCTTTGCCTGTCCTTGGACGACATCCATTTCCGGGACCGGGTCTCGCTGTCCGCATCTTGGGCGAAGTAACACACGAACGTTTGGAGGTACTCCGCTCAGCGGATGCTATCTTTATTTCTGAAATCAAAGAGGCGGGATTGTACGACGAGATTTGGCAGGCTTTGGCTGTTCTTCTACCTGTTAAAAGTGTCGGGGTGATGGGGGATGCGCGGACGTATGAAAATGCAATCGCACTCCGTGCTGTCACGAGCAGCGATGCGATGACGGCGGATTGGGCGCGCATACCAACGGATGTGCTCGCCAGAGTCTCCAACCGTATCATCAATGAGGTGCAAGGCATCAACCGTGTCGTCTATGATATTAGTTCAAAACCGCCCAGCACGATTGAGTGGGAATAGTAGTCAGTTATCAGTAGTCAGTTATCAGTAACGAACCTTGTGACTCAAGATTTTGTCGTCTCTGTTTTTTTGCCGTTTCGGTTGTATCGTTAATTGGACACTTTACTATGTCATTGAGTAAGATGTAGCGTCCGTTGTCTGCATCAAGATTTACAGCTTTGATGAACGATGATCTTATTAGAAACACCAAAGTCACGAGTTGTGTACTAAAAACTGATAACTGATAACTGAAAACTAATACACCTGCGATGCTGCGTGAACAGCCGTACCTTGTTCTACTTTATGCCCTGACGCAATGAGCAGTTTCTCTAACGCATTAAGGACGAGCATAACATTTCGTTGGTTTGACGATTCACCCATCAGTCCAATTCGCCAAGCCTTTCCAGCAAAAATACCCAATCCAGCACCAATTTCTATCCCATAGTCGGTAATTAAGCCTTGCCGAATAATTGTATCATCTATGCCATCAGGGATGCGCAAGGTCGTGAGCATCGGTGCGCGATAGCCTTCCTCGGCTGCCGGTTGCAGTCCGATTGCTTTTGCCCCCGCAAGGAGCGCACGAGCATTGTGCTCATGTCGTTCATAGCGGGTATCCAACCCCTCTTCCAACACAACACGCAATGCTTCCCGCAACGCGTAGATAAGTGACATTGAGACGGTATGGTGATAACTCCGCTTCTCACCGTGCCAATAATTTTCGAGGAGTGTCATGTCAAGATAGAAACTTTGGATAGGTGTTTTTCGGTTCCGAATCACTTCGACGGCACGTTCGCTGAAACTGATTGGTGAAAGCCCAGGGGGACCGGCGAGACACTTTTGGGTGCAACTATAGGCAATATCAATGCCGAGAGCATCCATCTCTACGGGTTGTCCGCCGAGACTGGTCACACAGTCTGCCAAAAAAAGGGCACCGTTTTGATGCGCAATCTCAACGGCATCTCGTAGCGGTTGCAGAATACCTGTAGAGGTTTCCCCATGTACCAACGCAACCAATTTTGGTGTGGAAACTTTCGTTACGGCTTCAGCAATTTTTTCGGCGGGGATGTGTGTGCCCCATTCTGCTTCTACTCTTGTTACAACACCACCACATCGGGCAGCAATATCGGCTATTCGTTCACCGAAATAGCCTTTGACACCGACAACCACGCTGTCACCAGGTTCAATAACATTGGTAAGCGCGGCTTCCATTCCTGCGGTACCCGTACCCGAGACCGGTAAGGTCAAACTATTTTCGGTTCCAAAGACACGACGGAGCAGCCCGACCGTGTCATCCATGATTTGAACAAATTCGGCATCTAAATACCCCAGCATCGGGGTCGTCATTGCTTTAAGAACCCGCGCATTGGCTTCGCTCGGTCCTGGACCGAGTAGCACGCGCGGGGACGCTATTAATTCATCATACACTGTTTTAGCAGGCTCCTCAGACATCATTTATAGTAAATTTGAAAAATAAATACACACTTTCAACCCCCGGTAGGTGCGGTTTCCTAACCGCACCGATGCTAAGTGTATAAGTAATTGCAAGATCTACTATAAATCACAATTTTCAGAATTCAGATAAAAAGGGAGGGTGCTATACGGCACCCTCCCTTCAGAAGAACTTCGCTCACGAGAGCGAGGCTATAGGGCAGAATGTGGCAATTACTCACCACCGCCACCACCAACAGTCTCACGAATTTCCAGATTATTCGATTGCATATAACTTCGAATCGTCTGGATCTGACTGATTGCATACGTCAATGCTTGGTTGACTTTCGTGTCTACAGGCGGTGTTGTCTCATATTTTGCCCACAACCGGTTGAAGTAATCCAATGCGTCGTTGAAGTACGCATCATCGCCATCGGCTAACACCATATATGCTTCACCAATCTGTACGAGACCAAGGTCCGCATATTTAGTTGTCGGATATGCCTCAATGATCTTCTGGTACTCACTGATAGTACCTTCGATTGACGTTTTTTGCTCTTCACCTTTCGCGAGTTTCGCTTCATTTAGCATGTCAGTTGCCTGCTCATACTCGTAGAAGGCAAGTGCATTGGCGGTGTCGTTGAGATAGCCCATTGCTGTCGATTTTGACTCGTTGCCGATACCAGGTGTATTGATCGCCGTCTGATAATTCTCTATCGCCATCTGATAGAGACGAATCCGTTCCGCTTGCTCCAGACCTTGTTCGGAGCCAGCGTTGTAGTACTTATTGCCGATATTGATGAGTGCATCGGCGGTGTACTGACTGTTCGGATATTCAGCGGCGAGTACCTCGTTCGCCTCAAAGAGTCGATCATACCAGCGTTGTTTCGCTTCTTCATCGCCTGATTTTTCGGCTGCTTCACTGAGAAGCTGCGCACAAGTAGAGATAGCATACAAAGATTCAGCCGCGCTCTTGTGCGTTTTGTTCACAGAACGGACCTTTTCATACTCTTCGATGGCTTTCTCAAATTGTTGTGCGGCGTAGTAGGATTCCCCAACGTGATACTGCCAGAAGGCGGCATCGTTCGCACTTGGATAGCGACTCACCATACCTCGGAAGACATCTCCAGCGGCAATGAAATAACTCACCGCTTTTTCAGACATCTCACCGTCCATACCGACCTGCATACGACCGAGTTCAAAGTTCGCAGCAGCGAGGTAATTCAGCGCGGTCTCCGTGTTTTTACGAAGTCCGTCCGATTTCGGGAAGAGTCCTTTATCGGCGTAACTCACGAAAGTCGTGAGCGGCGTTAAGGCGCTCGTAAGGTCTTGCGGGAGTTTCACGCCAATCCCGACAGAGTAGTAAATCTGACCGGCTTGGAACAGCGAATTCTGAACATACGGGATGACCGTCTGTTTGTCCGCTTTTTCTACGGGTGCCGCGATTGAGGTGACTTCAAAGAATGTCCCCGCAGCATTCCGACTTGCATCGATGTAAGGCTGCAGATCTGTGCCTGCCTCCGTGGAGAAGAGGGAGCGCGCCTTATCGGAATAGAGGAAACCGAGGTTATATTGTGCAGCGGCTTTTTCTGCCACAGTCGCTTTCGCACTTCCTTTGGTCCGATCAAGGGCTTCAACCGCTTCAGCGATCGCTTCATCCAAGCGTCCTAATTCAACATAAAGGGTTGAACGGCGAATACCGGCATCAGCTACCATCGAAGCAACACTTGCGTTTTCTGAACCGCTATGTTCTCCGATTAAGGTTTGGAAGACTTCCAGTGCCTTACTCGGCTGTTGCAGTTGGTCTTGATAAATCAAGCCCATCCGATAGTAGGATTGCGCTTTGACGAGCGCGTCCTCTACCAACTCAACGGCGTTCTGGTAGCTCATCAACGCGTCCTGATAAGCTTTCAGTTGTTCCTCTTGGGCAAATGCCATCGCGAAGTAGGAACGTCCCTTCATGTCCGCGTCATCGGTGTTTTCAATAATATACTGATACTCTTGCACCGCTCCGGCGTGGTCGCCGAGTGTGGCGTTGAGTTCAGCGAGACGTGAGTGCGCTTGGAAGATAAGCGTCTTCCGCGCTTCATCTTCGGTCTGTCCTTCTAACGCCGTAACTTTCTTGAATGCGTCTGCTGCACCTTGGTTGTTCTCTAAACCGAGATGTGCTAAACCGGCAGTGTAGTTAGCGCTGATTCGGTTGTCCGCCTCGTCGGTTAGCGTTTCCACTTTTTCCGCCGCAGCAACAGCATTCTGGAGGCTCAACTGCTTGCTGCCTGCATCTGTCGCAGCTTGTGCGATTTGATAATGACAAACTGCTGCTTGATACTGCGCATTCGGTGCGAGTTCGTTATTCGGGAAAGTTTGCACGAAGAGGAGATACTCCGCAAGTGCTTCGTCATAGCGTTTCGCACTATAGTAGGTGTGACCGATCTTCAACTGTGAGCGACTCCGTGCTTCTACCTGTGCACCTGTGTTATCAACAATCCGCTTGAGTGAAGCCACGAGTGCATCAACATCAACATCTTCGCTGGTGTTTTCAATGGCGGTAGCCTTAATCAATTCGATCTGGCCGAGTGCCTTGAGAACAGCCTCGTTGTCACTGTCGGTGTATTTTTCGTGTGCTTCGTCGACGAGTTGAAGGATGAGGGGCCATTTTTCCGTATCATCCTGTTTTTGGGCGGCATCGCGATAGGCGAGAGCCAAACCGTAATACGCTTCAATAGCGTTAGGGCTATCGGCATAGTCGGTAATCACACGTTTGAACGCGGTCTCGGCGGACTCCAAGAGTGCCGGATTCTCAGAAGCTACTTGATAGTAACAGAGTCCGACAAGGTAAAGCGCATCATCTGCGTATTCACCTACTGGGTTGCCATCAACCACAGCTTGGTACTGGACAGCTGCCTCTTCAAACCGTTCTTCAGCACGAAGCATGTCAGCGAGTTTGAGTTCTGCCAACGAACGGTTATTCGGATCGGCGAGTTTGTCTAAAATACTATTGTAGTAGTTAATCGCACCTTCTTTATCGCCTTCTTTGACATGGCTATTGGCGACGAGAAGGAGTGCGCGTTCGTAGTATTCACTCGTCTCAGGGATAGATGCATAGCGGTCGCGGGCTTCACCCCAACCACCGAGCATTTCATGAGAGAGTGCTTCGTTCATGATACACGCTTCTACCTGAGCGACACGTTCGCCGAAGTCATCGTAACGTTCCTCAGCGACACCGGGGAGGAAGGCGTCGTCACTAAACATGGCGATGGCTTCCTGATATGCAGAAACGGACTTCTCAAGGTAAGCTTGGTTGAAGTCGGTGCCTGCATCGCCTTCCTGATAGCCTTCAGGTTTGGCGGCTTCGTAGTAGGAACGACCTTCAAAGAATTTACCCATCAACTTGACGAGATGGAATTTCGGTAGCGGGCGGTAATCCCACAACTTCGCATATTCTTCAGCGGCTTCAACGTACTGTTTGAATTCAGTTCGTTTAATGTCAGCGAAGCGGAGTTGCACCTCTGCAGCGAGAATGTCGAATTCATTGTCGTTTTTGTTTTTCTCGATAAACTCGTGTGCGACTGCTTCCAACTCTTCCTTCCGTCCGAGATCGTTGAGTGCCCAAATTGCTCCGTAAAGTGCATGGGGGGCAACAGGATCCTGCGGGTAGTTGTCAATAGTTTTTTGATACCACTGTAGGGCAACTTCGAGCGTTGCCATCCCTGCTTCGGTTTCTCCAGCCTTTGTCTGGTTGGTACCGAATTGATAGTACGCTTCACCGATCTGATAGGAGCAATAAGGAATGTAATCGGTCTCTTCTTCGTGTTCATTAATAGCACGTTCATAAGCGACAGCCGCCTCACTCCAATTCTCTAATTTGAAGTGACTATCAGCAATACCAACTTTCGCTAAAGCGATAAAGTCCCTCTCTGGGTATTCTTCAAGGAGGCTGTTATAGGAGATAATGGCGTTTTCATAGTCGCCTTGGTCGAAGTAAGTGCTCCCGATAGCAGACTGGATTTCTGCTTGAAGTGTGCGGTCAGCGGTGTTTTGGAGTGCCAACTCGTAGTTAACACGGGCGTTGTCATAGTCCTTCTGCCGCGCGTAAATCGCGCCTTGGTCGAAGTATGCCGCCGTGACGTATTGACTTTCAGGGAACTGCGTGATGAAGTTGGTATACCGACCGATCGCTTCATCGTCCCTACCGAGTTGGTTCAAGCTATAAGCGGCTTTATACATCGCTTCGGCTTGCAGATCGGGATAGTTTTTGAATTCTTCTGTCGCGATCTTATCGAATTCCTGATACGCCTGCTCATAGTTGGATTCATTAAGGAAGGACTGCGCGATCAAGTGCTGTGCATCATCCTTAAAATCGGAGTTTGGGAAACCATCAAGAACAGCTTTGAATCCCTGTCGGGATTCTTCATAGTTTTGTAGTTTATAGTTGAGCTGCCCGATAGCATACCAAGCGTTTTCAACGGAGAGACTGTTCGGGAAGTTCTCAATGAGCTGCATGAATTTTGGCTCAGCCAGTTCAAACTGCTCTGTCCGATAGAGGATGTGTCCCCAGAGATAGGTCAACCCCTCTTGGTGTTTCGGAATAGTTGCTGTCGGTGCAACCTTTTCAATGTACTCAAGTGCAGTGTCGTAGTGGTTGACATCGCCTGATTGGTCAGCGAGGCGTGAGTAACTCACTGCGATCCTAAAGTTGGCGAGGGTCGTGAAATCCTTGTCAATAACTTCAGTTTTCACACCGCGCTTTGTTGCTTCTTCGAGTGCCTCAGCATACTTGTCAATCGCGCCCTCATAATCCGCTTGTCCATATAAATCTTCAGCGGATTGGAAGAGTTGCTCTACCTTTTTGGAACTACCCATCATAAAAGGTGAAAGGAGCGCAACCAGTAAGGCGAGGCCACCAATAATGCCCAAAATCCTTGGGTTCATTCGTATTCTCCTTGTTTACGTCGCGCGCTGAAAAGCACGCCCACGGGATTTAAATACTTAAGTTAACTTCAAGCACTTTTCGATAAAATCTTTAATTATCATACCTATCTATAACTCTTTGGAATCGTAGACTTCTGGAACCGATAATGTTTCCAATGGCACGTCCAACAATTTTTCTGAGAAGCCTTTAAACTCGTTCCACTTTCGTTCATACTCTTGCAGTCCGTGTTGTCCTGCCTCAATACCTTTCAACAGGAGCAATGCATACCTATTTTCGGTTAGCACATCACGACTGGTAAGACCTGTTCTGAATGCTCCGTGTGCTGGGAGTTCGGCATAAGCAAGCAATTCCGAATCAATGTCTAACGCGACGCTCGGGACTGCTTCGGAATTATTCTTGCGGAGTGTCGTGAAAATATATCCGTCTGTTATCGGTTCATTCGTGAATTCCCAAACGTCGGAACCTGAATCGACAGCCGGAGTTTCTGTTGTGCGTTCACTACTGACATTTCGCCGGATACCCATCGATTGAGCGACGGTATTATCCTGTTTGATAGCAAGCGTTGCGGTGGGCTGAACCGAGACAGGTGAGTTGGCAGAGAAAATTCGGGTTTTCGCTGCTGTATACAAGCGTCCAATCAGATGCTCTCCATTATCGTGTGGTGAAATCTGGTGTAGTAGGAGCGGTGCAGCAACCAACATTGTCATTGTCAGCGCGAAAACATAATACGAGAAAGCGTGTCGTCTGATGGATAGAAATCCGATCAGTCGGGACCGATCAATGCGTCGATGTACCTGGGTCAACAGGTGCCATCCAAGACGAGTTAAGGCTGCGTGAAACCGTTGATGGAATGCAGTTGGCGCGCTCTGTTCAATGCGTTGTTGGAGTTGTGTTGTAAACCGCGCGTAATAGGCATCGGATGCTTCCGGTTCAACGTAAAAGTTTTCGAGGAGGTGGTTCGTCTTTTTGAGGTTAACGATTTCCTGTTTACAAGATCGACAGGAACGGAGATGCAAAGCAACATCGGCTGTCTGCCGTTCGGAAAGCGTTCCATCTATATAGTCGGATAAAAGGCGTTCTATTTTGTCACACTTCGATCTCATTATTATTCTCCGCGACATCGCGTGCTTTCACGCGCCTACAACTATGAGAATCAACCGATTTCAGTCGTTCGTTGAAATCTATCTTTCAGTCAGAATCTACCTAAATATGACTTGCATCAACATAAGGTTTGAGCAAAGTTCGGAGTTTTTTACGCGCATAGTGCAAACGCGAACGGACTGTGCCCTCGGAGCAGTTAAGAATTGAAGCGATCTCTGCGTGCGTTAAGCCTTCAAATTCATGGAGGATAACGACTGTTCGATGCTTGAGTGAGAGGCTGTTAACTGCCTTTGTGACGTAGTGTCGAAGTTCGGCTTTTTCGGCGTGAACATGTGGGTCACTGGCGATCTGCGCTTGGTGTCTCGTGGCGACTTCATATTCGCTTTCTGCCGCTGCCTCAAGTGCGGATTCCCGCCGCCGCTCCCTACGCTTGACAAAGTTCAGTGCTTCGTTGACTGCTATTCGATAGAGCCACGTTTCAAAAGCCGCATCCTTTCGGAACGTCCGAATCGAGCGGTATACCTTAATAAAGGTCTCCTGCATGACATCATCAGCATCGGTATGGTTTTTGGTAATCTGCATCGCGAGACGGTAAACCATCCGTTTATATTTTTCTACCAAGGGTGCCAATGCTGTCTCGTCGCCTTCACAAAGATCGGCAATGAGCAATGCTTCAGTTCTTTCCACCGAACTTTATCTCCTTCAGGTTTCTAACTGATTAATCGGTTAGACAACGCCTTTTCAAAAACTGTTCAAAAAATTTTGGTTATTAGTTTTCAGAGGTCGGAAATCGGAGCGTTTGCTTGTGGCGTTTCCCGCCTCTTACCATTTTATTATAGCATTATTCCGAAAATTGTGTAAAGGAAAATTTGGTTATCAATGACTGACAACTGGTAACTGCCAACCATTAAAAAAGGGCAACGTATTAAAAATACGCTGCCCTTTTTATCGAAATAGCCTCGACTTTACTCTTTACCCTTGGTTACAAAGGTTACGCTGACCTTAGTCTCGTTACCGGCAGCGTCTTTGACTGTGCCCGCGATAACATAGGTCGTTTCGTTACCGATCTCTTTACCTGCGACAGAGTCGAGTGTTCCTGTGGTGCCTTCGACTTTTCCAAGCCAACCGACATCATCGCCACCTTCGGTCTGCAGGGCAATGTTACCGGTAACATCTTCACTGAAGGTAATCTCGATGCCATCGGTGTTAAGAGGTTCGGGATCGACATCTTTATCACCATCTTTGACGGTTCCACCGGTGACTGTGGGTGCCTCGGTATCCGGTGCTGTGACCGTATAGTTGAGGGTCGTGCTCCCACCGCCGTTTGTCCAACTAACGTTGAGGGTCAGGGCACCGGGGGTAAATGGACCCGAAACTGTACGGGACTTCCCAGCACCTGATACAACACCAGCCGGACTCACCGTTACGTCGCCCGGGTCGTTGTCAAAGTTCAGCGTGATAGAGCCGTTTGCTGCAAGTTCTCCGCCAGGTGGCGTTGCACTCGTGAAAGCGGCATCTGCAGCAGCTTCTTCTTCATCTTCGCCGCCGCCACAGCCGACCATCAGCGAGAGGGCAAACAAGCCTGCCAGTAATAAAGCGAAGGTTCTAAACAATTTTGTCATTAGAGTTAACTCCTTAAATTGTAAAGTTTATCAAAATACACCCCTTGAATAAGGTGCTCTAAAACTTTCGGTACTTTCCCGTAGATACTCGCGAAAGCACCAAGGGAAAGTCGGTTCAGTTACGCCGTTGCTTGTACAATTCAACAGCGTCCTTGAAAACCTACGATCATATTCTCGTTAAGTCAAGTAACATAGGGCTATTTCGTTTGTTGTTCTCTCCGCAGGGCGTAAAGAACAAACCGACACGTTGAGAACAGAATTTCGCGAGGGCAGTTAACAGAGTAAAACACCATTGGATTGTTGCACCCCTCGCCCGAAAGTCAATGTCTGAACGAGTACCTCAAAGTTTAGCAAAAATTGCAAACTTTGTAAAGGTAAATTACGGATTTTCTCAAAATTATACAAAAGTTAGTCTCTTTTGTCAAGAGAAAACTCCATTTTACGATAAATTTACCATAAATTTAAACGGTGTCAAGTAAAAAATCATACACGTACTCGGACAATCAAGTTTAAGGACATTATATAGTATACCACAAACCCTTAAAAAAAGCAATTTTTTTTAGGGGCTATCGGCTATCAGCCATCAGTAAGAATGCTGATAGCCATTTGCTATTCTTCAAACAATCCTATCTGCTCGCTTGCTGTAACACTTGTGTATGTTTCGAGGCGTTCTGGATGTGTCAGTATATCAATGACTTTTTCGATTTCTGTTGGTGCGAAGGGAAGCGCGCCAGTCTTTATCAACTCTTGGGGCCCGTCGCGCTGCGGGTGCTGTGTGTCCCATCGACAGGTGAGAACGGACCTGTCCTGACGCTGGGCATACCGTGCCGTATGCATTGCACCACCGGTTTTTCGGGTCTCAATCACAATCGTTGCCATAGAAAGCCCACTAATAATACGGTTTCTCTGTACGAGATTCGCTGGCGATGGTGCTGTCGGGAATGGATGCTCCGAAAATAGACACCCGTGCTCACAGATTTCCTGAGCGAGATGGTTGTTTCGTCTCGGATAGATGGCGGAAATATCTGTGGCGATGACCCCAATCGTTTTGCCCATACCGGCGAGCGCGCCAGAGTGTGCATACGTATCAATGCCGGATGCAAGCCCACTGACGACGGTAAATCCGGCGAGCACAAGCTGCGTTGCGAGCGAGAGGGTCAACTCCATCCCTTCCATGCTCGGATTTTGGCTCCCTACAATTGAGACACATTGATCATTGATTTCGGTCAACGCACCGGTGCTGCAAAGGATGCCGGGGGCATCAGGAAGGTTTTTCAGTTGCGGTGGGTAGTCTGGATCTTCAAGACACATCACCCTGACATTCTGGTTTTCGAGTGTGTCAAGTCTCTCACGGAATGTCAGAAAGTTGCCGGATACCGTGAGTATCCGCGACGCGAGCACTGGATTGAAGGAGGGCAGTCGTGCGATTTCAGGGAGTTCCGCTTCAAAAATCGCTTGTGCGCTGCCGAAGCGTGCGATCAACCGTCTGATCCGGACGCTACCGAGACCTTCAACCGAGGCGAGCGCCAGCCAATACTCAAGAGGTGTCTTCTGTTTTGGGTGGGTCATGTGGATTTACATTTCCAGAAAGTGGTTTTTTATACCTTAATATATAATAGCGTAACATTGGAGCGGATGTCAAAAAAAACAGATTGACATTGCCTTTTAATTAAAGGTATACTTTAGGATAGAGAATCGGATGAGGAGACAAAAATGGAGAACACCCCCATACGCCTGCTCTCAACAAACGGAATCAGCAGGCATTACGGTGGTGTCATTGCATTGTCTGAAGTGACAATGGCTGTACACCCCGGACAGATTTTCAGTTTGATCGGACCCAACGGTGCAGGTAAGACGACGCTCTTTAACTGCGTCACCGGTCTGGATAAACCGACCTTCGGTACCGTTGACTTCTTAGGGAAATCCATCACTGGGTATCGACCGGACGAGGTCACGGCACTCGGTATCAGCAGAACTTTTCAGAACATACGGCTCTTCGCGGAACTCACCGTCCTTGATAACGTCAAGATCGGCAGGCACCCGCGCACCAACAGTACCTTCATCGGTGCTGTCTTCCGTACGAGTCGGCAGAAAAGCGAAGAAGCGGCTATCACGGCACATGCACGCGAGATGCTGGAATTCGTCGGGTTAGAGGACATCAGCGATCAAACTGCTGGCAACCTTTCTTATGGCGACCAACGACGTGTCGAGATCGCGAGAGCTTTAGCGACTGATCCGAGGCTCCTCCTCCTCGATGAACCCGCCGCCGGAATGAACCCACAAGAGACACAGGAACTTATCGAACTCATCTACGCTATACGAGAGCAAGGTGTCACCGTACTTCTCATCGAGCACGACGTGAAACTCGTGATGCAGATTTCAGATTGGGTCACGGTGCTGGACCACGGTGAAAAAATCAGTGAGGGGTTACCGACAGATGTGCAGAACGACGAACGCGTGATTGAAGCATACCTCGGCGCATCGGAGGAATAGTGGAAGATGCTTGAACTTAGAAACATTCATACATACTACGGGAATATACGCGCGGTCCGAGGTATCTCCATCACGGTTAACCAGGGCGAGATGGTATGCTTGATTGGTGCCAACGGGGCGGGAAAATCGACGACACTCATGACGGCATCCGGTATCCACACACCCGTTGAGGGCAGTGTCCATTTTGATGCTGAAGACATCACAGCGATACCGGCAGAGGAACGCGTCGCCTTGGGCATCTCACAGGTGCCGGAGGGACGGCTCATCTTTGCAGAAATGAGCGTCCTCGAAAACTTGGAGCTTGGTGCTTACACCAGAGCGGACAAACAGGGGATCAGAGACGATTTAGACAGAATTTTGCAGTTTTTTCCGGTGCTGCAGGATCGTCAGAAACAGCGCGGCGGCAGCCTCAGCGGCGGCGAACAACAGATGCTGGCGATCGGACGCGCTCTGATGTCGAAGCCGAAACTTCTCTTGTTAGATGAACCCTCCTTAGGACTCGCACCGCTCATTGTTAAGCAGATCTTTGAGATCATCGAACAGATTAATGCCGATGGCACAACCATCCTGCTCGTCGAACAGAACGCGCAAATCGCACTACAAGTGACCGATAGAGGTTACGTCATGGAAACCGGTGAGATTACAATTGAAGGCACCTCAGATGACCTGTTAGCGGATGAACGCGTGCGGCAGGCTTACCTCGGAGAATAGCACACTATGTATCCAACGATCGTTGATTTCGGTCCTATCGGTATCCACTCTTTCGGGTTGATGTTAGCCACGGCGTTTATTACTTCCACCTTTGTTATACAATCCGAATTGAAACGGCGGGGTTTTGTCCCGGAGCTTGCATCCACTATTATCATGGCGGCGGCGATCGGTGGGATTGTGGGCGCGAAGATCTATTCTGTGCTCCTTGACGGTCACTTCACGTTCCGGGAACTCTTCTCGACAAGCGGATTGGTCTGGTATGGCGGCTTCATCGGTGGGTGTCTCGGTGTTGCCTTCGTGGTCATCCGCTCTCCAAACCCGACCCTACCGACAATCGATATCGTCGGTCCGGTAGTCATCCTCGGCTATGGGATCGGCAGAATCGGGTGTCTCCTCGCTGGCGATGGCGACTACGGACCCCCCTCCGATGTCCCCTGGGCGATGGCGTTTCCGAACGGCACCGTCCCAACCGATGTTCCCGTTCATCCGACCCCTATATATGAAACGCTTATGTCGTGGACGTTTTTCGGTATCCTCTGGTCCCAACGGCGTAAATTTGAGGCGATGCCGGGTGTCGTGTTCGGTGCGAGCCTGATGCTGTTGGGCGTGGAGCGGTTTATCGCCGAGTTTTGGCGGCTCACGTCGCGGGTGTGGGGATGGATGACAGCAGCGCAAATGCTGAGTATCGTCGCATTCGTCGGTGGGATCGCATTCATTCTCTGGATACGCACGCGTCCCCGCCTCGCGGAAGCGGAAATTCCGAACATCACCAGCGAAACAGCGACAGCCGATGAGAAACCGGAGCCGCGTCAACGGAACAGAAGTCGCAGACGGCGCCAGCGGCGGTAGCGTGGAAGTCGATACCTACGGTTGGATTGAGCGACAATGAAACTTATAGGTGTCAATTTAGAAGATGTCGTCAATCGTCTCTGCCTCAAATATTTTCTCAAAGAGGTCATCCAGCTGCGTAAGGTTTTGTATCGCATTTATCTGCGCGGTGATGTTTTCTGGGAGGCTGCCGAATCGGATCTGTAGAGCTCGGAGGACTGCATCCCGTTTTCCGCGTATCTCGCCTTGTTCGATGCCTTGTTCGATGCCTTGTTCCAAAAGGGTTCCTGTTAATGCTTCTGCCATGGTATCCACCTCCATTTCGTGGGTGTGTTGGTCCAGAATCGTTATCAATCCAGCGTGTTCTTCAACCGGACGGCGGTGCAAGATCAAGAGGAGGAAATACGCAACTGTCCGTCGCAATTGTTGAGCCTGTTCCGTACCCAGTGTGCTCAGATAGCTCATCGCTTGCTGCAATGCGTCGCTTATTGCGTCCTTGTCCGCATGCTCTTTTTGAAGAACGGTTAGCAACCATCCAAAGGGATGGCCGGTTCGCGTCAGATGCGATACAGTTGTCTCTTTTACACTGAGAAACAGTATATCAAAGGTCGGGACAAACCGAGTCAACGCGTCCGGAATGTCCATTATTCCCGTGAGAGACAACGCGGTATTCCACGGCTGTGTTCCCGTATAAAATATGATCGGGAGGATCGGACGCAACTGCCACTCACTTCTTGGAACGTTGACGGATTCCCATTCCCGACGTTGGACATTCCAGATTTGATCCATGTAGGACAACACTCGAAAACCCATCGTTATATCAACCGTGGATTGATGTTCAATGAGGATATAAATAATCAGTTCGTTAGTTTCGGGGTGACCCTGAAACGGCACCCTAAAGATGATATCAGATTCCTGTTCGCGGAGCGTATCGGACACGAAACTCCTGTTGAGCTTCGCGAGTCGGGTAAAATCAATGTGTGCTGCGATCTGTTCCGCAAGGATTTCTATCAATCCGCGCACGTTCTCCTTGTCTTGGAGCAACCATCTCACGCTCCTGTCGGGAAAGTGTTGAATTGGAAAATCAAAAATATCAAATATGCCGGTTTCTGTAGGCTCCATAATCCCTCCTATGCTACATATTATATAGCATAACAGGTTTTTGGCGGAAAATCAAGCGGATTTGGTAGTAGTAGCAACTTGGATTATAATACTTAAACTGACTTATATACCTTAATATATAAAGGCACACATTTTGGATACAAAACGCATCTGTCTCTGGTCGGGACCTCGGAATGTTTCGACTGCACTTATGTACGCTTTCGCACAACGCAGCGATACGCAGGTCATCGACGAGCCGCTTTATGCACACTACCTCCAAACGAAATACGGCACCGAGGCACGCGATAGCACACATCCGGGGGCAACGGAGGTGATGGCTTCTATGTCAACGGATAGCGAGCAGGTTATCAACGAAGTTATCTTGGGGCGGTGTGAGAAGCCGGTGCTGTTCATGAAACAGATGGCGCACCACCTTATCGATATCGACCTGCGTTTCCTTGCGCGAACTCTCAATGTTTTCCTCATCCGTGATCCGCGAGAGATGCTACCGTCCCTCATGAAGGTTATCGGTACACCGACGCTTGCTGATACCGGATTCAAGACGCAGCACGATCTTTTGATGGCGTTACGCGATGCAGGGCAATCGCCGCCGGTGCTGGATGCACGGCTCTTGTTGGAGGATCCGGCGAGTGTGCTTACTCAGTTATGCGAGCGGCTCGGGCTGCGCTTTGAGGATTCGATGTTGTCGTGGGAGACAGGTGGGAATCCGGCGGATGGGGTGTGGGCGCGGTATTGGTATCAGAATGTGCATCGGAGTACGGGGTTCGCACCGTATCGTCCGAAGTCGGAGCCGTTTCCGGTGGAATTAGAGGCGGTGTTGGCGGAATGTTCGCCGTATTATAAGGTATTGCGCCAAGAAGCGATTTGTCCGACATAAAAATGTAGGTTGGGTTGAGCGGAATGAAGAAAAATGATGTGGAATTCCAAGCACACTTTATTGCTCTACACCGTCCTATTGATCAAGGAAATAGCGAAACCCAACATCCGAAACGATGTCGGTATCTAATGCGTTGGGTTTCACTCGGTTTTTGGTGATTTGAGGTTTCTCTGTTCTTCTGAAAACTGTATTGCGTGCGATTATTAGTAGGTCTCCGTTCAACCCAACCTACAAGACTACACCGTTCTATTAATCAATGAGATAGCGAAACCCAACGGAAACCTCAATTTGTAATGACGGAGGTGGGCATGGAATATCACCGTGTAAAAATCGAAGGCGGAACTTATTTCTTTACACTCGCCACCCATAATCGCAGACCGTTTCTCTGTTATCCAAACAACGTAGAATTGTTACGCCAAGCGTTTCTGCATACGATGCAACGGCATCCTATGGAAATTGATGCCTTTGTTCTGCTGCCTGACCACTTACACACTGTCTGGACATTGCCTAAAGGGGACTACAACTACTCAAGGCGATGGCGATTAATCAAAAGTTATTTCAGTCGGCACTGTCAGGGCAAGTATGAGGGTGTTATTTCCACATCGCGGCAAAGCAAACAAGAACGGGCGTTTTGGCAACGTAGGTTTTGGGAACACTTGATCCGAGACAATCAAGATTTCAGCAATCACGTCGAGTACATTCATTACAATCCAGTCAAACACGGTTTGGTGGCTGCCCCGAAGGATTGGGAACATTCCAGTTTTCATCGTTATGTCCAAGCGGGGTTATGTGATGAGATGTGGGGCGCGGGGGATGAAGTCTTGTTTCATGAAACAATTGGTCATGAATAAATTAGTGTAGATTTATTGTAGGTTGGGTTGAGCGGAACGGAGAAAAATGATGCGGACATTCCGAGCACACTTTATTGTTCTACACCGTTCTATTGATCAAGGAAATAGCGAAACCCAACATCCGAAACGATGTTGGTATCATGAAGCGTTGGGTTTCACTTGTGTTCTGGTGATTTCAGATTCTTGGTGAACTTGAAAATCCTCTTCTCTATGAGATTTTCGGTAAGATTCCGTTCAACCCAACCTACATTGCGACATTGCGTTTTGATATGTTGGGTTTCGCAGTGTGTATTTATGGTTATGTTTTTTTTGAAGTAGATTTGTTTTTATGACTGGTTTGTTTTATATGTTCGCTCAACCCAACCTACATTGCTATCTGGGAGGCTATAATGTTAGTCAAAAGGATTCTTGAGAAACGCGAGAAGAGAAAACTCCAAAGAGCCCGTTTAGAAGGAGCAAAGGAAAAGCATGCAGAGTGGATAGAATGGGCTAAAAATGGAAAGGATAAACCTCAACCCAAACCCCCGAAAGACCCTGAAGATAATTAATGAACGCAGGTTGTCACCTATTTAACTGATAACTGACAACCGATAACCGACAACCAATTCCTACCTATCATTTTCTGCGATTTTTTCGAGGATCTGGTCGAGGAGGCGGTCGGTCTCAACATCGCGTTTCGTGCGCTGGTCGCGATACTGCTGCACGAGATCCCCCAAGGTCGGTTCGGCGGTATCATCACCCGTCGCGGCAGCACCGTTCGCGGGGAGTCCTAAGAAGATAACGTCCAACGCCTTATCGAACGTCTTCGCCGTCCCAAGCTCGCTCGACCCGGCTTTCACGACGACCATCTCCAACTTCGGGCGGCGCGGCTTATCATCATCAGCGTCCATTTGCTTCGCTTGCAGATAGATCGCCTCGACGTAGAAGAGCGCGTCCTCAATCGGAATGATGAGCAGATTGCCACGAATAATGTCGCTCGTCTTCGCCCACCCGACCTGTTCCTGTCCGGTTTCCTTATTGATATCTTCCTCGACCTGTGTTGGTCCTACAACATCCGCCCCGTCTGGTAGGGTATAAACGATACGCTCCCCGTAGTTCGGCTGATCGCAACGGGCGACCATCCACGCCTTCAAACGTTTCTCTCGCTTCGGTGGCGTAAACGGAATCACGTTCACAAATTCGGTTTTCTCCTCGCCTGGCAACTTCAACATTGCGTAATACGGCATCATCTCCTGGTCCGCCTCCGACGAGTAGTACGCCTCCTTCGGAATCAACCACCGATCCTTTTTATAATAAAATGAATCCGCGTTCCGGTGATAACTCCCGTACATCTTCGCTTGAATCCGGGTGAGATAATCTGGATAGCGGAGGTGTGCCGCCAACCCGTCCGGCATCTCCGACACCGGTTTAAAGAGGTTCGGAAATGCTTGCTGATACGCTTGCATGATCGGTTCATCGCGCCCTTTCTGCTCGATCCCATAGAAATTCACGGCACCGGTGTAAGCGTTGACGACAGCGACCCCCGCATTTCGGATATAGTTAAACTTCTTGAAATTCGGCTCCATATACGGATCGTCCTCTGTCAGCCGCGCCGTGTCATCAACATAGATCTGCGCGTTCGGATGATACTGACTCGTCACATAGAAGTCTATGATCCAGTACAACTCTCCGTTATTAATGACGATGTACGGGTCAGGATCATAATTAAGGAAGGGGGCGATATGTGAAACCCTGTCCTTGATAAGCCGATCCCCGCGACGGGTACCGATCTTTCGCCGCAACATAACTCGGCTCTCCGGGGTCAACCGCTCCGAACGGAGCATGCGGAAGAAATCGAAGCGGAGGGCGAAACAGAACCGACGAAACCAACCGCCTAACGCGATACCGCTATCGCCTGTGTAAGTGTGTTCTTCCCACGTTTCAGGTTCTAACTGCGGGGGCGTCGCTGTGTCAGGATCACTATCGCCTTGGACATCAATCTCTTGCCGTTCCGTATTCACAATGGCGTAGTCGTGCGTCATCTCGCCGTAATAGATCTGCGGACGTTCAACGTGAAGTGCGTCGTATTCGCTGGTTATCGGTGTCCCCTGCACCCAGAGGTTCGGATATCCGTCCTCAATAAATTCGTTCACAGGTGATACACAGACCCCATAGCCGTGTGTATATTGCAGCTTCAGCGGCTCCCAACCGAAAATATCGTCTTCCGGACGCACCTCACGCGCCGCAATCAATACCTGTCGGTACTCACCATCGACCGTGTACCTATCAACATCGGTGTAGGGGTGGAAATCGTAATTCGTCACAATCTGCGCCTCACGAAGTGCCTCATACAGCACACGGCGATCCCACAACTGGATATTGTTCTTCACATCCTCGTTTTCCATAATCATATCCAGCGTCGCGACTCCCTTCCCCCACTCCTGCGTCTCGATCGTCTCAAGTTCAAAAGCGTGCTGCGTCTCCTCAATGTGCCGTTGCAGGTAGCGTACCTCTTTTTCAATAACGTTGACGCGTGCCTCCCACAGATAGAGACCCAGCGGATACGCATGAATCAGCAGTACGTAGCTCAGACCCCACACGCCTAAAGTCGTATACCAGAGGAGCCGCCTCCGCCAGAAAAGGTTCAGCATGACCGCTACCCCGATCCCGACCAGCACGCCGCAGTAAAGTTTCGTCGCGCCTTCCAAGTGCGCGTCGGTATAGAACAATCCGTGGAGCGATGACAACTCCTGTGTCAGCGGACTTGAGTAGACTTTGCCCCAGAGGTTGACATAACTCCGCCAGCCCGCGACGACCAGCAACAGCAGCCAGAGTGCCGACCCGTGGAAGATGATGTGCCGCTTGACGCGCGCCATCGTGTGCGCGTCCCGACGATAATAGAAGTTATACATCAGCCCGACGACGACGCACGTCACCCAGATCGTTATCTGTACCCAAAGGCTGACCCATCTATGCAACGGAAAACTGAACAGATAGAAGTTCCTATCCTTACCAAAGTGGAGCGATGCGTTCGCACCTTCGGCAGCCACGGCTTCCGGTTGGTTCAGGTACAGAAGAAAGGCATTCTCCAGGAGGAGCATCGGTGCCGCGAGGAGCAGACTTGCGAATAAGGTGAGGCAAACGACCACCCGATGGAACGAGAACGTTTGCGTGTGTGTCCAACGTCGGAACTCGCTCGATTCCGGGCAGAGGATGTTCGCAATGGCGGTGTTGGCGTTCATGAAACCAGCAGCGATAATAAAGAAGAGTGCAAAGCCGAACCACCGTACCTTTTGCAATCCCCAGAAGACATCGGTATAGACGACACTCTCGAACCAGAGGTGCTCTGTATAGAGATGCGCCAGCGGGAAGAAGCAGCTCACCGCGATCAGCGCGCTCAGCGTCCAGAGTAGATACGCCTGCAATTTATTGTAGCGATCGCGCCGCCGCTGGCTGCTCCGTCGGTACCGGAAGATGCCCCATATTAAGGTAACACCGACGAGAAGTCCGCTTAAGAGTAGTTGTGCGATTGCAAGGTTCACTGTCATGGTGAACACCTCCTAATAAGACATTATAACATAGGTTGCGCAGACTTGGCAAATATGTTGTGTTCATTGTCTGAACTGTGATTTATGAAATTTATAACCTCTTAGGTAGGAGGGAATTCCGCTTCCCGACTCTTCTATCTCGGTAGGAGGCAACTCCGCTTGCCAACTCTTTGCTCCAAGAACATCAATTCCAATGCTTGATATACATATCGGTGTGCTGCTATAATTGTTTCAACGCTAATTTGTAAAATAACGTAATAAACAGGTCAGCGATCTTGTAGGAGCGATCTCCGAATCGCGACGTCCAGGATGTCAAGCGTCGGGAATCGGAATACCGAGAGATCTTTGTAGGAGCGATCTCCGAATCGCGACATCCAGGATGTCAAGAGTCGGGAATCGGAATACCGAGAGATCTTTGTAGGAGCGATCTCCGAATCGCGACATCCAGGATATCAAGAGTCGGGAATCGGAATACCGAGAGATCTTTGTAGGAGCGATCTCCGAATCGCGACATCCAGGATGCCAAGCGTCGGGAATCGGAATTCCCTCCTACCAAGAGAGAGAGGATAAAATGATCCAAATTCCAAATAGAGGACACCGTCAATTGCGTAAGGGTAGGCAATCAATACATGGGGCATACTATTCTGTGACGTTCGCGACCCATAATAGAAATCCGATCTTGATAACCCCTGGAACGCCAAACATCATTTTTCAATGCTTCGATTGGTTGGAAACCGACGAACGTCTTCAATGGATATGTGTCATGGTTATGCCAGACCACATACATGCTATATTTCAACTCGGAAACAAACAGACCTTATCCAGACTTATTCAATCCCTGAAGCGTTACACTGCGACGCAGATTAACGCACATCTCTCCCGAAATGGAGCTTTCTGGCAGGAGAACTATCATGAACACGGCATCCGTCATGATGAATCCCTGAACAAACTTGTACGCTATTGCTATGAGAATCCTTTCAGGGAAGGGCTGGTTGCGCAGCCAAAGGATTATCCGTATTGGCGATGCAAGTTTGAAATGGAATGAGCTCTCTTGGTAGGAGGCAACTCCGATTGCCGACTCTTCTATCTCGGTAGGAGGCAACTCCGATTGCCGACTCTTCTATCTCGGTAGGAGGCAACTCCGATTGCCGATTTCTTTGGTCTTGTATGTGTCATGAATGGGAATGTTTTTGCTATACGGTTTCCTGCGTGGTCCCAATAGAATTTGGGACGTATAGAAGGAATCGGAATATTGAGAGGGTCTTTGTAGGAGCGATCTCCGAATCGCGACGTCCAGGATATCAAGCGTCGGGAATCGGAATTCCCTCCTACCTTGGGTGAATAAATTATAGTTTGACGACAACCACCCGCTTCTGTTATATTGTAACAGAGGAGGACGTTCGCATGGCGAATCATTTTAACGATAAACAACAAAAAGAGGTGAATCTCATGACACATACTTACACTGCCCTCATTCAACAACGCGGAAAATGGTGGGTCGGTCGGATCCAGGAGATCCCCAGCGTAAATTGCCAAGAAAAAACGCGCGATGAATTGCTGGATACACTGAAAATCACTCTCGGCGAAATGCTGGAAATCCAGGAAAAGAACAATCCTCATAAATCCATAAATCCAGAAAATCCTGCTTGCACTTGACAAAAAACCTTCGTTACGCTATAATTATAGCAGTTTGACCCTAAAAAACGCCAATATACGCGTTTTTCGCGGGTTTCTAAAAAAATACTTGACAAAAAACCGGAATTCAGGTAGAATTCCCAACAGGCGAAAAAGAGTATTGACTTTTTTTCGTAACTATTTTATCCTAATTGGTGTTAAAAAGGGTATAGGAGACTGCGAGGATGTAGGGCAAACCCCTTCCAACACGCAGATTCACTATTTCTTTCAAAAAAATTTAAGAAAAAAATGCATTCTTGAGTATAATCATAAATGTAGGTTGGGTAAAGCGAAGCGAAACCCAACGAAATTACAATTTTTTTTGAAGAAAAATTTGACACCAATACCACAAATGTAGTATAATAAATACCATACGTGGTAGGGAATCCAGAATTCCCGACACCAATGTAAAAGATTTGAGCGGTCAACGGTAGGAGGGAACTCCGATTCCCGACTCTTACCCCCTTGATAAGGGGGGCTGGGGGGTTGAAGGAACCCCGATTCCTTACCGCAAAAAAGACTTGACATTTTTTCGTAACTTATTAACAACGTTTATACAAGTGGTTTGGCTCAATCTATAAGCGAAGTATTACACAACGCACTATGGAAAGAACGCCCAAACCCAAAATTTTGAAGCGTGAACACACGCATCTTGGTAGGAGGGAATTCCGATTCCCGACACCACTAAAGGTTAGTTCAGAATGGATTTTTTCCCTGAAAATCTGTTCTTGCTTTTTGACAATATGAAGCGCGTTTTGAAAACGCGCAGGGGCATAATATCCCTATTGCCCCACGATGTTTGATACGAATGTTTTTTAGTTTGATTTAAGGAGGAAAATTAGTAATGTTCTCACACAAATGGACATTTTCCTTGACAAGTGTAATAATGCTTCTTGTACTCGGTCTCATCGCAGCACCGCCTGTACTGGCACTTGATGTTACCCTGAGCATCGTAGATACCGATCTGGTTGAGGATGGCAATCAAGGTGATCAGGGAAAAGCAGCCGATATCCAAGTACAGATAGAAGAATCCAGAGTAACTGCTGCTGATAATGCCATGCTTGTTCCCGATGTTGCTGGTGCTACGCACGCTCTTACACTTAAGATTACAGGTAATGAAGTGTTGGTGTCTGCCATGGCAGATAACTTTGTCGTTATCGGAGGATTTATAGGTACCGGAACCATAGATAGTCCGACCGTCGTTTTTACCCGTGATGGTAATGGCTTTACGGTGCCCTTAACACCCACCGATGATGTAATGGAAATGTCGGTATACCTACGTCCCAACACGTTGGCTTCTGTTTCAGGCGATAATAGGCACGATGCAGAATCCTTAGTTATTAAGTTTGTGCTGGATGACAGTGTAGCACCAAAGGTAATTTCTGTTGTGCGCCCCTCTGTTGAGAGGACAGCAGACGGAAGTCCAGTTGAAGCGACGCACCCGGTTTTTGAAGACACTTTTGATCTTATCATCACACTTAGTGAGATGCCAGAAAAATTCGATAAGGGTTATGTTACAGCCTCTGAAGCATCTGTCCAAAGGGTGTATTTCCTAAGAACGGTGACGAAGCCAACTAGTGATACCGATCCTACCCCTCTTTACACTATTGACGATGCAGATGATTACACCGGTATAGACAATAAGCATTATCTCTATGTTGCGACGATTAAGCCGAACTATGCCAACACAAATGACATTAAGGTCACGATTAAGAAGTTTAACGATATGTTCGGTCTGGCAACCGGTGATCCTGCGCAAAAAGAGAACCCAGTGATCAAGGTAGATCCGTCGCGTATAGCGAAAACAGCTGCGACGGCTGGTACGAAGGTTGGTATTGCCAACGACTTGCTGATCCCCGCCAACGGCTACTTGATTGT
>JAJECN010000006.1 GCA_022821965.1 Candidatus Poribacteria bacterium
GTAAAATGGACATTGGAAATACCCCTTTTTTTTGTAGAATTAACCTCTAATCTTTTTCTACATTATACAAGAGGTATTTCCATTTCACAGCATTTTTCTCAAAAGAAAACTTTTATATTTCTACTAAATTGACACCTATGGGACACCGCAAAACAGCACCTACCAGGGGTTGAAAGCAATACACATTTCGCCCCGCTGGGGCTTGGACCTTGAGGGTATGGCGTTTCTATTCTCACTGCGAAGCAATTCCGCCCCTACGGGGCTGCACATGGCTGCATCTACGTTTATTTTTCTCTGAGTTGCGTTTGTGGTTATAATGCGCAGAAAATACGTAAAATGCGGTGGAAACAGCACCTGATCTGGATAGAAACTGTCCAAACTATAGTATAAGAAAGGATTTTCAAAAAATTTGGAAATTCTTGCGTCTAATGTCATCTACCAACCAGATAAAGACGTTACAGTTTCATAAGATATTGTATTGTCTGCGTCAATGTTAAAGTCAGCCCGATGTGGTTGGGTGGAAATCTTACTCGTACAAGTGAAAGGAACAGCGTCTTGCGTAATATTATTCTCATCTCATTGGATACGTTGCGGGCATCGAGCATGAGTTGCTACGGGCATCGCAATTTGACAACACCGCACCTTGATGCACTTGCAGAGAAATCGGTGCTTTTTGAGAAGTGTATCAGTCCGCATATTCCAACGCATCCTGCCCACACAACAATGTTTACCGGTAAGGATGTTTTGTCGCACCAAATTATTACGCAGGGTGGAACGCTCAACCTCGCAACGGACGTGCAGACGATTCCAGAGTTGCTGAGCGAGGCGGGCTACTTCACCGTTGCAGCGGACAATTTGGGACGTTGGTTCCAGCGGGGCTTCCCGGAAGCACAGTATCGCGGTTACCAATGGGAGACGGGCTACCGTAAGGCGCGAAAGGCGGAGGCAGTCAACCAGACAGCGATCGAACTCTTGGACCTCGCACAAGCACAAGACAAACCTTGGTTCGCCTTTCTTCACTATTGGGATCCACATACGCCTTATCTGCCACCGCTGCCATTCGAGCGAATGTTTTATAGCGGAGATGAATGTGATCCGAACAATCGAAGCATGGATGCTGTCTATACATGTGAGCCTTTTACGGACTATTTCCGTCAATGGATGTGCACACCGGACCCAGCGGACCCAGATAACATCGCAAAAAAACGACTCTGGACGGATAGGCGGTATGTGAACGCGCAATACGACGCTTCGATCGCTTATATGGACGCATGCCTCGCGCAGCTGTTCCGATACTTACACGACTGTGGGCAGCTTGAGGAGACGTTACTGATTATCACTGCTGACCACGGTGAAGAACTCGATGAACACGAGCTCTGGTATGATCATCATGGACTTTATGAGACCAATTGCCATGTGCCGTTGATCGTTCACTGCCCCGCGCTCATTCATGAGGGACAGCGGCTGGGAGGGCTTGTTCGCCTTACGGATATTGCTCCGACGATCCTTGATTATTCAGGATTGACCGCAGTGGCGGAACGTGAAAAGATGGAAGGCGCGAGTCTGCGTGGCTTGATGGAGAAGGGTACGCACGATGGGACGACAGAGGGGGTCTATCTTACTGAGTGTGGATGGATGAAAAAGCGCGGGTGGCAGACTCAGAAATGGAAATTAATTGTTGAAACCGGTGGTACACCTGCTGTTTATAGGACGCCGGATTTAGAACTCTATGATCTTGAAGAGGATCCAGATGAGGTCTACAATCTGGCTGAGGAAGCGGACGATGTTGTTGAACGTTTGAAAGCCGATATGGCGGCTTTTCTGCAACACCGACTTTCCGAGACAGGGCTGCCTGATCCAACGGTTGAACAGGACATCACCATGCGGCGTATCGGTGATAAGTCTAAGGCAGTACCACTTTAGAGGGGAACATCATGAGATTGTGCCTTATTGATGCGGTTTTCAGTCGCTGCTTCTATAACTTGATGCGAGCGCGAGTCGCTTTCGTGCTGCTCGCGATGATGTTCGTTTTCAACGGTTGTGCTGCGTTGGAGGAAGCGCAGCGACGCCGCGAGAAACGGATCCTCGAAGAACGGGATGCGACTTCGCTCATGCTGAGACCCTCGAAAGCAAAGTTTAAGATTGGAGATGACGGGAGATTCGAGAGCGATCACTACACCCTCAAGTTTGCCGAAGATTTGTTGGTACAGGAAGGATTCGACAAGGCAAAGGAGCGGGAATTGTTCGCCGAAAGTGCGCTCGGTTATATGGAAAGCCTTTATGACGCGATGAATCGACTTTTCGGTTTTAAACCGAAGCATCAAATTCATGTGACACTGCACCACCTCTACAGAGGCACCAACCTCGCAGCGTATACACGCACGGAGTATAATTCAGGTATGGCAGACGGACGGTATGTGAAGTTTGTTAGCGGTATTCATATGGATTTCCCGATGCGGATGTATGAAAAACACGGGGTGCGAGTCCATGAGTTGACCCATGCCTTTACGAATATCTATTTCCTACCGGTATGGTTCTCAGAGGGCATTGCTGTCCTGATTCAGACAGAGTATGCGAAAGGCGGGTTACATCCTAAATTTGATAGTCTTCAGGCAGATTTGGAGATTGATCTCGATGGCGTGAATCAATTGGAAAGTTGGGGCGGACATACTGATAACGATCCGCTGACGCAGTGGCGATACAGATATGCGTACACGCTCGTTGCGGAATTGTGGGAGAAATACGGCGCAGATTTTTATATCAGGGTCTTTCGGTTGATGGAAAGGGATGGTCTGCATCAAAAGCTGGCGGGGAATATGAAGACCAGTTTTCTGGTTTACTATTTTAGTGAAGCAGCGGGTGAGGATTTGGTGCCGTTCTTTCAGAAATTGCATTTCAAGGTGCGTAAACTGACAAAAGAGGACATCCTTAAGCAGATTGAAGCGAGTAGAGCGAATAGTCTGCGTCGGAGGCGACAATGAGCGTTAAATTCAAAACATATAGAGGTTACACGGCACTGTTATTGGGGTTGATGTGTTTATGCTACGGGTGCAGCCTCGGTCAGCAGTGGAGTGAGAACTACGCCCTTCTACCGGGTGTAACCGCCAGCGATCCGTCGTTCATTGATGGAAAACCTGAGACTATCGGAGAATCGCAACGTAAAAAGGGGTCAGGCAATGTCGTCGCTGACCTTGATATCCCGTCAGAGGCGATCGTTCATTTGCCGGAGAAGAAGTCGCTCTATAGAATCGTAATTCACTCCACGAATTTGGAAGAATTTGAGTTGATGGCGTTCAACACGCGTGGAGAATGGGACAAAATCTATGACCAGCGGAGCAACAAGGAACCGGTCATTGATATCCGCCTTAACAAAGCGGTTAAGACGACGGGTATTAAGCTCATTGTGCACCGGACGACGGAGGATGCTGCTCGGAGGCGGGAGAATGTCCAGATAAGGCGCGAAAACGTGGAAATCAAAGAGGGACAGGTGCGTCGTGGACGTTACCGCTACTATATAACGGGACCGACGACAGCCCTCGCTAAGATTTCGGAGATTGAGTTGTACGGATACGCGACAGCTTCGCGGTAATTGGTTGTCGGTTGTCGGTAAGAAGGGTTGTCGGTTGTCAGTTGTCGGTTGTCGGCAAGAATGCACAGGAAACCAACAGCCTATGCTACGTCTGAAGCGGGATTTTGCGGGATTCAAAGAGGCGAGGATACTAGGGGGAAACACCCTATCAAAAACTCCCTCGCCAGCGGCCGTGGAACTCTTGTTCACTGACGAACTGTAAACATATTTTTCGATTTTACTATATCTTTACGCAAGTTGCCACCTATGTATAGACATAGCACCCCTACAGGGTGCAGTTGCTTAGATACGCTGTTTCTATAGACATATTACCCCTACGGGGTAGGGAAACACCTGAACAATCTTCTTAAAGTGTTCAAAAACTCGTTAGTAGCAACTTGGGTTATATCTTTGGGATTTATGCAGTCTACTCGGGTTCAACAGTACTTAGACCGGTACCTCGGCATTCCCCTTTGTGCCATGCTTGGTCTGTTTTGTAGACAAGCACCGGTAACACCTATCCCGAAAAAAGTTCTTTTCATCCAGCTCTCTGCCTTGGGGGATACGATTTTAGCGATCCCCACCATTCGCGCAATACGAAACGCTTTTCCCAACACTGAATTTACGATATTAGCGTCACCGACGAACCTAACCTATTTGGCAGCGTGCCCCTATATCGACAGACGTATCCCATTCCGTAAAACGGGATATGAGTTGATTTCGTCACTTCGTCGTGAGGGTTTTGATTGGGTGATTGATTTGGAACATTGGCCCCGATTGAGCGCGCTGCTCGCTTACGCAACGGGTGCTCCGAGGCGAATTGGGTTTGCGACAAAGGGGCAGCACCGCCATTCCCTGTTTACAGAGACGGTACCACACGTCCAAGGACGGCATGAAATTCGCAATTTCTTGAGTCTTGCCACGCAGTTAGAATGCCCAATAGACGAACTCGGACTTGAGGTTTGGTGCGATGAGAAAGCGCGTACGTGGATACGTGAAACTCTTGCAAAAGCGGAGGTCTCACTCAATCAGCCGCTTATCGTGTTGCACCCGGAGGCAGGCAGACGTGGTGAGCCTCGCAGGCGATGGCCACAGGGACGCTACGTGGCGTTGGCGAATGCCCTTATTGAACAGTATGACGCACAGATCGTTTTGACAGGCGCGCCTGATGAGGTGGCGGTCTCTGAAGAGATTGCGGCGCGGACAAAACATCGGTCAGTCGTGCTGGCGGGGCGGACGGATGTTAATCAGCTGGCTGCGCTTTTTGCGGATGCGACGCTGGTCGTGAGCGGCAATTGCGGTCCGATGCACCTCGCAGCGGCAACTGGAACGCCTGTTGTTGGGTTGCACGGTCCCACGAATTTTGCGCAGTGGGGTCCTTGGCATCGGAATGCGGCGGTTGTGCGCGCACGCATACCGTGCAGTCCGTGTCTCAATTTGGGGTTTGAGTATGGGTGCCAAGCACTGTCCGATGGGACTTCACCGTGTATGCATACGATTGAGGTTACGGCTGTGCTTCGCGAGTGTGAACGGCTGCTGGCGGATGGAAATGGGTAATACTGTTTTGGGGAGGCGAGGATACTAGAAGAAATCCGCAGAAACACCCTACGGGGCTTGGTGGTGGAAGACAACGTTTTTCTACACAGATACCATCCCTACGGGATTCAAGAGGTTTTTGGAATCTGCAAGGTTTTTGTGTAAAATCCGGTGCGGTTGGGAAACCACACCATAGGTGTCAATTTAAGGTTTTTGCCAACGTTTCAGGACCGAAAATATAAACATGCCGCCCTTACAGGGCTAAATTGGTTTTTTCAACGTTTTTCTATAAACATATCGTCCCTACGGGACTAAAGAGCGTTTTTATAGTAAATCCTGTAATTATTTATACACCAACACAAGGCGAGGATACAATCCTCGCCAGCGGCAGTGGGGGGTTGTTCCCTGGCGAACTGTAAACATATTTTCGGATTCTAATATAAAATATCAGGACTTACGCAAGGCGCAATAATGCACGTCGCATTTGGGCGAGTACGCAGCAGAATTGCGCCACTACGAACCGGACTGCTTTCGAGAAACACGCGTGTTTCCAAGGCACTTATGTTTGTAGTAAGGCGATTCATCGCCTGTCTGTGTAAGTCCTGAATATATATAAAAACAGATAAAGGCGAGGTTAGGAAACCTCGCCTTTTATCGTACGGGTGTGCAGTGGCGTGCGGTTACGAACCACATCTACTGCTCACTGGTGTCTTAGTACATGTCGCCGCCGGGGGGCATCGGAGGTGCTGGGGCTTCCGCCTCAGGCAGTTCTGCGATGAGGGTTTCAGTGGTAATCATCAAACCTGCGATGCTGGCTGCATTTTGCAATGCGACCCGGACGACCTTTGCAGGATCCGGGATACCTGCTTCAAACATGTCGATGAAGCGATCTTCATAGGCATCGTAGCCGATGTTTCCGCCTTCGTCTTTGACTTTTGCGATAACGACGGAGTCTTCCTGTCCAGCGTTCTTCGCGATTTGACGGAGCGGATCTTCGAGTGCTCGGCGTACAATGGAGGCACCGACTGCCTCGGTCGGATCGGCGAGTTCGAGTGAATCAAGAGCCTCTTGTGCTCGGACAAGTGCGACACCACCACCAACAACAACGCCTTCCTCAACGGCGGCGCGTGTGGCGTGCATTGCGTCTTCAACACGTGCTTTCTTCTCTTTCATCTCGACTTCTGTCGCAGCACCGACGTTAATGACAGCAACACCACCGGCGAGTTTGGCAAGGCGTTCTTGCAATTTCTCGCGGTCATAGTCAGATGTTGTGTCTTCAATCTGTCTACGGATCTGTTCGATGCGGCCTTGGACGGCTTCTGTTGCACCTTCACCTTCAACGATGGTCGTATTGTCTTTGTCAATAACGATACGTTTGGCAGAACCGAGGTCGTTTGAGGTAATGTTTTCGAGGTTAATCCCAAGGTCCTCGGAGATGACGCGTCCACTTGTCAAGACGGCAATGTCTTCGAGCATCTCTTTACGACGGTCACCATAGCCGGGTGCCTTAACGGCGGCACAACGGATTGTTCCGCGAATTTTGTTGACGACCACGGTCGCGAGTGCTTCGCCTTCGACATCTTCGGCGATAATCAACAACGGTTTACCCTGTTGTGCAGTGGTTTCGAGCACAGGTCTGAGGTCATTGAGACTGCTAATCTTCTTCTCATGAATGAGGATCGCGACATCTTCTAAGACGGCTTCCATTCTATCAGGATCGGTGACGAAGTAAGGGGATAGGTAACCGCGGTCGAACTGCATACCTTCAACGACATCGAGTGTCGTTTCGAGGCTTTTGGCTTCTTCGACGGTGATAACGCCATCTTTTCCAACTTTTTCCATAGCGTCAGCGATGAGTTCGCCGATATCGTTGTCGTTATTTGCGGAGATAGCGGCGACTTGTGCGATTTCGGTTTTCTCAGAAACCTCTTTGCTCAATCCAGAGATTGCGCCAACGACGGTGTTGACGGCTTTTTCAATCCCGCGCTTGAGTGCCATGGGGTTATGCCCTGCGGCGACGTTTTTCAAGCCTTCACGATAGATAGATTGTGCGAGAATAGTAGCCGTAGTGGTGCCATCGCCAGCATCGTCGCTGGTTTTAGATGAAACCTCTTTGACCATCTGCGCGCCCATATTTTCATAGGCGTCTTCGAGTTCGACCTCTTTTGCGACGGTAACACCATCTTTGGTGATAGTAGGTGCGCCGAATTTCTTATCGAGCACAACATTCCGTCCTTTGGGTCCTAACGTGACTTTTACAGCGTCTGCGAGCTGATCAACGCCTTGTTTAATGGCGCTCCGTGCTTCTTCATCAAACGCTAGTTGTTTTGCTGCCATGTGTTTAACTCCTTCGTTAGTTAACCTTGGCTAAGATATCATCTTCGCGCAAGATGAGATATTCATTGTTATCATAGGTAACTTCGGTTCCGCCGTATTTGGCAAAGAGGACGAGATCGCCTACTGCCACGTCAACAGGTTGCCGGTCGCCGCTGTCGAGAACTCTACCGTTTCCAACGGCAACGACTTCGCCTTCTTGCGGTTTTTCTTTGGCGGTATCGGGGATAATAATCCCACCGCTGGTCATCTGTTCATCGTTGTCTGAACGTTTGACGAGAATTCTATCGCCAAGGGGTAAAAGTGCCATGTCGCTGAATTCCTCCTTCAGTTTGGCATGAAAATTGTGGGGAAGGCTGCTTTGCCTTTTCCCAATTTCTTTTCGTTTCAAGACGGTACAGGACTTACGCAATTTTGACTGTAACCGGTTCTGTTAGATGCGATTTTTCGGAAAACACAGCGTCCTGGTGGCACAAACTAAAAGTTTATGCTACAAAAGAACAACATGCGTAAGTCCTACGGTATAAAAAAGCCGTCATCGTGAGATAGTGTAGCAATTTTCGTGCCAATTCCCAGAACTGCCATGTCGTCAGGGTTTTTCGGAATAGCGTGCCATTTTGGCAGGTTTTTTGGAGCGACAATTTGTCGTTTGTGAAAATATTTTCAAGATATAATGTGCCATTTTGGCACTCTATAAACATGCCGCCCCTACGGGGCTTGGGTTTTTTGGTTGAATATGCTGCTATAAACATTCTGAAGAAATCCGCAGAAACACCCAAGCAATACGCAGAAATGCCCAAGCAAAAACACCCCAAGCAAATAAACCCTACGGGACTAAAGAGGCAATCTATCCTATATTTTTTCTTATAACCTAAGTTGCCACTTATTGATAGACATAGCACTCCGCTGGAGTGCAAGGGATGAATACACCATCTTCTATAGACATATCACCCCTCTGGGGTGAGGAAAGCCCCTAAAACACCTTGTTAAAACATTCAAAACCTGTTAGTAGCAACTTGGGTTATTATAGTAAAACCCGTAATTACTTAGACACCAACACAAGGGCGAGGTTAGAAACCTCGCCAGCGGTAATTGAGCGGTACCAGGGGCGAGGTTACAACCCCCCTGTATCCCCCTTATCAGGGGGGCAGGAGTCAAAGATTTTCAGTTGTTTCGTTGGGTTTCGCTAAATCTATTACGCGAATAAAGTTCTCGTAAATCGAAGTTTGCCATATAAATTGGTGGATTCTTGGTTTTTACCGCTCAACCCAACCTACAAGACTAAAATTGACAGTTAAGGTGCAGCGGGACAGGGAATAACTTGTCCCGTTAGACCTGAGCGATAGGCGGCAGTGAGAATTTCGTTTGCCCTCAATCCGTCAATCCCCGTCGTGATTGGTACGACTCCTTTCCCTACGCATTCCGCGAAATGCTCAAACTGACGTTGATACAGGTCCTCGTATTGTGACGGGATTAATTGTTGTTCACCGTCAAAGTAGGTTTTGATTTGCCAGCCGTCGTCGTTGTAGACCCAGACCGTCCCTTCTGTCCCGTAGAGTTCTAAAACGATGTCGCACTGTGGGACTGAAAAGCTGAGGTCTGTGAAGGCTTGCGCGCCGTTATCGAAACGCATGAAGATACCGCCGGTTTCTTCGACATCTGTACCCTGCGTTGCGCTGTTGTAGAACGCGCTGATGGCGTTCACTTCGCCGATGAGATAACGGAGCAGGTCAACGCTGTGTGGACCGAGGTCCATAAAGCACCCGCCACCGCCTTTCTCGGGTTGGGCGCGCCATTCGTCTGGTGTGAGCTGGTACTGTTTCAGAAATGGCATGCGTCCATGGACAATCTCTCCAAAACGACCATCGTTTATCCATGTTCGGATCTGTTGAAAGCAGGAATGGAATCGGAAGAGAAAACATATCTGGAGGTGGACGCTGTTGGCTTCACAAGCGGCGATCATCTCTGTACATTCTTGTGGCGTGAGTGCCATCGGTTTATCGCAAAGCACGTGCAAGCCGCGTTCGGCTGCAGCGATTACCTGCTCGCAGTGTAAATGGACAGGTGTTGAGACGTAAATCGCATCGAGGGTATCGTCTGCGAGAAGTGCATCGACGGTGGTGTAGGCGTTGGTCGCGCCGTATTCGTTTGCTAATCGTTCTGCGCGCGCAGCATCGCGTGAGAGCAGCGCGTGGAGTTCGGCACTATCTGCTTTTTGGATGGCGGGCATCGCTCTACGTTGTGCGACGCTTCCTGCGCCTAATACACCCCATTTTAAGCAAGTTTCAATATTAACACTCAAGTTTTAAATCCCCAATTGCGTTGAAAAGTTGGAAGTTTGGAAGTTTGACTGTAACCGGTTCTGTTAGATGCGATTTTTCGGAAAACACAGCGTTCTGGTAGCACAAACTAAAAGTTTATGCTACAAAAGAGCAGCATGCGTAAGTCCTATCATTATAATGTCTATTATACAAGATTTTTGGGTATATCTCAATGTTTTTGTGTATGTTGGTTAGGGCTATTTAGTTTTCTCTTTTGTAGCGTATCCTGTTAGGTTGCGCTTCATACACGCGCCATAGGTGTCAATTTAGGGAGTTTCACATCGTTTTATAGTCGGGTCCTTACAAATGCTGCAGAAACACCCAAGCAAAAACAACCTCGCCAGCGGTGGTGAACGGTTTTGGGAAGGGCGAGGATACTCCCGCAAACACCCAAGCAAAAACAACCTCGCCAGTGCTACAAAAGAGACACAGGAAACCAACAGCCTATGCTACAAAAGAGGCACGGGAAACTAACAGCCTCCTATGCTACAAAAGAGACACAGGAAACCAACAGCCTATGCTACAGATGGATTAACCGAGTAATAGATGGATACCGGTGGCGAATAAGAAGAAAAGGACGATCCTCGAAAACAGGAGCTCGGGCACCCGATTGTTGAGGGCAATACCGGTGAGCACACCAAGCCCGATGAATGGGAGGAGTGCAATCGCTTCAATCAGGATCTCAAAAGTGAAAAGGTCCAACTGGAAATAGAAAGGAATTTTGATGAAGTTGAGTAGGAAGTAGGTGGCGGTTGTGGTGGCGACGAAGGCGTTGTTGCCCAAACGTTGCGGGAGAAGGTACATAACGACGACAAGTCCACCCATGTGCGCGAGGGTTGAGAACGCACCGGCGAATAGACCAGCGAGGAGTCCTTGCCACATTTTGAATTGGAGTGGTGCTTGTGTCGATTGTCCCGAATTTCCAAGAAGTGGTTGCCAGTAGGGACGCAGAAATTCGAGGACGGCAAATAAACAGGCGATACCGCCGATTACCTTTTTTAGATGGACATCAGAGATGTCCTTCAGAATGAGGCTCGCTAAGGTGATACCGAGGAGAGAACCGAGTATCAGTCGTGTGACGCTTTGACGATGCCACCGCTGCCAGTAGTGGTAGAGTGAGAAAACGTCTGTTGAGAACAGGAGCAGGAGCATCAGCCCGATGACGTTTCGAGCCGTGCGGAAGTGCGTGAACATGGGGACGACAATCATGCCGATACCGCCGCCGAAGCCGGCTTTGCTTACGCCTGTTAGCCATGCCCCGAAGCAGAGGATGATGATTTCGTAGATGGTGGTGCCTCCTTGTTGGTGAGGTGAGTATATCAAGGGGTGGGTAAATTGTCAAGGTACAATGGCCGCAAACTCAGGGCTATTTAGTTTTAAGGTTTTTGTGCGATTTATCGGAAAAGTCGGGAATCGGAGTTCCCTCCTACCTACTTAGTTGTCAGTTATCGGTACGGGACTGCGCCCCTTTCGGTGGTCGGTAGGAACGGGCGATAATGCAGATCGCAAATGTAAAGCAAAGACAAATTTTACCGCGTGTGGGTAAAATTTGGGCGAGTACGCCGCAGAATCGCACGACTACAAACGCGTTTGAGGAACCCCCCTTGCCCCCCTGATCAGGGGGGTATAGGAAAGTCGGGAATCGGAGTTCCCTCCTACCGCGGATATGAACAGGTGCCGCAAACTGGAAAGTTTGCGCTACACAGAGGCATTCAATTGTCGAGTATTGGGTTTTGAATGATTTTGAGTGCTTCAGTGGGACGTGCGGCGAAAAATCGGAATGCCTGTGCTATTTTTGTATACCCTGATATGCGGAGCAGCGTTAGCACAGTATTACGCAG
>JAJECN010000059.1 GCA_022821965.1 Candidatus Poribacteria bacterium
CGAGGGGAGTATCCGAAACATTGCTCAGGCTACCACGCCAAGATACTGCGATATGTTGCTGTAGAAAATGGTTTAACTTGTGAAGTGGACGTTTGGTATACGCTTTGCACAAGCCCAATCCTTTAGGCTTGGGTCATTGACCTCTTTCGAGAATAGGTTAATGTTTTAGCCACTTATGAAGGTAATAAATCGGGTAATATGCTAAAATTTTAGCATTTACGAAAAACTGTGTCAAGGAAAATGCTAAAAATTTAGCAGAAATTAATGGAGCAGACGATTGACACATTTGCAAGTACCACAATGAAACTTTCTGTTGATAACGTGAGTTTGATAAAAGAGACGGGTTCTTATAGGTTAGGTGTTTATTTTCAAACTCACGTTGTTATCTAATCTGATAGGAGTGCTTCAATCATCCAAATTAACGGTTGTCCATCTATGAGATCCGCACTATCATACCTATATTGCCAATACCCGTTTTTATCAATGAGAATAAAATCTGGAATGTATTCAACTTTATATGCCTTAGCTACCTCCCGAGTGGGATCAAGCAAAACGGGCCAAGGTGGCTGATGTTCATCTAAAGACTCCTGTACTTTCTGAGGGGTTTCCCCATCATTGACACCCCAGATGACGAAATCTTTGGTTTTGCTAAACTGGTCGTGGATGAGTTTAAGGTGAGGTATTGTAAAGCTGCAATATCCACACCACGATGCACCTACATCCAGCATCACTACTTTTCCAGACATATCTGATAAAGTATACGACTCACCATCCAAAGTTTGTAGACGAAAATCCGTTGCCTTCTCATTTATTCTATTCGACAGTAACTTTTGACGAATATGTTCACGGTCGGCTTCTTCTCGTATTTTGTATTCTGCTTCGGTGTCTTTGAGAAACTCCTCAAAGGTAGTCGTGGGGTTTCTTCTCTTTATCTGTTGATAGACGCGTTTTAAACCTGCTCGCGCATCAGAATGGGGTGTAAGTGCGAAATGTGCATCAGTATAGTAGTCCTTCGCTTTTTCCCAGTTTTCAATACCTTCTGCAGAACGTCCAAGCATATAAAAGTAGTTTATTGTGCCCTCATCGACAAACCTTTTCCAGAGTGATCCCAGAAAATCCGGGGCGTATGTGTTGAGTCCATCGTATGCTTCGCTCCACCGTTCTTGATGGTAGTAAACTTCCGCACGTAAGCGCGAGAAGTCCTTTTCTTCGCCTAATCTGATTTCAGCACGCTCTAAAGTTTCCAATGCTTTATCTAATCGGTTGTTAAACTTCAGTCGCCATTTAACCGATTCGGTATAAGCCCAACTGAACCGCTGTTGTGTCTCTTGGCAGTAAGAAAGGTGTGCCTTCAAGTATCTATCAATAAGCTCATCAAGGTAATCATCGCTTGCCAGAGAACGATCTACCTCGACCAACCCCAGCATGTTTTTATGTGTAAAGCAATACCAAGAATTTCCGGGGCCATCTGAGGCGGTACATTCATCAATGAGACGGCGGTAGTAGTGCCACTTTTGAGATGCATCTTCGCTTCTCTCGGCTAACCCCAAGAGGGCTGTCATATAAACTGTAGTAGTGCGGGGGTGTTGCAACATCTTATCAAACAAACTATTGGGGACATTCTTTGCGCGCCCAGAAAAGTTCATATATCTCCAGTAGGCGATGTGTAATACTTCCGGGGTTTCTGGTTGTGTCCGCAGTAGTGCTTCTATTTCAGGGATAATTCTCTTTCTTGCGTCTTCCTCTGAAAACATTTCGGCGATGAGTTTCCATCGAGAATCGTAAGCCTTCAAATCCGGAGGATTGGATTTTAGTGCGCCTTTGCTGATCTCTAAAGCCTTATCAAATTCACCGGAGCTGTGGTAGTTCTTAATCTGTGTTGCCAAATCCTGTTGTTGTTTATCGTCTGACATGTGTTGCCTCCCTTTAGGTGTTCACAAAAAACTCTTGAATGCAAGTTAAATGCAGGTAATATGCGAATATTTTAGCATTTATGAAAAATGATGTCAAGAAAAGATGCTAAAAATTTAGCATAAATTATAGTAAAGCCCTAATTACTTATACACCAACACGAAGGCGAGGATACAATCCTCGCCAGCGGCGGTGGGGACCTTGTTCCCCGACGACCTGTCCATATATTTTCGGATTTCACTTTAATTAGATTTCAACCCGCACAAACGCGAGATACGCACCCGCCAACAAAACCACGACAAACAACGTCAATAGCAGCAACTCCATCGCAGCGGTGTTGAAATCTTTACCGATGTTGCGCGTGTCTTCAAATTTAGGGACCGCTTCTGGACTGACAGGTTTCTGTGACATTCCCTCGCGAACGCCCATGATATGGAGACTCTCCGGATCGCCTCTCTCCATATCGACGATGAATTCTCGGTATTCACGGGCGTAACGCTGAACATTTTCTATAAATTGCTGGTGTCGATCAAGACCTGTTCCAGCGAACGCCTCAAGGAGGTGTTGGAGGAATGCCGCGGGTGAGATACGGGTGATCGCACGCGCACGTTGAACTTGGGTAATCTTAAAGGTTAAGTATTCTCCATTCAAGCGTTCTTCGTTTACTGCCATTTTGGTGTGCCACTCACCTCTTGTTCTTAGCATTTTTTCGTCATTTGACTGGTACCAAGCGTATCGCCAAGTTCTCCGAAATTTGTGATAACTTTGGCCGTATCGGTCAAAATATTCATAGCGTGCCATAGATGATGAAAAGCCGCTCGCAAGTGAGGCAAGCGTGCTGGGCATAAAAACGACAAAAGTGACCCACGTCAACAGAAGTATCACAAGACTCACGGCACTCCGTTGCACACGCGCCGAGACTAACAGCCCTAACGCCAGAAACAGACACGTATACAAAAATGCAATAAAGAGAATAATGCATAAACGTCCCCACGCTTGGGCGTTCAGGTGAACTGCACTTGAGGTGGAAAGTATCAAAAGGTTCACCAACATAGCCAGCATAAACGGAATGGTCGTACTTATCAACGCCCCCAGAAACTTACCGATCAGCACCGTATGTCGTGGGATTGCATTTGCCAACGTCAATCGGAGCGTGCCGTGCTCGCATTCGCCAGAGATAGCATCAAACGTAAAAATAAGTGCGATAAGACTCAAGATGTAACCGATGATGAATGTCCAATCGATGTGGGAAACGTCGGGCCCAAGATTCATCATATTTATATTGGCATCTGGATATGCCAGTCTCCAGAATCTCCTTCGATCATAAGAGCTGCCCACCCTATCGGGTAAAGAGGTTTCCCCGCCGTCTGCGCAGAAGTGGAGGGGTGACGGTTTTTTGTAAAATGTTCCGGGTCCCTGTCGTGCGAGTTCGTATAGACTGTCGTCGGCGATAGCAGTTAATCGGTTCATGGATTCAGTGACAGCGTTGTGATATTGCTGGACCCGTTTCGAATGTTCTCGGGTATGTCTCACGGCGTTGGTTACCATCAGTGCGAGCAGCAACACGGTCGTCAGTGCAAATCGGAGGCTATTCAGGTTGTTATAGAGTTCACGTTTCGTGATATGCCACATTTTTAATTTTCCTTGCGGTTTGGTCAGGATGTCTGTAGTGGAAACGATTTCTCCGTAGATCCAGCCTACCCGTTGGGTAGACTTACGCGCTCTGGTTATATTTTTCGGTTCTCGGTTGTCAGTTATCAGTTTTCAGTGAAGAGGTTTTCCCGTAACAATCAACCCTCTCCTGAAGTAATCTAAGGGGCAATTGTTGCAGGATACCCTCTTAACTGACAACCGACAACTGATAACTGACAACTACTCTACACTTCACTTTTGACAAAAACGAGAAATATCGCGATAAAGAGAAGGATATTCATCATGAACAGCAGAAACAGATCCGGCACTGCTCGTTTTGCATTGATGGCTATATCGCTTCTGTGAAAAGAGAACTGCGGAAGTGTATTCCAATCGACGGAACCCTGATCGGCGGAAAACCACTGTCGGGACGCAAATATCTTTTCATCATGAAGGTAATTGACGACGGCTTGTCGGTAGCGTTGCGCTGCTCTGAAAAAATCTTGGGTACCATTTAAGTCGGTGCCTGTCCACGCTTCGGTTGCGGCATCATACAACCCCGCGGGTGAGAATTTTAACAGTATTCTCGCTTTATTTGCCGGTTGGACGTAAATCGTTTCAAATACTGGCTTTCGGATGAGCCATCTTCGTTCTGCGATATTAACAGTCAACATTCCGAGGTAGTGGTGATAATTCTGGGCATGTGGCACTTGTGGTTCAGATTTCTCGTCAATCGTTTCAAGGTCGCCGCCAGGATAGTGATAATATAGTAATCTTGATGGCTGATCATTAAACCTCGTGTAAAAGCTAAGCTTCCAATCCTCTCCTGGAACAGCATCATTACGAAGAAATTGCTTCCGCTTTCTCTCAAATTCCTCCCACATCTGTTTAACCTGATGGTAAGTGGCAGGTTTCGTATCCGTTTGCGGAGCAGTATCAACTGCGGTGAGGATCAGGTTTGGGTAGACAAGCACTAAGAATCCCCAGACGAATATAGAGAGGATGAGTGCCGTGCTGGTTCGGCGTGTGATCGCAGAAATGAGCATACCGATGAGGTAGAACAGCGACAGATAAATGAGGGACGTGAAAACAATCCCACCGATACGCAGAAAATCATCGGTGTTCAGGGAAATCGTCGCGGATGTCGTTAACAAAATGAGCATCAGGAGCAGACTCATCAACAAGGGCACGAACAAGCACACTATCGCACCGATATATTTGGCGAACAGGATAGACCCACGTCTTACTGGATGGGATAGCACCAAGCGGAGGGTGCCATGTTCGTATTCTCCAGCGATAGCGTTGTAGGCGAAAATAAGTGCCAGTAGGCTAAGAATCCCTTGAAAAATAAGGACAATATCAATTGAAGTAAAGATGTTGAAAAATGAATTCTCCGCCTCGTGCTTTTTGGCATCCCAAATTGTGGGGGTAAAAGCGTGAGAAACATTAATTTCGTTCCCCGATCGCTTATCTAAACCTGTGTTGAAAATGCTTAACGGGTTCGGCGGGCGGTCAAGGGTTATTTTCCCCATTCCATCAGAATAGGTTTTGCGTTCCAAGAGCTCCTGCCGGTGCGTTTTGACAGCGGTGTTATAGTCCGCCAACCGTCCTTCATAGTCCTTGATGAGTACGACGGTATTCGCAACGACAAGCAATAGCATAATCACAACAGCTGCCGCAAATCGGAACGTCATTAGATTGTCAAGGAGTTCTCGCCGAATGAGTGTTAAAAACATCACATTATCACCTAATCTGATAGGAGTGCTTCAATCATCCAAATTAAAGGTTGACCATTTATAAGATATAGACCGCCACTGTATTGCCAATTGCCTACTTTATCAATCAAGATGAAATATGGGATTCCTATAATCTGATAAGCCTTTCTCACTTCCCCGTGGGGATCAAGCAAGATCGGCCAGGGCACATGATGTCCGTCTATAAACTGCCGTAATTGGTACGTAGTTTTACCATCATTAATACCCCAGATGACGACATCATCGTTTTTGCTGAAGTGCTCGTAGACGAGTTTAACTTCCGGAATGCGCCTATTGTGCTCCCTCGTTCTCGAATTCCCAATCTCAAGCAAAACAATTTTGCCAGACATCGCCGACAGCGTATAGGTCTCACCTTGCAAAGTTTGTAGACGGAAATTCGTCGCTTTGTGATTTAATCTGTTCGTGATAAGTCTCTGCCGGATTTTTTCGCGATCGGCCTCTTCTCGAATCCGGTATTCAACTTCCATGCTTTTGAGGAATGCCTCAAATGTATCGGTAGACCTTCGTTCGATTTGATTATAGATGCGTTTCAAACCTGTTCGGGCTTCGGCGTGAGGTGTCGGTGCAAAGTGTGCATCGGCATAATAATATCTTGCTTTTTCCCACTCTCCTATTCCTTCTGCAGACCGTCCCAACATGTAGAAGTAATTTGTGGTGTCTTCGTTGAACCTTTCCGATAGTGATTCCAAAAAATCCGGTGTGTTTGCGAGAAGTCCATCATAAGACTCTTTCCATCGTTCTTGCCGGAGATAGATTTTAGCACGTAAGCGCGATATCTTTTTCCACGCTTCCTCTACAGATCCGTTGTTGTGTTCGATAAGCCATTTCTGTTCCTCTTCCTCCCCTAATCTGATTTCAGCACGTTCTAAAATTTCTAACGCTTTGTCTAATCCGTTGTTAAACTTGAGCCGCCATTCAACCGCTGCAGTATAAGCCCAACTAAACCACTGCTGTGTCTCCTCGCAAAAGACAAGATGAGCTTTCAAGTATCGGTCAATCAGTTCATCAAGATAGTCATCGCTTGCCAGAGATCGATCCTCTTCTGCCAACAGCCACAGCATGTGTTCGTATGCCCCAAAATACCAAGAATTTCCTGGAACATCTGAGGCGGTACACTCATCAATGAGGCGCTGATAATAGTGCCACTTTTGAGATGCATCTTCGCTCCGCTCAGCTAACCCTAATAATGCGGCCTGATAACCTCCTGTTCCGGGATATTGTAGCATCTTATCAAACAAACTGTTTGGGACATTCTTTGTGCGGCCAGGAAGGTTCATATATCCCCAGTAGGCAGTGCTCAATAATTCTGGGGTTTCTGGGTGTATCCGCATCAGAGATTCGATTTCAGAGGGAATCGTTTTTTTTGCGTCCGCCTCTGAAAACATTTTGGCGATGAGTCTCCATCGAGCATCACAAACCTCTAAATCCGTTATCTGTACACTGCCAAGAAATTCCTGAATTAAGAGCTCCTGATCTGCGTGTAAACGCTTTCGCGCCCGATGGAGCCGACTCCGAATCGTGTTGACGGATACCCCCAAGGATTTGCCGACCTCCTTTGCCCTCATTTCACTGAGATAGTAGAGCATCATCACCGTGCGTTCACTCTCCGGTAGTTTTGCCAGAAGCTTTTCGGCGATTTCATAACGACGTTCAGTCGCTTCTACCTCTTGCTGCTCCGATACATAACGCTCATAAGTTAAGTTATCTATTGCTCTCACAGGTGTGTCTTCCAGCGATTGCATCGCGGGTTTTTGCTTTCGCATCCAATCAATGCAAAGTCGATTTGCGACGGCATAGAGCCATCCAGAAAATTGGTTGGGATCCTTGAGTGTTGAGAGTTTTTTATACGCTTGAAGGAAGATGTCTTGGGTAATTTCTTCAGCATGGTGAAAATCACCGATCTTCTGCCACACGCATGCATGAATACTCTTTTCATACTTTCGGACCAAAATGTTGAACGCCTCATCGTCGCCTGATAAAATTCTATGAATCAGTTGAACGTCGTCTTCCGTCTCCATAAGGTTTCCTCCTAACACACAGATTGGATTTTGTTGCCTTTGTTAAAAGGCTTAATCAAATGCTGGGTTTCGTAAAATTAAGTAATGCGTTTCGGTTCGTTCATATCCGCTGTTATTAAAGACGAAATTTTGGGTGGAAAACATTGCATAATCTGAAAAAAAGTGAAAAAATCTGGATTTTTTACGGATAAGGTTGGGGAATACTCTAAACATCAACACGGATGAAGGAAAGAAACGCACCAGCGAATAACACTACAAAAAACAACAATAATAGCAGAATGTCCGTGGCTGCAGCATTGTATGCCCCACCGAAACTGATACGGTCCTCAAATTTAGGAATTGATTCAAAGCGCACCGGCTTTTGTGATGTCCCTTCCTTGGGTCCGAGTGCATGTGGACTTTCTGGGTCGACACGATCGGTTTCAGTGAGAAACGTTCTGAATTCACCGGCGTATCGGCGCACATGCTTTAAAAATTGGACGTGCCGTGTGAAACCGGTGCCAGCAAGGGATTCAATGGCATAGCGGACGCTTGATGCAGGCGATATACGGGTTATGGATCTCGAAAATTGAACCTGAGCGATCTGAGCATTTAAGTGTTCTTCATTCAATTTCTCGTTATCTCTTGCATCTTCGGTGAGGTATTTCGACCACAATAATGTTTCCTCTGTTGCTGGAATCTCTCGCGAGGGTGTTTTACGCCAAAGTTCGTCGTACTGCTCAAAAAAACGAGAGGCGAGAGATTGTTGACGGGCGGTAAGTTCGTTATGAGTCATTGTCGGCTGTAAACCACTGGTAAGCGCGCCGATTGTGGCGGGTAATAGGACGACCCAAACAACCCAAATCAGTAGGAGAATCGTGAGGCTGGTTGACGAACTGCTCACACGAGAGGATATGAGCAGCCCCAACCCAAGAAAGATTGACACGTAAACAAAAGCGATGAAGACAATGACTCCCAATCGTCCCCACTCGCTCGCTGCCAATGGAACACTTCCTGAAGTGTAAAGCAGAAAAAGGTTAATTAATGCGGCAATTAAAAAAGGGATACTGATAGTTATCAATGCTGCAAGAAATTTGCTTACCAGTACAGTGCCACGTGAAATGCTGTTGGATAGCGTCAGTCGTAAAGTGCCGCGTTCTTGCTCTGAGGAGATTGCGTCGAAAGTGAACAGGATCGCAATTAAACTCAACGCTATGGAGATTATATCTCCCCAATCAACGTTCGTGTAATCCGGCATAAGGTCCCATAGACTTGGGTTGGATTGTGGGTATTTCATTCGCCATGTCGTGCTGATTGAAAAACGACTTGATGTCATGAACAGACCTTCGCCAACGCCGCCAGCGGATTCGGGTATAAACGTTTCACCGCCATTCGCACAAAAGGAGAGTGGACGAGGTTTTTTGTAGAGAGGACCGGGTCCTTCTGTGAGCAGATTGTACAGACTTTCTGCATTGGATCTCATTTTATCTAAGGATGCTGAGACCTTTTTTTGATATGCCGTCGATTGCGCTGTGTGTTCGCCAAGATATCCGATTGCGTTGACGATCATTAGTCCGATAAGCAATACCGTTGTGAAGGCAAACCGCAGACTGTTCAGATGGTCATAGAGTTCGCGTTTTGTGATATGCCAAACCATTTTTTTAATTTTCCTTGCGGTTCGGTCAGCTGAGACTTGGCAAAGACGTTCCTTTGCGCAACCCGCCCCGGCCCGTTGGTTGGGGCTGCAGGTTTTGACTAAGTTTTCCAAAACCATTTTTTTAATTTTCCTTGAGGTTCGGTCAGCTGAGGCTTGGCAAGGACGTTCCCTTCCGTAACCCGTCCCGGCCCGTTGATTGGGACTACAAGTTTTGACTAAGTTTTCCAAAACCCTCTTAACTCTCACTGTGAGGCAAGTTGATAACTGATTGCTGAAAACTATTCTATACTTCCTGCCGTACGAAGATTAAAAACGTTGTCATAAACAGCACAACGTTAATGAGAAATAGGCAGGCAATATCACCACTGGCATGCTTTACGTTGCTTGAAACATCTGCACGATGATAAGAAAACTGAGGTAAATCGCTCCAATCAACCTTTCCTTGGTCAATGGAGAACCATTTCCGGGAAGAAAAGGCTTCCTTATCATAGAAATAATCGATAATCGTTTGTCGGTACTGCTGGACTGTTGTGATAAAATCCTCAATGCCGTAGAAATCTGTTCCTGCCCACGCTTCGGTTGCGAAATCATACATCGCCGCCGGTGAAAGTCGCATCATATTTTTCGCGACATTTGCTTTGCGAACGTAGACGTAATCTAAAGTTTTTTGTCGAACCTGCCATGTTTTCTCCGCTGCGCGGATGCGTCGCGGTTCTGAGAATTGAAAGTAAGCTTTGACATGCGGAATCTGTGGTTCTGAATCTGGATCGATACGCGTCCAAAGACGGGTTTCTACCTTAAAATACTTGAGGGTCATTGGATCGGAGATCTGATAAGCACCGTAACTTCCTGAAGGCGGTACATTGAAATTCGGATCTTCCCCGTCAACACTATCGTTTCTCAAGAAATCTGTCTGCTCTCTTTCAAATGCTTCCCAGATCTGCTCAATTTCACGATAGGCGGCTTCCAATTGAGAAGGTGTCTGCCAAAGCCGATTGACCGTGAATACACTCAGACTTGGATAGATCAGGACAAGGGTGCTCCATATCACCATTGAAAGCATCAAGGCGGTCGCGGTTCGGCGAGTGACCACGGAGATTAACAATCCTATCAAATAGAAAACGGAGAGATAGATGATTGAGGTGAACAAAATACCACTAATCCGGAGCCAATCATCCCCACTCAGCGAAATTGACCCTGACATAGAAAATAGGATCAATGCAAGTAACAAACTCATGACTACGGGAAGAATCAGACAAGCCATCGCACTGATGTACTTTGCCAACAGAATAATAGGGCGACTGACGGGGTTTGCCATCGTCAAGCGGAGCGTGCCTGCTTCCCGTTCCCCGGCGATTGCATCGTGGGCGAAAAGTAGTGCCAGTAGGCTGAGAATTACCTGAAAGATCAAAACGAGATCGACACTGGAAAATAGGTTGAGGAAAGGATTATCCGCGCTGTGGGATCTGGTGTCCCAAAGGGTTGGCACAAAGGTATGACTGGCAGTGATAGAGTTGCCGAGCCGTCGATCCAGACCTGCATTGAAAATACTCAGTGGATTGGGTGGTCGATCTACAAGGATTTCTCCTTCCACCTCTGAATAGGTGCTTGCTCTTTTTAAAAACTTCTGATGATGTTGCTTCACTGCGGTATCGTAGCTTGTCAGGCGACGTTCATAATCAGCAATCAGCACGACGGTATTCGCAACGACCAGCGACAGCGTGACAACCATTGCAACGAGAAACCGAAATGTCATAAGGTTGGCGAGCAATTCTCGCCGAATGAGTGTCAGGAACATTGCATTATCGCCTAATCTGAGAGAAGAGTTTCAACCATCCAAATTAAGGGCTGACCGTTTACCAGATGCGAACCTAAAAAACTGTATTGCCAATTCCCAGTTTTATCAATCACGATAAAAAAGGGTATCCCTTTAATCTGATAAGCCTTCCTCAACTGTTGACTCCGATCAAGTAGAACGGGCCATGGCTGCCGATGTTCATCTAAAGACTTCCGCACCTGTTCAGGGGTTTCGCCGTCATTAATTCCCCAGATGACAACATCATCGTTTTCGCTGAAGTGCTTGTAGACAGTTTCGACCTCGGGGATTGATATGTTGCACGGACCACACCACGAAGCCCCGACATCGAGTAAAACGACCTTCCCAGCCATCGCTGATAGCGAGTAGGTCTCTCCTTCCAGCGTTTCTAACCGAAAATCCGTTGCTTTTTTATTCAGTTTGTTCGTGATAAATTCCTGACGGAATTTCTCGAGATCCGCCGCTTCTCGGATCCGGTATTCGGCTTCGGTGTCTTTAAGGAATGCCTCAAACGTATCGGCGGTCTTCCCTCGTGCAGTTTGATGGTAGATACGTTCCAATCCTGCCTGAGCCTCAGCGTGAGACTTCGGGGCAAAGTGTGCATCGGCATAATAACGCCTTGCTGTTTCCCATTCACCAATTCTTTCTGCCGACTGGCCCAACATCCAGAAATAATTGATGGCACGCTCGTTGAATCTCACCCACAACGATTCCGAAAAATCGGGTGCGTTTGCGAGAAGTCCGTCATGTGCTTCTCGCCATCGTTCCTGCTGGAGATAGATTTCAGCACGCAAGCGCGAGATGTCTTTCTGCTTTTCTTCTATAGACCCTCCCCGGCGTTTAATCCACGTTTGTTCCTCTTCTTCGCCTAATCTAATCTTAGCACTCGCCAAATCTTCCAACGCTTTATCTAATCGGATGTTAAGCTTTAGTCGCCATTTGCTTACTATCGTATAAGCCCAACCGGACCACAGCTGTGTCTTCTGACAATAGAAAAGATGTGCTTTCAAGTATTGGTCGATAAGTTCATCAGCGTAATCATTGCTTGCCAGAGAGCGGTCCTCTTCGATTAACCACAGCATCTCCTCGTATGCCAACAAATACCAGGATAATTCTGGCACATCCGAGGCGGTAAACTCATCAATGACGCGTTGGTAATAGTGCCACTTTTGAGGTGCCTCTTCGCTTCGTTCCGCTAATCCTAAGAGGGCAAGCAGATGAAGTTCGGTATTGGGGTATTGCAGCATCTTATCAAACAAACTGCTTGGGACATTCTTGACACCGCCTGGAAGATGTCTATATCCCCAGTGGGCAGCGTTTAATATTTCCGGGGTTTCTGGGTGTGCTTGCAGCAGTGCTTTGATTTCAGAAACAATCCTTTTTTTGGCATCCGCCTCTGAAAACATTTTGGCTATCAATCTCCATCGAGCATCATAAGCCTCAAGGTCCACCGGATCGGATTTTAGGGCGCGCTCACTGATCTCCAAAGCCTTATCAAATTCACCCGACTTATGAAGCGTTTTGATCTGCGTCGCCAAATCCTGTTGATGCTTATTGGTGGTTTCCGCGAATGCGGTTCCGAAGGAAGTGGATGAGGTTGTGTCTTGTTTGGTGTGTTGCGTGAAGAACAGGGCACCTAAAACAAGCATGGAGCAGACAGAAAGCGCACCCAGTATTGTTCGATTTGAAAGTTTCATAAATTCCTCTTTGTTACGATAACATCGCAGTATCACACATCTGATAGGAGTGCTTCAATCATCCAAATTAAGGGCTGACCGTTTACCAGATGCGGACCTTCAAAGCTGTATTGCCAATTTCCCACTCTATTGATCAAGATGAAAGAGGGTCTTGATTCAATCTGATAAGCTTTGCTCACCTCCCGATGCGGGTCAAGCAGAACGGGCCAGGGTGGCTGATATTCATCTAAAAACTCCCGCACTTTGTGAGGGGCTTCACCGTCATTGATTCCCCAGACGACGACATCATTGACTTTACTGAAGTGCTTGTAGGCGAGTTTGACTTCTGGAGTCGCCATCATGGGTTGCGAAACCCCAACCGTAAGCAAAACAACCTTTCCAGACATCGCCGATAGAGTGTAGGTCTCTCCTTCTAAAGTCTCTAAACGAAAATCCGTCGCTTTCTCATTGAACCTGTTCGTGATAAGTTGCTGGCGGATTTTTTCGAGGTCAGCAGCTTCTCGGATCCGGTATTCGGCTTCGGTATCTTTGAGGAATGCATTAAATGCATCGGTGGTTTTCCGTCGTGCGATTTGATGATGAACGCGTTCTAATCCGGCGCGACCTTCCGCTTGATGGATAGGTGCAGCGTGTGCATCGACATGGGAACGTCTGACCTTTTCCGAGTGAAGAGTAGGCGCGAAGTGTACGTTGGCATAGTAGCGTCTGGCTTCTTCCCATGCTTCCATTCCCTCCGCCGCCCGTCCCAGTATATAGAAGTAATTGAGGGTACGCTCGTTGAACCTTGTCCAGAGGGATCCCAGATAATCCGGTGCATTTGTGCTAAGCGCGTCATACGCTTCTTCCCACCGTTCCTGCTGGAGGTAGATTTCAGCGCGTAAATGCGATATCCTCTTGTGCTCTTTTTCTACGGATCCTTTGTTGTTTTCTACGAGCCACTTCTGTTCCTCTGCCTCACCCAATCTGATTTCAGCACGTTCTAAAATTTCATAAGCTTTGTCTAATCGGTTGTTAAACTTCAGCCGCCATTCAACGGTTGCAGTATAAGCCCAGCCAAAATACTGCTGTGTATCTTCACAGTAAGCAAGATGTGCTTTTAAGAGTCCATCAGTAAGTTCATCAAGGTAGTCATCGCTTGCCAGAGAGCGGTCCACCTCGGCTAACCTCAGCATTTCTTCATAAGCTAACATATACCAGGATAATACTGGGGCATCTGAGGCGGTGAACTCGTCAGTGACGCGTTGGTAATAGTGCCACTTTTGAGAGGCATCTTCGCTCCGTTCAGCTAACCCGAACAGTGCAGCTTGATAAATTTCGGTATTGGGATATTGCAATATCTTATCAAACAAACGCAGTGGGACATTCTTTGCGAGACCCGGAAGACACCTATATCCCCAATAGGCAGTTTCTAACACTTCCAGATTTTCTGGATGTGCCCTCAGTAGCGTTTCGATTTCAGGATAAATCCTTTTTCTCGCCTCTTCTTCTGGGAGCGTCTCGGCTATCAGTTTCCATTGAGAAAGGTAAGTTTCTAAGTCCATAGTCAAAAGCTCCTGATCTACTTGTAAACGTTTTCGTGCCCGGTGGAGCCGACTCACAATCGTGTTCACCGGTACATTCAAAAGTTCACCTATTTCCTTTGTTGGCATTTCACCCAGATAGTAAAGTGTCATGACCTCGCGTTCACTCTCTGGTAGTTTTGACAGAAGTTCTTCAGCGATTTCATAACGACGCTCGATTGCTTCTGTCTCGCGCTGCTCCGATACATAACGCTCATACGTTAAGTTATCTATTGCTTTTATAGACGGGGCATCCAGCGGTTGCATCGTAGGTCTTTGCTTTCGCATCCAAGCAATGCAAAGCCGATTCGCAATGACATAGAGCCATCCAGCAAATTGACTGGGGTCCTTGAGCGTCGAAAGTTTTTCATAAGCTTGGAGGAAAGTGTCTTGCGTAATCTCTTCAGCGTAGTGAAAATCACCTATCTTCCGCCACACGAGGGTGTGAACACTTTTTTGATACTTTTGGACTAAAATGTTAAACGCCTCATCGTTGCCTGATAAAATTTTTTGAATTAACTGAACATCGTTTTCCTTTTCCACGAGGCTCTCTCCTAATAAACAGATTGGGTATGTTCGCATTCGCCAAAAGGCTTAATCAAATGCTGAGTCTTGTAAAATTAAGCAATACAATGCAGTTCATGCCCGCTACTGTTTTAAAGACGCGATTTTGGGCAGGAAAAATTGCACAATTTCAAAAAAAGTGAAAAAAGGTGTTTTGTGTTTTCCAAAGTGCCCTTTTATTTTTGGAATTTACTATAAAAGAGGGAAATTTTGGGAAAAAAGGTTTAAAAGACTTGCTAAGAAAAAGTTGTTGTTGGGGAAGATTAGGAGTTGTGTGCAGATCGCTTGAAAGAGAAATTGGTCGGTTCCCTTACCAATCAATGCAAAATGTTAGGGCTATTCAGCCGCCCTTGGAGGATAACCGAATAGCCCTAAATAAGCACACGGTTAAGAACCGTGCTTAGAGACAAAAGCTCTATTCAAAACCACTGACCTTCGCAGCTTCAGGTGCGCGTGTCGGGAGTTCTTTCTTGGCTAATGTGTCTTCAGGCACGTAACCGGAGTAGTCAGAAATCTGACCGTGTGTCAACGCGTACACCACAACGTTCGTCATGAAACGATACACACCGGGTGAGTAGTGGACACTACGTGTCGGGAGACTGACAGACTCCATCGCGCACATGTAGTCACGACGGACAACGATAACGGACAACTTTTCACCGACGGAGATACCTTCGAGGTAGTTCCGTTTCGGCGGACGTGTACCCCACCAGAAGATGTCGAAACCGACGGGGGGACCACCCATTTCATAGAAGTTGTCGTAGACTTCGTGATCGTTCGGAATCCGCTCAATCTGATACTCAGGCATGACGTAACGCATCTGTGCGAGGAAGAGACGAATCATCGCCTGCGCGGGTGCGTTCACACCGCAGTCGTCAAAGACGAGGAATCCGCCCTTTTCAACGAAATAGCGACGCATACCAGCGGCTTCAGTTTCGGTGAGACGGCTATCCATTTTACCACCACCATACTGCCGTCCAAGCAAGTTACGAGAACGGACGAGTGACGGATCGTGTCCTGTCATGAAGACGAACGGTGTCTTGAAGAGGTTGGCATCGGTAAGTTTCAATGCGCCACCTTCAACGTTCATGTCGGTTTTGATTTTGGTACGTTCGTTGAGCCACTTTGTCAATGCGTTCAAGGAAGAAGCATCAGCCCACCAGTCAGAGAGACTGTGGCGGATCCGTGTGAAACGGAATACGCCGCGGATGTCTTTACCTTTACCGATAACGCGACCACCGGGTTCGCCTCTGGGCAGGGGTGGTACTTCAACGTTACCGAGTGTGATGTTTTCAACGACATCACCGAGCGCGTCGCGTGCGGCACCGACGTTTTCAACCATCGCGAGTCCGGGTGGACGTTCAAAAGCGACCTTCACCTGCACTGCGGTACCTGCGACACCACGACCGATGTTAGCCGGTCCAGCGGAAGGCGCAGTTGCCACGGGTGCGGAGAACGCCAAGGCACCGGGTGCATCCGAAACGGGGAGATCGGCGTGTGTTACAACTGTCGGCACAGGGGCGTTTGGTGTAACCACTCTCGGAACGTTCGGGTTAATCGGTGCGTCTACTTTGACGGTTTGGTTGGAAAATTCGAGTACCGTCTGCGGTTGGAAATTCGACTTGGCAACAAACGCAGTCGTTACACGGGGTTGCACCTGAACCTGTTCGACGACGACGGTGTTCTGGGTTGGAACAGTCGGCTTAATAACAGGTTTTACAACAGGTTTTCGTACCTTAGGCTTCGGTGGTTCTTTCGGTTGGAGCACTTCGGCACCAACGAGATCTTTGAACTGCTCGGTTTGCGTGACTAAGTAAATGCCAGCAATAGCAGCGATGATCACGTGAAGAACCAAGGAAGTCATAAAGGCACCTGAGGTTCTTTTTGCACTCATTCGTTATTACCTCCAAGGGTATTGTTTACATATCCTAACGAAAAATAAAAGTTGTTGATGCAGAGGTATATGCAATTTCCATGCCAATGTAAAAAACGCTGAATTTGCGATGAATCCCTGCATCAAGGGTGTTAAGCTGCACAAAAAGGGGCAGTCTCTTTTGATGCTGCACAAAAAGGGGCAGTTTTCAGCAAGACGTACGGAGCGTTAGACTTTTTCCTTTTCTCTGGTAACCCTCGTGAACTCTTGAATCCGCGGTTTGCCTTTGTGAAAACCGAAGATACCAAGGTTGTTTTCGGTGCTGCTATCAAGCTCATGAATCTTCCACCCATCCTTGGGATCTTTAATCAAATAGAGATGTGTTTCGCCCGGGAACGAGCCTTTGTAGCAGTTGTACCCTATTGCAGCGGCTTCAATTTTGCTGCCTTTATAGCCAATCCAAAAATCTGCCAACTTGTCGTCCCGTCCCCATTTGGCACCCTTTGTGCCGATGCCTTCCCACAAACCTAAGATATTGGTTTTGACATTGTTCCAACCTATCGCTATCGGTACAGGTTCGTTACCGGCGAAGATAGTCCCGAATTGAATCTTACTGGTTTCAAAGGTTTCTTGAATTCCTGGAATATCTTCATCGTTAAAGGCTGCATAGAAGGCACTGTAGACTTCTTGAATTGCGGCTTTTTCCGCGTCAAAGTCTATAGGTGGTCTTGCAGCCACCGTCGTTTCAGCAGAACTCGTTGTTGAGGAGCTTTCCGTCGGTTTTTCAGCGGACTCTTCTTCGGTGTCGCCACCACATCCTACGATACCGATGCTCATGATGCCTACTGCGAGAATGGCAAACACGAGCCACGTTAATCTCGATTGCATTTTTTTAAATTCCTCCTTGTAAATTCATCGCGTCGCTTGCAAGTCAATGCTGCAAGCCAATTACATCCAAAAATCACTCTTTCCAAGCGGGCATGAGACAGGAATGAGCCACCCGATCACTAAGGTACATTATTCTTTCTACGGATGTTGTTTAAGATATTATAACTTCTTTACAAAAATATGTCAAGTTAATTTATCTGGCACCAAATGTGCGACTGTTTCAAGCGTCTGAATTACGTCAGTTACCTGGATTTTAGACATACATCCTTCTTCTCCGAATCGACAGGTTGTTCCTGAACATGGCGGACAGTCGAGCTTCCGACGAATCGTTTGACACTTCGCACCCACTGGTCCGAAGCGGATCGGATCTCCTGGTCCATAGAGTCCTATTGTTTGTATGCCTACCGCTGCAGCGAGGTGCATCGGACCGCTATCGTTGCCGATAAACACATTACACTTATGCAAAATTGATGCCAATTGTGTTAGCGTTGTTTCGCCAGCAATATTAATTGATGCTCCCTGCATGCGTGCTTGGATGTCGGTAATTATCTGAATTTCGTCTTTCACACCGACAAACAGGATTTGTGCACCTTTTTGGGCAATCAGCCAATCTGCGAGTTCAGCAAACCGCTCAGGCAACCATCTTTTAAGTTCGATTGGAGAACCCGGATGGATAGCAATCAATGGATGTTCTTTATCAATCTGATGTGTCGCAAGGAAATCAGATGCCCATTTTTCGTCTTCTGTTGTCACTGAGAAGGTCGTTGTCTGGATGGGTATTGGAATACCGGCTTGCTTTAGGACATCGAGATTCCGCGTTGTTTCGTGTGTTCCGGTAAATTGGGCAAGACCTAATTTATTCGCAACTTGCAGGGCTGCACGGTCGAGCCGTTTCGGTGTGAGTCGTAGGAACGCGAACCAGACGGCACGCCAATCGCTGCGGAGTTCCACCATCAGATCGTATTTTTGACGACGTAACTCTCGGTAAAGCTGAAACGTTTGTTTGAGTGAGGTCGGTTGTCCTGTACGACAAAAAGCCGGTGAGTTGTATTGGATGACTTTACTGACATCGGGATGCTTCTCTAAAACAACGCGACTCCATGCGCCAGTGAGCGCGTGCAGTTCGGTGTTTGGATACGCTCGACGTAGATTGGAAAACACCGGGGTCGCTAACAGGACATCTCCAAGATGATCGAGTTTGACGACGAGGATGCGCTCGGGTGTGAAGTTCTTCGGCAGAGGTTTCCTGTAAAAAAGCCACTGCACTGCAGCGGAAGCGATTAAAGTGAGAATTTCCGAGGCATTCTGAAACATTTTTTTAGTTTACTTAATTCGCGGAGACTTGTCAAGAGGTATCAAGAAAGGCAAGTTAAGTCCGTGTGTAGAATAGAACTTTTTCTTGACTGTTTTGTCGAGATATGTTATTTTTCCCTCAAGTTAAAAAAAATTGATTAGGCAGGTATTATCATGGTTACAAATATACGAAGATTTTTCTTGCTGACTGTTGCACTGTTATTTTGCGTCCTTGGATGTGCCCGCGATCGGGCGAATGTCCTAATGCCCGACCACGTTTCACCACCGATGGAAGTTCACGAACCTGTTGATGTTAAGGCTTCTTTTGAACATGACCTTCTGCCTATCCTCACGGCGAGATGTGCACTCTCCGGATGCCATGTTGCTGATGGACCACACGGTTTAGATTTCAGAACCTACGAATCTTTTGTTGCCGGGGGAGAGCACGGTCCGGCGTACATCCCGGGGAATGCTGAAGAGAGTGAGATTATTGAAGAAATTGTTGAAGGCAAGATGCCTCCTCCGCCTCGTGATCCACTAACCGATACCGAGATTCAACTTTTCGTTGATTGGATTAATCAACAGGAAGCACAGGATGCTGTCGTTCAACACGAACATGACGAGCATGCTGTTGAAGCGGGCATTCATGAAGACATGGATGCCGATCACGACGAGGACATGGATGCCGACCATGACGATGATGTTCATGATGACGACGAAGATGAGCATGAAGATATGGATGACGACGGTGCTCATGATGACGGTGATGACCATGACGACGATAACTAACAAGTATTCCGATATCTTTGCTCCTTCAAAATTCTATAGAGGCTGATTTGAAATCAGCCTCTATGTTTTAAACCCACCTTACTTTACTATTCTGTGAAAGAGAAACCCCGAACACATTTGCATTTGGCAGATAGATGCTGCTATACTATTTCCAGTGGCTTCTATCTTCCATAGACTGATTTAGGCGTATGCAGTTCATCAAACATTTTTCAGAAATTGACGAGACGGACTTACCCCACGTCGGCGGAAAAGGGCTGAATCTGGGGAAGTTGACGAGGGCGGGGTTCCGGGTGCCGCAAGGTTTTTGTGTCACTACAGATGCCTACCGATTGTCTGTCCGAGGTTTATCGGAACAGAATGAAAGCAGCGTTAAGGACATCGAACTGCCACCAGAACTCGTTGCAGCAGTCCGCACGGCGCGGGAACAATTGCAGACAGCCACAGTCGCAGTCCGTTCCAGCGCAACCGCTGAAGATTTGGCGGAGGCGAGTTTTGCGGGACAGCAGGACACCTTTTTGAATGTAACGTCTAATGGACTCTTAGATGCGCTTAAGGCGTGCTGGGCATCGCTCTGGTCGGAACGGGCAATTGCTTATCGGCAGACACAAGGCATTGCCGATGAAGGCTTGGCGATGGCGGTTGTGGTTCAAGAAATGTGCGACGCGGATGTCTCTGGGGTGCTTTTCACTGTGAGTCCCTTTGATTCAGATGTCTCTGTTGTTGAGTCGAATTGGGGGTTGGGTGAATCGGTTGTGTCCGGTGCTATCACGCCTGATAGTTTCCTTATGTCGCGGGAAACAGACGAGGTTGTCGAAAGCAATATCGCTGTAAAACGGGAAATGATAACCGCTACAGGCGTAAGCGAGGTATTGTCTGCACAACAGAACGTTCCGAGTCTGACAGATACGCAACTAAAGGAACTCGTCCAACTCGGCAAACAGGTTGAAATCTGCTACGAACAACCGATGGATATTGAGTGGGCACTCGCAGATGGACAGTTTGTTTTGTTGCAGGCACGCCTCATCACGGTCACGGATACCGCATCTGAGGTTGCTAAGGGTGCTATTGAGGAACTCCGTCAGGAGGAGATTCGGATGTTGGCGGCGCGCTCCGAAGTGCACGGGACGGTCTGGGGTCATCACAATCTCGCGGAGGTGCTACCGACTCCACTACCGATGACTTGGGAGATTGTGAAGGCGTTTATGTCGGGTGCCGGTGGATTAGGCAAAGCATATCGCAGCTTGGGATTTTATCCGAGTGAGCGGGTCGATAGCGAAGGCGTTCTCGATCTCATCTGTGGACGGGTTTACGTTAATTTGAATCGCGAGGCAGAACTGCACTTTGATGGTTTCCCGTTTGCGCACGATTTTGATGCGTTGAAGCGGAATCCACAGCAGGCGATGTATGCACAAGCACAAACTGACATTAAGCGAAGTAACGCCTCATTTTGGTTGAAACTACCACTTCATATTGTTCGTATGAGCAGAGCAGAGATGCGTCTACGTCGGTGCCGCTCGGACTTTGATCGGCTACTAACAGAAGAGGTGTTCCCGGCGTTTCAGGCAGAAATTGAAGTAGAACGAGATATTTTATATTCGGACTTATCGGATGCGGAATTGCTGACGAAATTCCAGACGTGGCGCGCCAAAACATTGGACGCTTTCGCACCGAAGGCACTCACGGCTACGCTCCTTGCTGGGTTTTCACTCCAACGGTTAGAGGCAGCACTTCAGAAATGCCTTGATGAGACGGCGGCAAAGGTGCTTGCGAGTAGGCTCATTAGTGGGCTTTCTGGTAACCTTACCGTTGAAACCAATGAAAAACTGTCGCAGATAGCGACTGGAGAATTGACGCTTACCGATTTCCTGAAAGATTATGGGCATCGTGCGGTTAACGAGTTTGAATTGGCGCAACCGCGTTGGCGCGAAGATACTACCTATCTTGAACAGCTTGTCGCGTCTTTTCGTCAAGAAAACACGGAGACCGATACACAGGTCGTGCAGCGCGTGGAACAACGCGAGTCTGCCGAAGAAGAACTCTCTGCGATCCTCGAAGGGAAGGCAGGTTTGCGAAAACAGATTGAGAGTGAACTCGATTTCACGAGACGTTATATGCCCTTCAGGGAGACAGCGAAATTCTATCTCATGCTCGGCTATGAACAGATCCGACGTGCTTTACTTGAATTGGATCGCCGTTATCAACTTGATGGCGGTATTTTCTATCTCATGCCAGATGAATTAAAGCAGATGATTGACGGCGAGACTTTTGATGAAGTTATTGCTACACGCAAAAAGAGGCGTGAACTGATGCTACAGATTGAGGTGCCGGATGTCATTTTCAGTGATGCTTTGGAGGATATAGGCGCGCCGATCTCGGTGGATGCGGCGGAGACATATACAGGGATAGGTATTTCTGCTGGTGTCGCAACTGGAAACGCACGTGTGTTTCTGAGACCAACGGATGTGCGTCCGTCTGATCGAAATTACATTTTAGTGTGTCCGTCAACCGATCCCGCGTGGACACCCCTATTTCTACACGCAGCGGGACTTGTGATGGAACGCGGCGGTATCTTGTCACACGGTGCGGTTGTTGCGAGGGAGTATGGTGTGCCTGCTGTAGCAAACATTCCGAACGCAACGCAGCACATTGCCGATGGACAGACACTTCAGGTTGATGGAAATCAAGGGACGGTTTCAATTTTCACTGACACACCGTAGTGGGGAAACGGAACATGATGTTTGATGCCTATTGGGATAAATTACAGCAGAAGCGCAGGAAGACTCGCAGGGCATTCCTGATTTCGTTGGTTTTGCATACTATCGCGATTGGAATTATGAGTCTTGGTTATATCCGGTGGTATCGCCCGATGCAACCTTCGGAACCGCTCGTCTCTGAAGCGATTGCCGTGACGGATCTTCAACGTTTTCATGTGAGTAGTACCCGCAAACGTTCTATGTCAACCACGCGGCGTTCGACACCGGTGCGTTCTAAAACCTCACCCACTGTTAATCAAAACATCGCGAAACCCATACCTTCAGTCCGTCCAACGGCATCCAGTGCGTCTATTCCGGTGTTGAGAACGGATGCCCGACTCCCGATGGCTGAGACATCTCTGCATGAACAAACGACAAAAACGCCCGCGTGGAAGACGATTGCGACCGCGCGTACAAAAACGCCTACGATCGCGCCCACACCTAAACTCTTGCAGGAACAGGCTGCAGTGAAGGAGGAAATAGGTGATAAAATCCCGGCACCACCAATTGACAGAGATGGGCGGATGGGAGAAGCCCTCGAAGGCATCGCGGAGAGTATCGCTGATAGCCAAGCTGAAACTGCTGTTGACCTCGTTTTTTTGCTTGACATTAGTGGAAGTATGATAGATAATATCCGTGCAGTCGGTAGGCAGCTCAATCGGATGGTAACGGTATTTGAAGAGAAGGGGATTGACTTTACACTCGGTATCGTTATTTTCAGGTATCTTGAGAGTGATACGATCATCCATCCCCAGACGCGGGACAGTGAGAGATACAAACGATTGTTGACTTCGCACGTTGTCGCTACTGCAGGTGATGAGCGAGCGCACAATGCCATCGTAAAAACGATTCGCCGCGTCGATTTTCGGGAGGGCGTAAAGCGTCGGTTTATCCTTGTTACTGACGAAGCGAGCAAAGGGTCTTATACGCTACCAGAGGTATTGGCACAGTGCTTCCAAAACAATATCACCTTGGATGTCATCGGTATTAATCATACAACGCATAGGGCTTTAACATCTAAAACTGGGGGACTCTGGTATCCGATTCCAATACAGGAGTAGCGATCAGCAGTCAGTAATCAGCAATCAGCGGTCAGATCAGAAGAATAGTTTTTGGTTAACCGCAAGGGACATTAGAAAAGCGTTAGGAGATATGTAATAAAGTGAGTGTAGCCCGTAATGAAGTGGAGGGCACCTCTGGAGAAAGGCACTTCAAATGCCAATCACCTGTCAGTTAACCGCAAGGAAAAATAAAAAATGAAATGGTCATTGAATACTTACCAAACTTGCCAAGAGTGGGAACTCGGACGCATACTTGACACTGCTGAGGCGACTGGCTATCACGGTGTCGAGTTGTTGATGGACTACAAGCAGAAACACGGCTTTGAGTGGGATACGCCAAGAGAGGCTTGGGACGGATTAAAAGCACAGGTTGATGCGAGTGGTGTTGTTGTCTCCTCGCTCACCAGTTGCCAAAATTTCCACTCCGAGAACGCTGCTGACCGTGAGGAGACCGTCCGACGTGTTACCCGCGTGATTGATATGGCGGAATTTATGGACTGCGACCATGTCCGTGTGCTCGGTGACCGGTATACCGAGGAGAATCGAGATGCTATTGTCGGTTATGTCACAGATGGGCTGAAGGCTCTCGGCACTTATGCTGGTGAGAAAGACATTACTGTTTCTATTGAGATGCACGGTTCCTTCACAGATCCCGATTCGGCGATGCAAGTCATTGAAGGTGTGAACCTTCCAAATGTCGGTTTCGTTTTCAATTCACAATTCGTCGGTTGCGATGCTGGCAGTATTGAACCGCTCTTTTCACGTGTGGCTTCACATATCACGGCAGTGCATACACACCGGGTAGAGGAGCCCGAAACGTTTGACCTTTACCGACAGATGTTCCAATGGCTTGATCGCATCGGTTTTTCGGGTTATATATCCAACGAGTGTGCTTATACGGGACCTGATCCAGAGAAGGTACTTGCACTCTACGTTGGGCTTTTCAAGGCATTTGTTTAGAGATGGATACACAGCAATCCGCTCACCTCTATAAACGAGTCGCAATCCCAGACGCATTTCTGAACGAAACAGATGGAAACGCATGGGGTGGTGATATCCGTATCGGTGATTTGACAGGCAACGGCACTGTCGATTTTCTGGTATACAAGTCGCTCGGCGGTATTCATCCCTGTTTTCTTGGTGCGTTTACACTGGAAGGCGAACCGCTTTGGTCGCTGGGTGACAAGCATCTTGAAATCAGAGACGCGGATGCTAAGGACGCTTATCTAACAACACTTTCACCTGACCGTCCGGGTCCCGTTGCAATTTATGACATCGATGCCGATGGACAGGCAGAGGTTATCTGTTTCTGGATAGATAAGGATGCCTCAGAGGTGAGTAAGTGGGACTTGTCGGCAATTCGCTTGATGATTTTAGATGGTGCTACGGGTGCTGTTAAACAAACCCTTGCTCCAGATGTCTTGCGTCAGTGCAATGCCTACGCTGATGGCGAACTTCATATCTCCAATTATGTCCATCAGCGATTGATGATCGCCAATTTCTCTGGAAATGCCCAACCTCAGGATTTTGTCGTAAAGGTGGGTGTGAATCTGCTTGCCTTTAACCACAAACTGGAACTGCTCTGGCAGTATACCGACGAGTGGTTTCGTTATCCAAAGCATTCGGCGTATATTCCAGCGGTCGGCGATTTTAATGACGATGGACTTGATGAAGTCAACGGCGGGAATTTCGGACTCGCTGCCGATGGGACTGTGCTCTGGAATCACTTTTTTGGTGATAATATGGACTCGGTCTTAGTTTCCGAATGGGATGGCAATAATCGGGCTATCCTTTCCGGTGGTGGACAGGTGGTGGATGCCACGGGGGATCCGATTCTCTCACTCGGTTTTGATGTTGTCCCGCACGGTCAAGAGATTCGATGTGGTAAATTTCTCCCAGATACCGCTGCAAATGCTTTGGTTATCCGCTATAATGGACATCATCCGGACTTGATGGTCGTAGATAACGGTGGGCAGATCAGAAGTCGATTTTTCGTTGATGAAACACCGAACAATACAGGTTTGGAGGTTATCCGCTGGAATAGCGTGGGACATCCTGAATTGATTTATAGTCCAGCTGCACTTTACGATGGTGAGGGAAACAGAGCGGTTGCCTTCCCTGAACTTCCGCCACCCTCCGGTGGAAAGATGGGATGGTATCACTGCTTCCCGGCGGATGTCTGCGGCGACGCACGCGAAGAGGTTATCCTCTATGATCCTTATACCGATGCTGTCTATATTTATACACCGGCACCTTTTCAGCCCGATCTATTTGACGGGTATCGGCATACCGAGCGGCAATATAACACACGATTGATGGATTAGTAAGGATGGAAACCAACGTGGTCAATAAATTTCTGCTTATCTCAATTGATTGTTGGCGGTATGACGCGCTCAGCCGGACCAACTCCCTTTTCAACACACCGAAGTTTGATCTGCTTACGCAGGATTTCTCACTCGCCGAAAAGTTTTTCGTGTCGGCACCCGCGACCCGTCCTTCCCACACCTCTTATTTCACAGGACTTTATCCATTTGAACACGGGGTCTACGGGCAAACCTATCTCAAAATGTTTCAGGGGATTCCGAACCTGTTTCAGATATTCAATGATGCTGGCTACCATATCACGGGACGTTCCGAGCGTCCAGAGGTGTTTCGGTTCCTCGACTTTGAGCCGTTCATCACATCGATCGACCCGAATGCGGAAGCGCAACATCTTGGTTCGCTTGAGGACCTGATCAAGCAGCTCAAGCAACCTTCGGACGTGCCACAGTTCTGTTTTCTGCACTTCTGGTATACACACGGTGGTTACGGCATGGGCGGGATTCCGGGCGCACCGAGTCTTAAGGCACTTGTTGACAGTGGTAAGACGGATGAGGCGTTGCGTATCTACTACGCCGCCGCGACGCATATCCTCGAATTTAAGTTGGTTGAAATCCTGAAACAACTTCGACTTTCGGATTGGGCGGTCTTCATTTTTGGAGACCACGGTGAGGGTATCTGCGAAGAGCTTATTGATCATGGCAGCACGCTGAATCAGAACGTCCTACACGTGCCGTTGTTAGCACATATCCCCGGTGTATCAAACCTTGGATTTCCGAAGCTACCGATTTCAGCCATTGATCTGTTCCCGACGATTGTAAACCTCGCTGGCATTGATGTAGACTATAACGGGTATGGACAGGATTTGCTATCTCCATCAAAATTTGATGAAAACCGCTTGGTGTTGTCGGAGTTAGATAGTCTCTACGGCATCGGGTTTCTCAGTCGGGACAACTTGGAGATGCCCCACCACCGCGTAACTTCCCGAACAACGGTCGATAATAAAGAAATCAACAAGTATTCGGAAGGGGTTCGGCTCTGGTCCCTGACGGATGGTGAGTATCTCTATCGCGAAGATGAGCAGACGGGTGAGTTTGTGTACCGGCAAGTACTGAGTGGTGAGGATCTCACCTGTGGTGATCCAGATCGTTTCCGGGACGTTTATGACGACATCTTGATGAATTCCAATTATCAGCACCTACAAGCACAGGAATCCACAACTGAAGAGACAAAGATTTTAGAGGGCAGGTTGCGAGATTTGGGCTATGTTGAGTAAATCTTTATTTCAGTCGGCAACCTCATCAATCCGTGCTGCATAGGGCTGTACCAGAATATCCGCGGGAATTCCGAGTCCTTTATGCAATTTCCGAATCATGTCAAGCGATAAAGCGCGCTCCCGATTCAAGATTTCTGACACACAGGTCCGCGAACCGAGATAGGTTTCAAGGTCAGATTCGGATAGCTCTTGGCTCTCCATATAGTGCTGAATTGCCTCAATCGGATCTGGTGGAGGAATTGGGTAGTGCTTCTCTTCATAAGCCTCCACCAGTGTAACAAGCACATCAAGTTGATCCGCTTCTGGTGAACCTTGCGCTGCATCCCAAAGCCGATCAATGGTCCTCAGCGCAGTTTCATAATCCGCTTCGGATCGGATCGGTTTAATATCCATAGTCCCTCCTTTTACTCTATCTCTCTCAATGTTTATTGACAGGGAAGACGCTTTCACTGTCGGGTTTGAATGGGTTATTGTTTACCAAGGGAATGTTGCCTTTTTTCCGTTCAACGAGTGCCCAATCACCAGTTTTCCAGTGCTTTTCGTAGGCATAGATAACATCGGAATTTTCAAATTCCAGCCAGACGCACTTTGCTTGTGGATGAATCTCGTCATCTACGGCGGCGACAGCGTGCTCGTGGTTTGCGGACCAGATAAGGCACTTTTGCTTGAGTGCTCGTGCTTCTCCCCGCAGCGGTGTGGGCAGTTCCCTGTATTGCATTACCTATCTCTACAGTTCATGGATTGTTGCTTCAAGCGTTTCTAAGTCTACAACAGCAACCGTTGCTCTTCCAGTTGTCCATCCACCTGTTTCCCCAGGGTTAATCAATAGCGATTGACCTTTTTGGATGTCTGTCTGATGGGTGTGTCCATAAACAATGATGTCGTAATCGCCGCTTTTAGCAATGGGAATGGCGAATTCAGGGTAGTGCATTACGGCGATGTTCTTCTCCGCGAGCGACACGCTGGCGAGGTTAGGGTGCACCTCACCATCGATGGCTTCAAACCGTTTCGCAACAACGATGCGTTCGCCGTCATTGTTGCCAAATACGCCTACGACGCGGCAGTTTAAGTCCCCTAATGGGTCAATGGCAAACGGCGCGATAAAATCGCCAGCATGGACGACGAGATCGACACCGATTTCATTAAAAAGCGCGACAGCGCGTTTGACGTTTGGGATGTTGTCGTGGCTGTCGGACATAACACCAAGTTTCATTTTTTTAAATTTCCTTGCGGTTAAACGACGTGGTTTGTGCTTTGACGCTCTTCGCTCAAGAACCGCCCTCCACTTCGTTTCGGGCTACGGTTTCGTTGCTATTTTATCTGTAGAAGTCACGAGTACGAGGGAAATTCAAAGAAACACTCAAGCAAAACCCCTCCGTTACATTATAGGTTTAGCATCTTCTCCAGAGTCAACCTTTTATGCGACTATCGAAACAGGTATTCTGTGGATAACATTGCCGAGGTAACCTTTAGGGTTCCACGGTTGTGTGAAGGGCTGCGCAGTACCTGTATCGTCGGACGCGCGTGCCCATATTTCATAATAGCCTCTGTTTTCAAAGGTAAGTTCGGTTTCCCAGTGATACCAAGCGTATCTGTTTGATGGTTGAATCAACTGGGTCTCTTTCCATTGAAGACCGAAATCTGTAGAGACCATAACTTTATCAATTTGATTTTCGCCTGCCCATGCGTGTCCTCGGACCTTTATAGGCGTGCCGGTACTGAATTCCAGAGATGATTGGGGTTGCGTAATCAAGGATTTAACCTGCCAAGCAGTCGCTATGCGCATATCTTCAACTGGGGGTTTATCTCCGGGGGCTATCGGATAGGCTGGGACGCGATAGGAATAACCACTCATTTTTTCGGAGTCGTGAACTGTATCCCGTACCCAGATGCGATTGAGCCACTTTTGCATTGCACTGCCGATCCATCCGGGCACAATCAATCGCGCCGGGAATCCGTGGGCTGCTGGCAACACTTCTCCGTTCATCTTAAGCGCGATGAGCGTATGTTCATCCATCGCTTTCTCAATCGGAATTCCGCGTGAAAAGGGTTCACTCCCATCATTGGATATGTCTTCCCCATAGTTTCCAGTATAGACAGCATTCGGCTTCACACCTGCGGCTTGCAAGACATCACGCAAGCGGACACCGGTCCATTCACTGCAGGCGACAGCACCGCGTTGCCACGGGGTCCCGCCACCCTCCGGTTCAAATAGGCTTCTCCCATTCCCGGCACATTCCAATACGACTTCCATGGTGACTTGTGGAAACCGTAACAAATCATCCATTGACAGCGCCAGTTCTTTACGGACTTCACCGTCTATGACCAATTGCCATCCGCGGAGGTCTTTATTTACTGCTCGTTCTGGAATGCCGCTGTTATTACGGACGAAGTGTCGTTCTGTGGGGGTAACATTGTCATTGAGGAGGTGCGGCGCGAATTCACCATTAAAAGGGATTTCCGAGTGGACGAGCATATCCGGTTTTGGAAGTCCTGCTGCCTGTGGGTCTTCCAAGACAATGGGCGTGAGTCCTCTGTCCAACAGACCTTGATCAACGGCTTCGCAGCCTGCACCAAACATCCCCAAACTCGCAAGCAGGACCGTTTTACCGACTTTAGCCAGGAAGTCCCGCCTCGTTGGGTCAGAAACAGTTTCAAGCCTATCTGTAAAACTGTATTTGTGTTCTGTTTTTCGCATGATTGGCGTTCTATTGAAAAAAGAGACGGGCTTTCCTCCTACCGCGAAAGCAGTGGGATTCCAGCCCGAAAGGTAGGGGCGGGGTGCCCTCGCCCTCTACATCTAATCATCGTCGCGTTCGCTCAACAACTCACCGCGTGCGAGACGTTCCGCGTTCTCAGTGGACCACAGAATGTTCTTCATTAGTTTCTGTGCTGTGATATAACGTGTCGCTGCCAATAGATGCATCCGTTTTTCTTCAAAGTCGTCTGTCAAGTCGTAATGCCGGAAAGCGACTTCAAGGACCTGGAACATGTGAAGTTCTGCGTCTTCACGTAGCAGAATGTGTGCGAGTGCTCGTTTCAACGCGTCGATGTCGTGTCCTTCTTCAAGATACTGATTCACAAGAATTTCTGCCTCGTAGACTTTTTGGAAGTCGGCGAACTCTTGGAGTCGATCTAACATCTTGTCAGTGGAGTCGTAAGTTTCATCCGGTATCCGTTGCCTGGGTCTCGGAATACGAGCGGCAGGCATGTTCAACCAGCGTAAGTATGCCAAGAAAACGACCCCGTGGAAAATGCCTCGTAGAAGGTTGGGACTCGGTGCATACTGGAAAGCGTGGTAAAGAGCGTGCGCATACGAATAAATGTTCGCGACATCGTGCCAGTCGCCTTCGTTTTTCAGGTGGAACCGGGCAGTGCGAATCGCCGAAGCATAAGTCATCGCACGACAGATGTCGGTTGGATTGACACCGGCGCGAAGTTTCTCTTCAACCACGGCGACAGTGGGTTCAAATTCGTCACCGAGCAGCGTTTGTGTAAAGGCTGAAATATCAAGTTCTGCTTCGTTCGCTTGATTGTCTTTCCATATACTATCGAGACGCTCAAAGACGGGTTCTAAGACAGGTACAGCGTCAGCCCACCGCGAAGTTTCTTCATGCCGTGTTCGACTGACGAGATCGACGACAATCGGACGCAGTATCTCGTGTGATCCTTCCCAGTTGACGTAATCCAACGCTTCAAACATTTTATTTCCAAAATCAAGCGCGTGTCCGTCACCGGTGAAGTAATAGTCTGTTGCTGCCGTGTATACGAAATCTGCGATGACCGATTTATCGTAGTCTCGGTCATTCAGCGTTAGCAAGATGCGCTCTGCTGCGCCACTGTGGCGTTTATCAACAAAATAGCGGAACCATCGCTTCAGTGTTTCAAGGTCGTGTTCCTCGTTCATCCGCGGGAAGGGAGCGCGATAGGGACGTGCGCTTCCCGTTGTTCTACGGCTAATCTGGCTTAATCCGTGTACGAGAAACAGGTTATGGTCGTCTGGATCAACGTCGTCCCATAGGTTCGCTGCGAGTGTGAGGATAGCAACACCTGACGACCAGCCATCACTACTTTTGTGTGCGCCGTAGTGGAGTCCTTGTTGGATAATCTCCGCGGGCGTTGCTCCTGCATCACGCAGTGCTGTAACGGCTTTGGCGATAAAGAAGGTACTGCGGTCCTTAAGACCACGCTCAAGTGCCCGTTTGCCGTTTGCGATGACACGCTGTTTTGCTGCCTCTCGCTCGCCTTTCGCTAACCCGACGTACAAATAGCCATCCTCACGGGCTTCAACGGGAAATGCTTTCAGGTCGTCGCCGAATGCCAAGAAGCAGGCACCCGATTTGAGGTCGAATTCCCAATGGTGCCAATGACAGATGAGTACACCATCACGGATACTCCCTTTGGACATGGGATACCCCATGTGTGGGCAACGGTTGTCAACGGCGTAAAATTTATCACCGGATTTGAAAACAGCCAGATGCGTGCCGTTGACATGAAAGGGTTTGCCTTCCAATTCCTCAAAATCTTCGGCGGGACAGAGTTGGTGGTAATCAAGTTCGGTTTCTTCTATCGTAGTGAGTGGTGGTGCTTCAACGTGGATGGAACCGATACCGGTTTCTTCAAGAGCAGAAGTTGGCGTTTGCACAGTCTTTTCCTCCTATTGAAGATGTTTTATTTCTCATTTTTGGGAATAAACATTTTGCGCATACTATATTAACAGTATATTCCACTTTCCAAAAAATGTAAAGGAAAAAGAGAAAGTAGTATCTACAGAATAGTTTCACATTGTCTGAATCACGGATTATCGCGGATTTATCGGATTGCGCGGATTTTTGCCCTTGGGACCGATACCCTAATAATCTATGCAAATAACGCTGCGTCGGGTTGGTCGCGATAGAGAACAACACGATACTGCAACTTCAAGGTTTCGTCGTCGGCGAGGTGGAGCGGTTCGTAGTAAACGAGCGAAGGATGGATTAAGCAGTAGTTTTCGCGGTTGCGTACCCACCACGTTGTCGGATAGCGCGGGTTATCGGGATGATCAACGATCGCGACACCGTACGTTTGGTTGTCAGTCGGGTGTTGTGTTGTGAAGCTGCACCAACGGCTTTGTTTACCGAAGATGTCCATCGGTTCGGTGCGTCCGTCGGCATCTAATAGGTTGCCGGGTGTGATGATATTGTCGAATCGGATTGCCATGCCGCTGTAGAATCTGCCGTCTGCACCGGGTTCACCGCGCCGTAAATCTAAAACGACCTCGCGCTCGTTCGGCTGAAGCGTCAGCGACACAGAAATCTGCATCGTGTCTGCTGTAGGTGGATGGACGGTTATATCTCGTTGCTCGGTTAGATGCGTTGTGCCTTGCCAATCGATCCACGCATTTTCAGTTGTTAGGCGTGCGCTGTCGGCATCCGCATTTTGGGCAACAATTCGTTGATGGATGATTTTGCCGAAGCCAGTCGGATCGCTACCGGGTGTCGGTTGTTCCCAGAAATTGACTTCGTTGACCTTTTTCCATGCGACCCACAAGCCTTGATGATGCACGTGGTCGCCGGGTTCGTTCATCGTGAGCGGCGGTGCCCCGGGCAGGTTCAACGGATGACAGAAGGGACGGTTGCCGTCTTCGGGAAAATGGTATCCTAAGACTTGTTGGTCATTCCAAGCGATGGTTAAACTATTTTGTGTTTGTGAGAGTGTAAACATATTTTTATCCGTAATATTAGTAATATTAATTGAGGTAGGGATTCACGACCTCGCGCTCCAGTGCCAAGCCTTCCCATTCATCGTCGCCGGGTCCGTCGTAGATGAGGGTGTGGGGTCCGGCGAAACCTGCTTCTTGAGCGAGTTCAAGGCATTGCACGTAGTCTTCTTTGTCCATTTCACGCGGAGCTGCAAAGTGGGCTTTGGTATGACACGATTCTGCCCGCGAAGCGATCGCTGCGAGGTCTTCATATTTTGTATCGCCGCGCCAGTTGCCGAAGTCGAGACAGAGTCCTACCTTATCGTCTAATCCGTCTAAAATGGTGTTGACGTTTTCAGGGGTAGAGAAGATAGAGAACCAGTTTTCGCTCATCAAGCGGATGCCTGCGGTATCTGCGCGTTCAGTGAGCTGCGAGAGAACATCACGGCTCTGTGCCACGGTTTCAGCAGAAGGATCCGCTTTACCACCGATGACGCGTGCGCATTTTGCCCCGAGTTCGCCAGCAATGTCAATCCATTTTTCGATCCACGCGATGTCGCGCGCTGCGTCAGACGGATGGGTGATGTCGCCGTCATCAATCAACACGGAAAAAAGTTCAACATCAGCATCTGTGAGTGCGGCGTGAAGTTCAGCGAGATAGGACTTCTCGACAGAGGGCAGATGGAAATGGCAAATCTCTAAGGTGTGAATACCGAATTCGGCAACACGTGCCGGTAGTTCCAAAAGTGAAATAGGTCCCTGATTGTGGGTTTCGAGAGGGATTTGCATATCGTGCGCGGGTCCGGTGAATCCGGGTTTCCCGAGTTGTCGATGCAAACTCCACGTTGAGACTGAAAGACGAGGTGTTGACATAGTTTTAATTCTCCAAAATTACGATCAGTAGATCGCTAAATATGATGCTCACCGAACAACAGTTTGAAATAGGTATCTAATCCAGACGCTGCTTGCTGTTCCTCTATCGGTTTGATCTGAAAATGCTTTTTCAGGAAAGGGTGATGTCTAACAGTATCAGTGATGAAAGCCGATTTGTATTGTTTGAACAGGTTATCATCTATAAGGACATCGCAATTCCCGAAATAGAAAGGAAGTCTATGCAGGTTTCTTTTGAACACATCTATGTATGCATAGTAATCTAATTTTCGTTTGTCAATTACGATTGTATTCGCACTATAGTTTTCAACAAAGGTGCGATTTCTTTTTAGGGCGTTGATGTCTCGCATTGTCCAAAAGAATAGAGGATTATCTTTTTCGGAGTGATGGCTGTTTCCCTCCACAGATGTTGGTCGCTTCTTCTTAGGATATTTATCGACGTAACCCGTAATATAATCGAAGTCGCTAAGGCAAAAATCTTCTATAGACATTGCGTCCCGCTGGGGCTTTATCGGTGCTGCGTGCTTTTTATTCTCTTTATCTGCTATGCGGAAGCGAAAGGAGTGAATGAAGTTGTACGCCATTCCTTGCGTGTCTCTCTGGTAAAGCGCGAGGACAATTGGGAAAGACGTGTGTTTCGCTGATTCAGGAAATTTTGAACTGCTGATGAGTAGACCGTCTATCAATCTGTAATTCGCAGTGAACTCCTTTAGGTGTCTAAAATTGGTAGGCTTGATTAAATAGGATAGTGGATGCAAAACACAAATAAGGTCTGCTTCGAGTTTACTGTAGGAACGGAGAAATGATATACCTAAGTCCCGACTTGCTATATCTTCATCGATGTCAAAATTAATGTCTTTGATACTGTGGCGAATAAGCGATGTTTTATCGTTATAGGGTGGGTTTCCAACCACTATCAAATAAGACTGCTGCGGAATCCCGAATTTTGCCCTTGATACGTCGCACAAAGCGTTCGTTTGAAAGAGACGAACGTCATCACTGTTCTTTTTAGCTACGCTGATTGCAGTTTCGTCTATATCACATCCGATTGTGATAGCCTGCCCACAATTTTTCAGAAAATCCCCGTATCCACATGCACTATCAATGACAGTGGTCTGTGAACGGACATAAGGCTCGATCATCTCCCAAGCTATATTTACAATTTCAGGCGGCGTGTAGTAGCTACCCAAATTCACTCTACTCTCATACCCTAAATGTGCTTGACTCATTTTTATTCAATCACAGTTTTTGATTAATCCACGCCACGACTTTTTCGACCATGATAGGGGTGCCGTCGTCAGAAAAGACATGGTCTACACCGGGCAGCTCGAGGAGTTCTGTCGGTTCGTTTGCGAACTGAAGGACATCAATACTATCTTGAATTGGCACAATATCGTCTTCTGACCCGTGAACTAACAGCCATGGACCTCCAAATTTGCTTGCGTGTTTTGCGACGCTGTCAATCGTTGCCATATCGTCCATATACGCTTGTGAGAGCGGACAATCGGGTTCATCCCACATGAAGCCTTCGTCGGGTGTGACATCGCCGAATTCACGTTCCGCAAACGCTTTCGTATGCACCATTCCCGCAAGCGAGACAAGTACTTCGATGCGTTCATCTATGGAGGCACGCAACACACCGACTGCACCCGCCATGCTGTGTCCGACATAGCAGACTTTGTATTCGCTGAGTGCGTCAATAATTTTACCGAGGTCCGCAACCTCTTTGGTGATAGTGGAATCTGTAAACGTGCCTTCCGATTCACCGTTGCCGGAGAAGGAGAAGCGCAAGGCAGAGATACCGGCCGCGGCGAGACCCTCTGCCAAAGCTACGAGAGCAGGTCTGTCTTTGTTGCCTGTAACGCCGTGTCCGATCGCTACAATTCTGTTACCCTCACCTTCGTGAAAGGTATAATCGAGGCGTTCACCGTGTTCGTTTCTAATTTCGCCAAACATAAAAGATACCTTTACTATATTTTGTAGTTTTTGCTGTATTCTCTTAAGTCCTTAATAACTTGTTTCTCAAGATCAATTCTGATCTTAGCCCTGGTAGTATTTATCTTTACTTAGGTTAAAGCTGAGTTCACAACTCATCAATGTCCATCTTTTTACTATGCCCTGCTTTAATATCAGCACGGACTTTGTGTGCGAGTTGGGCGAGTTTATCTTGTGATTCCGTAAAAGCCTTATGCCATCTCTGTTCATCTTCCAGCTCTTCAAGAATCACAGCAGCAATGGCATCCTGTTCTTCAGGTGGCAGTTTATAAACTTCGCTGAGAGCTTTTTCAAGAAGCGGTGTCATCAATGCTTTGGACGTAGAAAGCTTTGACTTTAGTCAAAGTTGGAAACGCCGTCTCCTGTTTTTCACAAGTTTGTTGATAGGTAGATGTACTTCTACTGTGCACCTACCTATAGTCGTAATGTGTGCGGCACGAATGCCGCACAAATATCGTTGTGTGACGAACTACGCGCCATGCCCGTTGTTCTTTAGGGCATCAACAACCTTCTCAGGTTTAATCGGTAACTCGTTAATCCGCACACCGACGGCATCTTTGACGGCGTTTGCCATCGTTGCTAACGTTGGCGTGATGGGCGGTTCACCGACACCTTTGGCACCATAGGGACCGTTCGGTGCTGGCACTTCGACGATAACGGACTCTACTGTTGGGAGGTCTGCTGAAGTTGGAACGCGGTAATCAACAAAGCCGGGATTGATGTTGCCTTCTTCACCGTATTGCATCTCTTCCATCATTGCCCATGCGTAGCCTTGTACTGTTCCACCTTCGATCTGCCCTTCAACCGCCATTGGGTTGATAGCGAAGCCGACATCTTGCGAAGCGACGAGTTTGAGAACTCTGGTTCTGCCGGTGTCTGGGTCTACCTCAACTTTGGCGATCTGCGCCGCGAGTGCGGGTGTACTGGGTTGCCGCGCGAAGGAGCCTTTTCCAACGATAGGTCCGCCGGTTGTGGACAGACTATACGCCGCGAGTTCGCCCAATGAAATCGACTTCGGCGGGTCAGCTGAGATAACGTGAACCTCTCCGTCTCTGAGTTCGAGGTTGTCTACATTCATATTGAGCCGTTCTGAAGCAAGTTCCAAGATGCGTCGATGCGCATCTTCAGCCGCTAACTTAGCAGTGTTGCCCATTGTAAAGGTGACAACGCTTCCGCCTGAACCGGTGGAATAGGGTGCGGAATCTGTGTCGCCGCGTCGAATTGTAACGCTTTCATACGGCACTGTCAGGATTTCGGCGATAATCTGGGAAATTGCTGTATCTGTTCCCGTGATGTCCATGGATCCGTGGAAGATACGAACACTACCATCTTCGTGGACAGAAACGTAGACACCACCGGGTCCACAGCCGTTCGTCCAATCCCCAACGGCAACGCCCCATCCTTGGTTTTCATTGACTTCACGATCCCACCATCCGGCGGCATCGGCAACGGCTTCCAAAGTCTCTTTGTACCCGACTTTCGGTTCAGCTGCGCCTGCGGGGATGGCATCACCTTCTTCGCGCATATTCATCAGACGGAATTTAACGGGATCCATGCCGATGCGTTCCGCGATCTCGTCAAGTTGGGATTCACCTGCGAAAATGGCTTGGGGTGCACCCGGTGCCCTATAGGCAGCTGTGCCGGATTTGTTGGTGTGGACCCCGTAAGCACTTATCTTGAGATTCGGAATCTTGTAGACCCCTCGGACTCGGATCGTGCTTCCGATGGAGGCACCAGAGACGGAACCGGAATCCCAAAAGGCGAGTGCTTCGCGTGCGAGGATGTGCCCGTCCTTCGTTGCACCTGTTTTGAGTTTGATAACACATCCGGGTGCGGGTCTGCCATCGGTGAATTCTTCTTCACGCGTCATCTGCACACGAACTGGACGCCCTGTTTTCTGTGAGAGCAGTACGGCTGGAATGTGTGTAATGATAACACCGAAACGTCCACCAAAACCACCGCCCATTGTTGTGCCAATGACGTTGATTTGTGTCAACGGAATACCGAGCGTTCCAGCGATACCGGAACGGATAGCAAACGGACCTTGGGTGGATGCCCAGACAGTAATTTTACCAGATGAATCTGCACTGGCAACGGAGACGTGCGGTTCCATATAGGTTTGGTGCACTCTCGGAATCACATACGTATCTTCAACAACGACATCAGATTCAGCAAATCCTTTTTCAACATCACCTGCATCGGAGTGGCTTTCGGCAGAGATGTTATAGTAGACTTCATCGGGATAGTCCTCTAATTCTGCTTCAAGTTTACTGATTTCGTTGCTGTGATCGTTCTCTTTATCTCGAGAGAGTTTCCGGATTTGTGTGCTGATTTCTCGCCGATTCGGTCCGTCCTTTGTATCATCGCCGTGAAGTCTCGGTGCGGAAGGCTTGATCGCTTCCATAACGTCCTGCACGACCGGTAAAACTTCGTATTCAATCTTAATGAGTTCGGCGGCTTCCTCAGCGATATCTGGATCGCTTGCTGCAACGGCAGCAAGCGGTTCGCCCAAATAAAGTACTTTATCGGTAGCGAAAACTCTTCTGCCACTTGGCACGTCATCTTGCGTAATAATCGCCCTAACGCCTGGGAGTTTTTCGGCTTCGCTGGTGTCGATGCTGAGTATATTGGCGTGTGCCTGTTTACTACGGACGATTTTGCCGTAGAGCATACCGGGCGGATGGACATCTGCACCGTATTGGGCAGCACCCGTCACTTTCTCGACTGCATCAACCCGTGCGACCTTTTGCCCAACAACAGTATATTCTGACATCTCGATCTCCTTTCTTATTGGTTGTCAGTTATCAGTTCGGTTTTTCTGCGAAAAACCTTTCAGTTCTTAGTATGCTTCGCAGTGAGAACGGTTGTCAGTCGCCAGTTGTCAGTCAGAGAGATGCTGTAGGATACATCAAAAGCAACCACCACAAGATGTTAACTGATAACTGATAACCGACAACTGAAAACTATTCCACTGATAACTATTATGCACTTGCAACGAGGTGGTGGAGTTTACCGCGTCCGATAGCAGTGTTACATCTTTTACAGACTTTCACAGTCTCCTCACCAACTTCTCGTTCATAGAGCACTTTCACACCGGTGCGTTCACAAACTGGACAGGTTCCACGACCGTTATTATATTCGCCTTGGTGGACGGTTCCATTTGGATCGACATAGAGGTGTCTTATGCCTGTTCCACGATGCGTCTTTGCCATTTTTTCTCCTAACGTTGGCTATCAGCAATTGGCTTTCGGATATCGGTGAAGAGGATTTCTTGTTCAGTTACGCCCCTTGCTGACTTCCGATGACTGATGGCTGATGGCTATTTTAAAGTTTAGCGGATCTCTTCTGCCGCTTGCAAAATTGCTTCAAGAATTTTTGTATATCCGGTACAACGGCATATATTCCCCCCGAGCGCGTGTCTGAATTCCTCTTCGCTCCGATTGGGGTTCTCATCTAAGAGTACCTTTGATGCCATTATAAAACCCGGCGTACAGAAACCGCACTGATAACCGCCTGTGTTAATAAATGCTTGTTGAACGGGATGGAGTTCACCATCGCTAGCGAGACCTTCAATGGTCGTAATCTCTTTGCCAGAGGCGGTGACACCGAGTACCATACAGGATGTGACAGCTTTACCATCAACGATAACAGTGCAAGCACCGCAGTCGCCTGTGCTACATCCCTCTTTGGTACCTGTCAAACCGATCGTATCGCGAAGCACAGCGAGTAGGGTTTTGCGCGGTTCAATAAGTAAATCGTGTTCGTCTCCATTAACCGTTAGACTGACAGAGTGTTTTGCCATATTCTTTTCTCCTTGACTTATGCGATGCGAGGTGTGAGCGTCAGTCCTCGCGTCAGATATGAATGCTTCTTTATCCTCTTGCTCTTTCTAAAGCCTGCTGGATGGTTCGCCTTGTAAGGACATCGACCATCTCCTTGCGATGTTCAGCGGAGCACCGTAGATCAGATATAGGACTGGATGCGGCTGCCGCCGCTTCGCCTGCTTGTTCCACAAGTTCTGCTGTAGGTGCGTTTCCGTTTAGGAGGTTCTCTGCTGCTGTCGCGCGAATCGGTGTAGGAGCAACGGCGGCAAGCCCAATTCGGGCATCTGTGATTGTCCCGTTGTCTAAATTGATAGCGGCCGCAACACCGATAAACGCCAAATCCATGACTTCACGGATTTTGTGCTTGATATAGTGCGAACCGGATGCGGGACTTGGTAGACGAAAGCGTGTGATTATCTCACCGGGTGCTAAGACGGTCTGCCCGGGTCCGGTGAAAAGTTCGTCAATTGGCACGGAGCGTTCACCATCGGCACTTGCAATATCGACCTGTGCATCAGCGACAAGCAAGCCTGCGACTGTGTCTGCTGCTGGGGAGGCGTGCGCGATGTTTCCGCCGATAGTTGCCAGATTTCGAATTTGTATAGAGCCGATTTCTGATGCCCCTTCTGCCAGTGCGGTGTGGTGTTGCTGAATATCAGCGGATAGTTCAACTTCCCGCACCTTCGCCATCGCACCAATGCTGATGCTATTATCGGCTTCAGTGGTGATGCCAGTCAACCCCGGAATCTTCTGTAGGCTGATTACAGACTGTGGTGTCTCGGTGAGTGCCTTCATACCGATAACGAGGTCTGTCCCACCGGCGAGGAGTTGCGCATGCTCCTGTGCAAACAGACGGGATGCTTCTGCGACGGTGGTGGGTTCAAAAAACTCAAAACTTCTCAAATTTAATCCTCCATTTCATGTTCCTTCGAGGTAATACGTTCGACCCGTATATATTTCCGTGCACCCAACGACACTTTAAAAGGATACCCGATTAGGGGCTATTTGTCAACCTTAAATTCATTGGGTGTTCCGTTATGGAATGTGCCAACCTGGTATCGGTTCGGCACGGAGTCCTTCGAGTTCATAAAGCTCTTCTACGCTGATTTCGCGTCCGAGTTTCGCTGACAGGAGCGAACCGCTCATGATCTCTGTCACCTTCAAACCGACATCGCCGTTGCTGGCGGGTTGCGCGTCACTGTTACAGGCATCAAGGAAATCCCGGAACTTATCGGGGAAGGGTCTATCTGGCAGCTCCAACGGCGTTTCGACGAGGTCGCTTTGATAACGTCTGCGGTTACCCTGATCGTCGGTATCCCATTTCCCTTTTTCAAGGAAAAGTTTATTGCCGCTGAACGAACCTTTAGAACCAAAAATAAAAATGCCTTGCGGTTGCTCAGCCATATTGCTTGCCCAACCGTGTTCATACGTAAACGACATGCCGTTGGTGAATCGGACAAAAATTGACACGTGTTCCTCAACGTCGTTGATCTCTTCACCCGTGTATTCAGGGAGCATCCCACGATAAGCGATCCCACTGATTGTGGCGGGTTGTGGAGAACCGAGCAGATAGATGGAGCGGTTGATATCATAGACACCTGTGTCGTATACCGTGCCACCACCGCTATAGACGGAGTTGAGGAACCACCTGCCGAAGCCGAACATATCTACATTAGGTCTGCCGCGAACGCGGTAACTCGTGAGTCTGCCGTAATAGACATCGCCGAGTTTTCCAGAGGTGATATAGTCCCGGATGGCGTAACTCGTTGGGTCGAGGCATGTGCCACCGCTCTGATATGCGAGTTTAACGCCTGCTGCATCGCAAGCATCACGCATATTTCGCGCCTCTGTCGCCGTACGTGCCATCGGTTTTTCGCAAAAGACGTGTTTCCCAGCCTGCGCAGCTGCAACGGTCGGTCCTTCATGGACAAACGGCGGTGTCGCAAGACTAACGGCATCTAAATCGCATTCCTTGATCATCTCATTGTAGTCGCTGAAGATTTTGACACCGTTGTCGGCATATTCTGCCCAGAGTGCCGCGTTTGCTTTCAGTTCCTCGCGTGCTTCCGCTGTGTCTGCCTTTTCTGCTTCCTCAGTTGCGGCTTTTGCGCGTGACGCTGCACCCGACAGGACTTCTGCGTGGCGACGTTTTACATTCGCATCCACTGTGTCGCAGACGGCAACAATTTCGGCGTGCTGCGGATGTGCGAGATACCCGTTGACATGTGAACCAGATATCATACCGCATCCGATAAGCCCGATTTTAATCCGTTTTGCCATTATGATGCTCCTTAAGTTCCGGTTTTATAGGTTTCCTGATGGCGAGCTTCCGGCACCTACTTTGACGTGTGTATCTGCTAACTGAGTTTCTACATGGGCAATACACTCTTGAAGGTTCTTAAACGGAGAACTCGGATATGACTCTATGCTGAAATTCAAATCGTTTTCACCGAAGGTTACCATATCCACGCCGGGTTTCGCGAATTTGCGGACGTTGATGACGGCATCAACAGACTCAATCTGTAAGATAAGAATCCCTGTATTGTTCCACCATTCGGCGTATCCAAGGCGGTCCATGCCGCGGTCGATACCGTACCCATTGCTGGGACCCCAACTCCGTTTTCCCATCTGCGGATAATAGAATGCATCGATTGCCTCATCTACCGTTTCGATCTTCTCAACTTGCGGCACGACAATGGCAAGAGGTCCTAAGTCCAACAGGTTGCCTATCAGGTAAGCGTTTCGGGTGTGTTTAATTCGGAGTTGCACACCGATACCGAATTCGTTTGCCATCTTGCAATATTCGACGAGTGTATCTTCGTTCGCCGGTCCATGCTGGTGGTCGGTTCCGATTAAATCGTAGTCATCTTGGCTAAGAGCGGCTTCCATCTCGTCGCGGGTACAGCCGAAGGGGACACCGGCGATCTTAATCGCTTCTTTACTGTGGATGCGTTGTTTTAAGGACATTGGGATGATCTCCTTGGGGTTCAACCAGATTATGATGTCTATTATAGGTGTTTTCGGATTTTTGTCAAGTTTTTTGAAATCATTTTCATCACGATTCAATTCTTGCGAAGCGTTCTTGTGGGAGTACTTTGTAAATCCGATTTATCTGTGAGCAATAGATTGAAATCTTGAAAATTTCGCGGAATTCTGCTAATCTGTATTCTCAACATACTCTGGAACTGCGGAGAAAGAAAATTAATGTATACCATCCATTCCACATTGACGGAAGAGGAGAAGTGGTACTTCGATTTACACGGGTTTCTCGTTTTACGGAACGTTGTTCCGAAGGACGAGATTGAGGAGATGTTAAAGGTACTTCGGCATTGGTTGACGATTGATGAAGCTGACATCCCACCGCCACTCGACCGTGGACGACAGGAGCCTTGCAAAACGCACATTGGGCATATCCAATATGGGCATCGCCTCTTTGAAGACCTCGCGATGAATCCCGATATTATGCGGGTTGTGGCGGGTTTGACAATGAACGCCCCACGTCTGTTTCACTGCAATTTCACTATGATGACGAAACACAATGCTCCGCAACATTTTCATCGTGATGATAGCGGCTTTAAATTCCCTCTGGGATTTCGCAATCCGCACAACGATTATCAGGCTGCTGCTGGACATATCTATTGTAGCCACATTGCGACGTGGGTTGCCCTTGTGGATGTACCCCCCGGAACCGGTTTTTGTCTCGTCCCCGGCAGTCATAAATCTCTGTTTCAGACACCGCCAGATCTGCCTGTGAAGCACGATCCGCCCACCTCAATTACACTACCGATGGAGGCTGGTGATGTGGCGATCTTCTCGACGAATCTGCTTCACGATGCGAGTCCGTGGACGGAAGATTACCCGCGCATGAACATCTTTCAACGCTACCAATTGAGTGTCTATTTCAATGAGACTGGAAAGGGTGGATATCCCTTTGACGAACATCGGGATAAAATCTCGGATGCACAATATGAACTGGAATCGCTATCAAAAGAGGTAAAGGCGGCGGTGAAACCCGTTTTACCGAATGGAGGTCGTAAATGAGTTTAAATGGACAAGTTTGTATCATCACAGGGGGTGGCAGCGGTATTGGTCGCGGTGCTGCCCTCGCAATGGCGGAAGAAGGTGCGACGGTTGCCATTATCGGTAGAACGGAATCGAAATTGACATCTGTTAAAGCCGAAGTTGAAGCAGCTGGCGGGAAAGCGGCGAGCTACGCAATTGATGTGGCTGACTACGATGCCGTTGAGGGGATGACTGCCGATGTGCTTAATAAGTTCGGGCGAATTGATGTGCTTGTGAACAATGCTGGACATAGTTCGCACAATCGGCGACTTCTCAACACAACCCCTGAAGAGATGCGGTCGGTTATTGATTCTAATTTGATCGGCACGTTTTTCTGTACAAAAGCGGTTGTGCCAGCAATGCTGGAAGCGAAATCGGGAACGATTATCAATATCTCGTCGCTTGCGGCGGTCACGCCGGGTCCATTTAGTGGTTTCGCCTATGGTGCAGCGAAGGCGGCGGTTATCAACTTCACGGAGTTTCTCAACGCCGATTTAAGAAACACGGGTATTCGGGCGAGTGTGGTCGTGCCGGGTGAGGTAGCAACACCGATTCTGGACAAGCGTCCAATTCCACCGGATGCTGATGCTCGCGCGACGATGGTAGGTGTTGACGAAACCTCAGCGGCGATACTGCTCATAGCGACGCTGCCGCAGCGGAGCAACATCCCGGAGTTAGTCATCCGTCCGACAATGCATCGGAATATGACAGGCGAAATCGTTGAGTTGGACGATTGATTATCGACTATAAATTGTCGTTTCAGGGTAGTAGCGCGCCCACGCGAACCAATAGATGTTGACAGCGGGCAGCCGTTCTAAACGCGTGCCTTTCTCTTTACCCGCTGTTGCCTCACCTGTAACCAAATTCCAGCGTGTTCCTGTATTGTCCTCTATGGAGTGCTGGTCTTGAGGGGTGAAGATTCGCACGTCCTCCCCAACTTTCCGGACAAAAACTGCCGTTGCGAACGACGCTTTGTCGTGGAAGATGAGCAGCGGCACCTCGCCAAGGGTGTCGTTGATAACAGCGGTTTCGGCGAAATGGGTCAACGGATAGGCACGGAATTGTGTGGTGCCATCCTTTGCTGGCACTTGAACGCCAATCACGAGGGATTTATTCGGCAGTCTGTTATCGGTGTATTTCATTCCGCTCACACCGGCACGCTGACTGGCGTGGTAGTCCGCATAGACATCTTGGCTTCTACTCTCTTGCATTCCACCTCTGGTAGGCACAGACAATACCCGCGTCTCTGGATAGTTGAATTGCCATGTTTTCCATGCGATCTGTGGCATGGAGGCGAGTGATTTCAACCGCTTGCCTTTGAGCGGTCCCTGTATCGCCTCCCCGGTGATATGCGACCAGAGGGAACGGGTCTGATGGTCATACATCAACAGCGCGTCCCGCCACAACTTGCCACTCACCCCGAAAGTATAGGTTTTACCTTCAAGTTCTCGACTATACACGATAGCCGTTTTGCAGAGCGGTCACCACGTCGTGGCGATTTTCTGTCCACCCACAAGGTCGTTGACGATCTCGTGTCCGTTTAGCAGATAGAGCGAATAGGCGTGGCTTTCGTCATTGAAGGTTACACCGATGACGGGGGCATCCGCGTCTAATTTTGCTTCACTTGCTGACACAAATTGTGGGTCGGTGATGGCGGGGATAGCGTCGAACGGTAGTAGGGTTCGGATTGCGTCGTCACTATAGTCTGCGGCGGTTGCGCAGGCGGTAGTTGCAAGTAGTAGTATGAGGATGAGCATGTAGTTTTTCATGATGTTTCCTTGTTTTTTGTGTAGGTGTATGATAGTATTATTTCTTTTCAGATGAGTCTATTTCAGCATTAATCTCACTTAATGTTTTTCCTCTGCTTTCGGCTAAGGCGAAGAGTGCTTCGATGCGCTTCAGATTTCGGGTTTCTAACTGACTTAGCAATGCCTGATATTCTGTCAGTTCGTCTTCGCTTAAGATTTCATCTTCACACTTGCGCCACAACTCCTGATACCGTTGTTGTTCTTTTTTCGACAATTGCGAGTTGTCTCGGATGGTTGCTAACAGAGTGGCTTCCGTATCGTTCTTATCAAGTTGTCGAAGGGTCCAGCCTAAATTGCGTAATTCATAAATAAAGTATTTCATTTGATCTTCCGACACACTAACCTCCTATAGATCCGCGCTCTCATCAAAACAAAGATAACCGGTGTAAAACACATCATGATCCTATATAACCCGGGCACCCAGAGCCAGAACTCCTTAAGATGTTTTTTCACGATCTCCATCACCTTGACTATTGAATGTGAAATCTGCTTAAAAGTTGGCACAAAATCAAAGACGTGCTATAATACTTTCAAATTATAGCACGATTACTAAAGGAATGCAAAGATGAGTAAAACTTCAATTGAACTGCTCGAATCATTAACACAAGCTGACGGGATTCCCGGTTATGAAGGGGAAGTGCGGGATATTTTTCGCGAGCGAGTCTCCGATGTAGGTCCGATTGGGACGGACAAATTGGGGAGTATCTTCTGTACGCGCGCTGGAAGTGCCGAGCATCCTCGGATAGTGCTTGATTCACATTTAGACGAAATCGGTTTTGTTGTGCAAAATGTCACAGATAACGGGTTTGTCAAGTTTCTGCCGCTCGGTGGTTGGTGGGCACATACACTGTTAGCGCAACGGGTCACAATCACAACGAAGTTAGGCAAAGTACCCGGGGTTGTCGGTTCAACGCCGCCGCATCTGCTCTCAGGATCGCGTGATAAGGTCTTAGACCTGAAAGACCTTTTTATTGATATAGGAGCTGAGAGTGAGGAACAGGCAGCAGAAGAATATGGTGTGTTACCCGGATGCCCAATTGCACCTTACGGTCCCTTTACGCGGATGAAAAACGAGAAATTGCTTGCTGCGAAGGCTTTCGATAATCGCGTTGGTGTTGCAATCGTGATTGATGCCCTTTTGAAACTTGAAGAGCATCCGAACACCGTTATCGGTGCGGGGAGTGTTCAGGAGGAAATCGGTTTGCGAGGCGCGAAAACGATGGCGGCAAGTGTGGAACCGGATCTCGCAATTGTGCTTGAGGGACCGCCTGCAGATGATACGCCAGGGTTGAGCGTCGGTAATTCACAGGGAAAACTTGGCGGCGGTGTCCAAATTCGGATAATTGATTCTTCAATGGTTGTCAATCCAAAGTTGGCGGATTATGTGATTGAGACGGCGAAGCGGCATGAGATACCATATCAACTCGGTGTGCGTCAATCGGGTGGGACGGATGGTGGTGCGATCCATCAATCCGGTAGAGGTGTACCTTCCGTTGTCCTCGGCGTGCCGTCGCGTTATATTCATAGTCATGTTTCAATTATTAACATTGATGACTACAACGCAGCGTTGGATTTGACGATGCATCTCGTCCGTGAGATTGATGCATCTGTTTTGGAAGGATTTCTGTTCGGTTAGTCACGTTTTGAAGCGTGTTCTCTTTTTTAGGGAGGATAAACAGTGGAAGCTACCTTACCGAAAGTCTCTTTTTGTAATCATCAAATCAGTAAGTTGGTGATCGGGGATAATCCGATTTACGGCTACTCTCACTTCAATCAACTTCTTTCACAGCATCAGCAGGAGTATCATACACCGGAGCGAGTCGTGGCGACGCTGAAGCGGGCAGAGGAAGCAGGAATCAATGGTTGGCAGAATAGCATGACGGACCGCTCAATGTCCGATCTACAGCTGTACCGAGATGCGGGTGGCACGATAAACTGGTTCTGCCTCAGCCAAGGTTCTCGCTGGTACGAGGATCCCGATCATGTTTTTGAAGCTGCGAAACACGATCCGATCGGTATGGCACCACACGGCGGTGGTGTCGGGCACAGGTGTTTGCGTGAAAACAGGCTTGATTACCTACAGGACATTCTCAAACGCATTCGCGATACTGGGGTGCTTGTTGGTCTATCCGTCCATGACCCGCGACTTTTGCACATCGCTGAAGATGAAGCGTGGGATATAGACTATTACATGACCGGACTCTATAATCTGCACGGTGGTAGCGAAAAATTTACCCAAAAATTCGGCTACGCGCCGTTGGGTGAGATTTACGCGCGGGAGGACCGTGATGAGATGTGCAAGGCGATACAACGGACAGAAAAGCCATGCCTCCTCTTCAAGGTACTTGCGGCGGGTAGAACAATCGGAAGCGCGGAACAGATTCGGACAGAAGTGAAGTTCGCGATAGAAAACACCAAACCGATTGATCCGTTATTGCTCGGTATGTATCAGCAGTTCGGCGATCAGATCGGTCAAAATGCCCAATTGATTACGGAACTTTGCGCAGAATTGACGTAATTTACCAACTTCGCGCGAGGTCTTTCGACTTGCTCAGACATCATGGAGGCTGAAAAATGGAGATGCGGACGTGTGGAAAATCTGGAATTGAAATCTCACCGATGGGCATTGGCTGTTGGTCTTATGGTGGTGGTGATTATTGGGGACCGCAAGCACAATCGGATGTTACCGCTGTTGCTAACGCTGCATTGGATGCCGGCATCAACTTCTTCGATACAGCGGAGGGATATAACGACGGACGAAGCGAGGAGGCACTTGCCGTCGCACTAAAAGGCAGGCGACACGAAACAGTCATCGGCACGAAGGTAAGCCGACCGGATCCGGCTACGATCCGTGAACGTTGCGAAGCGAGTCTCCAACGCTTGCAAACGGATTATGTTGACATCTATATGATTCACTGGCCCGACGATGAGATTGCTATTGAAGAGAGTATGGCTGAACTGACGCGTCTACAGGAAGATGGACTCATCCGTGCGATCGGTGTAAGCAACTTCGGGGTGGAACAACTTACAGCAGCACTTGGGACAGGGGCATCTATTGCTGTGAATCAGGTTTGCTATAACCTCTTGTCGCGAGCAATAGAGCCTGAGTTGCTTCCACTGTGTCGGGAGCATAATGTCGGTATCTTAGGGTATATGCCGCTGTTGCAGGGAATCTTGACTGGACAGTATAAAAGCGCAGAGGAGATACCGCCGGTGCATTCCCGATTTCGCCATTTTCGGGATGACCGAGCACAGGCTTCACACGGTGAAGAGGGTGCGGAGGCGGAGATGTTTGAGACCTTGGAGGCTATCCGGCACATCGCGGAGGCTGAACAGGTCCCGATGGCACGACTGGCGATTGCGTGGGCGATGGCGAGACCGGGGATTGCGTGCATGCTTGTTGGTACTCGGAATATAAATGAGCTGCAGGAAAACCTGAACGTTATCGAATACACGCCGTCTGCTGATGTTATTGATAGACTTGACACGGTGACTGCCCCACTTTTAGAAAAAATGGGAGCGAATCCGGATTATTTCACCGGAGCGCGCATTCATTAGTTTCATGTGAAGATATACAGTAAAATTTCCGACAGGAAAAGGATTTACACGATGGCAGAACAGTTAGGCATTAGATTCAATAAAGACTTCGGGAATCCGTTGGCAACGGCAGCTGCCGATATTACGCAGACGAATGCCGATGGTGAACCTATTGTCCCTTTAACGCAGGAACAAAAGTATCTTTTCGACAAAAACGGATGGTTCTTGGTGCCGGGTGTGCTGACGGAATCGGAGGTTGAAGAGATGCGCGATTTCTGTTACCGTTTAAAAAACGACCCTGAAACGATTCCGCAACACCACCGCTCCACTTACGGTGGACCTCTGGAGAAGTTGACGGATCACCCGGTGGTGGTAGCGTTCGGCAACGAATTTCTCGCGACACCGTATCTTGCCTCAGACACCTGCTACGGTTTCCGTATGGAGATGAGTTTTATGGCGTTGCGTTCGGCAACGGACGATCCTCCCTTCGCATTTAGTCCGCATAACGGTAACGGTATGTTTCGGATGCCGGGTGATTGCCACCAATACCAATGTTTACCCGGACAAGCGTATAGTGGATTGACGCGCGTTGTCTGGGAGCTCAACCCTGTGGAGAAGGACGACGGCGGCACGATGTTCATTACGGGCAGCCACAAGGCGGCTTATACTGCACCAGAGGATGTCCACACACAAGACTGGGAATTTTGGGACACCTATTCTTGTCCTGCTGGGTCTGTTATTATCTTTACGGAGGCAATTACGCATAGTGGACAAGCGTGGCAAAACCCTGATACTGATCGGGTCGCTGTTTTTAACGCGTATAACTCAGTAGATAAGCGGTGGACCCTGTCGAGACCGCCACAAGCGTTATTTGAGGAGATGCCTCCGAAACGCCAGACTCTCTTTCGTGATGCTTATGTGAAAGGCAATGTAACAGGGACAGCGTTTGATATGGCATTATGAATAGCCGTGAGCTTAACCGAGCCGCCAGGAAAAGCAGAAATTCGTTAAAATAGCGCGTAGCTTGGAGCGAAGTGGAAAGCGGGTCTACGGGGTGAAACGTAAAAACTGCCAACCCACCTAACCGAACCGCAAGGAAATCTAAAAAAATGACACCGAAACAACGTTATCTTTTTGATGTAACAGGATATCTCCATTTAGAAAATGTCATCACTGGCGATGCATTGGCGGAAGCTGCTGAAGCGGTCGATAGATATATAACGACCCCGCCTGATGAGTTGCCACCGGGATTTGAACAAAAAGGACTCCATCAGCACGGGTTCGCTTTCGATAAATCGCTTGAATGTTTAACGATGCACACCGCGCTATGGCCAATTATCAAAGAGTTGACGGACAATCAGCCGCGGTTTGCCAGAGGTTCGTTGAAGCATGATAAACACGATTTGTGGGAGGCGGGTGAGCGCGCAAACGTGAACCCCGGCGGGTTGCACTGCGCTCGTGATGATTACGGATGGTATAGCACACGCTACGAGGCTGACAACGAACGTATCTACTGCGATAACTTTGTCTGTTTCCCCTATTTCACGGATGTCTATCCGGGCGATGGGGGACTCATTGTAATCCCCAACTCGCATAAGAGTGAGTTTAAGCGACCGGAGCAGCTGCTGACGCTTGACGAAGAAGATGGTATTGATCCGCTTGACGATCCTGTTTTCGTTAATATTACACCGAAGGCGGGCGATATTGTCATTATTTCGGAATTGCTGACGCACGGTGTACTACGCTGGAAACCAAAGGATCGGGATCGGCGGTTTCTCGTCCTGAGATATGCGCCACAATACGCTGGGGCGCATAACTTCCCGCAACCTATTCTGGATCGGTTGTCTCCAGAGACGTTGGAATTGGTGGAATCTGCTGCGTATGGGCATATTAAGGAGATTGCGAAGCAGGATAAGGTTACGTTGACGGTGTAAGGATGGAGAGGCGCGCTTGGAAAGCGCGCCTACCGGAGAATTGGAACGAATAATTACAAATTGCTTGCGACTTTGATGCGGTTTTGTGCGCGGGCGAGTGCTGCTTCTGCTCTTGGACGGTTCAGGTCGGGTGCGTTCGCCGCGAGTTGTGCTTGAGCACGATCACGCGCACTTTCAGCACGCTCGATATCAATTTCTGATGCCCACTCCGCAGTCTCAACGAGTACGGTGACACCTGTCCGAAGCACTTCAAAGACACCACCGCTTGTTGCCATTAACTGCGGAGTCTCAGATTCACGGACGCGGATCTCACCTACATCTAACGCTGTAAGAAACGGGATGTGCCCGGCGAGAATCTGAAAGTTGCCTTCCACTCCGGGCGCGTAAACGCTTGTTACGTCCCCTTCGTAAATCAACTGTTCCGGTGTCCGAATTTCAAGGTGAAAACTTCTGTTTAACATGTCTACTCTGTTTTGGTAGGGGCTGGGTAACCCAGTCCTTACGGGTTAATCTGCTGCTGCTTCTAAGTCTGCGTCTTTTGCTTGATCAAATGCTTCGTCAATGGTTCCGATGAGACGTAGCGACTGTTCTGGTAGATCATCACAATCACCGTTTAGAATCGCTTGGCAGCCTTGCACGGTATCCTCAATCTTCACATATTTGCCTGGGGTCCCGGTGAAACGTTCCGCCACAAACATCGGTTGTACCAAGAACATCTCTAATTTCCGTGCCCTATTGACAACCAACTTCTGGTCATCTGACAATTCGTCCACACCGAGGATAGCGATAATGTCTTGCAAGTTACCATATTCCTGTAACATCTGCTTGACTCTGAAGGCGGTCTGGTAGTGTTCTTCACCGATAACCTCAGCTGCCAAAATCCGCGAACTCGAAGTCAACGGATCCACTGCAGGAAACCTTGCCTTTTGAGCGATGTTCCGTTCGAGTCGTGTTACAGCATCAAGGTGGGCAAACACAGAGACAACAGCCGGATCGGTATAGTCATCAGCCGGAACATAGACGGCTTGGAATGAAGTAATCGAACCGTGTTGTGTCGAAGTGATTCGTTCTTGTAATTCACCCATTTCGGTTGCGAGTGTCGGTTGGTATCCAACAGCGGATGGCATCCGTCCGAGGAGTGCTGACACCTCACCACCTGCGAGTGTGAAGCGGAAGACGTTGTCGATAAAAATAAGGACGTCTTGTCCTTGCTGATCGCGGAAGTATTCTGCCATAGAGAGACCCGCGAGTCCGACACGAAGACGCGCACCGGGTGGTTCATTCATCTGACCGAACACCATCGCTGTTTTGTCAATCACGCCGTACTCATCCAGTTCAAGCCAGAACTGATTTCCTTCGCGTGTCCGTTCACCGACACCACAGAAAACGGAGTAACCACCGTGTTGTGTGGCGATGTTGTAAATGAGTTCGGCGATCAAAACGGTTTTACCAACACCTGCGCCGCCAAAGAATCCGACTTTTCCGCCTCGGACAACGGGCTGAATCAGGTCAATAACTTTGATACCTGTTTCTAACATTTCGGCACTGGTGCTAAGTTCAGCTTGCGGGGGCGGTGGTCTATGGATAGAGTATCGTTCAGATTCACCGGCATCGCCTCTTTCATCAATAGGTTGACCTGTTACGTCAAAGACGCGCCCAAGGACAGCATCACCGACAGGCACAGTGATCGGACCGCCGGTATCAGTTGCGAGTGTCCCGCGAACTAATCCGTCGGTTGTATCCATAGCGACTGCCCGGACTCGATTTTCGCCTAAGTGCTGTTGAACTTCAAGTACCAATTCGCTTCCGTCGTAACGTTGAACTTTAACGGCGTTGAGGATATCCGGCAGTTCGCCTTCCGAAAAGTCTATGTCTACTCGTGCACCGACAACTTCTAAAATTTTTCCTTGGTTCATAAGATCTTCCTTTTCTTTCTTAATTCAGAGTCGTTGATTCTCGTCACATCCAAATACTAAAAGTATGTCTTAAAGTGCCTCTTTGTTCGGCAAGTGAATGTTCCTTACAATTAGAGACTGGGACATGCTTTCTGAAAACGTCCGAGTGCTTCTGTCCGATTGATTAACGCGTATTGCCGATTTCGGGTTGGCATAAGAAGATTCACGCGTTGGATTTTCTGATTCAAGTTTTCGAGTTTTTCACTATATTGCGCTATACCGCGAGCACGTTCGTGCTCAAAAGTTCGGCTGATGGCTTCGCGCCGATGCGGATACTGCCGAATGATAGCTGCTAACCGCTTTCGCCTGGTTTTCAGGTTTATGAGGACTCTTTCCAGTTGCGCTTTTTCTTGTTTGATTTCTTTTTGCAATTCAACCCATCGAGGCGCGAAGCCGTTCTCTTTCAGGAGTCGGTTCGCCATCCGCGCTTGGGGTGTAAGGAAGGGATTCGTGTCCAATTTGAGCGGTTTGCCTTCACCGGGCAAATTGGCGAATTCACCACGTTCCATCGCCTCTTCGATCTGTTTGTTGACGTTGATTGGCATTTGGAACCTCCTCGGCTATCGGCTATCAGCCTATAAAGTTTGTAAAGTGTAGCTAAAGTGAACTAAAGTTATCAACTTCTCAACTTTAGAACACTTTGAAACTTTCCCACACCGCTGACAGCTGACCACTGATTGCTATTCTTTTGCCTGTTACTTTTACCCCTCTAATGCGGCTGCACCACTTACAATCTCGGAAATTTCTGTTGTGATTTGTGTTTGACGTGCTCTGTTGCGTTGGAGAATCAACTCGTCGATGAGTTCTTTCGCCTTTTGTGTGGCATTCTCCATCGCTGCCATTCTTGCTGCTTGCTCCGCTGCGTTGGAATCCAAAAGCACCTTCCACATTTGCATGTTCAAGTGTTTCCCGAGTAGCATTTCAAAGAGTTCGATCTGCCCTGGTTCGTAGGTATAATCTAAGAAATGCGTATCACCTTCAGGCACCTCGGGCACTAACGGAAGGAGTTGTTCAACAAGCACAGTCTGGAGAATAGCAGACCTGAAATTGTTGTAGACGACCTCAACGTTGTCAATTTTTTTGTCAGTATAGAGATGTTCAAACTCGTGGACAACGTCAACGGCTGTTTGGAATTCAAGTTGGCGGAAGATGTTAATGTATGAATCGGTAATGTCGTAGCCGCGGCGTGCAAAATGCTCTTGCCCTCGTCTTCCGATGCAGATAAGCGTTACATCCGCGCCACTTTCTTGATAGTGTTCTATACGTTCTGTTGTTGCGCGGATGACGTTGCTGTTGAAACTTCCGCACAATCCACGGTCCCCAGAAACGGAAATGATACACACATGTTTTATCTCGCGTGTTTCGAGAAGTGGGTGTGTTAACGCTTGTTCTTGGGTATCCATCTGCGAGATGAGGTGCCCGAGGATAGTGTTGAGTTTTTCAGCGTAAGGTCGCGTTGCGACGATATTTTCCTGCGCCCGCCGGAGCCGTGCAGCAGCGACAACGCGCATTGCATCGGTCACTTGCTCAATGTTCTGAATGCTGGCGATGCGGCGCCGAATTTCTCGTAGGGTTGCCATGACTATTCACCTTCTGTAGGGACATCTTCTGTTTCTGTGGGTGCGTTCTCTTGTTGCGGTGTCGCTGCCAGTGTATCACTCCAGTTTTCCTTGAATGCTTTCACAGCAGTGTGCAAGGTTTCAAGCAATTCATCACCCAGCTGACCGGTTTCTGCGATTTCTGAGAGGAGTTCAGCGTGATTTCTGTCAAGGTATTGCAAGAACTCGGATTCAAACCGCGCGACTTCCGTTTCAGGAACATCATCTAAGTAACCGTTAGCACCACAGAAGATAGAGGCGACTTCGCGTTCAACAGGCATCGGTTCATATTGCGGTTGCTTCAGCAATTCAACAAGGCGCGTCCCGCGTAGGAGGAGAGATTGCGTTAACGCATCCAGATCCGATCCGAATTGTGCGAAGGCGGCAACTTCGCGAAAACTTGCCAGATCAAGCTTAAGAGTGCCTGCCACCTCATTCGATTTCATCGCTCTGACCTGTGCATCTCCGCCGACCCGTGAAACAGATAACCCGACATCAATTGCGGGTCTCACACCTTGGTTAAACAGATCTGTTGTAAGGTATATCTGCCCGTCGGTGATAGAGATAACATTTGTGGGGATGTAGGTCGTTAAATCTCCTTCAAAGATTTCAATAATCGGTAAGGCAGTGAGAGAACCGCCACCGAGTTCATCGCTCAGTTTTGCAGCGCGTTCTAAAAGCCGTGAATGGAGATAGAAAACATCACCCGGATAGGCTTCTCTGCCCGGGGGTCTTCGTGAAAGGAGCGACATCTGTCGGTATGCCCAGGCGTGTTTTGTCAAGTCATCGTATATGATAAGGGCGTGTTTGCCGTTATCTCGGAAGTATTCGCCCATTGAAGTGCCTGAGTAAGGCGCGAGGTACTGAAGGGGTGATGGCTCACTTGCGGCGGCAGAGACGATAGTGGTATATTCCAGCGCATTATGTTCGCGAAGGGTATTGGCAACTTGTGCCAGCGTAGACCCTTTTTGACCGATAGCGACATAAATACAGTAGACATCTGTGTTCTTCTGACTCAGAATAGCATCTATGGCGATTGCGGTTTTGCCGGTTCGTCTATCTCCGATAATCAGTTCTCGTTGTCCTCTACCGATCGGTGTCAAGCTATCAATTGCTTTTAGACCTGTGTAGAGAGGTTCGTCAACGGGTTGCCGTTGGACGATGCCCAACCCTTTCTGTTCGACCGGTAGTCGATGTTCTGTCTCAATATCGCCCAAACCGTCGATAGGTTGACCGAGTGCATCGACGATTCGTCCAAGAAGTGCTTCACCTACAGGCACTTCGGCGAGTCGTCCTGTCCGTTTGGCAGTGTCGCCTTCGTGTATGAGTTGGTCTTCGCCGAACAGGACGCAACCGACGTTATCTTCTTCGAGGTTGAAAGCGATGCCGAAGATGTCGTTAGGGAATTCGATCATTTCACTTGCCATGGCGTTGGCAAGTCCATGCACCCGCGCGATGCCATCGCCTACCTCCAGCACAGTGCCGGAATCATAGACATCCACGTCCTGTTCAAACTGTTGTAGTTGTTGTTTAAGGATATTTGATATTTCGTCTGGTCGGACTTCTCTTGCCATATTTCGGTCCTCTGTGAGGAGTGGTTATTGGTTAATAACTATTACCCTTTTGCGAGTTGTTGTCTCAAGCGTTGAAGTTGTGTCGCGACGCTTGCATCAAAAACTGTATCATCTAATTGCACAATGAATCCGCCTTGGATTTGTGCATCGGTTGTGGTTTCCAACCGCACCTGTTTTCCCGAGTACGCGCTGAGTTGCTCTGTAAGTCGTTCCGCTTGCTCCGACGTTAGCGGCACGGCTGTCGTTACTTGTGCGACGAGTTTACCAGCAGCTTCATCAACAATCACTGAAAAGAGATCCATTATTGCAGTCAGGTAACGTTCACGCTGCTTTAATGTGAGTAGCCGGAAAAAATTAATCATCAGAGGATGCATCGCGTCTGTGAAAAGCTGCTGAAATGTCTCGCTTTTAAATTGTGGAGCCAAAACAGGGCTGTGGATTAATTGCGTGAGTTCCTCGGACGCTTCAATCAATTCTCGCAGCCTGTCTACATCAGCGACAATATCAGCTAACGCGTTTTGTTCCACCGCTGCATCGTATAGGGCACGGGCATAAGGTTTCGCAACCCGAATGTCTCTCATAGTTTGTTCTTTTCTGTGCTTCTGAGCATCACTCCACTACGTTTTGTGATGGTTTTTGGTCAATTTCAACGAGGGTAAACCTCGTAGGGCTCTCACTGCAAAGCAATGTCTGTAAGGCGCAAGCAGCATTTCAACGATCAAAAAGCCTCTCATCATTGAGAGACAGTTGCACTTAACCGAAAACCAGGGGCCCCTGCCCCTTACTGGGGAGGGGTTTTGCTTGGGTGTTTCTGCGATGAAACAAAGTGAACAATGAGCAGATTCAGTTGTTTAAAGATCCGTTGGTAACCTGCTAATGGATGCGTCAATAATCTGCTGATGTCTCTCTGCGTTGAGTTCTTCGCTTATGATTTTGCTGGCAGCATCAATTGCGAGTTCAGCAACAACGCCTCGTAGTTCGGAGATGGCTTCATCTTTCTCACGCTGAATTTCTGCTCTGGCTCTGGCGACTTCATCCTCAGCCTCTTGTCGCGCCTGTGCGAGAATGTCTTGACGTTCGGTGTTTCCTTGTTCAATCGCAGTTTGGATTTTGGTCTGTGCCTCGGTTTCGATATCGGCAAGGCGTTGACGCGTCTCAGCGGTGAGGCGGTCTAACTCCTCGCGATCCGTCCGCAGCTGCTCTATCTGCGTGGCGATCTCATTTCTGCGGTCCTCTAAAAGTCCACCGACTTTGCCGAAAACAAATTTCCAAAGTACCGCAAGCACAATCAGAAAGCCGATAGCTTGGATGAGGATCGTCTTCGGGTCAATTCCGAGTTGGCTTAGGAGTCCGCCACCGGCGGGTGCCTCAGCAGCGAACGCGCCGTTGAGACAGATTCCCATTAAAATCACTGTATATAGGACGTAATTTGTTGCCCTATGCTTGGTGTTTTGCATAAGTCTGCTGTACTCTATTTTGAAACTGAAGACGTATCAGTTCGTGCGTGTCGTCTGGATGATCCATCTCGGCTCGCAAACCGTGCCATACGTCTTCAGTCAGGCGTTATTTAATTTTCGCTTCTGACATCTGCCGCAACTCGTTTCGCATCTGCATCAATCATCTCTTTAAGGATTTCGCCTTCTGGTAGTTTATTATACAAGAGAAAGAACATTAAAAGCGAATAGATAACGAGTGACTCAATGAGTGCCAAGCCGATAATCATTGCTGTTTGGATCTGCGGTGCGGCATCGGGTTGACGAGCGATTCCCTCAAGAGCGGTACTTGCGGCATTTGCTTGTGCTCTTGAGGCGAAGATGACAGCGATCGGCAATCCCAAAGTTACACCGAACGCCAACACTGCTAAATAAATCATGAAATGTCCTCCTTGGACGGATAAGGGCAAGTTTACACTTGTCCCAGAAAAATTAGTGATGCGCTTCATGCGCGTCGTCATGGTGTTCTATAAACAACACGATGTAGATAGTTGTTAAAATAGTAAAAACGAATGCCTGCAGGAAGCCAACAAACAGCCCGAAGAACAGCATAGGCACTTGTACCGGAATAATCGGTATGGCATCTGCAATTAGCACGATAAGTCCGAGTTTTGTTAGCTCAATAACCACCGCTTTCTCACCAAAAATGTTTCCGAAAAGCCGGACAGCAAGTGAGCCTGCACGCGATAACTGGGCAACAACTTCAAGCGGGAACATTAAGACACCCAGCCACGGTGGGTTACCGGCTAAATGTTTCAGATAGCCCCCTATCCCGTTCTCCTTAATAGCAATAATTTGAACGCCTAATACAGCGGTTATACCGAGGGCAAGCGTTGTATTCAAATCTGCTGTTGGGGGTTGAAGCCCCGGAATGATTCCGAGATAGTTCAGAGCGAGAATAAAGATAAAGAAGGAGCCAACGAATGGAACATACTGTTTGCCGTGATCGCCTAAAATACCGCCAAAGAAGTCCGTAATACCACCGACAAACACCTCTAATAGGGTTTGTCCTTTCCCTTCAGGTATCCGTTTCAACTTCCGGGTGGCGAATATAAAAAGCAGTGCTAAGACAAGAACAGCAAAGTATGTGTTGGGAATGAGATCGGGCTGATGCCACCGAGTCGGTTCCGGGATTATTTCATCCGGTAAAAGCTGTGAAATCGGATAGAGCAAACTACGGTGACCATTCTCGGCTGCGAAACTCCCGACTACTGTTGCCAAACTGAGTCCCACAACCAAGCAGATAAACGATAGTTTTTTCATATTTTATTACGGTGTCTCTTATAGTAAGGTAGCGGTGGTTTTTTGAGTGCTTTCCTGTTAAGAGTCAATTTGAAACCTTCACCTCACGACTGATTGGAATCCTTATTGGAAAGGATGAGTGCTGCGAGGCTAATCGCTTTGATAATAATAGCACCTTGTACTAAGGCGATCCCGCCAGCAAGTGCGTAAACGTTCATCCACTCCATTTTGAATAATAGGTAGAGTAATCCGCCGAGCACTGTGTATTTACCGAGCGTGATAAAGCCGAGTAAATACTTCGTGCGCTTTGTTTTTCCTGGACGCATAAGTCGCCGAACGACGAATTCAAGCGACCAGAACAGACTCAGGCTGATAGCACTGCCAATCAAAAAACTCGGGAGCGCAAGACGTTTGAAGACTAACAACACTACCGTAATAGCGACGGTGAGGCAAATCGTCAAGATGTAGATATGACGGATGGATCGGTCGCCAAATTCTAACACGGGACCCATCTAAGCAGCTCCTTTGCTATGTTTCTTCGGTGTCTTGTGCTTCTCCTGAAGTGTCGTGGCGTTTTTTTGCTAAGCGTGCAAGCTGTCGATTCCAGCGCGCGATTGAACGGAACATCTCCATGAATCCGGCGGCGACCCCTATACCGAAACCGATGAAGGATCCAACCGCTGCGTTGCCTAATTTTCCACCGATCCACTTACCTCCGAAATAACCAATACAAATCGCGAGGGCAAGCGTTATCCCGATGGATGCGAGGTCAAACATCCCTATATTCTCATTTTTCAGATGTTTCAGCCGTTTTTTGAATATCAACATCGCTGCACCTGTTAGAAAATGGAACACATTTGTTAGATGATAGCCTCTTATCAAACAACGCTATATATTATAACATGTGAATGTAGGGAATGCAAAAAAAAATAGGTTGTCTTCTGAGTTAGGAGTTTGCAGGAATTAATTGAGAATTGTGCTACTGCAAAGAAAAAATTGGGATTAGGCTTCATTTATCGGATCAGGACTGTCCAATGATCTTCCGTTGGAGTAGACAGGGTTATGTTATCGCTGAAAGGAACTTCCTTTTCCGGTATCCATTCACTTTTCGCAATATTTAGCCATTTTACCGTTAGTTTCTTGGTATTTGTGCTTTTGCTTGTACTGAGGTTGATATCGACAGAGCCGCTATTCGGAAAATAGACAGCGTATTCTTTGCCCGGATTTGCGAAGGCATACGCTTCGTTATCTGTTCTATTGGAAAGCAGTTCATTGTGAGGTTCGCACGTAAAAACGTCCATTTCGTCTGTGATGGTTCGTATGCTTTTAATATGTGCTTGTGCGGTTTTGTTCAAGCCAACGCCGCTGTCTGGACGGTGGAACCGTGCTGATGCGAATCCACCGAAGATGTTTCGCCAAAATCGTTCCAATCCATCTTGTGTACTGCCGAATCGTCCGCCATCAGCACCGTAAATCTTGATATTATTGATGGGGCGGATCGGCGAAAGTTGTGCCCGAATTTTCTGGGCGTTATCCCAATGCCGCTGCCGTTTCTGGTGGTTATTTTGTGATATATCGCAAAAGGAATAGGTTTCGGGATGGTCAAACGTTGCTTTATGCTTCTCATGGGATAAATCCCACGGGTCCCACATTTCTGTCGTTTCAACGACACGTCCAGCTGCAGCTGCCTGTTTTTGGATGTACGTTGCCCAGTATTCACCCCATGCAGGCGTAACAGAAGTCTCATTGTCCATACAATAAAGCACATGCCCGTATTGGAGTGTTTCTGAGAGAAGTTTGTCCACGAACTTTTGCTGATATTTCAAAACGGTCTGTTGATTCCGTTCTTTTGGGACAGACCAGAAAAAGTTGTTCTCCGTCGCAGTCGGATGGCTGTTAACAGCAGTGGGTAACGCTGTCTCTTCTGCGGTGTAATTGCTGTTATTTTTTGGATTGAAAGGATTTGCGTCCCACGGCTCGCGGTAATAGTTGAAGGTTGCCCACACCTCAATCTGGACGATAATATCCATCTCGTGCGTCCACGTTATGAAGTTCCGAAAACGGTTCCAAAATTCGTCGTTCCACTGATTTAAGTCGTATTGATCTCCGACTTTTTTGAAGGGCGGTACATCGCCTTCATCGACCCAACTCATTGTGGAGCGTACATAGTTGCCACCGACGGACTTCAACAATTCAAGATGTGCTTTAAGATTTGGTATCTGAAATAGATTGTCCTCGACGGAGCCGCCGATGAGCAGAATTGGCTTACCTTTATATTGCCAGTAACGTGGGTTTTCTCTATAAATTTGGATTCTGTTTTTTTCCATTTGTATGTCCTTTTCGGTTTTGGTTTCGTATGCTGCTGAGTAGACGGAAACGCATAAAAGTAGAACCAACATAAGTTTGTATGGTCCCCATAGATTTCGCATAAAAAATTCTCCTGAATATTTAGGTATAACAGTTGTTAAAAGGACTCAAAGGTGTTAGAAACAAGTCCTCGTTAAGCAACGGGCTACATTATACCATAAGATTCAGGAGAATACAATTGAACCGTTTATACGCAACACACAGATATCGAAGAAAATCTAAAACGTCCGAATCACCTTAGCAACTAAACGTTGTTTGAATTCCTGGGCGTTTGGATCGCCAAGAATGATGAAGAAGTCCGTGCCAGCGTAACCTGAGCGGCGTAATGCGAAGTAGGTATTAATACCTTCTGCTTGCCAAATTAAACGACTTCCGAGACTTAAAGCGGGACTGAAGTCATACGTGAGCGTTAGAATCTGTTGGTAGCGACGCTCGAAATGCCACTGGACTTGGGAAGTCAATCCAGCGGTGAAGCCGTAGGCACGCAGATTCAGATTTCCGCTAATGCGATAAATCGGCTCATCTGCTTGTTCACCCCAGTCATAGCTGACACTGAAGTTGTTAAAGCGATCCGTGGCACGAGCTCCCAAACTGATGCTGAACAACGAGTCTGAGAATTCTTTAAATTGACCACCGTTCCAGAAAACAGAAAGCGAGTAGTCATTGTGTGTCAAGAGTTGTGAGGAGAGCCTGATATCGCGGCTAAAGACCTCACCTTCATAAGTGTTCGCAAAGTCGGTATGGGCAAAGAGGGTAAGACTGCGGACAATCCCTTCACGCCACTCGTTTTTGAACATAGTAGTGAGGTTGACACCGCGGTAGCCTGTGAATGGCTGATAACCGAGATTGTTCACAAAATCTGGATCTACAAAAAAAACTCTTGAAGTCGATTGAATGAGGCGACCGTTGTAACTCAAACCGATGCCCCCTGTTCTTCCATCTGACTCATCCATCCAACTTTGGGTGAGAACACTGAATACTGCAAATCTTCCGCGTCGCGCACTACCTGATACGGAGCCGACGTTGTTCGCCGGATTACTCTGTTTGTGATGTGATAAGAACGCAGCACTGACTTGAGATGTCGCAGTAAGGGATTGGGAAGCACTAAGGATAAAGTTCTGGTTGTTTTTATGGTACGTACCTAAGGTGCCAACTGAGGTGTTTTTGCCCAGTTTTCCAAAGAGTTTAAGCCCGCCGTCCATATCCTCTATCCGCCGCGAGTAGAAAAGCTGCCCAACGTTGTAGACATTGCCACCCTCAGAAAAGAAAGGACGACGGTCGGGTACGTAGCGTTCACCGTAGGAGAAATCGATACCTTCTACGGCTTGTTCAATGTTGTCAAAATCGGGATTGGCTGTGCCGATGAGCCGTAACTGCGGGGTAACCTCATAGCGGATGTCTGCCCCTGCGCGGGCAGTATACTCTCTGTCATCAGTTTCTGTTTCACTGAGACCACCAATCAAATAGGGTAATACCTTGAGCTCGCGCTTACGAGGCGGGGGCAGCACATCAATCCAATGCCCATCATTTTCCCGAAATTCGTTAACGCCAAGATTGCACCACCATGATTTTTCACCAGTGCGTTGCTGTAGTCTGTCAACATTGATACCCATCCAGATCGGTTCTTTTGTATCGGGATAATCGAGCATCTGCCACGGAATTTCCATCTCGACAACCCATCCGTCGTCTACAATCTTTGCGGCAGCTTTCCAGAGTCCGATCCATTCGCTTTTTTCTGCGCGTCCGGTGGCGAGATGTGCATATTTCGTGCCGAGTGGATTTACGATAAAGAAATTCCTGTCGGAAAACTGATGTGTGTGAAACGGATCAAGACTAAAAGATACGGAGTCTTCGCCCCGAATCCGCGTCTGATCTTTGGTTTGACGCGCCACAATTTTATCGGGCATATCATCGTAGAGGTGAAGTCCGACGTAGATAGCGGTGTCTGTGTAAACGAGCCGACCCACCGATTGGTTCTTTGCTGGTTTTTCGGTGCGTTCATCGGTGAAACCTGTAACTTGCGGGGTGTCTTGCCAGCACGTATCGTCAAGGACTCCGTCAATGGTGGGTGGTTGATCTGTTTTTATGGCGGTTAGATCTTTTTTTATTGTTGTGTCATTTGAAACAGCCGTTAGTTGAGAGCATATAGTGAGTGTTAAGACTATGATCAGTAACAAATTTGTTTTCATGTGTTTACCTTTTATTTTTTTGTTTGGGATTTATCCCAAATTAACCTTAACTTGTAGGGGCGGGTTCCTGTAACTCAGTTTCCCTACCCAGCTTTAGCAGAGTATTTCTAAAGAAAAATACTCGGAAATTTATCAAGTGAATTGTGAGACGATACCTTGATTGGGTTCTGGCTCACGAAACACGACAAGATGCTTGTGATTGGTACTACAAATGGGGTGTAAAAAAGTTGCACTTTTTTGCCTATGTTCATGCTGATAGCAATAGATATATCGGGATTTACTGCTGTAGTGTGGTATTTACTCTTATAGAGGCGCGGCTTCTTGAAAGGATAGTAAAAAGTGTTTTTTCTGGACTTGGATAAAAAATTTAATATTGTAGGTTGGGTTGAACGGATCACACCGGACACTTGCCAATGAAAGAAAGCTGTGCTTGCTTTGGATATCCGCTATTGTAAAGAGATCGAGTGAAACCCAACGTTTTCCTCTACGTCAGAGACGTAGCGATATGATGTTGGGTTTCACTCGGTTTTTGGGTCTATATGACGGTATGTTAGATTTGATGTCCGTTTGGGATACGTGCCTGATTTCAACGCCATTCAACCCAACCTACAGGACTTCGTGCAGCTTGTGCTACAATGAAGACAACTTGGGTTAGGATATATCATCTTCTGGAAAATGTTCATCAAACCAACAGAGCACCCGATGCCAATAGTCAGCTACATTTGGGTATCGCCATGTTGTGACTTGTGAATGTCCTTCGCCTTCATATCGTGCTAAAACGGCTTTTTTCCCAAGTCTGCGCAAGCCTGAGAGCATTTCCCCTGCCTGTGGGACAGCAGGAACGCCATCTAAAGCACCAACGACCAACAGTAGAGGTGTTTCCACCTTGTCCAGGAAAAAGATGGGTGAGTTTTCAATATATCGGTCCCGGAATTCCCAAAGCGAACCTCCCATTTTGGCTTGTCCGCTTTCCGTCCAATCAATCCACTGGCTATCCCCTTCATCCGTCAGGTGTCCATAGAAACTAATTAAATTCCCAATCGGGGCACTGCTGACAGCTGCGGCAAACCTTGGTGTTTGTGTAATCAGGGCGTTGACGCAATAACCGCCATAACTGTGTCCCATTATTCCTAAACGGTTGGGATCGGCAATTCCCATGTCAATTAGGGTATCTATCCCAGAGAGCACCATTTCTGTTAACTCTTTGACAGGCGCGTTGGTTTCCATAGGCGTGTCAGGAAGAAGGACGGCGTAACCTTGGTTCGTTAGCAGAAAATTGCCTCCATGGTGATCTGTGCCAAAATCGTTAAATTGATATGAGAGAAATTTGCCGCCGTAGACCTGCGTAATTAATGGATAGCATTTACTCTCTACGTAGTCTGGTGGGAGTAACAAGGCACCTCTGAGAGTCTTGCCAGAGGGTGTCTGCCAAGTGACGATCTGTGAAGTGCCGAGCGGCTCTGTTTCAATGTTTGGATTCAGTCGAGTGAGTTGCCGTGGATTTTGAAAGTTGGCATCCGCTACCCACACATCCGGGGCGTGATTTACGTCCTCAATGCTGTAGAAAATGTTTCCCGTTTGCGGTGCTACATCCATGTTTCTACCCATAGGATTGTAATTGCGCTTTTCTTCAACCAACTGTGTAATTTCGAGCGTTTTCAGGTTGACGCTATGAAAACTGTGTTGAGCACTTTTAAAGTGTACTGTATGAATGTATATCACTTCAGCGTCGTTCGGTGTCCAGACGGTGTCTGCTTGGGCACAACGAACAATCCGGACAACATGACGGTCAAATCCATCTGTCAGTTTCTCAACAGTTTTATCAGCGACAGAGATTCGCCAGAGATCGCCTCGCGCAACCCAGAATAGATGTTTGCTATCTGAACTCCATAAAGGTGATAAAGGTGGGTGCGAACCATTTGTCAGTTCAATATCGGTGTCTTGAGTGAGATTCAGTTGGCTACCGTCAGTTGTCGAAATAAGGAAAAGTTCATCTTTTGCTTCTTTGTTTTCTGTCATGTACGCAATGTAGCGTCCATTTGGCGACCAAGTGAACGAAAGTCCCCAGTCAGATTTGAGCGAGTCAGCAAGTAATTTCGGGGGACCACCCTTCAGAGGTGAAAGATAGAGATCGTAAAATAGTTGGGAGTTACTTTCTATTCCTTGAAAACTCATAAACGCCGCGGAGGTTCCATCTGGGGCGACGCGAATACCGGATGGGTAGAATCCGTGCGCTAACGTTTGGACTTCCCTTGTGGCAACCGTTATTATGCCAATGTCTGCGCGATACCTCGCATCAAACCATGCGGTTCGCCGCGGTCGAAATTCATTTTTCGATTGTCCAACAATAGGACTGGTAAAGACTGACACTGATGCCTTTTTTGGGTCTGGGGGTGGTTCTTTGCCTATCTCTGTTTCTGCATGCAGCCTAACGATAATACGCGTTCCATCAGGTGTCCAGAGCGGTGGGGGTGTGAACGCCAAAAAAGGTCGGATCATGACATCACTCGCGAGTTGTGGTTCATCTTCGCCGACCTCCCATATCCACAATTGGGCTGTTTCATGTTTATCCGAATAAAAAGCCAGTCTTTTTCCATCTGGTGACCAAGCAGGGCAGTAACTTGTTCCCCAGTTCGGTGTGAGATTCCGAGATTCGCCACTTTGAACATTGACAAGCCAAATTTCACTGCCTTCCTGCAAGCCATCTAAACCGGTTGGAAGATACTGATCATCAATTCCAGTTCCTACGCGTTTTCTGGAATAACTTTGGACAGCAACAGCAAGTTGTGTCCCATCTGGGGAAGCAGCAATTGGATCAAATAACGTGAGGAGTTCTATTGACAGAATGTCCTCGATACTTCTTAACATTTCGGTGTGCATTATTTCGCCTTTCCTTATACCATTTCTGAGATGCTTCTTTCAACGCTGCGGCGCAGCATTTCATCGCTGAGATGGAACGCCTCACGTATTGTGATTGGCAGTTTCTGTTTCTCTTCTATGGAGTCAAGCAATTGTTGATTCGATACGACAACGACAGAGTCAGCATTTTCTCGAAGTTCCTGCAGTCCATATTCTGCTTGTTCAGCGCGTCGTTCTCCTTCAAACCTAAACGGGCAAGAGACAATGCCGACACTTAAGGCACCTTGTTCCCGTGCAAGAGATGCAATCAGAGGTGAAGCACCTGCGCCTGTTCCACCACCCATACCCGCTATAACAAAAACGATGTCCGTGTCCGCGACGACGGTGCGGAGTTTTTCCCTGTCTTCTTCAGCCGACCTTTTACCGATCTCTGGATTCGCTCCACAACCAAGCCCCTGCGTGGTGTTAGCACCGATCTGGACAGGTGTTGCGTTCTTGCTGTTATTGAGTGCTTGCTGATCTGTGTTCACAACATAAAATTCAATGTCTGTCAAACCGTCTTCAATCATTCGTTTGACGGCGTTGCCGCCCGCACTACCGACCCCAATAACCTTGATTCTGGATTGGATGTGTTTGGATTTTTCCTGTTTAGATGACATGGTTCCCCCTCTTTCAGGTTCGACACCGAACTCCTCCCGCAGGCGTTCACGTGTCTGTCTTAATTTAGTCTTGATTGTGCCTATTGCTAATCCGAGTTCGGCGTGAATCTCTTTGACGCTCCACGATTCCAAGTAGTATAGTACTGCGACGCTGCGCATTTTATATGGGAGGTGGTGCACTGCTTCCCTGACAGCCTCACGGAGTTCTATGTCACGAAAACGTGCAACCGCGTCTTGATCGATGTGATCAGTTAAGTCAGCGTAACTATACGGCATCTCGTCTGTTGAATGATGCAGTGAAGCGTAGTACCGTTTGCAAGCATTATAAGCAATGCGATGCAGCCATCCACCAAAACTTTCAACATTCCGCAGTCCACTGATATTTTCCCAGACAGATTTCCAGACATCCATGAGAATTTCTTCGGCATCGCGGCGTTGTCTCGAATTTGCGATAATCACTTTCCAGACGCGAGGACTGTAACGCGACATCAACTCTGTAAACGCTGACTCATCACCAACTTGTACGAGTTGAATGAGTTCTTCATCTTTCAAATCAGTGTACCTTGGTAGTTCCGATCGCATAGACAGTCCTCAATTTGATTTTAACTTAATGAGCGGGATTCTTCGGGGGGTGGTTTAAAAAAATAAAATTACTTGAGAATTTATTATACCATTTCTGGAAGGGTCCACGGTGGCACAAACTAAAAGTTTATGCTACAACGCACGGCACAACCTAACAGGTTAGGCAACAAATAGTATTATGTGTTTTTGCAGGCTGTGGTGATTTTCGCTATGCCTTTTGTAGCGGCTTATATTTCTGAACGGAGGAAGACGAGGAATGCACCTGAAAGAAATATACCGAGTAGTAAAATGAGCAACAGTATATCCATTATAGCCGAGTTGAGTGTATCTTGAAAAGTTAACTTATCCTCAAACATCGGTATAGCCTCTGGTGAGACAGGCTTTTCTGACATGCCTTTCGGGATGCCGATGAAGTGAAGGCTTTCTGGATCTGCTCTATCCATTTCAACGATAAAGTCTCGGAACTGACGGATATGAAAATGGCAATGTTCTAAGAACTGCAAATGGCGATTAAAACCTGTACCTGCCATGGATTCAAGGGCGTATTGGACAATCGCCGCAGGGGAGCACCGGGTTATCTGTCTTGCGCGCAGCACTTGCGCACTTTGTGCAGCGAGATATTGGCGGCTAATCCGCTCCCGCGTCTCCATATCTTTGTTAACGAACTCGCGCTGGATCTCTAATTCTGAAGTGTCTACCTCTGCAACTTCTTCCTGAGAGGTTCCTGCTGATTGACGGCGTTGTTTTAAAGTTTCCCTTTTGTTGAGGAAATCGCTTAAAATTTGGTCGAAGGCGGTCCCTTTTGCCATCCGAAATTGATGGTGCGTTTGGACAGAGGGCATCCATTTTGTTGAGAGGGTGCCAAGGGTTGATGGCATAAACACGACGACGGTCACCCAAATTAGCAACAGGACAACGAGGCTTAACCGGCTTTCTCGTGTCATCGCGGAGACGATAAGCCCAACTGCGATGAAGATGCCAGCATAGCAAGAAGCGATGAGGACGATGAGCCCTACGCGTCCCCAGTCTGTCCCACTGAGCTGCGTCCAACTCTCGGTGGAAATGATGGCAAGATTGAACAACACCGCAAAATAGAAAGGGATAAGGACTGCGATCACCGAGCCAAGGAATTTACCGACTAACAGGGCGGGGCGCGAGATGGAATTTGCGAGACACAGCCGCAATGTACCGCGTTCTCGTTCCCCAGAGAGCGCGTCAAAAGTAAAGAGAAGGGGAATGAACGAGAGCAGGTAAGTGATGATAAAGACCCAATCAATCACCACGGCGGTCGGGCGGTGATTGCTGATCGCATTCATATTCAGACGTGGAACGCCCATTGCCCAAATGCTGGTGGATCCGTAGAGTCTCCAGGAACCGGCACTCATGGTTTTGCTTGGCAAGAACGCGTCTCCTCCATCGGCAATGAAGGTGAGGGTGGAGGGACGTTTGTATAGTTTACCGGGACCCTTTTGCAGCAGCGCATATAACTGAGTGCGAGATTTCAACTCGGTGTGCGATGCACTAACGTTCTCGGAATATTTCCGAACGCGTTCAGGGTGTGTCTGAAGATGCACAACGGCGTTGGTGACCATTAATGCTACAAGGATGAGCGTGGTTAAGGCGAAGCGGAGACTTGTAAGATGGTCTAAAAGTTCATGTGTGACAATATGCCAAATCATTCTTTTACTTTTCCTTGCGGTTCGTTCAGGTCAGTTGTAGAAGGAACGATTCTGTCCGTATATCCAGCCCGGCCCGTTGGTTGGGCTTACATGCCTTGGCCCTATCCGTAGCCTAACGACCATTCTATACTTCAATTTTGATGAAGACCAGAAATGTTACCATGAATAGGACGAGGTTGATGAATACCAGCAAAAGTAATTCCGGTAGGGCGCGCTGTGCGTTGATGCTGACATCTGCTCGCTCAAAACGAAAGTCAGGCAGAATCGACCAGTCTACCGTTCCTTGATTCGTTGAAAACCATTGTAGACTCGCGAAGGCATCTCTTTCATGAAAAGCGTCAATGAGGGTACGCCGGTATGTCTGCGCGGCTCGTATATAGTCGGTCATGCTGTCTAAATCGGTACCTGCCCACGCGGCGGTTGCGAACGTGTACAGACTCGCCGGACTGAGTTTCATGAGTCGTTCATCCCATTGTGCTTGCCGGCGGGATATCTGTGCGACCAGTTGCTCCCCAACTAAGTACACCTTTTCGGCATTCTGGATTTGCAGCATCGCGGCGAATTCATAGTAACGGCGCAAGTGTGTTACCAAGGGATCCGCAGTATTTTTCAATTCAATTTCGATGTTAACCCGAGGGAAATCTCCAAGATACCACCCTCCGCCTTTAAAGAAGTCGGTCCCTGTAAATGTGTCGAAAAATATTGGGGGGTCTCCCTTAAGGGGACTACTCGCCAAGAACCGATCCCGTTCTCGATCTGCCTCTTCCCGAATCTGTGCTATCTGCTGGTTAGCGGATAATTTCTCTGCACGCATGTCGCCGACTGGATTCAGGGCAAACCGGCTCCAGTTTGGATAGACAAACACCAAAACTACCCACAGGAACATGCAGAGCATCAGGGATGTGGCAGCCCGGCGGGTTGTTGTGGAAATGAGCAGACCGATCAGGTAGAAAACCGATAGGTAGACGATTGTTGTCAAAACAATACCGCCAATTCGTAGAAAGTCGTCTGTGCCGAATTGCAGGGAACGCGCGAAAGAACACTGAATCAGGGCGAGCAGTAGACTCATTAATATAGGGAGCAGGAGACAGACCATCGCCGCGATATATTTGGCAAGCAGAACGCTCCCGCGCCCGACAGGGTGTGAGAGCACCAATCGTAAGGTGCCGGTTTCCCAATCTCCCGCAATGGCATCATAAGCAAAAAGCAGGGACAGTAGACTCAACACAACTTGAAAGGTAAAGACGAGGTCTATCTGTGAAAAGAGATGGAGATAGGGGTTCTTTAAACCGAGGGGTGCCCCGGGGTTTGAGAGGGACGGCACTCTATTAAACGTCCACTGGTATTCTTCGTCGGATTTGCCCTCGGCTATGGGGTCTGATAGGGCTGGGACACTGTTAAAGGCTATATCAATATCGCTGCCAAAACGCGTCTCTAAGCCAGCACTAAAGAGACTCAGGGGGTTCGGAGGACGCTGAACTTTCAACTTCAAGACCGAATAGGCAGGTGTTGCGGCGACTGTCTCGCGATTCACGGCTTCTTTCTGGCTATAGTCGGCGAGGCGTTCTTCGTGTGCACCGATCAGGACAAACGTATTGGCGACAACGAGCAGGAGTGTAATGATGACCGCAGCGAAAAAACGCGCGCTCATCAGATGGGTCAAAAGTTCTTGGCGTATCAGGGTTAGGAACATCATTTAATTTAAAAATTCATTGGGAATCTGTGAGTTGGGATAGTCCTTGGTTTCATCTCGATTTAAAACGGATTCAGGGATTTCGTCGTTCCAATAGTCTGGAATAGTGCTCGGGCGGCGAATCCATACGAGAAGCATTGTGCGTCTTCTGTCCGTATAGTTTTTCCGTACGGAATGCAAAAGGCGTGCATCTCGCATCACTAATGAACCTGCTTTGACACAAACATCTACCTGATCCGGATGGTCACTGAACATCACAGTATATTTTTCCTTAGATTCTGATCCGGGTTGATGGATATCACCGAGTTCGCTTCCGTAGAGAAGTTTATCGTGCAAATCAATACGCTTGTAATGTGTGCTCGGAATAACCTTTAAACAGCCGTTTTCTGGTGTTGTATCCGTGAGATAATACTTCATAAAGATATCTTGCGGCCAAGGCGCGCAACTGATTGGATCGTTCCAATGGTACCAATCTTGATGCCAGTAGAGTGGGGGTGCTCCTGGATCTTTCGTTAGAATCGTGATGCCTTTGGCGACTGGGAAATCGCCAAACCCCATTTTTTCTAATGCATTGAGCGTAGGTTGCCATTCTAATAGTTTCTGAACGAGCGTATTGTCTTTGCTTGTAACTTGTAGGTGATGTCCATGGTATCTGGTGTGTTCCGGTGGCACATAATTAGCGAGAAGTTGTTCCGATTCGTCACGGAGTTCCTGCAAGAATTCATCTGCGAGAATGTTGTTGATGACACAGAAACCGTCGCTAATCATTTGCTCGCGTTTTTGCAAAGCGATTTCAGGGGGCATTAAAGTTCTCCATTAGGACTTACGCAGTGTCCTTTGCTGGGCGAGGTTTTAAACCTCGCCAGCGGCGTGCGGGCCGATAGTATCCTTCTAAACCGTGTGGACATTTCTTGAAGGTTGGTTGTTGATCACTGACTGCTGTAAGAAAAGAGATGCTTAGGATTCTAAGTTCATTGGGCAGATGAGACAGAGATGTCCTTCTGCACCAATCGGTTTAACAATGACAGGTTGCAGCGCACTTGAGAACTCCAGTATGACAGACTCCGTTTCAATGTGTGAGAGTGTCTCTATGAACAGCTGAGCATTCATACCGATACGGATACTTCCAGTGCTGGATTCCACTGCTAATGTCTCATGTACCTCATCCGGTTCAGGGGTTTCCGCTGAGACCCGCATCTGTTGTTCATCTATTTCTAAACAAACCTTAAAGGTTTTCGGATCTGACACCAACGAAACCTTACGCATCGCCTGCAAAATAGGTGCTTTCGGTACAACTGTCCGCACCTCAGGAGACACTGGAATGATCTTCTCATACGGCGGATATTCAGCGTCTACCAATCGCGTCGTCACCGTAGCGCGCTCATCCGCAAAGAGAATCTGGTTCTCAATGTGTGAAATCCTTACCTCTGCGGAATTGGCGAAGGTTCGTTCAATCTCTTTGACGGCTTTGAGCGGTACGATGAATCCATCGCTATCTTCAGACAATTTAAAGGGTTCGCAATGTGCGAGGGCAAGTTGTATACCATCGGCTGCAACGATCTCGGTTCTGTCCTCAAGCAGGTTAAAGTAAAGCCCGTTTAGACAGGTCTGTCGGGCTTTCTTTGCAGGTGCAGCAAATTCAGTTTTGTAAAGAACAGACCTCAGTGTTTCTCCGTCAATAGCGAATGCTGCCTTGTCAACGGAAGGGAGTTGTGGGAATTCTTCATCGGCAAGTTTGACGGTTTTGTGAACACCGTTTCCAGAAGTGATTTCAATCCGGTTGCCTGTTGTTGTGGTCAGGTCTATCGGTTTCTCAGCGGGCCACGCTTTAACGATATCCGCCAATTTCCCAGCGGGGACAAGGATTGTGCCTGTTTCTTTGACTGTCCCGTCAACTGTCATTTTGATGCCGATTTCCATGTCTGTCGCCATGCACTCAATCGTGCTTCCCTCCGCACGGATGAGAACATTTGAGGCAATAGGTGAGATATTCGCGACTCCCTGCAGCATTTGTAGAGAGGCTAAAAGGTTATCTCTTTCAAAGGTTAATTTCATTCCGAAATCTCCATTCAAATGTTTTTGCGAGCGATGTTCGCCTTCGATTGTGATATCTAACGCTTCTTGAATCATGAATTCATACTTCTTTAGCTGTTGCCGCGCACGGAGGAGACGGCTCCTAATCGTATTTTCTGGTACACCTAAGAGGTTAACTATTTCTGCATAAGTCATGCCTTCAAGGTAATGAAGCGTGATGACTGTTCGGTTGGTTTCCTTTAACTTCGCAAGCAACTTTTCGACCAAGTCGCGTCGCGCTTCAGCAAAAGTTTCCGCGTGTTCTGTTGCGACAAATCGGGAGTATGCTTCTGTCTCTATTCCTGAGAGGTCGGTTTCTTCGAGTGGTTCGGTTTGTCGCTGATTTTTTCGGAGCCACGCGATACAGAGCCGATCTGCAATCACATAAAGCCATCTTGGAAAGCGTGTTGGGTCTTCCAAGGTTTCCAATTTCTGATAGGCTTGCAGAAAGGTCTCCTGCGTAATATCTTCAGCGATATGGAAATCCCGAATTTTCCGCCATGCGAGCGTGTGGACCTGTTTCTGGTACTTTCTAACCAGACTTGCAAAGGCGGTCTCATCACCCGCAAGGATGCATTGGATCAACACAACATCGTCGTTTTTCATCAAATATCTCCAGCAAGACTGTTTTCATCAAAGAAGCTTATACGATTTCCGTATGGTTACAAATCGCAAAGAAGCACTCTATCAATTCCGTTCACTATAGTGACGCGAACTACTAAAAAAAAGTGTGCATAATTCTGCAAAAGAAGCGAAAAAACACATTTGAAAGGTTTGAAAGGAGGCTGATAATACCTCTCGTTTTCTACCTATACATATTTTAGTCGAATTTCATTCTTAACTCAACCCAGATTTCACGCCGTTTTGTGCGTTCTTTCTGGGTTGATCGTGTTTTGCTATAGGTGTGCTTGTGGATAGAGGTTCTCAATTAGATTTGAACCTAAAGAAGGGCTTTTTCAGGAAAGAGATAAAAAAGCGAAAACTACGTTTCTGGGGTTTAAATATCTTTGTCGTTCCAAATTCTAATCTTTGCGAAGAGCTTCAATGGGAGAAAGCGACGATGCCTTCAGCGCGGGATACAGACCAAAGGAGATGCCGATTATTGCTGAAACCGATACAGAAATCAATATCCATTGCGGCGAGACAACTGCGGGCCATTCGGGAACAATTTTCACGATTTTGACAGCCAGCATTGCCATCGCTTCACCGGCGAGAATGCCCAACCCAACGCCGATTGCACCCCCTACACCACACATGATCACTGACTCTATTAGAAATTGCAGTAGAATATCCAACCGTTTCGCACCGAGTGCCTTCCGAAGCCCAATTTCACGAGTGCGTTCGGTGACAGCGACAAGCATCATGTTCATAATTCCAATACCACCGACGAGGAGCGAGAATCCGGCGATGCTGCCTAAGGTAATTTTTATGATTTTACTAATTTTATCTAATTGCGCCATACCGGCTTGCATCTCAAAAATCTCGATGAAATCGTCTTGATTTCTATGCCGTTTCCGGATGACGGTTTTTACCTCTTCAACTGCCTGAGGCACATCGTCAACGGTATTTGCATAGACCGTGATACGCGGAATCTGGTCATTGCCGGTGAAGCGTTCTTGGATGGTTGATACAGGAATAAAAACAAGGTTGTCGAAACTAACACCGAACCGGAGACTTGTGCCTCTCGGCACGAATGTTCCAATAACTGTGAAGCGTTCCGTGTATCTTCTCCCCTCTTTTTGTCCCCACCGGTTGTGATATTCGCTGTCTCGTGCGATTTTAATCTCTTGTCCCAATGGCGATCTATCACCGAACAGGGCGGTCGCAACCTCATCTCCAAGTACACAAACTTTTGATGCGTTTCTAACCTCTTCGTCTGTAATAAAACGTCCATCTTTAACGTTCCAGTCCATTGCGGTGTTATAATTGGCATCTACGCCGTTCCAGCCTGCACGGGTTTCAGTGCCGCCTGAAGCTTGGATGAGCACGCCGCCCCAGTTCCAGATTTGTGGCGTGGCTGCACGAACAGTTGGGCATTCTGCCTCCATTGCCAACACATCTTCGTATTTCAGGTACTCGCTGCTACGATTACGGACCCACCGGTTGTTTACACGTTTGTACCACATACGGTACACGAAGAACTGATTTGCACCACCTAATTTCTGGGCATCTTGCTGGACAATCTCCTTGGCACCATCACCGATGGCTATCATTGCCAATACTGAAGCAACACCGATGATAATACCAAGCATCGTTAACAATGAACGCATTTTGTTGCTACGAATCGCAGAAATTCCGACAGATACCGCCTCGACTATACGCATTTTATCCTCCACACTATAGTGAAATCTTTGTGTACTGATTTTCGATTAGATTTTTTGTTGTTGTGTATTAAAGGGATATAGGTTCAATATCAGAAACATAAGTCTGATGTAAAAAGGTATTCTTTCTCCTCAACTATTATAGATACAATTTTAGCGCGAAAGGATTGCATGAATCTTAAATTGGTAGAAGTCTTACGCTGAGGACACGTTTTAGTTTAGGGAGGCTTATGCCTTTCGTGGAGAGGGTTTTTGGGAATACCACACAGGCATTCGCTGGGATGCCATTCTCTATAAAACGAGAAGTCTGTTTTTAGAACCAACAATTTTATCCAACTATTGCTCGTGGGTATTGCCTGGTCTCCCAAGCAATATCCCACACAGGCAAAAAGTAGGTTAGATAGATCATCATTACGCAATGAATTGCGCGTCGCGTCAATTCTATGTTATTGAATCGCGGTATTTAAGCGTACCATGATGCTTGTGCTTCCCACATTTCGGCGTATAACCCGCCCATGGCGAGTAACTCTTCGTGTGTGCCGTCTTCAACGAGTTGTCCTTCGTCTAAAACGAGAATTCTGTCGCACAGGCGGGCGACTCCAAGCCGGTGTGAGATGACAAGGGTGGTACGCGATTCGTCTTTGGTGAGCAGTTCACGGATCATTTCAACTTCGGCGACTGGATCGATGGCGGCAGTGGGTTCATCAAACACGACGAATTGGCTCTGTCGGAAAAGTCCACGCGCAACTGCGAGGCGCAGCCATTCTCCACCGGATACATCGCGTCCGCCGAATTCGTGTCCCAACCAAGTATCGAGTTCTTGTGAGAAAGTGGAACCTGCTCTGTCGAGTGTGTGCCGCATACGGTTGTCGTCTTGCATACGATTCAGGTCAGCGAAACCGACGTTGTCTCTGACAGGCAGTAAGAACTTCGTGAAGTCTTGAAAGACAGCGCTTGTTGTGGGTTTTTCAGAAGTTGTATCGCTTTGTGAAAACGTGAGTGTTCCACTATCTGGAGCGTACAGACCGAGTAATATGTTTGCCAGTGTTGTCTTTCCTGCACCATTTTTTCCGACGAGCGCGACGGTTTCGCCGGGTGCAATTTTTGCGGTAATCTTTTTGAGCGTCTGCGTCGCTGCGCGCGGGTATTGGAACGAGAGATCGTTCATGGCAACTGTCATCTCTCCTGCTTCTGCAGCGGATGACGGAGTGTCCTGATGTTTCTCTGTTGTATTAGCAACGCTTTCCTCTTCGGTGGACTGCGTTGTGAACAGCGTCGCCAGGTCACGTAAGATACCGCTCTGTTCGGCGAGATTTCCCATAGAGTGTGCCATATATGAGAGAAATCCTTGTAATCCAGCGGCGGCGGCAATTAAGCCGGTGAAGATACCGGCGATTTTTTCAGGGTCACCGTTATGTGCGGTTTGGGCTGCGATGAAAACAATCACGCAATATCCGAGGATAGAACTGAGGTTGGCGAGTGCGTTCCAAGCGGTTTTCCTTTTGAGTGATCCTATTTCCACAGTAGCGAGCGTATGATATGCGTTTTCCCATTTTGAAAGTAGCCAGCGTTGGAGGGTAAAGAGACGCACCTCTGGACTGTTGACACGTTCATAAAGTCGAGCTGCCCACGCTGTCTGTGTTCGGTTAGGACGTGCTGCTGCTCGGTCTCGTTCGAGTTCAAGCCTCGCAATAGGTTTCCTTGTGAAGAGAATGATAGCGGAACTGACGAGTAAAGCGACCATACACCATATATTACGACTTATAATGAGGACCGCTCCTAACAGTCCGCACACGCCAGCAACACTATGGATATTTGCCAGAACACTCTGAAACCAGCTGACAACTCGCCCGCTGAAGCCTTGGGTTGCCCGGCTAAGATTATCGTGAAAGTCAGCATCCAAAAAATGAAGCAATGGTGTTTGTCCGGCTTGACGCAGAAGTTCTTGTTGGAAATGGAGGACAGCTTTATTGGAGAACCACATCTGTGTTACACCATTGAAAACATCGGTTAATATCTCCACGGTCATTAGCACGAGATAAACACCCATCCAGAAAAGGAGTCCCTCGGCGTTTATTAACGCGTTTGTGAATCCAGCAATAATAATCGGCGAAAAACCGCGATGTCCGGCGTTTATCAAACGGAGCAAAAGAATGACAAAGAGGGGAAATGGTGCAATCCGTATAAATTGCCAAATTAAGCGGAGAACTGCGCGTCTCGGTAATGTGTTTGTATTTTTCATTGGTACCACTCACTTTGGGCTGCGAACATTTCAGCGTATTTTCCATTTCGCTGTAGGAGTTCAGTGGGATTTCCGATTTCTGCAATGTGTCCATTCTCCAAAACAACAACGCGATCGGCAAGCCGTGTGGGCCCGAGTCGATGGGCGATGAGCAGTGCAGTTTTACCTTCTACTAATTCAACGAACTGTTGAAAAATTTCCAGTTCAGCGAGCGGATCCAGGGCTGCCGTGGGTTCGTCAAAAATGACAAATTCGCCTCCTGCTTTAATCAGACTTCGGGCGATAGCGACGCGTTGCCATTCGCCACCGGAGAAATCTACACCCCCGAATTCGGGACCTAAAAACGAGTTTAGTGGGAACTTTTCTGCTGGCAATCCGACTTGGGTTAAGACTGCCTCAACATCTGCATCGGAGGCGTTAGCACTGTCCAAAACCAAATTTTCTTGTAGGGTGGTCGGATAGCGTGCCGGATGCTGAAAAACTACGGTGCAAGCGTGCCGGAGGTCTTCCGATGGGATTGTAGCGGTATCAATACCGTCTATTGTGACATGTCCTGCTGTTGGAGAACGCAAGCCTGCTAAGATGTGTGCCAAAGTCGTTTTTCCAGCACCGTTTTCACCGACTATAGCGAGAATTTCACCGGGATGAATATCAATGTTAATATCGGAGAGCGCGTCTGTATCTGCACCCGGGTAACGATACGCGACATCATACAAACGGATACCCTCACGTATCGGGTGAGGATAGGGTGTACGCTTTGTGGGGGAATCTTCATCTTGGTCTCTTTCTAACAGACGGCGAAGGTCTTCTCCGTAGCCAGCGTGTTGGACAAAACCGATGATGAGATGCTGCATGGAGTTCATACCTGCAGTGATATTGCGGAGTGCCGTTAGCACCAAAGCGGCGAGTCCTGCTTCGGTCCTTCCCTGCGAGAGCGATGTAACGAGTAATGCTCCAGCGATGATGGCTACGAAAATAAACACTTGGAAAATACCTTGGGAGGCATTTTGAAATGAGATACCCAAGCGTTCCCGAAGATATTGGGCGAGGATCGTCCGCCAGCGGTGGAGAAGGGTTTCGCTGATCGTCCATAAACGGATTTCGGGGGCACTGCGTCGTTCTGTTAGAAGTTGGGCGTAGTAATCGGCGAGTCGTTTGTTGCGTGTATTTTCTACCTCAAAGTGGCGTACGCGCGCCCCCATCCGAATTTCAAAAACTCGCAGCAATATTGCACCGCTGATGATGATGGCAGGGATCCAAATTGAAATCAGTCCTAAAACAACGGTACTGGTGAGTAGGACTGGGATAAATTCAATAAGGCTCAGACCGTTTTGCATCAATTGGACAACGCTCGAATCCCCTCCGGCAAGGACGCGATTGATGAGGTCATGCGATTCTTCGTCGTCAAACGCCTCCAGTGGCAGTTTGCCTGTCTTTTGCAAGGCAGCACGCTGCAAAGTAAAACCGGCTCTAATGCGGAGTTGTTCGCGCAAAAGTGGAAGGAGTGTCGAAACCGCCTGCTCTATAAAAAAGAGGGAACAGAGCGCGACCAGCCATGGGATAGCACTGTTTATAAGGTCTGCATCGACGAGGGTGTTAACGGTTTCTCGGATCACGAGGAGCTGGGCTGCACCGGCACCTGCGTTGATGAGGACAAGGATTATCCACACTGTAGCGATAAAAGGCGATGTTTTCAACACTCGTGCGAACAGCCAGAGTAGGTCTCGAAATGAAGGACGGGTTAAGTTTGCTTTGTCCCACATGGTTTTTTATCTACCTCCGATATAGGAGCCTTACGTCATATCTACTTCAAATCGCTTTTCATAAAAGAAATTTGTGCGATAATAAAGAATAGCAGATTAAACAGCACCAACAAACCGACTTGGGATAACACGCTGCGGTAAGAGATCTGTTCTTCAAAAATCGGCACAGCGTCCAAATCCACCGGTTTCTGAGATAACCCCTCCCTTACAGGATAGATATGTAGGCTTTCTGGATCATCCTGATCTTCTGCTTTAATGAAGTCTATGAACGTCTGCCGATAACGACGCGCTTGTTTGACAAAATTCATATAACTAACGATCCCTGTGTTCGCAAGCCCTTCCATCGCATATTGGAAAGTCGCTATCGGAGAGATTTGGGTGAGGTCGCGGGCGAGTTGCACTTGCTTAAATTGCTGGTCGATGTGCCCATCTGAAAACCGAGTTTTCGTCTCTACTTCTTTGGCAAGGAAGTCTGCCCAAAGGCGCGTGGCTTTGGAATTTTCGGCAGATGCTGCCTTGCTTAACTTAGGCGGAATATATCCGGCGTTATTAAAGGGGTCGTATTCAGCATACAACTGTCCTAATTGTGAGTGTTTCTGCCTCAAAACTTCGTCAACGGATGGAATCGGATTCAGATTACCCACAAAAGTTCCGAGTAAGCTTGGAAAAATAAACGCCAAAAAAACCCAAGTAAGCAAGAGCCATACTAAGCTTGTAATGGCGTTTGAGACACGACTGGAGAAAAAAAGCCCGAGAAAGATAAAAATGGAAACGAGCAATGCAAATAACCCCATCATCCCCAAAATACGTAGCCAATGTTCAGACGCAAAGGGAATATTTCCAAAGAAATAGATGGTGAGTAGATTTATTAGGATACTTATGATAAGGGGTAGAAAGATTGTCACAAAAGCACCGAGATATTTTCCCAACAACACCTGTCCACGCGATACTGCATTCGACATCATAAGGCTCAGCGTACCACGCGCTCGTTCTCCGGCAATAGCATCGAAAGTGAACAAGATCGCAAAGAAACTCATCAAAATACCGATGAAGACCCAGTCGATTTTGATGCGTTGTATCACGTTACCACCCTTATTCTGCAACGGATACTCTAATATCCACGGAGGTCTCCACTGGTAACCTTCAACCACTTCATCATAACCGGCTCGGCTGAGCATTCCGACATTTTGCATTGTGACAGAGCTCGGCACAAATTTATCCGCCCCATCGGCACAGAAAGTCAACCGGTTAGGACGCTTCGGAATCTCTCCAGGTCCTATCAGTGCCAATTCCGCCAGCCCTTTATTCGCGAAATCTTCAATGTGATTCCTATTTTGTGCAACTTGTTGGTTATAGGTGTTAACCTGCGCGGTATAACTGTAACCACCCAAACTGTATATTAGCGAGTTTGCCACAAACAGGATGGGTAGTATAATTATTATCAAAGCGAATCGCAGGGTTGTGAGATTGTGGTATATCTCTTTGAATGCTATCTGCCAAATCATTTTTAATTGTTGTCGGTTGTCAGTTATCAGTTATCAGTTAAGAGATTGGTTTATAACATATCATCGCCCTGAAAAACTCCAAGGGTCAAATTCGTTACAAAAGTCCTCTTAACCAACAACCAATGACTGACAACTGATAACCCTCCTGTTCAACCTAAATTATATCGTAGGAAGGACACATAAGCTGTCATGAATAAAACGACATTCCATGCTAATAATATCAAAATATCTATGTAGGCGCGGGATAAACTTTTGAAAAGTGAAGGTCGTCGGTACTGGAAAACAGGTAGATATGTTAGATCAGCGGCACCTTGATCATTAGAAAACCACGCTCGAGAAGTAAACGCCTCTTTATCTTTCAAATATTCAACAATTTTACGCTTATAGGCTCTGGAGTCCTGAATAAAATTTTTATAACTCTGTCGGTCTGTCCCCGCTATTGTTCCGATAGCAAAGTGATATACATCTGCAAAGGAGATACGGGAAAGGGCATCTGCGAACTTGGCATTCCTCTCTCGTTGCTCCGCAGGTTTATTGAGAACTTCCTCCACTTTATCCGCATACGCAATCCGAAGCGGTTCCTGATAACCTAAAATCTCTTGAAAGATAGAGGTATCCGCCTTGTCAACATCCGTGATAATGTAGCCTTCTAACAAATGTAATTCATGCATCCCGTATGAAAAAAACGTAACAAAGCGATTAGTTCTTTCTGAATCCGCCCCAGATTCCCAAGAAATTGAATCCTGCAGGTTTTCGTAACCCCTCCGTTTGATGTAGGTATCCCGTTCTTTTCTGAACTGATCCCACACGTCACCGGCGGAACGAACAAACTCTGTCTCAGGCTTGGACTGATAGGGTGGAAATTTTTCGACAACAATCGTCGCCACGTTTGAATGAACGATTGTTAGCATCACCCAAATAACCATCGAAAGAATTAAGGTCGTCGCAGGTGTCTTTGTCCAAATTGATAGAAGCAATCCTAAAAGATACCATGTTGACACGTACAACAGCGAGACGGCAAATATCAGCACAATATGTGAAATATCGTTCCCATCAAAAGCAGTCACACGGGAAGAAAGCGCGATGACCAGTGCCACGATTAAACTTATCAAAACAATAGGAAACAGCGATAACATCCCACCGAGGTATTTTCCCAGCACTATCATATCTCTGGGTATCGCGTTGGATAACACGAGTTTCAATGTACCATCTTCTCTCTCCCCTGAAATTGTATTGAAAGCAAATAAAATCGCTAAGGCACTAAGTATGATTTTGAAGATAAAAACCACATCAATGGTTAGGAACATTGTCAGAAAAGAATTGTCTGAACCTCGTTTCTGTGCCGGTTCGCCCATTATGGGAAAGGTGAGTTCAAAGACAGGCTTAGCCAATTCGATGGTGACCGTATTTGCGCCGAAGTTCTCCGCACCTACGTTAAAGATACCTAAAGGATTCGGTTTCCGGTGTGTTTTCGGTTTAATGTTGTAGTAGAGATCCCACTCTTGTGCTTCCGCTTCTGCTTCTCGGACAGCAGCGTTATACCCCACCAAACGTTTTTCGTAATCATCCACTTGGACGAAAACAGCAACAGCAGTTGAGAGCAGACAGACAATAAACCCAATCATAAATCGGGAGGTTAACACATTTGAGACGAATTCTCGCTGGATAACAAGCCAAAGCGTATGCATTAATATGCCTCATCACCTTTGTCGGTAAGAACAAGTTGTGATTACAACTCCTCTGGATGACACATTAAGAAGTCTACATCCCCTCGCCATCCAAGTATTTGAGTGGGCTTTCGACGATGTAATCTCCCGAATCCTCAAGGAATTGTTGGACGAGGAAGACGTGCTCGGCACCAATAATCAACAGAATGCGATCGTCAGCAGATTCGGTGATGCGCGTCAGATTCACAAAAATCTTGAGATTCCGAGTATACCACAAACGCCCAACCCAATTGGCACCTGGGTACTGATCGCCGAGCCCAACACGCGCTATCCGCAAGTACTCTTGATGGTCAGCGCGTGTGCCTTCAGGCTGATTGAATCGTCTGTACATGTCGATTATCGGTTCGTATTCCTCAGGTTCAATCCAGACTGTGCCATCTGCATCCTGTGTAACCTTCCCTTCAGCCGTAGGAGGTTGCCCCATGAGGTGTTCCTGATTATTTGCTTTTGCGAACTTGTCAGGGTTTACCAAATCCCAGTCAAAGTCCTCTGGAAAAAAACCGTCGGGTTCCTCAGAATAGTTTCGGAAATAATCAACGCAGTAGAGCTTGGGATGACCCATCTGTTTAGCTAACCGAAATCCAATTTGGTTGCCCTCTCCACGCTTGAGTTCGTATGTGCCTTCCAGATAGCCGTGGTAGTCTGCGTTAATCCCAGCGTCAAATCTTTCGTCTACCTCAAGGGCTATTTTGGTGGGCTGAAACGGCTTGAGTTGCGTCACGAGTTGTTCTATTTCGCGCTGGCGTTTTGGCGCGAGCACATCATCCATTTTATAATTAAAACCATCCATTCCGGGATTCGCTAAGTGTCCGCTGCCGAGAATCATGACTGTGGGTTTTTGCGTCATTTGTTTAGTTTCTCCTCTCCACCTGCTTCTAAATATTGCAATGGGCTTTCTATGTCATAGACTTCAGAGTCTTTGACAATTTGTTTAAGGAATCCTAAGTGCCCAGCACCGATGATTAGCAAAATACGCTCATCTTCTGATTCCGTAATTCGGGTGAGATTGACGAAAGTTTTGAGATTCCGATTATACCAAAAATGTGCGACCCAATTCGCCCCCGGGTACTCGTCTTGAAGGCCAATTCGGGCAATCCGTAGGTAGTCGCGGAGGTTTGTGCGTATTTTTTCATCTTGATTGATCTGTATATACATGTCAACTATGGGTTCGTATTTTTCAGGCTCAATCCAGATTTTGCCATCTTCATCCTGCGTCATTTTTCCAGTAGGTGGCGGCCCCAGAAGATGTTCCTGATCGTTCGTCTCTGCAAACGCGCCATAATCAGTCCAATGATCCTCCCGATCCTCCCGAACGATTGGATCATCGCGCAAATAATCTACACAGTGGACCTTTGGATGTCCCATCTGTTTCGCTAATCGGAATCCGATCTGGTGGATTTCATGGGGTTTAAGTTGGAAGTTGTCCTTCAGATAGGCATCATATTCGTTCTGAAGTTCAGCCTCCCAATGTGTATCAACTTCGACGGCTATCTTCGTCGGTTTGAAACGGGCGAGTTGTTCAGCGAATTGTTGAAGTTCGGCTTGGCGTTTGGGTGCAAGGACATCGTCCATTCTATAATTGATTCGATCTGCTCCCCAATTTGCCAAATGTCCACTACCGAGAATCATAATTGTCGGTTTCATTTGATCTTTCATCAATTAGCGTCCTCCGTTTTTAGGTATTTGAGCGGGCTTTCGATGATGTAATCGCCTGAATCCTCAAGGAACTGCTGAATTAGAAAGACATGCTCGGCACCGATAATTAGCAGAATGCGATCATCGGTAGATTCAGTGATTCGCGTCAGGTTCACAAAAATTTTGAAATTCCGAGCGTACCAATTATGAATGACCCAGTGTGCCCCTGGGTATTGAGTATCTATCCCAATTCGTGCAATGCGCATGTATGCTTGGTGATCGGCACGCCTGCCTTTAGGTTGATTGAGGTGCATGTATAGGTCAATAAGAGATTCGTGTTTGTCAGATTCAATTAAGACTGTGCCATCTGCGTCCGGCGTAACTTTCCTATCAGTAGTAGGTTTCGGAGGAAGCAAGTGATCCTGATTGTGGGTTTTTGCAAACTGCTGATAGTCCATCAATTCTGAATCAATCTCACTCTCAGGGATACGGGGGGATTGTTCTGCCCAAAAATAATCCACACAGTGGACCTTCGGATGTCCCATCTGGTTTGCCAATCGAAACGCAATCTGATGAATTTCATGGCGTTTAAGCTGCAAGTTATCATCCAGATAGGCATTGTATTCCGCCTGTAGATCAGCATCCAAACGTGCGTCAACTTCAACGGCTATTTTCGTCGGTTTGAAGCGAGCAAGTTGTTCAACGAGTTGTTGAATCTCCGCTTGGCGTTTGAGAGCAAGCACATCATCCATTTTTGTGTTGTGTACATCCGCTCCCGGATTTGCCAAGTATGAACTGCCAAGAATCATAACTGTTGATTTTCTTGCCATTTGTGTAGTATTTCCTGTAGATAAGTCTGTCTTGTCGTCGCTTACGGTTGTGCCGACTGTAAATAACACAGTGGCGAGCAAAATCATCAAATAGAACTTGCATCTCACTAAGGATCTCATAAAACTTTCTCCTATTCGTGGTGAAGTTGATATTATGGAAAAAAGAATTACCAAATTTTCGACAATTGGAACAACGTGTTAAGGGGTCTGTATCTTCTCCGCATCCAAGTATTTCAAGGGACTTTCTAAGTGGTAATCCCCTGAATTCTCAAGGAATTGTTGCACCAGATAGACATGCCCAGTGCCGATAATTAACAGAATTCGATCATCAGCGGATTCAGTGATGCGTGTTGTGTTCACAAAAATCTTGAGGTTCCGAGAATACCAACTGTGAACAAGCCAATTCGCACCTGGGTACTCGGTCCCGAGTCCAACTCGTGCAGAACGGATGTATCCTTGATGATCAGCACGTCTACTTTCAGGCTGATTGATTCGGATGTACTTGTCAATTATTGGTTCGTATTTTTCAGGTTCAATCCAGATTTTGCCATCTGCGTCCCGAGTGACATTTTTCCCTGTAGGTGGTGGTCGGAGGAGGTGCTCTTGATTGTGAGCTTTTGCAAATGCACCAGTGGCCATTAATTCGTGATCAATATGAACAGGCCAGTGTTTTGGCCAGTAATCCACACAATACACCTTTGGATGTCCGAACTCTTTTGCCAACCTATATCCAATCTGGTCCCCCTCGTAAGGTTCGAGTTCGTATGTCCCGTTCAGATAGCCTTGATACCTTTTATTTTCAGTATCGCAACGGCTTGGATCCAACTCAACTGCTATCTTGGTAGGTTTAAATGCTTTGAGTTGTTCAACCAACTGTTCAATCTCGCGCTGGCGTTTAGGTGCGAGGACATCATCCGTTTTAGTATTGACTCCATCCAGTCCGGAACTTGTAAAGTGCCAACTACCAAGGATCATAATCGTCGGTTTTTTCGTTATTTGTGTCGTATCCCCTGTAGATTGGTCTGTCTGGTCATCGCTCATGGCTGTGCCGCCTGTAAGTAACACAATGGTGAGTAAAGTCATCAAATAGAATCGACATTTCACTAAGGCTTTCATAAAATTTTCTCCTATCTGTAGTGGGATTAACCCGCTTGGAAAAGGGTTACCAAATTTTCAAAAATTCAACATTTGAAGTGACAGGTTATGGAGTCTGCATTCCCTCCGTTTTTAGGTATTTCAGTGGACTTTCGACAATGTAATTTCCTGAATTCTCAAGGTACTGCTGCACCGGAAAGACATACCCGGCACCGATAATCAGTAGAATTTGGTCGTCGTTAGATTCGGTGATCCGCGTCAAGTTCACAAAAATTTTGAGATTCCGGGCATACCAGAAGTGTGAAAGCCAATTCACCTCTTGATATTGGGCACCCATCCGGATACGGGTGCTCCGTAAGTGTGATTGATGATCAACACGCCTGACTTTAGTCTGATTATTCCGGTTAGGATTTACGCAAAATTGACGAGAATAGGAAGTTTTTCGATTTCACGTCGTATGTAATCATCGAATAAACTTTGTTTGAGGCGGTAGAGGAACTCCGCCATAGACAAGAATTTTGGGGTATTAAACCTTGTCGTATTCCCCGACATAAGCGTGAAACCTAACATTCTATGACACAATCTTTTTGTCTTGGTAAACACAGTTTCTGTCTGAGAGCGTGCTTAATCCGTAGTCTTCTGTAAATGAATGTTCCCACCGGAGGTGCGCAATTTCAGCAAGGGACCACCGCCATTTATACTACCTTTCAGGTTATTTCTCGGCACCTTCCCTTGAATAACCGAGTGCACCACAAAATCTGTTGAGACGCGCCCGCCACTGGTTTGCGCGTCTACGTCTATTGCGATATCTGGGATGAGCGTAATGGTTATACCGCCCCCTGATGTATGCAAATGGCACTTCTTCTGGGGTTGCGTTGTCATAGTGGTACGGATAGAACCGCCCGAGGTTTTGGCGTTTACATCCCCTTCGACCCTTTCTAAATTGATGCCACCGCCGGAGGTTTGGACATCTACCCTACCATTACATTTAGCAACCTTGATGCTCCCTCCTGAAGTTTTGCCCCAAATAGAGCCCTGAATTTCGCCAAAACGGAGGCTGCCACCAGAGGTTCGCGCTTGAACATCACCTGCGACATCACTTACTTCAATACTACCACCAGACGTTTTCAAATCCACGGGGCTCCTACACGATGTGAGCTTGATGCTTCCACCGGATGTCCGTCCCCACACTTGACCTGTAATGTTCCGCAAACGCAAACTGCCGCCCGAGGTCTTCGCACGGACATCACCATCAAGGTCGGTTACCGAAATGCTACCTCTTGAGGTGTCCAAATCAACGTTGTACTGTTGAGGCACCGTCACCAGAAAATGAATTTTCAGTTGATTCAACTGTTTGCGCCAATGCTCTCGTCCCCGTTTGAACTTTCCCTCAATATAGACATCAGTGTTCTCGGGGGGGACTGACACATAAGCCGGATCCGCTTCTTCAAATATATGGGGACCGGTGTTCTCGGGGGTGAATGCCACTTCAAAATCAGAAAGTGCCTCTTTCACTGATCGATTTAATGATGTTGTTGATTTTGTGACGACGATCTCAACCTTATCCTGCTCAGCGGTTTGAATATCAATCGCGCCGAACTCCGATACGATAGTCAAACTTCCACCAGCCTTGACACTAAGCGTTTTCTCAATCTTTTCCAAAACAGGTTCCTCCGCTCTTAGAGATGTAAATTGGCAGCTGGTACTATAGAGTAAAAGTAATACTGAACAAAAAACGGGTAAGGGACTAAATATTTTCATTGTATTGTTAAACATTTTGATATTCCTCTCTGATGTTGCTCTGGTAAGAGACTAATATCTTCATTGTATTGGTTATCAACCCTCAACTGGAACACTGTCCTCGTTTCAAGGTCTTGGTGTCTCAGGGCATTCCTGTTTTGCGTAAGTTAATGCTGTTGCAAACTTGGGGTTTATCAATTGATTACTGCTGGGCTTAAGTATTGCAGCGGGCTTTCGACGATGTAATCTCCCGAATCCTCAAGGAACTGCTGAATGAGGAAGACATGTCCGGCACCGATAATCAGCAGAATGCGATCATCGGTGGACTCTGTGATTCGCGTTAGGTTCACAAAATTCTTGAGATTATGCGCATACCACCAATGTGCAACCCAATTGGCACCTGGGTATTGGTCACCAAGTCCGATGCGTGCGGTGCGCAGATAGCCTTGATGGTCGGCGCGGAGTTTTTCAGGCTCGTTAATCCGTATGTACATGTCAATCAGGGGTTCGTATCCCTCAGGTTCAACCCAGAGTGTGCCATCTGCACTCTGCCGAATCTTTCCTTCGCTTGCAGAAATGCGCGGTAGGAGGTACGCCTGATTGTGTGCCTCCGCGAACGCGTCGTAGTCCATTAAACTCCCATCAATTTCATCACGAATCGGCCTGTGTTCGGGCCAGTCAGCAATACAGTAAAGTTTCGGGTGTTCCATCTGTTTTGCTAACGGAAAACCGATCTGGTCCTCCAGCCTCCGTGTGGGTTCGTAGGTGCCTTCCAAGTAGCTTTGATAGTTTGCGTTAAGCTCGGCATCATAGCTATCGTCTGCATAAACAGCTATCTTGGTAGGATTAAACGCTTTAATTTGAGATATCAGTTGTGCCATTTCGCTTTGGCGTTTTGGCGCGAGCACATCATCCATTCTATAGTTGAATCTATTGATTCCCGGATTTGTGAAAAATCCACTACCGAGAATCATGACTGTCGTTTTCTCTCGCGGGTCTTCTCTTTTCCATTGCCCCTTCAATTTGTCGCCAAAATCGATGTCTATCGCACCAAAATTGCTTAGATTTCCGAGCAATTCCTCAATGCGTTCTGGTGCAATCTCTCCGACGATGTTGACAAAGGTGGCTTCTCCAGACCTTTTAGGAATTATGATAGCGAAGATCCCGTATACCTTGTCTTCGTCAAACAGTAGATTAATCTCCACCGTTTCACTCTTTTCCTCAATCTTGACGAGGACTTCCCACTCATCTTTTTTGAGTTTTTCCTTGAAATAGTTAACCAATTTCTTCTCATCAATAGTTGCCCTGTCATAGGTGCGGACATAGATGCCGTCCAACATCTGAATCAGTTCGGCGACTTCTGGTTGATTGCTCACCGATTTGGTGACCAAATTGATGAGTTTCGCGGTTAAGTTAACCTCGACTTTTGCCTCAAGCGGCTCCGGGAAATCGAAGAGGATAAGTCCTTTTTGATCGGTTTTGTCCGATTTTTTCTGTTGCGCGACTGCTGAATGCGTCAGTGTTAGCGATAAGGTCAGAAACAGCAGTGTGAACAGTCGTATAAGGTGCTTTTGCAGTTTCATGGGTTTTACTCCTTTTGATGACGGGCTGGGGAAACCCTGCCCCTACGTGACTTTAATGGTCGGTTGTTGTGGTTTCTGGTTTCGGCGCACTGTCCAGTTTTCCGGCGTTATTAATCCTTGCTACCCACTGTTGAGGCACGGAGGTGTTGGTCCAATTGCGAACGGCTTTAGAGATCGCCTCCTCCGAATTAGATTCCAGAAGTTGTCCAAATAGCGCACCGAGCTTCTGAAAGTCGATCTCTCCGTAGATGTTCACAAAGTTTGAATTCCTGTCATCTGTGAACATAAGGAAGATACCGTGCAGTATGCCCGGTTTTTCGGCATAAAGCAGACTGAGATTGAATTTGTCCCTGATTTTGACGAGATGTTCCCACTTCTCGTTTTCAAGAATGCCACAATAGTGGTCGACTATCCGGTCGAGATCTTTCATCTCTTTATCGTAAGTTCGGATAGAGGCACCTTTTAACATTTCGGTATACGCTGCATATTCGGACAAATCTACCGATTTATCTCCGGTAAGTTTCGGGTTACTCGCGATGCCGAAATTGATAAAGAGGTCCAGGAGACTCTTGTCCAAGTTAATTTCAACTTTAGGGACAGGGGTATCTGGTAGATTCATTTCTATTTTACCGCGGGCTGTTTCTGTTCCGTCGTTTTTCAGGGCGTGCCCGTCGGTGAAGAAACAGCAGGCTATTAAAAAGGCTATACCTATTAAAAGGGTTGTAAACGTGGATCTTTTCATGGGGTTTCTCCTTCTTGCTGTGAGCGTTGATGTTCTGGACCTAAAACGTTCTGGGGGAACCGGTGAAGGCTATCCAGACCGCGGTGAAGTGCTGATGAAATACTGTTTTTCTGCTTCAAAGCACTACGAGAGGCTTTTTCTATCTGCACAAAAGGGCGACCTGATGCCTCGTTAATCTGCACATCTGGGAGTTTCTCGCTAACGACGTTGCCTGTGCGCTCCACGGCGTAATTCAACTTACCGAGGGCATAAGCCAAGTCACGGGAGGCTTGTTGCACTTTCAGATGCTGTTGGTATTGATAGGTGCCAAATAGTGCGATTCCAATGAGGCACGCCAACGCACCTGCGCGAGCGAGTACCGAAGTTAAATCCTCCGAGAACGTGAACATTTGGAATATCTGATTTAGCCACTTTGGTCCCTTGTTGGGATGCGAGCGAACGTAAGCCTCGACCGCGTTGAAGATTTCCTGCGGTGGCTCTGGTTTCGGAAGTTCGTGTAATGCTCCGCTAATTGCTTGAACGAAGCGAATTTCATCCTGACACATTGAACAGGATGCGACGTGTGCTTCTACTGTCGCGTGTGTGTCTGCATCCAATTCATTGTCAAGATACGCTTCTAAGGTATCCTGAACTTCCGTACAAGTTGGATCTTGACGGGCGGTAAATTGGTTCATTCGTCATTTCTCCAGTAAGGACGCAGTAGTTCCCGCAATTTCTTGCGAGCACGAAATGCTGTTGATTTCACAGTACCTTCGGGTTGTTCTAAGATTTCTGCGATCTCTTTGAAACTCATGCCGTTCAATTCCCGCATAATTATCACTGACTGCATATCTGGCGGCAATTTTTTAATGGCACAATGGACGGATTCTTTGAGTTCTTGCTCGATCACAATTTCATCTGGTGTCGGATTTGACCGGTCAGAATGTGCGTTCATTAAAGTTTCGAGTTCTGTTCCAACGTCTGTATCGTCTCCTTCTGTTAAGTGCACCTGAAATTTGTGTCGCTTTAGCAGATTGAAACAGAGATTCTGCGCACATTTTAACATCCATGAACGTGCAGTCTTCGGACGCAATTTGGAACGGTGTTCCCACGCCTTGATGAATGTCTCTTGTGTTATATCCTCTGCATCTTCTCGATTTTTGAGTAGATAGAGGGTGTGTTGATAAATCTGAGCCTTGTGTTTATGGACAAGTTCAAGGAATTTATCTTCTGTCATGTTTCAACTCCGCGCATTTTGAGGTTGTCGTTACTACAAACGAGTTTCAAAAAAGTTGCACTTTTTTTAATTTAAAGTTTTCGGAGGGGTTTAAGTAGGACTGTTTGTAGATGATTTCGGGTAATTGGACACCTAAAGATTGGCTGGGTTATATGAAGATTAAGAATTTAATTGGGTGACGTGCAATGTTAATTGTCTGAATCGCGGATTACGCGGATGGCGCGGATTACGCGGATTTTAAACGTCTTTTCAATGGGCTTCCTTTAGTCCGGCAGTCCCGTAGGTTGGGTTGAGCGGAACCGAAAAGCGGAATGTGGTGGTCCAAATACGCCTGAAATCCGACCTTGCTTTATCTCCACTCAACAATCCAGCGAAACCCAACTTTATACTACATCTCAAGAAAGCACAGAGAAAAACGTTGGGTTTTACTCGGTCTCTCTGCGACGGAGGATGTCCTACCCAAACATCGGTTTTCTTTGAGTTGTTAGCGTTTGGTCCTGCCCGTTCAACCCAACCTACGCCTTTACGACGCAAGTTTTTTAAAATTGACAGTTATGGGTACGCCCCAAAACCGCACCGAATTATTTTGGGTTGCGCGTTTTGTGATGCATGGGGGAGGTGAAATCCGTTTCTACTCCCATTGAAATACTGTGCCTAACAGACGCATCGGTTCATCGCGGAGCCAGTTATATATCTGTGGTGCTTCATCAATGCTTACCCGATGTCGAATCACGGGTGCAATCTTGACAGAACCTTGACGGAGCAACCGACAGAGGTTTTCCAAATCATCACACGTAAAATGGCTGCACTGGAGGATGCTGATCTCTTTACCTTGTCCGACATTAAAGGTGTAATTGACATCGAACCGTCCGGCAACTAAGAGGAGTCTACCACGGGTTTTGCAGGCACTGATCATCGGTGTGACCATCTCTGGAACACCAGCAAAATCCATTACAGCATCAAATTCTCCGTCTTGAATCTGTTTCTGCCAACCGTCGTTACTTGTGTTAAGTACGTGTTCGGCGACACCCAATTGGCGAATCTGTTCCAGTCGGGATTCTTCGATGTCGCAGACCGTGACGCGGGCACCCATAGCATTGGCAATCTGTGCGGCGAACATACCGATGCAACCTTGTCCGACAATAAGCACTTTTTCTCCGATGCGCGGATCGACGCGCCGACAGCAATGCATTGCGACACCGGAGATGCCGAAGAGGGCAGCCTCGCCTGGGTCAATGTCTTCTGGCAATTTTAGCAGGAGTCCGTCTTCTGGGATAGTGAACCGCTCCACATGGTTTACACTGGCATAGATGAGATTGCCAATCTGAAGTTGTGCTACATCTGGTCCTGTTTTAATAACTCTGCCCACGTTCTGGTATCCATCGGTGGTTGGCAGCCGATCATCGGAGGTTGCGTAGTTACCACCGATCAGTTGATTCCGTTCTGTACCGTTGGTAAGCCCCGTAAATACGGCTTGACACAGTACCTCGTTTCCGTTAGGCGGTGCTGGCTCTTTCCAATCGTTGACAACAACCTTTTCGCGTCGTTTATCTGGTAGGGATTTGACGACAAGTGCTCTCACAATGTTGATAACTCCTTAAAGAAATTTTTTAATGTGTAATTCATTTTTTTAACCTATCCACTATTCCTTTATTTGTCAAGGAATTTCAAGATTTTGATTTCTATCGCGGGCGGTTTCTTAGAAAATTATGTTGACAGATTGTTACATTTTCTATACAATTTTTAAAGGACAAAACCGAAAATACTCGAAACCGTTTTTCATGTATTGCACGTTATATATTGCACGTTAGAAGGAGAATCCATAATGCCGAAACGCGTTAATAAAGCGATTGAATTGTTAGCAGATGACTTGCCTGTTTTCTATACCGGCAGTCACACAGGCGCGGAGTTGAACTATGACGCGGGCCGCGCGATGGCAAAAACTTGGGCAGACTATATCAATGTCGGCATGGAACACGGCAGTTTCGATCTCTCCGGATTGGATAGCTTCATGCGTGGTCTTGCTGATGGTGGTCCCACTAATAGCGGACACAAGACCCCAGCTGTCGTTGTTGAATTACCGGTGGATGGCATCAGCGCGGACGTAATTCGTGCCAATGGTTGGCAGATGCGGCAACTCCTCGCGCGCGGTGTGCACGGCTTACTGCTTTGTCATGCCGAATCTCCAGAAGCGGTTAAAGCATTTGTTGAGGCGTGTCGTTATCCGTTCCAGACAATCGGTGTTGGTACTCAGTTAGATGTTGGGAGACGCGGCTCTGCAGGTCAAGGCTCCGCTGCACCTATATGGGGCATTTCCGCTAACGAATACCTTGATGTTGCCGATCCGTGGCCGTTGAATCCAGATGGCGAACTCCTGTTGGGTCTCAAGTTTGAAAATAAGCGTGCCTTGGCGAACGTTGAAATCACCTCACAAGTTCCCGGAATCGGTTTCGCTGAGTGGGGACCGGGTGATATGAGCATGTCGTTCGGCTATAAGAATCCGCCAAGCCCACGTCCACAGGAATTGGAAGATGCTCGAAATCGCGTCTTTGCAGCATGCAAAGCGACTGGTATTAAATTTTTGGAAAGCGCGTCACCTGATACAATCGAGGCGAGCATTGACGCTGGTGTGCGGATCACCGGTGGCGGCGAAGAAGCTGCACGCATCGGACGGGCTTATGCCGGTAGGACCATGCCTGTCTAAAACCCACTTATCAATCAATATCCGAAACACTTACGTTATTTAACCGCAAGGAAAATTAGAAAAATGGCATTAACAGAACAGGAAATGTTGGCGGAATTGCGCAAATATGATACGCCCTCGATCACAAATGTGGTTGCTACCTATCCGGGGAATCCTCTCTGCCTTGGACTTTACAATCCATGGACAGAAAATTGGTATACGGATACAACGATCCGTTGTATGTACCCTGAACTCGGTGCTATCGCAGGATATGCAGTGACGTGCGTTTACGGTATACCCGATCCAAACTATTCGGAACTCTCCTTTATGGATGTTATTGATGCGTTAGGTGCTTCCAAGCAACCGACAATCTTTGCCTTTGAGCAGAAGTTTCCACCGGAATTCGCGAATAAGGTCGGCTTAGCGGGTGGCAACATGACAGCAGCAATGAAGTCAATAGGCTGTCTGGGAGCGATCTCGAATGGTCCGTCACGCGATATTGACGAAATCCGACCAATGGAGTTCCAGTATCTGTTAAGTGGTATCACACCTGGGCACGGGGCAATGGCGGTTCAATCTGTTAATGTGCCGGTCTCAATAGCGGGGATGGATGTCGCACCAGGTGAGATTATCCACATGGATGAAAACGGTGCATGCAAGTTTCCAGCGGACAAACTGGAGGCAGTGCTCACGAATGTCAAGGCATTGCTTGAAGAGGAGGGTGATCGGATTGGAAAACTGCTCTCAGGTCCGAAGACGGCGAAACAGGTCCGTGCGATCTTCAGTGGGCATTCTTATGCGGAAGATGAGGAGGAATAGTTCGTTTTTTGCACACATGGCAGTACCGGTCTCGATGTAGAGATAAATTGAGACCGGGACAATCTGGAAATGGTCACAACCTTTTTGGTATTTGAAATTAAATTGATGAGCGGATTTATAGCATTTTTTGCATTACAAACCTGTGTGCTGCCTGACTTTGAATTGACTCGTAACATTTTCTCGTGACGAAAATCTGTGAGGTAAATTCGCTAGCAAAAAATATAAAATTGCTATATAAATAAAGTTGATATATAATAATATATGTGGAAATTTTTAAACGTAGTTTCCAAATTTCTGTCTTAGATTGCAAGCATAAATTTTCTATCAATTTTCCCATCGTACCTCTTATGTATTTTGGTGTGGGAAGCTGCTCATAGGTCAGGATTGAGATGCGAACCGCACCAACCGAGTTTCTTATAATAAAACCTAAAAAACCTAAATTCAAACAGGACAAAAAATGGACAACGTTTTTGAAGCCCTGAACGAACGAGGCTTTATCAAACAGGTCACAATTGCTGAACAGGTCGCGCGCTTGTTGGCAGAAAAACAGGTTACTTACTACGTCGGTTTTGATCCGACAGCACCGAGTTTGCATGTAGGGAGTCTTGTTCCGATCATGGCGATGGCACACTTACAACGCGCAGGACATAAGCCGATTGCAATCATCGGTGGTGGGACAACCATGATAGGTGATCCGACTGATAAGACCGAGATGCGTCCAATGTTGTCGCAAGAACAAATTTCGGCAAACGGCAAGGATATTCTTGCTCAGCTGCAACGCTACTTAAATCTTGATAATACACTCGCAAATGCCGAAAACTCACAGGAAACCCCGTCGAGAGTGGGTGGTTTCTTCAACAACGCTGACTGGCTACTTTCTATAAATTACATCGGATTTTTACGCGACATTGGTAAACACTTCCGAGTCAATGAGATGATCCGCGCTGAGGGGTACAGGCAACGGCTTGATCGCGAACTCGGTCTCTCATTCCTTGAATTTAACTATCAATTGCTCCAAGCCTACGACTATTTATATCTTTTTCGCGAATATGGGTGCCAACTTCAACTCGGCGGGGACGATCAGTGGGGTAATATCCTTGCTGGTGTCGATCTTGTCCGCCGGATTGAAGGCGAACGGGTTCACGCGGTTACTTTTCCGCTGCTTACGACGGCGAGCGGTGCGAAGATGGGAAAAACTGCAGGTGGTGCAGTCTGGCTTGATGCTGAACGCACATCACCTTATGAATTTTATCAGTACTGGATTAACGTAGACGACCGAGATGTCTCGCGATTTTTAGCGTATTTTACTTTCCTTCCGATGGATGAGGTTCGACGACTCGGCAGTTTGGAGGATGAAGCGATTCGGGAGGCAAAGGAAGTCCTTGCTTATGAAGTTACACAACTTGCTCACGGAAAGGCGGAGGCAGATAAAGCACAAGCAGCATCCCGCGCTGCGTTTGGCGGTGGTAACCTTGATGAGGCTGAGATGCCGAGATCGGTTATCGCAGCGGAGCGACTCAATGGTGGTATTCCAATCATGGCGTTGTTCCATGAAGTTGGATTGGCGAATTCACGCAGCGAAGCGCGGCGACTTGTTCAACAGGGCGGTGCCTACATCAACGAAAAACAGTACCGTGCGATAGATATGATCGTTGGTACTGACCTGCTTGAGGACAATGCTCTGCTACTCCGTGCTGGCAAAAAACGTTATCATCGAATTGTTTTAATAGAGAATTAATACTAACCCTGAAATATTTATGAACGTGCTTCTAAAAGCGCATTATTATAAAATGATTGTCGGTGTGTCTCCATGGACGCACCGATAATCAAAGAGGTATGAGTATGACAATTGATAATCCGAAGGGGGTTGATGAAGGGACAACCTCTCCGAAGCATTCCAGCGGAGGTAATCGGATGGGACTCACTTTCACACCCTATTTTACCACGCCTGGCGTTCATCCTTATGATTTGTTGGAGTGGGAACGCCGCGACGCGGTCATTTACAATGAGAAGGGTGATGTCATCTTTAAACAGGACCAGGTTGAAGTGCCAGTGGACTGGACGCAACTCGCGACGGATATTGCGGCATCAAAATATTTCCGTAAGGCTGGGGTCCCCGGTGTAGAATCGGAGGATAGCGTTCGTCAGTTGGTTACCCGTGTTGCGCGTACGCTGCGTCGCGCGGGAGAAGAACTCGGTGGCTATTTCGCAAGTCCCGAAGACGCGCAGACATTTGAGATGGAATTGACGCATATCCTCGTCACGCAGCGCGGTGCCTTCAACTCGCCTGTCTGGTTTAACTGTGGCTTGTGGCACGAATATAATATTGAGGGGGGCGGTGGTAACTACTATTGGGACCGGGACGCGGAAAGGGTCCAGGTCACTACCAATGCGTATGAACACCCGCAAAATTCCGCCTGCTTCATTCAAAGCGTTGACGATTCCTTGGACTCTATGCTTGAACTTCAGAAGGCTGAAGTGCGACTCTTTAAATACGGTAGTGGTACAGGTTCTAACTTCAGTAAAGTTCGTGCAAAGGGTGAACTCCTCTCTGGCGGCGGTGAGAGTTCAGGGGTACTTTCCTTCCTTGAAGGTTTTGATCGGTGGGCAGGCAGTATCAAATCTGGTGGCACCACGAGGCGAGCAGCCAAAATGGTTATCCTTGATATGGATCATCCAGAGATCGCCGACTATATTGATTGGAAGTTGAAGGAAGAGGATAAAGCGAAGGCACTTATTGCCGCAGGATATCCTGCCGACTTCAACGGTGAGGCGTACAGCACTATCAGCGGGCAAAACAGTAACAACTCTGTCCGGATACCTGATGACTTCATGAACGCCTATCTACAGGGAGACTCTTGGAAAACCACGTATCGAACGAGTGGTAAGGTCGCCGATGAGTATGATGCCAGAACACTGATGGAAAAGATTGCCTACGCGGCGTGGGCATGCGCGGATCCTGGTGTTCAATTTGATAGCACGATTCAGAAGTGGCATACGTGTAAAAACACTGGTCCGATTAATGCGAGTAACCCTTGTAGTGAATACCTTTTCTTAGACGATTCTGCCTGTAATCTCGCAAGCATTAACCTCGCCAAATTCTTGAAAGATGATAACAACTTTGACATTGATGCCTTCCGCGCCACTGTTCGGGTATTTGCCACTGCGATGGAAATTATAGTGGATCTCTCTTCTTATCCGACAGAAGATATCGCGCGGCGTTCTCATGAGTATCGTCCCCTCGGACTCGGTTATGCTAATTTGGGTGCACTCTTGATGCGTTTAGGTATCCCTTACGACAGCGAACAGGCTTTTGCTTATGCGGGTGCTATTACTGCTATCCTGAGCGGACACGGATATCACACAAGTGCGGAGATCGCTGAGAGCATCGGGGCTTTTAATGGATACGCGAAAAATGAAGACTCGATGTTGGACGTTATGCGGCTACACCGCGATGCTGCCTACAGCATTGATCCTGTTGCATGTCCGTCTGACCTATTAGACGCGGCAAAGGCGGATTGGGATCGTTGTCTTGAGAAAGGTGAAGAGTCGGGGTATCGAAATTCCCAAATTAGTGTCATCGCACCGACGGGAACGATTTCTTTCCTGATGGATTGTGATACAACAGGAATTGAGCCAGAGTTTGCCCTCGTCAAATTCAAGAAATTGGCGGGCGGCGGATACATGAAGATTGTCAACCAGAGCGTTCGCGATGCCCTGCACAATTTGGATTACACGCTCCAGCAGACTGAGGCAATTATTACGTACATTGTTGGGACGGGGACTTTTGAAGGGACACCGCATATCAACCAGGACACGTTGAAGCGGAAAGGTTTCACACCGGAAGATATCGCTCGTGTTGCGGAGGGACTGCCGAGTGCATTTGACTTAAATCTCGCCTTTGCTCCCGGTTTCCTCGGTGAAGAGTGTCTTGAGCGGTTAGGCATAACTGAAGAAGAAGCGGCGGATCCGAGTTTTGACCTTCTTTCTACACTCGGATTTGATGAAGATGAGATTAGTATGGCTGAAGAGGTTATCTGTGGAACAGGTACGGTTGAGGGCGCACCCCATCTTTCACCGATGCACTATCCTGTTTTCGATTGCGCTGTCCAATGTGGTAAGCACGGAACTCGTTATATAAATCACATGGGGCCGTTGAAAATGATGGCGGCTGTGCAACCCTTTATCTCCGGTGCTATTTCCAAGACCGTTAACGTCCCGCATGATGCAAAGGTAGAGGACATCAAGACGTTATACGTGGAAGCGTGGCGGCGTGGTGTCAAATGTCTCGCCGTTTATCGGGACGGCAGCAAAGGCAGCCAACCGCTTTCAACTCGAAGCCAACAGGATGCTGAGAGTGAAACCGATGAGGTTATTGCTGATGCTCTCACTGAACGTCCCATCAGGAAGCGTCTCTCAGACACGCGTTCTTCTCTTACGCACAAATTTAGCGTTGGTGGTCATGAAGGCTACATCCATGTTGGGTTTTATGAGGACGGTAGTCCTGGCGAAGTCTTTCTCCGTATGAGCAAAGAAGGCACAGCTGTTTCTGGACTGATGGACTCTGTTGCAGTTCTCACCTCTATCGCATTGCAGTACGGTGTGCCCTTAGAATCGCTCGTCAATAAGTTCAGCCATGTCCGGTTTGAACCGTCAGGTTTCACGTCTAACCCTGACATTCCGATGGCGAAGTCGATTATAGATTACGTTTTCCGGTGGCTCGGCATACGGTTTCTCTCCCAAGAACCACACGGAAACCCCGACGTGCAGGCTTTTGATGAAGAGATGGTGCCTCCCGAGGAACTCCATCCGTATGGACACGGCAGTAACGGTGAAACGGACTCTTGGGTGGCTCATGAGAAGCAGGTTGCGCTGCAGCATGCCGATGCACCGCCGTGTCTTGAGTGTGGTGCGCTCATGTTGAGAAGTGGTGTCTGCTATCGCTGTACGAACTGTGGTGCGACGAGTGGATGTTCCTAATTTCTGGTTTGAAAAAATAAATTTTAGGCGCGCTTTCAAAGCGCGCCTTTTTGTTTTCTTGATAAACCAAATCGCCCTGAAACATTTTCCGATTTCATTGCCTTTAAGTTACCAAATGGGTTATAATAGGAAGGCTTGAGTTGAGTAGATGGTCGCGTCTCGAACATAATTTTATGATCGAGATGAGGAAAGTCCGGACTCCACAGGGCAGGATGCTGGGTAACCCCCAGGAGCGGCGACGCTATGGAAAGTGCAACAGAAAGTAGACTACAATACTCAAGGGTATTGTACAGGTGAAACGGTGCGGTAAAAGCGCACCAGTCTGTAAGGTGACTTATGGAGCTTGGTAAACCCCGTTTGGAGCAAGGTAAATGGGGGACACGTCAAGATTGCCCGTCTCGTCCCCAGGTAACCGCTTGAGGTGGGTGGTAACATCCATCCCAGATGAATGATCATCACATACAGAATCCGGCTTATTCTCAACTCAAGTTTACATTCTATTCATCTATTTGTTCAATGCGACCAAAATCTTTCAATGTTTTCAAAGTATCGACCGTGAATCTGGATTGCCATTCCCGTTTGGCAGTTCGCCACGCCTCTGGATATTGATCGCCCCATGAGAAATTTGGGGACCAAGAGCCATCCTCGCCCTGCTGTTCGATCTCAAAGTCCAAGTTCATCTCCACTTCATCCTTGAACCCAGCGGCTAAGGGTGATTCTGGGGAGGACACCAACCACAGAGGTTTAAGAACATAGCCGGTCAACTGCTCCGGGGTCCTGGCAACACTATGCGCTGCCGATCGAGCGAGTTTCGCCCAGACCTTGTCCCTATTTGGTAAATCCTCCGTCTCCGCGAGCCTTACGAAACAGAGGGAGTCGTGCATCTCCATTTCGTTGGATAGGGAATCCAGATATTCCAGAACAGCTGCTGTTAATGTCTTCAGCAATTTCGTCGGCACGCCATCGCTAAATTCGTGCAAATATCCGACAATCTCAGCGCGGGGGTTGACCAGAAACTGACCGAAAGTTTCCGTACTATTCTCATAATTCCACCAAGGCGCGTGAGGCGCATCATCCACTTCGGGTGGAACGATAGACCATACCTGCCGGGCCTCCTCATAGGTGGCGATAAAATACTGAATTCCCTTCCGTACCAATGTGTGATTTGCGGGTGCTCGAATTTCTCTGAGAATCTGGAAACCTACTGTGGTCACAATCGCAGATGAAAACGGTGTTCTGATGTCAGGTTCCAGACTGTGGGCAAAACCACCGTCGGCGTTCTGATAAGGTGTTAGCGCAGCAAGCACGGCATCAGCGGATCCATCTTCAAAATGGAATTCAAAGCGTCTTTGGTCCAACGCTCTCCCGTGATCCATTATAAAGTCCCTTGCTCTCTGAAATGCTGATTGCGTCAGTTTTTTCATTGTCGCTCTCCGTGTTAATTGCTAAGACGAAAATCCGCCGCCACCGGGTGTTTCTATACGAATAACGTCGCCTTCGCTCGTAGAAACGGAGACCTTACCACCTAATAGATGTTCTTCTTCATCAGAGATGAGCAGATTATGCCCCGGTTGTCCTGGTTCTCCGCCTTGCAAGCCGTAAGGACCTCGTGTTCTCCGTTCTGAAAGGATGGTGACTTCTGCCTCTGTTAAGAGGCGTAATGCCCGAATAACACCGGCACCGCCGCGGAACCTTCCCGCCCCACCTGTCCCGCGTCGGATCGCATAGGTTGTTACTTGCATCGGGTAGTTCGTCTCAATCGCCTCTATCGGCGTGTTCATTGTGTTGGTCATGTGGGTGTGGATGGCATCAATACCGTCTCGGTCTGGACGTGCGCCCATTCCGCCTGCGATAGTCTCGTAGTAGGTGAAGTCTTTTCCGCGTAAGGCATCGTAGCCACCGATTGTGAGGTTATTCATCGTACCGGAACTGGCAGCGGGGATCTGATCCGGACAGGCTTGTGCCAATGCGCCGAGCAGTACGTCAACAATACGCTGTGATGTTTCGACGTTTCCGCCTGCAACTGCTGCTGGAAACTTCGCGTTCACAACGCTCCCCTCTGGTGCAATGACTCGGATCGGTTCCAAACACCCAGCATTCGCAGGAACGTCTGCCCCGGCGATGCATCGAAAGGTATAAAAAACTGCGGAGAGGGTGATCGCGTAAATAGCGTTAACTGAGCCTCGTGCTTGTTCTGCCGTGCCAGTGAAATCAACTAATGCCGTGTCATTTTCGATCTCAATCGCGACCTGTATTTCAATAGGTTCGTCGGTGATGCCGTCGTTATCAAGCACATCGGTGTATGTGTAACGTCCATCAGGGATTTCTCGAAGGCGTGCCCGGACCATCCGACTTGCGTACGTGCACAGTTCCTGCATGTATGCTGTAATTTCTGTCGAGCCGTATTTGGCTACCATCTCTTGTAATCGACGTTCGCCGACGCGGTTCGCTGCGAGTTGTGCTTCCATATCGCCGCGTCGCTCTTCCGGTGTGCGTACATTCGCGAGGATTAGTTCCCAGAGATCGGTGTCGAGTTCCCTACCTCGGATGAGTTTGACAGGCGGAATCCTAATGCCTTCCTGAATTACGCTCGTTGCAATCGGCATTGAGCCGGGTGTCATCCCGCCTACGTCTGCGTGGTGTGCACGGTTCGCGACAAAAAAGACGGGTTTATTTTCCAATTCGTTTCCGTTTTCACCTGAGAAAACGGGCGCGACGAGCGTGATATCGGGCAGATGGGTGCCGCCGCGATAGGGGTCATTAAGCGCGATCATGTCGCCGGGTGCCATCTCGGTATGAGCAATAGCCGCAAGAACCGAGAGCGGCATAGAGCCGAGATGTACGGGAATGTGTGCGGCTTGTGCAACCATTTTGCCGCTACTATCGAACACGGCACATGAAAAATCGAGCCGTTCCTTGATGTTCGGTGAGAATGCTGTGCGTTGTAGCGTTACGCCCATCTCCTCCGCTACAGATTCCAGCATATTTTTATAAAGTTCTAATTTGATAGGATCTGTGTTCATTTTACTGTTAATATTTGCGTTTGTAGGCAAGTAGCATCAATGTTCAAAAGTTGATTGCAATTTTAACACCTTCCCCTATAATATGCAAGGAAAGATTGGTTAGGAGGATTTCAGATGGGAAAAGTCAATATTGCGCTAATTGGCGCGGGTGGGATGGCAAACGGTGTCCATTACCCATCGCTCAGAGAGTGTGAAGATGTGAATCTTGTTGGATTGTGTGATTTAGTACCCTCGAAACTTCAGGCAACAGCGGAGCGGTTTGAGATTGAACGGACTTTTACCAACTATCAAGAAATGCTCGAAAAGACGAGTCCGGATGCAGTATATATTTTAATGCCGCCGCAACACCTATTTTCGCTTGCTATCCACTGCCTTTCGCAGGGGCATCATGTTTTTATTGAGAAACCGCCCGGTGTTACGCTTCATCAAACGAAGGAGATGGCACTCGCTGCAGAGAAGAACGACTGTAAGACAATGGTGGGTTTCAATCGTCGATTTATTCCGCTCTTGCGAAAGGTTAAGGCAATCGTTGAGGAACGCGGACCAATTATCCAATGCATGTCAACCTTCCATAAGAACACACCTAACGCCCTCTACTACGACGGTGTAATAGATGTTTTAACTTGCGATGCAATTCACGCTGTAGATGCACTTCGTTGGCTTGGCGGTGGCGAGGTGAAAGCCGTTGCAAGCGACATCAATAGTTTCGATTCCGAGCGTGAAAACAGTTTCAACGCCCTCGTCAAGTTTACGAGTGGTGCTTCTGGATATCTTTGCACGAATTGGGCTGTCGGTGGACGTATCCATACGTTTGAGATGCACGCGCGTGAGATTTCCGCCTATATCAATCCCGATGCTGGCGGTCGTGCCGTGCTTTATACGCCCGAAGGTACAACTGAGATTACGCCTGAGGAAGCGGCGGAGTCCGATGCCTCGCACAGGGCGTACGGGTTTTATGGGGAGAGTCGGCATTTCGTTGATTGTATCCAGCAGGATCGGCAGCCGTTAACCTGTTTTGCAGATGCCGTTAAGACAATGGAGCTTGTGTCGGCTATCTATCGGAATCGGATAGATGCTTAATGTCTCGTCGCTGACGAGCGAAAATGAATTGGCACGTTTCTTGCTAAGATTCAATCAAGGATAGGGTTGAAAAGGTTATGAATACACAGCACATACCCGTTTTATGTGATAAAGTGATTGAGTTTCTCAGACCGAAACCGGATAGTGTTTATATAGATGGTACCGTCGGTTTGGGTGGACATAGTGCTACTATCCTTGAAACCTCCGCACCGGATGGGCGTGTGATCGGAATTGATTTAGACTTTGAGGCTCTCGCTGTAGCGGAAGATAGGTTACGCGCCTTTGGAGAGCGGTACTCTCTTATTAACGGCAATTTTGCTGAGATGGATGTCTTACTGGAAAGACATTCTGTTCATGCTGTAGACGGTATTCTACTTGACTTAGGGGTGTCGTCTCTACAGCTGGATACACCGCATCGAGGGTTTAGTTTTAGCCATACCGGCCCTTTGGATATGCGTATGAATCCGAGGGAGGTGTTGAGTCGTGAGCCGAAAGCCTCTCTGACAGCCATGGAGGTCGTCAACGATAGTCCGATGAATGTTCTCGTTGATATTTTTAAGCGATATGGCGAAGAACGGTTTGCTAAACGGATTGCCGATCGGGTTGTTCGAGCGAGGCAACAGGGACCGATAACGACGACAACACAGTTCGCAGAAATTGTCAAGCAAGCCGTCCCGCGAAAGGCATCCAAAATCCATCCGGCGACTCGTGTTTTTCAGGCACTGCGGGTTCATGTCAACGCTGAGTTGGAGAACCTTGAGGTAGGTTTAGATGCCGCAGTATCGCTTTTGAAACCGGCGGGTTGTTTGTGTGTGATCGCGTTTCATTCGCTTGAGGATAGGATTGTCAAGCATCGCTTTCAGACATGGGCGAGGACGTGTATCTGTCCTCCCAAAACACCTGTCTGTATTTGTGAACACAGCCCATCAGTGGAGATTCTTACGAAGCGTCCAGTGCTACCGGATGTGGCTGAAATTCAACAAAACCCGCGGGCACGAAGTGCTAAATTGCGCGCGGTTTGCAAATTATAGTGTAAGGTGCCTTATTTCCTATCCTCGGCAAGAAAAAAATTGTACCTTAAATGCGGTATTCGGCGTTACAACAAAGAGAGCCTTCGCCTGAGCGAAAGCACGCGAAAAAGTTGTGAAGTGACACGGTACTGAAGTTCTGAAACATAAAAAATCTGTCCTCTTAATATCGATTAAATAAAATGCAGACGCCACATCACTATTCAACACGTATCACAAAAACAGAAGATGCCAAACCCAGAAAGAAATTTCCATTAGTCTATATTGTTTTGGTATTGTCCTTCTGTACCTTCGCTGGCAGTATCTGGTTCTCATCTTACGCTAAGAAAGTTGCTTTACAACGACAGCCTGTCTACGAAAGACAGAAGCACCAAGTTCAGGATGAAATTCATCGACTTGAATTGGAAGAATCGACGTTAACCAGCGTTCAAAGGATTCGGAAAATCGCTACTGAACTTGGAATGGTTGAACCGACTGAAACCTCGCAAGTTCTCTGGGATAAATAATTTTCAGTGTTTGTAGGGGCCGTCCTTTTCGCCCTTCTGGAAGGTATTTGAATTTATCTTAATAATTTGATGGGAAAAATATGAAAAACAACTCGCACTTATCTATTCGTCGCCTTGTTTTTGTACTTATTATTCTACAGGTCGGGTTCTTATTGTTGGTTGGTAAACTATTCAAAGTACAGATTTCTGACAACGTATCGCGTGAGGAAACAGCTGATCGCACTTGGCTTTCCCCGCGCACGGCTGCGATAAAACGCGGCAAGATTTTAGATCGACACGGGAACGTCTTAGCTTTAAGTCGTCATAGTCTCTCTGTCTACGCTGATCCGACGTATATGAAAACGGATCCGAGCGAGGCTGCCCGCAGACTTGCGCCGGTTTTGGAGGTTTCCGAATCTGAGTTACTTACCCAACTCCGTCGCAAGGATAAGCGGTTTGTGTGGCTTAAGAAGGATATGAGTTATGAACGGCTCGATGAACTTCGCGCAATTGAGAAAGACATTCGGGGTATAAAGCACGAGGTTGAACAGAAACGCACCTATCCGAAAGGGAAACTCGCTTCTCAGGTCATTGGACATATCAACGATCAGAATATGGGTGAGGGAATTGAGTATCAGTACAACAATTACCTTTTGAGTGCGAGGGAGCGACAAGCCGCGCGACGAGCGGAAGCTGCGCGCAATGAACCTGTAAATTTACTAACCGATGGAAACTCTACCGATGATTATGGATATAGCGTCGTCCTGACACTTGACGAATACATTCAGTATACCGCCGAGAAGGAGTTGGCAGCAGCTTGCCGAAAGTGGAACTCACCACGGGGCACAGTCATTGTCTTAGCATCGAAAACCGCTGAGATATTGGCACTGGCGAGTTATCCGACATACGATTTAAATAATTACGCGCGTGGAAACGAGGAAGCGAAAAGAAATTTCGGTGTTTGGTTTGCGTATGAGCCTGGTTCAATTTTTAAAATTATTCCATCTTCGGCTGTACTGAACGAAGGGGTTATGACCCCTGATTCAACGGTTTTTTGTGAAAATGGGCGGTACCGGCTCTCAAACGGTAGGATTATTCGCGACGTTTCAGGAAAAGGGTGGCTTACACTGGAACAGGTCCTCCACAAATCGAGCAATATCGGTATGATTAAGGTTGTAAAGCAGTTGGGACATGAAGACTTCAGGACTTATATTGAAAGTTACGGATTTGGAAAAATGACAGGTATTGATCTGCCTTATGAGCACAGGGGAAGTCTTTATGCGGTAAGACATTGGGATATCAATTCTCTCGGTGCCGTGCCTTTTGGACAAGGCATTATGGTAACGCCTCTTCAGATGGTCAATGCGTTAAATGTTATTGCGAATGGTGGCAAGCTTCTCCGTCCATATATTACACGAGAAATTCGGGACAGTAGTGGGAAGCTCGTTGAAAAGAAATATCCCATTGAAGTCCGACAGGTGATTCGACCGATAGTAGCGAAACAGATGACGGATATACTTGTTGGTGTTGTTGAAGGCGGTAGTGGTCGACGGGCGCGCGTTGAAGGATATAACGTCGCTGGAAAAACGGGGACCGCCCAAAAGGCTGAAAAAAATGGTAAGGGCTATCTTGGAAAAGAGATTATGTCGTTTATGGGATTCCTACCAGCAGAGAATCCTATGGTATCAATAATTGTCATGCTTGATGAACCGAAAGGGGCACGTTTTAGTGGACAAATCGCCGGACCTCTTTTTCAGAAAGTTGCCGCTCAAACAATGCAATACTTAAAACAGACAGAGTTTTTTGGACCCGAACTTCAAAAAACACCTAAATATACATCTGTTGTGCCAAAACAGACACCGACACAACACTTTACTCAGAAAGGAGAGGGGATGTGAGGCTTCATAAGCTGCTCCACGGGCTGAACATTACTGCAAGCACTGGATCGCTGGATGTTGATATCACTGGTGTTGCCAGTGACAATCGGGAAGTCAAGCAGGGTAATGTTTTTGTCTGTTATCAAGGCATCAGCGTGGACAGTCATAGCTTCATTCCAGATGCCCTTCAGAGGGGAGCGGCAGTCGTCATTGGTGAAAAGCCGATAACAGCTTTAGAGGTCCCAAAAAAGTCGATTACTTACGTACAAGTTCCTAATGGACGGCGGGCAATATCCTTGATTGCAGCCAATTGGCACGACAATCCTGCGCAACACCTTAAACTCATCGGTATTACAGGCACCAACGGTAAAACCTCTACAGCACATCTCATACACGCCATACTTAAGGCAAGTAGGCAGGAAACGGCACTTATCGGCACGGTTGGACACCAGTACATAAACGCTCAAGGAGAAGAAGAAACACTTCCAGCTTCCCTCACGACCCCCGATGCCTTTGCACTTCACGCTCTCTTCAAGCAGTTTCGCGAGAATGGCGTGAAATATGTCACAATGGAAACCTCATCCCAGGGACTGGCACTGCAGCGCCTGGCTGGACTTACCTTTGATACCGCTGTCTTTACCAATTTCACCCAAGATCACCTGGATTATCACCAGACGATGGAGATATACTTGAAAGCAAAGTTAATGCTGTTTGAACAGCTTGGTGAAGCGAGTTTTGCAATTTTAAACAGCGATTCGCCAGTCGCGGAACGTATCGCCCAGGTCTGCTTGGACTCGCGACTTTTGATGTATGGACTTGATGAAAACGCCGATCTACATGCCGAAGATATTCGTTATTCTCATAATCGATTGACATTTACAGCAGTGACACCATGTGGTCGGATTCCTGCTAAGTTGCAATTGCTCGGAGACTATAACCTTTACAATGCGCTTGCTGCCGTTGCCGTTGGACTCCGTTACGATTGCCCTATCTCAGCAATTCAAGAAGGTCTCGCTACCACTATAGTCCCTGGACGGTTTGAACTCATTGACAGGGGACAGGATTTTGCCGTTATTGTTGATTATGCCCATACGCCTGACGGCTTAGAAAATGTACTGACTGCCGCGAAGCGCGTCGCCAAGCGGGATCTGATTTGTGTTTTTGGGTGCGGAGGGGACCGCGACAATGGGAAACGCCCGAAAATGGGAAATATTTCCGCCCAAATTGCAGATTACAGTGTGATTACGTCTGATAATCCGCGCACTGAAGACCCGGATGAAATCATCGCGCAAATTGTGTCAAATTTACCACATGACACCCAATATGTGTGTATTTCAGAGAGACGGGATGCCATCCATCACGCAATCGCCACAGCAAAATCTGGAGATGTTGTTGTCATCGCAGGCAAAGGGCATGAAGATTATCAGGAGATCCACGGTGAAAGATTTCCGTTTGACGATAGGGTTGTCGCTTCAGAGATTCTGGAGTCCTTTTAATTAGTTGTGTAAGCACGAAATGTTTGTAGATGCCAAGTACGGAAATTAACAATCTTAACATTTCATATCAGGTTGCTGGAGAAGGCGACGTAGTGCTCCTTTTACATGGCTGGGGCGGTGAGGCTGCGAGTTTTCAACCCGTTTTTGAATGGTTGGCGCAATCCCACAAAGTTTACGCACTTGATTTGCCGGGGTTCGGCAAAAGTCAGCTTCCACCTACCGCATGGGATACGTCTGACTACGCTCAGTTTGTTACAGCGTTTTTGGAGAAGTTTGATGTCCCGAAGGTCCACCTCATCGGCCACTCCTTTGGTGGTAGAATTTCGATTATTATCTCAGCGGAACACCCCGAAAAAGTCGATAAACTCATCTTGGTTGACAGTGCCGGAATCAAACCGCGTCGAACTGTAAAATACTATCTCCGTGTAGGTGTTGCAAAAGTCGGTAAATTGATTCGTCGGTGTGGGAAATATGGTGTTCTCGTGGCAAACGCGATGTCTGCACGTGTCGGTTCCAAAGACTATCAGAATGCTGGGGATATGCGTGCCACGCTCGTCAAAGTCGTGAATCAGGACCTGCGCGCGCTCCTGCCTCGAATAACTGCCTCAACGTTGTTAATCTGGGGTGAAGACGATAAGGATACGCCTGTGTCATTCGGACGGATTATGGAAAAGGAAATACCTGATGCAGGACTGGTTGTTCTAAAGGAGGCGGGACACTTTTCGTATCTCGACAAGTTTCCACAATTTTGCCGAATCGTCGCGAGTTTCTTGAAGATCGCAAACGCTTAGCGTTGGTGATAAATACAATACTTAAGTAAGTTTAAGTATTAACATTCGAGTTTTGCATTCCCAATTGGGTTGGAAAGTTGGAAGTTTGAAAGTGTTTTTGCTTGTGCTTGGGTGTTTCCCCTTGGAAGATAGCACACAACGTTTTTCACAGTTTTCCTGTTTTCCAACCTTCCTGAAAACTTAAAATATATTGCTTAACCGCAAGGAAAATTAGAAAATTGGAAACGATGAGTACTGTTTTTTTCTACTTCGTAGCATTGACCTGTTTGGTGAGGGCTGTCGTCAGAACGGTAGGTGGACTCCATATACTTCAACTTGATGGTTATAAGACGGGGCGATACCTGAAGTGGATGCGTCAGCATCTAAGGAACTGTTTTGAAGTTAAAGAAATTCTTATCATTGGTGCTGCCCTGATTCTCACCGCCTTCTACCCACAATATCATAATACGTGGTTCTTTTCTGTGTTGTGTATAGCTTGGGGTGGGTTCCAAGTCTATATGAGCACGAGACGTAAAAAGGTTGAGGCGAAAAAACCGCTTGTTTACACGGCACGTGCGAAGCGGGTCTTTGGACTCTCTATCTGTTTGCTCGTTTGTACAGCTGCGGTGCTTGTGTTATTAGCACAGGCGAGTCCATGGCGGATCGCTGTTTTCCTCTTTAGCGAGGTTGCTGTTATTAATTTAACCATTGCCACCCTTCTCATTTATCCTTTAGAGCGAACAATAAATGGGGCGTATCTCCTTTCGGCGAGAAAGCGAATCAAGACTCTCCAACCTAAAGTCATCGGTATTACAGGGAGTTATGGCAAAACGAGCACGAAATATATTTTACGTCAGATTTTATCCCAGAAATTTAATACGTTGATGACCCCTGATAGTTATAACACGCCGATGGGTATTTGCAAGGTCATTCGTGGTGAACTGACCCCTGAGCACGAGATATTCATTGTTGAGATGGGTGCTTATAAACGCGGCGACATCCGCGAATTGTGTAATTTAGCATCGCCGGAAATCGGCATCCTGACAGCAGTCGGTCCGCAACACTTAGAGCGATTTAAGAGTATAGAGAATATAGCGAAAACAAAGTATGAATTGATTGAATCGTTACCATTGAGCGGACTCGCAGTCTTCAATTGCGACAACGAAATTTGTGCAGAACTCGCTAATAAACGGGAGCAAAGCGGTAATCCTGTGCGTCGTTATGCTACAGAACCGTTTTCTGTGGCTTCAGCTTCTGAAAGTGCCGAGTTAACTGCCGCGGATATCCGACAGACCGACGAAGGACTCGCTTTCACGGCGCGTGTATCTATCGGTTCTGGAGAGATTACCGAAGCAGAAATTCGGACGCAACTTTTGGGGAAGCATAACGTATCGAACATACTTGCTGCAATGGCAGTTGCGGTAGAATGTGGGATGACGCTTGAGGAAATTCGAGTTGCGATTGCTAATGTTGAACCTGTTCCACATCGCTTGCAATTGACCTCTAATGGGGGTGATGTAACTATCATTGATGATAGTTTCAACTCGAACCCGGTCGGTGCGGAAGCTGCACTTGAGGTTCTCACTGAGATTCAAGGTCGCAAAAAAGTATTAGTGACACCTGGTATGGTGGAACTTGGCGAAAGAGAATACGAAGAGAACAAACGCCTCGGTGAACGTGCCGCTGATGTCTGCGATTTAGTTATTTTGGTCGGTCCTACGCGGACTACCCCGATTTTAGATGGATTAAAAGCTGCACAATACCCAAGCCAACAAATTATTGTTGCCCTTAACTTAGAAGAGGTTAAACAACATTTAGCAACACAGGTGCAAGCCGGTGATGTTGTCCTTTTTGAGAACGATCTCCCTGACAATTATAATGAGGAAAGAATTGCCTCATGATATCGGCTTCCAACGTTACTCCGCAAGCGTATAACTATAGTCTTCCCGATGAGCCTATCGGGCAGGCGGCGCGGAGGGAAAAAATAAAAAATGTCAAAACACAATGTAGCCCTTATATTTGGTGGATGCACGCCTGAACATGAAGTCTCAATCGTAACTGCACATCAGGTTTACCTTGCTTTACAAGAAAACTATCAAGTCACCCCTATTTACATCACGAAGAATGGCGAGTGGTTAACCGGTGATGCACTTCGTGATTTGTCCGCCTTTACCGATGGAACGCTACCGCACCCATCCGATTTTGATAAAGTCACCCTTGAATTTCATCCAAATCCGCAATTTGTTATTACCTCCAAACATTGGCTTGGCCAGAAAGTTCACAGAAGAGAACTTCTTCCGGTAGATGTTGTCTTTCCAGCGATACACGGTATGCATGGTGAAGATGGGACGCTCCAAGGATTGCTTGAACTCATGAATCTGCCTTACGTAGGTGCGAGAGTCGTCGGTTCTGCTGTCGGTATGGATAAGATCATGATGAAGGCGATTCTCAGCGAAAATGGGCTTCCGATACTTCCCTATTTGTTTTGGACGCATCACGATTGGGAGGTGCAGCGTGACGAAATCCTTGAAAAAGTGGAAGCAGTACTCTCTTACCCGTTGTTTGTGAAACCCGCAATGAGTGGTTCAAGTATTGGAGTCAGCCGTGTTGAGAATTCGTCTGAACTTTGTACTGCTGCCGAGGTAGCAGGGAGTTATTCGCGTAGAGTTCTCGTTGAGAAAGCGGTTGAAAATCCTCTTGAAATCAACTGTGCTGTTATGGGGATAGACGAGCCGATGCCTTCTGTCTGTGAGCAACCTGTGACGCAAGCAAATTTTCTTAGTTTTGATGATAAATATATCCATCAAGATGGAGAATCTTCAGGGATGGCTGGTGCAGATCGAAAAATTCCTGCACCCATTTCAGAAGAATTGACGTTACATATACAAGGTCTGGCAACACATACTTTTCGGGTTTTAGATTGCGCTGGTGTCGCACGTATTGATTTCCTCGTGGATGCGGATGAAAACGTTTACGTGAATGAAATCAACACTATTCCCGGCTCATACAGTTACTACTTATGGGCGCATCAGGGCATTGCGTTTCCTCAACTTGTATCAGATCTTATCGAATTGGCATTTGCAGCGCATGGGCAGAAAAATGCTTTGACTTATACGTATACGACGAACCTCCTAAGCCAAGCGGGCGCGAGTCTTGCCAAGTTGAAGGGGGATGGAAAACTTGGGAGTACGGGGTCAGATTAAAGTGTTCAGAGTGTTCCTGGATGAGGTGCTAAAATGTCTCCGCTCCAAGCCTGTCGAATGCAACGAAGTGCCCTTAAATGGGATGTTAGTCAACTAAATCTATTTGCACGAAAGCTACAGAAGAAATGTTTTATCATCTCTTTTTTGAGAATTTGATTGAGTTCTTTTCACCGTTCAATATTTTTCGCTATATTAGTTTTCGCGCAATTTATGCGACAGCTACTGCCCTCCTCATTTCCCTTGTTTTGGGACCTTTTATGATAGAGAAGTTAAAACAGCTGCGCATCGGAGAACATATTCAAGAGGAGGTCGCAAAGGCACAGCAGGATACCGAAAATCAGAACAAGGCGGGTGTCCCGACAATGGGAGGCATTCTCATCATTGTGTCTGTTTTGATATCGGTACTGTTCTGGTCGCGTTTAGACCAACCGTATATCTACCTGATGATTTTGACGACACTGTGGTTCGGTGGGCTTGGATTTCTGGATGATTACAGCAAATTAGTAAAACAACAATCCTTGGGACTCCGAGGGTGGCATAAGATTGGACTTCAAACGGTAGGGGCATTGGTGATCGCCGGATATCTTTACCAGTGGGGGCCTATGGAAGCTGGAGATCCAACGACGCGAACAGCACTGGTTCTTCCTTTTTTCAAAGATGTCCAACCCAGTTTGGGGATCCTGTTTATCCCTTTCGCAACTTTAGTTATAGTTGGTGCTTCTAATGCAGTCAATCTCACAGATGGAATGGATGGGTTAGCGATCGGATGTACGCTGTTTGTTGCGGGCACTTTGGGTATCGTCGGGTATATGACAAGCCACAATGAGATTGCATCGTACCTAAACATCTTTCACCTACCAGTGGGTGGGGAAGTTACGGCACTTTTCTGCGCTGCATTAGTCGGAGCCGGTCTTGGATTTTTATGGTATAACGGTCATCCAGCGCAGGTCATTATGGGGGATACTGGATCGCTGGCACTCGGTGCTACACTTGGAACGGTAGCATTGCTTATAAAGCAGGAATTTCTACTCGTAATAGTCGGTGCTATTTTTGTTGCTGAAGTATTATCAGTAATCATCCAAGTCTGGTCGTTCCGGACGTTTGGTAGACGTGTGTTCAAGATGTCTCCTATCCATTATCATTTCCTGCTTTCGGGCTGGAAGGAATCCAAGGTTGTTATCCGGTTCTGGATTGTGGGACTTATTTTGGTTTTAATAGCCTTGAGCACATTGAAACTTCGGTAGTTGTGGTTTCCAATCGTGCGTGTTGGGAGAAATTGGGGTGCAATTACAAGGGAAGCGGGTCACGGTCTTTGGTTTGAATCGGAGTGGAATCGCTGCTGCGAAACTGCTACGTTTGTATGGTGCCGTTGTTTCTGTTACAGACACGCGTTCCGGTGAAGCGTTGTCAAAAGAAATGGCTACACTTAACGGTTCCTCGGAACTGGACAAAACACCGATGGCTAACAGGCCGTCTGTGAACACTTGTGATCCGTATCGAACATATTTTGGTGGGCATCCGTTGGAATGTATTACGGATACAGATTTTATAGTTGTTTCTCCCGGTGTGCCTCTTGATATTCCTATTCTGTGTGAGGCGCGGGCCAGAGACCTCCCGATTCTCGCGGAGTTGGAAATTTCTGCGAGCTTGTGTCCAGCACCGATTGTCGCTATTACCGGCACGAAGGGTAAATCAACGACAACACTGCTTACGGCTGCGATACTAAAAGCGGATGGCAGATTTCCGAACGTCTGTGTCGCAGGTAACATCGGGGTGCCGTTGGCGGCGGAGGTTCAAAACCTGACGGATCAGGATATTGTTGTGGTTGAGGCAAGCAGTTTCCAATTGGAAAGCACCGTTACTTTCCAGCCAAAGGTTAGTGTCGTGCTTAATTTATCACGCGATCACTTGGACAGGCATGGGACGATGTCGGCTTATCGTGAGGCGAAACAGAAAATCTCCGATAATCAGACAGCTGCAGATTGGATAGTTCTCAATGATGTGGAAGCGTCTGTCAAGGATTTTGCGGCATCAACTGCAGCACAAGCCATTTATTTTACGGACAAAGGTGTTCCTGAGAATTTGTCGTTTTCAGGAACGTTTAGAGATGGTTCAGGGATTTTCGCTCAGCAGAATGGGACACGCGAAAGGATATGTGAGCTTGCGGAGGTTCCCCTTCCCGGCGCACACAATGTACAAAATGTTCTCGCCGCTATTGCTGTGGGGCGGATTTTTGGTGTAGAAGGGGAGAAAATTCGGAAGGCACTTCTGGGCTTTGACCGGTCGCATCCTGCCTTATCTCACGCTTTTGAGTTGCTCCGGACTTTAGACGGGATCCGTTTCATAAACGATTCAAAGGCGACAAACGTGGCAGCGGTCAAAGCAGCACTCGAATCGTTAGTAGATTCTCAGGTTGTGTTGATAATGGGCGGGTATGACAAGGGCAACGATTATACGCCTCTGTGTGAAATTGTTCAAACAAGGGTCAAAGGGGCAGTCATGCTCGGTGAACACACCCAACAGATTGAAAAGACGCTTGCTGGTGCAACCGATATAATGAAAGCCGGAACAATGACAGAGGCAGTGCAGATCGCTTACAAATATGCGGTATCCGGTGATGTTGTTCTATTGTCGCCTGCAAATGCGAGTTTTGATATGTACACCGATTATAAAGCGCGAGGTGCTGACTTTAAGGCGGCAGTTGATGCGCTTTAAGTGCTTCATTAGAAATTTTCAGAAACCTGAATTTTTAGGCATTGGGCAACACGGAAAAGGATTAGAAATACCGCGATGGTCCGCAACTACCTAAAAAACTCTTCCCGTAGCAATCGGGGTTCCAAATCTAACCCAAAATCTGGGTTTAAATGGACAAACACGCGCACCTACTCTGTTCCAGAAGAACAGCCGGAGCAAGTCGTAGAGGCACCTCCTGTACAAAATGGGCGAATGGATAGAGGATTGATTGCGATTACCCTTTGTCTCATTGCGATAGGCATCTTGATGGTATACAGTGCAAGCCATCTTCTTTCTTCAAGACACTACGATGGTTATAGTTACCGTTATTTGCAGATACACATTATCGCATGTGGTATCGGTTTATTAGGTATGTTTTTAGCGTCCTACCTGCCCTATAGGTTTTATGCGATGTATGCCAACCTCTTTTTGATACTTGCCTTTGTGTTGTTGTTATTGGTTTTCGTGCCGGGCTTGGGCTCAAGCGTTCAGGGTGCGGAAGGCAGTAGATTTAGACGCTGGATCCGGCTCGGGAATTTTTCCGTTAATTTTCAACCTGTTGAATTTGCGAAGATAGCGTTGGTTATGCATGTGGCGAATTTTATAAGCCGTAATCCAGAGCGCGTCAAGAGTTTTTTTAACGGTATAGTTCCAAATATGCTGATTGTGGGGACCGCTTTCGGTCTCGTGTACATCCAACCGGATTTCGGTTCGGCGTTCTTATTGATGGTAACTGTTTGTATCTTGTTATTTATCGGGGGTATGCGTATCTGGCATGTGCTGACACTTGGTGGTGTAGGTGGTGGGCTGCTCAGTTTCCTTATAATTCGAGATCCATATAAGTTGAAACGGGTCAAGGATTATTTTGCGATGTTGCAGTCTCCGGATGGCACCAACTATCAATTAACGCGCTCTTTGGACGCACTTGAAGGTGGTGGACTCCTTGGTGTAGGAATCGATAGTAGTCTGCAGAAAATATCTCGTCTCCCTTATCCGCACACGGATTTTATTTTCGCTGTTTTGGGGGAGGAATTTGGATTTATCGGTACTGTGGCTGTGACGTTTATTTTCATGTTATTTATATGGCGCGGGCTTCACATCGCCAGACATGCGAGTAGTTTGTTTGGGTCTTTGCTCGCCACCGGAATCACAATTATGATCGGTTTACAAGCGTTTATTAACATTGGTGTCGTAACGGGTTTGTTACCAACGAAAGGAATTACATTACCTTTTATCAGTTATGGTGGTTCTTCAATTGTTCTCAGTCTTGTGAGCGTTGGCATCCTTCTTAATATATCGCGGGGTAGTGTTAAGAACATGGACTGAATTAATCCGGTTTTGTAAGGTGAAGTTTTCCAAATAGCACCGTTTAATAGGATTAAAGTATGATGACTTCTGAGCGTTGCAATACAGATTTATCAAAGACTGACAATCCCAATTTACCGTCACCGTCAGAGGGACCAACACACAAGAAAGTTGTTATTGCTGGCGGTGGTACAGGTGGACATATCTATCCTGCGATTGGGATCGCACAGGCACTGCATCGCTTGGATACCACAGTAGATATTGTGTTCATCGGTGGGGAAGGTAAGTTGGAATCAACCCTCATTCCGCAACATGGGTTTCGGTTCTTACCAATTTCGGTTGCGGGGTTTCCGCGCCGCTTCACTTTACAGTGGTTCCCGGTTATTTGGAAGGTTTTTCGCGGCGTTATCCAATCGTTGCGGTATATGAAGGAACTACAGCCAGATGTTGTTATAGGAACGGGGGGCTATGTTTCAGGTCCGGTGCTTTTCGCCGGTCTTTTAGGCAAAATTCCGATTGCTATCCAGGAACAGAACGCTTCTGTTGGCTTGACGAACGGTATCTTGGCGCGATGGGCAGACGCTGCTTATCTCGCGATGGAATCAGTTCGCGAGAACGGTTCGTTTCGATCTACCATGCATGTAGCGGTCACAGGAAACCCTATTCGTCCGTCAATCACTACATTCCCGAAACGCGACGAAACTTATAAAAAATTTGGGTTGTGCCCAGATCGGAAAACAATCTTTGTCATGGGTGGCAGTCAAGGTGCTCATGCCATTAATGAAGCGATTGTAGCTGCGCTGCCACACTTAATCGGATTTGCTGATCGTATCCAGGTAGTTCATCAAACTGGTGCAGCTGAAGTTGAGAACGTTCAAGCGGCGTATGACCGGGAACTGGCATCGCATAAGGAATTTCTATATTACGTGCGCCCCTTTTTTGATACTGTTGAGGAAATTTATAGCATCACGGACGTTATGGTGTGCAGAGCTGGCGGAATGACTGTTGCCGAGGTTACAGCATGCGGTATTCCGGCAATTTTCATCCCATTACCTTCACAAACAGGAAATGATCAGGTGTTAAACGCTCGGACTGTTGCTCAACAAGGTGCCGCTGTTGTGCTTGAGCAGGGTGCCTTTACAGTTGAGACATTGGTTGAGAATCTTATGAACGTGGCGTTAGATGGAAGCACGCGTCAGCGGATGGTAACCGCAAGTCGGGCTCTTGGCAAACCACACGCAAGTGATGATATCGCCAAGTCGATTCTTTCTTACGCGTAGTTAGTAGTGTTCAAGGTGTCGTTTGCAAGCCTTAAACTGGAAAGAAAAGAACAAGATGTTTGGAAAAACAAAACATATCCATATCATTGGTATTGGCGGTGCTGGCTTGAGTGGTATCACTGAGATTCTGCTGGATCTCGGATTTCGTGTGACCGGATCAGATATTCAAAAGTCGTATACTACAGAACACTTGCGCAGTCGCGGAGCAACTATCTATAATGGGCATGCTGCCTCGCAAATGTGTGGTGCCGACGTTGTTGTTATGTCGCCTGCTATTCCTCCTGACAATCCGGAGTTCCTCGCCGCAGAGGCACAAAAAATCCCGATTATCAGAGGCGCGGAGATGTTGAATGAGATCACCCGAATGCGCTACAGTGTTGCCGTTAGTGGAACACATGGAAAAACGACCACAACGGCTATGACGGCGACAGTCCTTGCTGATCTAGATCCGACGGTTGTTGTGGGTGGGAAACTTGTGGATGGCAGTCACGCTCGAACTGGTGAAGGTGATGTTATGGTAGTTGAAGCAGACGAAGCCTACGGCTCAATTGAGATGTTCTATCCGACCGTTGCTGTTGTAACGTCCGTTGATGCTGATCATCTGGATTATTATAGTAGTGTTGACGAGATTGGTGAAACTTTTCTTAAATTCATCAATAAAGTGCCGTTCTATGGTGCGGCCGTTCTGTGCTTGGATTCAGAGAACGTTCAAAGATTCATCCCACGGGTTAAGAAGCGTTATGTTACCTATGGGCTTGAAATAGGGGCAGATCTGGTTGCTGAAGGAATTACGGTAGAAGGTCCCACCTCGCGGTATCGAGTCCGCAAAAATGGACACCTGTACGGCGAAATTCACCTCAAAATGCCGGGTCGCCATAATATTTCCAACTCTTTAGCAGCGATAGCCGTTGGACTTGAACTTGATATTCCGTTTGATCGAATTCGGGAGAGGCTTGAGTCGTTTCGGGGCGTGCATCGTCGTTTTGAAGTGCTCGGTGAGGTTAACGACATCATTGTTGTTGACGATTACGCCCATAATCCAGCCAAGTTGAAGGCAGCATTGAGTGGTGCGCGCGATGGATATAAACGTCGTATTGTCGCTATTTTCCAACCGCATCGATACCAACGGGTCCGGGATTTGGCGGACGAATTCTCTCGTTCTTTTTATCAGGCGGATGTGCTTATTGTCACCTCAATCTATAGTGCTGGGGAGGTGCCTATTAAAAACGTCACAGCTGAAAAACTGGCGAAAGCGATACAAGCGCATGGGCATCGTAATGTTCACTATGTACCGAACACAGATGAAATTACAGACGTTCTGATGAAGATCACGCAGCCCAAAGATATCGTCATCACACTTGGAGCAGGCGATATAAGTAAAGTGGGGCACGAGTTTTTAAACAGGCTTCAGGCGGAGAATTAATCAAAACATACTTCTTTTGCCGTGGACACGTTTTTTCGCGACGAGGTTTACCCGAACCACGCACTTGACAAGTGAAAATAATCAGATGCAAATTCAATTAACTTCAAATAGACAACTTGCTATTACAAAAGAAACCAGAAAAAAGTCAGCGTTCTTCGGTAAAAAGCGTAGTGGATATACACGACAAAGTTCCATGCCTGCGCGGCGACTTGGTAAACATCCTAACGCAAAGATATATATGTGGCGGCGTGTGATATTCGTCCTCGCGTTTCTGATCACTTTATCATTTATCGGAAAGATAGCACTCGGTTTTTTTGGTGCTGAATACGTTTCTCTTGAACTTTCAGGAAATATACACTATACTGATGTACAAATTTATGATGTGCTCGGCGAAAAGTTAGAAAATATCGTCACAGATTCTGAAGAGCAAACAGCCGCCTATCTTCAGGAGAATTTGAGTTATATTAAAGATGTGCACGTTGTCAAGCATGTGATGAAGCGGATCCTCACCATAACTGTTACCGAGCGTGAACCCTTTGCCCTTCTGAGGTTTGATGATGCCGCGCAAACTCCTGCATCTGCTGATAGTTCATTTTTTCTGGTAGATATTGATGGACATGTGTTAAAAAATATAGAGGTTGGAAAAGCAGGTTTACAGAAATCTGGGGAACTCGAAGGAAAGGTAATACTTCTGGCGGAAGGCGATCAACTCCCTAAAGTTGGTACTGCGGTGCAGATGCCCGAAGTTACATTGGGATTAACGGTTCTAAAAACGACCCTGCTTCAGGAACCGAATCTTGCGGCGCAGATGGAGACTATTGATGCGAGTGATTCCCAGAAAATTGAGCTGCGGATTGATGGGCTACCTGTGCCAGTATGGCTTGCTGCAGATACGATTGAATCTGGGCTTCATCATACGGTTCTGCTTCTAAAGCAGCATAGAACTCGGGTCCTTGGGCTTATTAGTGATGCTCCAAACGCAACACCGTATCTTGATGCAAGGTTCCAAGATGCGCTCTACTTAGGGGGTTATACTGAAGACGATTAGTCCTATCTCGTAAGTACCGCTGGGTACTATGGAACGACGTCTCTGCTCCTGCCTAATGTCCTTGCTACCAAAGGCGGAGGAGGTGAAAATATCTAAATGCCAAAACAAAATATTATCGCGGGACTTGATATCGGTTCAAGCAAAATTTCAGTAGTTGTTGGGAATACTCTGCACGGGAACGCCCAAAAAATAGGTATTATCGGCGTTGGACATGCTACATCCGAAGGGCTTCGCCGTGGTGTTGTCGTTGACATCAATCAGACAGCTGAAGCGATCCGCAAAGCCATTTCGAGTGCTGAGTTGATGGCAGGCGTGAAAATAGACGCTGTCTGTGTCGGTGTTTCTGGTGAACATGTTATTGGTCAAACGTCGCATGGTGTCGTTTCAGTGGCAAATACTGAGATTTCGCAGGATGATGTTGACCGAGCGATGTTAGCGGCGAAAGCAATATCTATTCCGGCTGACCGAGAAATTCTACATGTAATCGAACAAAATTTTGTCGTTGATGCACAAAATCGTATTAGGGAACCCGTTGGTATGTCCGGTGCGCGTCTTGAGGCTTACGCCTATATTATTACAGGGGGCACAACGGCTATTCAAAATCTGCTCAATAGTATCGAAAAGGCAGGGGTGCCCATAGTTGAGACCCTTGTAGCCGCACCTCTTGCTGCTACACAAGCAACTATCTCAAGAGATGAACGTGAAGTTGGCATCGCCCTTGTTGACATTGGTGATGGAACGACTGAAATTATCGTTTATAAAGAAGATTCTATCCAACATACAGCAGTGATTCCTGTCGGGGGACAGCACATTACTAACGATATTGCTCAGTACTTAAAAGTTACTCTTCCTGAAGCGGAGGAACTGAAACTTAACCGTGGTTGTGCTTGGACAGAATTAGTGGATCCTGATGAAACAAGGTCTATTCCAGTTACGAGTGATTCAACACCACCGCGTTTCATTGACCGAATTGAACTCGCCCAAATTATTGAGTACCGTATGGCTGAAATCTTAGAAGTGATTGGTGATGAATTGGGTGACATTCAACTCCCGGGTGGACTTGTACTGACTGGTGGTACTGCCCTCTTGGACGGTTTGCAAGAACTCGCCGAGGCTATGCTCCACTTGCGCGTCCAGATCGGTTACCCGCGCGGATTACAAGGCTTAACTGACCGAGTCAACCATCCGATGTACACTGGAGGGATAGGGCTTGCTCTTTATGGTGAGACTTTGCGGCAGCAAGAGCGTGAACATGACGCTCGCCATGGAAGCAATGCCTTCGGGTCGTTCTTGCAGCGTATCAAAGAGTGGTTCGGGTATTAGGTATGTTCTTAATAGGGCAACCCTATTTACGCTAAACTTGCGGGAACATTTGACATAACTTCTCTAATAGCGTATAATTTAATGTGAAAAAGCGAATCCGATGAAAGTTATCAGAGGACCTCGGTCTGGAGATTGAGGCTACAACGATAGGAGGAATTAGGTTGCTGTGTCTTTGTTATAGTAACTGAAATCCAAGATGATACAATTTGAACAGGAAGAATTTGAAAGTGTACGTGCCAAAATTAAAGTCATAGGAGTTGGTGGAGCGGGTGGAAACGCTGTGAAACGTATGATTGAAGCGGGGCTCACTGGCATAGAATTTTACGCTGTCAATACTGACCAACAAGCACTTATGACTTGCCTCGGGGCTGCCCAAATCCAGATCGGCTATAACACTACCGAGGGCTTAGGTTCCGGAGCAGACCCCGAAATCGGCAGAAAAGCTGCTGATGAAGACAGAGAACAGCTCGAAACTATTGTAGAAAATGCAAATATGGTTTTCATCACTGCTGGTATGGGCGGTGGAACTGGTACCGGTGCAGCACCGCTCATTGCTTTGCTGGCAAAAGAACGCGGTGCGCTCACTATTGGGGTCGTGACACGTCCTTTTAACTTTGAAGGACAACGCCGTGCAGCCGCCGCTGAGACAGGACTTGAAGAACTCCGCGCAGCTGCAGATTCCGTAATTGTTGTACCAAACCAGCGTCTCATCGATACTATGGACAGGAAGCTTCCAATCCGAGAGGCATTTCGTAAGGGAGATGAGATTCTTCTGCATGGGGTTCAGAGCATATCCGACATTGTGACGGAATCAGGCGAAATTAACGTTGACTTTGCCGATGTTGAATCTATTATGCGCGATGCCGGCAGCGCGTTGATGGGCATGGGGAGTGCTACGGGTGATAATCGCGCACCAATTGCTGCAGAACAGGCGATCAGTTCACCCCTCCTTGAACAGACCGACATCGCTGGAGCTGTCGGTATGATTGTCAACATCACTGCACCCCCTGATTTCATGATGCACGAACTCGATGAAGCGATGGGGGTTATTCAGGATACTGCACCTGATGCCCAAATTATCTTTGGTCTCGTTTACAGGGATGAAATGGAACACGGAGATGAAGTTCTTGTAACTGTCATCGCGACAGGTTTTGATTCTAATGAGGAAGAGGTATTCAGAGGTACTGACAGAAGTGCTGCGCGATATGATGACGCGGATACATATCAGAGACAGCCAGCGGCTGCATCTAAGCGGCGTGTTCCGGGTTCTGGCAGGTCCCTGTCCGGTGTCGGTGGACCATCATCTGGTAGATCCACAGTTCCAAGGCGTGGGCGCGCTGAAAATACCACACCACCCGCGGAACAGGAGCAGGAACCCCAAGGCAGACCACAACGAAAACCTACCCGCGGAAAGGATCAAGGTACACCGCAGCGTGAAACAGATTGGGAGATTCCAGCGTTTCTGCGTGTTCAAAAAAGGGGTAGAGACGACAAATAGGAATTAACTCTATATTAACTCTTATCGTTTGATTCGGATTCCTAAACGGACTAACGCCGCATTGTGTTTTGATAGGACAATGTGGCGTGCATCGTATTTTCGCTTTTCGTTTATTTTATTTTTTAAGTGCGGTTTCTAAGCGCGCTTTGTTATATTTGAGGCAAACATTGGACTTACGTCAGCACTACCAACATCTGCATAGTGAAGAACACGGCGCACATAATAATTTCAGAAAACCTAACAGATTTGCGCTTGTTTATCCGAGCACGTACGCCTTGGGTATGTCAAGTCTTGGTGTTCAGGTAATGTACGCGATTCTCAACAGTCGGGAGGACACCGGTTGCGAGCGCGTTTTTGTGCCTGAGCTTGACTATCTTCGGAAACTTGCTGCCCAGAAAAAGGCACTTTTCTCGTTTGAGACCCAGACCGCATTGAACCAATTTGACATCGTTGGGTTTTCAGTTTCCTTTGAGTCGGATTATGTAAACATTCCTCGCACGTTAGAGTTAGCGAACATCCCACCGCTTGCTGAAGCACGTACGGAGTGGGATCCACTTGTCATTGCAGGTGGCATTAACATTTCTTACAATCCAGAACCGATTGCTGACTTCGTTGATGTTTTTGTCGTCGGGGAAGCCGAGCTTGTCATCCATCAACTCATGGCGTACTTTGATGAGTGGAAGCGGTCTGGCGCGCCGAAGAGTGAATTGCTTGAGGTGCTTGCGACTGTTCCAGGGCTTTATGTGCCCCGTTTTTACGATGTAACCTATCGCGATGATGGAACTATTGATGCTGTTTCTCCAAAGCCCGGTATGCCGCCTCAGATTCATGCTGGTGCTGTTCCGAAACTTGATGATGTTGAGACCTGCACGCACATCCACACACCGAATACTGAATTTTCAAACGCACATCTGATTGAAATTGTACGAGGATGCGGTAGGCAGTGCCGTTTCTGTGTTGCTGATTATGCACGCCGATGGCCGAGGCATCGATCTATAGAGAGCACGCTCGCACTTGCGGAACGCGCACGCGGCATTACAGACAGGATCGGACTCGTAGGTGCTTCTATCTCTGACCATCCGCATATTGATGAGATCGCCACGGGTCTTGTTGAACGTGGGTTCCGAATCTCTTGTGCCTCGCTCCGTGCTGAAACTGTCCGTGCCCCTTTATTGGACGCGCTTGCAGACAGCGAACAAGGGACGATTACCATTGCCCCGGAAGTTGCGACTGAAGAACTCCAAAAGGTCGTCAATAAGGCGATCCCACGCGAACGTCTCTATCACGTTTTCGAGGAAGCGTTGAAACGGGACATTCTCAACCTTCGTCTATATTTCCTTATCGGTGTCCCGCATGAGACCCCCGAAGATGTAGAGGCTATTGTCGATATGGCAAAAGAGATGCGAACTATTCTTCTACCTCATGCCAAGCGAACGGGGAGGATAGCCCGTATCAGTTTCACCATCTCACCTATGGTGCCTAAACCACATACACCTTTCCAATGGGTAGCGATGGAACCCCCGAAAACCATCTCCCGAAAACTTGATTTTCTGAAACGCGAGATTAACCGGCTTGGTAGCATAAAGGTCGGCTCAGCAAGTGCCAGACTTGCACACCAAGAGGCAGTCTTCGCGCGTGGTGACCGACGGCTTGGAAAAGTTATCCTTGAACTTGCGCACGGTGTGCCGTGGAATCAAGCCTTCCGTAAGCACGAATTAGTTCCGCACTTTTACGCGACACGCCAACGCCCACTGCATGAAGTCAACCCGTGGGACCATCTTGATCTCAATGTCAAACCCCAATTCCTACAACTTGAGTTCCACAAGCACGAAAAAGGTTTTACAACCAGTGAATGTGATACGGCTGTTTGTAAGAAATGTGGTGCCTGTTAGTGTTTTTACTGCTTAGCACCCATCGAATAAATTTACACGGTCGTCTAAGTTTAAATTAGGTTTCTCTCGTAATATCCGATTTATCGTTTCGGCAAGTCATACAGCGTTTTGTATGATTAAAGGAGGAATGCACTGTGCGCAAATTCAAACAATTTACAGGAGTGCTTGTTGCAATATTCGTCCTGTTCACCCTTACAACATCTTTATATGCTGGGTTGGATGACAAATCTCTCGTTTTATATCTCTCTTTTGATGAAGGAAAAGGCGGTGATGCTGGAGATGGTTCCGTGCATGGTCATGATGGCGAACTTATCGAAAGTCCTAAATGGGTAGATGGACAGTTCGGTAAGGCATTGGAATTTGACGGAACGAAGGGACAGCATGTAATGGTGCCTATCAATGATACTTTACAGTTAAGAGAACAGTTCTCTATCGCTTTCTGGGTTAAACGCGGCAAAGCCCAAATTCGGGACTGGAATTACATGGTGACGGCGGGGTCCCTGAAATGGGCATCAATTTTCAGAAATGGCGATAAGAAAACCTATTTCTGGTCGAGTGCCCCCGGTTGGGCGCAAAAAGCCGTTAGCGATGAGATTCAACCTGAAGACTGGGTACACCTTGCAGTGACCCACGACACCAAATCGGAGGTTGTCATCTACAACGATGCCAAGAAAGCAGGCGGCGGACCTAAACCCCCAGCTGTTGCTGAGATTGATGGCTCTATTATGGTTGGGGCACGTCACCCCGGCGAAGAATTTTTCACGGGTATTATTGACGAGGTGTTTATCTTTAACAGAATTCTCACCGCTGCAGAAATCGAAGAAATTATGACTGGCGATTTCCTACCGGTGGAACCAGCAGAGAAACTCGCGACGACGTGGAGCAGTATTAAGGCTGATCGCGATTAGAAATACGCTTGATAAGGGCGACATTCGCGTCGCCCTTACACCAGAGGAAAGCGTATGCTAAAGTATCTCACCATATTTATCCTCTTTAGTGTCTTTGGAAGCATTGCCTTATCCGATTCTTCACCTGCCGAAAAGCACTATAAGAATGCCACTGCCTATCACGCTATTGGAGAGTTTGAGCGAGCTATCTCCGAATATAAGAAAGCCATTGCGCTTGATCCAAATTCCCCTATTATCTATAACAAACTCGGGATCGCATATTCCGAACTGAAGGAATATGATGCTGCGCTTGATGTTTATCAGAAAGCACTTGAGTTGTCTCCTATGACGGCTGAACTGCACTATAACATCGGCTTAGTTTATCTGAAAAAAGGGACGCTCCCACGTGCCGCTGAAGCGTTTAAACGGGCTATTGCTGTTGATGCAGAGTGGGGAGATGCCTATGCCGGACTCGGTGAAGTTCACTTGAAACAGGACGATTTAGAGCAGGCTGCGCGTGCCTATAAGCAAGCCAAGCATCTCAATCCAAACAACACCAGCGCAACCCTCGGATTGGGTAAGGTCTATACGAGACAAGAACGCTGGGATGATGCAGTCGTCGCTATTGAAAAGGTTATCGAGATTCAGGTGGATAACACGGAGGCACATTACCAACTTGCTCAAATTTATATAAAACGCGGCGAAAAGGAAAAAGCCGTTGCAACAATGGCGTTCTTCAAAGTCCTCCGCCAGACAGATCCACTCCTTAAGGAAGCCGAGATGTGGGTAAAAAAGCATCCAGATGACGCAAGGGGTTATAACAATTTGGGGATTGTTTACCTCGCACGCCAGCGTTTTAAAGATGCAATTGATAGTTACAAACGTGCGATCTCTCTTAACCCTGATTTGGCAACCGCACATTACAACTTAGGGCATGCTTACCATAAGCAGGGAGAACTCATCCTCGCCATTAAGGCTTATCAAAAAGCACTCGCTATTAATGTGGAACTCGCGATTGCTCATAATAATATCGCTGTTTGCTATGCAGAATTGAAGGTAGACTTGGATAAAGCACTCTCCCACGCGCAAACTGCTGTCCGTCTTTCTCCTACTGAGGCGAATTATTGGGATACTCTCGCCGAGATTTGCACTACCCTCGGTTTGAAGAGTGAGGCGCGACACGCGCGTGAAAAACAGGAAAGGTATTCTCAGGAAAGATGAGATGCTTTTTCTGGATTGCCCTCTTCTTCACCTTGACTACGTTCGCTTTTGCTGAAGTCCAATTCGTTGATGCTACTGCCGATGCAGGCATCACTTTTCAGCATGTTGATGGCAGAACCGGTGAAAAATTTCTCATCGAAACGCTCGGTTCTGGTGCTCTCTTTTTTGACTTTGATATTGATGGGCACCTCGACCTTTATATAGTGAACGCTACGCATATCCCACCGCCAGTTAGCGAAAAAAACGCCCAAACCCATCTCCCACGAAACAGACTCTATCGGAACAACGGCGACGGCACTTTTAGCGATATTACGGATAGGGCAAGGGTTGGTGATATAGGCTATGGGGTTGGGTGTGCATCTGCCGATGTCAACAATGATGGGTACCCCGAAATTTACGTGACCAACTATGGAACCAACCGACTCTATTCTAACAATGGCGATGGTACTTTTACTGATGTGACGCAAAAAGCGGGGGTCGGCGATGAGCGTTGGGGTACGAGTTGTGCTTTCCTTGATTACGATTTAGATGGGGATGTTGACCTATACGTTGTCAACTATATGAAATTTTCTTTTGCAGAGAACCAACGGTGGGAGACCAAGGGCATCAGAACATATTGCAGCCCGACGGATCAGATTGCTGGCAGCCACTTTGTAAGTGAACCTGACATCCTCTATCGTAATAATGGAGATGGCACTTTCACGGATGTTACAGAAGCAGCGGGGATTTCGCATCGTGCCCTCGGTCTTGCTGTCGCAGTCGGAGACTATAATAACGATGGGACACCGGACCTACACATCGCCAACGATATGGAGGCGGACCTCTTTTACTATAACAACGGGGATGGCTCCTTTACCGAGACCGCCGATTTCAACGGGACAGGATATGATGAGAACGGTTTTCCGGGAAGCGGGATGGGAAGCGCATTCGGTGATTACAATAACGATGGTCTCCTTGACCTTGTTGTTAGTAATGCTTCTTCGCTACCCGTGCTTCTCTATCGAAACGAAAACACTGCATTTTTTACCGATGTTTCTTTCGTTTCAGGAATTGGAGCAATAACACTTCCGTATTTTAAGTGGGCGGTCGAATTCTTTGATTACAATAACGATGGTCTCCTTGACCTCTTTGTTGCGAATGGACACCTTCAGGAGAACATTTCGCTTTTTTCGGAGAGTACCTATCCACAGGCGGATTTGGTGTTTCGCAACGTGCGTGGTCAGGATGGCACGTTTCGCTTTACCGATGCGTCTACTGCGGTAGGACTGACACGACTCCCGAAGAAAGTTAGCCGAGGGGCGGCGTTCGGAGACTACGACAATGACGGGGATATTGATATTTTCCTCAATAACTCCAATCAGCGCGCAACGCTTCTCCGAAACGAGGGGGGTAATAGCAATCACTGGTTGACAGTCCAACCTATTGGTACTCGAAGCAACACATCCGGTATCGGTACAAAGATAGTTGTCGAGGCTGGTGATTTGTCTCTTTCCAAGGAAGTACGAAGTGGAGCGAGTTACCTCTCACAAAGCGACCTCCGCGTTCACTTTGGGCTTGGGGAGAATTCAGTGGTCGAAACCCTTGAGATTCACTGGCAAAGTGGGCTTATAGAACGGTTTGCCAACCTGAAGTCGAATCAAATCCTTCGCATTAAAGAGGGACAGGGGATTGTAGATGGGCAGGAAATAAAATAAACGGAGAAAATGAACTTTGGCTTTTCCTTGCAATTGATCGCAGATGAGCATATAATTGATTCAAAGCTAGCATCAACAGGAGAAGAAACAATGGACATCCACCTTAACGTCCAAAACTTTGGTCCGATAGAAAAGGCGGAAATAGATCTGCGTCCACTGACTGTATTCGTCGGTGAGAGCAACACCGGCAAGACATATCTCGCCGCCCTCATTTACGCATTATACCAAAATCTTGGAGGAATTTCACAATTTCCTTGGGCAGGCTTTGTCGCTTCTTATTTCAGTCCTGCTCGTCGTTTTCTACACGACTATTCACAACGCCAGCAGGAAGAGATAGAACAAGAAATATTAGAGGTACTCGAAAAATTAAATACACCTGAGCATCCGTTCAAATTTTCCGATTTGCCCCAGCGGATACACACCCAGTTGGAGGCGAGACTCACAGATCAAGAAGACTTTACAAATGAGCTCGAACGGTGTTTCGACCTTGAGACTGTTTCCAAGTTAATTCGGTTCACTGGGAGCCGAGACAATGAGATGAACGTTTCACTGTCGATTCGCGACCGAGATCAAACGTGTTGGAATTTTGAGGCGCGGGTTGCTGGATCCGCCGATCCGGTTATAACCGTGCACATCAATTCAGACATGATTCTCCTCGATGCAAAACGTAAGACTGAATTCCGTAAAGTATCCGATGTTGAACGCCTATTTCGGACTTTACGCACCCATCGGTGGCGTGCAAGGAATTCATACTACTTGCCTGCTGCTCGGAGCGGTGTTATGCAAAGCCGAGATGTGCTTGCGACTGCCCTTATTAAGCGAGCAACGCGCATCGGTTTAGATCGCCTTGAAGTCTCTACGTTTTCAGGAATGATAGGGGACTTTCTGGAGCAGATTTTCCAATACAAGGAACGCAAAAGATCATCAAGCAGAATAAGCCGCGTTGCTGCACAACTGGAGGCGGAGCTGCTGGATGGCAGAATAGAGGTTAAACGCTCCACGCCAGAAGCGTACCCAGAATTTCTGTACCGTCCAGAACAGGCGGAAGAGACACTACGGATGAGCCACTCCTCGGCAATGGTATCCGAGCTTGCCCCTTTAGTTCTCTTTCTGCGAGGTGTCGTCGGACAGGGGGATTTGCTCATTATTGAAGAGCCTGAATCTCACCTACATCCGGGGGCACAAACTAAAATCGCCCAAACCCTTGCCCGTTTGGTCCGAGCCGGTGTTCGCGTCCTCATTACAACACATAGCAACTTTCTCCTCCAACAGATCGGGAACCTAATCCGCGAAGGTGAATTACGGAAACGGGGAGAATCCACAAATGAATCAGCAGACTGCCTGAAAAAGGAAGAGGTCGGGGCATGGCAATTTCATAAGAACAAGCCTGTCGCAAAACTCCCGTTTGACCTTGTTGAAGGCATAGAACCGGAAGACCATTTAGATATAGCAGAGGATCTCTATAACGAGTCCGCAGGGCTCCAAAATAGAATTGAGCAAACGAAAGCGAGCGATGCCGTTGAATCTGAGTAAAGGGCTTACCTATATTCAAGAGCAGGTATCCCCAGACAGCCTCACGAATTCATGCAGCGGAGAGGGCTGTCAGGTATACCTTACCGACATACCCAGCGAGAAGGTTGTGATAGATGTAGAGGAAGAATTTGACGCACGCGGAAAAAGCGGGAAACGGTGCGACCGGATGCTGTTTTACGACAATGATGCTAAAAAGACCGTCATCGCGGTTCCAATTGAACTCAAAAGTGGTAAAGCCGAGGAATCGGATGTCCGTGAAAAGTTAGAAAATAGTTTGAAATTTGCCGCTACCATCACTCCGACTCGAAAGGAGAGTGGGGAAACTGTGTACGTTCCTGTTCTGTTCCATGGACGGGGTATTAACTGGACGAATCCAAGACATCGACAACAATTTACAGTGAACTTCCAAGGTAAACCTCTGCAGATTTTGATAGGACGTTGTGGTAGAAAGAGAAACCTCGCAAACCTACTGTCCAAGGCAGGTTATCTTTAATCTTAACAGGACTTACACAAACGCCAGTGTACGGCAAATTTCCGCTGTGTGTCTCTTACCTGTCCAACCGACCGAGCCGAAATGCTGTCACTGGCGCGCCGCTTTCTTTTCTCTTATCAATATCGTCGAACCCCTGTCGAAATCATCTGACCTGCCGATGCTGTGAAAAACCTCCCTGAAACGAAGTGGAAGATAGTGCTGAGGGTGGTAGCAATTGCAAAGACCGCCAGATGTCTGTGGAGATCCATAACAACATAGACTTCCGTAGGTTCCCTAATATGTGTCATGAATTGGATATCTTCACTGGGTGGAACGAATGTTGCTTCCTCTTGTGGTGTTGAACCGTGCTGCCTGCCTGAGATGGTAGTAGCGTGGGCAGTGCATAACATTCGGTCGCAGGATAGGGTAAAGCACCTGTTTTGGTTTCTGGGGACCCAACCGCGGGCACTTTGTATAATCGTGGAGTCGAAACAGACGGGCGACGGCTTTCGGTGCAATAAATACGCCGAGTCCCGGTACTACCATTTGATGTTTCGGTCTGATGATGTCTTTATCAGATTCACTTCCAATCGGCATCTACATTCCCTCCATGAGTTCGAGTGTCAAAACGATTTTGCCCCAGTCGTAATGCTTAAGCGTCCCGTCTCGTAGCCAATATCCGTCGGCGTACGGGATTGACCGATAGCCGAGGTCGTGAAGCGTTTGCTGTGCCCAATCTTCTGCAGAAGGCTGGAGCTCCTGTTGTGTTGCCCCGGTGATTTCCTTGCTGGATAAGAGCGTCCCAAGGGATTGTGTCTTGAGGACTACTTGTGCTGTAAACATATTTTTTCTTGTAAAGTTAGGGAACAATGTCAGTCTTGCCCTTTACTCCTCAAATAAAATCTTCTGCTGTATCTGCTTCCCTGTCCACGGATTTGCCAGCGAAGGGAGTGTCAATATCTGATCCCATCGCTTGTTGTTTCGGTAGTATTCCTCGATAGAGAAACACTGTATAGGGGCATAAGTGGTTTCGCCCATCCTTATAGGGTTTAAGGTATGTTTCCAATTGCGCTGTGCAGTTTGCGCATCAAGTGTGATTAGGATACCCATCGCGGCGTTCTCGTTTCGGATATTCGCGTGAAGTCTATCAAACTTCGCCTTCTGTGAGCCGGAAGCACCTGTGACTTGAACGATAATCGCTTTGCGATCCATGTTATCAGGCTTGTTTAGGAACATCCCAAACCCGTCAATACCATCATCTCCAACTTTCTGTGGGTTGGATGCCAAGCCGTCTATAAGTGAGATCGTCCAATCTTGGAACTTGAACGGAACGGTTTTGGCAAGTTGACGGGCGGTGTCCATATCAACAGGCACACCTTCGATTGGAAGTGGCGTTATACCGTTAGGGGCAAGGCGGTAGCGGTTTATCAAACGGAGTGCGAAGGGCAGGATGTCTATACCGATAACATCCCTCCCGTTTTTCTTAGCGGCTTCTATCGTCGTACCACAGCCTGCGAAAGGGTCAAGCACGAGATCGCCAGCATTAGAGGACGCTTTGATGATGCGTTCGTAAAGTGCGAGCGGCTTTTGGGTTGGATATCCGAGGCGTTCAGATGCTACAGAACTGATAGCACTTATTTCCCACCAATCAGGGACCATCTTCCCATCAGGATGGTATCCTTTATCTGTTTGTATATTTCCTTTTTTGTCATATGCATAGAAATCCCTATAAGGTATTCCCCGAGGTGCATCGTGATAGGAAACATTAGCGTTCTTTCCATAAAGCAATAAAATATCATGTTTTTTTGGAAAATGCTTTTTCGTAGCACCTCCAGCATGATAACACCAAACAATCTCATTCCGAAAGTTGTTCTCACCGAAAATCGCATCCATCACGAGTTTAAGGTAGTGGCTGGCGTAGGGGTCACAGTGCAGGTAAATGCTTCCTGTGTCCTTCAATATTCGGTGCATGATAAACAAGCGTTCTGCCATGTAGGAGGTGTAGGACAGCATCTTGCTTTGGGGAATGAAGCCTTCAAAGCCTGCGATGACTTTTGATGCCGGGTTGGCGACAGCGTTCTTGACGTGTTCAACGCGTTCTGCAGACGTGTTGTCCCAGAGCCAGACATCATCAAACGCCTTGATTTGTGGATCAATAAGGAGGCCGGAATCCTTGAAAACCTTGTTATATTTCTCATCTGAGTTGAACGGTGGGTCGAGGCAGATCAGGTCGATATAGTTGTCGGGAAAGTCCGCCATAATATCAAGGCAATCGCCGTAATATAGCGTGTTTGGTGCAAATCGAATGTTCATAGTCCTCTCGTAGGCTACAACATGAGAGTAAAGGAATACCCTTTTCTCTGGGTCTAAGAAAAATGACAGGACTATAGGGGTGGGTGCGCTGATAAGCGCATCGCGAGGGAGTAGAAAGGTATTCGGCAACCTTCCCTATAGGGTGCTGGTTTCCATTAATAATCTCACATGCAAAGCGTCCGTTGTGATACAATAGAAACCAGCACTGTCATACCAGTACTATGGCAGTGCTGAAGCGTCGCGGGTATTGGTAGTACCTGCGGCGCACCTAAGAAATTAGGAAGCTGCCCTGACGTGAATAACACTTTATTAGCAAGGGACTTTCAAAGCCTTGAATCCACGTCAAATATATTATAGCAAAAAAGAAAATTTTTGTCACGAATTTTTTGGATTCCAGAGCACTCGGCATTCAGAAGACATCCTGATCGACAAGACAGTTGTGGGAACTCCCTGCTGGTACGGTGTGCAGTCTGCCGCGTGTCACCACGTGAAAGTCGGCTTGTATTCACCAATCCTGTTGATTCACGCAAGGCACACGGCATTTGGTGCATCGACCTTGTCTCTTCTTCAAATCAGTCTCGCGACACCATTATTCGTTAATTTAATTTAGAGGGAAGATAAATGGATTATAAACCTGAACTTCTTAAAGAAAATTTCGTGTGCCCTCATTGTAAAATAGGTACACAGCATCATTGGCGATTTTTGGCCTCACAGAGTATCCCCGAGTTAGAAGGGCAAAGCATCTGGTACTCAGATCATTCTTTCTTAGAACACTTTAAGGTTTCAAAGTGTTTAAATTGTAGTGGACCCGTAATATGGTTTAAGGATAAAATAGTATTTCCCACTGTGTTATCGGAACAACCCGACCCCCATTCTGATATGCCAAAGGAAATAAGTGAAATCTATCGAGAAGCTGCCTCAATATCATCTTTATGAAGTGCCAACGTTTATTCAGACCACAATTTAGCAAAGTTAAGACAAGTTTTTTCGCTGAAATTCGAGAGGTGTCAGATACCCTAACGCCGAATGCGGGCGTTTTTGGTGATACACCTGTGTGATAAAATGACTGATAC
>JAJECN010000060.1 GCA_022821965.1 Candidatus Poribacteria bacterium
AAGGAAACAAACGATTAACAACGGGCTCAAAGCAGTCTGATTTCAGAGTGCTAACACGCCTTAACTTTAATTACAGGAGCGGGCATTCCTCCCAAGTATAAATACTTGGGGAGTTTCCTGCCCGAAGATTAGGTGAAAAAATGGAAGACTACGGGACCATCAAACTGAGTCGTCGGGAACGGCAAATCATGGATATCGTCTACCAACGCGGTCGTGTTTCCGTTGCCGATGTGCTCAAAGACCTCCCTGATCCACCAACTTACTCTACAGTTCGAGCACTGTTGGGAATCTTGGAGGAGAAAGGGTACCTCACCCACGAAAAAGATGGCAAACGTTATATCTATCGTCCAACGCAACCACGCCATCTTGCAGGACGTTCCGCGCTCAAACAGATTTTTCAGACATTCTTCGATAAATCCATTGAGAAAACGGTCATCGCGCTGGTTTCCGAGGTTGACCTTTCGGATGAGGAACTTGACCGTTTAAGCCGACTCATTGAGCAAGCGAAAAAAGGAGACACCTCGTCATGATGCGATTCATTGAGACGCTCTATGCAGACCCATTGCTGAAATTTCTCGTGGACACCACGATGAAAAGTTTCGTTATTTTCGCCGTTGCGGGTTTATCCGCATTTTGCCTCCGTCGCAAATCGGCGGCGGTCCGCGGTTTCGTTTGGAGCATGGCAATTGTCGGATGCCTCATCGTCCCACTGTTATCTTTCGTGCTCCCGAAGTGGGAACTCAGTATCCTACCGGTGGAAACACCAGTTCCAATTGCTCAGAGCCAATTGTCACCAAAGCCAATATCCTCAATACCAATCACATCAACACAGCCTCAACCTAACTCTGTGACAGGTCAGAGCAACCCCCTCACCGCACTGCATTGGACAGACTGGATGGTGATAGCCTGGGCAGGTGCCGGTCTGTTTCTTCTTATCCGTTTGATTGTCGGCATCGGTGCTGTCTGGCATATCTCCGCTTGTGGTAACAATTTTAGCCGCGCTGTTGAGCAGTGCCGATCCAATTGGAATCAACCAGCAAATGTCCGTCTCAGCAATAGGATTACAGTACCAATGGTTTGGGGCTTCTTACGCCCTGTAATCTTGCTGCCAGTTGATGCGGATCAATGGCAAACCGAGCGGCTCCGTGCTGTGCTACTCCACGAATTGGCGCACATCAAACGATGGGATTGGGTGATGCAGACGATTGCCCAGGTAACGTGTGCAGTCTACTGGTTTAACCCACTTGTGTGGTTCGCAGTGCGCTGGATGCGGATAGAAGCAGAGCAAGCCTGCGACGACCAAGTACTAAACGCCGGATATCAATCAACCGAATACGCGCAACTTCTGCTTGATATTACACGCAACGTGAAAATAGAAAAAGCGACTTCGCGCGCAGCTGTCGCGATAGCACGCTCCTCAAAGATTGAAAGAAGACTCCGAACCGTCCTCGCTGAAAACTTGAATCGGCATCCGATGACAAAGGTTGCTGCCGGAATCGGGTTGCTCATCTTCATCTGTTTTGCTGTCCCAATGGGCGCGATGCGTCTGGCACAAGCGATTAACCCAGAGGAGACATTCAAATCCCAACCAACGCCAGAGGAGTTGTCACCAAAACCCAACGCGCATGGACAAGACGCAGATTTAAAGCCGGACCAGAAACATATCGAAATCTGCACCCAAAATTTGCTTGCGATTGGTAAGGCGATCCAAACCTACCAGAAAGAACACAACGATTTTCCTCAGTGGCTCTCAGATCTTCACCCGAAATACTTGGCAGATGCAAACAGCCTACTCTGTCCGGCGGATACCAAAGGTGGCAAGCCACTCTTTCTTATCAACGCAGATCCGAAGATGCCTGTAAGTTATGGCTACCAGTTTCACACTGGATATCGAGAAAGAACGCGGGAAAAGATCGCCGTATATGGCGATGTTATACCACTCGCGCGTTGTCGACATCATACGAATCAATCGTTTGCTTGTCTAAACCTGAGCTTTTCCTTCAAGGTTTACCAGTCATCCAATGTCTGGGAACGAACACCAGAAGAGATGTATGGAACGCCTGAAAAAACCATCACCGCCTTAGAAGCGGGACTTCAACGACAACAGGACAATGAACCTTCCTTCAATCTCTACTTTTCGCTCGTCCGTCTCTATATTGAAGTTGGACGGCAGGAAGATGCTAACAGACCTATTAATCGTTTCAAATCTGCTATAAGACCCGACGACCTTCAGGCACATTTTCTTCTCTGCACGATGCTTGAGATGGCAAACCGGGATGAAGAAGTACTTGAAGTTCTCGAGAAACTTGAGGAAAGGTATCCGGACAACTACTATGTTCTTGATGAACTCGCCCGAATTCATGAGGAACTCGGCAATTCCGAACTTGCTGAAGAATATCGGAAAAAGGTTAATCCTATGTCAGAACTGGTTGGAAAGGTTGTGCCTGACTTTTCTGCAACCGACCTTGATGGGAAACCGATTTCGCTGCAGCAATATCGCGGGAAAGTCATCTTACTCGACTTTTGGGGAATCTGGTGCGGTTTCTGCCTCGCGGAAATGCCGAATGTGAAAAGGGTTTATGATACCTATAAAGATCAGGGATTTGACATCATCGGGGTTAACCTTGACACCGATGAAACGAGACTGCGCAACTATCTCAAAGAGAATGACATCCAGTGGAAGCAAATTTTCAGCGGACAAAAATGGAAAAGTCCACTTGTCCAACAGTATCATATTCGCTCCATCCCTGCCCCGTGTCTCATCGCCAGAGATGGCACATTAATTTCAAGCGAAGCCAAAGGTTTGAAGTTAGAACAACTTGTGGTGGAAGCACTCAAGGATAAAACCGAGAATGAATAGTCGAAATTGTCAAAGGAGAACAAAATGAAACGGTTTTTGATACTTTTTCTTGTCGTTAGTGTAATACTAAGTTTCATAGCAATCTCATTAGAAGGCATACCTGTTCAGGAATTTCCAGAACAGTCCGGGAGCATCAAAATCCTTCTGGACATTGCAGGGGACGACGACCTTAAACCTTTAGTAGCGGAACATTTGCTTGAAGCATTTAGTAGAACTGAAAATATAAATGCTGTTTTGGAGATTGAAAAAGGTGTATCCTACGTGGTATCCATCGTTCTCGTCGAAGCACGTGTTGGAGAAGATAAGCGAAAAACCGGTAATATTGTTGCCTGTGTTCAGTATATTGATTACTTTGACAACAGTATTCTCAAACCGGATGTTGCTGTGTCAAATTGGGAACGCGTCAACGACCTCACAGTAAATCTGATTGAACATTCTCAAGCAGGTTTGTACCTATTTCCTAAAAACGATTTAAGAAACGTGGCAGGCGGTGTCGTTTCTAAATTTCAGAAACTATTTTTGGAGAAGCGTGAATAATGATAGACCTTCGTAATGTTTTAAGCACTTCAGCAACTGTCACAGTGCAAGCACATTGGGATCCAATCGAAAATACAGCGAATAACCTACAGTGGGCAACAGAAGAAAAGTTTAATCGATCCAAGGCACAATGGCAAGAGCCGGTGGATATGACATGGAAACAGTGGCTAAAGTTATTCAATCCCGGACCTGCGCAGCCATTGAAACACTACAGCACAACGGATTTCCAAGTCTTTCTTCCACCATCAACCGCTAACGTCGGCGATGTCTGGGACCTGGACCCGAAACGGATTCTCCCCTTTCTGCACCAGTTTCATCCAGGCGCGACAATGAATCTCAGACACGGTCAAAACGGGGCAAAGGCGTGCTTACGGGCAATTTCGCCTGAATATGCTGATATCGTCTTCCGAATCCACGCGCTCTTCATACTGGATGCGTCCATCGGTGCTCGCTTTAGACCAGCCCAATTTGCTGGACATCTAATAATCAACCGCAAGAGTGGAACGATTTGTCAATGGACGCTATCGCTCCCACCCCGCAATGGCAACGTAGATATCGGAGCCTTTAGAACTGTCGATATAGGGTTTGTGCCTCGCATGGAACTCTGCAGTCTATCAGTATCAGAGCCGCAGCCAAAATCGATTGCTTGGGAAGCAGCCATCACTGCAGAAAAAGCTGGGAAGAAATTTGAGAGTGCGCTCTACAAATTCACTGAAATTGAGTGGACTCCCATTGAAGAGGCAGTTGAACTCGCGAAGGCATCGAATCGCCCAATTCATGCCGTACTTTTATTCGGTGTACTCGACGATGAATCCTGCTGAGGGTCGGGCAAAAGTTTGAGAGCGGGTCCGCTCTCCTCACCGAAAATTATCAAATTGCTCAACATGCACTTTGTGAACGTTTGGGTTCTGCTCACGGATTTACCCAAGCTGCAGGCAGGTGTCAAAGGGGCGGCAGCTGCTGCCTTGGCGACGAAACTCCGACAACACTACACCGACTCTGTGGACATTCTGACACTCACCCCCGACTTGGAAGTGCTCGGACATCTACACAACATGAGTCTGTTTCATCCGTATTACCTGCATCGCAGTGAGCGGATACCTCAATATTTAGAATTGTTAAGGTCATCTGCAGGCGTGGAAGTTGCCGCACAAGAATCGAGCGAAGACCTCAACGGGGCAACCCTCGAAAAATCTATCGCCGATTTGGAAGCCAAACTTCAGCGACAGCCGGACCATGAAAGTCTTTTGGATATCTACCCAATGCTCGCTCGTCTCTATATTGAAAGTGGTCGAAAAAAAGATGTGGATCAACTTATCGACCGTTTCAAAGGTGTCATGAACCCTGAAAACTTTCAGGATCATTTGACCCTCAGTTATCTGCTTAAGAAGGCAAATCGGGATGAGGATGTACTTCAGCTTTTTAAAGAACTTGAAGCGCAGTACCCAGAAAAGCGCAGTCTGTCCCATAGAATTGCCGTGATCCATGAAGAGTTAGGCAACACTGAACTCGCGATAGAATACCTCAGCAAGGTTAAGCCTACCTTGGCGTTGCTTGAAAAACCTGTTCCCGATTTTTCCGCAACCGACCTTGATGACAAACCGATCTCGTTCCAGCAGTATCGCGGGAAAGTCGTTTTGCTCGATTTCTGGGCGGTCTGGAATAGTTTCTGCATCAGTGATATACTGAATGTCAAAAAGATTTACGACACCTATAAAGATCAGGGATTTGATGTTATCGGGGTTAACCTTGACCCGGATGAAACAAAACTACGCGACTACCTCAAAGAAAATCAGATCCCTTGGCGGCAGATTTTCACGGGGCAAGAACGGCAGAGCCCGCTTGCCCAACAGTATGATATTCGCTCTATTCCAGTACGGTGGCTTATTGATAGAGATGGGACGTTGATCGCCTATGAATCCAACCACAAGTTGATGTCCCGCAAAGGCAGAGAACCAAGTCTCGAGCGACTGGTGGCAGCGGCAGTGTCGGATAAACCTAATACCATTTCTAATTGAATATCTTTCAATGTGCATGTAGCATAAACTTTCAGTTTATGCTACCGTATTCCTTTGAAAAAAGTTGTTATGCGATATTTACTTTCAGAAATGGTATCGGAACCAATAGCAGCGTCCGACCGAAAGGGCGCGAAGGAGCTCCTCATGGCACTCAAACAGATACAGGTTTACGTGATGTTAGGCATCGCGTTGTTGGTAAACAGTAGCCTTTTGACCGAAAAGGCACAAGCCAGAGTTCAGGCACTCTCTATTATCTCCAAACACGAAGGGACTGCTGATCTCTATATCATTGATATCACGGGTCAGAATCTACAAAAACTTGACACCAATAAAGCCAAAAAAGGGGGCGAGCACGCGTGGTCACCTAATGGACGCTTTCTTGCCTATGCAGCCAGAGAAATAGGGAGAACCGTTATCGATGTCATCGACCTCCGGAGCAAGGAATCGCGTCGGTTGATAGATCACCCAAGCCTGAACCATTCTCCTGTTTGGTCGCCTAACGGGAAGTGGATTGGCTTCGTCTCCGATCGAAACGGGGATCGGCAGATCTATAGAATTAATGCAGATGGCTCAAATCTGAAGCAGTTGACAAAAAAAGGGGACAATACGAATCCCGCTTGGTCGCCAGACAGCCAATGGATCGCCTTCAACTCCTATCGAGGACCGGAGCATGGTGCAGGCAATTTTTTGCTCTATGTGATGACTGCCGATGGTGGAAGGTTGAGAAAACTGGGAAAAAGTGCGTTAGCGGGATGCACATGGTCTCCCAATGGGAAACAGATTGCCTATGCTACTAATAGTTTAGAAAATGAAATCAGGAATATCCTTGTCATTGATATAGATGGAAATAACCTTCGGCATCTGACGCGATTAGGAGCACGTGAATGGGCAAGCTCTCCCGCATGGTCCCCTGATGGACAATGGATCGCCTATGGTTTCAAAAGGATACTCCAAAGGCCGGTACCCGGTGAGAGACTCCCTGTCGGTGAAATCTTTGGAGATAGTGCTATCTATCTCGTAAAGGCTACAGATGGACTCAGCGAACCCATTGAAATAGCAAATGAGTTGGCACTGGATTTGTATCCGGAGTGGGTGCCGGAAGCATTCTTGTCCGTCTCACCGAGCAAAGAAAAGCGAATAATACCGTGGGGCAAACTCAAACAGCAGTGACAATATAGCGAGATAGATACTACATTATCGGAAACAAAACACCCGTTTGTAGTGGCGCAATTCATTGCGCCTTTTCTGAAGAATCACCTTTCATTAACAAAACACCCGTTCATAGTGGCGCAATTCTGCGGCGTACTCGCCCAAATTTGGTCTCCCACACGCGGAAACCAAATTTTGCTTCGCAGCGAGAATGCTTTACATTTGCGACCTGCATTATTGCGCCTTGAACATGCAACATTCCCAGACGAACAGAAGACTCCATACCGATAACTTATAACCAACAAAAAAGTGGATTTGAATTCCGAGTTATGCTATCATGAAGCGCACAAATACTCTAACTGAGGTGAAAAATGAAACTCGGTGTATCCACTTACTCCTACTGGCATTTCAAACCTGAACGCGTCCCTATAGAACACGTCATTGAAGAAGCCGCGCGGCTTGACCTTGACGGCGTTGAAATCCTACATCAACAGATGGCATCGGAAGCCAATCCGTATCTTCAAAAACTAAAACGGCTCGCCTTCGTTCATGGACTCGATCTCTACGCACTCTCCATCCATCAAGGCTTCGTTTCGCCAGACGAGTCAACACGACAAAAAAACATCAATCACACCATCCATTGCATCCGATTAGCACACGAACTCGGTATTCCTTCAATCCGTCTCAACTCAGGGCGATGGGGCACCGTCCCTTCTTTCAATGAACTGATGAAAACCGAAGGGCAAGAGCCGACGCTCCCCGGACACACAGAAGATGAGGCGTTTGAGTGGGTCATCGCTGCCATCGAAAAATGCCTGCCAGATGCCGAAAAATACGGGGTCGTCCTTGGACTTGAAAACCACTGGGGATTAACATGCACGCCTGAAGGTGTCAATCGTATCGTTTCTGCCATTGATTCAGAATGGTTGAAGGTGACAATGGACTGCGGCAATTTCCTCTCAGACCCATATCAAAAACTCGAACAGATCGCCGATGAGGCGGTGCTTGTTCACGCGAAAACCTATTACGGCGGCGGTGAATGGTATACATTAGAGTTGGATTATGCTAAAATTGGAAACATTCTAAAAGATGTCGGATTTCGGGGATACATATCCATTGAATTTGAAGGAAAAGCCGAGGCACACCTTGGGGTTCCCCAAAGCGTAGAAATGCTCCGAAGTGCTCTGTAATCTTGGTCATCCTTTAATCCTGAAAATCCTGATTCAGACAATTTAAGCACATTTTTTCTTGGAGAATTGTCTTATGCAGAAAAAAATCGTAACATCACTTTTGGCTTTCGCACTGCTCGGAACAATAGGAGGGAACACGGCTATGGCAGACACCGGAGAAATGGCAGGCGCAACAAACGCTTCGGAAGTTTGGCGTGCTTTGCAACGTCTACAGACAACTGCCACCGTCTTACACACTGTCGCTCACCCCGACGATGAAAACGGGGCGTTGTTGACATGGCTGAGTAGGGCACGTGGCATCAGAACAGGATTATACTCAACCACGCGGGGTGAAGGGGGTGCGAACCTCATTGGGTCCGAATTGTTTGACGCGCTCGGTATCGTCCGAACCGAGGAACACCTCGCCTCTGTCCGCTACTACGGTATAGACCTCTTTTTCAGCAGTGCTGTTGATTTCGGTTATTCCAAACGACTCGATGAAACCTTGGAAAAATGGGACTACCAGATGCTTCTCGAAGATATGGTTCGCCTCATCCGTCTCTACCGTCCCGATGTCATCATCTCTCGATACCAAGGAAATCGCCAAGATGGACATGGACACCATCAGGCATCCGGAGTCGTGACTTTGGAGGCATTCCGTGTCGCAGGCGATGCAAATCGATTCCCAGAACACCTCGCAGCAGGACTACACCCGTGGCAACCGAAGAAACTCTATATCTCACGTTCCAGATGGCGACGCAGCAACGATACCGGTGATGCGCCCGTTCTAAAAATCGATACAGGCGAATACAACGCCTTGTTGGGGCTCTCATACTCTCAGATTGCACGCCAAGGACTTAGCTACCAACGTTCACAAGGTGCCGGACAGACACGCGCATCCAAAGGTTCTTCGGTTTCGGAATTGCGATTAGTGGACACAACCCTATCCGAGCAACCACAGTCTGAAAATACGTTATTTGATGGACTCGACACAACAATTTCGGGCATGGCGAAACTCGCCAACGCTCCCACTCTGAATGCAGAGTTTGCGCAATTGCAGGACAGTGTTGATGCTGCCGTCAGTGACTACGATGCCCGTCAGTCTTGGGCGATTGTCCCTCATCTCATAAGCGGGTTAAGAACAACTCGCGGGTTAATCGAAAAGATACAAGAAGTGGACATCAATAGCAGTGATCAATCACACCTCCTTTTCCTACTTAGGAATAAAGAACAAGAATTTATGACCGCTGCGAACGCCGCGCTTGGCGTGTCATTGGAAGTGCTTGTTCAACCCACCGGGGAACGCTCGCTTGACACCTTCACCGTCGCAATTCCCGGGCAAAAATTTTCAATCGGAACTCGGATGGTGAACCCAGCACCAATTGCTGCTGAATTCGTCAATGCTTGGCTCGACACTCCTGAAGGCTGGAACGTGCATCAAATACAAAGAGACGAGGACGCGAAAGAGATGACCCCTATAGAGACGAACAAACCTGTCTCTATCGCATTCGAGGTAGAAGTGCCACAAAACGCGGCGTACACGCAACCCTATTGGTCGCGGGCATCTGAATACCATGATGCAGTCTATACACTCAATCATCCGGAGTCCCGTTTTTTACCCTTCACACCACCTGAGGTTCACGGCGTTGTAACCTACCGCGTAGACGGTGTAGACTTTACAGTGACACAGCCCGCCCAAACGCGTTCGATTAACCGACCTTGGGGTGAAAGACGGCGTTTGCTAACCGTCGCTCCTGCTATTAGTCTATCTGTCTCGCCCCATATCGGCGTTATTCCAATCTCTGAATCCACAATGACAAGTGGGAAAACGACCTTCATCGCAACAGTGGAGATGCTAAATAACGTAAAGGGTGAATCGGAAGGAACACTTTCGCTCAAACTTCCCGATGGGTGGCAGGCATCCCCTGAAAACGCGCCCTTCACCTTCACACACGAAGGTGCAAGCAAAACATTTACTTTTCAGGTATCCACTGAGGATGTGGAAGCCGGTAACGCATACACAATTCAAGCAGTCGCTACATACAACGGCGAAGAATATACCACCGGCTACCAGACGATAGATCATCGAGACCTTGAGCCGCGGCATCTGTTTCGTCCTGCCACGATGACACTTCACAGCATCTCGCTTGAACTCCCACAGAATTTGAGCGTTGGCTACATCATGGGTGTAGGCGATAAAGTCCCCGAAGCTCTGGAACAGATTGGAATCGATGTAGAGATGTTAGACAGAGAAGAACTCCGCACCGGCGATCTCAACAGATTTGACACGATCCTTGTCGGCATCCGAGCTTATGCAGTGCGGCGAGACCTTGTCGCCTATAACAGTAGAGTTCTCGATTACGTGCATAAAGGTGGCAATCTCATCGTCCAATACCAGACCCCAGAATTCGACGCAGCCCCCTTCGGTCCGTATCCTTACACAATGGGCAGACGACCAGAAGAGGTCTCCGAAGAAGATTCACAGGTAACGATTTTGATGCCGGACAACCCAATCTTTCGTCACCCGAACCAAATCACAGAGGCGGATTTCGATGAGTGGGTTGAGGAGCGCGGTTCTAAATTCCTTACCGAATGGGACGCAAATTATCAGGCACTCCTCACATGTAATGACCGGGAGCAGGAGCCACAACACGGCGGATTCCTCTATGCAGAATACGGACAAGGCACCTACACTTACGCCGCTTATGCCTTTTACCGGCAACTCCCAGCAGGTGTAGGCGGGGCGTATCGCCTTTTCATCAACATGCTAACCCTCGGTCAGTAAACTGTAACCTTAAGCCTCTTCCCACGGTGCCACATCCCCAACAGGTTGTGGTGCAGGGAAGCGGCTTACGACATCAACAGGCTTGCCTGCATCCGACGATTCGATTATCCGCTCACACACCTCTAATGCGTGCCGTGCTTGCGCACCGTTACAACGGGGGTTTCGGTCAGATCTGATCGCATCGGCAAAGTCCGCAACCCCTTTGCCCCAGTCTAATCCAGTGAAGGCTTTCGGAGGCGACGGCTCATCTTGCCATCCGCCTGAAGGCGTAAATTTTTTGATACCCCGCCCGTCATCATGTGCCTGAAGGGAGAACCCGCCTGCTGTACCATGGATTTCATAAGGCGGAATCCCGGAAGCAACAGTAAAACTGTGATAGATGAACCCGTGTGCCCCGTTCTCGAATTCAAGTACAGCAAATCCGTGATCTTTCTCATTCACCTCAAATTCAGTGCCTTGACGCGGCCCTTGGGTTAGCACCCGTTTTGGAACAGCGACCCGCGCGAAACCGTGCACAGTTTTGACCGGTGCGATCATAGTTGTCATTGCCGTTAGCGGATAGGGTGCAACATCCCGGAAGGGGCCGGCATGCATGAGAAACGCATCAGCACTCGGATGCCAGTGTTCTAAGGGACCCCCGAAGTTACCGATTGAAGAGATAACATCACCGATTTCGCCTTCACGTATGCGTTGCCAGACGTTCTGTTGAACATAGCCCAGAATTGCCGATGGTGCGCACGCGAGTTTCAAACCCATCGCTTCTGCTGTTTCCACGAGTTCGTTCGCCTCGTCTGTGCGGATAGAGATCGGTTTCTCAGAATAGACGTGTTTTCCCGCCTTCAGTGCTGCCAACGAAACAGGATAATGAGAAATATGGAGCGTCAAATTTACAATCGCCTCTACGTTTGCGTCATTTAGAACTTCGTCAAGCGATTTGTAAACACGACCACCGTTCCGTTCAGCCAATGCCGAGGCACGCGCTTCGTCTTGATCATAGTAGCCAACCAATTCAATGAGATGTGGGTACGCTTGGCAACGCGGTTGATAACCTCCTGCGGATATCATACCGCATCCGACAATCACCGTGCGGAGTGGAGTTGTATTGGACATTCAGATAATTCCCCCTTCTACGTATCAATTTTATCATGACCTGTGAGACTTAAAGTTTAGCAGATTGACACATTCCTTACAAGCCCATTTTTCCCTTGACGCAAAAGGTGGATATAGTGTAAAATACATTGATGTAATTCATAAATAAATACCACAAAATTCTGAGGTGATAAACGTGTTAAGATACATCCGACCCGCGTCTATCGCTATTATCGGTTGCTTAATTTTATTTGGATGCGCTGGATCACGTGATGCCACGCAGACCGAGGCTTACAATCGATTTGCAATAAAAGCAGCACAAGCGCAGCTCTGGAATGAAGCCGTCTTCCGATGGAAACAAGTTATCAATATCGATCCAGAGGATTCAAAAGCACACAATAACCTCGGTGTCGCTTACGAAGCACTCGGAAACATGGACGAGGCTATTGCCTCTTACCAACGCGCAGCAGAATTAGAACCGAACAACAAATACTACAGACTCAACTATCGACGGTGCCGTATACACCTTCGGCGCAGTGGCGGTGACGATAAAGATGCCCCGCAGTTAGAAGACGAAGAAGAACTCCCATCTACGGAATGAGGATGCACAGGATGCAGATAGCAAAATTTCTAACAGCAAGTTTTCGGTTTGCAAGCGGAAACCCCGAAAAATTTGGAATTCTATTGATAGTTTTAACACTGTGCGGATGTAGTAGTGCCGTAACGCGCGTTTCTATTCCGGTGAAGGTTCAATCTGAAATCGACATCACGCGCTATTCCAACTTTGCCGTTTTGCCTTTCGTGAGCGAAAAACAGGTAGAACGCAACGAAAAGTTACCCCCAGAGATCGGCGAGGAGATCGCCTCAATCCTCCGAAGGGGTTTAGCACGCCAAAAACATTTTGAAGTCGTCAGCACACCAGAAACAACACGACTGCTGACAGGGGAAACCATTGAAGAAGATTGGCTTTCCAATACAAAGCAGCTGAGCGAACTCGGAGACTATTTCGAGGTAAAAGCGGTTATCATCGGAAGTTTCCGATTTTATGCCGATAGCCGTCCAAGGCGTTATTATGGCGAACGCTACTCCGTCCGACGGCAACGTTACGTCATGGATTATCAAGATTACATGCAGAAAACCTATCTGCTCTCACTCCGTGTAATCATTGTCGATGTTGAAACCGAACAGATCGTCTGGGATGAGTCTTATCGACGAAGCACTGCTGAGGCGCACACTATCGGGTCGTTCATTTTCTCACAGGTAGGACCACAAGCGAATACTATCCGAGAACTCGGCAGACGTGCGGTATCAGAATTTACGCGTCAAATCTCTCCACATTACGAGAGCGAAGACAGGTATTTGGTAAATTGAGACCTCGGTTCTTACACTGATTGTGAGATGTTTACTATAGTAGTCGCTGTTAGTAAGAAAATTGCGTAAGTCCTACATAGGAAAAGGTGAGAAGTGTCAATGACCCAAGCCTAAAGGATTGGGCTTGTGCAAAGCGTATACCAAACGTCCACTTCACAAGTTAAACCATTTTCTACAGCAACATATCGCAGTATCTTGGCGTGGTAGCCTGAGCAATGTTTCGGATACTCCCCTCG
>JAJECN010000054.1 GCA_022821965.1 Candidatus Poribacteria bacterium
CATTAGCTACGATAAACTTAGAGAAACGCGTTTAGGATTTCGGTATCTCGCATATTCTATGATTAACTTTCGCACGACTTTCAACCATTCTTAGCGCGTACTCGCTATGAGTTCATTATTAACTGTCGGCTTTCAGTCGGAAGCGTATTCCACTTTCTGTAACCGATGACTTTGCCCCTCAACTCGTCCTTTCACGTGAGTTCGGGAACCTTGAAAATGTATCTTAATTTGAGTGGCACACATTAATGTTTTCTTCAAACCAATACGGGATGTCATCCCTTTCGATTATTAGTGACGCATTTTGGCATCGAAAAAGGTGCATAATTTTAGAAAATACTATGATACTGCCCAGAAGCATCATTTTTTAGAGCGATATATCATCCACAAATCTTGCATTAGAAGTCGGTTCTGAGAGCCAGGCGTTGCTCAGTGGCTAAGCGCGGTATACGGTCCCACTTAATTATAGTGACACACTTTTGAAGTGAAAAGGTTGCAGAATCTCAGAGAAAATGGAGCATAAGCACCTCTCTGAAGGTTGCCCGTAAATGCTTAAACTGAATTCATTATTACTATAGCAAAGACTAAAGTTTGGACAATTTTTACACAATAAACATATCGCCCCTACGGGGAAACCTAGCTTCGCGAGGGATAACGTTTCTATTCTCACTGCGAAGCAATATCGCCCCTACGGGGCTGCGCATCGCTGCATCTAAGTTTATTTTTCTCTGAGTTGCGTTTGTGGCTATAATGCGAAAAAAACACACAAAATGCGGTGGAAACAGCCCGCGTTTTGGACAGAAACTGTCCAAAGTTTAGTAGCAAGGAGCAAATTCCATGCCAGTCCAAGCAATACTAAACCAGCCAGATTCCTTGTAAACTGCCAAGAAGAACTGCACAAAACGGGGCAGACCCTATATCCACCTGCACCAAATAGGGCAAACTCAATAGCGGTTTCGTTAGTGCGAAGCGACGCGTGGTATCATCTGCGGGTGCGCATAGACAGCCGCGTCGAAACTCTTCTGCATGAGTTCCCACTTGACCTCTCGATAATCGGTGTGCTCAGAAAGGTCGTTGTGTTCCCAGGGGTCGTTGTCAAGGTCATACAGTTCGCAGATCCCTTTCTGATGGTACACAACGAGTTTCCAGCGTCGGTCCCGATACATCGTGGCATGGGTCTGGTCAGGCATTGAGATTGCATCGAAAAATTCACAACGAACCGCCTCTCGATGCTCGTTGGAAGGAACATCACCGCGCAACAGGGGGGCGAGCGACTTGCCCTGCACATAGTAAGGAACATCTACGCCCAACACATCATACAGCGTGGGAACGATATCGAGCAGTTCAACGAGTGCTTCGCTTTGAACGTCCTGCAAGAACTGTCGCCCCTTCCCAGTAACGGGTGGGGACCCCGGCCACGAAATTATGAGTGGAACCCGCACCGATCCTTCGTAAAAGCGACATCCTTTGTAGGTGAGTCCGTGGTCTCCGAGTGCCTCTCCGTGGTCGGAAGTGAAGATGACGATTGTATCTTCACGGAGTCCTTCGGCATCAAGGTAGTCGAGGATGCGTCCGAATTCATGGTCGAGTTGTTCAATCATAGCGTAGTAAGACGCTTGCATCCGCTTGTCGTCCCACTCTGCAGGTGGTTTCGCCTGAGATTGAAAATCAATACCAGCATCTGTTAACTTCGACTGAAAGGCAATATCGCTTTCCTGAAAGTACGGACCGGGCAGCGTTTCGGGGTCATACCGCCGGTAATACTCCCAAGGTGCATCAAACGGCGGATGCGGGTCAAACGGATTGATGCTAAGCATCCAGGGCTGATTTTCTCGGCGATTTTTCTCAACAAACTCGATTGTTTTCTCGGTACACCAGTAGGTCTGGTGGAGGTGTGGCGGGACGTTGTCAATGTCCTGCGTCGGTTCTTTCACGCGTCCGGTCCTGTTCGGATACTTTTGAGAGATTGCCTTTTCAGCAATCAACGCTTCAGGATCAACACCTTGTGCGCGTTGCCAGTCTGCGTATTCGTGTCCGAGCGCGTTCGGCTTTCCGTGGTCATGACTATATTGGAAGTAGCGGTATCCATCATCTACGCGGTGTTCTTGTGCATCGAAGGCACTGGCGAGATGGAGTTTACCAATCAATCCACAGTCGTAACCATTTTGTGTGAGCGCATGCGTAATGAGGCGATCTTCATAATATTGGGGGAAAACCGGATTGCCGTTGCCTGTGACACTGACGGCTGAAGGATACATACCTGTCATAAAACTTGCACGAGAAGGTGTGCAGATGGGAGATTGGCAATAGGCGTGGGTGAATGTGACTGACTGACTGACAAATTCGTCGAGTCTCGGTGTGTTAATATGTGCGTTACCTAACGCTCCGATGGTGTCGAAACGTTGTTGGTCTGTACAGTACCATAAGATGTTTGGACGTTTTTCCATACTTTACTCCTTTTTTTACAGGACTTACGCAAACTGAGCAAATATTGGACATTTGGACGCAAAAAAGCGGTATTTTCCATATTTTCAACCCCCTAAATCCCCCTTATCAGGGGGACTTTAAGAGGAAATGCGTAAGTCCTATTTAAGTTCGTTACCATGCATACGCTTCTGGTGCTTCACCACCCGGACCTGTCCAAATCTCATCGAGTCTTGCGAGTATATCAGCGTCCAATTTTAATTCCAAGACCGATAAATTTTCTTCAAGTTGTTTAACCGTCCGGGGTCCGATAATTGGCGTTGTAATGTCTGGGTTGTTGAGTACCCACGCCAAAGCAACGTTAGCTGGAGGTTGCCCTATTGACGCGCAGAGTTCCTCATACGCTTGTAGCTGGGTTCGATGCGTTTCAATCGTCTGTCTGAGCGATTCTCTGCCCCGTCGTCCAGTGGTTGGGTTGTCAAGGACTCCGCAGAGCAATCCTCCACCCATCGGACTGTACGGAATCACCGCTAAACCGAGTTCCCGACAACACGGAAGGACTTCGAGTTCAATTTTCCGACTGCGGAGATTATACAGGCTCTGCTCTGAGACCAGCCCAAGGGAATTGCGTTGGGCAGCGATACTTTGCGCTTGCGCGATGTGCCACGCTGCGAAGTTGCTGCTGCCGACGTATGAAATCTTCCCTTCACGCACCAACTGCTCCATCGCTTGCCAAATCTCATCCCACGGTGTTTGGCGATCAACATGGTGCATCTGGTACAGGTCTATATGGTCGGTTTGCAAACGGCGTAGACTGTCTTCGCATGCGCGCCGGATATGATACGCCGACAGACGACCGTCATTCGGTCCTTCACCTGTTTGACTATATACTTTGGTTGCCAGCACGATCTGATTGCGTCGACTTTTATCCTGCGCTAACCAGTTTCCAATAATTGTCTCCGTTAAACCTTCGTTATAGGAATTAGCGGTATCAAAAAAGTTGATTCCGGCTTGCAATGCGCGACTCAACACCGGTAACGTATCCTCTTCGGACACGTGTCTACCAAAATTGACTGTGCCGAGACAGAGACGACTCACCCGTAGCCCAATTCGACCGAGATAGGTATACTCCATAACAATTGCTCCTGTATGTGTATTGGCAATGCTCAAATTTAGCGGCTCAGAATACTTGTCAACTATTCTATCAAACCTTTGCTTTTTGATTAACAAAAATTTGGTGAACTTTTGCTTGGTACATTATTAAGGATGTGGTATATTTGTTTTATAGTAAAACCCGTAATTACCTATACACTCACAAAATGGCGAGGATTGTATCCTCGCCAGCGGCGGTGGGGGGTGTTCCCTGCCGAACTGTAAACATATTTTCGGATTCTACTATAAATTGCTAAGCATTCAAGCGTGAAAGGGGTGCCCTATGCGAATCGCAGTCGGTTGTATCGGACACGAAACCAACACATTTTCACCTGTCACGACAACCATCGATAACTTCAAAAAGGGGAGTTACCACCGAGGTGACGAAATCATTGATGCGTTTCGAGGAACCCGAACAATTACAGGCGGTTTCCTTGATGTCGCCGAACAACTCAGTTTACAACCCGTTCCGCTGTTATGGGCGTTTGCGACACCGTCCGGGACGGTAGAGCATGCTGCTTACGAGGTGCTTAAGGCGGAGTTTCTAACGCTTTTGCAGAACGCTGGAAAGCTCGACGGGGTGCTCCTTGATTTACACGGTGCGATGGTAACAGATGAACTTGAAGATGCCGAAGGGGACCTGATTAAAGCAGTTCGTGAAATGGTAGGTGAAACGTGGATTGTCACAACGCTCGACTTGCACGCGAATATCACCGCCAAAATGGCGCGCTACTCCGACGTTATCATCGGGTTCGATACCTATCCACACGTAGACTGCTATGAACGCGGGTTTGAAGCGGGACAGTTGCTCTTCGGTATGAACAATGGAAAGATTCAGCCAACAATGGTGTATCGTCAACTCCCTCTACTGACCGCACCGCCTGCGCAATGCACAATGAAACCCCCAATGACGGACGTGCTCAAGGCACTCCATGCTCTCGAAACCGAGCGTGGTGTTGTGACCGCGACCCTCTCTATGGGTTTCCCATTTGCTGATATAACGGACGCGGGGGTCTCTATACTCGTTACCGCCAATGGGGACATGGCACTCGCGGAAGACTACGCTGATCAGTTCGCATCACATATCTGGGAGATGCGCGAGCAATTTACGTTTAACTTGCACACCGTCGAATCGGCAATTGAAATCGCCAGTCAGACAGATGGCAGACCAATTATACTCGCTGACGGTGCGGATAATCCCGGTGGTGGCGGTCCCTGTGATGGCACAACGATTCTACAGAAATTCATGGAAGCAGACGTTCAGGACGCGGTCATCGCGGTGATTGCCGATCCCGAATCGGTTGCCCAAGCAGTTGAGGCGGGTGTTGGAAATCGCGTCCAATTGAATGTCGGTGGTAAAACAGACACACAACATGGGGCACCTATTGCGCTAACAGGTCACGTCAAAACCCTCTGTGACGGTAGATTTATCCTCAAGGGTCCAATGGGACGCGGCACCCTCGGACAGATGGGCACGACAGCCGTCATTCAAGTCGGTGGAATTGAGATCATCTTGACGGAAAGACGGATCCAGCCTTACGACGCTGAAGTGCTTCGGAGCGTTGGGATTGAACCACAGGCACGTAAACTCATCGCTCTTAAATCGGCTGTCCATTTCCGTGCAGATGACACACCGATTGCACATCGGATTTTAGATGTGGATACCCCCGGCGTTCATAGCCCGAACCTTTTCAGTTATGACTACCAGAAGTTAAGAAGTCCAATCTATCCACTCGATTCAACCGTCACATATAAGGTTGGGTGACCCAACCCCTACGACCTAAAAATGAAATACCTCAATGTACTCACATTTCTTGTTTTAATTGTCTTGTGCCTACCTTTCTCTTACCCACAACCCTTTAAAGGACAGAAACAATTGATAGAAAAGCGCGTTACTGGAAACTATGAAATGAATCTGATATTGACTGGAGAATCAGGCACCGAAAAGGTCAAAGTCTTTTTCTCTGGAAACTCGGCGTTAAGCAAGCGAGCATATCTTGCGATTGCCGCGGACGAACTCAAAGTTGTGCGTGAAACCAACACTGACACGCAAACTTGGAAAACGGACAATAACATCGGAAAACCGCCTTGGAATGTCAGGATTCTGAAAAAGGGGAATTTTTTTAGGTTCTGGGTCAATAATACAACTGGCTGGATTCGGGGTCCGCTGGGGGAGTGGGAGAATGTTTACGAACCGATGGACAATTATCTCGGTGTTGAAACGCCAGCAGGCATCAGTCTTCAATCCGGCACTGTGACAATCCTCCCGTGGCTCCAAGAGATTACCAAACCGGTCATGTCCCGCGGTACGAAAGGTTCCTTCTATGAAAAACAGATTATTCCGGGTGCGATCATTGAATACGATGGCTTGTATTACATGTATGTGATGGCGGGAATGGCAGGCGACGAAGAAGGGTCTTCAAGACGATCGATTGGTGTGGCAGTGAGTCCAGATTTGAAACAGTGGGAGGTGCATCCAGAACCGCTCATCTCCTACCGCGATACACCGTACGATAATTTATACGTCAGCGGTGCTGTTGTCACAGATGAAGGACGTGTCGCGATCATGTTCTCTGCACAGAAGTTCCCAGAGTGGCAGGGGTTCATGTTAGCCACGGCGGCGCATCCGATGGGTCCATTCACTCAGTATGCAGACAACCCAGTCTACAAACATCCGACGCACGCACACGAATTCGATTTGATCCGCACTGATGGACTACCACATCGCTATCTCCTTTTCTACGCGGGGTTTACGCCAGAGCCTCAGCACGGACTGGCAGGAGATAGGGGGTATCTACTCTACAGCGACGATCTGGTGAACTGGCACTCTGACGAACGGAACCCAGTTTTTGGTCCCGGAACGCTGGATAACTGGGACGCGATCCACGTGCGACCAAGATCTCTGAACAAGGTCGGTGATACATGGTATCTGTGGTATGAGGGGTGCAACACGTGGAAGCCGGAGGGTGTGTCTCATCACGGCTGGTGGGATACGGTAGGACTCGCCCGCTCGAAAGACTTCGTCAACTGGGAGTACTATCCGAGGAATCCTGCTTTACCCGGTCTCGGCATCAACGCCGACCAATTCGACAGCAACTGGGTCGGCTGGCCTCGTATGTACATCAAAGATGGCGTTGGCTACGTTTTTTATACAGGAAACGCTCAGGTCGGGCTGCGGACAATTCGGTTGGACGACCTCACTAATTGGCAGACAGAGGGCGGACAGACATTCGATTTGTTGTAACGCTTTTCCTTGTAGGAGTGATCGCCACAAATCAATAAATCCTGATTCAGATAATAAATCTTATACACCGCTCTCCAGAATCATACCTTCCCGTTCAATCCGTTCAAACATTTTCCTATATTCAGGGGTGCCGTCGTCATCCCAATATGTTGTGGAGATAGGGGAGGTGTAGCTCATTGGAATCAGACGACTCCGATCTGGCCGGACCATGAAAAGCGAGTTTTGGGGATCGGCGATGTTATACATGCGTGTGCCGTTTTTGAATTGAGATTTGAGAATCCACGGCTTCTGTTCGGGTAGTTTTAAAGACTTCAAACGCTCTAATTCATCGCGATTCAGCGTCACACCAAGTCCGGGGGATTCGGGGACGCGGACAAACCCGTTAATCGGTGTCAACTTCTCGTTGACCACATCCCTCTTCCATGTCTCGGTATCGGAATGGAAATGGAAGGTCGCTGTTGGAAACGCCGCCATCATGTGGGTTGTCATCGCACGCGTGATATTGCCACCGACATTCTGAAGCATAAACGGACTCTCGTTCGCAGCAAAAAGCCCGGCACGCCGGATCGCATCACCGATCTTGGCATGACCGAGCATGTAAATGTCCGCGGGTTTCATAAACACCTCGTACGTCGCACCCATTGGAAAATGGTGTAGCACAATCGGAAGTCGTGAGCGTTGGCGGAGTTCAATGTATCCGTGTATGTCCTCCCCAGGTAAAGGATCTTCAAAGCAACCAGCAATCCGATATTGAGACAATGCATCAACCAATTCAGGGATGTGGTCGTCCGTTCCACCCATCGTGAAGTCGTAGTGAATTTTGAACCCCTCCGGTGCAACGGTTTCCATCGCCTCGGTTTGGTCGAACACGTTCTCAAAGGGTGAAAGATGATATTTCATCCACGTGTATCCTTGCGCTGCGTAGGTAGCGACGGTATCTGCCATGCGTGAGGGATCCGTCGAGACAGTCCAACACCCGGCAGGCACCCACGAACGATACTTTTGTCCGAAAAGTTTATAGACAGGCACACCAGCTGCCTTCCCCATCAGATCGTACATCGCCGTGCCGAGTCCAAGCGAAGTTTCGTCCCCTATCCAATCGAACGGGTTCGTATTGATATACTGGTCAATGATCTCTTGAGGTTCACGTCTCCCGCTCTCACCCAATCCCTCTAAGCCTATATCTGTGTGAACAACATACACGGTACGCCGGATCGGACCGTAGTAGTGATTGAGTTGATAGGCGAGAAAATCCTTGTACTCAAGGGTAATCTCGTGAACCTCAATCTCTGTAATTTTCATTGAGGGGTATCCCCTCCATTGACGAGGAAGCAATCTTGAACGGTGACGTTTTCTTCACCCGTGACTTTGATTGCCTCACCACCGCCAACGGGTCTTCCGTATTCGCGGCGCACAGCGTCGATATGGCAGGCAGCAACCTTCACGTTGTGGCACTCAGAAAGGTGAAGTCCATTGATGTCGGTGCGGATGTTAATGTTGTCGATGAGCAGCCCGTCACACCCCTCAGTTAGAACAGCGGAATCACCCCCCCTTTGGACGTTCAAATTGCGAATTTCCACGTCTTTGCAGCGTTTCAGGGTAATACACGCGCTGCCCACTCCATCAAGGGTGCCGGGACCGTAGATGTTTACGTTCTCCAAGTCCTCTCCGATAAGGAGACCTGCATCAGTGGCGGAAAACTTAAGGGTAGCACCTGCATCAACAGCGAGCGTAACATTACTCTTCAGATGGATAGCACCGGTGGCATAGACACCAGACGGTACAAAGACGGTGCCACCGCCAGCGGCGTGGCAGACAGTGATCGCTTTGTTGATGGCATCCGCATCGTTCGATTTGCCATCGGCTACGGTACCGAAATGCCGTACATTGTATGTACCAACCTCAGCGAGCGCCTCAGCAGTCAATCCTTCAAGCGTGTCCAGCCGTGTCCTGCCTGTATGTGCTTCAAAGTTTGTCACCCATTTCTTAAGGGTACGGCTGCGTTCGGATGCGGCATAGTCCACCAGCGTTTTCAGCGTGTATTCATATCTGTGTGGATCTACCTTGCCTTCAAGCGTTTTCCACAACTCGGCTGCGTGTTCAGCCAACTCAACGCCCTCTTCCATGTTGGCATAGATGTCCTGTATGAGAGTTCTACCGATGGAGAGTCGCTGATCGTGTTCTGTGAAGTGGAAGGCAGTGAGGTGTGCTTCTCCACGTAACCGGTCTCCATATATCTCACGAAGTCCTGGCGCGTACTGTGCTAACACACGCTCACGCAACGCCGGTGTGATAACGCCTGCGCCTTCCCTATTGACTATATACGGGGTCTTGACTTGTGCCATACCGGGGTCGCTGGAATCAAGCCAGATGCCGCGATATCCACGGTAGTTATAGGTCTTGCGCGTGACTTCTTCGAGTATCATCAAGATAGTTTTGGTTGTCCTCAGCACTTCTGGATCATCGCCGAATGTCTGCTGAATCCATTCTGTATAGATTTCATCTACGGTCAGATCGGGATTCCAAGAGAGTCGCCCCAACCCATAGTAGTTCACTGCGTTCAACGGGGATTTTGTCCATGCGGGGGCGGGTGAGATCATAGACACACCCATGATGCAATCGACACTGAATTTGTTCAGGCTTCCGGGTCCGTTGTGGTAGGTATCCTGTTCAAACCACCACTTCCACTTTTTGACCCAGGAAACGGGCCAACTCTTGTCAATGACGAGTTCACTGCCAGATAGGTTTTTCTGCATTGCGCCGTCAAGTGCTGGGATTGGTGCCCACAGATCCCAATCCAGAGGACTGCCTTTCGGAACTATGATGACGTTGTCCCGGAAGTTGCCGTCTCCGTGTGCGAACAGATCATGCGGAATCAGGTTTCGATAGGGTTCCTGTGTATAGCGAAGATTGCCATAAACGAAACCACGCACAAGCACCTTTCCACCGTACGGTTTCAGTGTGTCGGCAATTCGGTTCGCCATCGGGGGGCGTGGATCGCCGTTCTGTTTCTCCGAACCGAGTTTCATCAGGTATCCACCGAAGTCTGGTACCCGTGCATAGAGTGCGTCTGCGGTTTCTTGGTCGAGTGCAAGGAGATAATTCGGGCTCCAATAGAGTTTGATACCGTAATCTCGGCAGATGTTGCCAAGTTTTTCGACTTCGTCAAGATGTTCCAGAAAATTGTTTCGATAATGCCAGTTAATTTCACTCGGACAGAGTGCGTTCCAACCACACGATGCCAGCATACGGACCCAATCGCGGATGAGTTTGGTATCGCCGGTGCGCAACTCTTCCCAACTGAAAATTGAGTTGTCTCTGCCGCCACCCCGCCATCTGTCCCCGAGAAGTCCACGGAAGTATGACCAATGTGCGACCATACGGATAGGCACCTGCGGGTTCTCCAAGACATCAAGTTCAAGCGGATCCTGCCCAATTTGAATGCGACGAATCAGATCGAATACACCGAAAACAACGCCTGCGGGTATTCCTCCAGCGACAACAACCGTTCCTTCCATCGCCTTGATGACGAACCCATCCCGTTCAATTCGATCCAATTGGAGGTCTTCAGCACGATCGCGGATCCAGTTTGAGGTTTCGGCTGTTCCGAGGATAACCTTCGGTCCAGCGACAGAGGCAGTCTCCGAAACGGAGGGTTTGAAACCGAACATGGATTCCGTCGCTTGTGCTAATTCAGAGCCAGCCGTCTGGACAGTCGAATTTGTGCTTTCAGCAACAATATTTTTAAACACATCCTGATTTGGCTGTTCAGTCGCGGGTGGATTGAACTGTAGCCACGCCTTATAGAGCGTCCTGTCTACCTCTTGGTACTTGTAAGTGTTCTGCCTTTTTTCGGTAGGGTTCGTATCACGTCTTCCTGCATAGATGTCCTTGGTTTCGTCGTAAATCTGCCTAACTTCAGCGTCGGTCAGCGGCTTATTGTAGATACGGAGATCGTCGAGATAGCCAGTAAAGTCTTCACTGGTGCGAATCTCCGTTAAACCCTCTCGGCGGAGCGGCTCCATGTTCACCGTAGATAAATCAATAGTTGCGATCTGCTCACCATCACGCCAACCGACGATCTGTTTCGCTTTGTCATCGTAGGCGACGGCGAACAGATGCCACTCGGAATCGCCGACGGAGGCTTTCACGTGTGGATAGAACGCCCATTCTCGCAAGTCGTACTTGGGCCAATCATAATCAAGGATTCCTTCCCAGTATTCAAAATCCTTCTCACCTTGGAAACGCACTTGAAAACAACCACGATAGTTGTTAAGTTCGATCGCATCGTTGTTGTATCCGAGAATGTTGGACCTATCCGACCCCGAATTTAACCAGAAGCAGATTGTGCCACGCGATATTGCAAGTGGGGAATTCTCAGGTACAGGGATTCGCATTGGCTCTGTCTTCCGCATCACTTCGATGCAAGCATGTCCTTCACCGAGTGAATAGATTGTTGTTCCACCAAACACGGCGTGGTTCCCGTTCCCGGAGAGGTCAGTCCCTGTTCCATCGTCAAAATCCCAACGACCAACCAGCCCTTCGGGTTCACTTGCTGTGACACTACTGAGTTCATTTGCCAATACCAGCGCAACGACTACAAAAACAGTAATGAATACTTGATATTCCATGTGTTCTCTCCATATATTTGAGGTTCTTTACGGGCTGATTTTTATATTGCCCCATGTAGTGGTTAATTTACCTGCTGGGTAAACCGCCAACGCGGATTTAAGTCCTCTTGTCATGAGGGTTTTAATATCATCTTCAGTCAATGCGAGGTTGAAAAACGCGACCTCGTCAAAGACCCCGGAATAATATTGTCCCCATTGATGCAAAAAAGTTGCCCCGATACCGATATCCGTAAAAATATAGGTATCGGTAACTGTAGCACCTTCTTTGCTATTGTAATAGCCCGTAGCGTTTCCCTCGCCATCTAATACAAATGCATAGTGTCCCCATTTATTGTCATCAAATTTTGGGATGACGGGTTTCCACGCCCTGCCCCAAATGTCAACGGCACCATTTTGAAACCGAATTGCGAAAGCCGGATTCGTCGGCCCACTGAGATTCGATATTAACCGATCATCATTGGCGGCATCCGTCGGCTTTGCCCACAAGACCAATGTAACCTCTCCGGACAAACCTAAATTTCCGACGACAACATGCCCTTTACTCTCATTTCCATCAAATTCCAAGGCGGCTCCGAACTTACCGTTCTTTATCCATTTCGGGTTGTTCTCAAGTTTCCCATCGTTGCCATTTTCGGAGGAATCCGCGGCGGTATTACCCTTGCCCTCATCAAAGAGCCACATCCCGACGACGGTTTTCGGATCGAATTTGGCATTGCTGATAGTGGCAAACATCAGGCTCAGGACAATTAAGCTGGCACACGCAAGCATTAAATTCGGTATTACGATTTTCATTTGTCAGAACCTCCTTTATTCTGCAAGAGAGTTGTGAATTGAGAATTCGTGACGGCACATAGCGTTAAATGTACGACCTGTTTCTATCAATCGTTCGCTATTTTATCATAATCCAAGTTGCTATCCAATAGAAAAATTGTATTGTCTGTAGGCGTAGGTTTTTTACTTACCCATAGGTGTCAATTTAGGGATTTTGGATGGTGTTTTAGCAGAGGCGATATAAACATGCCACCCTTACAGGGTTGAATACTTGTTTCAAATGCATTTCTATAAACATAACGTCCCTACGGGACTGAAAAGGTTTTTGAAGTCTTCAAGATTTTCGCGTAGGATCCGGTTCGGTTAGGAAACCGAACCTACCGGGCTTGGTACCAAGACGGTTATTTTTTCTAAAATTGACAGTTATGGTGCGGTTGGGAATGCAGATCGAAAGAAACACCCCAGCAAAAACCCCCCTTTATCCCCCCTTATCAGGGGGGCAGGTGAGTACACCGCAAAACCGCACCTACCGGGCCTGGGGCTGCGAAATTGGCGTAAAAAACCGAAAACTAAATCGTCCTGGGAAAACGATATGGAAACTTTGTACGTAGGGATTAGAGGAAAGAGAAATCAACAGACAACAGACGTATTACGCTTCAGTTTGCTCTTCCATTTCATCTTCGTGCATAATTTCTTGCAAGCCGGTAGCGATGCGGAAGCCAGCGATAGAGATGCCGATTGAGATAGCGAACAACCACCGATAACCGACATACGGAGCGAGAATTCCACCTAATACTGGTGCGAAACTCACGGGCATAAGTAAGGTGTTCATGAAGCCAATGTAAGTCGGACGGTTCCGCGGCGGTGCGATATTCAGCATGTATGCCATAAAGCCTACCATCATGCCGTTCCCCAAAATGCCGCCGATTATGAAAATCAGCAAGAAGGATGGCATTTGTAAGGACACTGGTAATATACCCGAAGAAAACGCGATTGCAGGAGGAATACCCATCAGTCCTGCAGTGATAATCAGGAGCCACCGTACGCCGTATCTTTCGCCGATGTGTCCCCATATTGTGTTTGAAATTACACCGCTGAGTGCGGAACAGACGATAAAAAAGCCTATCGTTGCCTCAGAAAGTCCGAGTTCATTCAGCGCATACGGAATATAAAACGGGGATGCCATTCCAGAGAAATGCCCAAAGACGCGAAAAAAAATAAAGCGGCGATAATTGATATCTGTTCGGAGGAAATGCGGTCCCTGTTTTAAATGCTGTGAGATGGGTTGCCGGATCGGCTGGACAGGATGAATCGGTTCACGGACACCTAAGAAACTGACGAATGAGAGGAACGCTGCAGCCACTGAACAGATAAAAAGGAAGGCGTAATTATACGGAAAACCGAGATCGGTCTCGACCTTACAGATGGAACCGATGAAGTACATGGTGAACGTTTTGAAGGTTTGCGTAATGCTACCGAGTATGCCCGTAAATTCGGATTCGTTTCCGAGCACCGCACGCACGAGGAATCCGACCCAGATGGCGAAAAAGCCACCATAGAGTTGTCGCAGGCTAAAGAAACGGGCGCGCTGCTGCGGTGCTATCGCCTTAGAGACGATGTCCATGTAGGGCAGCGTTGAGACACCCATAGCGGAGGAGGATAAGAAGTAGAATCCGAGGAAGCAGGCGGCAAGCAACATTGGGTTTTGCTCACCTATTGTGATGGTACAGAAAAAGACGGCAAGCCATGCCAAAACGCGGACGCTCATGCCGAGCGCGTAAAATGGCATTTTGCGTGGGCGGTGCTCCAGTAGGTTGGACATTAACAGTTGGGGCCACATCCACCCCGCTGTCATCATTGAACCGGTTAGACCTACCAGAAGGTCGGAACCGCTTAATTTATGGATAAAAGCAGGAAGCACGGTCGATGAATCTGCAAACGCGAGATTGATACGCATGAAGGCGCCTTGGAGCAGCGCAAATCGGAAGTTTCGCGTTTTGGTATCGGGGTTAGAAACCCCTCCTACTTTAGGCATTCTCTCTTTGTTCCTATTTTTTAATTTCCTTGTGGTTCGGTGAGAGTCGCCTGTGGTTTTACGCTCATCTCCGTCCAATCGCTTTCCACTTCGTTTCAGGCTACGCGCTTTGGTCGGTGCCCCATAGCGATTGGCGTATGGGAAGCGCGTAGGGGACAGGTTGCTTGTAATGTTTTAAGGTTCGTATAGTGCATGCAAAATTCTGCGTTCTATCTTTTGACATAATTTTCGCAATTAGGTTGAATCGAATTTTTCGTCGTTTGTCCGGCACTAAAAAATTTCCTTTACAACACCTCTGGGGTGTGCTAAATTTCATATAAATTTTTATTTTTTTAAATGGCTATCAGCAATCAGCCGTCAGCGGAATAGTTATCAGTTGTCGGTTGTCAGTTTTCGGTAGCAAGAGACCTCCGTTAAACGAGTGCCTCTTAACCGATAACTGGTAACTGACTGCCGCGTGCCGGAAGCCGAGAGCCAAAAAAGGAACAGATATGGAACCTCTTCGGATAGGATTTCTCGGTGCCGGTGGTTTTGCAAGGCACACCATTTATCCTGCACTACATCTCGCCCCTGTCGCATTGCAAGCCGTTTGTGATGCCGACGAAAATCGAGCAAAAGACGCTGCTGGCAAATTCGGCACAGGCAGATATTACACTGATCGGCACGAAATGTTTGAAAAAGAAGATTTGGAAGCAGTGATCATAAGCATGGGACCTGACCCGAGACAGCCACTCGTGCTTGAAACGCTTGCGGCGGGATATCATGTGTTCACTCCAAAACCGCCAGCACCTTCTCTCGCGGAAACGATCACTCTGGCAGAAACCGCAGAACAACACGGCAAGACGCTAATGGTAAACTTCCAGCGCAGGTTCAGCCTCGGTGTGCGTGAGGCGAGGCGGATCATGCAGACCGAATCCTTCGGGCAACTCACCCAGCTTTTCTGCTCGTTTTGTAGTGGTAAGTATCCAACAGTCAAAAGTTATCTGCTCGATTTCGCTATCCACCATTTCGATTTGGCGAGACACATCGCCGGTGCGGATGTGAAGGAACTCAGCGTTTTTCACAATGAGGTCGATGGACAAGGTGCTTTCGCTGTCGCCGTAGAATACACCAACGGCGCGGTGGGAAGTTTGCAGCTGAGCAGCCAACGGCTATGGCAGCGCAACTATGACTATATTGAAATTACCGGACAACACGAATACATCGTTTTAGATGGGTTGTGGGGTGTGCAACACTTCACCGAATCCGGGAACACTTTTCACTCAAATTTCTCTGATCAGCGCAACGGCGAACTGACAGGTGACGGGATTAGCCTCACCGAGTTTGTTAGTGCCATTCGTGAAGACCGAGAGCCAATATCGAGCATCCACGACTGTGTTGGCACGATGCGGTTCTACGATGCCGTGCTTCAACGCAAAAAAGGGGTTATTAGCCTTTAGCAATCGGCTTTGTAGGGGTTGGGTTACCCAACCCCTACAGTTGCATTGATACTCTCTAAAACTTCAAGACATGTCTCTCCGTTCACCAATCGGTGATAATATCCAGTAACCCGTTCGGTAAAGTCCTGATTCCCCTCCAAACCGCTCGGTGATGCAGTCCCAGCAGGCGACCACAGTGTCATATTTGAGAAGATAGTAGCAATCCGTTTTTCCACGTCCGTTTGACTCGTGTCAAATGCCCCTTTCAAAACGTCTTGTATCGTCCGGTCAGGGTCACGGATTTCGTATTCTGTGCCAGTATCGGTGATACCGTAATAGTCGTCGTTGTTCGGTGTCAAAAATCTGAGCACTGTTGCGAAGGAATATGCGAAGTCATCTTTGAAGAGTTCTGTGCTGGCGTTGTAGTTCGGTGAGCGGACGATATCGGCGGCGCGCTCGCGAAGCTTCACCGTTTCAATGATGTTAATCCGGGCGTTGTCGTCTTTGACTCGGCGGATGCGGTCAACGAATTCCAATGAGTATGCGCGGGCACTTTTTCCTGCGATGGGGATATCCGCTTCCACAATCTCAGCGTATCCGTTCATCAGGCGTTCGAGGTGCGGTGCGAATGTAGGATGTGCTGCTGCTTCGTTGACATATTCAATTCCAGAGAGTGCCCCTTTGTGTGTAATCCCCGGCACATGTACGGAATTCACCAAAAGCAATTTCCAGTCGTGATAAGGTTCAATGCTCTCCCGACTGACGACAACGCCATAGTCCTGAAGTTCACCGAACGGCACGCGCAACCTATTCTCCAAATCTTCCAAAATAAGTGATGTCGCGGGGGGTGCCTCTGCATAGGTTATGAGTTCATCTTGACCTTCAATCTGTGCACGTGCAGCTGCCTGAATCTCGTCAGGCACGGCGTAGACCTGTGGTACGAGTCGGTCGCCCATCTCGTTGAGAAATCCGACGTTTGTCTCTAACCAGGTCGCGTAATCATCACTCCGTTTTGGATATTCGTTGCAGAGGATATCGCGGATCACATCGCCGTTATTTCGGAGGTTATCGGTATTGATGACGCAGAGTGTCGTATCCGCCCCGTGATGACAAAAGTAGCGATAGAGGGTCTCATCCAACACATCCATTGCGAGTTCGCCCTTGGCGATCCCTGCCTCGGTTACACCGATGAGGAGAAGATCTAATGGGTTTTCGGTCTGTGCATAGAACTGTTCGCGACCGGCTTCCGTAGCGAGTGTTGTCGCGCCAACAACGCTTGAAACTTGTCGGATGTCATGGATACCGCTTAGATCGAATGTGATGACATGGTATATGCCGTTTTGTTGGTTAAAGGCATCGGCTTTCTCGGTACCGCGCGGTTGTCCGACGAAGATACCGCCGTTGTAGAGGTTCCGTTGGTTGAGAATATGAACGAATTCGTGGGTTAAGGCGCGTTGTAAACCGCCCGCACCAATAGCAAGAATCTTGATTGGGTGCATGTTTATTGTTCTCCTGTTTATAGGTTATCAGCCGTCAGCCATCAGCAGTCAGCAAGAGATTTTTGGGCAGTTTCAAACGTTCGCAACCGCCACATAATCTATAGATAACCGATTACCGTTACACGTTTCTATAGTTTATCTTTTGCCAGAATATCAGTATACAGAGCTAAGTAGGCGTCGGCGATGTGTTTCCAATCGTAGGGTTTAACGCGTTCAATGCTCGCTTTGCCCATCTCAACGCGACCTTCTCCGGCGTTAATCAGTTTGGCGAGAGCGTGCGCAAGTCCATCAACATCTCCCGGATCGAACAGCGCGCCGTTAGCGTTCTCTACTACGAGTTCATCAATGCCCTGAACGCGGCTGGCAACAATCGGGAGTCCTGTTCCCATTGCTTCCAAAACGACGAGGGGCATCCCTTCTGCGAGTGAGGGTAAGATGAAAACATCGGCATCGCGATACTTTTGTGGCAATTCGGCATAAGGAACCGATCCCGTAAAGCGGATGTGTGAGGCTACACCGAGGTTTTCTGCTAATTTCAGAAGTTCTCCGTGATAGGGTCCATCACCGACAACCTCTATTTCAAAGTTATGTGTTGCCTTTTCAATAATTTGGGGGAGTGCGCGAATCAGAAATTGGAAGCCTTTGCGCGGGATGAGTCTCCCGATTGTGAGGACTCGGACCTTTTCTGGATAGGCATTGCGTTGGACTGGCTCGAAACGTCCCAAATCTAAACCATCTGGAATCACATCCATTCTTATATTGGTGTCCGTCTCTTTTGCAAGTTCGCGTAAGCCGTCGCTACAAGCGACAACCGCTGAGGCGTTCCCCCAAATCGCGCGGATGGCAGGTTTCAGCAATAGGTATAACCACCGATAATAAGGTGGATCGGGATTGCGGCTCGGCACATCGCGCCCCCCCAGAAATACGACATACGGCACGTTGCGGCGTTTTTGTAGAAGATATGCACCACCCCCCGCGGGGATACCAAAAAAGACTTGGACGATATCAGGCTGAAACTGCTTGGTGAACCGCAGTCCATAGAGACTTGAACTCACGGCGTACGTCAGCATTTCGTGGACTGCGCACACATCAGGGTTTTTCCGAAGTGCACGGACGCGATGCACGTGGATACCCTCCACTTGTTCGTCTGTCGGACAATCACGAAATTGAGAGGTTATCAGATGCACCTCATGTCCCGCTTCTGCAAAGTGTTTACCTAAGAAATGACTGACCCAACCGCCGCCGCCACCGATCGGTGGAAATTCGTGATTGAACATCAATATTTTTAATTTTCCTTGCGGTTCGGTAAAGTGGGTCTGTGATTTCAAAGTGCCTCTCCGTATATCCGTTCCGGCGCGTTGCTTGGGACTACATATTTGATTTTTTTCACCAGAACCCCGATTTGGACAACGGACAAATCGGAGCAAAACCCAATATTTAAAAAGCCTTGCGGTTCGGTGAGGTGAGTTGGGGGTTTGCTGTCCATTTCCATAGATCTGAAGAAACCCCCAAGCAAAAACCCTTCCACTTCGTTTCAGGCTACGTGCTTTTTAATTTTTTTGTCCGAATTTCACTGCAAATTCGATGATCGCCTTTGCAGTATCGATTCCTGTGACTGACTCCAATTCCTCAAATCCCGGCGACGGATTGACTTCCAGAACAACGGGTCCCTCGTTTGTTTCAAGTAAATCGACACCGGCTATTTCTAACTCAAGTGCTGCGGTTGCTTCTATCGCGAGACGGGTGTAGTCATCCGTTAGTGTAATCGCTTCTCCTGTCGCGCCTTTATGAATATTCGCTCGGAATTCGCCGGGCGGTGCACTTCTTTTCATCGCCGCAATCGCTTCATCTCCTACGACAAGAACACGGATGTCAATTCCATCTGCTTCGGCGATAAAAGGCTGAATCACATAGTCCTGATGGAGGTCACACAGTGCGTCTACAGTTGAAGTGAGCGATGTAGGTGTATCTAACAACATTACGCCCCTGCCGTGTGTGCCGTAAAAGGGTTTTAAAATAAATGGGTAATTCCCTATCTCGGCTACGGCGTTCTCTAAAGACGTGGTGGTACCGACGGTTAGGCTTGGTGGGATAGGCAATCCATGCTGCGCAAGGATGCGTAGCGAGTGAAATTTGTGCCGTGCTGCCTCGATGGGTTTTGCACGATTGATAACAGGCGTGCCGATCCATTCAAAGTGTGCTACGACCTCTTCGCCATATCGTGCTGTTGTCCGACTGAGCCGTGGCACGATGACATCAAAGTCTTCTGCTGGCTTTCCTTCATAGGTGATGCGGTTACCAAGACCACCGATATGAAGGTAAAAACCGAAGGGATCTAAAATTTCTGCGATGTGTCCTGCATGTAGGGCAGCTTCGCTGAGCCTGCGTGTGGAGTGGTTTTGGGGTCCTCGGGAGAGGATACCGATTTTCATATTTTTAATTATGGGGTTTTCGCTCGGTTTTTTCCGTTGTCAAAAACCGGTTTTCGCTTAGATTGGCACACATTTAGTGTATGCTTAGCACTCTTCCCGCTATAACCGAATTTTTCAAGTTCCATGTGCCATTCAGCTTTACACCAGCGACACAAGCACAGAATCTGGCATCAAGACACTGCGTTATCTCGGTGACGGTGAAGACCCACCGACAAGCAGCTCCAACGGCTCAGTTGATTCTCGTAGGCGTTTCAGTGCTGCTTCCCCCTGACAGCGACGTTCGTTTTGAAGTTCAGATACACGTGTCCTGAAAAGCAGCATCGTCTCAGTAACCCCCGGTTCGGTAACAGCTCCGGCGAGTAAGCCTCGAACAATCAATTGCGCATTTTTCAGTGCGGGGTCTTTTTGGACAGAAAAGGTTGCGCATTCATTGATGAGAGAGCGATATTCGTTTAGCAAGTCGGGGCCTACAAGGGCATTGCTCTCTGTGACCAATAACTCGGCATTCAAGACAAAGCCGAAAGTCTTATCCTTTCCATCCTCGTCAAAAATACTATAGCGATCATTGACGAACATAAAAATGTACTGGTGATCGCCTGCTAAAAAATCCTCGACGTAAAACCTTTTGCCATACCAATCTTTCGTCGGAACAATGGTCCCCTTCTCAATACACTCGTTGTAATGAGATTCGTCGGTTGTGTAATACGCGTCAACCATAGAATAAAAACCTTCTCTCTTTTTCCTGTTTTTTCGCTTGATTTGGTGTCAACTTTCATCCACTTTATACGTGGTCGTTAGAAAATCTGCCAACTCCTCAAAGGTATCAAAAATCCGGTCACATAGGTTCTCAAAGAAGATACTTCGCGTGCCAGGGTAAACTGCATACACTGGCTTGTTATGGCGGGAAGCGTAATTCATTTCACTGAGAACACCGGGCGATAATTTGTCCGTCGGATAGATGACAACCACAAAATCACTCTGATGGACGAACTGGTAATCGCGTGAGATTGTGCGCGTTTGAATCTGCTCAATCACTTCTTCACCCATTTCACTCACACGCGGTGCGTCATCACTTTCATCTTTCGTGAGGGTAACGAGTTCCATGTCCTTGATTGTGAGCGGATCGAAGACGATAAATGAACGACTCAGTTTTTCGCCGATCTCGCGGATTTTCTCGATTTCTTTCGGTGTATCTCTTAAAAGCGTAATTGGATAACTAAGATAAAATTTCGGTTTCGGGGAGAAGAGGAGTTCATAGAAATTCTCAAGATCGTGTTGTCTCGCGACGGTGTAATGGGGTTTCTCTGTGAAATGTGCGAGTTGCCGCGTTAGGAACTCTTCCTCATCTAACCAAACATTGAGTGCTGCTTTTCCCATCTCTGCCCACTGTGGCGTTTTTTCCATCCGTTCTGATATATCGGTGATGTTGTCAACGACATTGATTAGGAGATCTGGTAGCAGGATTTCAATGTCCTTGAAGGAGAACCCTTCAATGAGACTCCCGCGCCATCGAAAGCAGGCGTGTAAACCGATGATCGCGTGTTCATAGTCTTCGGCGCGGCGTGCGATTTCGTAGAACGCTGTGCGCCGTGCTAATGACAAAACCGCTGGATCCGAATCGAGAACTTTATCTGTGAAATGGACACGAGCTTCCGCGGCGGCGCGGTGCATAACGTCGCCGACATTGAAAAAGCCGATGTTCAGTTTTCTTTTCATGCAAAGGATTTTAAAATTCGCCATTAACTCTTTGCGACCTGAGCAGCTGATGCCAGTACAGACGATCTTCATATTTTTAATTTTCCTTGCGGTTCGATGAGGCGGGTTGGAAGTTTGATGTTCCTTTCCGTAGATCCGCTTTCCACTTCGTTTCAAGCTGCGTGCCTTTCTGAAATCCGCTATCAACTCGTGTCCGATTTTTAATTTTCCTTGCGGTTCGATGAGGTGAGTTGGAAGTTTGATGTTCCTTTCCGTAAATCCGCTTTCCACTTCGTTTCAAGCTGCGTGCCTTTCTGAAATCCGCTATCAACTCGTGTCCGATTTTTAGTTTTCCTTGCGGTTCGGTGAGGTGGATTGGGGGTTTAAGGATTTGCTGCTAACGATTTTAGTTCCGCGAGTGCCTCCTGCTCCTCCGTTTGCCACGGACGGTGCGCGGGTTTATCCAATTTTTTGGGCGGTCCGCTGAAGACGAGGATATACGCTCTACGTGCCGCTGCTGTGCTATTCGGTGCGGAATAGTGTAAAGTCCGGCAGTGATGAAACGTGGCACCACCCGCAGGTATTGGGCAAGCCACCGCTTCTGATACGTCAACATCGTCTGTCACCAACCCGTGTACGAGTGGGTCATTATTGATATGCCGATGCCATCGCACCTCTCCCTTGTGTGATTGTGGGATGAATTGGAGACATCCACTCTCAAGCGTCGCCTTGTCAAGCGGAAGCCAAACACTCAAACTATGCGGTAGGACTTCGGGGTTCCAGTACGCCTCGTCTTGGTGCCACGGGGTTTCGTTGCCGTAGTGCGCTGGCTTTAAAATCATGTGCCCACCACCGCTGACCTTTTCGGTTTCTACACTGAGCAACTGCGCAGCGAGCCGCTGTGCGTTTCGGAAATAGACAGTCTCACGGAGTTCTGGAAATTGCGCCTCTGGACCTAAGACTTGTGGCAACGTTTCTTGCCCGTTATGTGCACGCGGACCGGCGAGATCGAAATAGCGTCCTTCCGCCTCTCCAGTCCGTTCCGTGAAGAGTTCATCGTAGATGCCTTTGAGCCATTCGATCTCTTCATCTGTTGTGATACGTGGAATGCTTAGGTATCCATTTCCTTGAAAAAAGGCGACTTGTTCGTCGGTTAGGTCAATACGGAAGTTATTATTAGATTTCATCAAGTTCACCGAATTAAAATACCGTAAGGTAAAATTGTTACGACCTGTGTTCCATCTTCAAAACCAAATAGACTCAGCCATGTGAAGGCATGCTGCCATTGTGTGCCAAATAAGGAATGGAAGGCAGGAAGGAGGGAAGGTTGGAATCCCCATCCTTTTAAATTTCCAATTTTCCAACCTTTTAGTTGAATCGAACTCTCCGTGTCTTCGATCATCTGTTCCAAGAGTTGTTCAAAAAAGGGTCTCTGTTTCGGCAACACGATAAGGTTAACTTTGTCATCATCGGCAAAACCAGCCTGCTTTTTGGCGATGGAGAGCGCAGTGTCCAGTCCACCGAGTTCATCAACAAGTCCGAGTGCCTTCGCTTGTTTGCCTGTCCAGACTCGCCCTTGTGCGATTTCGTTGATTTCCTCAAAAGATTTGCTTCTGCCTGCTGCTGCCTTACGGACAAAATCTTCATAGACTGTTTTCATCATCTTTTCGACACGTTCCCGTTCGGTGGGCGTAAAACCGCCGTAATCGGAATAGAGGGTGGCGTTCTGCCCGTGTGCGATGATTTCCTTTGTCAAACCGATTTTGTTATACAGTCCCTTCATGTTCAGTTTACCGCCGAACACGCCGATTGAGCCTGTTATCGTGCTTGGGTGTGCGACGATTGTCCCAGCCGCCATAGCGATATAGTAGCCGCCGGAGGCAGCGACATTACCCATGGAAACAACGACCGGTTTCTCACGTTGTGTGAGCATGACCTCTCGCCAAATCAGATCCGAAGCGAGGGCGGAACCACCCGGGCTGTCTATTCGGAACACAACTGCCTGAACGGAATCGTCGGTACGTGCTTTCTGAAACGCCTGCTTCAATGTCTCTGGCGTAACGACGGACATTGAGGAGAAGAACGAATCGAAATCGGGTAAAATCGGTCCACTGGCATAGATAAGCGCGATCTGGTTCTCGGCAGTACCCGTTCGTGCTCGCTGGGGTGGATTTAACATACTGAGCAGCTGCATAAGTCCAGCGAAACTATTCATATCCGGTACTTTTCGCTTGCGCTCGTAGTTTGGTTTAGTGATCTGAACCTCTTTATCTTCAGATGCCTCTTTGAGATCCGTGAGCAGCTCATCGTAGTATTGTAATGTGTCAACCAATTTTTCCTGCTGTGCTTCTTCTGCTGTGAATGGACCGCGATTTATCAAATCCGATGCCTTTTCTACGGTCATACCCTCTCGACTCTCAGCAATATGCTCTAACAATCGGGTGTATAAATCATCAAGCAACGCGGTCATCGACTCACGGAATTCATCCGACATACCGTCCCGCATATAGGGTTCAACACCGGACTTGTATTTTCCCATCGCCAGCATATCGGCTTGGATGTCTAACTTGTCCAGCAGCCCTTTGTAGAAAAGGATTTCGGCACGTAATCCGGTTAAATTGAGGCTTCCGGTAGGCATTAGAACGATGCGATCCATCGTAGCGGCAAGGAGATATTCGGCATTACCGCCGCTTTCCAGATAACTGATTGTTTCTTTCCCAGCCTCTCGGAATTCGTGAAGTTTCGTGCGGATCTCTTGAAGCGTTGCCCATCCTACGCTGATGCCATCTATTTTGAAGATAACTCCAGCGATCTCGTCATCTGCCTTGAGTGTATCTAATTTTTTGAAGAGTCCTCGGAGTGTTTTTGTCGTGGACGTGCTGAAGGTGCTGACTGTTTTGATATCGGCGTAGGTGCCGCTTAGTGTGAACTCAACATATTTTTTGACAGGAATCGTTGGTTCGGTTTCAGCCTCTTCCTCAGCGAATATCGGTGAAACGAGGAGAAGCAACGTCAGCAGAAACGTGCATATTTGTAATAGTTTCATGAGTCTATCCTTCTTTTAGTATCTGATTTAGCACTGCTATTTTATCACAAGAAGGGGATTGTGTCAAGTGGCAAATTTTTTTGGGGTGCGTAAATATTTTGTCAATTGTCGTGAGAAATCGGGGTTACAAACCCCTCCCACAGGGGCCCCGGCATTGAATGCCAAAAACTTTACACACCCATTTTTTTTGGGGTGTGTAAATATTTTGTCGATTGTTGTCTGCGTTTCTATGGGAGTTATGAAATTTCATAGTATTTCATAGTAAGGATCTGAAAAAGTGTTTCGGGGACCACTACGAGGTAAGGTGTGGCAAGGGTTTTGAAGGTGTTGTTAAGCCTCGTAATTTTTTTCATACCTGTGAAATTATGGCGAATATCAGAGCGATGTTAAGGGGCGGGTGATGTCCAAACGGGGCGATGACAAGAAAAGTTAAGAGCACGCGAGAAAGTGTGACGGTGTTTGCGATCATCGTTATTGTGGTAGTAAATCCTTGTCTATTTCGGGGATCCCTGTTTTGAGGTATTTCAGATCGGTCTTGATGTCAGGTGGATAGTGTATCTCCCAAACTTTGACATCAGTTTCCCCAGTTTCTTGAACCTCGTAAACAGGCTTAAACGCGTCACTTGGAATACCTCGTAGGAACAAACGGATAGTGAAGTTGTCCCATGCGATAGGTGGCACATAATAACCTTTTTGGAAGTGATGGAACGCATCAAAATAGAGGATAATACCTCCTGTTTTTGAACCGTCTTGAGTGTTGGAGATATTGCGTTCTTTACCGCTAAAAACGACATACGGAATATTTGTGCGAGTGCCGTTTTGACTGAGGGCTATAGCACTGGGCAGTGTATCCGTTTCCGGCGAGATATTCATCTGGATATTTTTGAAAAAAGGTGTTACTTTTGCGGGAAATAAAAATAGATGTCCCTTTTCGCGTGTTATATATCGGAACTCAACGATTTCAAATGTCGGTGTCTGCTCGGAGTGGCGGCCAATCTTGGAATAGGCATGGGCCATTTTGGTGATATCAACTTCAGTGAGCATTAAGTGGGTTGCCCCGTGGGTTTTTAGGAATTGAAGTACCTCTTTCTCTGATTGTCCACAGAAGAGGTATCGGTAATAGAGATGGATCCAATGCTGTATGAAAGTGTCCTGGTCCGTAATCGTTTTAACACCACCCAGTACGTTGAGCTGGCTTCCATGTATCCAATCCGCTGCGACAACAGCAGTGTTTGGGAGTTCTGCTTTCATCCACTGAAACGTTTGGGCAATCGTCCGGTATGGTGGCACACTTCTACGCAGATGTTTTGTAGCACGAAGCGTATTCCATGCGTATCCGTAGGGAGAAGGAAGCCATACGAGAAGGGCAAGCATTGCGACAGCCGTGCTTGTTTTCAGGACCGGCTGCGGTATCTGTCCGCTGAGTTTTTTGAACCGTTTCACGCGACAGAGTTTCACGCTACAGAATTGTATGAGTTCTGCGGTAAAGAAAGCGATGACGACGGTGGTAAAGATGGCATATCGTTCTGCATCACGGGTGAGGGCTGTCCAAATCAGAAACCATGTGATGGCGGCAACATAAACAAGTTCGTTTTTCGGTGGGTCGTCCCGCCGCCAAGCCATAAGCAATAATGCCATCGCAGTTGCAGCGATCGCAATAAAAAACAGGAGATTGTTATTATGTGCCCCCCACAGTGGGTCTAAGTATTCACGAAAAAAAGAGGTTAAGGTAAAAAACGTGAGAGGAATGACAAACAAAGTACTATGATTTTGCCACTGGTGCAAGGCAGAAATCATGACACCTATGATGCCCAATACAAAAATATATCCGAAGAGTATCATCCAATATTGTGAATTTGTGTCTTTGAGTTCGCCTACGTTTTGCATGAGTGTATTTTGACTCAGTGGGACGGTTGTTTCTGCAAAAGTGTTTCGTTGTATCCAAACATAACCGATGGCGAGTGTAAGGGTTACCAACGTTAATCCGAGTGCGAGGGTGCGGGCATACGGTCGGAGTTTTTCTACTTTGGCGAGGAGTAGGTGTCGGAGCGCGCGTATCCCCAGAAGCACAACGGGGGGCACCAGGACAAAGGCGAAAAGGTGTTCAGCGAAGCCGTATCCGTTCCGGTAAGCAGGTGAGGCGAGGTAAAGTGTCGGGACAAAGCAGCACACCCAAAGTGCATAAAGCCCTAATCCGTCCTCTGTCTCGGACGAGAGAAACCGGTAGATTTCCACAACAATAATAACACTCAAGAACACGCCAAAACCTTCCCAACTCATACCGCCGAGAAAGACAATGGAACCGCTTGCAAGTGTCCAAATCAGGCGTTTATGTCGGTGTGTTGTTTGTAGAGATACGAGATAGGTCGTAACCGCGAGTATGCCGAGCATTAGGCAAAAAGCATCTCGGTCACCGAAGCCTGCGGTCGAGCGTTCTATACTGCCCGGCAGTGTTGCCAATAGTATACCCACAATGCCAGAAAAGAGCCATCCGTGGGTCTGATAAAGAAACAGACAGAGTGCCCCCAGTCCGATACAAAAACAGACAATTGGCATATAGAGGCAGACGTGATAAAGCGTGACACTCGGAAACATCCATGTCAGTGCCTTATGTGCGTAGGCGAGAACGTAGCCATAAAGGTTTAGGGTTTGTCCTAAGTCTCTACCGAGGGGCAACCACCGGTGCATATCGCGTGCGGGTAATGTGCCGTGTTCGGAAATAATTTGTGCTTGCCAGTAGTAGAGATAGGGATCTATCCCCGTAAAATGTTCGTCTGGGATAGTGTCTACACTCAGGATGCGAATCCAGAAGGCAACACACAGAATCGCACACAGTAGCAATGATTTTCGCAGCAGCAAGAAATCAATACTCCTCATTGTTGGTTTCAGGGGTTTATGATTATGTCCTGATGCTTCGGATCATCTTTATACGAGAACCAAGATCTAATTTTTCTATCCGGATGTTGAGCCGCGCGCTGTCTCATTTTTTCCAAGTATGCAGGAGATGGTAGAGGAGACTGAGTGAACTCTTTATTCAACAACTCATACTCGTATATCTCTCGATACGTGTAGGAGTCGGCTGCGTATATTTCCCTGTGCAATGCCAAATAGGTATGCGCCTTCGGATGATTTCCAAATTCAGCAAGGAACGCCTCTCTATCTATCTTTGGCCTTTCACCTGGAGTTGAAATCTTCCATGCCACCACGCCGGGGGGCAGTTGCTCTCCACTTGGGAGGCCTTCAACCGGTTCTTCTATATGCTGTGTGGCATCAGACTCCGAAACAGGGGATGATTCTACAGGTAAGTCGTGCGGATGCGTGTGTCCATGAGAGCCAGGATGCTCGTGTAAATCGCCGTGGGCGTGAGGATTAGACAGGGGATCATCTAATGTCTGTTCTCCTTGATTTTCGGGCGTTCTCGCTTCGTGTTGCGTTGGTGTTTTTTCTCCCGCGTCCACGACGCGTTGCTTCGTGGGGGCCTGCGGCAAGTTTTCGATGAACTTCTTGATATCATAGTGTGTATAGACGGTAAGTGCGAACAGTCCTGCGAACATGAGACAGGCAGCGACAAACAACGTTTTCATGAGTGAATCTCCTATTTTATCGCTCTGAAACGCAAACAGAGGTGTTGCGTTTCAGAGCGGTTTCAAGGGCAAATCAACCCTATTCCCATTTTTTACCGAGAACGTAATGATAGCTGTGATTGCCATGCCCCGACGGATAATAAGCCTGATAGTGCTCCCATTCTGTTGTAGAATTACCAGGGTCATGGTAGTAGGTATAGTGATCTTCATGTATCACTTCTTCATATTGCACATCCCAGCGAAGAAAATGACCTGTTGCGAAAGAGTACACTTCGTAAGACTCCTTATAATACTCCCAAACACCTGCGTAAGCGTCTTGCGAGAAAAAAGGGGCAACGGATATGAATGCCACGGCCAGGATACAGACAATAGCAATCATTTGAGACCAAGACATTTTCATTAGAGAATTCTCCTTTTTCAAGGATTGCGGGCGGAAGGCAAATAGAAGTGGGCAGGTGATTTGCATTCATGGCAATCCTTTGTATTCTGATATAAGGTGCTAACCTAAAAGGTTCACAAAATGCATCCATTATGTGTTACAATTAGGTTAGCGTTGTCATAGTATCGGCGCACCTCAAGAAATGATAGAGGCTGCCATCTCAAAAACATTTACGACAACAACGAGAGACGGGCATAAGTATAACGCGTGCCTGTGTTATTGTCAAACGAAAAAGTCGAAACGCGAGGGAATACATCATATCTGTGATGCACAACACAAAAAACCCGCTATGCAGTGCCTTGTCCATGACAAAAGCAGCACGCGGGAAACGAAAGGTCTCCGTAGCCGGACGGACCTTGTGGAACAAAATGCTTAACGTTTGAAAAGTTGGGGGGGATACATGGGCGACAACGAGATATCAGCAGACGTGCCACATCGCGCGGACACACGAACATCTACCGTCGCATCCAAGTGATTTCTTTCTAAAGGATCCAAAAATCTGCTTCTCATGACCCCCATTCTATTCATTAACCTTTCACAAAAGTTAGCAATATTCGCAATCAAAATGTCTAAATGGTCGCGTTCGACAACTTACAAGATTAATTGTACCCGCTAAAACACGTTTTGTCAAATTAAAATTTCAAAAAAATGTATTTTTTCGGATATTAGGCTGCTGATTTTTTTACGAGTCGCACATATCCGCAGAACTCAGAGAAAAACAGTGTGCACACCGCAGGTGTTTTTGCTTGGGTGTTTCCCCCAGGTTGAACGGATGCCTCCCAAAGACCGCGCATAGGCTATCAACTTCGGTGTCCAGGGATCTTTGAACGTCCCAAAGCCCGAGAGAAACCCAACGATGTTTTCTCAAAGGAGTGGGTTTGTTAGGTTTCGCTGTATCTATTTACAGAAAGCAAGTATTAGCGAACAGCAGTTTCGGTAGCAACAGAAGGGGCTTGAGTTTTTACCGCTCAACCCAACCTACAGGCTACAGAAGATTGAAATTGAACAGGCTAACAGCCTATTCTACAGAAGATTCAACAGGAGACCAACGGTTTCCTATTCTACAGAAGATTGTCCAAACTATAGTATTCTTTATCATAGGGGAGTTCTACCATTTCTAAATAAACGGTTCTCATTAACGAAAAACCGGTTTGTAGTCGCGCAATTTATTGCGTTCTTACATGCGGATACTTCATAGCGTTCCAAAATCTCTGTAATGCGACTTTATTTTTCAGATTTGGTATAAGATATAAACATGCCGCCCTTACAGGGCTAAAGCGGTTTTTGAAATTTTCAATGTTTCCGCGTAAAATCCGGTTCGGTTAGGAAACCGAACCTACCAGGTCTGGGGCCGAGGTTGTTGTTCTAAAATTGACGCTTATGGTTTTATTCACTATAACCTCTTTGAACTCAAACTCAGATAATTGGCGAAGGTATTGAAATTTTACACCCGATTCTTTATCATAGGGGAGTTCCTTGATCATCTCCGTTTCTATTCTCCGATGTGCTGTGCGACGAGTGTTAAATCCAAAATGTTGACGATGCCGTCGCCGTTGAGGTCTGGTGAACTTTCCCCGAAACGCGAGGCGACAAAGGTCAAATCCAAGATGTTTACGATACCATCGGCGTTTACATCAGCAGGTTCTCGTTTATTCTGCTCAAAGTGCTCAGCGACGAACGTTAAATCCAAAGCGTTGATGACCCCATCGCCGTTGGCGTCCCATGGCGTTTGTGATGGTTGCGATGCAAGCTCCCAGAGGAGAATTGTGCCATCCCATCCGCCGCTTGCAAGCGTCCTACTATCGGGTGAAAACGTCAACTGTGTGATCTCTTTTGTATGCCCTTTGAGGATAGCCGTAGGTGATTTCCGAGGCTCATGCGTACGGAAAGTGACCGCATCCCATAAAAGGATTGTGCCATTCCAACTCCCACTCGCAAATGTCTTTCCATCTGGCGAGAATGCTAATGCACCAACCTCGCCTGTGTGTCCTCTGAGAGTAGAGAGCCGCTCTGTGGTGTCTGCATCCCATAGCTGAATCGGTCCGTAAGTTCCGCTACTTGCCAAGGTTTTACTATCAGGTGAAAACGCTAACCCAAAGACATCGTCCCTACGCCCGCCAGTTGAGTCCTGTTTTCCAAGGGTGGCGCGGTGTTTTCCTGAATCGACATCCCACAGAAGAATCGCTCTGTCCCCACCACCACTTGCCAGCGTTTTACCATCTGGTGAAAATACCAACTCAAAAATCCAGTGTATATGCCCTTTGAGGGTGGCGCGGCGTTCTCCGGTTGTTAAATCCCATAAGAGAATGGCATCGTTTCTATCCGTGCTCGCAAGGATTTTACCGTCTGGCGAGAATGCTGTACTGAAGGAATCTTGCAACGTGAGGAGTGCTTGTGCTTCGCCAGTTGCACGCCAGAGCTGAACTGCCTCGTCATCACCTCTACTGATAAAAATTATGCCGTCCGGTAAAAACGCCGCTGCCTTAATCCAGTTTTTATATCCCGTGAAGAGGAGTTCCTGCTCTTGTGCCGTCTCCGCATTCCACAAACGAAGGACACCGTCGCTGTCTCCACTGACAAGTGTATTGCCATCTGGAGAGAAGGCAAGGGCAGCAACATACCCTGGGTGTGCATGGAGAATAGCCTTTGGTTGGATATCAGTCGTACTTGGTGTCTGCAGGAGGGCAAGGTCCCACAACCGAACCGTGTTGTCCTCGCTTACACTTGCAAGCGTTCTACCATCCGGTGAAAACGCGAGCGAATAGATGTGCCACGTGTGTGCTGTGAGTACCGCCTGTTGTTGTCCAGTGTCTGCATCCCACAAGCGAATTGTGCCGTTTCCACTCCCACTGGCAAGGAGTGTCCCATCCGGTGAAAACGCAACGGCAGAGACACTATATGTATGTCTCGTGAGGCTATCTCGTCGTTGATTTGTGTGCGACTCCCACAACTGAATTGCATTTGCGCGACTCCCAACAGCGAGGACTGTGCCATCCGGTGAGAATGCTAAAGACCCGACCGGCGCGGTTGTAAGAATAGAACGATGTTCGCCAGTGGCGATATCCCACAACCGGACTGAACCATCCCGACTCCCACTGGCAAGGAGTGCCCCATCCGGTGAAAATGTCACAGTCCGGATTCCACCTGTGTGTCCCTCAAAGGTCGCACGATGTTGGGCAGAGGGAATATCCCACAACTGAACGATATTCTCGTAATCCGCACCACTTGCCAGTGTTCTGCCATCGGAAGAAAAGGCGAGTGTTACAATTGGGCGTTCATGCCCTTTGAATGTGGTGTGCAGCTGTCTCGTCGGAACATCCCATAAAATAAGTGTCCCATCCGCTCCGCCCCCGGCAAGTATTGTCCCATCGGGTGAATATGCACACGATTGGATGCCACGTGTGTGATCTGTGAGCAGAGCCATTTTTTTATACGTTTGGGCATCATAAAGCCAGATGCCTATGGAACTCGCTACGGCGATTTGGGTTCCATCCGGCGAGAACTGGACATCAGTCGCGTTGCCTTTACTGAGGCGCGCATTAGCACCTTCGGGTAAACGCCACCGTGTGGAATCTTGGGCGAAACCTTTGTGTAAAAAAAAGGCAGAAATGAATAGCAGAGAAATGATAAAAAAGAGAAATCGCGTCTGTTGCATTTCTTACTCTACCTCCTCAGAAAGATGGCTCGCCACGGTCGTCAAATCCAAGATATTGATAACACCATCTCCATTGACATCAGCTAGTTTCTGTTCTAAGTAGGAAGCGACGAGCACCAAATCGAGAATGTTGACAATACCATCGCCGTTGACATCCGGAGAATCTTGCTCAAAACCAGAGGCAACGAGTGCCAAGTCCTGAACACTGACGATTCCATCTCGGTTGACATCCCACGGTGCTTGTGAGACCGGTATTAACAACAAATCCTGCTTGGAAGGAATGAACTCCCATAGGAGAACTGTGCCGTCCCAACTTCCGCTCGCGAGCGTACCACCATCAGGAGTGAACGCCAGAGCAGCGATGCCGCGTGTATGTCCTTCAAGAGCACTCTGGTAGCGACCAGTGGCAACATCCCATAAGATAACTGTATTGTCATCACCACCACTCGCAAGCGTCTTACCGTCCGGTGAAAACGCGAGTGAATAGACATCACCAGTGTGCCCGCCCCAGAGGGTGAATAGACGGCTACCCGTACTTGGCTCCCACAAGCGAATCCCGTAAGAGCCGGAACTGGCGAGGGTTTTTCCATCTGGCGAGAACGTTACGATTGTCCCCGCCCGCCATGAACGATTATAGATCTCCTCAAGCTTGGTTTTCAATTCTCCGGTTTCTGGATCCCACAACCAAACCACGCCGTCCCGACTCCCACTGGCGAGGGTTCTCCCGTCTGGGGAAAACGCCATAGAATAGATGGCTTCTGGGGACTCTTCAAAGACTGTTTGTTGTTGCCCGGTGTGTGCATCCCATAATCGAATCGGATCTTTGCTACCTCCGCTGGCGAGAATTTTTCCATCTGGGGAAAACGCCAATGTGAGAACTCTGCCCGTATGTCCTGTGAGAACTGTTTGAAGTTGGAAATCAAAAACGAATGGCGATTGCTGGGTATCCGTGTTCCACAATCGAATTGTTTTGTCGTTACTCCCGCTGGCAAGGATTTTTCCATTTGGAGAGAATGCTAACGCATTAACACCTTCTGTATGTCCTTCCAGCGTTTTCCGTAATTGTGTGGTATCTGGATTCCATAACAGAATCGGAGCTTCCCAATCCCCATTAGCGAGAATACGACTGTAACTCCCACTGGCAAGAATGCGACCGTTCGGAGAGAGTACCATAGTATGGATTCCATCTGTGTGTCCTTTTAGCGTGACTTCTTGGAGCTGTCCGCCGCTTGCGTTCCACAATCGAATTGTCCCGTCACGACTTGCACTGGTAAAGGTTGTACTATCCGGAGAAAATGCAACATCAGTGATTTCTTGCGAATGTGCACTTAGCCTCTTGAGGTGCTGTCCGGTATTCGCGTCCCACAGGTGAATTACACCACGCCGACTGCCACTGACGAGTGTTTTTCCATCCAGAGAAAGTGCCACCGCCGTGAACCAATCCGAAGGTCCCATAAAAGTTGATATCTGACTCCCAGTATTTGCATTCCACAAGCGAATCGTGCTGTCCCAGCTTGCACTAACGAGCCTTTCGCCATCTGGCGAAAACGCAACTGTTTCAATTTCAGACGTATGTCCTTCAAGCGTCAAAAGGTGTTGACTGGTGGTAACATCCCACAACTGAATCAGATAATTGTTACTTGTAAGTGGTAGTTCCTGTCCTCCATTAGCGAGGATTCTGCCATCTGGTGAGAACGCGAGAGCCTTGGCTCTGCCCGTATATGCTTTTAAGCGTGCCGTGTGTTGTCCAGTTTCCACATCCCACAAGCGAATGGATCCGTGGCTACTACTGGCAAGGGTTTTTCCATCGGGTGAGAATGCGACTGTCCAGATGCCATACGTGTGCTGTGTGAGAGAAACTTTATGTTGCTGGGTTTCCACATCCCACAAACGGATCGTAGTATCCGTGCTGCCACTGGCGAGGGTTTTACTATCCGGGGAGAATGCCACGCTCAGTACCGACTGTGTATGCCCGCTGAGAAGGGCAACCTCTGCTCCAGTGCGCGCATTATAGAGCCAAACACCGATAGAACCAGCGACGGCAACAAGGTTTCCATCGGGTGAAAACTTTATATCGTTTATATCCCCTTTCCCGATACGGGCTTTCGCACCTTCAGGTAACTGCAATTGGGTGTAGTCTTGAGCATGGACGCTTGGCGAAAAGAGGAGCGCAATTAAAAGCAATGCTAAACTAAAAAATCGTAGATGGATAGTGCCGCGCAAATATACATGCGTGGAAAGTGCGCTAACTCGGAAACTTACCTGCTTTGTTTTCATAACTTATACCATTTCTAAAAGTTTATATTGCATTAACCGCCCTTTAGTGCACAGACTAACAGTCTATGCTACAAGGGAAACACAACCTATGAAGTTTATGCTACAATTTCAATCAGAAATGGTATTACCTCCTATTGTCGGATATGATTTGCAACGATAATCAAATCCAAAATGTTTACGATGCCGTCTCCGTTGAGGTCTGGTGAATTTTCTCCGAAACGCGAGGCGACAAAGGCGAGGTCCAAGATGTTTACGACACCATCGGCGTTGACATCCCACGGCACCTGTAAGCCGGGCGCGGTCAGCGATCTCAGTTGGATTATGCCATCAAGGCTGGCACTCGCAAGTGTCTTTCCAGAGGGACCGTCAGTATCTGGTAGGAACGCTAAGGCAAAGACTGGGGCGGTATACCCTTCAAAAATTGCTTGTAATTGTCCGGTGCGCGGGTGCCACATACGAATTGTGTTATCCCAACCTGCGCTTGCAAGGTTTCCGCTATAAATGCCGTGGACATCTGGCACAAATGCTAAGGCAAAAACAGGAGCAGTGTGGTCCTCAAACGTTGTAAGAAGCTGCCCGGTGTGTATGTTCCACAAACGAATTGTGTTCTCCGCGTTGGTGTTCCAGTATCCGCCGCTTGCCAAAATTTGGTTATCGGGTGAAAACGCAAGTGCCAAAACTGAATCCGTATGTGCGGAAAGGTTGTGTCGAAGTTGACCAGTTTCTACATCCCATAACAAGATTGTGCCGTAAAAACTTGTGCTGGCAAGCGTTTTGCTATCTGGTGAGAACGCTAATGTGGTAACCATATCTCGGTGTCCATGAAGGACTACGGTATGGGAAGCCTGCTCCAAATTTAAGTTCCACAGACGAATTTCTCTAAAGCTTCCACTCGCAAGGGTATTGCCATTTGGCGAGAATGCCAACGCGACAACTGGATCGGCGTGACCTGTGAGGTTTGTTACATTTTCACGCGTGTGGATATTCCAAAGGTGAATGGTAGAATTTTCGCTCGCGCTTGCAACTGTTCGGTTATCGGGTGAAACCGCTATTGCTGTCGTGGTATTCGTCAACAACGGAAGTCGTGCGATTTTTTTTCCAGTATAGGTATCATATAGCGCAATACCGTCCGCAGTTGCCACAGCAATCTGCGTGCCATCGTGGGAAAAGGTTATAGCATTTACGGCTGTTGGACAGAGTGGAACCTTACCATCTTCAGACACGTGCCATTGTGTCACACCTTGTGCAAAACTATTGGGTAGGCAGAGGGCATGCGTAAAGAGGAGGACAAAGATTTGAAGTTGTCGCACGGTTAGCCTCCCTTTCTGCGTACGGACGAGCGAATTACCATGTTCTGAGCAGTCGGGAAACATCACCGGCGACAATTTAAATTAGAGGATGTATCTGCTCAGATCCTGATCTCTAACGATTTCAGCCAATTCGGATCTGACATATTCAGCATCAATAGTCATGCTGTTCTTCTCAAGGTCGGGTGCGTCAAAGAAGAGGTTTTCAAAGAGTTTTTCCATAATAGTATGCAGACGACGTGCCCCGATGTCCTCGACGGATTCATTGACTTGGAAGGCGAGTGCAGCGATTTCGTCAATCGCATCATCCGTGATGGTTGCCTCAATCCCCTCCGTGCGAAGCAGCGCAGTATACTGTTTGACTAACGCGTTCTTCGGTTCTGTCAGAATAGATTTAAAGTCAGCCTTATTCAGACTCTTCAGTTCTACTCGTATTGGGAATCTGCCTTGTAGTTCTGGGATGAGGTCAGATGGACTTGAGACATGAAATGCGCCAGCAGCAATGAACAGAATGTGATGGGTGCGAACCGCGCCGTATTTCGATGTTACCGTGCTACCTTCGATGATAGGGAGGATATCGCGTTGTACACCTTCACGCGAAATGTCGGGTCCGTGCCGAGATTCTCTCCCCGCGATCTTGTCGATCTCGTCCAAAAAAACGATACCGGAATTTTCAACTCTTTGAATGGCTTCAGTGATAACAGCGTCCATATCAATGAGTTTTTCAGATTCCTCTTGCATCAAGATAGTGCGCGCTTCGGAGACCGGGACTCGTCGTTTTTTCGTCTGATTCGGTAGGATGTTACTGAACATATCCTTGAAATTGATGTCCATCTCCTCGATACCACCGGGCGAGAAGATTTCAACAAAGGGCATGCTCTGATGTTTGACATTGACTTCAACGGGTTTATCCTCAAGTCTACCTTCCCGCAGCCAATCCCTAAATTTTTCTCGAGTTTTGAGATAGCGTTCGCGTTCCTTCTCTCTGGCTTCCTCGGTTTCGTTCTCGACATCAGGACCGAGGTCGAACGGAAGTTGAAGGTTGATGTCATCATCCTCTTCCTCCGACTCGTCAAGTGCTTCGTCTTGCAAGCGAGGTCGTCGCTGGAGCGAACGAGGGACGGGGAAAATGCAATCCAATAGTCGTTCCTCGGTGGATTCCCGTGCTTTTTCCTGAACAGCTTCTGTTTGTTCTGCCTTGACCCGGCTAATGGCGGTTTCAGTGAGATCGCGAATCATGGATTCAACATCTCGTCCTACGTAACCGATTTCGGTATACTTTGACGCTTCTACTTTGATGAAGGGCGCGTCAACAAGACGTGCAAGTCTACGTGCAATTTCAGTCTTTCCTACACCTGTCGATCCTATCATTATGATGTTCTTCGGTGAAACTTCGTCTTGTATATCCTCTGCCAACATTTGGCGCCGCGCGCGATTGCGAAGGGCAATAGCGACGGAACGTTTCGCTTCAAACTGCCCTATGATATATTTATCTAACTCCTCAACAATCTGCCGCGGCGTGAGTGCAGCCGCTAAAGTGTTCTTGTCACGCGTTGCATTCAGTTTGTCCAAGGGTAAACCTCCCCAAAATTACCAATCCTACCAATCATCTCATAACCGTTTTGTTGGGATGAAGCCCGGTGTTTTCCGGACAACCGTGTATTACGAGATAGTCGTTAACAACTTAATGCGATGCTACTCGGATAGCATCGCATTAAATATCAATTGTGTCAACCTCAATTTTAGCATTCGTGTAAATACAAATTTCACTTGTGAGTTGAAGTGCCTCTAAAGCGATCTCTTTTGCGGTCAAGTCTGAGTATTTGAGCATGGCTCTCGCCGCAGCGAGGGCGATAGGCCCACCAGAACCAATTGCGAGAACATTGTCATCCGGGGCAATAACATCGCCGTTTCCTGAAATGAGATAGCTGTCGCTGTCATCCGCAGCGATCATTAAGGCATCCACTTGTCTTAGGACTCTATCGCTGCGCCACTCTCGTGCAAGTTCTACCGCTGATTTCTGAAGATTTCCACGGTATTGCTCGAGTTTTTTCTCTAAATTTTCATATAAAGTAATCGCATCCGATGCGGAACCCGCGAAACCGATGAGTACTTTGTCGTTATGAATCTTACGGATTTTGCGTGCCCCGTGCTTCATCGCTGTGTCGCCTAAAGTGACTTGACCATCACCCCCGATAGCAACCTCACCGTCGCGACGAACGGCTAAAATTGTTGTTGCGCGAATTCGCATACTTGTGATTTTCCTTTTCCGCAGTTAAAGGCTTTTGTTTTGGGGACGAATCGTCCGCTTGTTTTAATCTGCTCCTATTTCCAAACGTAAAACAGAAGGAAACCGAAGAACTGCAGTGCTCCCATAAAGATACCACACCGTATCCCCGCCACACCTACGTGTTGTTCCCTCAGAAAACTACCGTCTACCCCGAAAAGGTAGGGGCACAACAGAAAAGTAAGCAGAAAAGAAATCGGCATAAAAACGGGCACGGATGCGATGTGTGGTATCAAATCTACTTGCGTGGCATTCCACGTCCACAAATACGATGCACCAAACTCGTAAATCAAGGTACTGCCAATTACAGCAACGATGCTCGTTATACCTGCCGCCAACATTGCAGTTCCTATGAACCCAATTCTTGGACTACCAGACTCGGATACAAAACGAGTTCGGAAAATCGTCGCGAGTCGCTGATAGCAGTATGCTGATAGCGTCGCGAATACCACCCAGTTCAGTATGAGTCCAATCGGTGTCGTTTGATCCGCCAGAAAATCCGAACGAAGGTAGAAGATCAGGTGAACTTTCCGTGAGAACAGCCAATCTATCGGGACATAGGTCAGCGTGGTTGCGATCCCAAAAATGGAACTCCTCGAAAGCAGTACTGCATCCTCGTCAGTCTGCCAAATACAATAGAGAAATAAAACGGTTGCAATCAACACGTTTGGATAAAGAACCCAAATGGTGCCAATGCGACTCGCTATAAAGAACGTTAAAAGTGTCGTCCCTGTTACAATAAAAACCGCCGTGTCCGCTTTAATTCGCATACACTTCTCAATAGATGTCTATGGTTGATTTTCTCCGTCAAACTTAATCACGAGCTGATCGCCGGTTAGTTTTGCCCCGGTTGTTTTTTTATTGGAGAGGGTCCGCGGTAATGTGACATGTTGCTTAAAACCACCCACCGTGACGATTAATTCATCGCCATGTTTTGTCAATTCAATCTCATCTTTGCTCAAAAAGGGGAGACGCATAGACAATTGATACGCCTCTGCTGTTTTTTGGAATTGATAGGGACGTTCTTTAGAAAACTGATCTGCTGGATTAATCTCGGAGTAGAGCGTATCTGCCAACCGGTGTAGTCCTTGTTCCCCCACGATCTCTTCAGAGAACAGATTCACTTTCCAGACGGGTACGTCCGAGAAATAGTCCATCGCCTCTTCAATATAGTGCTGCTGCGTTTGTTTCCAGGCTTCAAAGTACGAAGCATCGATTCCATCGGGAAAGATACGATTGATGATCACGGCGTCGATACAGAGACCGTAAAGGCAAAAATACATAAACGCGCGTTGTGTTTCTTTGATAACAATTTTTTCGGGATTCGTTACCAAGCGGACTGTCGTGATTTCGGGATCTGTTAGCACGCCGTCAATCCCTTCCAACTTATCGAATAGATCTTGAATATTTTGAAAGTAGTTATCCCGCGGAATTGGGACTGAACTCACGCGTTCAATCACCGGACCTGCAAGTTTTGCCAGATTGCGTTCCAATTTGAAAATGTGGCTCATGTACCACTCTAAGGTTGTCGGGATACTAACGAACCGGAGCGATTCCCCGGTTGGTGCGCAGTCAAGGATAATTACATCATAACTTTTTTCACGGACATATTGGTTGATATAGAGAAGGGCACAAATCTCTTCCATCCCCGGAAAAACCGCTATTTCCTCGGCAACAAGACTGTCAAGCCCGGAACGATTCAGCAACGAACGGATGTAACTATAGACATCATCCCAATATTCAACAATTGCTTCCTGGACGTTAATCTCCTGTATCCAGAGGTTGTCGCTGATTCGGATTTGTTTCTCTTTGTGCTGGCGTACAAGTTTCTCGTGGTTATCAAAAGCATCTCGGAGTGAATGTGCCACGTCAAGCGAGATGACAATAGTCTTGTAACCAAGTTCAGCGAGTTTGATGCCTGTGGCGGCGGCAATGGTTGTTTTGCCGACACCGCCTTTACCCGTATAAAGAATAATTCGCATTATTTTGAGTTCCTGGCTGCTGCGGTTTGTGTAAACTTCCTACAGTATACCACAAAAAAAGACGGTTTGCAAGGAAGACGTTGCATAGAACATGGCAAAAAATTTGACATACACCCTCTTTCGTGATATAATATTATGCGGTTGTGGGTGCTATCACATGGCACGCGAACAACAAATGATAAACATTTTGGGTCGAAGGGGCAAGAAATCATGGTACTGAAAACGAAAACCTATTTTCCAAAAACAGGGAAAGACATTAAATGGTATGTGGTGGACGCGGAGGGGCAGGTGCTCGGGCGTTTAGCCTCCCGTATTGCACAGGTGCTGCGCGGAAAAAACGATCCGCGGTTTACACCTCACGCCGATTTAGGTTTTCGCGTTGCTGTTGTGAATGCGGAGAAAGTGCACGTCACGGGCAATAAAAGAGAGCAGAAAACCTATTTTAGGCATAGTGGCTATCCCGGTGGTGATAAATACCGAACTTTCAACGAACAGATGGCTCGGAAACCGGAGGAGATTCTCACAAGTGCCGTCAGAGGGATGCTCCCTAAGAATCATCTCGGTCGGCAGCTGATGAAGGGTCTCAAGGTTTACGCTGGGCCGACACACCCGCACCAAGCACAGGAACCGGAAGTCTTAACATTCGATTAATCAGGTTGGGGATTCCGATCAGGGGTATCCTACAACTATGGAGAGCACGAACAGTATGGCTATTGAACAATTCTGGGGGACCGGCAGACGCAAAACCTCAGTCGCGCGCGTTCGAATCATTCCCGGTGGTGAAACCGGGGTTACCGTTAATAAAAAACCGATTCAAGAGTATTTTGATCGTGCAGACCACTGGCAGGCAGCACAGCGCCCTATTGAACATGTTGAGAAGGTCGGCGAATATGCTGTCCATGTCAACGTGAAAGGTGGCGGAAAGACTGGACAGGCTGGCGCAATCTCACACGGACTTGCACGTGCGCTTGTCAAAGCAGATGAATCCTTGAAGTCTTCGTTAAAAAAGGGTGGATTTTTAACGCGCGATCCGAGAATGGTCGAGAGAAAGAAGTACGGGCAGAAAGGCGCGCGGGCACGCTTTCAATTCTCCAAACGTTAGAATTGTCGCGTTTTTCGCACATTTACAAAATTTAACGCAAGCCTCCACCTCTCGCTGGCAGGGTTTCAATCCTCTTTAGAAACCCTTCGGGAGTGTCACACGCACATTCCTTTTCCGCCAGCAACAGTGCACTGTTAAATCACCAGTTTTATTAGAATACCAAAAGTACGCGTGGGCTATGAAACAAGCGTGGATAAGTCCCGCGCTTACGAGTTATTGTGAATAGGAAGAGGTTTCGTATGTCAAACATTGTCATCTTAGGCGCACAGTGGGGTGATGAAAGTAAAGGGAAGTTAACCGATGTCTTTGCTGGCGACGCGGATGTCGTCGCGCGCTATCAAGGCGGCGATAACGCAGGGCATACCATTGTTCTCGGGGAAAAGACGTTTATTCTCCACTTGATCCCATCTGGCATTCTCCGACCGAATACTGTCAACGTTATCGGGAACGGGGTTGTCATCAATTTGGAGACGCTTTTCGGTGAGATAGATCGGTTGCAGGCGCAGGGCATTGAAGTTAGCAGTGCTAATCTGAAAATCAGCGATCGCGCACATCTCATCATGCCGTACCATAAGGCAGTCGAACAGTGGGAGCAAATGGGGAGTGCTACCAAAATCGGCACCACTTCGCGTGGGATTGGACCCACGTATTCCGATAAGATGAACCGACACGCCGGCATTCGCGTCGGAGATCTACTTGAGTTTGACTACTTCCAAAAGAAACTGGATTACAACCTCGAAACCAAAACGGACGCACTTCAGATCGGTGGACCGGAACGACATGTCCTCCTCGAAACCTATCACGGTTATGCCCAACGGCTCGCTCCTTATGTGACGGACACTGTTGCTTTCATGCACGATGCGCTCGCTGCTGAGAAACGGATTCTCTTTGAAGGTGCGCAAGGAACTATGCTTGATATAGATTTCGGGACATATCCTTATGTTACCTCCTCTAACTGTACCGCGGGTGCTGTTTGTACGGGACTTGGCATCGGTCCCAAAGCAATTAAAGAGGTGCTGGGTGTTTCTAAAGCCTACGTCACACGCGTTGGCGGTGGTCCATTCCCTACGGAGATGCCACCTGACTTGGATGAAGAAATTCGTGAAATCGGCAAAGAGTATGGTGCCACAACACAACGACCGAGACGCTGCGGGTGGCTCGATCTGGTTGCCCTCCGGTATGCAGTCCAAATTAACGGATTAACCGCTCTTGCGATGACGAAACTGGATGTGTTTGATACCCTCGCCGATTTACAGGTATGTGTCGCTTATCGCTACAAAGGAGAAGAGACAACCCGTTTCCCCAGTAGCCTGCGAGTTTTGGAAGAATGCGAACCGGTCTACGAAACGCTGCCCGGATGGCAACACCCCTTAACGGAAGCACGCACAACGACAGATATTCCGCAACGTACCAAAGACTATGTTGCATACGTCGCAGATTATCTTGATGTGCCGATTCCAATTATCTCCGTTGGACCTGATAGAAATCAGATCGTGCAGTTAGGACAACCACTTTGGTAACGTGCGTTCTGATAAATGTGAATTTTTTCTAAATTTTGGGGTTTTAATTTGACATCCACCGAAAAGTATGGTATCATTAAATGTTGTTAGTCTGAGCCGTTAGCTCAGCTGGTAGAGCATCTGACTTTTAATCAGGTGGTCACAGGTTCGATCCCTGTACGGCTCATTTACTTTTCTTCTAATCGAACCAGTGTGGAATTGAAGTGTACGACTCACATTCTTATGCCCCCGTCGTCTAGCCTGGCCAAGGACACCGCCCTTTCACGGCGGCGACACGAGTTCAAATCTCGTCGGGGGTATTTTTTACCGCAAATAGTCCTCTTAAAAAGGCAAGCCCCATAAAAAATGAGGCTTGTTTTTTTTTACTATCCTTCCAATCATGCCCATTCCGGACAGAAGATTGAATTACCGGCATTATACCAAATCTAAAAAATAAAATCGCATTTCAGTGGTTTTGAAACGCACTAAAAGTTGCTGTATGTAAGAGCGCAATGAATTGCGCAACTACGAACCGGATACCTTCATTCGCTAACGCTATGGGTTGACCTTCATCAATCCGACAGAAGGGCATCCACAATTGATTCCAACCTCGTGCCCCAAACTTCAGGGGAGTGAACTCTTCCGCTTCGCGCCTCAACCACCTGTCTATTGGTATCAATCAGCACAATTGCCGGAATTTGTTCGCTTGAGCCGATGCCAAATTGCTGGGCGAGCGGGCCATTCCATCCACTTCCATCGTAGATGTGGTGTCCTTGATAGTCCTTCTCGCGGATATAGTTGCGTAGTGCTTCTTCGTTGCTCCAACCTGCAACATCAACGCCAATAAGCTCAAACCCTTTGTCGTGGTATTTTTCATAAACCGCATCCACACACCTTAATTCTTGCTCACAGTAGTCGCTGGTTGTCCAAAAATAGAGCAGCGTAACCTTCCCGCGGTATGTCGAAAGCGAGATGGACTTTCCATCTACAGAGACTGCTGAGAAGTCTGGAACTACTTTCCCAACCCGTGTGCGTTCAGTCCACTTTATGAGTTGCCCGAGTTGTTCACCTCTGGTCTCAACCGAGATAATCTTGCCATCTCGATCAATAAGCCATTGTGAAGGCAGGCTATTAATGCCGAAATACCGACCGAGTTCACTGTTCCACCCTTTACCATCAAAAATCAGGAGCCACGGGATGTTATGCGCCTCAATAAATTCGCGGAGTTCCGCTTCGCTTTCGTCTAAACTCACACCGATAACGTCAAAGCCATCCTTGTGATGGTGCTCGTATGCTTCTTTAATATACGGCATCTCCGGCGCGCAGAAGCCACACCATTTTGCGCAGAAATTGAGAAGCACCATTTTGCCTCGGTAATCGGAGAGCGAAATCGGTGTACCATCAAGTGCCACCGCTGAAAAATCGGGAAGTTCTTTGCCAACCCATGCTGTCTGTTTCCATACAGCCTCCGATTCTGAATGACCCGTCCACGGATATTTCTGTGCTAATTCCGTCTCACCCAACGTTTCATAAATATCATTGAGTCCGTGTAAAGTGTACCAATCCTCAGGTTCTTGTTCGAGCCGTTGTTGAAAAGCGTGCTGTGCTTCAACGACCAGACGTTTACACCGCGTAACCAGCTCGGCGTTTTCCTCTGAATTCCTCATAAAATCCCGATAGATGTAGCAAGGCGTTCTGCCTGCATCCTTGTAAAGTTTTGCCAGCCAGTGATACAATTCAGATTCATCTTGCTGTTTTGCTCTTTTAAACAGCCTTTCGAGTGCGGTAAGCGTCAATTCAAACAGGGGATCTAAGTACTTATTGTAATGGGTGTAATGTCTAATTGCAAAAAAACAGGTTTCCGCATCGTTAAGGACTTGCATCATCGCCTGTTCAAGGAATAGAAGATCACTATCTTTCTCGCCGTTAAAAACGTGTTTATCTTCCCAGACAATGATTGCTAACATCTTTGCCGCTGCACCGTTGTCTGGCTGTTTTTCAAGTATTTCTTCGGAGAACTCTCGGAGTTCTAAACACATCGCTTCGGGAAAACATGAGACGTACTCAGGAAGTTGCGGCGGTAATGTCGTTTTACCATCAACAACGCCTGCTTCAATCTTCGTCTTGAGGTAATCCAGAAGTTGCTCTTGGACTTTCTGCGTGAGTTCCCATTCAGGAATTGAAAGCCCGCGGTTCTCAAGAGAATCAAGATAAGTCTCCCAAAAATCTGTGTTTTCGGTTGTTTTATTGCCTACTATCATAATTTCCTCCATGTGCTACTTTTACTAAAGTTTGGACGATTTTTACGCAATAAACATGTCGCCCCTACGGGGCTTAGCTGCGCGGGGGAGATCTTTTCTATAGACATATCGCCCCTATGGGGCTGCGTATCGGTGCTTCTGGGTTTATTTTTCTGTGAGTTACGTTTGTGTCTGTACCACTCAGAAAATCCGAAAATGTGGTGGAAACAGCACCTGATCTGGAGAGAAACTATCCAAACTTTAGTTTACTGTAGAGTCCTATTGAAAATATTCGGCGTTGATCTCTATGAAATGTTCCCATTCCTCTGGTACATCCTCTTCCATAAAGATCGCCTCAACAGGGCATTCGGGTGTACACACATTACAATCGATGCATTCTTCAGGATCGATGTAAAGTTGATTCACTGCTTCATATTCGTCGGGGGATTCGTTCGCATGTGGATAAATGCAATCCACAGGACATACGTCAGCACACGCGCTGTCTTTTACGTCGATACAAGGCTCGCAAATTACATAAGCCATTTGGAATCTTCCTTTTGTTTTTTCGAGTTTTGGGGTTGGCATTAATATGCCAACCCATTGCTATTTACTCAAAATAGGCTGCATTGATTTCTATGAAATCTTCCCACTCTTCTGGGACATCTTCCTCCATAAAGATCGCCTCAACAGGACATGCCGGTTCACATACGCCACAGTCAATGCATTCTTCGGGATCAATGTAAAGTTGATCTACGGTTTCATATTCATCGGACGCATTAGTCGGATGTGGGTGAATGCAATCCACGGGGCATATTTCAACACAAGCGTTGTCTTTTACATCAATGCAGGGTTCGCAAATTACGTACGTCATCTTCTTAATCTCCTTTTTATGTATTTATTTTACTGGGCATGCTGCCAATGTTAATTTAGGGCGTGCTAAACTGATACTGTTTTATTTTGAAATTACGGCAGGGCAGTAGCTATCCTCGCAACTGTCCAGTGGATTTCTGTATCCAACCCGGGTTTTATATCCCTATAGGAATTTTGAATATAGTAGCGGATACCGACCATAGTTTCCAATCGATAGGCGAGTTCCTGCGCCTCGGCGATATCCACCTTATCTTCTTCGCACTTTTGTAGTTCAAAACCGTGGTGGAGCAATCTCACCTGCAATCCATATCTATCTAAGGCAGATGTGAGGCGATTTACTAACGTCTCAAACTGTGAGAATTGGAGGTCACCACTGGTTTCTTCCTGCCATAGGCTAAAACCTTTATGGCGTACTGGAACATCTAAGTCCGCTTCTTCCAACAAAGTCTTGAGTTTCACCATATTTTCACAGCGATAGTCAACTCCTTCATCTACGAGGATTTCCAATTGAAAACCGCTGTTGACAACTCTCAAAGGCAGGACTTGTTCTACGACCAAGGACTCCAAAATTTCCTTAACTTCTGGGGCACGATGCGTGTCGGCAGCGAGGCGAGTTATTGCGTCATCTCTCTCAGACACAGACCTCCCGACGCAGAAACTGTAGTTTAGACTGTCCCCATTCATGCACTGCTTTACCATTTTCTCTATCATTGATTGCGTTGAAACATCAAGCCACTGCTCACTTACGAATAGCGGACCGCTATTGGAGGCAACGAGCGGCAGTCCAAGTTCGGCAATCAAAGCGTCTAATAATTCTTTTACATCATTTGGACTCATGGGTATTCCTCCTTTTCTTCAATCAGATTTCCGTTCCTTTGGCAGGAAAACGCCACAGAGAAATACGGATAGTGGCACTTGTCCAAGCCGTTTCGGATGCCGCTGCATCGGAATGCGGGTAACTGTATGAATTCAACACATAGTTGACCCCAAGGGCAGCATTTATCTGTTTTACAATCTCCCGAACTTGTGAGATGCGCATTTCGGTTTCGGAGTACCTCTGTAGCCTGAATCCTCGATGAAGCATTTTCGCCTTTAACCTGTTCTCTTTTAGCAAAGTCTCAAAGCGATTCGCAACGCCCTGAAGCTGCGATGGTTTAATCTTAGTCCGACCTCTTTTCTCCAGCCGGAATCCACCGTGAAGAATTTTGACGGGGTAACGCGTCGTGTCATCCTCTGCCAGTGTAATCAGCCGGAAACCGTAATCGGTAAAACGGATAGGCAGCTTCTGCTCGGTTATGATAGATTCAAGGAGGGCTTCAACCTCTAAGGATTCCAGCAATTCCTTGGTAGCGGAAACAGAATCGGTTTTGGTATAGAATTCCATAATCTCTGCTCGTCCGGGTGCGCGCGTGTAGATTCTACCGTCCGTGTTCCATTGGTGGATAACATCTTTAATACGACTTTCCGTGGTATGATCCGACGATTTACCTGAACGCCGAACGGGTGCCATATCAACAACGTCAATTGGGAGACACGCCTCCACAATTAAGGTTTTCAGTAACTCCTTGACCTCTGTCGGTGTCATGTCGGACTCTCCTTTCAGTAAATTAAGAATGCAAATCAGTAAAATAGGTTACATAGAAAGTGATTTTTTATTAACTTTTTTCGAGAAATATATGATCAAATTCGCCGGGATATTCCGCTTCCATCCAAGCGACTAACTTCTGTTTTGCCCGATACAACCGCACCTTCGTCGCCGATGGACTAATGTCCAAGGTTTTGGCAATTTCTTCAAGCGTCATGTTATTGAGTCTGAGTTCAAACGCACTGCGCTCTGATTCAGGCAGTCGCTGTGCCAAAGCACGGACGATTTTTAACTGCTCTTCAGCAATTATCGACTCCACAGGGGAACGATGTTCAGGTTCTATCATGTGGGTTTCAAAGATTTCATCAACCGGCGTTGTCTCAATGCTTCTTTGATTTTCTCTGATGTGTGCTGCGATGAGTTGCTTTGCTATGCTAAACATCCAACTCGAAAACTTTTTGCGATCCCGAAGGGTTCCGAGGTGAGCATGCACTCTGATGAACGTCTCTTGCACGAGGTCCTGAGCTGTCTCCCAGTCGCGAACGCGTCTGTAGAAAAAGTTGAGGAGGGGTACTTCATAACGGTGATAAAGAATTTCAAAGGCATTCTCGTCCTCATCGTCTAAACTCTGATGTACCAGTTCTTCGTCTCGTGATTCATCCATTGCCATCACACCCTGTTTTGGAATCGCTACCTATAGTAAAATCCTAAAAGATATACAGCATAGGTTAAGAATGTAAACCCAACAAAAAGGTTACATAAAAATGTATAATTCAGCAACAACCTTTTCCTCCGTTAGAAAGGTAGCGTAAGCGATTGCTGAATTCTTTTCTATTTTCTGCTACAATTTTATGATAGCGTTTACAATTAATGGGACATTACACGGCGGGCGAGGAAACCTCGCCCCTACGGTGGGGTGCCTCCGATATTGTTGATGCGTCTTTTTAATACTAAGTTTTACTATATCAACTAAACTTTGGACAATTTTAAGATAGACATATCGCCCCGCTGGGGCTTGGACCTTGGGGGGCATGGCGTTTCTATTCTCACTGCGAAGCAATATCGCCCCGCTGGGGCTGCGCTTTGGTGTATCCAAGTTTATTTTTCTCCGAGTTGGATTGTTGTGAGAAACATTGAGAAAAATCAGAAATGCTTTGAAAATAGGTCATGTACCTTACAGAAATTGTCCAAACTTTAGTATATCAGACTCACGTTATCAAATTTGGCAAGCGAATACACTATATGAACCATACTCGCATCACTTGTTCGATTTTATTGCTCTTTTTCTGTGCCACCATTGGCATCTGTCAAACGCCAAACAGTATCTCCGTCCACGGCACACTCGTGGATGCCGAAAATGGAAATCCAATTGCCGATGTCCTTGTGCGTGTTGCGCCTGAAGAGATCGGGCGTGTTTACCCAGACCGGGAGTTCGCACACGCAATAGCAACAGATGCTAAAGGTACTTTCTCGTTGACGATCCCCAATGAACCCCAAAACTATTACGCTTTTTCACTCATGGCACTCCATCCACAATATCAGGCAAAACTCTTACGGCAGGAGATGCTTCCCCCAAAAAGTAGGTATAATTTAGGAGAAATTGTGCTGAGGCGCACTTTGTTTCTACAAGGTAACGTATCCAGTGCCAAAAATGCCGAAGGGGTCGTTATCAATCTAAAGATGCACAACAAATCGGCGGACTTTTTTCGCGCCGCTGCACCGATTGAACACGCAGCAAAGACCGACACCGCAGGTAATTTCCACTTTGCCGACCTCTATCCAATCGAATACACCTTGACAGCTTCTCGGGACGGTGTTATTATAGCGTATGTGGCATCTATTAACCCGCAAAAACAGACACAGATTTCTGTTCGTGTCCCAAAACTGGATACATTACGCGGCAGCGTTGTGGACGAGCAAGAACGTCCAATAGCGGGAGGCCAGATTTACGCAACACGACACAGTGAAACGCCGGAGGGGCACGGTGCGATCCTCGCCGCAACACAGACAGATGACGCAGGCAACTTTCAGATGCAGGTGTTAGAAACCGAGGCACGATTTCTTTCGCTTGAGGTTCGTAAAAGCGGCTACTTTTCGAGGATCTATGAGAATGTGGATGTCGGAAAGATGCCGTCTGTTATCCCGCTTGAAAAAGGGATTACTCTCAAAGGTCGCGTTATCCTGCCGCGAGATGTCCGATCGGATGCGCAATACACCGTGAAGGTATTCCCCGCATACACACAGATGGAATCCAGTTTGAATCCGTTGGCTTTACACAAACCACTTTTATCAAAATCCTTTCCTGTGACGATGTCTACCTTTATCGTGGACGGGCTTTTTGCGGAAGAATATAGGTTCTATATCGTTGGTGATGGCATCTCGGCAACCGGTATTGATGTAAAGGCGTCGGCGGATCCCGAAGAACTTCTTATGATAGCAGAGTCCCCCGTGAAAGCGCTGGAGGGACGGGTGCTCTGGGCAGATACAGGCAAACCTGTCCACAATGCCGTTGTCTCGCGTTCGTGGTACCCGTGGGAGTTACATCCATCTGACATGTCAATGACATTGGATCGGTTTGAAGCGGAAACGGACGCGGCGGGTAGATTCAAATTCGACAATTTAACAGAGGCACGTTATCAACTCTATATCCGTGCTGTCCATACGACATTTGAAGCCACCACAGAACGCTATCAACGAACACTTGTTCACAAACAAATTGAAATTCCGGCTTGTGGTACTGGATACCGCATTTATTTAGGTAGTCGAGATGGCACTCCGTTTGCGAAGTAGTCGGTACACTCCGTGCGCCGTTTATCCAGCAGCACTAATGTTAATCGCTATGCTTCAATTTCTTGTTTTTCCTGCAAGTGCTGGCTTGCACGGCACCCTCAAAGACGCGGAAAGAATCATCCTTCGGGAGGTTGCTATTCCTGAAGCGGCGGGCAGTTATTATCGGACACCCGGTAAATTTGTAGCATCCGAAGACGGAGACCGCTGGTTTGGACCGGAAATCGACAGTCGGGTGCTTTGTCCCATGACAGCGCACCCATTCAATGCAGCCGGATTTTTTGATATTATCTATACCAGAGAAGATGCTATGGTTTGGCCCTCCTCAACGCCGGGAAAGGTATGGTGGTACCGGAAGCAGGAGTGGCGGTTCGCAACTGCTGACACACCTTGGGGTACAGACACTGTCCAGATTGTCCTCGTATCTGAGATTGGTTGGACAGATATTGACGCGGCAGATAGCGTTACGGGATTTCCTTGGAGTGGGTTTGAGGAACATTGGCGCGAGGGAGGGACCGTAAAATCCAAGTCGGAAGTAACCGGCTATTATCCATACGAGCGTGCCGGTAAGCGATACCTTGCACCGAAGTACCACAAAATTGGAACTGTGAATTACATCTGTGCAACTGGACGAGGACAGTATAATATAAAGATACTAAGCCATACCGAGGGACACTTTATGGAGCCGATATCTCGTCCTGAATTCAACACGCTTAGTCGTCGCGAAAAGCGTACAAATAATTGGTACGATTGCATACCGCTGGAATAACAATTATTTCGACATTACGGTAAGGCGAGGATACTGGGGGGGAACACCCCAGCAAAAACTCTCTCGCCAGCGTTGGTGAGGGTTTCCTTTATTGAAAAACTGTCTACACATTTTCGGACTTTACTAAATAAGGCACCGGCGATATGAAAAGCATCGCATACACTTTAAAGGCACTTATCACTATTTATATCTTTCTTCTTTGGCAAGGGGATGCGGGTGCTGTGCTTTGGGAAGACCATTTTGAAAAAGCGTCAAAAGATGACTGGCAACACGTCGGAAACGATTCTGTCTGGACGGTTGAAGACGGATTTTTGAGGGCAGAAATTCGGGCGCAAGAGCAGTGGAGCACTGTATTTGAACGCTACCAATTCATTGCCTATCCTGGACCTTATGACGACTTTACGATTACGCTCAAAACCGTTGGGGTAACGCAGGCTCGGTTCGGTATTGCACTCGCAAAGCATTTCCGAAACCCGGTGACCGAAATAGAGGAGGACGGCTACTACCTCTTTTTCACAAACGATATGCAAGCTTCAAGAAACGGCAGCGTGTTTATTGGACCCGGGCAACGCTGGAACACAGATGAACTCCAGCAGATGGAATTGCACTTCAATAGCGGTAGGTTTCAACTGCATGCGGATGGAGAATCGCGCCTTGATTTTCGGGATGCGAACTTCACTCACATTGATACGATTGCTTTTGTGCTTGCTGGATTTGTCACAGAGGATGTCAATATCGGTCGCGCGTGGGTAGACACATTTACGATTGATGGACTCGCTGTCTCACCGAGGCGGAAATTAGCAACAATATGGTCGCGTTTAAAAAAGGGAGCTGACCGCTAATCGCCGACAGCATACTTATGAGAAAACGAACCTTGCGAAAAAATTTGGATCTGATTTTCGATGCGTTTCTACTTGTGGTAGTTCTCGTTATTGGATTCTGGAACACCTACGCGAAAGCTCGGTTGAATCCGGGAGAACGTGCCCAACCCGCGAATTCAGGATTTTATTATAGAACCCCCGGTGTAAATGGAACGTGGTTCGGACCTGAGGTAAACTCTCTCACCCTCTGTGCTGGTGTGCATAACCCTTATAACAATAGAGGTCGGTTCGACATCGTAGAAACCATTGAAAATGCGACGGTTTCCGCTTCACGCATTCGAGGTGCCTTACATTGGTATCGTGGTCAGCAGTGGTGTTTCAGTACAAACGATACACCGTGGGGCACAAACTTTTCTTATATTACACTCCGCGACGATTTGGGGTGGAGCGAAATTAGTGCTGGCGGTGGAACAACGGGATACCCATGGAGCGGTGTCGAACGGCACTGGCGAGACGGGAACATTATCCGTGCCCAAGCCTTTGTCATGGGTTGGCGGCGGTATGCTCGCGGTGCAGAACGGTGGATCTGTCCGATGTATTACAAAATCGGCGGATGGGAAGGCGAAACCCTTGAAGTCAACTGCAAAACTCTCAGAACATGGTTCCCGCCTGATTGGAATGTTCTGAAGCAGAGAGATGGCGACTTCGGTCCGCCAGTTGAACGAAAACCAGGGGTCCTAAGTCGAAAAGGAAAGAAAACGCAGCAGTGGTACGATTGCATAAGAATCAAGTAGAGATTTCCGCCTATAGGAGCGATTTTTGAATCTTGACATCAACGAATCGGATTGAATCATGCCAAACAGAGACGTAACAATCCTCATATTTATCTATACTTTCATCAGCTGCACGCTCTCTGCCTCCGCTGAAGTCTGGCGTGACGATTTTGATGTTGAAAATCCGACAGCATGGCGGATCGTTGGAAACGATTCCCTTTGGAAAATAAGCGATGGATTCCTACGCGCGGAGGTCAAACGGGAATGGGAGGTAGGATATGAACTCTACGAATTCACGGCACTCCCGCCACCCTATAGGAACTTCACAGTCACGATAAACGATTTCGGGGGCGACAAGACGCGTTTTGGTTTCTGTGTGGGGCGGCGTTTTCCCGATACGCCGGAAGAAGACCCGTTCTTCTATGTGTTTTTCCCAGATGAAATCAGAGCGAGACGTTTTGATGGCAAAGGGAGCAGCCACCCTTTTCGGATCCGACTTTCCAGAGAGCCACGTATCCGTTGGGAAACCGATGTCCTTACAGAGATGAAACTGTATTTTAATTCAGGGCATTTCGCATTGTTCGCAGATGGTGAATTTCGCACAACATTTCAAGACGCTAACTTCGATAAAATTGAGATCCTCGGTTTCGTCATGGAGGGCATTAATATCGCAAATGAGTGGGTTGGCGAAGGATGGGCTGATTCTTTCACCATTTCCGGATTAAACCTCACGCCAGAAGTCAAATCAACCTTAACGTGGGGTCAACTCAAGACCAGATGAATAACAGGGATATTTAGTTTTAGATAAATTATTGGATTTCATAGATGTTTGATTTTCCCTTTTCAGTCCCGGTGCGGTTAGGAAACCGCACCTACCGGGCCTGGGGGTGCAAAATTGGATAAGGTTTAGGTTATGTCATTCGACACTGGCGATTATTCAAAGAGCTGAAATTCTCCGTCCTTAACGATCAGTACAATCTGGTCATACAGTGCGTCTCCGTCAGGGTTAAAAGAGAAGTTGCCTAAAATAGTGGGTAAGTCCTTCGTCTGTGCGAGTGCGTCCCGAATGGCGGTCGAATCTGCCGATTGTGCTATCTTAATTGCATTGGCAAGAACATAGAGAGTCGCGTACGACTGTGCCGCCCACGGCTCAGGTTCAATACCATATTTCGCTCGATAATTCTCAATAAAGGCTTGGTTTCCGGGTGCGTCAGAGGTCCTGGACCATCCGATAAAACCGATTGTCCCCTCAGCACCATCGCCCGCCTTTTGGACTTCATCCATAGTTAAATCGGGCGAAATAACGCGAATAGTATCGGGAAAACCTACCTTGGATGTTTGTGCGACAATCTGCGCTATTTCTTGTGAGAGTGCGGAGATAAAGAGTGCGTCCGGCTCCACCGCCATTATATTTGTTAATTGCTGAGAAAAATCGGTATCGCCAGTTTTGAAGGTTTCCTGGGTTAGAATCTCAACCCCGTTTGCCTCAAGGACCGTCTTTAACACTTCGTTGCTGCTTCGGGAGTAGACATCGATGTCATCATAGATCGTCGCGACTTTTTGATAGGCGATTTTCTGCTGCGTCACTATCACGCCACTCGGAATGCTTATATTTGTGGCGAGACTGGTGCGGAAGATGAAATTTCCGATCCCGCTCAAACCTGCAGCGGAGGAGACCGAACTGAAAGCTATGACCCGATTTTTCTGTGCAATTGGAGCAGCCTCTTTAAGGTGCGTCGAGATAGCAAGCCCGACTATAGCAGGTACACCTTGATTAACCAAGTGCTGTACGGCTTCCTTCGCTCCCTCTACGGTGCTCTGATCGTCCACGGTGATAAACATGAGATTCACACCGCCGAGTCTGTTGATCTCTTCTCGTGCCAATTCAAAACCGCGTTGCATTGGAAATCCATACGGTTCGGCGTGTTGCCCTGTCAGTGCGACGACAACACCGATGGGAATCTCTTCGCCCATCATCTGAGGCATTTCGCCATCAGATGCTATTGAGGCGACTCTATCACAACTGAAAAGTCCGACAGTCAAAGCAATGATTAGTAAAGCAAATGTGAATATTATGATTTTCTTCATTTTTTCTGCTAATTTCCTTTATTTATTTATCCTAAACTTTGGACAATGTTAAGAATCAATAGAAACACCTGAAGCTCTCTACAAATGCCGCCCCGCTGGGGCTTAGGTCTTGGGGCATATAACGTTTCTATAAACATACCGCCCGCAAACGCTAAAATCCAATGCGAAGAAGGCTGCGCTTTTAGGACCTTTAGCCTGTTTCGCAGAGTTAGGTGTCTGTGTCAAACTCAGAGAAAAATAGGGATTCCTTGAAAACTCAACACGCACGCAACATGAATCGTCCAAACTATAGTATTTAGGGGATTTTTGGGTCATTCACCGCTCTACCCAACCTACGGAAACACTATCATAAAGTATCACGTAAGTCCAAAAAATGTCAAGAAAATCAGTATTTTTTCTTGACCAACAAAGATAGATGCAGTATCCTTAGTAAAAATCAATACCTACTTCACAGGTTTCTGACAAAACGACAACTATATAACCACAGCGCACAATAAATATACGACAAAATCACAGGTTGGTCCTTCTTATCGGGACCTATTTACATTTATGATGGAACTCATAGCGAGTACGCGCTAAGAATGGTTGAAAGTCGTGCGAAAGTTAATCATAGAATATGCGAGATACCGAAATCCTAAACGCGTTTCTCTAAGTTTATCGTAGCTAATGGCAAGTCTTCGATAAGTATCTTGCCATCCGAAAGTTCGTTCTACTTTATATCGGTCTTTATAGATATCTTTGCGAAACCATCGGAACATACGTGCGATTACAATAGATTCTTTGGCATTGCGGCGGTTGGGATAGATCACAGGTATCAGCCCATGTTCTTTGATAATCTTATGATTTGCCTTCGAGTCAAACCCGGAATCGAGTGTGAGAGCGGATGCGCTGAGATCGATTCCAATACGATGGCTAAAGGCAATAAGATCGGTAAATGCTTCGGGCAAAATCGTTGTGTCATGTTGGTTGACGGGTTTCGTCGTTATCGGAGCAATGATGAAGCCATGATTATCGGTGATGGTCAGTTCTTTTTCACCTTTCTGGTGTTTATGTCCTGAATACCCGGTGCCCTCACCCCTTTTTTCACGATGGTATTTGACCCATCTCCATGAAGGCGAGAGGTATCAAGTTGCTCGGTATCAAGCAGATGTATCACCGATGCTTCAAAGAGTTTCTCATAAGAGCCATCTTTTGACCACCGGTTATGCCATTTATAGACATTAGACCAATGCAGTTCATTCCGCCGTGTGCGGAGTTGATCCCATTGAATACCCGTATGTAAAACATAAAGAATATAGTTGAATATCTTATAGAAGGAGAGTTTCGGCTTCGGACCTTTGATGCGCTTCTTTAGATGAGGCAAGATATAACGATTAAAATCCTTACGGGAAACCTGCTTGGGAATACCGGTGTATCTCGGTTGCTTTTGAGATTCGGATGCCATAAGAACACCTTTCATAAAGTGAATGTATATCTAAAGAAAGGGACATAAACTATCGCCTTTTATTTCTCTATTTTACCATATCCTTATGTTTTACTCAATATGAGTTCCTTGATAAAAATGCTTGACCCTTAGGTCTGCTTTTGTAAATTAAGCAAAATCTTTCGATCCTGCGGCGGTTTGTTGGATTAGTATATTCCAACGCAAATTCTCTTTGAAAAAAGATTCAGATTACTTATTTGCAAGTGAGACTTGTAACCTCACTACCGGAAGTGCGCTTAATCCTAAAATCAACTATAACAACGTTAATTTCGGAATAGAAGATTACACGAAGTTGTGAATCATTAAGACTCTCAAACTATTTATGAGACGCACTGTACATAAAAATGGCGCGGTTGGAAACCGCGCCTACAAGTTTAGAATTCGGAGCAGTCAGGAAATTACCAAGCGACCCAGCCGCCATCGACTGCGATTGTCTGTCCAGTTACCCAGTTTGCTGCATCTGACGCTAAGAATAGGACCGCACCGACAACTTCGTCTACCTCACCGACGCGTCCCATTGGGATACGACGGACAACGTCTTCGTAAAATTCTTTACGCTGCAAGAGTACATCTGCGAGGGGTGTCCGAGTAAACGCTGGTGCAACAGCGTTGACTGTAACGTTATGGGGTGCCCATTCAACGGCGAGTCCTTTGGTTAAAAGCACAACGCCGCCTTTGCTCCCCGAATAGGCAGTACGCAACGGGCCACCTACCAATCCCATCGTCGAGGAGATATTGATAATCTTCCCGCTCTCACGTTCTATCATCGGTTTGACGAGCGTCTGTGTCAGAAAGAACAGTCCTTTGAGATTGAGATCATAGATAGCGTCCCAATCTTCTTCGGTTAACTCAAGTGCGGGTTTTGGGCGGTTGGTACCAGCGTTATTGACGAGGACATCCACTTGACCCCAGACATCAATCGCTTCTTGTGCGCCTTTAGCGACCTGTGCAATATCGCTAACATCGAATACAACTGATTCCGCTTCGCCACCGTTGGAGCGGATCTCACTCGCGACCTCCTCAAGGTCAGACGGTGTACGGCTATTCAAAATAACCTTTGCTCCCATCTGCGCGGCGGCGAGTGCGATACCCCTGCCGATGCCTTTGCCCGAACCAGTGATTAACATCACTTTATCTTTTAACTCAAATCCTGGAAACGCCATATCTTAGCCTCCAATTGCTAATTTTAAAGTATTTTCTAATAACATTGCGCGCGTCATGGGACCGACACCACCCGGTACCGGTGTGATAAATCCAGCCACCCCTTTAACTTCCTCAAATTTGACATCCCCGACCGCACGTCCGTCAATATGGTTAATGCCAACATCGATGACGACGGCACCGGGTTTTACCATATCTGCACTGACGAATTCTGATCTACCGACAGCAGCGATGAGAATATCCGCTTGTTGTGTTTGCGCTGGCAAATCGGCTGTTCGGGAATGGCAGTAGGTGACGGTGGCATGCCGATTTAGCAACATCAACCCGACAGGCTTACCAACGAGTGGACTTCTACCGATACAGACTGCATGTTTGCCTTCGATCTTCTCGCCTGTTAATTCAATCAAACGGATAATTCCAGTTGGTGTACAAGGTGTCACACGCTCGCGATTGATGAGCAGATTCCCTAAATTGACAGGGTTTAACCCATCCGCATCTTTATGCGGGGCGATCGTGTCAATAACCGCCTCTTTATCTATGTCCTCCGGTAGTGGCATTTGTACAAGGATTCCATGAATGTCCGTTCGTTTGTTGAGAGTTTCAACGTGTTCAATGAGACGCTTTTGGCTAATATTTGCTGGTAGGCGATGGACTTCAGAGTGGAAATGTACTTTCTCACAATCACGTTGTTTATGTTTGATATAGAGCGTTGATGCGGGGTCATCGCCGACTTGGACAACAGCAAGTCCGGGGGTGAACGTCAGTTTTTTTATCTTTTTCCGAATTTGGGTCCGGGTGCGCTGCGCAAGACGACTACCATTAAGGAGTTCGGCTGACAAATCCCTTTTCCTCCAGTTTACGTTTGCCTATTTTTCGATTTTACTATAACATGCTACGCAATAATTAGTATACCATATATTTCTGTTTTCGCATATCGTTTTTTCGGACAAATGCCTCCGAATTTTCAAAACCAAATTGTTGACGTTTTCTGGTGAATGTTGTATTATGTTCAACAAAAAGGCGGGTGAAAAAAATGATTCATGTAGGCGTGGGACATTCACATAGCCTTTCGACTGTGGAAGCAGCGGAACGCGCAACACTCATGGCAATGGGGAACGCCGGAATTGCTAAAGCCGACCTTGCCATTGTGTTTGCTACCATTAACTATCAGACAGAATATGAAGAATTATACCAAGCGGTTCATGCCGCCTCCGGTTGTGATGAGCTCATCGGGTGTAGCGGAATGACTGTCCTAACTTCAGCCGGGGAGTTTGAAGAGGAACCTGCACTCGCTGTAATGGTGCTCCGTAGTGAGCAACTTTCTGCTGTGTCGTTTAGTGCACAAGGGACAGCGTCCGAGATCGGGGAACAGATACAGGAACATGTTCAATCGGGACTTAAAGATGACTCGCTCCTGCTAATTTTTCCAGATGTTCGTGCTGTGAATCCAGCGGAGCTTGTGGAGTATATCGGTAGTGATGGTACGACTTTGCCTATTGTAGGGGCTGCTGTTTCCGGTGATGCGACTGGCGCGCAAATGTACCATTGGAAAGGTGATCAGGCGACAGCGGGCGGTGTTACAGGTGCTCTCTTGACTGGAGATTTCAGGGCAGAGATCGGTGTTGCGCAAGGATGTCAACCTATCGGTGAACCGCGTGAGGTCACAAAGGCAGACGGACGCGTTATTTTTGAGTTGGCGGATGAACCCGCATTAGAAAATTTTAAAGGAACACTACAGGTGCTAACACAGGACGATATTCGGCGGTCGGGTGGCACAGTTTTCGTCGGAATCGCGATGGATCCTGAGAACAAAAATCCGACCCGAGGTGATTTTCTGATTCGCAACCTTGTGGGTATTAATGAGGAGCACGCCGCCCTCGCCATATCCGAGGAAGTGACAGAGGGACAACTGGTGCAATTCCATCTGCGTAATCCGCTCGCCGCAGCAGAAGAAATTCAAGCAATTATAGCGCAGTTGGCTGAGAAAACGCGTTCGCAGTCCCCTGCGTTCGGGCTTTATTTTAACTGCTTAGGGCGTGGCAAAGGATTGTATGGCGCGGCAAATCACGACATTGGTATTATCCAAGAGAAGTTTCCGGGACTACCTGTGATCGGATTCTTCGGCAATTCAGAGTTTGCCCCTATTGGTGGACGCAACTTCGCACACGCCTATACAGGTGTATTTGTGCTTTGCACCGCAAACTAAATTTGAGGGACCAAAAATGAACGAAGAATTTTTTGTGAGTCAAGAATTTACACCCGTCAACGGGTTTACGTCCGGAGTTGAAGGACCTGCCTGCGATGCAGCAGGTAATCTCTATGCTGTTAACTACGAGAGACAGCACACGATTGGCAAAGTCACGCCTGATGGCACCGCAAGCGTTTTTGTTGAATTGCCAACGGGTAGCATCGGCAACGGTATCCGTTTCGACAGTGAAAGTTTTATGTACATTGCCGACTACACGAACCACAATGTCCTCAAGGTGGATATGGACACGAGAAACATCAGCGTCCATGCACACGAACCGACAATGAACCAACCGAATGATCTTGCTATCGGCGCGAACGATATTCTCTATGCGAGCGATCCGAATTGGGCTGAGACAACCGGTCAAATTTGGCGGGTGGATAGGGATGGAAAAGTTACACTACTTGAAGCGGACATGGGCACGACGAACGGCATTGAAGTAAGTCCCGATGAAAAAGTGCTTTATGTCAACGAATCGGCACAACGTAACGTCTGGGCTTATGACCTCTCGTCCGAAGGGGCAATCAGCAACAAACGTCTCCTGATCCAGTTCCCTGATTTCAATATGGACGGGATGCGGTGTGATATTGAAGGCAATCTCTATATTACTCGACACGGTAAAGGTACGGTGGCGAAACTCTCCCCTGCCGGTGAAGTGTTATTGGAAGTGCAGTTAACGGGTAAGCTCTGCACGAATATCGCTTTCGGTGGTCCGGATGGGTGCACCTGCTACGTCACGATGGCAGACCGTGGGAATGTAGAGGTGTTTCGCGCGGACCTCCCCGGTAGAAGTTGGCAGCTGTTCCAATAGATACATTTTTTCTAATAGCGAAGTCTTGACAACTCGCCTGATTTGTGGTAATATTGTACATATTAATTACTATCTCTATGGAGGTAACTTGTGAAACAACTATTTCTTATCTTAATCCTTGTTGTGGTCTGTACGACTTATGCCACTGCTGATTTGCTTGAAGGACTTGTTCTGTACATGCCACTTGACGAGGGAAACGGTAAAAAAACCGAGGATTTCTCAGAAAACGGCTTTGAAGGTGAACTCAGTGGCGGCGCGAAGTGGGTTGATGGTAAATTTGGGAAAGCACTCGAATTTAGCGCGTCCAGCGATTTTGTTGCAATTGAAGATGACGAATCTTTTCACATTGAAGATGAAATCACACAGGCCGCGTGGATTAATCTCAACCGACTGCCTAGTGCACACGCTATTGTTTTCGGCACCCGTATGGGCGGTGGTGGAAGACACATCGGATTCGGCTACGGGATGAACCCCGGAAACGGTATCAAGGTCTGGACAAACGGTGCTGGTGGTGGGTTCTTAGACATTAATGATAATAAAACAGGCTTGGATACCGGTAAATGGTATTACCTTTCCTATACCCACACATCGGACAACAAAGGCAAGGTAAAAATTTACGTGGATGGCAAGGTAACCCATGAGCAGGATTCTAATAATCCGGTAGCACCTGCAGGGGCTACGAGCCGAATCCAGATCGGCACATGGTCGGGTGAGGCATGGCCTGGTATGGTTGATGAGGTTCGTCTCTGGAACCGTGCGCTTTCTGATGATGAAATGGAACAGAGCATGGAGATGGGGGCTGATGAGTTCTTGGCTGTCAATCCGAAAGACAAACTCGCGACATCTTGGGGCAAAATTAAGAAACTTCGCTAACAGGAATGAGGCGGCAATTTTTGTCGCCTCTCTCTATTGCAAGCTATCGGAATATTGACCCTATGGAACAATACGGTTCTGTTTTAAAGCGACTCGAAAAAACCGCGAAACAGTATACCAATATCGCGCCCGAGAACGGGCAATTTCTCTCTATTCTTATCCAATCTATTCAGGCGCGAAACGTCCTTGAAGTTGGGACAAGTAACGGATACTCGACAATCTGGCTTGCCGCTGCGCTGAAGGAGACCGGTGGCAGACTCATCACACTTGAGTTTGATCCGAAGCGAGCGGAAGAGGCACAAACACATCTTCAGGAAGTCGGCCTGGACAGCATTGTTGATGTCCGCGTCGGAAACGCAATTGACGAAATCCCGAAGTGCAACACAACCTTCGATCTCGTGTTCCTTGACGCAGAGAAAAGCGAGTATCAACGCTATCTTGAATTAGCATTGCCAAATATCCGTCCCGGTGGTCTCATCGTCGCCGATGACACTGTAACAATGCGCGACGAAATGCCTGACTATGTTGCGTTTGTCTTTAATACACCTATCCTACATTCTGTTGATATCCCTTTAGATGACGGTGTCATTTTGAGTTATAAAACCGGAGATTAAGATATAGTCATACATTAAGATACCAAGAGGGCATTCAAAATTTCGCTCCAATCTAAACTCTCAGACAAATCTACCCGTTTCACCGAATCCGTCATCCGTGGTATGACGCAGCTCTGCCTGCGCTACGATGCGATCAACCTATCACAAGGCACGCCAGCGTATCAACCCCCGCCCGAAGTCAAAGCCGCAGCGATTGAGGCAATCCAAGAAGGATATAATCAATATAGTATCACGTGGGGAGCACCGGCTTTTCGAGAAGCAATCGCACAGAAGATGACGACGTTTAATGACATTCCCACCGATCCCGACAGAAACGTCACCGTCACCTGCGGTTCAACCGAAGGCATGCTCTCCTCACTTCTTGCGGTTATCAATCCCGACGACGAGATTATCATCTTTGAACCTTTTTATGAAAACTATGGACCGGATACGATCATCTCTGGTGCGAAACCGGTCTACGTAGCGTTACAAGAGACACCAGCATCTGATGGTACTATCCAATTTACCTATGACGCAGCCGAACTCAGAGATGCTTTTTCTGCCAATACGAAAGCCATCATCATAAACACCCCGAATAACCCACTCGGTAAGGTTTTTAGTCGGGACGAACTTCAACAGATTGCTGACCTCTGCTGTGCGTACGATTGTCTTGCTATCACCGATGAAATATATGAGCACATGATTTACGATGAAAGACCGCATGTTAGTATCGGTGCGCTGCCGCAGATGCGGGATCGAACGATTACCGTGTCAGGATTGAGCAAAGCCTATTCAATGACCGGGTGGCGGTTAGGATATGTCATCGCGCCAGAGCCGTTAACCGATGCTATCCGTAAAATGCACGATTTTTTGACAGTCGGTGCGCCGCATCCACTTCAACGTGCTGGCGTTGTTGCCCTCAATTTGCCACCGAGTTATCACCAAGAACTGGTCGCGAAATATGATAAGAATCGCAAACGTCTCGTAAATGACCTCACAGAAGCAGGATTTGTCTGCCATCAGCCGGAGGGTGCCTATTACATCATGACTGACATCACCGATTTTGGGTTTTCGGATGATACGGCTTTTGCCCATTGGTTGGTGAAGGAGATTGGCGTAGGTGGCGTGCCGGGTTCCAGTTTCTATAGCCGTCCACACCTCGGCAAGACGAAATTCCGGTTTATGTTCAGCATGGCGGACGACATTCTCTCAGAAGCTGCCGAACGCTTGATGCAAATCAAGGCAAAAATCTGAAAGTAGGAGGGCTTTAGAAAGCCTACACGCTGCTTTCTCCCACCGCGGGTTCTCTGTTCACAATTTAAGAAGGATTGATATGGACATTTCTCTTGAAAACGAAACGCAGGACATCTACAGAAGAGAGATTGAGACTCTTATTCAGCGGGATGAGAAGTATAGAGATTTAGGTCCCGCGGAACTTGAGGCGATTGTGCGAGCGTTTGAATTGACTTTGACAAACGGACGCGAGAAGGTCCGAGCACAGATGCTTTATGACCTCATCCACCAAAAGAGAGACGATTGATATGCAGTTAGAACGGATCCGGCTTAAGACTTTTGGCTGTTTCCAACAGCGTGATTTTGAACTTCATAACGGCATTAATCTCATTTTTGGTCCCAATTTTAGTGGGAAAAGCACGCTTGTCAATGCAATCTTCTTCACACTGACAGGGAAACCGATTGTTCCGCGCGTGGATACCTCTGCCATTAAAAACGCCAAAGCCTATAGCGGTACAGCTGGACTCCAATTTGTCGTAGATGGTGAGCGTTACCAACTCTACCGTGCCACCGGAAAACGCATCCAGCTCCGTTCTGAGAAAAATGGCGCGTGGCATGTTCTGTTCGATGAGAATCGGGTCAAGGTAACAGAAGCGATGTTGCAAGAGCAATTTGGGATTATGCACGAGCAACTTGCGCTCACCACCTTCCTCCGCGAGGGAGAAATTTTTGAATTCCTCGCCCGCCAAACTGCCAGCCGTCGCGATATTCTTCACACCCTTCTCGGTATCGACAGATTGATTGAGGTTCGGCAGCGGTTCATTGACACGCGTCGTATTGCCAAACGTGAACAGGGAAGGATCCATGCCCACCAAAATAGCCTGCGGTTCAATGCTCAGAACGCAAACGCATCCGAAATCGATCGGATTGAAGCGAAGTTGAAAAGTTTGGAAGCCGCTTACGGTGCTGAAACGGGTGATACCGCACTCATTGCAGAGTGGCTCCAGCACCAGAACCGCTTGCAAAAGCAATTGGATACGCTTACACATCAACAGCACGAGGCATTGAGCGGTTTCAACGATATCGCGGGGCTGCGTGGAATGATAACCACCATTGAGACTGCCGTTCAGGAAGCCGTCGGATTAGAAACAAAACGTGAGAAACTCATACAACAAATTGGCAGCCTTGAATCACAAATTACGGCGTTGACAAACGTCTGTAACACCCTCCGCACCTTGATTGAAAGCGATGAACAGCACTGTCCGACCTGTTATCAGAAGGTTGAGCAGGAAATGGTCCAGCAGATTATTGACGAAAAAGAGACTGAGAAATCAAAGCACAGCACTGAATTAGATGCCCACAAGAAATCTTTGGAGACAGAAACAGCGAATTTGGAAAGTCGCCGTGAACTTGAGGAACGGCTGCAAACTTTGCAGAGGCTTTTGACGCAATTTGAACATCGCTCCGGTGAAATTGAGGAGATTCAAAATGAACTTCGTACACTAACTTCTCGTTTGGCTGATCGGGGCATCCAAAAGGGTGAACAATTGCCTTCTGAAGCATCTGCCGGTTTAGACAAACCGAAACTGAAAGCACAAATTGAGCAGGAACGGAAACGGTTGGATCAACTCAAACAGCAGGAGGCTGTCCGCTTGGATAGACTTGGTGCGCTTCAGCGGGTAAATAGAGACGCGGTAAAGGTTGAAAAGACGCTCCTGAGTTTAGAACTCGCCTGTGCAGGCGTTGACAAAACCATCGAAACCCTCCAACAGCAGATCCTCAAGCCTGCTGAGGAGGAATTACATCATTGGCTTGAAAAGATGGAACTCTTTTCTGTTTCTGGCGAGAACGGGGGACAAACTCGCGTTGACTTGCAACGCCAACACCTACTCCCTTCGCTCACGATAGATGGTGTTGATCGGAGTTTGATGCTGCTGAGTGGGAGCGAGAAGATGTTTCTCTATCTCTGTTTCAAAGTCGCCCTCGCCAAGGTTTTGGGCAATCCGGGTTTCTTCGTGTTCGACGATCCAACGCTCCATTTAGATGGTGAGCGGAAGGCGTTGATGGTGGATTTTATCCGTCAACTTGCTGAAGAGCATCAGGTGGTTGTGACGAGTTATGATGAGGATGTCCGTTCAGGTCTTGAAGGTGCTAACCTCATTGAGATGAAACGGCGGTCGTAGACGACACTAAGAGAGATCGGTCCCTCCTCGCCATCGTCCGTTTCATAAGCGGTTTCCAAAATCAATTTGACTTGATTCAAATCGTCATGGTATCCTCTAAAATAAAAGGAGGAATTAACAATGAAACACCCAAATTGGACAGAAACCGATTCATATAAATGTAAGCAAATTTGGGCAGAATACCAGAAACGGCACGATATTACCGAACGGATTGGACAGACAGCCGGTATAGATCCGAAGAGCGGCAAGATTTGGTTCGGCGACTCCATTTCAGAGATTGTTGAACACCGGCGTACTGAGGGGCTGACTTCTCCACTCTTCTTTGAACGGGTCGGCTTTAGAACCTATTTTCGGAAGGGTGGACATCAATGAAAACGTTTGGAACCGAAGGCCCCGTATCCCCAGAGAAAAACTACATTGTCAGCAGGACGGCTGAACTCACCGACTTTATCGATCGCATCAAACAGGGAAAATACCTTGTTATTTTTGCCCCGTGCCAAACCGGCAAAACCACGTTTTTCCAATTGGCACTTGATATGCTTGTCGCCGAGGATCCAACTTATTTCCCTATTGAACTTAACTTTGAAGCGTATGTAGATGTAGACCCAGTCGATTTTTATAGAAGCCTCGTCGAAGATATTCGTGAGGGGATAGTACACAATTTCCAAAAACGTGGAAGCACACCTACTAAAGCATTGATGTCTTTTTTAGATGCCGCAGAAATAACGAATCATCTGTTAATGCTAAGGTTTTTCCAACATTTAGCGAGTTTGCTTGGTAATCAAAAGTTTGTTGTTATCATTGACGAGTTTGATGGCATTCCCACAACTGCTGTGAGAGGTTTCCTTCATTCGTTGCGTCGTATCTACCTCACCCGTAGTGCTCCGCAATGTCCACACAGCGTCGGCATCGTTGGTGTCAAGAGCATCGCCCAACTTGACTACGACCGCTCGGTTTCTCCGTTCAATATTCATGACGAGTTTGCGCTGCCTAATTTCACGCTTGAACAGGTGCATGAACTTCTGGGACAATATACAGACGAAGTTGGTCAAGTCTTCGCGCCTGAAGTCATCGAAAGTCTTCACAAACAGACAGGTGGACAGCCCTTTCTCGTTAACCGATGCGCCCGAATTCTCACAGCAGAACTGGAAATTCCAAAGATCGATCCGATTGTGATGGAGCATTTCTCAAGTGCCCATGCGCGGTTCCTTCGAGAACAAAACCGCAATATTCAGCACTTGTTGACGAATATTCGCAGAGACCGGTGCTTTGAGAGAATCCTGATGGAGATTGCCTCTTACGATAAAGAAAGTGCAACTCGCGAAATATCTGATCATAGAAAATGTGAACGAAGGGTATTACGTGGTATTTGATCATCGTAAAAACCCCGAACCTCGGGTAGAAACACAAACATTGCAGGATTTGACGATTCGGAGTTATGTTATTCCTGTGGTGCAAGAACGTCCTTCAGCTTAGGGACTGCTATTCTTTTGACTGATCGCTGACTGCTGAAAACCGCTCAAGGTAAATATCACCCTTGTCTTCTTGCATATTGCTCCAGACGACAACCCACTCCCCGTTCCCAACAGATGCCACAAAAGGTGGATAGTGTTTTCCCGTGCTTGTAGAGATTGGCACGCCGTCTTTTTCCCATAACAAAGTTCCTGATAGATCGATGTGTTGTCCATAGATAGCATCTTTACTCTCTTCACCGAAGTCCTCTCGATAATCTACCCATGCCACGAAAAACCGATCCTTCCCGGTTTGGACAATGAAAGGTTTGTCTTGATGACCGCCTGCTGTGCAGAGAGAGATGCCGTCCTCTTTCCAGACTGGTGTTCCGTCCGCACGGATACGCTGCACGTACAGGTCAGAATAGATATCGCGTTCGTCGCGCCAGACAGCGATAAAACCGCCTTCACCGTCGTTCACAATTGAGGTGTGTTTCTGGATGCCCGGTGCCGTACAGATCGGAACACCGGTGTCCTGCCATAATTTACTGCCGTCAGGTGCGACTCGCTGCGCATAGAGTTGATCGTTGATGAAATTTTCATACACCTGCCAAAGCACGATAATACCGCCTTCGCCATCAGCAATTACACGCGGTTCACCTTGCATCCCTTCTGTTGGTGAGACAAGACGCGGACGCTCCCATAAAGGTGTCGCGTCCAAACGCATCCGATGCGCCATGATATGCCACGCATCATATCCGATAACATCCCACCAAACTATATAGAATCCGCCCAACCCATCTGCAACCAGAATCGGATCACTTTGTAGAGATTCCGATGGAAAAACGGGGATTCCATCGGGTGCCCACATCGGTTCGCCGCTGGCATTAACCCGTTGGATGTAAAGGTCTTGGAACTCAGAACTTCGGCGTTCATCCTCCCAAATAAAGATGGCACCGCCTTCACCATCGCTCAAGATTGCTTGTGTTGATTGGTCTGCTGTGTTTGTGCAGATAGGAATCCCGTCCGTTTGCCAGAGAATCTCGCCATTGAGTGTCACCGCTTGGGCGTAGATATCCCAGTTGCTTCTATCGCGTCTGTCGTTCCAGACAACAATGGCGTGCTTGTCGGGTCGAATCATCCGTAAGCGACGTTGATTTCTACCGGCTGTGCAAATCTTTATACCGTTTTGTTCCCAACGCGTTGTGTTAGTGCTGTCAACGCGTTGGGCGTAAACATCCCAATCCTTGCCGGTTCGGTAATCTTCCCACATAACGATAACACCGCCTTCACCGTCGTCCACGACCCATGGAAGGAATTGTCCGTCTATAGCAGTTGAAACCGGAATTTCAGCCGCCGTGGTTCTGCACAATAGGCAAGAACCTACGAGGAATAGGAATATTAAAAGCTGTTTCAGTCGATGAAAAGCGTTTTGGGTGTCCATAAGTTGACTAAGACTCCCTTTGTATACAGATTGAGTGCTTCCCAGTGTTCGATGGGGAGTTCAATGTGGGCGAGTGCTGCTGTCGGCATCCGTTCAATGCGTCCCGTCAGATGGCTCACGAGTTGTTCCATTGTAGGGTTGTGTCCAACTACCATAACGCACTGATATTTTTTCGGAAGTGATTGTAATGTTTCAAAGTAAACCCCCGGCACGGTGTCATAAAACACGTCCAACTTCTTTACTTTTCCTGTGTAACCGCATGCTTTTGCCACTTTGTTTGCTGTCTTTCTCGCCCGTTTTGCTGATGAGGTAAGAATCCGGTCGGGGATCAATCCCTCTTGACGTAGGTGTTTCCCCATACGTGGCGCGTCCCGTTTACCACGTCTGTTGAGAGGGCGGTCGTAATCGGAGAGTTCTGGGTAATTCCAACTGGATTTGGCATGTCGCAGAATCAGAAGTGTTTTCATTGCTTTTCCTTTGCGTTGCGATTGAGTTTGTGTCCATATCATATCACAATCGACGCTTGCCTGTCAATTGCGAGGTTTAGCCATCAGGTAGGTTGGGGTGAATGAATCAGAAAAAGCAGGAAAATTTTGTTTTGCATTCTCAAGGCTTTTGTGATATTATTTAATAAAATGTCTGTCAACGATTTTAAGGAAATCTCCGTTATAGAGTCTAAATGTAATTTAAACTCTTAAGGAGATAGACAAATGTTATCTAAAATTAACGGAATACTCATTACACTAATGTTCGCGATGCTGTTTGGCGGCATCAGTGGCTGTTACATTGACACTACTGACGATATGGATGATGAACCCCCCGCCATTCCACGTGGGGTCAGAACTATAACAGGAGACGAACAGGTTACTGTTGAATGGTATCCTAACGGTGAATACGACTTGGCAGGCTATAGAGTGTGGCGAGGACCCGATGGCACGAATTTTAATGAAATGTTGATAGAGGCACCGCAAGGCACCACACGTTACACAGATACAACCGTTCGCAATGGAGTGACCTACTATTACGCTGTCTCCGCTTATGATATTCACGGAAACGAAAGTGATCTCAGCCCTGAGAATGCTTGGGATACACCACGACCAGAAGGACGGAATATTGCGCTTGATGACTACAACCTTTTTCCTGAAAGAAGTGGTTTCGATTTCTCACAACCGGAAAAAGGGAGTATCCCGTGGGATGTCGCCGCAACTGATATCTATTTTGGACTTGATACCGAAGTCAATGTCACTTACCTCTATTCTGACAATGAAACGCTCATGCAAGATTTGGGGTATCACGAAGATTTTGATGCGGTTGATGTCGTTCCAGAATTCGGGTACACGACCCTATTTGTTGAACTGATCGAAGGACATATCTATGCCATCTATACACCCGATGGTAACTTCGCCAAGATTCGGGTGCGCGAGCTTTATGACGATGCCGTCATTTTTGATTGGGCGTACCAGACGGATCCTGAAAATGTCCAATTGGCTCCGTCTCTCAAGATCCCTTGATGAGGAGTGGATTTCATGATGAAAAAACTTGAGGCGGTGCGAGTGCCGCCTCCATTATACGTGCTTTTTACATTTCTGCTTTTTTTCATTGTTGGGACGGTTTCGGTAAATGCTGAAACCAAACCTGTTGATGAGAAATCTGACGCTGAAAATCAAAGCACTCAACCGCTTCTACGTAATTATCTGAATACACCTGAAACAGAATCGGAGTATCCGCTGTTCCGGTCGCATCCAGAGCGCTACTATCCGGCGCTTGATCTCCAGAAGGCGAGACGGTTATCGATACTTATGCCGGGATTGGGTCAAGCTTACGCCGGTAATTACACAAAAGCGACACTTTTCCTTACTGTTGAATTGGGTACGTTCGCATTTGCTGGCTATAACATCGCGCGCGCCCTGCATTACAATAAACAGGATATTTTTGAAACGGGATTTCAAGACATCCGGACGGGTGAATTTTTAACATACGATCAGGGACGCACCCGAATGAGGAATCACGCATTTCTCAGCGGTGTTTTTCTCGCGACGGGTATCGGAATTCATATTTGGAATATCCTTGATGCGCCAAAGACAGCCGAGGCATATAATAATCGAAGATTTTCTGTGCAAGTGCAACAAAGAGAGCGTGGTATCAGATCTCTAATCTTTACGCATAGGTTTTAACATCCGCTGCTGAATCTACCGGGTTTGGGGGTGAAAAATTTGCAGTACGCAGTGCGCCTAATCTTCATCTTTCTTCTCATAGGCTGTCTTGCCGTAAACGGTGCCTCCGAATCGCTTGTTGAAAGCCCAAACATTGAACCTCACCCACTGCGGGTCGGTGAAAAGTTAACTTACAATATTCATGTGGCAAAAATGCGTGCTGCCAAACGAATAGACTGGATTGTCAAAGAAGAAGCAGTGAATGGAGAGAATGTTTATCATGTCCAGTCTAAAATGAAAACGCGTGCCCTTTTCAGACTCTATAGTTTCGAGAGGCAGGAAGAAACGTATTTGAATCCGAAAACGCTTTCACCTGTCCGCTTCCGAAATCAGTTGCGGGATCAGAAATATCGCGCAACTGTAGCAATTGACTTCGGCGTGGAAACGGCAGAATATGAAAAAATCTCGCGCCCGAAGCCGAAATCACCTGAAAAACGCGAGGCGAAGGTCTTAGAGATACCCACTGGCACACAAGACGAATTGTCAATGCTCTACTTCCTACGTTCTAAACAACTCACAGTTGGTAAAACCTATTTCTTTCCGGTTATAGCGAAGGGTAAGGTTCAGAAGGTTACCCTCACTGTTGAGAGTAGGGAAAGAGTAAAAAATAAAGCATTAGGCGTAGTGGAAACGCTTGTCCTACACACCTCAACAGGTGGGCGTTTCTGGTTCACAGATGATGAGCGTCGATTACTCGTCAAAGCAGAAACGAAAAGGGGACGCTGGACAGCAAGAGCCACTTTAGTCGACATTGAATTTATCAACTAAAACACGGCAATCGGCAGTCGGCAGTCAGCAAAGAGGTTTCCTTACTGAAAGCTGATCGCTGATTTGTGGCTGCAAGCGTCAGCGGCGGTTTGTCAAGGAAACAGTAGTGATAGAATTTTTACGTAAAACCGAAAATTACCAAACACTGGTGGCATGCCTCAAAGGTGGTAAGAAGCTCCCATGGCTCAGAGGATTGGCAAACGCATCGACCGCGTATCTTTTGGCAACGCTCACTAACGATTTTCCGGAAAAATCCTTCCTGATTGTGCTACCCTCACAGCGTGAAGCCGAACAAGTCTTGGAAGAGATCTGTACGTACCGGTCATACCCTACCTTGGAAACCGCACCCGCTGCCGATGAACAGCCCGAAATTAACTTGTTCCCCGCTTGGAACCCTAAACTTTTTGATCGTATTGCTCCTCCTAAAAACACTGTCTCAGACCGGATGCGGTGCCTGGAACGCTTACTCCACAAAGAGCGAAGCGTCGTTGTGACAACAAGCCAAGCGATGCTTTACAAACTACCACCACGCGAACGTTTTGTTGATGCTTGTTGTGTACTTAACCTCGGAGATGAAATCGACCCGGACGATGTCGCGGCGAGGCTCATCCGTGGTGGTTACCAGAACGTTGAACTCGTAGAAGTCAAGGGTGAATTTGCCCGCAGGGGCGATATCTTAGATGTCTATCCGCTTACTGCTGACACCCCGGTACGCATCGAATTTTTCGGCGATGAAATTGATGCCCTCCGCGCTTTTGATCCAATATCGCAACGTTCAACAGAATCGGTTCAGTCGGTTGCACTCACACCGCTACGAGAAGTTTTTTCCGCTGATGTATCAGTCGACCATTGGCAAGCACAGATGGATGAATTGATTCAGGAACATGCAACACCGCAACTAATAAATGCTGTCCGGGAAATAACACAAAGTTTAACGGAGGCTGCATCGTCTCAATATCGGCTTGAAGAATGCCCACTCAATGATGGGATCGAGGCATTTTTGCCGATGCTCATCCCAGAAACTGGACTCCTCACCGATTATTTACCTGACGACACAATTGTCTGCTTGATAGAGCCACAGTGGCAGAAGCGCGAGGTGTCGCAGATGCAGGAGCGGACGGAGGAATTGTTTCAAAAAAAGTTGGAAGAATCCAACCTTATGGTCCCGCCCGATCAGTTGTTGGTTTCCTTTGAAACACTCAATGCCGAATTAGAGAAGTATCCGGTCATCTCATCGTCTTTGGCACCGCCTCGTGAAGCCGCGGAAAATGCATTGGAGCCACTGCATTTTGAGATGAAACCGCTCGCACTACCATCTGGCAACTATCAGACGGTTATTAACGAGATGAAAACGTGGGCAGCTGCAGGAATGCGGATTCATGTTTTCTGTGAAACGCCTCAACAGTCAAAGCGTGTTTCTGAGATTTTAGCGGAGCGCGAGTTGTTCCCTCCAGACATTAACACCAGCGTGGGAGCAATCAGCGAAGGGTTTCTCAATGAATCGTTGAATCTTGTTGTCATTTCCGAAGATGAACTCTTCGGCAGTCGCCAGCGTCGCCCGATCCGGCACAGACCTTCTACAGATGGCACTCCGATTCTCAGTTTAATCGATCTAAAGGTTGGGGACTACGTCGTACACGTCTCACACGGCATCGCTGTTTATGATGGGATCCGACGATTGGCAATTGACGGCAAATCACAGGATTTCCTAATACTCAAATACAGCGCGGACGATGTCCTCTATGTACCGACCTATCAGGTTGACCTTGTTCAGAAGTATATCGGCAGCAAGGACAATAACTATAAGCCGCGTGTTGACAGGCTCGGCGGGACCGCTTGGGGGCGACGAAAAAGTAAAGTCAAGGCGTCAATTGAGCAGATGGCGGATGAATTGCTCAAACTGTACGCCCTTCGACAAGCGCGGAAAGGATTCAGTTTTCCGGCTGAAGTGCCGTGGCAAACTGACTTTGAAGCACTTTTCCCGTATCAGGAAACGGATGATCAGCTCCAAGCGATTGAAGACGTGAAAACCGACATGGAAGATGAGCGTCCAATGGATAGACTCGTCTGTGGAGATGTGGGTTACGGAAAAACGGAGGTCGCGTTGCGTGCCGCTTTCAAATCTGTTATGTCTGAAAAGCAGGTAGCGATTCTCGTGCCTACCACGATTCTCGCGCTTCAACACCACGACACCTTTGAGAAACGTTTTCAATCTTTTCCGGTCAATATTGAGATGTTAAACCGGTTCCGGACACCGAAGGAAATCAAGGAGGTTAAAGCGGGATTGGCGAGCGGGACGGTGGATATCGTCATCGGAACGCACAGTCTCCTCTCCAAAACAGTCGAATTTGATAACCTTGGGCTTTTGATCGTTGACGAAGAACACCGTTTTGGCGTTAAGCATAAAGAGAAAATCAAACAGTTTAAAGAGACAATTGACGTGCTTACGTTGACGGCTACGCCGATTCCACGGACGCTTCACATGTCGCTTGTTGGTATACGCGATTTTAGTATTATTAATACCGCACCAGCAGATCGGTTGCCGATTCAGACGTTCGTTATGCCTTATGATAGCGAAGTCATCCGTGAAGCGATCGTTGCCGAATTAAGTCGCGATGGACAGGTGTTTTTTGTTCACAACCGCGTTCAGGATATTCAAAGTATCGCGCTAATGGTTCAGGAACTCGTGCCGGAAGCGCGTATCGCTGTCGCGCATGGACAGATGCCAGAGCGTGAATTAGAGACCATTATGCTTGAGTTTGTTCGCCATAAACACGATATCCTCGTCTGCACAATGATTATTGAGTCAGGACTGGATATCCCTAATGTGAATACTATCCTCATTAATCGGGCAGATGCCCTCGGTTTAGCGCAACTCTATCAATTACGCGGGCGTGTTGGTCGTGCGACGACGCAGGCTTACGGATATTTATTTTATCCGCAAGACCGCGCGATTACTGAAGGCGCGCAGAAAAGACTCCGGGTTATTGAGGAATTCACAGACCTCGGTTCAGGTTTCAAAATAGCCCTGCGAGACTTAGAGATTCGGGGAACTGGAAATATTCTCGGAGCGGAACAGCACGGTCATATCGTCACCGTAGGCTATGAACTTTATTGTAAACTCCTTGAAGAGGCGGTCATGTCATTGAAGGGTGAAACGGTTGAAGAAACCGTGGAAACACGTATCAGTTTCCCTGTTGAGGCGTATCTACCTGATGATTACGTACCGGACAGTCGTCAGAAGATATCTATCTACAAGAAAATTGCTGGGTTAAAGGATCCGGAGGCACTTAATGAACTCCGCGAAGAGCTTAGAGACCGGTACGGTGCGATTCCAGAGCCTGCAGAAATGTTACTGGAGATTGCCAACATCAAGCAGCTCAGTCAACGCCTTGGTATTACTGCCATTGTTGCTGGGAAGGAGCAGGTAAAGGTTACTTTTGACGAACGAAAACCGAGAATTAATGTGAAGAAATTGGTTGAGATTGTCCACCAAAGTAAAGAGCTTGAACTACAACCCCCGGCACAACTTAAAATTCGGATGCCGGGAGTAACTGGCACGAATATGTTAATCGAATTGCAACAAACCTTAAAGGTGTTTGTTGCGTAACCGTAAAGACGAAAGGTCCACTAAGAAAGACGTGCTACGCACATTTTCCAAAGCGCGTAAGCCTAACCAACGGGCAGGCTGGATATACAGAGAGGGATTTTATTTCCTAAACTCGCCTGACCGAACCGCAAGGAACATTAAAAATATGAAAAAAACGATTACTATTTTTGTAATTGTCGCTATGACTTGTCTGTTGACATGGCGGTTTGTTCAATCTGATGGTCATGAACAACCTGAACCTGCCATGGACGAGAGCCAAGTGATTTTGGTGGAATACAAATGGAATGGCGAATCCCATCAAATCTCGTTGGCAGACCTAAACGCTGCAATCTCGGAATTGCCGGTTTACCGTCAGCAGAACTATAAGAGTCGAGCAGACAAAGCCGAGTATCTTGAGGAATTGATAGAGGAGAAACTTAAAATCCTTCGTGCTGCTGATGAGGGGTTTGATACGCTCCCTGAACATCTCAATAAACTCGAAGATTACACCCATCAGCTCATGGTCGAGAAACTGACCGAGGCGGAAGTAGATAACAAAATCGCCCATACCGACGAGGAGTTGATGGCGTACTATCAAGCGAATTTGAGTGAGTACGTTGAGGATGCCAAAGTTCGCGCGACCTGCCTTACGCTTGATGACGAGGATTTCGCCAATGAGACGTTGGATGCCATCAAAGCGGGTAAGGACATCAAGGAGATGGCGAAGGAGCTGCACGCAGCAGGTAAGCTCGCCAACGGTCCTGGCAGCAACAATGAAGATGATCCGGGGAACACCTATTTCTTTTCCAAATCCGCGTCGCCGCTCTGGGCGGATTTCATTGACGCTGTTTTTGAACAAGAGGTCGGCGAAATGACGGATGTCCTCTTTGAAACTGATGTCAATGAGGAGACCTTCTACCTCATCTTCCGTAAAGAAGAGCATCATCCAGACCGCCAACAGGAATTTGACGAGGTTAAAAGCGACGTTCGAAGGACTGTTGAACGTGATAAGAAACGTGCTCGCATCAATGAGTGGGTTACCGAGATCACTGAGAAAGGCAAGTTAAAAACCTATCCTGAAAATATCCCGGAACCGCCGAAACCAGAAGAAGCGGAAACCGATGAGTCAGACCAATAGCAATTAGTTGTCAGCCATCAGTGATCAGCAGTTAGTGAAGAAATAAGTCTTTAAACAATACAGTTAACCTTTTTGCTGATTGCTGATAGTCGATAGCTGATAGCCATAAGAAAAGGAGTAAAAAATGGTCACAGCAGTTGCCCGCTTCATGGGCAAAGTCAATAATCAGTTCCAGCTTCCGGTTGTCCCTTTACTTTTACTCGGGATTCTTGCCACGCATCCTATCTTCTATAGCTGCGGTGACAAGGCAATCGGTGCTGACGGAACGGTCATCGCTGAATTTGATTGGAATGGTAAACAGCACATCACCCTTGAAGAGATGATGCAAGAGATTAGCGAACTCCCGGAGTACAAGCAGCGTCAGTATCAAGACAAAGAAGGATTAGAAACCTACATGCTTCTCATGGCAGAGAGTCGCTTAATTCTCAGTCTCGCCCGGGACGAAAAGCTCAACGAGGACCCCGAAATTCTCAAGAAGGTTCAGGAGTATCTTCACGAGTTGATGGTTAAGAGGATTACGACGCAAGAGGTTGACGATAAGCTCACTTTGAGTGAAGAGGATTATATTCAATACTATGAAACGCACAAAGAGGAGTACGTGCGTCCGGCGCAAGTGAGGCTTTCATGTATTACGCTTCTTGATAAAGACCGGGCTGATGAAGCGTTCGCACAAATTAAAGGTGGCAAAGACATCCTTGAGGTTGCCCAGGAGCTTTCCGACCGCGGTGAACTCGTCGGTCCTGGGGCGAATCCAGCCTCTCCGGGGGACTCGGACTATATTAGCCGAGATTCCTTCCCAACAGGAACTGAGCCTTTCTTAGATGCAGCGTTCGCTGGAGAGAAAGGGACACTCCACGATGGCGTTATTGAAGTCGAAGTCCAAGGGCAGAAGTACTTCATGATGTTCCGAAAAGATGACGCTCGTGACGAATACCAAAAGCCACTTGATGACGAAGATGTCCGTAAGAGTGTCGAGCGAAAAGCGGAACGTGAAAAACGGCAACAACTCATGGATGAGTGGGTACGTCAGCTTCGTGAACGTGCTGAGGTCAAAACCTACATAGATCGCATCCCGGAGGCACAATCCGAAGAAGAGGCCACCGCGGAAGAAGAAACTGAAGATCCCGCCACCGAGGGACACCCTGAAGAATAGGCTTTTGCCGTCATTATAGGCGCGGTCATCAGATCGCGCCACTCCCGTTTAATATAAGGAGGCGTACATGGCTTACAGAATTGTTGCTTATCCTCTGCTCTGTTTATTGCTCATCAGTAGTGGTGTAAGCGTCAGTGTCGCTCGCACGTTTGATAGGATTATCGCTTACGTCAATGACGATGTTGTAACCAAGCGAGAACTTGATGTCTTGGTGAAGCAACGCGCGATGGAGCTCCAGCAAGTCTATCGCTTCAGTGAGCGTGAAGCACTCAGTAGGTCCGAACAACAACGACCTGAGCTTCTTGATCGGCTTATCAGACAGATGCTTCTTTTGGAAGCCGCGCTAACCTTGAAGGTTACTGTCAGTGATGCGGACGTAGAGCAGTACGTTCAAGACTTTAAAAAGAGATACCAGATTGAAACCGATGAGGAGTTTAAGGAGCAGTTAAATCGAGAGGGCATGACACTCGTTGCTTTTCGTGAGCAATCGGAGCGGAACCTTAAAGCAGAGAGACTTGTGATGGGGCGGATTGTGCCGCGCTTACAAGTCCGCGACAGCGATATCCAAAAGTTTTTTGAAGAGAATCGAGACCAACTGCCAACTAAATCAGATAAAGTCGGTTTGCGACACATTTTTGTCGCCTTTAAACCGAATCAAGCCGACCGGGATGCTGCATTTGAGACTGTTAGAAAAGCCGTTGATGAAATCAAGGCGGATAGTACGAAGTTTGAAGAGTTCGCACAGCGGTATGCCCCGAAAAAGAATCCAAGTTCGCAAGCCGGAATGCTCATAGAAGCCACCACTGAAGAACTCAATCAATTTCCAGAGATATTTCAGAATGTTCTGAAGGACTTGTCAGAAGGCGCGCTGAGCGAACCGATTGAAGGAAGCGAAGGACTCTACGTTTTCGCTGTGGAACAGAAAACGGACGAGATGATTGCCTTTCGGTATCTCATTGTTCCACTGGTGCCCAGTCCTGAGGCTATGCACGAAGCACGCGAGAATATCGTTGAAGTTTACAAAAAGTTGGAAGCGGGTGAGGATTTTACTGCCCTTGCTGCAGCACATTCCGACGATGTTGAAACGCGAGAAAACGGCGGTGACCTCGGGGTTCGTTCCCTGACGGAACTCAACCCTAAAACGCGTGCGGTGATTGAAGCACTGGAAACTGGGACTTACAGCCAACCCCACGAAACTGAATCTGGACTCCACATTTTTAGCGTTGACGAGCGAAATAGCCCTGACCTGAGTGAAGCGGAGAAAAGACAGATCACCTCAATACTCCGTCAGCAACGGTTTCAGGAAGAATGGGACGCATATACCGACAAACTCCTCGAAAATGCCTACGTCAAAATCCAATTGAAAGAGTAAGAAATCCGTGAGAAAGAACGCGTCTGACGTGCCTACCTGTTATCAGTATCAATACGCGAAGGCGGTGCAGCAGTACGCTGTCCGCATTGCAACGTCAGGAATTGAGCGTATAATGCTCATGATGTTCGTGATCGCATGTCTGCTTTGTCTAGGACAGGGCGTTATCGCGCAAGATGCGCAACCCTCTGAACCTTCCACCACTGAAACAGTACCACCCGAATCCGCAGATCAAACGGAGCAGGAAGGAACCGCCTCAGAACGGTTGAATCCTGAAACAGATGTCCCGGAAGAAGGCACAGTCATCGGCGATGGCGACGATATGGCTATAGTCGATAACTTCGTTCAAATTCACGGGAATGCCCTTATCAAATTTGAGGATGTCATTCTCCGAGCAGACCATATCTGGGCTGATTTTGACGAAAACCTGATGCGAGCCTCAGGGAACGTCCACCTTAAGATAGGAAACGAGGAGACGTACTCCGATGAACTCATCTTCAACCTTGAAAATAAAAAGGGAATTGCCCGCAACGGCTTTACGTTCAATGATCCATGGTATTTTGGGGGCAGTGAAATCTTTAAAATCGAAGAGGATCGTTCCTATATCCGCGGCGCGACGCTGACGACGTGTTCGTTGAAACATCCGCACTACTATTTCAGTGTCTCTGAAGTCATCGTCCGAATGAATCAGGAGATGATCGCCAAAAATATCGTTTTGCGTATTGGTGGGTATCCGCTGTTCTATTTTCCGGCGATTCGGCGGGATCTGCGTAAAGGTAAGATCGCGAAGATCATCGTCAAGGTTGGAACGGATAGCTACCAAGGTCCCAACTTGAGTATTATCTTACCTGTGTCACGCAGGCGGCGTTATGATGGGGCGTTGCTCTATGATAGGAGTGCGAGACGTGGACAAGGTTACGGGTTTGAAGGAAAATACCGCTTCAATGACACACAGTTTCAAGAAATCTATATTCCTATTCCTCCGGACGTAACACCGAACCAACGCACGAAGTTGAAGGAGAAGGCGGACGAATTACATGATCGACTTGATGGTGAATACGACCGTTATTGGTTGCGGCAAATTTTCCTGGAATATAAAATCACTGACGAGGATGTGAAGCGCGCGAAAGATCGCGCCGAAGAACTCCGCACGCAGCTTCAGGAAGAGGACGCTGACTTCGCACAGATCGCACAGAGCAATTCAGACCATTACGATACCCGTTATGATGGCGGGGATATGGGATTCCTCGTTCCCGGTGAACTTGATGAAGAAGGGAATCCGAAACTCGACCCCGTTTTGGAGGAAGCCGTCTTTGCGCTGGAAGAGGGTGAAATTAGTTCTGTTATCCAAACTGAATCCGCCTTCCATATCTTCAAAGCGGAACAGGTACTTGATGTCTATGGTGAACGCGAAATTAAACTCAGCCGTATTGATGTCGCTATTGCTGCGAGCGATGATACAGAATATGTCATACGCGAGTTGGCGAACGATATGCTCAAACGTGCCCAAGAAGGGGAGCCTTTTGAGCAATTGATACAAATTCCCGATGAATTTGCTGATGTTGCCCAACCTGTCTTGTCGGAACTCAATGAAGGTGAGGGGATGCTGCTAAATGAGATGGAATCCTCTTGGCAGCCCTCAGTCAAACGCTTAGAAAATCCGGGTGATGTCACTGAACGTAGACCTATTTCTATGCCCGAAGGACTTTACATTTTCCAACTCATCGAAAAAGAGCGAACCCCAACTTTTGAGGAAGTCGCTGAACAGTTTGAGGCAGAATGGGATGCTTTTTACGAGGAACTGATGAATCCTCCGCCAGAGGAAGCTGTAGAAGATGGAATGCCTACTGATGACAACGGGGATGTCGAGCAGAGCGAACCAGAGGATGGAGAGGATAGCGAGATTACATCGGAAGAAACCGAAGAAGGTGATAAAGTCCAAGACACAACCGAAGACGCGCAATCGCAAGAACCGGACACTGCTACCGATGCACCAGAGCCTCTACAAACACCTGATGCCACCGATGCTGACGATACTGCTGACAACGGTGAGGGGACGGAGCAGAGCGAACCAGAAAATTCGGAGGACAGCGAAACCGCTTCTGATCAGGTCGAAGATGAAGTCGTTTCAGAAGACTCAGCCACCGAAGAAGACGCGGAAGATGGAGAAGCGGTAGAGGACGAAGATGAGCTTAAGGTCTATCGGAAACACGGGTTTCGAGGACGGTGGGAAGATCCGAGTGCTGTGGCTTCAGATGCGCAAAGCATGTACGCGGGTGAATTTAGCAGACGACCCATTCAAACCAAAAAGTCCTTCCGTCTCCTCAAAGTCGATAAAAAACGAACGTATCGAGGGGATATCTACTTCTATGGTGCAGACCGCTATTCCTACGAGCGACAGAACGCCACCCGAATCGGTAGGCGTTGGATTATGCGATGGGCACACACCCAATCCTTCTATACTCCGTGGGATGACCGTCAAGCCGGTAGGCGTCCTATCAATTTCACAGGTAGGACGGAGTTGCAAGCCCGGAATTTTAAGGAAGAATTAAAACTTCCCAGCGAATCCACACTCAGATCTTTCGGAATACTCACTTATGGAACGGGTTTTTCCACCGTTGCTGACGAGGATGTTGATGAGAACGGTAACCTGAGATTCTCGCGAGAAACTATCGGTGATCTCACAAGTAGGCTTGAAGTGCGGCACATTCACGATTTCACGGGTGAAGGCACAACCTCGCTACAAAAGCTTCCGCAGCTCACTGTGAATTTATCGCGGATGCGTTTGGATGCTTTTCCACTCTTTAGTACCCTTAATGATGGCATGGAAACACTTGCCGAGAGATTCCGAACCGAAAAGCCGTTTCTTTCACTGCTCGCTTTTCCAACGCTTGACAGCGCAAGCGTCGACCTTGATGTTGAGTTCGGCAATTTCTTTAGAGAGGTTTATCGTGGTAAAGCTGGTGATGAGAGAGATGTCTTCCTACAGACCTTAGACCTTGGCTTTGATGTCCGCAAGCAGTCGACGCTCCTGATTACACCTTTGCGGGAGCTTCAACTCGGTCTTAATCTCAATACGACCGCGGTTTGGCACGACCGGGATCAGGAAAACAATAGGAACATTATAAGGGGGATTTACAGTTTTAACGGAACTGCTACAAACACTCTTTTCCGTATCTATAACATCAGTTATATCCCCGGAATGCGAAGGTTGCGACACGAAATACAATCCTCACTCCGGTTTAATTATCAACCCGCTGTCGATGAAGATGAGAACCTCTACCCTTTCGGTCCTAGTACCTATTTCTATGAACGCAAGAGACTCACATATAACTTCAATACGAACTTTGAAATCAAAACTCGGCGGAGTCAGTCGGCACACCGTATCTTCTATTTTGATACACGTCTCACCGCCGATTTCACTGAATTCGATCCTTTGTATGAGCGTCAATTTGAGCCTATTGAGAGTGATTTTACATTCGTTCCGCTTCCGAGTCGAAACCTAAACATGACCTTCCGGGTCACGCATGATCCGAATCCGCATCCGGTTGATGGCAAACAGTTCAAAGTGGTTGGCATCCGTACCAATATCCGTTATACGCGGCAGTCGTGGAACGTTAGCATCGGTAACTCGTTTAGTAAACGCCATACATCGAGACGTGCGTCGCGGTCTATCACTGCCACCGGTCGGTACCGTCATAGCCAAAACCTTGAATTCGATTTGAGCCTCATCTATTATCCGATTGATCGGCAGTTTTACTCACAACGTCTCACAGTTACACGTAACCTCCACGATTGGAGTCTTCGCATTTCTTGGAGTCGAGTCGGTATTGACCGCGGCGATCCACGTTACAACAATGTCCGTCAAGACTTTACATTCCAAGTGAGTCTGATTCAAGAACCCGCAATTTCCATGGGTGTCGGTTACGACGCGACAACTGAAACTTGGGGGCTCCGTACCATACCAGCTGGCATGCCCTACAATGCATTTGGCTCTGGAAACTCACTCGGCAGGTCTTACTTCTAATATCTATCCCTTGCTGGTGAGGTTTTTAACCTCGTTCATCTAAATTTTATCGGGAAAATGTTATGAGCACCAACCTCGCAGAAATCGAAAGTAGACTGTGGAGTGCTGCAGATGAACTCAGAGCCAACTCCCGCCTCAGAGCCTCAGAGTACTCAACGCCTGTGCTTGGGCTTATCTTCTTACGGTATGCAGACCATAAATTTACACAGGCTGAACAAGAAATCGGTCGTGAAGCCACTACAAGCACACGCAGACGTACCGATCCAAAAACGCAATATCAGGCGCGCGGTGTATTTTATCTGCCAGAGAAAGCGCGGTTTCAGCACCTCTTGAGTTTACCGGAGGGTGAAAACATTGGACAAGCTGTTACGGATGCGATGAAGGCTATAGAAAAAGAAAATCCGCAGGTTGATGGCATCCTACCCAAGACTTACAATCGCCTTGAAAAAAACACGCTCCTTGAACTCCTCCGTATCATGGAACAAATCCCCATGGACATTGAGGGTGATGCTTTCGGAAGGGTTTACGAGTATTTTCTCGGCAATTTCGCCATGAGCGAAGGACAACGCGGCGGAGAGTTTTTTACCCCTACTTCTCTTGTTAAACTCATCGTTGAGATCCTCCAACCTTTTCACGGTCGTATTTTTGATCCGGCTTGTGGCTCTGGCGGTATGTTCGTCCAGAGTGCAGCGTTCATTAGTAACCACAAGAAAAATGGAAACCTTGGAGACATCAGCATCTACGGCGTTGAACGCGTTGCCGAAACTATCAGGTTGTGCAAAATGAACCTCGCAGTCCATGGACTTGAAGGCGATGTCAAGCAAGCCAATAGTTACTACGAGGATTCGCATAACTGCCTCGGTAGGTTTGATTTCGTCATGGCAAATCCACCTTTCAATGTCGATCGCGTAGACATGGAACGCCTTAAAGACGATCCGCGATTTCCGTTCGGTATGCCACGCGTTGACAATGCCAACTATCTCTGGATACAACTGTTTTATAGTGCGCTCTCTGAATCTGGGCGCGCAGGCTTTGTGATGGCGAACTCTGCTGCAGATGCCCGTGCCTCCGAACTCGAAATCCGCACACAGATTATCAAATCGGGGGCGGTGGATGTTATCGTCAGTATCGCTTCAAATTTCTTCTACACCGTTACTTTACCCTGTACCCTCTGGTTTTTCGACAAATCGAAACGTGATAAAGATAGACACGATAAGGTGTTATTTATTGACGCACGCCACCTCTATCAGCAGGTAAGTCGTGCCCATCGGGAATTCACACCTTTGCAGCTTGAATTTCTTGCGAATATCGTTAGGCTCTATCGTGGCGAAATTCCTGAAAATCAACACGACAGCGCGGATTTCCTTACCACAAAGTTTCCCGATGCAGAATATATTGATGTTCCTGGACTTTGCAAGGTAGCGACGATTGCCGAAATTGAAGCGCAAGGATGGAGCCTCAATCCGGGACGCTATGTCGGCGTTGCTGAACAGACGGCTGACGATTTCGATTTCGCCGAACGCTTTGGGGAACTCAACGAAGAATTGGCGGTACTAAATGCTGAGGCGCATCAACTTGAGGAACGCATCGCCGAAAATGTTGCAAGGATTTTGGAAGATGCGGTATAATATCAAAGGGGAGTAGGATTTTGGATCAAGCGAGGAAAGATGTGAAATGGATTGGGAATTCTCGCGAACAGGTGCGGAGTTTTCCTAAACCCGTAAGAAAAACAGTAGGACGAGCGTTAAATGCTGCTCAATCCGGTCTTAAATATATTAATGCCAAACCATTGCGAGGAGTGGGTTCCGGGGTATTAGAGATTACTGCTCGTTACGATACCAACACTTACCGGGCGGTTTATACTGTCAAACTGGGCAAGAACATCTATGTGCTTCATGCATTTCAGAAGAAATCCACCCGTGGCATCAGAACACCCAAAAGGGAAATTGACCTGATTAAACAGCGTCTGAAAATGGCGCGAGAGATGGAGGCTAAAAATGAGTGAAGAGATCAAAATTGTGGACAGTTCTGGTAATGTGTTTTTGGACATCGGTTTCTCTAAAGAAGAAGCTGAACGTGAACAGTTAAGAGTGGATCTCGTGGTTAAAGTCTATCGCCTTCTTGAGGAATTAAAGCTAACTCCTGCAAAAGCAGAGGCACGCTTTGGACTTAATCCGTCCGATGTGTCACGAATACAGAAAGGCGATTTGGATTTTAATATAGATGAACTGTTCACAATCCTGAATCAGTTGAACCGTAATATCGAAATTCGTATTACACCTTCAGATGAAAAAGTTGGGCACCTGCAAATTGTTTCAACTTAAGGAAGCGTTTTTTAATGCTACTCAAGGATCGTGTTTGTATTGTAACCGGTGGAAGTTCAGGCATTGGACGTGGTATTGCACTTGAATGTGCCAGTGAGGGTGCGCGTGTTGCCGTTGTAGATAAGCAGGAGGCACCCCTTCGCGGTAAGTATCACGAAACCGATGTCACAACGCCAACCGTCGCAGAGATCGAAAAACTCGGCGCGCAGGGTATCTTCCTCCAAACCGATGTTGCTGACGAATCGCAGGTCGCTGACGTAATTCAGCAGACTGTCGAACACTTTGGTGGACTCGATATTCTCGTCAATAACGCCGGTATCCACATTCCAGGTGGCACGCAAGATATCTCAATCGCTGACTGGGACAAAGTTGTGGGGGTCAACCTCCGCGGCGTTTTCGTCGCGACGAAACTCGCAATTCCACATCTAAAGCAATCGAAATTTGGAAGGATTATCCAGATTGCCTCGGTTCATGCCTACGGCGGTGGTGCTGGACCTGCGTATGCCCCCGCGAAAGCCGCACTCGTCAACATGGTCCGAGATACGGCGTTGGAAATCGGGGAATTTGGTATAACCGTCAACGCCATCTGTCCCGGTTATATTGAGACGGCAATCCAGGATTACCTGACACCTGAACAGATAGAAGAGGCATTGGAAAAGACAGCCTTGCCGCGCTTCGGTCTACCGAGAGACATCGGGAGAGCCGTCGTCTTCCTTGCTTCCGATGATGCGGAATGGGTCACGGGTGCCTCCTTGCTCGTTGATGGTGGGTTCGCCGCAGGCGTGTAGGATGGATTTCCGAATCCGGACTTTTAACTGATCGCTGATGGCTGACCGCTGACAGCGTATTATAGTAGATTCTGTAATTACTTATACACTTAGCATCAGTGCGGTTAGGAAACCGCACCTACCGGGGGTTGAAAGTGTCTATTTATTTTTGGAATTTACTATAAAGGAACAACACATGCAAACAAACCAATGGGGAACAATCCGTTTTACAGATAAAGTCGCATTGATAACCGGTGGTGCCTCCGGCATCGGCAGAGCGACGGCGAACCGTCTCGCAGCGGAAGGCGCGCACGTCATCATTGCCGATAACAACGCTGAAATGGCGCGTAAGGCAGTCGCTGAAATCCAAGAAACGGGTGGGAAGGCACTTTTTATAGAAACCGATCTCGCTGACGATGAGAGCGTTATCGCCGCTGCCCATGCTGTTACAGAAAAGTTTTCCGCGCTTCATGTTCTCGTCAATAACGCCGCTATCTTGCGGTCCGGCAAGATTGAAGATGGCGCATGGCTACCCAATTGGGAACCCGAAACAGCGATCGGTCTCCGAGGCTGGGTGCTGATCACACAACATCTGTTGCCATTGCTAAAAAAAGAGGGTGCCGCGATTGTTAACCTCTCATCGGAAGGCGGATTCCTCGGCAGACCTGGGCAATGGGTCTACGATGCGATTAAATCCGCTTTGGTCTCTCTCACGAAAACAATGGCATCCGAGTTCGTCGAATACGGCATCCGTGTCAACGCCATTGCGCCGGGTTGGATTGTTACGGAGATGCACTTCGGTAAAGCACCCGATCCCGCCGCTCGCAAAAAGGAGTTAGAGGAAACACCAATCAATTCGTGCATTATGAAACGTTGTGCTCGACCGGAAGAGATCGCATCCGCCATTGCCTTCCTCCTTAGCGACGATGCCTCTTATATTACCGGTCAGACGATTCATGTGGATGGCGGACGATGGGGGATGTCTGTGGGTTGATTTTCCATGGGGACGGTAGGCGCGGCTTGATGAGGATTCAGAATTTAATTGGGTAGTGTATGTGTGAATTGTCTGAATCACGGATTACGCGGATTACACAGATGACGCGGATTATAGATTCCTTGATTGAAAAGGGTCTTTCGTAGAATTACCGAATTATTTTTTCAAATTTCATGTAACCCCATTGGATCTTAGCCGTGAACTTTGATTGCCAAAGTGCTTATATTTTTTGGTTATGTCTAATAAAACCCATACAACAGCCGTTGTCCTCATTCCACCAGAAACGGTGCAACCACCCATCCAAGCCATCCGCCAGATTCACGACCGGAACTTCAGGCGATGGATGCCACACATAACGCTGCTCTATCCATTCGCGGAGCGTCACGATTTCGCCTCTATTATCCCCGCGCTCGCAAAAGCAGCACGACAGATATCCTCCTTTTCCGTTGAACTCACACGCTTTGACGCTTTCAAACACCGAAAATGGTGTACGATGTTCCTTGTTCCAGAACCCGAAGACGAAATCGTTCGATTACACAGCGTCCTGTTGCAACATCTTCCCGATTATGACGACACGGCACGATTTGCGGGTGGATTCCACCCACACCTCTCCGTCGGACAATTTCAGCACCGTTCGCTCCACGCTGAACAACAGCGACTCCAAACCGAATGGCAACCGATTCCGTGTGAGATGAAAGCAATCAGCCTCATCTACCGCTCCTCTGAAACGGACGATCGGTTCGTCGTTGCAGAACAATTCTCATTTCAAACAGGAGATTAATGAATGAACACAAAAACTTTTATCCCGATTTTCCTAACCCTCGTTGCAATTTCAATCATATCGCTTTCAGGGTGTGAACGCATACAGCACGTTATCACATCTGAAACCGTCACCCCGGTCACTATGTCCACCGTCAAAATTGGCGTGATTCAACCCTCAGGAGTCGGTGCTAATTTCACCAAGGGAGCAGAACTCGCAAGGTCTCAGATTAACGAAGCGGGTGGTCTGCTCGGCATGCCGGTTGAATTTATCGTCATGGACAATCAAGGCGATAGCGAATCGCCTGACGCAGCCGAAAGCGTCCGTATCGCCAAAACACTGATTGAACAGGAAGGCGTTGTCGCAATCCTCGGCACCCAACTCTCGACGAATTCTATGCAGGTCGGAGCGGTCGCCACTGAGCTTCGCCGCCCAATAATTACGGGTTCATCCGGTGAATCCGGTGAAAAGGTAACCGCAACAGGCGAATTCGTATTTCTTACGGTTACGCCTTCGTCAGTTCAGGGCGCGAGAACAGCACAATTCGCCTTAGATCCTGTGGAACTTAACGCCAAGACTGCCGCAACGATCCGCCAAGCCGGTGATGTATATTCCAGTGCTGTTGCTGATGCCTTTGAAGAGAATTTTCAGAAACTCGGTGGGGAGCTCGTCGCAAGTGAAGTCTATCAACACGGCGATAGGAACTTCACCGCACAGCTGACAAAAATTCAATCCGCAGCACCCGATGTCCTCTTAATCGCCGGTTTCAATCCAGAAATTCCGTTGTTTGCATTGGAAGTGAGGAATATGAACATTGACGCGATCTTTATCGGCACCGATGGTTGGGATGACCCCGACAAACTCCTCGGCACTTTAGATGACAACGCACCCCTGGAAGAGTCTTACTTCACCAGAAATTTCAATGTCGGGTCCGTCAGCGCGCCTGCCTTTGTTAAAGCCTACACGGCGATGTATATGGAATCACCAGACGCTCCGTCGGCGCGAGGCTACGATGCGATGTCGCTGTTAGCATTCGCCATCGAAAACGCTGGAACGTTGGACCCCGAGGCGGTTCAAAGTGCCTTGGCGAACACGACCAACTATCAAGGCGCGACCGCTATCTTACATTTTGATGAGAATCGATATCCCGTCAAATATCTTGAACTCTACAGAATTCGCGAGGGGCGAATAGAACTTTACAAGGTTATTACGCCGTAACACAAATGTCGCCCCTACGGGGCTTGGTTTTTGTCGGAGACACATTTCTACACAGATGCCGTCCCTACGGGACTCAAGAGTAATCGGTTAAGATGCGACGGCTCTCTTAAAATCCGGTACGGTTTCCCAACCGCACTGGGACTTCAAACTATTGTAGGTTGGGTTGAACGGGTCGTCGGTGAGTGCTTACGAATAGAAACGAAGCTTACTTCACATACCTATTATTGCCAAGATACCAAGTGAAACCCAACGCTCTTTCCGTGAACGCTGAAAACATGGTGGTAGATTTCCGTTGGGTTTCGCTATGGCGTTGATTTATACGACGGTGTGGGGTGCTGAAATGTGCTTGTGTTATCTATATTGCTTTCCTCGGTTCCGCTCAACCCAACCTACGATGCTGCCGGTTTAAACGCCACTAAAAACCCTCTTTAGCCTCGTAGAGGCGGCATGTTTATAGAGGACGCGTGTCTCCCTCGGTCTACAACCCTGTAGGGGTGTCATATTTATAGAAACGCGTGCCTTTTGTTTTTAGCCCCGTAGGGGTGGTATCTGTGTAGAATTGATAACATCCATAAAACAAGCCCCGTAGGGGCGGCATCTGTATAAGAATAAAAATTATCGCGAAGGTCGTAGGGAATATGGTATAATGAAGATATGAAAAACAAAAAACGAGATCCAATGCCGCCTCCCGATGCAACACCAGAAGAAATCTCGGAATTTTGGGACACACATAGCCTCGCCGATTGTTGGGACGAAACCCATGAGGTGGAAGTTCAGGTCAGTCTTAAATCACGTCACAACCTGATACCAATTGAGGATGAGCGAGTTAAACATATTAACATGTCTAAAACAAAATAGAGCGTATCTATCAAAAAAGGATTTCATAATGCCCGACGAAACAAAACCTGATTTACCTGCAACAACCGAAGATGCAGGGAACGCTGATCTTGACATTGCTACCGAAAATACAGCAAGCACTGACGTTGACACTGTTGCTGATCTTGTATCTTCGCTAAGTCTCCCTACTTGGATAGCGAGAAACGCGTCTAAAGCTTTTCGGCAATTGTGTTCTGCTGCTGTTGAGTGGCCTTCTGCCTTTTTCAAAGGGAAAGCATCTGAAAGACATACAATAACAGAGGCAAATACAAAAATTACTGAGACTGTTACTGATCAAATTATCCAACAAATAAAGGTACCACCAGAATATGCACAGATAGCAGTAGGCAAACACATAGAAAAGATAATTGGAGAACAGGTTAACCTTGATAAAATCTCCGCTATTGCTGCAAATGAGCTTAAGAACAGCAAATCCAGCAATTCAACAAATCCAGACACGAGTGAACCTGATAAAGAACAGTCTGCTGATTCAACAAATCAGGCCACAAATAGCGGTGAGGAAAAGATAATCAACGACGATTGGTTGAACAGTTTTGAGACAGAAGCACGCCAAAAAAGCACCGAGGATATGCAGCTTCGTTTCGGACGCATCTTGGCAGGTGAAATTAAGCAACCAGGCTCATATTCAATTAAGGCTGTAAAACTCCTCGGTGAACTGGATCAGGATACCGCTGCCTTGTTCAAAAGACTCTGTTCGGCATGTGTGACTCTTAAAGTTCCATATAATGGTCGTGACGGGGCGCATGTCCTTGATGCCAGAGTTCCCTCTATGGGAGGTAGTGCCGGACAAAATGCACTCGAGGAATATGGCCTAGGATTTAACCAACTTAATATATTAAACGAGTATAATTTGATTATTTCGGACTATGACTCCCAATTTTCCTACAACCTTTGTATATTGAATCAGGATAATCCAGTGAATTTGGCATTTGAATATCAAGAACGATATTGGCTTTTACTACCCGAACCGGAACGGAATGACAATTCGGAATTTAGGTTGTTAGGTGTTGCACTTTCCCATGTTGGACGCGAATTGTTCTCCATAGTTGATCAAGAACCTATGTCAGAATACACCGAAGCCCTTAAGAAATTTTTTGCAGGTCAGAAACTACAAATGGTTGAAATTCCGACCCAATGAGTTTGGATCTCACGAGGTACATTGAGAAGATAAGATATGGTTCAAAAATTACCTAAAGGTTGGGAAATAAGAACACTTGGAGAGGTTACAGATATTTTTAAAGGCGGGACCCCTACGCGGAGGGTTGAGAAATATTTTCAAGGCGATATTGCATGGGCAATACCAACTGATATTACTAAATTGAACGGGGCATTGTACATAGACGATACCGAAACACATATAACTGAAGAAGCACTTGGTAAGAGCTCTGCAAAATTGTTACCTTCTGGAACTGTCCTTTTGACAAGTCGAGCAACGATTGGAAAGGTAGCAATATCCAGGATTCCTATAGCAACAAATCAGGGCTTTGCTAACTTCTTATGCAAAGAAGAAATTGATAATCACTTTTTGGCTTATTACCTTAAAGCGAAAACGGATTTGTTAATTTCACTTGGGACCGGAACGACGTTTTTAGAAGTTACTAAAGCACGACTTCTTGAAGTTGAAATCCCCTTACCGCCACTTCCAACCCAACGCAAAATCGCCGCTGTTCTCTCCGCCTATGACAACCTCATTGAAAACAACACCCGCCGCATCAAAATCCTTGAAGATATGGCGCAAACCCTCTACCAAGAATGGTTCGTCCACTACCGCTTCCCCGGACATGAGAACATTCAGATGGTAGAATCAGAATTAGGACTGATACCACAGGGGTGGGGAGTGGGTGAAATCGGGGATTTGGCAGAATCCATTAGGCGAAACGTGAAGCCGAGGGACGTTAAGCAAGAAGCTCCCTATTTCGGTTTAGAACACCTACCACGAAAATCGATTGCGCTTTCAAATTGGGACTCCGTTGACTCAATTAACAGTGCAAAACTGAGATTCAAAAAAGGTGAAATTCTATTCGGTAAGATCCGTCCGTATTTTCATAAAGTAGGTGTTGCTCCTATAGATGGAATTTGTTCATCAGACACGATTGTAATACGTTCTAAAGTACACGAATACTTTGCGATAACTCTTTCCCACGTTTCGAGCGAGCACTTTATCAAGTATGCAACAACGACCTCACAAGGCTCAAAGATGCCAAGAGCCGATTGGAAAGTTCTTTCAAAATATTCTGTTGTGTTACCACCGCTTGAAATCTCGCGGCAATTTAATAATCTAGTTAAAGATATGGTTGCCAATATTCATAACCTAATTTTTTCCAACAGAAAGCTCCGCCAAACCCGCGACCTCCTCCTTCCCAAACTCATCTCCGGCGAGATTGATGTATCCGAACTTGACATTGACGCTATTCAACCTCAGTCATATGCTATAAGTGGAAGCGAATCCGCTACATCGGAAAAATAAGCACTTCCAGAGCCATTTTTTGATTGACGAAATTTCATAAAGTGTGTTATTATCACATTTTAAAACGAAAAAAATAGTATTATAGAGAGGGAAATGACTAATGGCAACAAATATTCGAACCCACCTGACCTTTGATGGCGCTGCTGAGGCGGCAATGAACTTCTACGTTGATCTATTCCCTGGGTCTGAAGTTATCAAGGTGTTCCACTACGACGAAGGAGAAAATAAAGGTAAAATTCAACACGCCTATTTTACGCTGAAGGGGCGGGAATTTATCTGCATTGACACCCCGATAAAGCATGATTGGGGCTTCACACCGGCTATCTCAATCTTTGTTGATTGTGAATCAGAAGAAGAACTTGAGCGGCTGTACTCAGCACTTGCTGCTGATGGGAAAATACTTATGCCACTGGACAACTGGGGGTTTAGTCAGCGGTTTGGTTGGGTAAGCGATCACTTTGGTGTCTCATGGCAACTCAACCTTCCATAGGAGAAAAATTGCCGATAAACTCGATTATCCGACCTCCTCATCAGACGGATTTGTGCCGAATCCCGTTAGCCTGTGCCAGTTTTCTCCAACTTCGCGAGCAAACATACCTTCTTGACCCCCTATCAAGCCGTCCACCTCCCCGCGTCCGCGGTCCTTGCCTTCAAGGCAAAGTTGTTTTCTCAGACCTATTGGGCTTTGACAAACAGGCAGATGAAAGTCACAGAGATTCTCCTGAGTTATTCCAACACTACGATTACTCAGTTTACGGGCTTCTCGGATTTCATGAAGACTGCTAATGGAATATAAACTCTTAGGAATGCAGAGGCATTCAATTATCGGTGAGACCTCACAGAGGCAAAGGTAAATGATGCTATCAGGAGTCCTAACAGAAATTTACAAAGACGTTCGCGGGTCAATGAAAAATAAACGCGAAGAGTCAGAGGCAAAAAAGGCAGAAATTGAAAACGCCTCCCACCAATACGAGAAGAACTATAGAGATCGTCACGGTCAAATCAAAGTCTTCTGTGTAGGTATGCGAGAACCGATACCCCTTGATGATGTCTATGTCGCCGTTCAATTCTTGGATGATCAAAACACATCAAGGTACGGCTCCCCTGAAGATGTTGAAGAAGCATTCCGGCAAAGATATCCAAGCCGTTCTATTTCAAATTCCGATAAGCGAAAAGAAGGAACAGTGGTTGCCAACGAAAAACAGTATCTGGTATTGCTCGGTGGACCCGGTGTCGGCAAATCAACCTTCCTTCGTAAGGTTGGGCTTGAAGCGTTGAAAGGAGAGAACGGAAACTTTGAACACACCTGCATCCCTGTCTTCCTTGAACTAAAAAGGTTTACTGCGGATCAAATTAATATTGAAACACTGATTACTGAAGAGTTTAGGACATGCGGTTATCCAGATCCGGATCGGATGACAGAGACTGCGTTGAAATTAGGGAAACTCCTGATACTCTTCGACGGACTTGACGAAGTCCCTACTGCGAATGTTGACAATGTAGTGGGTAAAATCGGAGATTTCGTTGATCGGTATAGCCAGAATCGTTTTATTGCTTCCTGTCGGATAGCGGCATATAAAGGAGGGTTCACGCGGTTTACAGAAGTGGAGATGGCAGAGTTTGACGATGCCCAGATTGAGGCGTATATCAAAAATTGGTTTGATTCAACGCCTCACCAATACCAGTATCAACTTGACAAGGATATGAAAACTGCCGAAAAATGCTGGTGGGCGTTGAACTCAATAGGGCATCACGCGACGAAGGAGTTGGCACAGAATCCGTTATTACTCACGCTTCTATGTATGGTTTACGACAACTCACAAAACTTCCCGCGAAATCGGACGGATCTCTATGAAAAAGCACTTAGCATCTTTCTTGAGGAATGGGCGGCTGAAAAGCGGATCAGCCGAGAAGAATCGATCAGTCAGTATTTGGACATTTCGGATGAAAAACGGATGCTCTCCGAAATTGCAGCGAAGAATTTTGAGGAAAACCGTCTCTTTTTTAGTAAGGATGAACTCATCGATCAGATTCAAAAATTCGGTGAAGGAGATGCTAATACACCACCAACGTTCAATGCCCGCGAAATCTTAGAAACAATTCTCATAGATCAGGGTCTCTTCGTCGAGCAAATTAGCGGATCTTATTCCTTTTCTCATCTGACCTTTCAAGAGTATTTAACAGCAAATTATGTCGTAAGGGATACACGGTCAATTCGAGGATTGGTGAGTGATCATTTACATGATGAACAGTGGCGGGAAGTTTTCTTATTGACGGCTGGACGGATGCACGCGGCAGACGATTTGCTGTTAGCAATGGAATCCGAGGCAGCTCAGTCTATCAACACAGATAGGCTTAAAGCACTGTTTCAATGGACAAAACGGACTGCGGCCCCTACAGATGACCGATATACTGGAGTCACTAAACGAGCATTTGCGATCCGTCAGTACTTTTCCATATGGTTATTGAATACCATTCATGCAGAAATTAATAACAGGCCTCATGAAGATAGAGACTTGACCCTCTATCACTCCCTCGATCGCAAACTCCATCGCGACCTCTATCGCGAATCCTATCTCCAGTCCTTTCGCCCCTCCGTCTACCGCTCCAACACCGGTAGCCTTTACCGCCACTTAGATCTCGACTTAGATCTCAACTTCGATTTCTACTTTGACCTTAACCTTGACCTTTACTTCTACCTTGATTTTTACTGTTATATAGACCCAAATTTCTACGTTCGTGTTTCGTCTGAAGTTGTGGAGCGGTTTGATCGGGACTTGGGCCTCCGAATAGTACTTATTGAGTGTATGGAGGAGACAAAAATTTTCAAGGCAGTGGATTTACAGCGAATTGTACTGAGGTTCAAAACGCAACAGGAATTTATCAAAGCGGCGAGAGAAGGCAAGACTGTTGAATTTCCGAAGGAATCTATACATGACACGTGGCTCTCTGTCTTGCAGATTACTGATGAAATGCTTGCAATTTCACACGAAGAGTTGGAGAGTTGTGTTCGATATCTTCGTGCAGTGGAACTCATGATTGACTGTAAAGAAGCCGCTGGTCGTGTGTCTCCTAAAGTATGGAATGGCATTGAGGAGCGTTTCCTGACTTTGGATGTTGAAACGAATAACTAATACCTTTCAATGCGCTTGTAGCATAAACTTTTAGTTTGTGCCCCATGGACCTTTTCAGAAAAGTTATGCTTGCGATATTTACTTTCAGAAATGGTATAAAAATCCGCGCAATCCGTGATTTGGACAATTTGAAAATTGAATAACGCTGTCACGGTCGCTAAAAGCAATTGACACGGACAACGCAGCGATGTATAATTTACAACAAGGCATCGGAGGAAATCGTGCAGGAATCTTCTATCATCCAATACTTCACTGAGAAAGGCATCGAACAAGGTATTGAGCAAGGCAAAAAACAGCAAGCCGTTGAAGCGATACTCACGGTGCTGGAGGTCCGATTTCAGACGGATGTCGCCGAGAAACTAAAGCCTTTTCTTAGAGCCATTGACGATTTGCAGCGTCTGGATCAGTTAAACCGGGTCGCCGCCCGTGCATCAAACATTGATGAGTTTACGCAGGCACTCTTGGACCTTGAAAACTGAAATCCTTTGATGACAGAGGCGAAAGAACTGCTGTCCTTCTGTCGATAAGAAAATACCAGTTCCTTATGCAACACCTTGAGGATTTAAAAGACATGTTAGAAGTGGATGCTGCCGTCCAAACTGAGACAGAAGCCAGTCAGGCAGAACTGATGGACTATGCCGAGACACAACTTCGGGAGATGTGTGCCTCACGAGGTTTAGATTGGAACGCGATGACTGAGGCAGATCGCGAGAATTTTGTTAATGACTTCATCCATGAGGACCGCAAATGCGTCCGGTAGTTGTTTATGATACAAACATTTTGTTGTCCCGCATCGGTTGTGGGACATGACTTCTCAAGGGAGATTGGATAAATTCTTGAGGGATAAATTACAATGATTCAAATTTCTGAGCCGATAACACTTGAAAAACTATTACCGCTCATACATAAGCTGCCCAAAGTTGAGCGCGAGCAACTGCTTAAGTCCCTTGAAGAGGAATCACAGTTGGATGCCGCGATTTTGCTATATCAAGAGGGTGAAGTGACGCTTAGCAGAGCCTCTGAGTTGGCTGGTATCCATCGTTTTGAATTTGAAGAGGCTTTGGCAGCGAGAGGTATCTTAAAAATCGTTGAAGTTGACTCGGCAGAAGCCTTGAAAGAGGGAGTCTCTCTCATAAAAAGCCTTCATAAATCAAAAAGTAGAACAGAAGGACAGGAATCTTAATCTTTACAGCTGATCCGATTTTCAAATGAATCCATACAGCGAAGACCAACTCATCGAACAACCTGCAATTGGCATCCTTGAAGCGATGGGCTGGGAGACACTAAACTGCTACAGCGAATTTGAACAAGCCGAAGGCAGTCTGATCGGTAGACAAACAAAATCTGAGGTCGTTCTAACCTCTCGACTGCGCCCCACATTAGCACGACTCAACTCCGATGCAACCGAAGATACCATTACCAAAGCGATTGAGCAACTCACCGACTCCCGCGCACTGATGAGTCCTGTCGAAGCCAACCGAGAGATTTACACCCTCCTGAAAGACGGCGTGAAGGTTTCCCTTAGCGAGCCGGACGGTGAAGGCGAGACCGTCGAAGTGCTTCAGGTAATTGACTGGGAAAATCCAGAGAATAACGATTTCTTCGCCGCATCCCAATTCCATATTACTGGCGACATGTATACGAGACGACCAGATATAGTCTGTTTCGTCAACGGAATTCCCGTGGTCTTGATGGAGTTTAAACGGATTGATGTCCACCTCAAAGCCGCTTATGATGATAACCTCCGAGACTACAAAGATACCATCCCACATCTCTTTTGGTACAACGCCTTTATTGTGCTGACTAACGGGACAGAGAGTAAGGTGGGCAGTCTCACCGCCAGTTGGGAGCACTTCGCCGAATGGAAGCGCGTTCACAGTGAAGACGAACCGCCCAAGGTCTCTTTAGAGACGATTCTGCAGGCACTTTGCGAACCGCAACGCTTACTTGATGTCATCGAGAACTTTATCCTGTTTATGGAGGCGCAAGGTGGATTAATCAAGATTCTCGCCAAGAACCATCAATACCTCGGTGTCAACAACACGATCAAATCCCTGAAGGAGATTGAAAATAATCAGGGCAAGCTGGGTGTCTTTTGGCATACGCAGGGGAGCGGGAAAAGCATCTCGATGCTCTTCTTGGCACAGAAAGTGCTTAGAAAAGTGCCGGGAAACTGGACCTTCGTTGTCGTTACGGATCGTAAGGAATTAGACGACCAAATCTACAAGACCTTCGCGAGTACGAGTGGTGTCCTAACACAGCAGGAGGTGCATGCAGAAGATATAAAACATCTCCGCCAACTCCTCAGTGAAGACCATCGCTATATTTTTACTCTCATTCACAAGTTTCAGACGCAGGGCGGCGAGCGGCACCCTGTTCTCTCTGAGAGGTCAGACATCGTCGTCATCACCGATGAGGCACATCGGAGTCAATACGACACACTGGCACTGAACATGCGCACCGCGCTCCCCAACGCTGCATTCATCGCGTTTACCGGTACGCCTCTTATGACTACTGGTGAAGAAAAGACAAAATCGGTGTTTGGCGACTATGTGAGTGTTTACGACTTTAACCAATCTATTATAGATGGCGCAACCGTGCCACTCTACTATGAAAACCGGGTGCCGGCTCTACAGTTGATAAATGAAGACTTCAACGAAGACATCGAACAGATCCTTGAGGATGCCGAGCTGGATGAGGCACAAGAGGCAAAAATTGAACGCGAGTTTGGCAGAGAGTATCATCTCATCACACGGGATGAGCGACTGGAAACCATCGCCGAAGATATTGTTGAGCACTTCATGGGCAGAGGCTACCGAGGTAAAGCCATGGTCATTTCAATTGACAAAGCGACCGCTGTCAAGATGTTCGACAAGGTTCAGAAACATTGGCAGCAGTACATTGCGCGTCTAAAATCGGAGATAACTACACAGACTGGTAGCGAGCGGACATTCTTGGCGGAAAGGGTTCGCTACATGGAAGAGACCGATATGGCAGTCGTCGTTTCTCCGGGACAAAACGAGATTGACGACCTCAGCCAAAAGGGAGCGGACATCAGACACCACCGCGCCCGTATGAACGCTGAGGATTTGGACACCAAATTCAAGGATTCCGATGATCCTTTCCGAATTGTTTTCGTCTGTGCGATGTGGATCACAGGTTTCGATGTTCCCTCATGTTCTACAATCTATCTTGATAAACCGCAACGAAACCATACCTTGATGCAGACCATTGCCAGAGCCAACCGTGTCTTTGGTGATAAAAATAACGGCTTAATTGTTGACTACATCGGCGTTTTCCGTTATCTTGAAAAAGCGTTGGCGATTTATGCGACTGGTGCCGATACGGCAGGCGAGAAACCGATTGCGGATAAATCAAAACTCGTTGAGAAATTGAAAGCAGCAATCGCTGAGATTTCTGAATTCTGCAAAGGGCTTGGCGTTGACTTGGAGGAAATCGAAACGGGTGACGCTTTACAACGCATTGCTCAAATCCAACAGGCGATGGATGCCATCTTGCAAAACGATGAGACCAAGCGGAACTATCTGCAACTTGCAACCAATGTCTCTAAGCTATATAAAGCAATTCTACCAGACCCCGACGCGCACGCTTTCACAGGCATCTGTGCACTCGTTAATATTATCGCACAGAAGATCAGAAATTTGACACCACCGGCTGACATCTCTGAAGTGATGACAGAGGTTGAGGACCTACTTGACCAATCAATTGCCCCAGAAGGGTATCTGATGCCACCTGACAGTTATGATAACGAACCGATAGATTTGAGCCAAATTGACTTTGAGCAGTTAAGTGAACAGTTTCAAACGGAGCACAAACGCGTTGGAGCAGAGAGGCTCAGAGGCGCGATCAACGCTAAACTCGCCGCGATGATTCGTCTCAATAGAAGTCGGATGGATTACCAACAGAAATTTGAGCAGATGATTGCGGAATACAACGCGGGTACCATTGGTGTTGATGATTTCGTTGAGGGACTTTTTAACTTCGCTGGTGAACTCCATCAGGAAGACCAACGCGCTGATGCCGAGGAATTCTCTGAAGAGGAATTGGCAGTCTTTGATCTCCTGACGCAACGCGAACCGCGGTTAACCCTTGCTGAACGAGATGAGGTAAAGACTGCCGTACGGAAATTGCTTGAGACACTTAAGCAGGAAAAATTGGTTTTGGATTGGCGGAAACGGACGCAATCGAAAGCGGAAGTCAAAGAGACTGTCAACAATATACTTGATGATGAACTGCCCCAACCTTACACACCAGATTTGTTCAATCGGAAGTCTGAGGCGGTTTATCAGCACATCTACGATTCCTACTACGGCGAAGGAAAAAGTATTTACACGCAAAATTAAAGGCGCGGTTGGAAACCGCGCCTACTGAGGTTGAAACGCTCCGATGACTATCCAATCTCGCCTATTTCAATCAATCTATCATCCAGAGACACATCTGGACGCGGGAGATCACCAAAAAGCGGACGGAAATAACCAGCACCCGCCGGAGACATCTGATACCGTTCCGCATCGTAGAACCGTAAATCGAGACTCCTTCGGACGACATGTCCGGACGCATCCCGTTTGAGTACCTGTTCTAACGGCAACAGCGTCGGTTCAATGCCTGCCTCTGTTCGCGTAATAGTTGCGACACCGTTGAACATCCCGTCTGAGAGTGCTTGCACCGCCATAGCACCAGCCTTCATAGCGATGTCTCTATCCAATGGTATCGGGCTACCGCACCTCTGGAGATAACCGAGTATCAATGCCCGGAACGCAGAACTTGAAATCTCGGGAAGTAGTTTTTTCATCGTCTCAACGATAATTTCTGAACACCCTCCCGGTTTCGTATGCCCGAAAGCATCGAGTTCCGCTTCCGATGTAATCATCAGTTCCCCAGCTTCGTTCCGAATCCCTTCTGACACGACAACGATGACGTTCCCTTGTGCTGCGTGTTTTTCTCGAATCGCTTCTGCCAACTTTTCCGGTTGATATGGGATTTCGGGGACAACGATAAGATCTGCTTGCCCGTAAGCGGCGGATAAGGTCAACCACCCTGCATCTCTTCCCATTGCTTCAACAACAATCACACGATCGTGGGAGTAGGTCGTTGTCCGCAGATCTTGGACGTAATTGATGACTCTGTTCGCAGATGAAGGGAAGCCGGGACAGTAATAGTTCACCATCTTCGAGTAATCGACAGCATCCCCTTCAGGTGGATTGATACCCACATCGTTATCAATTGTTTTGGTGACGAACGTGGTAGTGAACTGGTCAGACAGTGCGGTTCCGACCGTCAAAGTATCATCACCACCTATCGGAATCAGGCCGCTAATATCCAATTTTTTCAGATTGCTGACTGCCTCATCTAACTTATTATCTTTGATTAGATTCGTGCGTGAGCTTTTTAATAACGTCCCACCCCGATTTTCGTCAATCAGATCAGGCGTTAGCGTAAAGTAGCGTCCACCTTTCAAAACGCCACGCCACCCTTCCATGAATCCGATGAGTTCAAAACCGAGTTCCTCGGCTTTCAGCGCGATGCCTTTGAGGGTGGCGTTAAGTGCGCTCGTATCGCCGCCCCCTGTTAGAACACCGATCTTTTTTGCCATACCAAACTCCTTTATGATTTATAAATTTTTTATTGCATTGTTGAACAATACTGCGTCTGTTCAAGGTAACCTTTCTATGAAGCCAGGGCTATTTGGTTTTCGGTTTTCTCGCTGGTATTAACCCCCTAAATCCCCCTTATCAGGGGGACTTGACGACCCTACTATGAAGCAAAACTACTTGATGACTTCAAGGAGGACCGGCTTATCCAATGCGAGTGCCTTTTCAAACGTCGGCTTAAAGTCTCCTGGGTCTTCAACCCGCAATCCAACCGCACCGAACGATTCCGCAAACTGCACGAAGTCCGGGTTGACCAATTCGACACCAATCCGTTTACCGAAACGCCGCAGCTGCCCGCGTTCAATTGAGGTATACTGATTGTCGTTCATGACGAGCGTCACAACAGGTAGGTTATACATCACCGCGGTTGCGAAATCTGGGCACGTCATTAAAAACCCGCCATCACCGCTCAGCGCGACGACTTTTCGCTCAGGATATGCAACCTGCGCACCGATAGCACCCGTCAATCCGATTCCCATTGCCACGGATACACCGGAGAAGATGTAACTCCCCGGATGATAACATGGGAAATGATGCAGCGCACCGTAGCCAGTGATGTTAACGTCAACCGACAAGATGGCATCGTGAGGCAGGACGTCACGCATCTCCTGAAGGATTCGGGGGCGTTCAATAGCAGTAAATCGTCGGCGTAATTCGCTTAATCCTTCACCCCAACCACCTGTCCGTTTCTCATCGCGCAGCGCGGCGTTCAACTGGCGTAAAACCAATTTCGGATTCGCACCGATACCAACAGTCGCTGGATATTCCTTGTGAATCTCTTCGGGGTCCGCTTCAATATGCAACAGGGGTTGCGGAATCTTAAGGCTCCAGCTGCCCGTATCACGGTAGTTGAACCGGGTGCCAACGGCAACGATAAGATCGGATGCATCCATCGCCGCTTGGGCGACACCGTCTCGGAAGATACCGATGGAATGCGGCGAGTCTTCCGGCACTGAACCTTTTCCAAAACCTGTCATCACGATTGGCGCGTCAAGTCGTTGTGCGAACTCAAGTATTTCTGCAGTCGCGCGTGTATGGTTGATACCACCACCTGCGACGATCAACGGACGTTCCGAGGCGTTCAGCAGTCCCAATGCTGCGTCTACATCTTGCGGACTCGCTGTCGTCTGAATACCGTTGTTCCGTGGCGGAATTGGCAGGTCAGCCTCGGCATCCAACGCATCTTTTGCCAGTTCAATCAGGACGGGACCAGGTCTCCCTGAACGCAGCGCACTGAAACTCCGATTGACGGCATCGGGAATCTGGTCTACCCGATGGATTATCTCCAAATGTTTCGTCATCGGCGTGAAGGCAGCTCGTTGGTCCAACCCGTGAAAACTTTTCTTCGGATCCCGTTGTGCCAAGTAAGATGGGTTCTGTCCGGTAATCCAAAGCACAGGCGAAGACGCTGTGTTTGCTTCGCCGATACCAATAGAGGCGTTGTTTGAACCGGGACCTGGGACAGTCATACAGACACCCACATCGCCTGTCGCACGCGCATAGCCGTCCGCCATAAATGACGCACCGCCTTCGTGCCGTGTGACGTAGTGCTGGATGCTGTCCTGATTGTTGTATAGCGATTCATAGACGGTATCTAAATGGTTCCCCGGTAAACCGAAAATGACGCTGACACCTTGTGCTTTCAAACATTCAACAAAAATATCTCCACCTGTCATAATAACTCCTTTTATATAGTCTTGTACCTATTCAATCTATGCGGCTGAGTCGAGTGCCTTCGCTTTCTCAAAGTCAGCCTCCGCTGCTTCTTGTTGACCTAATTTCTCCTTCACGTACCCGCGATTCCGATGCGCTTTGACATGCTTCGGATTTAACTGAATAGCGTTATCCAGATCTGCAATCGCCGCTTGATAGTGTCTTTCTGCTTCTTGTGAATTTCCGCAATCAGACTCCGACTGACCTAAGCGGTACTTTGCAAGCCCGCGATTGTTGTAAGCGGCAGTATACTTTGGATTCAGCCGGATAGCCTCTGTACAATCGGCAATTGCCCCCTGCAAGTGATATTTTGCTTTTTCTGGATTCTCCCGGCGCAATTCACGCCGTCCCAAGGCATTCTGCGAAAGTGCCCGATTGCTGTAGGCGGAAGCGTATTCTGGGTTTAACCTGATAGCTCTATCAAAACTATCCATAGCGGCTTCGTACGCGCGCCCGTCATTTTTTCCGCGTCCCTCTTTGTAGTAATTCTCTGCCAAATCTCCGTATATCCGTGTTGCCTTCTCAAAGTCGGCTTTTGCGGCATCCTTTTCGCCGAGCGCATCCCTTGCAAACCCGCGATCGAGGTAGCTCATAGCTGTCTCTGGATTGAGTCGGATGGCAGCATCGAAATCGGCAATTGCCTCGTCATAGTCACCAAGGGCAGCCCTTGCAACTCCGCGAGTATGGTAGGCAGCACTGCTACTCTTGTCTGCTGAGGCTAACTGGATAGCGACATCACTGTCAACGACCGCGCTTTGATAGTACCATTCGGCTTCTCCGCTGTTCTCTCGTTCAGTTACAATTTGCCCGAGGAGATATTTTGTCCAGCCGCGGACATTATAGGCTGAGGCGGACTTTGGTTCCCACTCAATGACGCGCGTAAGGTCGGCGATCGCCGCGTGATAGTGATTTCGGGCATCTACTATATCCCCGTGTTCGACTTTGGACGCGCCACTTCGCACCTTTGCATCCGCGCGGGCGTAAGCTACCTTCGGGTTGGTCATCCAGCGCAGGGGGCTCAGAAATAGTTCTGCTTTTATTCGTTTTCTGAAAGAACGGAAAGGTGACAGAAAGTAATTCGTTGACATGAGTCGGTAAGCCTTAACCTTGTCCATAAGGAATGTTATAAAGTCAAGCGAATCAACCTGCGTCCGTTTCCCATTAGTATTCAGCATCATCAATTTAAATTGCGTGTCACTACGGGCTCTATAGGCATCAGGTATATCCGGGTTAAGATTGATAGCCTGATTATAGGCGGCAACGGCACCTTCAAAGTCCTCTCCCGCTTGATGTGCTATGCCCTTTTTGTATTCAAGATAGGCACGTATTCGCGGGCGGTTTTGCCATTCCGCTAAAGGTTGAACTTCTGTCGGTTCTGCTGCCGTGAGCAATGCTTTGAGTACGTTTGAAGGTACAGCATACCCCTTACCCTTACCGGGTTTGAAGCTGCCCCGCGAAAGCATGGCTATTACCTCGCCTTTGTTGTTTAGCACTGGGCACCCACTCCACCCTGGTCCTGCAGCAGGTATGTGTAACCGAAGCCATTTGTCATTTTTCTCGATACACCGTACAGTAGCCGCTGCGCTGTTTTCCTTGTCCCCGTGGTAGCCGATGGCACAAATGCGCGCTTTTTTTTCAACGGTCTCGCTGTTGCTAAGGTCGAAAGGGATCTCTTCTTCCGAAACTTTTAGAACAACGAGATCGTTCTTTTCATCAAACGCTGTGATACCTTCAATTGTGTACGCGGCATCTGTGTCAACATGCTTTGCGACAATGTTCATAGCCCCTTCTAAAATGTGAAAATTCGTCGCAATTTGATCACGCGCTACAAAGAAGCCACTACAATTACTAACGGTAACTTCGTATTTGTTGCTGTCAATATACTTACTAAAAACCTCTACCTCCAAGATCACCAGCGTACCTTGGATTTTTTTGGGCATGCTGCTGGCGTGAGTCCTTTTTTTTCATAACATAAAAGAGCCTATTCTTTCTAATATCTACGGTTTTAGCTGAATGTTTCCTTACCTTAAGAATTTGTCAAAATTTAGGAAACGACGAAAAGCCGTCCTTGTTTAGGTGTAAACGTGCTATTTAAGTACGTCTTTTCATCGGCGTGCCAAAAATTGATGCTCTCTCTGGCATTCTTAGACAACTCCCACTCCGCGAGATGGGATGCCTTCCGGTGTATTTCAATTAAAGTATCAATCGGTTCAGTACCTGCATGGAAGAGATAAAACAGTTCAGATTCCTCCGCCACGCGATGGTGGACTTGAACGGTATTCGTCGCTTTGTTGTTAGGTTTTAGATACACCGATACAGTAGGACGCACCCATTTTCGGAGGCATTTTTCGAGTTTCACCTTTTTCTCATCGGGTGGGCCGCGGAGAATAGTTGTGCGCCGCCCATAGATGAGTTGTTCCAGCGGATACGGTTCCAATCCAATTCTCCCGTTGAGCAGATACGGGATCGGTTCGTCTGCTATCAATCTCCCTTTCGCTTTTGTGAATGTCCTTAGGCACTTGACACTCTCCTCTTGGAGCGATATGCAACTCGGAAGTAGAACGACACTATAGACTTCTTGAGTGCTCGTCCGGTTGTTGAAGAAACTGAGGCCGCCACTTCTACTACCACGCCCACCTGTACTTACAATTTCTGCTGAGCTCAGTGCCTGCTCCGAGACGATCCTGAAATCGTATCCGAGTTCCGAGACGCTTTTGCACAACCACCCCCACGTTTTTGTCAATCCATTCCACTGTTTCTCATCAGGTTTCGTCCAAAGGCTCTGTGTCGGTGCCACCATAAGGAGGGGGCGCTTTGGATAACCGTGTGATAACCTGTCCGTTATAGAGATAGATTCCGGTATCGCAACACGATTTCTGTTTATCCATAGGTTAAAACCGAGACTTGCCTCTTCAAGCACTGTGCGTCTATCCGTTTTATCCGTCTCTTTCCGTGAAATACCCGCATATTGTGTGTCGCTGCAGACCCACTTTGCAACGACAAATCGCTTCGGTGTATCTATTTCCGTAGTTTTTAGAATCGGGCAATCCACCTGTGCTAACATTGCGCTGAGTTCAAACTCCAACGTCTTTGCACTCGCAGGAAGGCTTAAGGCAAATTGTAGTTCCTCTTGATGACAGAAATGGCGGATACCACCAAGAAAGCAGGTTGCAAATCGCGTCGTCACTTCACGCCAAAACGTGTTCCTGACCGCTGCGGAGTTATAGGTTTCATAGAACACTAAAGGGAGATATTTCGTAAGTGTCTCCCGTATCGTGTTTGACAGCTGAGGACTCCAAGGTACCGATAATGTTTTTCCGCCCAAGACGCTTGCGAGTGAAAGAAACCTTGGTAATTCACAGGTGAAACCGACAAGGTGTTTTTTGCCGTGAGCCTTTAAATAACTTACCAGCGTGTGTTCTATGAATCTTGAAACTCCGGTATCGCTTAAAAGATCCGCTGCCGCGCTTTCCGTCTGGTAGATATTAATCACTGTTCGCCCGCGGAGCCGTTCAGCGATTGCGAGATCACCTGTGACACATTTTTGGACGTAGTCGCTGATATTATAGCAGGGAGCCTCCGCTTGCGGTTCCGCGATTAAGTAGTGCTGTCCGAGTTCTGGACTGTGCTGTAGGTAGGACTGCCGAAGTTTTGCTTGGATCGCCGCCGTTGGTTCAGCATCGCCAAAGGAATATTCTACAGCGTTCAACTGATACCGCGTTGCCAGTAGTCCAGGCGGTAGTGCAACCCATGCGCGTTCGCCTCGTCGCAACAACCGGGTTAATTCTGCCCGATGCGCCGTTGCTGCTTGTCCGCTTCGCCACGATAGAATACTGCCCGCGTCAAAAGAATCCGTCTGCACAACTATCTACTCCCAGTTATGAAACCCAAAAGATTTGCAACGCTTAGCGTTCTGTGATATACTTTTAACACTGACAGAAGGGTGAAGGTTTGCGAATTTTCTCCATATTTTGTATTAAGAGTTTAGCACACCATGAGAATTCGTGCAATCAAAAGTTTTCTTGTGAGGGATAGACATGAACATACTGGAAAATCTTATCTCAGCATTTTCTGTGCTTCGTGGGAGTAAACTCCGCACGATTCTCACACTTTTGGGAATTACGATCGGTATTGCGGGTGTGATAGCGATGATGTCTTTCGGCGCGGGTGCTGAAAAACTCCTTATGTCGGAGATCAACAATATCGGTGGCCCGAGTATGTTCGGTGTTTATCGCCCCGGATATGTCCGAAAGAACAACCGTTGGCAACGCAACAACAGCCCACATCATTTAGAGATGAAAGACCTTCGCGACGTTCTGGCGGAGTGTCCGTCCGTTGAAGTTGCTACTGTTGAAGGGAGCTACTATATCAGTCTCGGTGTTGATGGGAAATTTCAGAAAACCTATCTCCGCGCAACAACAAAGGAATACCAAGCCGTTCGCGAATGGCGTGCACAATACGGCAGATTCCTCGCTGATACTGACATGGACACCTGGACAAAAGTCTGTGTCATCGGTTCAAAGATTTGGAAAGAGCAGTTTAAAGGGCAAGATCCTATCGGTAAGGAAGTTATCATCAACAATCATGGGAACAACAAACGTTTTACTGTTATCGGGATCATGGAGAGCCGAGGGGATGGGTTAGAGCGAGGAAAGAGCGACGACAATATGCTATTTATTCCCATTACGACTGCCCAGAAACGGTTTTGGGGACACGATCACGTTGGACATATCATGGTACGCGCCAAGAGTCCGCTTTTAGTCGATCAAGCGTTGAAAGAGGTAAAGACGATTATTATGCGCAACCACGGTGGCGACGAGACGTTTTTCCGAACGTGGTCGGCGAAAAAAGGAATCGAGCATGCAAAAAGGATGATTTTTATCATAGAATCAGTCCTCGTAATTATTGCGTCCGTTGCGCTGATTGTCGCAGGTATAGGTATTCTGAATATCATGCTCGTCTCGGTGACGGAGCGGATACCCGAAATTGGGCTCCGAAAAGCTGTCGGCGCGAAGAGTTTTAATATCCGTTTGCAATTCCTCACGGAATCTGTGTTGTTGTGTCTCATTGGGAGTCTATTGGGCATTGCGTTCGGTGCTGTCGTAGGGAAAGGTTTCGCATGGGTGGTAGGTAAGTTTTTGGATGAACTTTCCTGGCCCTCTGTCCTTACACCGGAAGCCGTGCTGATCTCCGTAGGCGCAGGTGCAGCTGTTGGTATCTTCTTTGGGTATTATCCCGCCAGCCAAGCCGCAAAAATGACCCCCATTGATGCCATCCGCCATACATAGCATCTTTATAGGAGGGAACTCCGATTCCCGACTCTTAAATTCCCTTTGATCTTGTAAGAGCGAGCTGCGCTCGTGACCTTCTAACTGCTGATAACTGATAATATAGAGAACCAAAATGCAAATCTTAGAGAATCTCATCTCAGCATTTTCTGTGCTTCGTGGGAGTAAACTCCGCACGATTCTCACGCTTTTGGGAATTACGATCGGTATTGCGGGTGTGATAGCGATGATGTCTTTCGGCGCAGGTGCCGAAAAACTCATGATGGCACAAATTGAGAATATCGGTGGACCCAGCATGTTCGGTGTTTATCGCCCCGGATATGTCCGAAAGAATGACCGTTGGCAACGCAATAACAGCCCACATTTCTTAGAAATGCGAGATCTGCACGACATTCTGGCAGACTGTCCCTCCGTTGAAGTCGCTACCGTTGAAAGAAGTCATCCCATTAACTTTAAAGTTGAGGGAAAGCACCGACGGACCTACCTCCGCGCAACAACAAAGGAATACCAAGCCGTCCGACGATGGCAGACTGAATACGGTAGATTTCTTGCCGATACCGACATGGACTTCTGGAATAAGGTTTGTGTCATCGGTTCAAGAGTCTGGAAAGAGCAATTTAACGGGCGGAATCCAATCGGCGAGGAAGTCAGTATTAACAATAGACGCTTTACTGTTATTGGTATTATGGAGAGCCGGGGTGATGGATTAGAACAGGGCAGAAGTGACGACAATATGATCTTCATCCCAATCACGACTGCACAAACCCGTTTTGGTGGACGGAATCGGGTCGGAGCTATTATGGCACGTGCTAAGAGCATTGACCTGGTTGAGCAAGCACTTAAAGAGGTAAAGACCGTTATTATGCGCAACCACGGTGGCGACGAGACGTTTTTCCGAACATGGAACGCAAAAAAAGGGATTGAAGGCGGAAAAAGGATGATTTTTATTATAGAGATGGTGCTCGTGGTTATTGCGTCTGTTGCGTTGATTGTTGCTGGCATCGGTATTCTGAATATCATGCTCGTCTCGGTGACGGAGCGGATACCGGAAATCGGACTCCGAAAAGCAGTCGGTGCAACAAGTTTTGACATCCGTTTACAGTTCCTCACGGAATCCGTGTTGTTGTGTCTGATTGGGAGTCTGCTCGGTATTGCGCTTGGTGCCGTCGTCGGGCAAGGTTTTGCATGGGCGGTAGGGCACTTCTTTAGAGAACTTTCTTGGCCCGCAGTCATTACCCTAAAAGCCGTGCTAATCTCAGTTGGCGCGGGCGCAGCTGTCGGTATCTTCTTCGGTTACTATCCAGCCAGCCAAGCCGCCAAGATGACACCCATTGATGCTATCCGACATACGTAAACACTTAATACTAAATTTGGGAGGAGGCAACTGATGCTTAATACGCAAACAACCCCTGAGGCTGTACAAGAGATGCCCGCACACAAAAGCCCAATGACGCTGGAGGAATTTCTTGAAAACGACTTAGAGGGGTATGAATATGTAAAAGGAGAATTAGTCCCAATGCCACCGGCGACGATGATACATGGTGAGATTAGTATTAATATTATTCACTATTTGGATGCATACGTTCGTGAGCACCAGTTAGGACGTTTGTATACCGCTGAAACGACGTTTCAATTAGATGACCGAGTGGTGAAACCAGATGTTGCGTTTGTTTCGACTGACCGATTACCGGAAAATAGAGAGAAGGCATCACCTGTTCCGCCGGATTTGGCGGTTGAAGTCGTCTCGCCATCAGACAAACACTACGATGTTACCGAAAAAGCACTCGCCTATTTGAGAGCAGGCACACGCCTTGTCTGGGTGATTGAACCTGTCGCGAAAACGGTAATGGTCTACCGTTCCGAGACCGATTTCACTGTGCTGAACTATGAGGACACATTGACCGGCGAAGATGTCGTCGAAGGATTTTCATGTCCAGTCGCGCAACTTTTTGAATAAATTTTAAGGATGAACAATGCCTATTTTTAGATTGGAAAAATCAGAAGAGGACGATGTGTCCAAAGCAGAACTTGTCATTGCGCAAGAAACAAATCTTGAACTTGAAAAACATCTGGAGAATTGGCTTGAAAACAGCCCGCGACAGACGCTTGCTCAAGAGGACTTTCTCTGGATCGGTCGGCAAACGAGTGCTACAGACGAAGATGGCACTATTTTTTCTGATCTATTTGGGGTCGATTCTAAAGGAAACCTTGTCATTGCTGAACTGAAAAAGGGGCGGACCCCGCGTGATGTCGTGGCGCAACTACTTGACTATGCTGCATGGGCAGATAGACTTTCAGAACCCGATATTCGTGACATAGCTGAAACTTACTTTGAAACCCGGGACGAGTTTAACGGCAAAACTTTCGATGAGGCTTTCAAGGAAGTATTTGACCTGCCTGAAACTGATGAGATTCCGCCACTCAATGGACGTTTGCGGCTATTCATAGCAGCAGAAGAGATACCAGCACGGGTCGCACATGTGTGTCGATTCCTCCGTACTTCGCATGGTATGGATATCAATTGTGTAGCTGTCTCCGTATTCCAAACAGAGTTAGGTGAGGTCGTTGTTAGTACGGAAACAATCGTTGGAGATGAGGACTTTGCTGCACCTAAAACACAACAGCGAGAACATCCCTCCTCTCCTCCACGACTACAGAGTGATCATCCAATAGATCAGGTAACATGGGAAGCTGTCCAGGAATTTACAAAAGGAGATCCAAATGCTACATTCACTCTCATAGACATTGAAAAAATCCTTTCGGAGAAGTATCCTGATTTAGCTGAGAGTAGTAGTCCAAGAAATCGGATAAGAGGGAGCTGTGTTAACTTCTCTACACGACGTAATTATCCTAAAGGTGAAGATAGATATTGGCGGGTGGAAAAAGGGAAATACCGTCTATATGATCCTGAAAAAGACAAAATACCGGATAGTGAATAAGGACGTAGGTTGGGTTGAGCGGACATCAGAAAACAACGTTTATGGCGCAGCAAAATTCGCGTTTCTAAATGCCTTGAACACTCCAAAATCCAGCGAAACCCAACACTAAAAACATTGAATACGCAGAAACCTCAAAATCCGCGAAATCTGTGAAATCCGTGTCAATCCGCGATTCAGACGAGACACACCATCGACATAAAACCGTGCAACAAACGCTCCATCCCCCTCCCACCGAAGGTATCAAATACATCGGCTCCAAGCTGAAACTCATCCCGCAAGTCTTGCAGCTCGTCAAAAAAGTCAACGCCAAAACAATCCTTGACGGCTTCTCAGGCACTACCCGCGTCTCACAAGCATTCGCCAAACTCGGCTATACTGTTATCTGCAACGACATCGCCCCGTGGTCAGAAGTTTTCGGCACGTGTTATCTCCTCAACACAAAACCGAGAGAAACATATCAACCGCTTATCGATCACCTCAACGCTCTGACACCTATTGATGGTTGGTTCACGGAGCATTACGGCGGACACGCCAACGGCGGCTGCGCTGTCCAAGCAGATGGACTTAAAAAACCGTGGCAGCTCCACAACACCCGCAAATTAGACGCGATTCGACAGGAGATCGAAACCCTCAACCTCGATCCAATCGAAAAAGCCGTTGCACTCACAAGCCTGATGCTGGCACTTGACCGCGTTGACAGCACGATTGGTCACTTTTCTGCGTATCTCAAAGCGTGGGCACCTCGTGCCTATAAGGAGTTGGTGCTTGAGGTCCCGGAAGTTTTCATGTCAGAAGGCAAACATCAGGTTTACCAAACCGACATCTTTGAACTCGTGCCGCGTGTTTCGGTTGATCTCGCCTACTTCGATCCACCCTACGGTTCAAACAACGAGAAGATGCCCCCCTCTCGTGTCAGATATGCTGCCTATTACCACCTCTGGAAAAGCGTTGTCCTTTTTGACAAACCCACACTTTTCGGCAAAGCAAAACGGCGAGAGGATACATCAGACCCCCTCGCCGCGTCTGTATTTGAGGAATTCCGTCGTAACGAGGACGGACGTTTCATCGCTGTTGAAGCCATTGCGTGGTTAATCCAAGAGACACAAGCCCGTTGGATTCTGCTGTCCTATAGCTCTGGTGGGCGCGCAACTGCTGAGCAACTCAACGAAGTTATGCAGAACAACGGAAAACTGCTCACTGTCCTTGAACTGGACTATAAAAAAAACGTCATGGCAGGTATGAAATGGACGGACGAGTGGGTAAACGCAGCAGAGAAACCGAACCGAGAATTCCTTTTCCTTCTTGAGAAAAGCGTGCCTCTCATTTGAAGTTTGCCTAATCGCCTTTGGGTTTCGCCCCGAGCCGCCAATGTCGGCTGCACGCCAGGGGCCAATCGGTACAAATACCGTCCATTTTGTTGGCGCGGGCTTCGTCCCAGATATCGGGTCGATTCTCGCCGATGTGCAAGGCGAGCCAAACCTGTTTACCGAGCTTACGCGCTTGTTCCATCGCTTCTACATTCGGAATGAATCGAACCCACAAGCAGTCGGCGAGCGGATCACTCAGGGCTGCGATGAACTGATCGGCTTCACTATCGTTTAGGTATACCGTCGTCCGCAGCTTTGGGTTGGCTCGTTTGAAGCGATGACTCGAATCACTGGACTGACCGAAGGCGAAGAGTTGATCGAACAGTTCGTATTTTTCAACGACCCGCACGATGTTCTCTTCAATACCCTGCGAGATGACTTTCATATTCAGCGCGATGGTTACCGGCGTTCGTTGGTGCTTGCGAACAAGTTTGAACACTTCTTCCAATGTCGGTACCTGCTCGCCAGTGAAACGCGAATCGAACCAACTTCCGGCATCCAGTTTACGGATTTCTGCCAACGTCATTTCGGTTACTTCACCGGTGCCGTTAGTCGTGCGGTCCACAGTCCGATCGTGAATGACCACCAAGTGTTCGTCGCTTGTCTGGTAGACATCCAATTCGATTGACAAACCTAACTCGATGGCGGCGGAAAAACTGGGCAAAGTGTTCTCAGGCGCGTGCTGCACCAGACCGCGGTGAGCGAGCAAGATTGGATCCGTTAGCAACTCATTCGTCTCTGGCTCCGGCGGCACCGCAATTAAACACCTAAGCATTAGCATGTTGAATGACATAATTTATCTCCTGATTGCAAACGGACCTTATCTGTCGGCACGAGACAACAATTTTCCAAAACTAAGTGTTCACAAATGCCTTAACCCTCGGATGCTCCAGTACTTTCGGATTGAGAATATGTGCTGGGGCACGTCCCTGAATCGCATCTGTAACCTGTCCAATCGTGCAAAGATCCAACCGAATACCAGATTCAACAGTCATACCAGCGTTGTGATTCGTACAGATGATGCGTGGATGGTCTTTGTGGATCGCCCGCGGTCCGTTAACCGGATCGTCTACGACATAATACCAGAGTCGGTTCTCGCTGATGGCGCGGTTCGCAGCTGCATCGTCAACGAGGTTCCCGCGCGATGGATTGATGAGAGAAGCGTGCGGTTTCATCGCACAGAGTTCTTCGTAGCCTACAACAGTATCCGCACCCGATAGGTGTAGCGAGACAGTATCACTCTCTTCAAAGAGTTCCAACGGTGTGTCAACAGCCTCTGCACCGAATTCTGCTGCGAGTTCAGCGATGTCCGGACGAATATCGTAAACCAAGAGCCGTCCTTGTTCGCCGAGGAGTGGACGCGCACGACGCGCAACCTCTTGTCCAATCCGACCAAATCCGTACAAACCGAGCGTAGAACCCATTACTTCGTGCGTCTTGATAAGCCCGAAATCCCCGCTGTGGGAGGCTCTATTTAGCGTGTAGACCCGTTTCATCGTCGCGAACCACTGTGCAATCGCATATTCAGCAACGGTCACCATGTGTTCAGGGGCAATCGTAACAATGACTCCGTATTCGGTCGCCAAGTCTACATTAACGGTTTCGTATCCGACACCCCAACGCGCAATGATTCGGAGCGATTCAGCGGCTTGATAGAAACTTTCATGAAATGGCACTCCGCTTGCGATCACGCCAACAACACCATCAGCGTGTTCTCCAGTCAGTTCTCGTGGATGAATACTCAACTCACCAAGTTGCTCCAAATCTGCCAATGCTGCTCGACGTTCCGCAGTATCAAACTCAGTATTTTCAAAAATAGGAGAGAGAAGAATTTTGTTCATAGTTTTATCTGTTTAGCGACTGATGCGCACGCTCCCTGCCTGCATCGCTTTTTCCGCTTCTTCTGCTGTTGCCCAGTTGAAGTCACCGGGGAACGTATGTGCCAAAGCGGAGTATCCACCAGCAAAATCGACGGCTTCCTGCGGCGATTTTCCGTTCAAGAGACTATAAATTAACCCCGACGAGAAACTATCACCACCACCGACTCGGTCTACGAGTTCCAAATCCTCATAGATACGGGACAGGTAAAATTCTTCGCCATCAAACAGGAGCGTCCGCCAATCGTTCAGCCAGCCGGTTTTGGCATCACGCAGCGTCGTGCCGATCATCTCAATGTTCGGGAAAGTGTCTTTGACACGTTGCGCAACCGCTTTGTAACTGTCAGGCTCAAGTTTGCTGTAGGATTCGGTCGCCCCTTCCGCCGCGAAGCCGAGAGATTTCTCAAAATCTTCCTCATTTCCAATGAGAACAGAGACATGCTCCATCATCGGTCGGTTTGCTGCCTGTGCATCCTCCGCACTCCACAGTTTAGAACGGAAGTTCAGATCGTAACTTGTTTTGACACCCGCTGCGCGTGCCGCTTGAAGTGCTTCCGCCGAAACTGCCGCCGCAGACGCTGACAGTGCTGGCGTAATCCCGCTGAGGTGGAACCAGCGCGCATTGCTGAAAATAGATGCCCAGTCGATCTCTCCGACCTGAACGTTGGAAATCGCAGAGTACCCGCGGTCATAAGTGACACTGCTTGCACGCGGTCCTGCTCCCATTTCGAGGTGATAAAACCCGTTCCGCTCCAAGCCGACCCCATCGAATTCCGTCCAAACGATGTTCGACATATCTACACCGAGTTCACGTCCTTTGTTTCGAATATAGCGTCCTGACCAGTTGTCCACGAGTCGTGATACCCACGTTGTCTGCAATCCGAGTTGTGCAGCATTGACGGCGACGTTCATTTCTGCACCGCCTGCTGTGATTGCCAATGATGATACCTGTTCAAGTCGCATAAATTCTGGCGAGGTGAGTCGGATCATCGCTTCCCCAAATGTGACCAAATCGTACATAGTTTATTCTCCCGTTTCGATGTTTGTTTTGTTTTTTTTCTGGGATTCGTGATAGAGGGTTTCAATACACTGTCCACAGAAACAGTAAACTCTACCGTATCCGCCGATCTCTTTTTCAAGCAATTCGCTCATCATAAATTCGTTTTGGCAGACCGCGCAGACTTCTAAAAGATCTTCCGGTTCAGTTGTTTCTACGCTGGATTTCCGCCGGGACATAAAGTGCAGGATTAACCAAACGGCGATAGGTGTAACAATTACAAAAATAGCGAATAGCATCTTAGGTTTTCCTCATAACGACACAAAGTAACGAATGTTCCTGTTAATATAGCGGATAGTTGGGAAGATGTCAACGGAAATTGTTTTGATTAATCAACCGCTTCTGTGCTAAAATACAGGTGTTGGCACTCAGAACAAGTCAAGGCAAAGCGGGTTTTCTAATAACGGAGCACTCTATCTGTATATGCGAAAAATAGCACACGTAGACGTTTATCCGACTGCTGTCGGGATGAAAGACATCTTTAATATCGGGACGGGATTTGTGGGAGATGCCAGTTCTGCAGGCGATCATGTCTTCGTTAAGATTACAACGGACGATGGCTACGTCGGTTGGGGAGAACAACGCGCGCTCCCCTCGTGGAGCTACGAGACAACCGAATCTATCACGACCACCATTCGACATTACATCGCACCGCTACTACTCGGACGCAATCCTTTGGATCTCAATCAGATCCATCACACCATCTATGACGCATTGAAACCCGCTGTCAGCAACGGACACCCGTTTGCGAAAGCTGCTGTGGACATTGCCTTGCATGACCTCAATGGACGCATCCTTGACGTGCCGGTCCATGCGCTCTTCGGTGGCAAACGGCACGATGCCCTCCCGCTCTGTTATGCCTTGAGCATTGATACACCCGAAATAATGGGGTTGAAGGCGAAGGCTTTGTCGCCCTGTTCCTGTTTCAAAGTGAAAGTCGCTGGTGTTCCAGCGGAGGATGAAGAACGCTTACGCGCGGTGCACGAAGCGATGCCAGATGCCAAACTCTGGATCGATGCAAATCAGTCCTATACGCCATCGAATGCCCTTGAATTACTGAAACGGGTTGCGGATATTCGCGAGATTTACTGTATGGAACAGCCCGTGGCGAGTCAAGATTGGTTCGGCATGAAGCGGGTGCGGGGGGACGCACCGATTCCAATTGCCATTGACGAGGGGTGCTTCACCTACTTCGATCTGGCAAAAATCGCGCGTTTGGAATGTGCAGATGCTGTTGTCTTGAAAGTGTGTAAATCTGGTGGGTTGGCGGAATGCCTCAAAAGTGTCCACGTTGCCGAAGCCAATTCGCTTGAATTACTCGGCAGCGGTCTGACAGAAGCAGGGATCGGTTTCATAGCGAGTGTCCATCTGTTTTCAACTTTGGGTTTGGTTCTCCCCGCTGAACTCAATGCCCCCGCTTTTCTGGCAACTATGGCGGTGAGCGGTGTCGAAATCCACGATCATGTTGTCACGGTGCCGGAGGGTCCAGGGCTTGGTGTTACACCTGATGAAGACTACATCAACGAGAATCTGCTTGATGTCGACAACTCTTGAGCAGAATAAGAATCTCTATGAGGATCGCGATTCCAATCGCTACCGCACAGAGTAGGTAAGGACTCTGAACGCCCAATTGTGAATCCGCTGAGATGCCTCCAAGGAAGGGACCTAACAGGATTCCAACACCTAATATGGCTTCGTGCCACCCGCTCTTATTCCCCTTATCTGCATGCCGGTCCAGCCCATAGTAGAGACTACTGAAGTAAGTAAAAGCTACAGATACACCGATAACCGCAAATGCAATAGCCCAGAGGATTATATGCTGGAATAATCCTATGCCGAGGAAACTCAGAATTGCCAGCACTTGAACAATCAAAAGTGGGCTAAAGCGATAATGCCACCGGGTCGAGTAGCCGGTCCCAAGGACGACGAACGCCAATGTTTGAACGCCACCGAGTATCAGCATCAAATTTCCATATATTGCCGGACGTATACCCATCTCTAATGTGAGTTTTGGGGCGAGTTGGCGGAGCACACCCAGCGAGAACCAAGAGACAAAATTCGCACAACGCGCCAGATGAAGATAAGTCATCCGAACGGGTAGAGATGGATACAGTATCTCAGGTGATTCCGGGTCGGATTCGTCTGTGTGGACAGATATACTTGATGGGTCGGGTTTGGAAATACGAGAAGCCCAAATTGTCACTAAGGTGAGGATGGCGAAAATACCAGCGAGGTAGAAAGGTTTAAATGGGTTTGCCTCGCCGTACAGATAACTCGAGAACGCTGGCCCCAAGGTCATGCCGATGCTCCAGAACAGGTTGAAGAGCATAATCCGATGGATTAATTCGCCTTCGCCTTCTTGTTCGGCGAGCCATGCCTCGTAAGCGGGAAAGAAGAGTGCCATACTTATACCGATTCCGGGAAAAACACTCATCAGATGTCCGCTATTTCGACATAGGGCGAGTGCTACACTGACGACACTAAGTATCAGGCACCCTGCGTAAAGGATATACCGACGCTCTATCCGATCCGAGAGTCTACCGAGTGGGATCGCGAGCAGCGCGAAACACCCTGTGCTTACTGCCATCAACACACCGAGAAACGTTGTGGAGAGTCCTAAATAACTGGTATAAAAAGAGGTGTTGGTTAGGACGCTGCTAAAGGCAAAGTCAATCAATAGGACTGGTAGATAAACAGTGAGCAGTTGGATCGGTTTTAGGCGCATTAAGGCATCGGGGTTGAAAACCGCTCCTACGTTATGGCATCATAATCGCCGCGTCGATCATGTGATAACCTGTCGCACCAACCGGTTCTACTTCAATTCCGATTTCGTCTTGCGTGACACCACTATTGCCGGTGGCTCTTGCATAGATTTCAACAGGCTCCACTTTTTCGGGTACCTGCCACTCCCATTTCCAGAGCACCCACGCAAACAGGTTATCCTTCGCCCAAATTTCTGCCTCTTCCCACGTCTGTCCGTAGTCGATACTAACTTCTACCTTCTTAATACCACCGTGGTTGCCCGCATCGAACGCCGCACCACTCACTGTGTAAATCTTGCCGCCCGGAATTTCCTCACCCTCGCTCGGGGTCCCAATCATTGTAGCGAGTTTCACATTCGCGATCGGATCCCAACCCCGTTTCTCCCAGTAACTTTCATGTTCCTTCGCCAATTGAATGTTGATTATCCATTTCGGGTTCTTCGTGCCGTAATGGCCCGGGTTAAGCAATCGGATGGGGAAGCCGTGCTCAGTCGGTAGCGGTTCACCGTTCATCTCATAAGCGAGGAGTGTCTCTTCCCGCATCGCCTTTTCCAAAGGAATCGCTGTATGGTAGTTGTCTGCACAGCGGAAAACTACCACTTTGGCTTCAGGTTTGGGTACAACTTTTTCAAGCAGATCGCGCAGCCGAATCCCTTTCCACACCGCATTGCTCATCTGTTCCGTGCCGATTGGGTCGCCGATACACTTCAGGGTTCGCATCGCCGTGATGGATTCCATCGCGGTGATGTCTTCAAGTCGCAGCGGTGGTATCCGTTTTTCGATGAGACCGGTGATCGGCAATCGCCATGTCGCCGCGTCAAGTTCAACAGGATCGCCGATCTGTAGGATATAGAAGTCGGCGTTTGGGGTTATCAGTGTGCTCGGTTTAAGGTGTGGCACTGCTGCTGCGTCTCCTTCCAATCGAAGGGGCAACACCATTCCCGCTGCACTAATCGCGCTCAGTTTTATGAACGTTCGTCTTTTCATTCTTTTAATTTTCCTTGCGGTTCGGTCAGCAGGGTTTGAGGTTTTCGTGCCCGTTTCCGTATATCCGCTTTCCACTTCGTTTCAAGCTGCGTGTGCTTCTGAAAAGCGAGTTGTAATATACCGCCTGCCTCTTTGCTGACTCCTATTTCTCCTCGCGTCTTTTTCTATTTCGCATTCGCATCGTAATTTTTACAACGCCTCTCACCATAATTGCCGTCCCACCGCACAGAAATAGGGGCAATCCCCATTTCCAGTGAAAGAAAAAGTAAGCGATAAAACTGACAGACATCAAAGCAATAAAGGTATTTAAAAGTGTTTTGTTTTCGTACCATTTCTGCATCTGTTTATCTGTTTCTGAAGGTTAACTCAGAATCCGATTGCTGCTGAGAACACTCACGCTTTTTGTGCCACCATACCAGAGAGAATGCCCAAAATTTTGTCGCACTGCCCGATGGGATAAACAGCCATATCAATGTGCAACCGTTTTCCATCTAACTTCAGAAATTGCCACTCCGTTCCTGTAGTGGCAGCTCCATAAATGTACGGGATGTTATTCCCTCTTTCTCCATTAAAGCGTTGTGCCGCGAGCATCTCGGCAGCACACTGTCCAAAACCCAGTTTCGGTTCGGCATTTTTTGCTTCAACAAGCACGATGACAGGTGCCTCTAAAAACAATTGTTCCGGCGACAAACTTACCAAAAAATCGCAGACTCCGGTCAATCCATCTTCGACATCAACATTGAAGTCAATGCCGGAGAAGAGACTCACGCGGTTCTCAAAGTACTCCCAGAGTTCAAACAGAACGTCGGCGACAATTAGCTCCGAGCGTGCCTTCACTGTGCCTATCGCAACGGCTAATGGAGCCTTTTTTGCCAGGACCGTCGCGAGTTGTTCACTTGGCATCACCGGTTCTATCTCAGAGAAAATACCGATAGATCGAATCATCTCAAGTTGAAACGTTGTCACCACTGATTCTAAGGTAAAGTTACTATAAGCCATTGTGATATGATCCCCTGCAGGCGTAAGTCCTATTTTTTCAACTCACATCATAATAAAAATGATACCACATACTATAGTTGAACGTCAACAGAATAGAGACATTTGAAAAATCGGTTGTGCTCCGCTTGAAAAAGTGATATGCTGTTCCTATACATTCATACAAACCTTAGCGAAAAGGCTCGGAGTTCCTCATGGCAAAACAACCGAATATAATTTTCCTCATGACGGATCAGCAGCGTTTTGATACGGTCGGCGCACTCGGAAATCCAATTATTCAGACACCGGGATTAGATCGCCTTGTTCGGGAGGGGACAAGCTTTACGTCGGCGTATTGCCCGTCTGCTGTGTGCGTAGCCTCCCGTTGCAGTTTCTTGCTCGGGCAGTGGCCACATGAGACAGAATGTACCAGCAACTCAGCCATGCCACAAGATCGTGTTTCGGTGATGGAGCTGCTCAATGAAGCAGGCTACCAGACACACGGTATCGGCAAGATGCATTTTACACCACAAGGACGCAAAATGTGGGGGTTTGAAACGCGAGACTATTCCGAGGAGGGGCCCGGTCCCGATGATTTTACGGAGTTTTTGGGTGAAAACGGCTATGACCATATCGTTGCACCACACGGCGAGCGGAGTGAGTATTACTACATCCCACAACCTTCGCAACTTCCAGCGCGCTTGCACCACACGCAGTGGGTAGGGGATAGGACACTCCAATTCCTGTCTCAACGCGATACGAGTCGCCCCTTTTTGTGTTGGAGCAGTTTTATCAAGCCACATCCGCCATTTGAATCACCCGTGCCGTGGAATCGGCTCTATCGCACAGTCGAAATGCCGCTTCCATTCCTACCTTCAGATTATGAGCATCTGCATACCTACTGGAATCGACATCAAAATCGTTACAAATACCGCGACCAAGGACGGGATATGAATCTGCTCCGCACGATGCGGGCGGCTTACTATGCAGCCATCTCTTTCATCGATTATCAGGTGGGTCGAATCCTCGACTCCCTCGAATCGGAAGGTGAACTTGACAACACGCTGATTTTATACACCTCCGACCACGGTGAATTGCTCGGTGACTATGATTGCTACGGGAAACGCTCTTTCCTTGACGCTGCTGCCCGAATTCCGCTGCTCGTCCGTTATCCTGAACGTTTCGCCGCAAACACCCAATGCGACGTTCCAACGAGTCTTGTTGATGTGCTGCCAACGAGTCTTGGCGCAGCGGGGCTATCCCCAGAGGTGGATCGGAGCGGCGTTGATCTCGCGGATCTTGCCACCGGACGCGCACAGCGGAATGCAATCGTTGGGCAATTAGGGCAAGAGGGCACAGGACTCTACATGCTCTTGACGAGTGAATACAAATACATCTACTCTGCCGCTGATCGGCAAGAATGGCTCTTCAGGCGTTTGTCGGGTAGACTTGATGAACGAAGTCTCGTTGGCAATCCTGCTTATGGTAGGATTCTCAACGACTATCGGAAACGCTTGATTGAATGGCTCCGCGAGGACGGCTACGAGTTACCACTTGATGGCAATAAATGGCGCGAATTCCCTCCACCTGCTGAACCTGAAAATCCGGATGCGGGTCAACTTTTCCAAGACGGTCGCTCCGTGAGTGATCAGTTTCCACAAGGGTATTCGCCGCATATTGATCCCATGAGACCACCGTCTTAGTTCAAGTTTCTTCTCAGTACGAAGGATAGTATATTCCTAAACGCCTGAATGTGTTCGGGCACCCAAACACAGCAATTGGAAATCATGCCGATCCGTCGTTATGCCAAAACGCTACTCTCAAAGGCAGCATGGCATGCCTACAATACCTATCGCAAAGGTGCACGTCACCGCTCTCGATTTGCACAGGCAGCTGCATTGCTGGACGCGCCGCGCGAAGACATCTTGGCATTCCAGAGAGAGCGGTTGGAAAAACTCCTTCAGCACGCGTCCCAGACTACACCGTATTACCGCGAATTGCTTAAGACGGAGTCACCAGATATTTCAGAGGTGCCACCGCTTGAAAAACAGAACGTTCGGGAGCAATTAGAGCACCTCTGTTCTGAAGCGTTTCCACAGGAGCTGCGCATCAAAAACGCTACGGGTGGTTCAACAGGCACGCCGCTTACCTTCTATCAAGACAGAAATTATTGGAATCAACGGAACTTGAGCGTATACTACTTTGATCGGTGGGCGGGTTGGAATTTCGGCGAACCGCAACTGATTATATGGGGTGCCCCCGCAGATTTAAAAGGTGATGAACACTGGAAGCATCGCCTCAACAACTTCTGGCGAAATCAGTATTGGCTCAACGGCTTTCACCTCACAGATGAAAATATGCAAGCAGCGTTTGAGAGGATGGAGCAATGTCAGCCACAAACGATTCTCTCCTATCCCTCTTCTCTTTACCAATTTGCTACATTCCTTTTGGAAAACGGTTTGACACCCAGATGGCAATTGAAAGGAATTATATCTTCCGCCGAGATGCTACATCAGCATTACCGGGCTTTAGCCGAGGATATTTTCAGGGCGAAGGTGTATAATCGCTACGGCGGACGGGAAGTTGGGTTGATTGCTATGGAGTGTAGCAAGGGACGTATGCATATCAATTGCCGGGACATCTATCTTGAAATAGACAGTCCCAATCCATACACCGAACCAGGGGAGATTCTGATTACGCAACTTAACAACTATGCGATGCCGTTTATTCGATACCGAATCGGGGACATCGGTCGCCTCTCTGATGAAGTTTGTCCGTGTGGCAATCAGTTGCCTATTTTGGCGGAATTGCTCGGACGCACGACCGCGACCTTCCGAACGGAAACTGGAACGTTGATACACGGCGGCTATTTTACGCGACACTTCTACGGCGTTGATGGTGTCCGTCAATTCCAGATAATTCAGGAAACGCTTAAGCATTGCATCTTGAAGTTGGTTATTAATGCAAAATGGACAGACGCAACACGCCGTTACCTCGTCCAGAGTATCCAAAAAGCACTCGGCGAGGAAGTTGTTGTCACAGTAGAGTTTGTTGAAGAGATTCCACTTTCTGCTTCAGGGAAGCGAGAATACACGATCTCGAAAGTAACCGCGCCAGTTAATGATTAAGAATCGTTTCTGGCACAGAGTTCTCGGAGCGGGGCAACCCGCTTTGTGCCACCCGGAAGATAAGCGAAAATTAATCCGTCAATTGTCTGATTTCGATCCGCTACAACGCCAGTACTCTGCTCCGCAGTCAAACCTTTGGAAAGCAGTAAATAGAATGTGTCTTTTAGCCAACCGGGAGTCGTAAAGAAATTCCCTTGTCCTTTTGAAATGACAAAGTCTGCTTCTAACAGGGCGTTGAAAAATTCAGGACTGCCTCGGTAGAGATTTGTCCCAATCGTCTTTGCCCCTGACGACATCAGCCTAACAACCCCATCCCGCATCGCGGTCTGTAGTTCTTGGAATTGCGGATAGTTCACGATTTCATGCAAATCGGCGAGGGTCGCATCGTTGCTGGCGTTGTCCACTTTTCCGACGACAGAGATACGGTGTCCACACTGAACGAGATCCTGAACAAACGCTATGTCGAAAATCACTTCTCCGTCGTTGTCGGCGAGCCAGAGAATGTTCTGGGAAGTCGTGTCAAGTACCTTTTCACGGAACTTTTCATAACAATCAATAGCGAAAGGTGCTTCAACCGCAGCACGCAGGACTTCAGAGAAATAATCGGGATTCGCGTTCAATCGCTTCATGACCCGCTCGCTGCTATAGTCGATGATATTCCCCGCTACAACGAGTTTCAGTCGTGTTAACCAGCTGTCTTTCCAAAACTCTGGAAGGAGTTCGAGTGCTGTCTGTCGTGCCTTACGTTTATCGTAATGATAAGGATTTGGGTTACCGGTATGAAGCGTTACCATCTCGAAGATACTACCCCATACCTCTTCAGACGTGAGGGACTCAATGAGATAATCCCCATTGGCACGCCGGATATCCAAGAGTGTTTCTACAGCCTTGTTCGTGATCTGTTGAAGTTGTGAATTGCGGGTTGCACGTGGGATCAGCTCTGTGGCACTGTGTGATGTTACATGCTCCCGAAGACCCTCCCAATCTGGCAATTCTCTTTTTTCACCAAAGGTGAAAACCCCAGGGATATATTCACGGGGCACAATCTGATCGAAGAGTGGCTTCGGTACACCGGGCGGAGTTTGAGCCAGTGGCACGCCAAGCGTCCGATTTGACAGGGTAATGTCGGCAGGAATCACTGTTCCATGCGCAGCGACCGCTGAGAGTTGAACGTTGTTCCCTACGCTCACCGCATCAAAGGTGGAATTTTTGATGGTACTCCGTGTCGCGAGTCCTTGCACCGGCTCCGATAGTGTTTCAGGTAAAGGATTCGATTCAAACGTCGTGTCGTTTGCGGTGACGTCCTGCAGTCCGACGGAATCACCTACCGTTGTTGATCCGAGCAACGTAACGTTTTCAAGCCGACAATAGTCCCCAATCTGAACCTTTTCACCAAGATGCACGCTGCCTATTAAATAACACGCTGCGCCGATCACAATATCTTCACCGTTTAGGGTTATCTGCGCTGCTGGATCAACACGAATCCCTTTCTGTGCGAGAGACACCCGCGTCTGAGCAAACAGTGCCTCTTCACCGGATAGGACGTTGGACCAGCGATTGACACCGGATAACACCTCGCCGCGGTAGATAAAAGCATTCGTTTTTAATCCGTCTTCATAGCAGTGTCGGATGAGGTCAACATGGTGGAGTTCGTCGTTGCGGTTTGAATGTGGTTGTAACCGACCTATCCGTTCCATCAACGCGCTTTTCCGAATGAGGGTGATGCCCGTGTTGGTATATGCCTCGCCGTGGTGCCATCGATCCCACATCTCCTGTTTTTCTGTCTCCGTCATGTCGTACCACTCTTTGGTGCCAGTAAGTTTCCCATCTGTGTCGAAAAAGAGTCCACCCTTATCGACAACCGTTTCAGGTGCCTTGCCACAGAGGGTAACATCCGCATCGGAGAGGAAGTGAGAGAGTAGTGTCTGTGCGAAAATGTCGCGCGCCAAAAATGGCTCATCGCCGAACGCCACACCGATCCATTCAGCATCCGAATCTCCGAGTGCTGGCAGTGCCGCTTGCAAAGCACCGCCTGTGCCGTTCATCTCTTCTTGAATACAAAAAACGGCATTCGGACCCAGCAGTCGCGCGGCGGATTCGCTTTTCTCAACACGTGCTGCCATCTGTGGGTTGATAACGACAATGTCAGGACGGTCCCCCGGTAGATAACGCCGCGAGTGCTGGAGCGTGTTCTGCTCACCGAAGGTGATATCCAGTGTTTTGCTCAAGCGTCCAGTGGCATCAATCCGTGTACCTTTACCGGCAGCAAGCACGACCCACTGTGGTGTGAGGTATTTTTCGGGATTTTCTGTCGGGAGTTTCGCGAGGAAAGTTTCAATTTCAGCCGGATCTGATGAGATCACCGCGAGTGTATCTTCTAAATTACAACCGAGAAGGTTTTCAAGAAGATGGGTCTTCATTTAATCGTTGCCCTCTAATTCTGCTTGGATATTTTGAAATTGTGCTAACGCGGACTCTAAATTCTCGGTGATTTCCGACACTAATACATCTGGCGTAGGAAGGTCTGCTGCATCTTCAACGGAGTCCTCTTTTAGCCAGAAGATGTCAAGGTTGACATGCTCGCGTTCAATGAGTTCTTCATAACTGAAGGCACGGAAGTGCTCGGTCTCAGTCCGATCGTCGCGGTTATCTGGTTTGTAAACAGTGATAAAATCTTGTAGGTCAGTATCTGTCAGCGGATTTGTTTTGAGTGTAAAGTTTTTATTTGTCCGTAGATCATAGATCCAGAGTTTCCGGGTCCACGGTTTTTCGCGCGCGCGTCTCTTATCGAAAAAGAGCACATTCGCCTTGACTCCTTGGGCGTAGAAAATACCGGTTGGCAGTCGCAAGAGGGTATGGACATCAAATTGTTTCAGCAGCTGCTGGCGAATTGTTTCCCCTGCGCCACGTTCAAAAAGCACGTTGTCAGGGAGGACAACAGCGGCGCGTCCATCCGTTTTCAGAATGGTTTTGATGTGTTGGAGGAAGTTGAACTGTTTATTTGAAGTGGTTGCCCAGAAATCGTCGCGCTCATAAGTAAGCGATGTGTTGCTGCGTTTACCGCCATTGGTGGCAATTGTAATGCTACTCCTATTCCCGAACGGGGGGTTGGTAAGCACCATATTGTAGCGATCACTTGTATCACTCATGAGGCTATCATCGGTTGTAATTGGACTTTCTGTTCCACCGATACCGTGTAGGTATAGATTCATCACACAGAGGCGGACGACGTTATCAACGATGTCTGTGCCAGCGAAGGTGTTAAATCTAAGGAAATCCTTCTGTTCGCGATCCATCCTACTGCTATAATTTTCGGAAATATAGTCGTGCGCTGCGAGAAAGAAGCCACCGGTACCGCACGCGGGATCACAGATCGTTTGCATCGGTTCGGGACGCATTACTGCAACCATCGCCTTGATGAGTGGTCGTGGTGTAAAATACTGCCCTGCGCCGCTTTTCGTATCTTCAGCATTTTTCTGTAAAAGTCCTTCGTAGATAGTGCCTTTGATGTCGGCAGTCATCCTGCTCCAATTCTCATCGTTGATGAGGTGGATAAGGCGTTGCAAGTTCGCAGGGGTCTGTATGCGGTTCTGCGATTTTCTGAAGATTACACTGAGTAAACCTGGGACCTTACTTAGTTCTTGGAGGATTTTGACATATTGCTTTTCTAACCCGTCACCGCTTTCGTTGCGTAAACTCTCCCAATCCAAACCTGTAGGAATTGTTGAGGGTTTGTTGAAAGGCGGTTTCGTCTGTTCGTCGGCGAGTTTAAGAAAGAGCAGATAGGTGAGTTGTTCGACATAATCTCCGTAACTGACCCCGTCATCTCGGAGGACGTTACAGAAATTCCAGAGTTTTTGGACAATGGTTGCGGATTCGTTTGACATGAATTTACCTTCCTTCGGGACAGTTGCAAAGTTGGGCAGAAAAATATGACCATTAATCGGTTAGCGCAGATAAAAATATGGTTCGCAAAGATTAAACTTCTGTGAACAACTGAAAGTATTGATCCCTACTCATGTTGACGGTTCGCATGTTATTTCTGATGACGGTAACCGGCACTTCATCATAGCGCGGAATGACGACAGCACGTTTAGCATCGGGATGGTGATAGATAAGGTGTGATCCTTTTTGTCGAACATAACGGCAACCGAATTTTTCAAAAATCTTCACTTGGATTCGCCAGTCTGTTGGCGAAAGTGTCGGCATTAAAGACCTCCAAGTGATACGGTACGTTGACTAAAAGCAACCACCTGTTTATCAAGTTGAAGGGTCGGTTGTGAAGTGTTCAAATCATAACCTGCATCTTCTAAAAATGACTTAAGTGTTCCAAGTTTCGCAGATTCTTCTAAGTGTATTTCAATAACTTCAAGGAGATTTTTTTGTGCCTCTTCAATGTTCCTACCGCAACTCACAACATCTAATTCTGGGCAATAAGCGGTGTACATATTGCCTTCTTTCCAAATTTCTTCCGTTACTACCAGATTCTTCATCGTGGCCTCCATATTTATGACCATATTAGTTGTTCGACATAATCGCCGTAGCTGCCTCCGTGATCTCGGAAGATGTTGCAGAAATTCCAGAGTTTTTGGAGAATAGTTGCGGATTCGTTTGACATGAATTTACCTCAAGGATGAAAGGACTAAAAAACACATTGAGCACGTGTAGTATGATTTTGGTTTGAAGTTAGACATCTTCGGGCGGAATGGCTAATTTACTGGCACGTGCAAGTTTAGTCGCCAACCTCTGACATGCTAATCTATCAGGTGGAAACGGTGTGATGTTGGCATGTCTTTCATGAGGTTGCGTATCTGATATAACCTTTAGTTTATTCCTGTAAACTTCTCGCACCGGAAGATCGGCTCTTGCTTTTATGGATCTACCTTCTGTTTGGACATATTCCCGACCAATCGTCCATTTTTCGTTATCTGTGAGCCCTGATAAACGGTAAACAGAGATATCTGGGCTATATAAAGGTGGATCTTTACTGGCGTAAGGCGGCATAAAGGCACCAAATTTTATTGTCTCGTTTCTGCGAGCGAAGTGTCTGGAAGAAAAAATAAAACGGGTGAGAATTTCGTCTTGTAAAATATCGTCCACATCATGTCCTTGGTTGGAAAAGCTCAGGTAATATTGTTAGAAAATTAGGTAGTAAGAACGGATCTGATAACGGACAAGTCCCCGCAATCTCATGCTGATCATCTAAAACTACAACGAAGTTAACATGCTCGTCCCCATATAGGCTCATTGTAATAATACCATCACCGGGTCTCCATTCTAACCCAATCCCGCCATCTTCCAACCACATCATGTCCGGTATTGGAATGCCAGGAGATATTCGCTTCAGCAAAGTAGAGGTTTCGTCATAAGCTTGTTGTGGAACAGGGCTAATGTCAGTAGCCACTTTACAGGTTTCCTCGACTTCCTCGCGGATTTCATCCAGTTCACGTTGGATATGTTTCCTCAATAGCGACCTGTCTGCTGGCAGCGAGAGGGAATCAAAGTTATCTTGTAAGATTTTCATAGTGTGTCACCTATCAAAATTTGAGAGTCATTCATATTTTAGCATGGTACTTTATTAGATTCAATACCATTTCGCTATAACTCACCTCGTGTTATTCCTCCTCATCTCCCCATAATTCTGCTAATAACGCGGCACGAATATAATCGTCGTGGTGTTCACCGATGTCGGTCACATCACATTCCAACGTTCCCAACAATGCAATAAGCGGATCCGGATGTTCTTTGTATGCTCCTTCAACCACACGTATCTCTGGTCGCTTATAGGTACGGAGTTGCTTTTTTATTTCTGCCACGTCCCACTGCAATGTTCCTGCTAAGGCAAGAAGCGGATCGGTTTCCTGCGTTTCCTCCGATCCATCCGCGTTTTCTTGTATCTTATCTTGTGTCATCCTAATAGCTCCTTAGTTGAATGGAAGCAACATTTGTTTTGCTGAAAGGGTTGTTTTTGATTCTGGTATAGTCTTTTTTCGCTTTGGTTGCTGATGTTCTTTCTCGTCTCGGATTTTCTCTAACAGGACGCTTGCGGACTCATCATTCGGATCCTGTGGTACAAGTTTACCAGAGAATGCATGCTTGAGGATAGACTGCCGTAAACGTTCCGCGCGTTTAAGTTCGGCATCAAGGGTTGCTTCAATTTCATCAGCGACTGAAAAGTGTCGCTCAAGTTCAGAGACGATTTGCTTTTGTTCGGTAAACGGTGGGATAAGTATCTTTGCTTTTTCCAAAAATTGAAAATGTCGGGAATATCCTCTGTCCGGAAGTGAAATTGCACGAAGAAAATAATAAAACAGTTTCGGATGGTACATTTCTTGAGATTTTATCACCTTTATCCCATCAGCCCCACCTACAAAATCAAAGTCTACATATTTAATTGCTTTAGTATGGTCTCCAAAAACAATAACTGGTAATTCACATTCAACATTTAGTTCCTCGTCGTTTGTGTATCCTCCGATAAAGGACAATCCCTGATCTATTACGGGCAATTTTCCTTCAAGTTCATAGTCCCCTTTTTTTAGTTTCTTGCCACTTAGAGATACCTTTTTTATGGTTTTTCCAACCGTTGTCTCTTCCCAATTTTCAGGAAACTCAGTTGAGTTACTCATTGGTCGAGACTTATTTGAATTCCTTTCACGCCATTTCCTTGTCAATTCTCCTTCAAAGGCAGCTTTGAGGATTGAGCGGTGGTAACGTTGCAACTGCACTTGTGCTTTTTTTAGATTATCAACCGCTGCGTCTAATTGTGTAAACAACACCTCTAATTTGGCTACGATACGGCGTTGTTCTGCCAGCGGTGGAAGTGGGATTTCCAACTCAGCAAGTGTTTTGGGACCTAAGCGCAGTCTACCTGTTGTGCCTTGCATTCTCTCGGCGAGCAAGGCTCGAACATCAGGAAGTAACAAATAATAAAAAAGATAGAATTTGTCACTGACACCTTCAACTTCACGAATAGGGATAATCTCAGTTGTTGCGACACCAAATTTCGTCGGCAACTCCGGGATAATACACTGTTTTCCATTTTCAAAAGACGGTGTAATTTTAGCCAGAAGGATGTCCCCTGGTTCAAAGTAAGTTCCGCTACTTAATTTATCAGTTGTTTTGAGTATAAATTCCTTTGAAAATAACGTGGCAATTGGAATCAAATTCATTGGCACGAACGGAACTTCATTATACTCAGAATATCGTAAGTCTTTTGGCTTTTTGGTAAACGTAGCTGCCTCCTCAAACCTTACGATCCGCCAATTCAGTGGCAAATCCTTTTGATTCATGTTGCTCATCTGTTCCCTTTTATTGGATTTTAGCGAGACGTTCACCGATGGAACGCAGTGCCTTTTTTACGCTGCCTTGTTCAGGTGGTGTTTCGGGCTTCGGTGTAGTAGTGTAAGCGGCGTGTGGTGCCAATCGTTCGTCAATGCAATGAATCGGTGTGTTGATTCCCTTTACTTCTTTTGGCGTTGGCATCTATGGATCCCTCTTTGGTGTGTTTTCCAGCTTGGAACAAAGGCGTTAGCGTACAGTTGGTGGAACCTTATCAAAAAGTTTAGCACAAATTTGACTTGGATGCAAGCCGTTTTAATCACCATACATGAGGCATTGACTTGACAGGCGGCTTCCCCAAAATCCGCGAAATCTGTGTCATCCGCGACAATCCGCGATTCAGACAATTGACAAAGTATCAACACAACCATCTTAAAATATACGGAAATTAGGAAACCAATTTCTTTGTAAGTTCCTTTAGTAAATCATCTAAATCATCACCGAAGAGTTCGTAAACTTTCGCACCGTTGCCGTGTTCCGCGAAAGGTGTGTATTCAAAATCAGACATTTGAATATCAAGTGAAGTGGCAATATGGTCACGTATCATTTCGAGCCATTTGTGTTGTTCTGCGTTAAAGTCTCTACCCTCTAACCATGCCGCAAAATTTCGGTTGACAGTTGTACTAAACGGCTCCAGAAAAAGATTGGACTCCATAGCAAATCGTACCAGTGATATCAGGTCTGTACGTTGTTCCGTATTTCCTTGAACGTTTTCTGATGACCTTCTTTTGTAAGCCAACCATAATGACTCGCGACTTAGGCTGCTTGAATGCTGTAGCAAAGCTTCTTCTAACACTTTTAAATTGTCTTCAGTCAATGCCCCTTGTGCCCCTTGCACCCTACAAAGAATTTGCAATGCTGGCAATTCGTCCACATTTTGATTAATGAATTGTTTAAAGGCATGAATCACTGTGCTTGCTTGTGTGAAACTTTGATCGTCAAAACCTGTTTCAATAACCCGGTCCACGCTTACATCGTCAAGGATCTGGTTGGGGTCTCTTTCCCGCTGTCCATTTGGATCAGTAGAAGGTGGTTCACTGGATTGTGGTTGTGAATCGGTTTTGACGGATTCACAGACCCCGACAGCATCAACGATAATGAAGTGTGTTTTGGTGGTCGCATCACCGGTGACAGCGCGTAAATCGTCTGTATTGATGGTACGCACGCCGCGCCCTTTCATCTGCTCAAAGTATCCGCTGGATCGGACTGCCCTCATAAAGATCAAACACTCAAGCGGTTTAATATCGGTGCCGGTAGAAATCATATCAACGCTCACGGCGATTCGGAAGATCGGATCTGTGCGAAATCTTCTGATGAGTTCCTCCGGTTTATCGCTCTGATAGGTAATCTTTTGGCAGAAATCATCGCCTCTGGCGAATACATCTCGGACAATATGGACAATATCCTCGGCGTGAGAGTCGTCTTTCGCAAAGATAAGCGTTTTGGGAACAATCCTTCTACTGGGAAAGAGATCGGTGAAAAGTTTATCCTTGAAAGTCTGAATCACTGTCCGAATCTGGTCTTCGGCAACAACCTCCCGATCTAACTGGTTTTCCGTATATTCAACATCAGCGTCTAACTCGTCCCAATGGAGTCGTCGGGTTTCCCTATCTCGCCTTGCTATATAATGTCCTGCCTCAATATGGCTGCCGCTTTGCGTAATTTCGGTTTCAATCTTATAGACGTAGTAACCGACATTTACATCGTCTTCAATGGCTTGCTCGTGGCGGTATTCATAAACGAGATTGTGATCGAAAAAGCCGATTGTTTGTCTATACGGTGTTGCGGTGAGTCCGACAATAAAAGCGTCAAAGTATTCCAACACATGTCGCCATTTACCATAGATGGAGCGGTGACATTCATCAACGATGATAACGTCAAAGGTGTCAATTGGGATTTCTGGGTTATAGGTAACAAACTGTGGTGAAGCGTCTTCAGTATCATTTTCAAAGGCGGATGTCTCTTCCTCTTCCGATTCATAGTCGGTTTCGCCTTTTAGCATAGAATAGAGGCGTTGAAGTGTCGTAATACAGACCTGACTGGGTTCATCAATAAAATTGCTGGAGAGGTATTGGGCGTTATAAAGTTCCGTGAATTTCCTACCATCATCAGGCGTTGTGTAAGACTGAAATTCACTGTGGGTTTGTCTGCCAAGGTTCCGCCGGTCTACAAGAAAAAGAACACGTTTAATATTCGCAAATTTGATAAGTCGGTACGCGCTACTTACAGCGGCGTGCGTTTTTCCGCTGCCAGTCGCCATTTGAATTAAGGCACGCGGGCGTGATTCTGCTAACGATTTTTCAAGTTCGGTTATTGCCCCAAATTGACAATCTCTTAGGGAACCTTTTTCTAATCGCGGTATATCCGTTTTAAGTCTCTCGCGCAAGGTTCTGGGTTGATGAAAGGCGTTGGCAAGTGCTTCAGGTGTATGAAATGTAAATATGTTTCGAGAACGAGAATCAGGATCCCGAATATCCTGAAAGTATGTCTCAACTCCAGTTGAGGCGTAGGAAAAGAAAAATCTGGTGCGATTCGGCAAGTCATCTGGCAAATTCGCACGATATCGTTCTGCTTGTTGAAGGGCTCCGCTGAGAGTCGTGCCTTCTGGTTTGGCTTCAATAACCCCGATTGCAACGCCACTGATAAAGAGGAGATAATCCGCCCGCTGATTCGCTCTCAACCGATACTCACGCACAGCCACACCCAACGCAGCAGCTGTATCACGTTCAGCATAATTTTGGATGTGCCATCCTGCTGCTTCAAGCATTCTGTCTATATGGCGCCTTGCGTTCTGTTCGGGAGTCATTTTTTGTTATGCTTCGTTGGTAACCTTATACCAATTTTGAAACGCTTCATAACTAAAGCTACGTAGCATCGGAACAGGGGCTTAAAATCCGCGTAATCCGATAAATCCGTGCAAATCCGCGATTCAGAAAAAAAATAAAGAGGGCAGGCACAGTGACCTGCCCTATGTCCACCTCTTGTGGGAGGGTTTGTAACCCCGATGCCTATCACACTTAGACGTTACACACGTCATAAGCGTGTTGCATCGCATCAAAGGCATCACCCTTGGGACCGAATTCATGTCCCACGTAGAGTTCGTATCCGGTATTTGCGATGGCGCGCATCACGGCAGGATAGTAGATTTCCTGCTCGTCATCGAGATCGTGACGACCCGGATTGCCTGCGGTGTGATAATGACCGATGTATTCGCTGTAATCGGTGATGTTCCGAATGAGGTCGCCTTCCATAATCTGCATGTGATAGATGTCGTAGAGGAGCTGCGCCCGTGGTGAACCGACACCTTTGCAAACCTCAACGCCCCACGCCGTCGTGTCGCACTGATAATCTGGATGGTTGACTTTGCTGTTCAGAAGTTCAACGCAAAGGTTGATGCCCTTCTCTTCAGCATATTTGGTGACGCGTGACAACCCTGCTATCGTGTTATCGCGTCCCTCTTCTTCGGATCTACCTTCTCGGTTTCCAGAGAAGCAGATGAGTCCGGGAATATCGTTTTCCGCCGCGATGTCGATGTTTTGGTGGATTTCGTCCTCAATCCGGTCGTGGTTACTCGGATCGTTCAACCCGGATGGAAGTGAGCCGTGGCCCACAATAATAGCAACGCGCATTCCATGGTCTTGAACAACCGACCAGTATTCTGCGGGAAGCATCTCAACGGATTTATAACCAATTTCAGCGGCTTTTTTGATAACGTCTACTGGGTCTCTACCACGACTGAAACCGCCGAAACAGATGGATTGATTAATTGGCATAATTCTCTCTTTCTTTAAAGTAGTAGGCACGTTCCTCCGTGCCGTAACGACGCGTACGTGCCTGTAATTTTCTACAAGTCAATAGCCTTACCGGTGCGGAAGGAGGTACTCGCGGCGAGCATAATACGGAGTGTCTCTAATGCGTCGCTATAAGGCGATAGGATCTGAGAGGAATCTCCGCTCTTCACCGCATCAATAAAGACACGATCCCGGTCCTGCCCGCCATCTCCCGGAAGTGGTTCTGTCTCTCCACCTCGATTTACGTTGTTCGGACCACCGACGGTGACAACGAGTCCACGGGTGAACACTTCAAGGTGGACGCGCCCGAAACCTTCCATCGCACAAGCCGAGACGATGTTCGCAACAGCACCGTTCTTGAATTCGATGTTCACCATACTGATATCGTCTATGTCATAGTTTTCGATATGTGTCATACTACCGCTTGCGGCGACACCGTGTACGGTCTTTCCATCACTACCGACGAGGAAGCGTGCGAGATCGAAGATGTGTGTTGTTTGTTCGACGTGCTGCCCGCCGGATTCTGCGCGCACGCGCCACCACGGTGTACCGGGCATTCCGCCCATCCAATAGCCGAGTGCACCGAGAATTTGGGGTTGCTCTTCAAGCATCGCCTTCGCATTCTGTGCATTGCCGCCATAACGCCAATGATAACCGACACTCGTGACCACGCCACTCTGTTCAACATATTCATTAATAATAATCGCCGGTTCTAATTCGGAATGAATCGGCTTCTCAATGAACATCGCTATGCCCTGTTCACAAGCGATACGTTCCTGTTCGCCGTGGGCAAAGGGTGGTGTACAAATATAAACCGCGTCCAGTTCCTCTTTATCATACATGACGCGGTAATCGGTGTAAGCATTGCCACCGAATTCTTCGGCACGTCCTTTTGCGCGGTCTTCCGAAATATCGCACATCGCACAAAATTCGACATCCTCAAAATTCTCTTTAAGGTTGTTCATGTGCGCGCCTGCCATACCACCGGTTCCGATAAAACCGAGTTTCACTTTATCCATATTTTCTCCTTAAAATGGGTAATTACGGAAAATCCCTAAGTTTCACTGCTATAGTTTAACAAATGGCACTGTTATATAGCAAGAAATTTTTTTGGCAATTGTGCTATAATATTTTAGAGGGTAGTCGGCAGTCAGTCATCAGTAAAGACGTTTGGTTTAATCAGAAACCGCTTTACCGACTGCTGACAAACGATGGTTTCCGATAGCCAAAATAGGAGGAAAGGGAATGGGTTTCAAATTTGGATATAGTACTTTACGTTGGCAGACCCCAGATTTTGAGGAATTGTTGACGCAATTGAAGGACGCAGGATGGGACGGCTGGGAGATGCGGCAGTCTTTGGATTGGGTCGGCACACCACAACACATCCGACAGGTGTGTAGCAATGCCGATCTGCCCGTCGCTGCCGTAACAGCACGCGGACTGCCGATCGACAAAAACCCAGAACAGATGGAACTGAATAAACGCCGGATAGACTTCGCCGCAGAGGTTGAAGCCGACTGTTTCATGTTCATGGGAGCAGGCAAACCACAGGATCGTCCCGTTAATAACGCCGACCTCGCAGCACTCGCTGACGTTTCCGAGGAATGGGCAGAGTATGCCTCGCAATACGGCTTGGATGTTTGTTACCATATCCACACAAACACGACAGTCGATTCTATTGAGGACTGGGCGAAATATATGAGTCTGCTCCGAAAGTGCAAATTGTGTATAGATGTATCGCATTCCGCACTTTGGGGCTACGATCCGATTGAATCGATTCGTCGTTACAGTGATGTCCTCGTCTACGTCCATCTTCAGGATTATTCAGGCTACACAGGCGGCGATGAAAGTACATATGAAGTGGACTGGGTGGATGTTGGTGCTGGCACTGTCATGGATTTCCCCGGTATCATGTCCACTTTGGAAGAACTCAATTATGACCGGTGGGTTACGGCGTGTCCCGGACAGGTCGAGAAGCGTTCGGATCTGGAACGTATGTCGGTGAATCGTGAGTATTTGCGGGAATTAGGTTATTAATAAAGATAGGAGATAAAGGCGTATGAACAAACCAGCGGAGGACATCCGCTCTATTCTTGCCACCGATTGTGGTAGCACAACGACAAAAGCCATTCTGATTGAGAAACGGGGAGACGAATATCAACTGATTGTGCGTGGCGAAGCACCCACCACTGTTGAAGCACCCGTTGAAGACGTAACGGCAGGCGTTATCAATGCGATCACCGAAGTTGAGGAACTCGCCGGACGTAAACTCCTTGATGATGGTGTTATCCTCAAACCACAGCGCGGAGACGAAGGCGTTGACATCTATATATCAACCAGCAGTGCTGGCGGTGGGCTACAGATGATGGTAGCAGGTGTTGTCCGCAACCTGACAGGGGAAAGCGCAGAGCGTGCAGCGTTAGGCGCGGGTGCGATTGTTATGGATGTTATCGCCTCTAACGATAAACGCCTCCCTCACGAAAAAATCGAACGCATCCGACACCTCCGACCCGATATGCTACTCCTTTCCGGGGGCGTTGATGGCGGAACGACTTCTCACGTTGTTGAATTGGCGGAAATTATCGCCGCTGCGCGTCCCAGACCGCGGTTGGGCATCGCCTATGAACTTCCTCTTATCTATGCAGGCAACATAGACGCACGTGACGCTATTCAAGAACGTCTACAAGACGTGATGGCGTTGGAAATGGTGGACAACCTCCGTCCCGTTTTAGAGCGTGAAGATTTAATGCCGACCCGCCACAAGATTCAGGAACAATTTCTTGAGCACGTTATGGCGCACGCGCCCGGCTACAGGAAACTCATCGATTGGACAGACGCGCCTATTATGCCGACACCCGGTGCAGTCGGTGAGATAATTCAGACCGTCTCTTCGCAACAAGATATTGAAGTCGTTGGGGTTGACATCGGCGGTGCGACGACCGATGTGTTCTCCGTTTTTAAGAACCGAGAGGCAGAACCGATCTTCAACCGCACTGTCAGTGCGAACCTCGGTATGAGTTATAGCGTCTCCAATGTCCTTGCTGAGACCGGCTTAGAGAACGTTCTCCGGTGGGTGCCGTTTGACATTGAAGAGGGCGATCTCCGCAACCGAATCAAAAATAAGATGATTCGTCCGACGACAATTCCGCAAACCTTACAAGAGTTGATTCTTGAGCAGGCAATTGCGCGTGAGGCACTCCGACTCGCCTTTGAGCAGCACAAACAACTCGCTGTCGAATTGCGAGGCGTGCAACAACAACGCACTATCTCTGAAGCCTTCGATCAGGCGGAAAGCGGTCAAACCCTCGTTAATATGCTCTCTTTAGATATGCTCGTTGGCAGTGGTGGTGTTTTATCGCACGCACCCCGTCGTCAGCAAGCGATGCTCATGATGATAGACGCGTTCCAACCGGAAGGCACAACCCATCTGGCTGTTGATAGCATCTTTATGATGCCACAACTCGGTGTGCTTGCACAAGTGAACCCTGAAGCCGCGACGCAGGTCTTTGAACGGGATTGCCTCATCCATTTAGGCACTGCTATTGCCCCTATCGGCGTTGGAAAGGTGGGTGAGGCGTGCCTCTCCGTTGAAATTAACATCGCCGGGAATCCGCTGATCACAGAAGACATTCCTTACGGTGAACTACGGTTATATTCGCTATCACTCGGTGAAAAGGCATCGTTAAAACTCCATCCCTCGCGACGATTTGATGTCGGTGCAGGGACCGGAAACGTGGTTGAAGCAGAGGCGATGGGCGGGGTCGTTGGGTTGGTGATTGATACCCGTGGCAGACCCCTTGAGATACCCGCAGATACTACACAACGCGTCGCGCAGCTTACCGAATGGCAAACTGCTTTGGATGCGTATCCATAACTCTTTATAATCTCGGTGGATATGGTTTCTAACCGCCTCGCGACTCTTCATTGAAATCCTAAATGAAACGACAATATTTTTTTTCGTTACGCGCTTGACAAATTTTCGTTAAAAATTTACAATGTGTGCATAATGTGTAAATTGCCCAGCGAATCTGAGTTACATTTAGAAGACTCACGCAACCTTTTGGTGAAATACGCAGGTTTCCAAAATCTGCTGTTTCATGTCCTATAAGGAGGAAATTTCAATGCGGAAATTTTATCAGTTCACGCTTGCGACAGCAATTATTTTTGCGCTGGTTGTGAGCGTCTCGCACCTTGCACTTGCACAAGGGAAGGTCAATATCAAAGATGGTCCCTTAAAAGAGGCAGATTGGTTAGTAGACCCTGCTCCAGAACTGAACGAAGACCATTCAGATAACAAGAACTGGGTCACAAAGTATTACGGACCCGATGGAAACTACGAAGTCAATGGTGGGTTCGGTGCCTCTGCCCCGAAAGACCTTATCTCGGAAGGCACCGGTGGTAAACTGACGCAACCCAAACTTTCAACCATTGAAGGTTTGAAACTGACACAGACCATTGATATTGAATGGAAAAAGGGAAATGGTGGAACGCGAGGATGGGAAGTCTTTGAAATTGATCCTGCTGACTCGCATCACATGAACCGAGGTGGTCCTGGAGATAACATTGATACCTACGGTATTCTCGTTATTAAGGCTCCCGAAGATATGACGGCTGTGATGTCCCCCGCGCACGACGACCACGCCCAAATCTGGATTAACGGCGAAAAGTGGTACAATAATTCGCGGTGGACAGGTGCCGTCCAACAAGTCGACTTCAATATTGAAATTGACTTGCAGAAAGGCGGGAATGTCCTCCTTTACCGGTGTGGCGAATCCGGCGGTGATGCGTATATGAACATTCATTTCGACGATAAAACGCATGATGTTGTTGACATCTATCCGGATAAAGCGGTAGATCAGAAAAGCTTCTTTAGAGAAGCCGCTGGTGCGCTCGCTGTTGATCCCGTTGGTAAATTGGCAACAACGTGGGCAGAGATCAAACAGAAGTAGAAATTTTTGCTATTTTTGTGGGCGTACTTTCTACGGATACTCTTACGTCCGGCGAATTGTAGCACTACCGTGTGTTACAATTCGCCATATTTTTTCTATTTCCATCTCACTTACCCAAGTTAGAACGGAACATGAATCTCCAAATCCTGCCCTTTTCTTTTTATGATTTGGTACAAATGTTATGATGATACATGGTAGTGTTGGACTGCTTCAACATCACGGAACCTATAAACGAATCTGGGTTATGCAGTAACTTAATCCAGTGCTTTTAAATATTTATCTGTAAGAAGGGAACGAAATGAAAAGATTTTGTCAATTTACGCTTGCGACAGCGATTATCTTTGCGCTGGTTGTAAGCATCACGCACCTTGCATTCGCGCAGGCAAACGATATCGATGATGGACCTTTGGCGGAAGCCGATTGGCTAAAAGATCCAAACCCCAATGGGGACAATCTTAGAGAAAATCACAGTGATATTGACACTTGGATTACCAAGTGGTATGGGCCCGAAGGGAACTATGAAAACAACGGCACCTTTCAGGTTTCTTCTCAGAGAGATCTTATTGATGAGGGCACCAACGGTAAACTCACAGAAACCGAGCTCTCAACAGCCGCCGGTTTACAGCTGACACAAACCGTTGCTATGGAGTGGGATAAGGCTCACGGTGGGACGCGAGAATGGACAGTCTTTGAGCTCGATCCGGCAGACGGAAACAACATGAACCGAGGCGGTCCTGTCGATAATATTGATACCTACGGGATGGTCGTTATTAATGCCCCCGTGGCGAGGAAAGCCATCATGTATCCAGCACATGATGATCACGCCCAAATTTGGATTAACGGCGAAAAATGGTACAACAACTCAAGGTGGACAGGTGCCGCACGAACGATTCTTCACACCGTTGAAGTTGATTTGAAAAAAGGTGGTAATGTACTGCTTTACCGGGTTGGTGAATCCGGCGGTTCCGCGTATATAAACCTCCACTTTGATGATGACACCCACAAATCCTGTAAAATCTATCCTGACAAGTCGAAGGATCAGAAAAGCTTCTTCAATGAAGTTCGTGGGGTCCTGTCAGTTGATCCGACTGAAAAATTAACGACGCTCTGGGCAGATATTAAACGGAACCGTTAGTCAAACGAAAGCCCTTGTCCAGCCTTTTCAGACAAGGGCTTTTTCATGTTCCGAAGGGACACCGAATGGAATCGTAGGTTGGCTTGAATGTAGAGAAACCCAACTATTGTTCTATAGTTCTCTTGACAAAGCTCTGTTAAGATGTTATAATAATTTGTAATGTTGAACGCTTTTTCAACGTTATATAATCTACAGAGGTGCCTAAGTTCCGTTATCGTTTAACTTAGTCCTCTTAACTATTAGTCTACAAAAAAAGGATATAGAATGAAAAGATTTTATACGCTAACACTCGCAATTGCGATTATGTTCACACTCGTTGTCAGCGGCTCACATCATGTATTCGCGGCTGACCTAATCCAAGGGGGTCCCCTGGCTGAAGACCAACTCTTAGAGGATCCGGACCCGAACGATGATAGCCTCAGAGAAGATCACAGCGACGTAGAAACGTGGATTACGAAGTGGTACGGACCCGACGGTAACTACGAAAATAATGGAACCTTCCAAGTTTCCGGTCCGATGGACTTCATCGACGAAGGGAGCGGCGGTAAACTGACCCAGTCTTCACTTTCAACGATAGAAGGGCTGCTTATGACGCAGGATATCGATATGGAATGGGGCGATGACCACGGCGGTGACCGTGCGTGGACTGTCTTTGAAATCGATCCCGCTGATGGAAATAATATGAACAGAGGCGGCCCCCCTGATAATCTTGATACCTATGCTATTATCGTTATTGATTCGCCGAGTGATATGATCTCTGTAATGTCACCCGCACACGACGACCACGCACAGATCTGGATTAACGGCGAAAAGTGGTACAACAATACCAGATGGACAGGTGCCGCACGAACGATTCTTCACAACGTCGAAGTCGATTTACAAAAAGGTGCCAACGTACTGCTCTATCGATGCGGTGAATCGGGTGGTTCCGCGTATTTCAACCTCCACTTTGACGATGCAACGCACGACGCTGTTACAATCTATCCCAAAGATTCAACCGATAAGGATAGTTTCTTTGATGAAATCCTGCCGTTGACCGCTGTCGAACCCACTGGAAAATTGACAACAATTTGGGCAGACATTAAGAAACAGAAATAATAACGTTCTATTATTTTTGTCGGTGTGTTTTCTCAGCACGCCTCTCATACGGCGAATTGTCGTACAACTATGTACAGCAATTCGCCATGTTTTTTGCATCCAGTGAAGGAGGAAAACACCCTCATTGCTGCTGGCGAGGATTGTATCCTCGCCCTTCCGTAATGTTTAAGCAATTGTGAACTTTACTATAATCCGTGCCACAATTGCTTGCAAATCCCAAAAATATCTGTTACAATAAAAACCATGTGGACCAAAATGCTCCGTTGCTTATTCATATCTATTTTCGTCTTTGTGCTCATCGGATGGGTAGGGGGTTGGACGCGGACGATGAAAGCCGGGAGCGAGGCATACTCTCGCCAGAACTATGGCGAGGCACAAGTTGCCTTTCAGCAGGCAACGCTTGACAAGCCTGAAAATCCGACCACACACTATAACCTCGGCACAGCTCTCTATAGACAGGACAAATTTAGAGAGGCGGCGCGCGCATTTCAGGTGTCGCTGCGAAAGCACACCGAACAAACCAAAAACGTCCCGAATCTGGCGCATATCTATTACAACTTGGGAAACGCCCAATTCAAATCAGGCGATCTTGCAGGGGCAATTGAATCTTACAAACACACACTCCGCTCGGATTCTCAGGATACCGATGCGCAATACAACCTCGCCTTAGCACTTCAACTGATGAAGCAACAGGAAGATCTCGCACAACAACAGCAGGCGAATAAGGACGCTCCACCGAAAACTGAGCCTAATGATATTGGCAGAGCGGAGACACTTCAACTCTTGGAACGTTTTAGTGAGAATGAGAATAGGTTACGCCAAAAACTACTACAGGAACAGCGCAAAAGCGGATATCGGCGTGAAAAGGATTGGTAAACTTCAGAAGGATGGAAAGAGGGAAGTCTGGCAGAATAGAAGGATGCAGTTCTCAATCTTCCAATCTTCCAATCTTCCAATCTTTTTCGTCGGCATTGTTTTCATCTTTCTTGCAACAGATGCCCAAAGCCAAGAGATTAATGTCGCTGCCGTGGTAAGTCCTCGTCACATCCAATTTGGGGAGAAAGCGAGGTTGGACCTCACGATTTCAGGGGACACCTTCATCAAACATGTTGAAGTCCCGCAGTTTAACTTCCTACCTGCATTCCTTGCGTTACCACTGCGTTCTGAAACCACACCGCGTTTGGAATCAAACAAAATTGCGGTTTCTATGGCGTGGGCTTATGAATTAATCCCACAAGCAGTTGGAGATTTTGCGTTATCCGATGTCCGTTTTGCCTATCAAGGGAACTCCTATTTTGCAAATCCGGGTTCAATCCGAGTGAGCGGGACTGATACATACATAGATGTCTCAACCGGCGGTGTCCATCAAGTTGAAGCAGAGGTTGATACGTCACAGCCCTACATCAACGCGCCACTTACGTATACCTTCCGGTATCTCTACACCACGGTTTTGCCGACTCGCGAATCCCCAACCCCACGACTCCCGACATTCCCTGATTTCATCGTTGAGAAACTTCAAAAGGTGCCGACATACACACAGCCAATTCGCGGGCGGACGTTTTGGGTTGAGGCGTACACACATAAATTATATCCGAAGAAAACCGGGCAGATTGTTCTCGCACCTGCTGAATTGCTACTACCACTCCCGCGTGGACGCAAAACCTTGAAAACCAAACCTTTGACGCTGACGGTGCAACCGATTCCTGAAACGGATAGACCTCCTCATTTCAACGGTGCTATCGGTGAATATCAAATTTCTGCTGAAATTGAACGCGGTTCGGTTGAAGTTGGACAGGCGCTAACCCTTACTGTCCGTATCTCTGGACATGGCAACATCCAGACGGTCACACCACCCAAGCTGCCACCAATCGCCGGGGTTATGGTAAGTGGTCCCAATTGGGATCGCTCCCCCACATTTGGTATTACGCCTACAAGTCGGACTTACGTCTACACCCTAACACCCGCAAAAATAGGAACACTGCGCATTCCTTCGATTGTATATAGCTATTTCGATCCGAACCGCGCGGTTTATGCGACGACGGAGACAACCCCTATTCCAATCTCTGCGCGTCCGAATCCGAACGACACCATTGGCGATACCGACGGTTCACCGTGGACACGCTGGATAATTTTATTTGCAGTTGTGCTTGTCGTATTGGCTGTAGGTGGTTATCTTTGGTCCCGTACTGGGTTTGCGATGCCTGCAAGGGCAGCGGTAAAAAAACCGATGCGAACAGGCACGCGTAACAGCAGCGAATCTGGAGACCAAACGGTACCATTTGATGGAGGTGAACCGACAGCTCCTATTTCACAAGCGCGTGAGGCACTTGCAGCACTCGCGCATGGCGACACAACGAACAACGCAACGACATTCGCAAATGCCCTCGCGCAAACGCTTTACCAATACCTTGAGGATACGTTAGTCCTATCAGAACGGAATATGGACGCGGCACGAGAGGTATGCACACAAGCACAAATCGCCGAATCTGTTGTTGAGGACCTCATTGACATCCTCACGAAGTGTGATTATCATCGTTTTGCACCTGTCCCGCTCAGTTCAGACGAACGGAATAGTCTAATCACCCGCGCTGACGGTGTTATCAACGACATTGAAAACCACCAAGGTGCTCACGCTACGTAGATTGTCCTCTGTAGCATAGCTTGTTAGGCTGTGCAGAGGAGTTATCAGTTCTCAGTTAAAGAGGTGTGCTGTGGCAGGGACACAAAGTCTAACCGCCACAAGGTGATAACTGAAAACTGACGACTGACAACTATATAAAAAGGAATAATAAAATGGAAATATTCTCACTTTTAACACTTTGGCTACACGTTATCGCCGCCGTTGTATGGGTCGGTGGTAACCTCATTTTGGCAATGGTGATCGTCCCGCATTTCAAACAGAGTTTGCCACCTGTTCAACGGATCCAAATCTTGACGCAGATAGGGAAACGGTTTGAACCCGTTGTGTGGGGCTGTGTCGGCGTGCTATTTTTTACCGGCATCGTCAACATTTTCTTTGCTGTAGACCTCACCACTGCAACCCCGATTTCCAATGCGTTTATGCGAACCCTCCTCATCAAAATCGTACTTTTCTTCGTGTTGGTTATCCTCACGGTATTACACAGCATGATTTTCGCACCCCGACTGGCAGCAGCGGTTGAGACATTAGATCTCACACTTGAAGAACTCCCACCGGAGGTGAAGCCGCTCCGTACCCAGATGTCGGTCATATCCAGCCTGATGGGTGTCGTTTCGCTGTTAATCCTACTCGCTGCCGTTGCCCTTCGTATGGGCATATAACGCCCAATCGAGGTAGGTCCGATTCTCTAACCGCCCTATAGGGGTCAATTTAAGAAAAAGAACCGCTTGAACCCAAGAACGGTAGGTGCGGTTTTGTGGTGTACTCACCCAAATTTTACCCACACGCGGTAAAATTTGTCTTTGCTTTACATTTGCGATCTGCATTCCCAACCGCACCGGATGGCATTATAAGTTGAGTTCCCAACGGCGGTCACAAAATCATCGTGAACGGAAAAGGAAGAAAAGCAGGTAAGAGCCAAGGGACAGAACGTTTATTGCTATCAGACTCCAACGCGCCAGTCGGGTTTTCAGTCTCGGAAACAGATAGATAGAAGCGACAAGCGTGACCAATCGTTCTATCGGTGCAACAATACCACCGTAATGATCCCTGTCCCAATAGGAGATAGGGCTTTCAAAGACGAAATCGGAGAGCGGAAAGAAGTGATGATGCCCATCGTCATGGTGCGTTAGAAAGTCGAAACCGCAGTGGAGGAGCATACTCCAAGCAAAGACCGTTAGCCTTTCAGAGTTTAACAGATAATACCCAATACCTAACACAATCAGAATCAATGGAACGGCGTTGAAGAGGTCAAAGAAAGTTTGCCACGCCTCCATAAAGTATCGAGACCCCCAGAGTTCACGCTGTGGTGTTTTACGAATCATGCTTTCTACTATGAAGAAGACGAACATTGGCACGTCGGGTAACACCGCACCGAGTAAGGCATAAAAATGGAGAAAGGGTTTGCCTCGCTTTGAGAGGAGTGCTATATTGAGGATAGCGTGTGAGTGGGTTACCATTGTTATATCGGCTATCGGCATTCGGCTGTCAGCCAACTCAAAGATGCCAAACTTCGCCCGTAAAGCGTGGAAACAGACAATCGAGTAGCACCGCTGCGGTACCACTTGCCCAGCAATCAACGTATCTTGATGCCAATTCTTCTGTCCGGCACCGTCCGCACAGCAGCTGCAGGAAGGTTAAATCTGGAAACTGGGCATCTCCGTCCTCAATATCTTCTGGGGTCCAATCTGCTATCTCCGTTAAGTTGCCGTCATGGAATTTCAGATGGACGCCACTCCGATAGAAGTTGAGTTTGAGTTCATCGGTGTAGTTCTCCGCGACAGTGCTGATAAGATGTTTTTCGAGAGCAGGTCGGATATGCCGTAAGAATGCTATTAAATCTGGCACCCGAATATACCACGCATACGGCGGCTCCTTACGGACAAAATGCTTGGGTAGAGTCTTATAAACCGAATGCTCACGTCCCAACATGAATTGGATACCTACTACTTCCGGGTTTTTATTTTCAGGTGTCACAGGTGTCGTCTGTGCCTTTTCCCACAGTGCTCGTAAGAGTGAAGGTATCAAGTACAGATATCCGACCCCTGGCTTCAACTCCATCTGCATGACAAGGAAGTTAGTGCCGGGATTCCCTAACTCGCTAAAACCTTCAAAGCACCACTGAAGATGTTGCACATATCCGAGTCGTATTCCTTCCATATCTTCAATAATCAGCCATTTGCGACAGGCATCGCTCCCTATTGACCTTCCGTTGAACTCATACTCCCACAGCGCAGGGCTTCGCGGGCAGGCAAAGAGCTGAGATTGAATTGCGTTCGCGTAAAGTTCTTGAATGAAGGCGTTATCCGTTTCCATTCGCGGTCGGAGCCGACACGTTTCGGTCTCGCTTTTTTTCAAAGGCGGGATGTGCATCCCATCAATAACCTGCTCCGCTTCCATATCGAGTGCCATCTCATATCCGAACAGGCGGTAATACCACGGGATACCGGTGATGCCTTGCATCAATTCCCCGCGTGTTTCACTCAAGGCATGAATCACTTCAAACTGCTTTCGGACGAAACCTCTTCTGCGATAAGGCACTTCAGTCGCGACATATTCAGGTTGCCCGAATTTGAATGGGATACCGCTATAAGTCCATGTCTGTGAAATCAGACACATAGATGACACAATTTTTCCGGTATTGGTATTTTCAACGATAGTGAAATCGCCAGCCTTGCAGGTTGGGTGATCTCCGGACATTAGATCTCGGATACCCGGTCCTACATTCTCAGCTTCGTGAAGGCGGGCATTGAATTCAGCGAGTGCATCCGTATCGTTGGATGTGGCGAATCGGAGTTTTAGGTTGTCGCCGAGGTCCATCGGCATCTGCGAGAGAATGTTATCTTTTGACATTTACGTTTCCTATAGAGTGATGTCGAATGGTTGGAAAGTGTCAAAAGAGATTGTATCACAAAACTCGGAATGCGTCAAACGGGATAGGAAACCACATCAGGATGATTTATGGTAGATTTTACAATTACTTAGACATTCTAAAGAGGCGAGGATACAATCCTCGCCAGCGATGGTGAGTTTTTTTTAGTGAAAAACTGTCTACATATTTTCCGACTTTACTATAAAAAATGGATATTTTTAGAAATACCAGTATAATAAGTAGAAACATTGAGCAAACCTTGTATGAAATTCTGATGAAAATCAAACCGCGCCCCGCGCTCTTCTTTCTTATCCCATATCTATTGGGTATCATTGCTGGCAGATGGCTATCTGTTCCGTTTCTGTGGCTTTGGCTTTCTGTCCTGTTCTGTCTTATCGGTAGCATCGTAACAAGGAATCGTCAGCGGTATCTCTGCTATGGACTGCTCCATCTCGCCGTCTTTGCTGGCGGTCTGCTTCGATTAGGCACCGTCTCGCATTCGTCCATCCCCACGCGCTTCTATGATAAACCGATCAGTTTTTCAGGTACGACAGCATATCAACCCGAACGCGGAGAGGAGTGGGACGCCTGTTATGCCGTCGGTGAACTTCAATTGTTGTCGGATCCGGCGCAGCGAGTGAAGGCGAAATTCCTTATCAGATTCCAGCAGCTGACACCGCTCCGCTACGGCAAACGTCTAACTCTGACAGGTGTTTTGCGTCAACCACAAGCCAAACGCAATCCCGGAGGATTTGACTACCGCGCTTACCTTGCTCGACAAGGTGTGGTTGGGATAATTGATACCAAGGGACTTCTGAGAATAGGTGAACAGCATGGATTCCCACCCTTACGATGGATAGAGGCACTCCGTATCCGCACGGAACGCATGATTGATACTATCTATACAAGGACTGAAACAGAGGCACCTCCCGCAGAACCATCATTGCATGCGCAGCTTCTCAAAGGCATCTTACTCGGTAAACGGAGCGAGGTCCCTACAGAAACGTTGGATCTCTTCCGAAATAGCGGAACCTTTCATGTACTCGCTGTCTCTGGTCTGCACGTTGGGCTGATCGCGATGTTCTGCTATTTTGGTTTCTCACGCTTTCGGTTTCCACAGAAGGTCGTTTGTCTGCTAACGATTCTTGCAGTGCTGATTTACGCGTGCCTGATCGGTTTCCGCCCTTCTGTCTTTCGGGCATCGCTGATGGCAATCCTATTTCTCTGCGCGATGCTCATTGATCGGGATGCGGATCTCTTCAATCTGTTAGCGTTTGCGGCGTTAGTGTTGCTCCTTTTGAACCCGCATCAGCTGTGGGATGTAGGATTTCAGTTATCGTTTGCAGCGGTGGCTTCAATCGTCTATTTCGTTCCGAAAATGGAGAAACCGTTGCGGCGTTGGTGGGAAGACTCTGAAGATTCCGCCTCAGAGCGTAGCACTGTCCTAACAAGGTTTCGGAACACAACGATTAAGTGGTTGGTGCTTTCCTATCTCGTTACATTCGTCGCACAGGTTGGGACGGGACCCTTGATAGCCTACCATTTCTTCCGGGCATACCCGCTCGGTATTATCGTGGGCCCCTTCGCAGTTGGGCTTGTATCGCTGATCGTTGCGGTGGGCATGGCATCGGTATGCGTCGGCTTTCTCTGGATTCCACTCGCAAAGCTGCTTGGGCTTCTCAACCACGTCGTAATTTCTATCTTTCTCATGCTGATTGACATATTTGGACAGACATGGGGCGTAATGAAGATAACCCCACCGACGTTGGGTCTATTTGTTCTCTACATCGCGATCTGTTTAGGCATCACGTATTGGCGGTACGTCTATCGTCAATGGCGAGTTGCAAGCCTAATAGGACTCTCGGTTGTGGCAATCTGGATCTGGGATGCTGCGTTCCACGAGAGAGGAAGGCTATTGGAAGTCGTAACGTTGGATGTTGGACAGGGAGACGCTGCTATCGTTAGATTTCCAGACAATCGGACGATGTTGATTGATGGTGGCATCCGACGGTCATATTACGATGAACGGAAACAGCGGCAAGTTGACTACGACGTGGGTGAACGGATTATTGAACCTTATCTTGACTTCCACGGCATTCGGAAACTTGACATGGTTGTGCTGACACATCCAGACATTGACCACGGCGGTGGACTCGGATATATCTTACAGAATTTTGAAGTCGGACGAGTTCTCGGTATAGCAGACATGCCGCTTAATTCTCAAACGCATCAGCGATTACACACTATTGTGGAGGCAAACAACATCCCGTATTCGTTTCCGTACGCTGGGAAGATTGACCTTACATCAACGGCTACGTTGAAGCTATTGCATCCGATTGATGCCGCATCGACCAACTTGCTGGATCAGGACAAGAATGACGATTCCCTTGTGATACAACTCACCTATAGTGAAGTAGACATCCTGTTCACGGGGGACATCGGTAAGAAGGCAGAATCACGCCTCATAGCGTCCGGGCAGGATCTTCGCTCGGAAGTTCTAAAGGTGCCGCATCACGGGAGTCGCACATCAAGCAGCGCACCTTTTTTGGATGCCGTCCAGCCGCGTTATGCAATTTTTTCACTCGGTCAAAGAAATCGGTATCAGTTTCCGCATGCAGATGTAGTTGCGCGGTATCAGGGACGTGGATGTGTCTTGTTAAGAACCGATCAAGCGGGAGCGATTACCCTCCGCACCGATGGAGCAAGGTGCTGGATTGAATCTTTCTGTAATCTGACTGACCGATAACCGCGATCTACTCACATAACAAATGCTGTTTTTTTATTAATTTGTGCTATACTATTTCAAAACAACTTTCGCAGGAGACTCCATGAAAGTTTTTATATTTCTGATGATTGGCACTGCTGCCTCAATGTTCATGAGTTGTGGGGGAACAACAATACCTATCCACACAGCGGATGATATTCAACAACTCGAAGAGGCTAAAGCCCTTTTCAAAAACCAGTTTGAATTTGAAGATGATATACATCCGATAATTCAGGCGTATCTGGATGAAGTTCTGCACGATCCCGATTCTTTTCGCTTGGAACGTTTTGAATACACCATTGCGAATTATCCTGCGGTGGTTCTACCCAAAAAGCGCACTATCCTGCAGCGTAAATCTACCAAAGTCCTTTACGAACAAGTTTTAATCCCAGCATATCATATTACTATGCATTTTAGAGCAAGAGTACCTGAAAGCGGTACGGACCAAGAAAAAATGCGTTTTTACCTCTTAAAAGACAAACAATTAATCCTGCCAAATAATCTCGCTGTCCCGCTAATTGAGTAATTTCCTTCTATCTCTCTAAAGACGGCGCGATAGCGATGCGGATTGCCTCCTGACGCATCGCATCTTCAAAAGCAGTGTTGATGTCTCCTAATTGATATGTTTTACCGATGAGTTCTGCAAATGGATAGCGTGTCCGGTTTTCTTCAACAAAGCGGAGCGATGCACCGAGTGCTGTATGGTGATAGTTATGGACACCGCGGAGGGTCACACACTTTGTGACGATCTGATGGGCATCGACAGAGATATCCGCGTTTGGATAGACGTAACCGAGTGTCAAACAGCGTCCACCTATCGCCAACCATGTGATTAGGTTCGGAATCCCAATTGTGACACCGCTGACCTCTACACCGAGATCAGCACCCCGTCCATCTGTTAGTTCTTTCAACGCTGCGTCAATGTCCGAAACAGGTGTCTTATTTGGATTGAAGGTGTGCGTCGCGCCGAATCGTTTAGCTGTCTGCAAACGGTGTTCATTAGTGTCCACAATGGCGACATTCTCATATTCCTTCTCGCGTAAGTAGCACGCCGCATAGATGCCTAACATGCCAGCACCGTGAATGACAGCGGTCTCACCGGCGTGTGTGCCGATGGTCGTCAAGCCGTTTACCACAGTCGCAAGCGCACAGTTGATAGGGGCTGCTTCTTCATCCGTCATAGCTTCAGGGATGTGGTAGATGGCTGTTCCCGGACGGAGCAGGATATGTGTAGCGAAACCACCAGAGTGAGCAGTCGCACCTTCACTCCGCGCGTGCCCATATTTAAACATCGTTTCGCATTTCTGCGGGAGGTTCCGATTCACACAGTAGTCACATGTTCCGCAGGCAGTCGTGAGACTCCACGTAATCCGGTCACCTTCGTGTAATGCTTCTCCGCTTGCTGAACGGAGCGGTGTGGGAGTTGCAATAGTCCCGACGATTTCGTGTCCGAGTATGCATGGCGTTTCTGCACCACGGCGTCCCGATACGGTATGGAGGTCGGAGCCGCAAATGGTTGAAAGTGAGACACGGACGAGGATGTTGTCCTTGATAGCGGTTACGGGCGCATCGCACACCTCAAAAGGAGTGCCTACGCCGTGGAATTGGGTTATCTGTGCTGATATTTGCATTGTATGACTTTTTCCCTATTATTGGTAGGCGAGGTTTCTAACCTCGCTGATCTTTTTCATCAATCCCTTAAGGGACCGCCCCCGACCAACTACTTTTAATTTGACAAACCCGTAGGCTTCACGTATCATATATTAGTATACACGACTTTCAATTAAAAGAATAGAGGACAAGACGAACAAACATGAACAGAACTGCTGAAGTTCTTATTGAGGCTTTACCTTATATCCGCCGCTTTTACGATCGGCGGATTGTCATCAAATACGGCGGTGCCGCGATGGACGATGAGGAACTTATCCACTCCGTCATGGAGGACATCGTTTTAATGAAATATGTCGGCATCCGTCCAATTATAGTACACGGTGGTGGACCACGAATCACTGAGTGGATGGACAAGGTCGGGAAAGTCCCGGAGTTTGTACAGGGGTTGCGTGTAACCGATGCGGAAACAGTTGAAATCGCTGAGATGGTGCTCGGCTCAATCAACAAAGAAATTGTAGCGCGTATCAACCAACACGGTGGAAAAGCGATTGGACTCTCTGGAAAAGACGCGAACCTAATTCTGGCGGAGAAACAAGAAACACAGGTTACCGATGAAGACGGGCATCAAATCGATATTGACTTGGGATACGTGGGGAAAATTATCGGCGTTAACACCGAGTCGATCACTACGCTTGACAACGCTGATTATATTCCGGTGATCACACCGATTGGCGTTGGCGTTGAGGGGCAAACCTATAACATTAACGCCGATACGATGGCTGGTGAGATCGCATCCGCATTCCAAGCAGAAAAATTGATTCTACTGACTGATACGCGGGGCATTCTCCGAGACCTCTCGGATACTGCGTCACTGATGTCAACGATCCAGATAAGAGAAGTAGACCAGTTAATTGACGAAGGTTTCATCGCCGGTGGCATGCTCCCTAAAGTGGATGCCTGCACAACGGCGCTCATGGGTGGCGTTTACAAAACGCATATTATTGATGGGAGAATTCCGCACTCTCTACTGCTCGAAATCTTCACAGAGGGTGGAATCGGAACCGAAATCGTTAGATAGCCAAGTCTTGTAGGTTGGGTTGAACGTAAGTGAAACCCAACGAAATACGCAAGCCGAACTTACAGTAGATAGCCAAACGGGGGAATCAGATGGCAACACCGAAAAAAATTGCGGCAATCATCACGACCTATTTTCAGCACTCACATGCGGATGTAATCGCTACGAAATACATGAAAGGTTTCCCAACAGATACGGGACATCAGATGCCTCGTGTGGAGTTAGTGTCTATCTATCTGGATCAGGTAGACGATCGGGACATCGGGGTCGGTTTGGCAGCGGAACACAATGTCCCTATCTATCCGAGTATTCGGCAGGCATTGACGCTTGGCGGAAATGAGTTGGCTGTCGATGGCGTGATATTGATTGGCGAGCACGGCGACTATCCGTACAACGAGTTTGAACAACACATGTATCCGCGCCGCTATATGTTTGAGCAGATTTGTGGTGTTTTTGCGTCGAGTGGTAGGTCGGTGCCTGTTTTCTGCGATAAACACCTTTCCTATAATTGGGCTGATGCGCTCTGGATGTATGAACGCGCGAAAGCACTTGATGTATCGTTCATGGCAGGTTCTTCACTACCGCTCGGTTGGCGGAAACCGTTTTTAGAACATCCGCTTGATACCGAGTTGGATTCGGCTGTCGGCATCGGCTATGGTGGTGTGGAGTCCTATGGCTTCCACGCGCTTGAGACGTTGCAATGTATGATTGAACGTCGGCAAGGCGGCGAGTCTGGAATTGTGGCAATACAATGTCTGGAAGGTGAATCGGTCTGGGAAGCAGGCGAGTCTGGCAGGTGGTCTATGGAATTAGCCGAGGTCGCGTGTGCTCAGATTGAAAATCGTCCCGATAGCACGTTCGTGGAAGGGTGTCCGAATCCAACGGCGTTTCTGTTGGAACATAGGGATGGGTTTCACTCGGCAGTGTTGATGTTGAACGGTTACGTCTCTGATTTCGCATACTCGGCAAAAGCGGGTGACACGCAGTATGCCACAGAGGTTTACTTACAGAACGGACCACCGCACGCACATTTCAGTTATCTGAGCCTCAATATTGAAGAAATGTTCGTAACGGGTGAACCGCAGTATCCTGTAGAACGGACGCTACTCGTGACGGGTGTGCTTGATGCACTCATGCACTCGCGAGCGGAGGGACACGTCCGAATTGAGACACCGCATTTGGCAGGACTTGCGTATCAATCCTATCAGAAGATACCTATCCGACCAACAGCACCACGCCCTGAAGGCGCGACGTTAATATAAAAGCGCGGCTGAAAAACCGCGCTTACAGTTTTAGCGTTCTGGACGTGCCGGGACACCTGTCTCAGCGGATTCATAGATGAGATCCATCAATTCGGATTGAATAATCCCGTTCATCGGACTCGTCCGGGGTTCTGCTCTACCCATGAGCGTATCGATGAAGTTGTCATCAGGCGAGCCAGCGGACATATCATCTGAAATCGGAGGCGGATCCAATGCTTCTCCGCCTTTCCAGACGCGAATCCAACCGCCACCCCAGCCGTCTACCTCAATCCGACCATTCTCAAAGACTAACGCCATGTGCGTACCACCCGGGCTCGGACAATTGCCACTCACCGCCATTGCAGCGAGCACACCGTTTTCAAACTTGACGTTAATCGAGGAATTGATGTCAACATCTCGGTCCTGATTGTCGGTATAGGCGTAGACCTCAGCGACTTTCGACTCGACTGCCCAACAGAGACTGTTCAGCAGATGTGCGCCACTATCGTAAGCCTGGCCACCACCGGCAAGTTTCGGATTCTGCCGCCACGTTCCCGTTGTGCCGCCTTTCCAGCCTTGCGTAATATAACCGATCACTAATTCCAGCTTACCGAATTCTCCACTGCGGACGATCTCTCTGGTGTAGTAGAAGTTCGGTGTGCAAGGCGTATTATAACCGATTGTGAGGGTCAGTCCGGTCTCTTCAACCTTTTCTGCTATAGTATACGCATCTTTAGAGGACGTGACCATCGGTTTCTCCATCAAAACATGGCAACCTGCCTCAAGTGCCTGCATACCTTGTTCAAAATGGAGCGTATGTGGTGTAGAGATTACCACGGCATCCGGTGATGTTTCTTTCAGCATCGCGCCGATGTCATCATAAGCACCCGGACGTGGACTGAGGTCGGACAGGTTTCGATCAATATAACCACTGGCGATGTCAGTATTCACATCACACGTTCCAACGATTTGCACGTCGGAGTTTTCGTTCATGCGTCTGGCGTGACCTGAAGAGTTTCCGCCACACCCAATCATGGCAAGTCGAATCTTCGCCATAGTTTCTCCTTTTTGTTCTTCTATTTTGGCTGCTCCCAAATCTAAACGATTGGGCTTTCATGCTTAAACTTCGATAAATCGTCTACGCTGATCGCACCGTCACCGAACACACGCGTAAAGTTGTGTCCGTGATGCGACTTCGTCTCGCCATGCATATAGCAGACGCTGAACGCACGTCGCGGGATATCCGTATCGTTCGTACCGGAACTGTGCAGCATCCAATTATGGAGGAGTACCACTTCTCCAGCTTTCAATTCCATCGGTAGCGGTGTAGCCTTCGCAACGATGTCGTCGATATGTTCCTGTGTGAGAAAACCGGAGCCGTTTTCAGGGTTGATGAGCCTGCTATGGGACTTCGGAATGATATGCACACAGCCGTTCTCAATCATTGCTGGATCCAAAGCTGTGTAAATCGTAATCTGCGGGTCGCGGTCGAGGTCTCTCCACCGGTCTTGATGCCACGTGAGCTGCGTGCCCTCGTGCGCCGGTTTATTCATAAACATTGCCCGGAAGCAGGCGACGGGAGTCCCACCGCCGTAGATTTTCGTGCAGACCTCTTCAAAAATCGGTTTCTGGAGATATTCCAAAAAAATCGGATCGAGTTCGAGGTTCTGGATTTTCCGGTACAACAACGTTGCCCCTTTATGCCCTTTAGATTGCGGTCCTGGCGAGTTTTTGCCGGGTTCCCGGTCAAGTTGCATCATGATTTGCTCGTAATCCAAGGGTGCTTTGCCGAGCATGATGTCATCCATCCGCTCTTGCAGTTCTTCGAGTTCGGCATCCGTTGCGACTTGTCCAATCCGCACATAGCCGTTTTCCGCAAAATGTTCCCACTGTTCATCTGTTATATGGTGTTCCATGCTATGCCTCCCAGTTGAGCATGTCGTGGTTCCAACTTTTGTATAGCAAGTTTTGACGTGTAAGCTGTGCCAAAAGTCTGTATACGAATTATAACACATATTTCAAGAAGTACAAAAGAAAATTACAATTATGCGATCCATTTTTACTGAAATCTCCTGATCTCTATCTTCTTTTTTTAATAATGCAACTTTTTGACATCCAAGTTACGTCACTTTAATCAGGAGTGAGAAAGAGTCGGGAATCGGAATTCCCTCCTACCGAGAGAGTTCTGATTTCGGTTCTTTTTGAAAATAATGCAACCTTTTGACCTCTAAGATCTGTCACTTAAATTAAATCAACGAATCAACGGATTCAAAATTTTAGCAAATTACTGCTTGCTAATTCAACGCAAGCCCACTTTAAAGGAGAAAAAAATGCGTCTTGTAACAATCAACCTATTCTTCGTCTGTATGTTACTCTTCGGTATCAGTTATCTCGCTTTCAGCCAGACTGGAACTGACGCTGAATCACAAGGTCACGATGAAAACAACGCCTCCTGGGATGCACATTTTGAAACATGTTACGAACTCTTCAAGACGGATCCTGAAGCCGCGCGCGTCGAACTTGAGCGCGTTGCTAAGGAGCTCTTCAATGAACACCCACTTACCGAAAAGTGGATAGAACACTTCTACCAAGTCTTTTACCGAATCAGTCTAAACGAAACAGGACAAGATAAAATCGAGAACCCGTGGGAGATAATTCCGGATCTGATAGGCGTATATGAACTCGGACTCGAAATGCTAACTGCTGTGGACCCAGAGAAGTATGCAAAGGAGATACAACACCACCGAGATGCGCTCGAATACTATACCGGATTTGCTGAACAAGTTGAAGCTGCTGGTGCTAAACCGCTGGTGGCTGACAAGACAACTTCCGACGCACAAGAGGGCACTTCTCAACCTGAGGCGGAATTGTCCGACGCTGAGAAGGAAGCACAGATCGTCAGTCAGCACATGGAGAAATCTTACGAGCTGCTCGCCACCGATCCAGACGCTGCACGCAAGGAACTTGAAACCTGTGCAGCAATAGCCTATAAGGGTCATCCCCTCGCAAAAGAGTGGGTAGAACTTTTCCTTCGTATGGCGAGTGAAGGGGCGGCAACGGTTTCGGATATCACCCGTTTTATGGAAATGATGAAACAGATGAGAACCGATATGGACCCTGAAAAGTATGCTGATGAAATTGACGAGATAGCAGATAATTTAGATCAACTGAAGTTGGTTGCGGAGATGTATGAACGCGATGGAAGGAGTGACACCAAAATCCCGTTTAGCATGAACTCAGCCGACAAAAAAAGTGAAAAGAAGGATACTTCAAATGCGCCGAAGGTCTCCCATACCGCGAAAATCGGTAAACCCGCAATGGATTTCCAAGCGGTAGACTTAAAAGGTCAAGAACTCTCGCTGAAGAAGTTCCGAGGACAGGTTGTGCTGCTTGATTTCTGGGCAACGTGGTGTGCTCCTTGTAGGGCGGAAATGCCGCATCTCAAAAAGGTTTACGATAAATACAAAGACCAGAAATTTGAGATTATCGGTATCAGCTTAGATCACGGACAGGCGGTCCTTGATTCATATATTGAAAAGCAGAATATTACCTGGTCCCAGTTTTTGGATAACGGCACTGTCACCAAGATGTATAACGTTACGGGGATTCCAGCTACCTTTCTGATTGACGGAGACGGAATCGTTCGCAAGGTTAAACTCCGTGGGCGTGCACTTGACAAAGCCGTCGCTGAGTTGGTGAAGGAAAATTTAGCAAAATAAGCTGAGTAACTTTCATACGGAACATAGGGAAACTGGAGTCTTGTGCTTCGGTTTCCCTATAAATTTATCTACGGTGAAATATACAATTATAAAAGAGGGGCGAGGATACTAAGGGGAAATACCCAAGCAAAAACACCCTCGCCAGCGGTGGTGGGAGGTTTGTTCCCTGGCAAACTGTAAACTTATTTTCGGATTTTACTATAACAATTGCAGACACCTTCAATTTCTTAGATAAAAATTCAAATGTTTCACTTTATGCACCTTTCTATTCTTAAATCGTATCATTAATTATAAAGGCGTGTCACATACGCCTTCGCGAAAGTTGGTTACGCAAAATCTGATTTTTCGGACAGTAAATGAAACGGTATCCGTATCGTAATATAGACAGGTTTTTCAAAATGATGCAACCTTTCTATACCTAAGTTACGTCACTTCAATCAATGGACGTAATGATTAGGGAGAAATGTTTAGACGAAAGGGCGTTCTCCAATTTTCTAAAAATAATGCAACCTTTTGAGATCTAAGTTGCGTCACTATAATCAACGGACGTTAAATTTCAACGAAGTTACCTCTTGTAAATCAAACAAAACTTTCACTTTTTAAAGGAGTAAATCATGACTACTAAAATTCGCCAACAAAATGGGATCACGATTTTGGAACCAAATGGAAAAATAATCGGACCCTCAACATCAGAATTATGGGAAGAAATCTCGGGGCAGATAGAGACTTCCGATACACCGCGTATCCTCATCAATTTCGAGCACGTCAAGAGGGTTGACAGTACAGGACTCGGTGTGCTGATGGGCACCCGTGCCGCTGTCGCACGAAAAAAAGGGCGTGTCGGGGTCATCAATATCAGCAAACAGATCAATAATCTGATTGTTATGAGTCGACTCGTGAGTCTCTTTGAACGTTTCGACAGCGAGACTGCCGCAGTTTCAGGACTATCCGCTTAAAATCCAAATTTGGTTTGTAGCATAAACTTTTAGTTTGTGCCAGTCTGAATGCCTATTAGAGGCATTCAGACTGTTTGAGAATTAATTATAGATTTTACTATAATCAACGTACCTTAACCTTGACAACCTTGACTCTTAGTGCAGCTGTTTTTCAAATGAGGGCTTCCTAATGAATACGCATCGCCTGACTTTTCTGTTTTCGGTAATAATTCTTCTATTGGGTATTTGCCCGAATCTGCTCTGTTGGGCAGAAGGTGTGATTGTCTACTCATATCGTAGCACGACATACATGATACGTCCCAATGATACCGTACCTACACCTACACGCATTGCCGAAGAAGGTATCTCGACACCTTCACCAGATGGTCGCTTTTTGGCAGCAGTAGACAGCGACCCTGACCGCCGGAATGTTCTTCATATTCGAGACCTTCGCACCGGTAAGAAGATTCGTTCCATCATATTGCAAGTCCATTCTTACGTCGATATTTCTTGGTCTCCAGATGGACGTTGGATTGTGTATGCTGGCAGTCCGCAAAAGATAAGAGGCGGACGCGATGTGGACACAGAAATCTTTCTAATTTCGCCGGATGGACGACGGAAGCGGAAGTTACCGCACCCCATTGGTAAGAATCCCATAGGTTTTGTGTGGGCACCAGATGCGCAATCCGTGTTCTACAATCTCGCTTCAACGGACAAGCCTCAGGAGATCTGGGAGTCGAATATCAATGGTCAGGAAAAACCGACGAAACACTCGCCATTCCCTGAACGTGCGGGTTTCTTAAACCGTTATCCGTTCTATGGGTTCTCCCCGGACGGTAAAAACATTGCCTACACTCCCCTTCATGAAGGCGTATTTGTTTCCGATGTTGATGGGAAGAACCCTCAACCAGTGGTCACTCACCTTCATGAGGGTATATTTGTTGTGAATGCTGGTGGGATCAACCTGCTGGAAGGAGCCAATCGCGGGTTGCGGCAGTTCTTTCAAGTGGATTGGTCACCGAATGGCAAATATCTGGTGTTTTCTGCGGATATAGGTTTTGGTAATAATGGACTTTACATCTATTCGTTTGCGTCGCAGCAGGTTCGGCGTTTAGTAATTTTGCCGGATAGTCTTCCTATTTCGCCACGTTGGGTTGGTGAATCGCTGCCGGTGGAACCGTTAGATAAAAAGGCTGTGACATGGGGAGAAATCAAGGTTTCAAAGAACTTAGGACTTACGCAATAATTTAAAAAATATTAGATAGGGGTGGTTTTACCACCCCTATTTTATTTTAACCATACGTGGGTTCTATAAATATGCTATAAACATTCTGAAGAAATCCGCTTAGCAGTGTAGGTTGGGTTGAACGGAACTGAGAAGATAGAGGTGCGAGCCAAAGCCACTCAAATCCAACATGTCGATGTCCGAAATCACGGACGCAGTGAAACCCAACATCAGACCGCCAACGTCCTAAAACCGCAAAAGCGTTGGGTTTCACTCGGGTTTCTGGTTGATTTAGCATGTAGGAGTTTTCATTTTTCTATTCTTTTCAGGGTTTTGGTGGTATCCGTTCAACCCAACCTACAAGACTGTGAGGATACCATTTTTTCTACAATTGACAGTTATTTCCCTTTTGAAAATAATGCAACCTTTTAAAATCTAAGTTACGTCACTATAATCAATGGATGTAACGATTACGGAGAAATGTTTACACCAGCGGTTGATTCTCCGACTTTTTGAAAATAATGCAACCTTTTGAAATCTAAGTTACGTCACTACAATCAATGGATGTTAAATTTCAGACAAGTTGTTGATCACAAACGAAACGGGACTTTCATTTTAAAGGAGAAAACCATGCGCTTTCTAATGATTAACCTATTTATTGTCTTTTTATTATTCTTCGGCATTGGTTATCTTGCTTTCGGCAGCGTTGAAACTGGAACGAATTCTGAACTGCCGGTGCATCATGTAGACAATACACCTTGGGAAGCGTCTTTTGAAACATTCCCTTCAGAGATCAATTTTTTGATTTTTCAGAAATAATACAACCTTTTGAAATCTAAGTTACGTCACTTCAATCAACAGACGTAATAATTCAGCAGGAGACGTGCAATGCAGCAGAGCGATGCGCAACTCATTCAGCAGGTATTACAAGGGAACCAGGAAGCATTCAGTCCCTTAGTCAAGAAATATCAAAAAGGTGTTCACGCGTTGGCGTGGCGGAAAATTGGTGATTTTCACATCGCACAAGAGATTACGCAGGACGCGTTTCTCAAGGCGTACCGGCAACTACGTACCCTGAAAGACCATAACGCGTTCAGCGGCTGGCTTTACGTTATCGTCGCACGTGAGTGCCTTGATTGGCTCCGAAAAAACCGCATACCCACGGAATCCCTTGATACTGCCGATTCAAACGAGGTGGACAAAGTGTCATATTCTCAATATGTAGCCGAAAGACAGGAAGAGGAAGCCGACGAAACGCGTCGTGAAGTCGTCAAGGAACTGCTCAAGAAATTACCGGAAAGCGAGCGGACGGTAATGACGCTCCACTATCTCGGCGAAATGACAATCAAAGCCATCAGTGAGTTTCTCGGTGTCTCCCAGAATACCGTCAAGAGTCGGCTCAGCCGCGCACGCAACCGTTTGCGGAAAGAGGAGGACGTGCTTCAGCAGAACCTCGGCAGCTTCCAACTCCCTGATAACTTAGCGGATAACATTATGCAGGAAGTTTCACGTATAGCACCCGTTCCACCTGCAGTGAGTAAACCTGTAGCACCTTTAGTAATTTCTGCCGCTTCCGCTGTTTTAATTTTTCTAATGATAGGTGTTGGCACGCCATACCTCTCCCGCTTTCAGAAACCCTACAACCTGAGTGCCACCTCAGAACCGACAGTTGAGCTGATTGACGCGGTTTTTGTTGTGGACTCTCCAGCAAAGCCCGCAGTTCGGAGTCAGGCGGGGAGTTCGTATACCCCGGGTAAAAGTCCCGGCGCAGGTCAGAAACCCGACGAATCCCTTTTTGCCACACTGCCAGTCGATACGCCGGAAGTCTCAACACCGAAACCCCAGTGGACCCAAACGAAGGGGCCCGAAGGAGGAGTCGTCAAGAGCCTTTTCATAGCATCTAACGGCGACGTTTATGCCAGAGCAGGCGCGGACCTCTATAGATTAACAGACGATAGAAACGCGTGGATACCTACCAACACTAACATGTCTATTAACGGTTCCTCGGAAATGACAGAACATGAGGATACCCTCTATATCGTTTCCGATACCGAAGTCCTTGCTTCCGCAGATAGAGGTGAAACGTGGAATTCATTGGGGGCGCGTCCAGAAGGGCAATTAATTGGCACTATTATAACGGATGAGACCCCTGGGGCGCAAGCCAACATTACAATGTACTTGGGGCTTGTTGATGGCGTATTTCGCTCTGTAGATGCCGGTAAATCGTGGGCATCTCTTACCGACGAAAACCTAACCGATAGGAAAATTCAGGCAATCGCCGCTATTGAAGACACTCTCTTTGTTGGGACGGATAAAGGACTCTATCGCCACAGTTCGGAAAGCTGGGAGCAATTACCCGTGGCGGAAGCCAAGAATATTAGCGCATTGGCAAGTGCTGAGCACCGACTCTATGTTGCTGTCGGACAGGAAGTTAAGACGCATAACCTTTCGATCAACATATCAGGGACATCTACATCTATTAATACCCCTTTGTCGCTTTACCGTTCAATAGACCTTGGAGATTCGTGGCAGGCAATAGATTTTCCAAAACCAGTTTCCGATTCCGAGGAAAACGGTGGATTTATTTTTACCACTGGCACTGGACCTGCTGGACCTAACGACTCAAAAATGGATGACAACTCAGAAACAGAAAAGACTGCCAGCGTCAAAATAGTGGCAGCACAAGAAGGACTTTTAGTTGTGGATCGCGGAAATACTTATTACTCAAGTGATGCCGGGGAGACATGGATATCCTTAGGTACAGGCGACGCAGCTATTGGAGGTGCTTTCACTGCTGCCATAGCAGCAGCTATAGACGGGACTTCTACCGCTGTTATATCGGATGCGAACACCTTTTACAAAAGTAGTGGTCCATTGGGGGTTCAGCGCACGACCGATGCAGGTAAAACATGGCATCCATTTAACACGGGATTGGTAAGGACCGGTGTGGACAAGTTGGTCTATGCCAATAATGCGCTCTACGCAAAAACATGGGGAAAACTTGTTGTCTCGTTTGATGGTGGTGAATCCTGGACCCCTGTTTTACGTTGCCCTGAAATTCTCACGAGTATGATGAAATTTAACGATGTGCCCTATGTCAAAGGTCTCGAAGGGACCTCGCCTCAGCTTTTCCGCGTATCTGCCGCGGATAACGAATTAGTGACTGTCCCCGGAATGCCAAGTTTAGGAGGGATAGACTTCGCAAAACTGGTCGGTGTAATATTCAACAACGCCCTTCGCGAATCCGCACCAGATGAACTTCAGGAAAACCTTGAAGAAGGTAAGGAATTAAAACCTGAAGATTTCGATGTGGATATGCTCAGCACAGTTACTAATGAGAGTATAGAGGAAGGTCTCGTTAAACTCATTCAGGCATATTTCGGAAGTTTTGCTGTTAGCGGTAGTACTTACTATATGGAATATGACCAGCAACTCTTCAGGTGGAAGCCCGGTATGACTGAATGGTTCAATACTGGCTTAGCAGATGCCGGGGAGTCTATTCATTCTGTCGCCGAGATTGAGGATCACGGTACTCTTGGTTTCAAAATTGCAGTCTCAGGCGAAACCGTTTACGTTGGGAAACGGGACGGACATCTCCTTCAATCGTTTGATGAAGGCGATACTTGGAACGATGTTACGACAGACCTCCCGTTTTCTGTTACCCAGTTCAAGGCTGTTGCCTTCGCCGGACCAACGCTTTACGTGGCAACCGATAAAGGCGTTACGTATTCAAGCGATGGAACTCGCTGGCACACGGCAACCGATGCGGCAGGCACACCGCTTGTCATCGAAAAAATGGCAGTGGACGGCACAACAGTATACGGCGCAACTGAGCAACAGATATATCAATTGAAAGAGAATTCAAGCAGATGGGAACAAGTTACACCGGAAGTTCCGAGCAAAATTGTCTCTCTTGCTGTTGATGATAACACACTTTATGTTGGAACTCCTGGTCACGGCGTACTACGTTTCACAATTGATGAAGCCGACTAATGTCATTAACCTGTAGCATAACCTGTTAGGTTGTGCCGTTGTAGCATAGGCTGTTAGCCTGTGCCATATAATAAAAAACCTGAAATATACAACACCCTAAGGAGATTTTGAAAAATGTTAAAAACGATTGAACGATCCAAGTCAATAACGCTTCTATTCGTCCCTTTACTGATGGCGATGTGCCTACAACTGCCCCTCCACGCAGGCACAAATCAGTTTCTTTTTGATATGGAGGCGATTAAAGATCCGGGCAGCTTAGCGGTAAAACTCGAAGACACACGCGCTCCGGTGTCCCAATTGATTGCATCGCAATTGTCCGAAGATATACAGTGGCTGTTAGTTGGATACGATGGTGCAAGCAATCCGTCTCCGAAGCTGCAGAAGGCACTGCTTGCAGATCTGAATCGGCTTCTTCAAGCGGGACCCCTCTACGATCCCGAACTGTTCGCTGACATTGAACTCAGTGAACAGACACAGGCACTCATTACGCAAAACCCGCAAAGTGGCGAAGCGTTAGTGCGTCTAAACCGTTTGCTTTTAGCAGATGCCTATCCTTATGAATTAGCCTCGCTTTCGGAGGAGCACATCGCGAAGGATTCTAAAAGCATTGAGACGTGTAGAGAAAATTTGAGGCAGATAAAACGCGCACTTGAAGACTATCGATCCGCCAATGCAGATGCATATCCGCAATGGCTTTCCGATCTCTCTCCACAATATTTGGAGAAGGAAGTGCTCCTCTGCCCAGCGGATCCAACAGCAGGCGTACCTGGTGTCTTAACTGAAGGAGCATCGGACTCAACGTTGCCGTGTAGTTATCTCTATGAGTTTCGTCCTTCCGAAAAAGGAAACCAAGAAAACCTATTGATACAGGAAGGTAATATGACTCCCATCGTTCGGTGTGAACATCATCGTCTCAACCTAAGTGTTGGTGGAAAGCTTTATCGGAACGGACCTCAAAGAGGTATCTATACGAGCAACAAGACGGGGTTTTCGTTGCTGGATGATTTTATGAAAGATCTACGTGCACAACACGGAGACGCGTTTCTCAAGACCCAAGAAGGTCGAGAGCGACTCAAACAAGCCACTGAAGAATTAGTCCTCAAAAAAGTCGCGCCGAAACTGTTGAGTGCCTTGGAGAAAGAAATTGTTTCTCAGATTGAAGCACAACTCGGAAAAGGCATTCTCAAAACACCAATGGGGATGGAGATACTCAAGCAAGCAATGCCGCAGATGAGAGATCAAATTAAGGAACAACTACAGTCTCAGCTTGAAGCGCAACTCGGCGCAGAATTTCTTAAGACAGCAGAGGGAGAGGACATACGCCAGCAATTATCGGCACTGATTGATGGTTTCTCCTTTGATGGACGCTAATCTACAACCCTTGTTCCGAAAAATGAGCAAGTTTCAATATTATACCAAAGTTTGGACAGTTTCTATTCAGATCAGGCTCTGTTTCCAACTGCGCCGGGTTTTAGCCGTATACCTTGTACACGCCAGAAACCCTCTTTAGTCCCGTAGGGACGATATGTTTATAGAAACGCCTCGAAAACTCCTAAATTGACACCTATGGTGCGGTTAGGAAACCGCACCTACCAAAAGATTGTGTAAGCCCTATAAAATATAAAGGAGAAATAACCATGTTAATGACATTGATTCAAAAAGAGATTATGCACCATGTGCTGAGCGTTCGGTTTGTTGCGCTCCTATTGATGTGTGTTTTGCTCATTCCGCTGACCCTTTCTATCAATTACCGTAAATATAACCAGAACCTAATAAACTATCAAGAGTCGGTTAAACGCGCACAGGCGGAAATGGAAGAAAATCCGCCAAGTGCACAGGACCCAAATACGGAAGTTTCTAAACTCTTCCTCAAACCCACGCCTTTGAGCGTCTTTGTAAACGGTTTAGAGGATGCACTCCCAACCTATCTTGGAATGACGCGTAATGGGGTCCGGCAAAGTTCTACTGGGCTTGCGCAGGCATCTGTTGCGTATGTCCTCGGAAATCTTGATTTCCTGTTCATTGTGGGGACTGTTTTCAGTCTGCTGGCACTTCTGTTCACGTTCGATGCTGTTGCGGGGGAGCGGGAGGCGGGAACGCTTCGGATAAATCTATCAAACCCTCTTCCGCGAGACGTGTTTTTGTGGAGCAAGTTAATCGGCGGATACATCGTGTTCGTTGTTCCGTTTTTGGTATCTTTCCTCTTAGGATTGCTTTTGCTCACGTGGCAGGGATTTCCGTTGGGTGAGCTCAAAATTGCGGGACCAGTCCTCGGTTTGACGCTTATCTCGTTGCTCTATATTGCGGTGTTTTTTGCGATAGGTGTGTTCATTTCGACCTATCTGGACAACGCTAAGACCGCCCTGATTGTTGCTTTTACGTTTTGGGTGCTTGCAGTGCTGGTTGCACCACGCGGTGCGTTTGTAGCTGCGAAGCTCATCGCCCCCACGCGGACGCAGCAGGCTGTTTATATGGAAAAAAACGCACTTCGCAATAACCTGACGAAAGATAAGGAAGAGAGGATTGGAAAAAAAATGATTGAAACTATGGCTGTCGGGGGCCGTGTTAATTTTACGCTAAACGATCCAGGGACGCAGAGAAGATTGGCTGACCTCAGGGGACCGATTGAAGAAGAATTTCGACTGGCGTTCCAGAATCAAACGGACAAGATTGACAGAGACTATCAGCGCGAAAAGGATCGGCAAGAACATGTTGGAGAGACACTTTCACGTATCGCACCGACATCCTCTCTGACCTATTCTGCGATGAATCTAACGCAAACCGGTAAACTGAAAAGGGAACTCTACTTTCAAACAGGTGAGCAGTACTATAATCAGCTTGAGGAGTCATATTTCAGCGGAATTTCGGACGATGAACTTGGACAATTCATGCAATTGGCGAATCGACTGAACGATTCTTCTGAATCTGAAGAAATCCTACCACCACCAACACTGACGGAGCCTGCTTTGTCAGACACCTTGCGTCGCTCTGCAGCAGATATATCGTTACTCTGTCTTTTTGCGTTGGCGTTTACGGCGGTGGCGTTTCTAAAATTCTTCCGTTCCGATATTTAATACAGAGGAGAAGTTACGATGCTAATGACATTGATTCAGAAAGAGATTATGCACCATGTGCTGAGTGTTCGGTTTGTCGCGCTGCTGTTAATGTGCCTTTTGCTCGTTCCACTCACCCTTTCGATCAATTACCGTAGGTATAGCCAGAATCTTGTGGACTACCAAGAATCGATTAAACGCGAACGGACAGAAGCGAAGGAAAATCCGCCGAACGCGGCGGACCCGAACACGGAGGTTTCCAAGTTCTTCCTCAAACCTACACCTTTGAGCGTCTTTGCGAACGGTTTAGAGGAGGCACTGCCGACCTATCTTGGGATGACGCGTAATGGGGTCCGGCAAGGTTCAGCAGGCGTTTCCCAAGCATCCGTTGCGTATGTCCTCGGAAATCTTGATTTCCTGTTTATTGTCGGGACTGTTTTCAGTCTACTGGCACTTTTATTCACGTTCGATGCTGTTGCAGGAGAGCGGGAGGCGGGAACGCTTCGGATAAACCTGTCAAATCCTCTTCCGCGAGATGTGTTCTTGTGGAGCAAGTTAATCGGTGGATACATTGTGTTTGTCGTTCCGTTTTTAGTGTCATTCCTGTTAGGGTTACTCCTAATCACTTGGCAGGGATTTCCGCTCGGTGAGCTCAAAATTGCCCTGCCCGTGTTAGGGCTGACGCTTATCTCGTTGCTCTATATTGCGGTGTTTTTTACAATAGGTGTAGTTATTTCAACCTACCTGGACAACGCTAAGACCGCGCTGATTGTCGCTTTTACGTTTTGGGTCTTTGCGGTGCTGATCGCGCCACGCGGTGCGTTTGTCGTCGCTAAACTCGTCTCGCCTACCCGAACACAGCAGGCTGTTTATATGGAAAAAACGGCACTTCGCAACAACCTGACGAAAGATAGGGATGAAAAAATTTGGAAAAAAATGACTGAAACTTTCGCGGGTAGCGAAGGGGTCCATATTGACACAGGCGACGAAAGAATAAGTAAACTCAAAAAGCCAATTAATGAGGAATTTCGACTGGCGTTCCAGAATCAAGTGAGCAAAATTGACCGGGACTATCAGCGTGAGAAGGAGCGGCAAGAACATGTTGGAGAGACACTTTCTCGGATCGCGCCAATCTCCTCTCTGACGTATGTGGCTATAAACCTAACGCAAACGGGCAAGTTGAAAAGGGACGGCTACTTTCAAACGGGTGAGCGGTACTACAGTCAAGTTGATGACTCGTATTTCAGCGAAGTTTCAGACGATGTACTGGGACAGATTATGCTATTAGCAACTCAGATGAATGATTCTTCTGAATCCGAAACGGATGAAATACCACCGCCGCCAACCCTGATGGAACCTTCTTTATCGGACACCTTGCGTCGCTCTGCGGTAGATGTCCTCTTACTCGGTTTTTTTGCGGTAGCATTTACGACGATAGCATTTCTGAAATTCTTCCGCTCTGATATTTGATTGTAAGAAATACAAGTTCAATGATAGAAATGTGGATGAGACCGTAGGTTGGGTTGAGCGGTAAAGACCAAGAACTCTTGCGGTTATATGCAAAATCCGCATTTTCGAGCAACACTCCTTAGAACTAAACAGAGCGAAACCCAACAACACAAACGGTATCGGTGTCAGAAAATGTTGGGTTTCGCTCGTGTTGTGGTGATTTCAGACTTCTTGATCTCTTTAGTCTATTTTCTCCACGGCATTTTGAGCCAGACTCGTTCAACCCAACCTACGGACCTACGTCGAGCTCACGTTATATAGATAATTGTGGGCTTTACCAATATGATTTAACCAAAACCCTCCTACGTTAGAAAGGCTTGAAAATGACAATTGAAGTTCCGCGCGCCCATCAGATCTTTGTGAATGCTCGTGCTATCCTTTGGCGCGAAGGAAAAAACGGCATTGAGTACGTGGTACAGATGCGTGACCGCCCCGGTCAACGACAGAGTTTAGAATTTCCTGGCGGAACAGTGGAGGCGCACGAATCCTTGCTGACTGCACTCCGTCGCGAAGTGCGTGAAGAAACAGGATTGGAGGTGGAGGAGATTGAAGGGCAGGCAGTGCAGCACTCAGGCATGGAGTCTACAGTAGAATGTCTTGAACCCTTCGCTGTCTATCAGACAACGCGGGGTTTCAACGGCATGGGCGTATACTTTCGCTGCCGTGCTAAAGGGGTCTTACTGGCGGAAGGCGACGGCACACGTGCCATCCAATGGATGCCTGAGGCTGAACTTGCCAACCGTTTCGCGGACAATCCTGACCAATTCAATGCAATGACAGCGGCTGTCTTAAATCTGATGCGGCAAAAGAAATTGCTCTAAATCGAACTCACGTTACCGTAGATTTTACACTACAAATCCGATACAGATAGAATTGTTTAGCACCCTCCCAAAGTTGCTGTTACGCCGTTGCCTCTCCTTTAATCGCTTCTGATAGCATTGATTTCTTGATTGCAATTCCATCTTCCGAAAAATAATGCAACCTTTCAATACTCAGAATTCGTCACTTTTAACAAAAGATAGGCGAGGCGATTTCGGAGGGGCTTGCAATGGAACAGAAAGATGCCAAACTCATTCAACGGATATTAGAGGGTGACCAAGACGCATTTACGCCGTTGGTCAACAAATATCAGAAAGGTGTTCACGCGTTAGCGTGGCGGAAAGTCGGCGACTTTCACATCGCGCAGGAGATTACACAGGACGCGTTTCTCAAGGCATATCAGAAGCTCGGAACCTTGAAAAGTTATGAGTCGTTTAGTGGCTGGCTTTATGTCATCGCGTCAAACTTGTGTCTCGACTGGCTCCGAAAGAATCCCCCGCCGGAACAATCCTTGGAAGTTACCGATGCAAGCGAGGTGAGTCAAGTGTCATATTCCCGATACATAGCAGGAAAGCAGGCGGCGGAAGCAGATGAGGCACGTCGTGAAGTCGTCAAGAGACTGCTCCAAAAACTCCCAGAAAGCGAACGCACAGTGATGACGCTCCATTACCTCGGTGAAATGACAATCAAGACCATCAGTGAGTTCCTCGGTGTATCCCCGAATACTGTGAAGAGTCGTCTCAATCGCGCGCGTAACCGTTTGAAGAAGGAGGAAGACATGATCCGACAAAACCTCGGCAGTTTCCAACTGCCTGCTAACTTAACAGAGACCATCATGCAAGAAATCTCGCGCATCGTTCCTACAGCACCTGCTACGAATAAACCTATGTTGCCGTGGGCACTCTCAGCAGCCTCTGCTGTCTTGATTTTTCTGCTGATGGGTGTTGGTACACAATACCTCTCCCGCTTCCAGAAACCTTACGATTTGAATGCGACATCGGAACGGACAGTTGAGATCATTGAAGCAGATTTTGTCTTAGATTCATCCGCGAAACCTGCAGTGCGAAATCAGGCAGGTAGTTCGGCGACTCCAGGTAAGCGTCCGGGGAGTGGTCAAAAGTCCGACGCTCTGCTCTTCGCCGCAGCACTTGACGAAACAGAAGTTTCAACGCCTAAACCGCAGTGGATACAAACAAAGGGACCGGAAGGGGGGCACGTTAACAGCCTTTTCACGACAAATTCTGGTGATATTTACGCAGGGACACCCACCAGTCTCTATAAACTCACCGACGATGCGCGCACGTGGAGACTCGTTAATGCAAGAAGTGCCAGTTCACTCGGTATCCAAGATTGGATAGTGGGTGGGATACAGATGACGGAGCACGGTGATATGCTCTATCTTGCTACTGATACAGAAGTATTAGCATCCGCAGACGCTGGAGAGACATGGAATTCGCTCGGTGACCATTCAAAAGGTGCTCCCAGAGGTTTCGCAGTCACCGACGCCGGTTTTTTCCTTGCATTTATTGAAGATATTTATTTTTCTGAAGATGGTCAGCCAGCGTGGATATCGTTGAAAGATGGCTTAGAAGCCGAGAAAATTCGAGGACTTGTTGCCGTTGAAAACACGGTATTTGCTGGCACCGATACCGGCCTCTATCGCCGCAATGCTGAGACGTGGGAACGGTTGTCGGTGGGTACTGCAGATAAACGCGCACAAAAACTGACCGTCCACGCTTTGGCAGCCTCTGAACACCGTCTCTATGTTGCCGCGGGTTGGGAATTTACAAATGAGATCGGCACCCAAAGTAAAGCGATAGTGACAGGTGATAACTGGTGGTCAGTTTATCGCTCAACCGATTTGGGTGATACGTGGTATGCTATAGATCCGAGAAAAAAGACGGAAAATGAGAGAAAGCCGAAGGGTATACTTTCAATTCTATTTCCGCCACGGGGTGCCAATTCAACGCCTGTTGATGTTACCTATTCAAATTTCAAAATAATCACGTCTGGAGCTAAAGTTATGTTAGCGCATCCACGTGAACTTTTCTATTCAGTTAACGCTGGCGAGACGTGGACCTCCTTAGATTTAAAGGATAGGTCTGCTGGAATGAACAATATAGCACCACCTATTGTGATGTTGGATGCAGATACCTTCTACAGAGGCAGCCAAACTGGAGTCTATCACACAACTGATGCGGGCGAATCGTGGCATCAACTTAATACAGGACTCGCTGGAACTACCGTTATGGATCTATTCTCTATTCACGGTAAACTCTACGCCTCTGAAATGGACGGACTTGTCATCTCAACTGACGGTGGTGAGTCTTGGACACCCTTTACCATCGATGCTCCCCCTATGGCAGGTATATCAGTTTTTCGGAAATTTGATGACGTGCTTTATATGAAAGGTATGGCAGTCATAAAACCTCAGATTCTGCGTTTATCTACAGAGGGTGACAAATTTATTCCTATCCCTGGGATCCCTAAGATTCTTGAAAAGGTTGATCCTCTGAATAATGAACTAACGGATCGGTTAAACCAAAAAAACGATAAGGCAGCACGCGATATGCTCAGGGATATAGCTAAACAAGACCTTGAGAACGGTGAAGCACCCGATACTAAGGATATTGAACAGGCAAGTAAAGCAGCGAATCAGATGGTCCAAGAATCATTTGGAACCGCTATGGCATCAATGTTCGGGGATTTTTCTGTCAGTGGTGATACATATTATGTTGAATACAAGCAGAAACTCTTCAGATGGAAATCCGGTACGGACGCGTGGTATGACACCGGTTTAGTAGATACAGCCGAAAATATTTTTTCAACTTTAATGTCCACGCCTTTTGATTATTCGGCGGGTACTTCTCTTTTTAGTGATGTTCTTAATTCTATGAGTTTCAAACTTGCAGTTGCAAATAAAACTGTTTACGTTGGAAAAAGGGATGGACATCTCTCTCAATCATTTGATGAGGGAGAAACTTGGAACGATGTCACCCCAGATCTTCCGTTTCCTGTGGAGAAGTTCAATGCAATTGCCTTCGCTGGATCAACTGTTTATGTCGCAACCGATAAAGGGGTCGCTTATTCAAACGATGGAACCCAATGGCATGAGGCAGTTGACCTTGGAGGCAGCCCACTTGTTATTGAAAAAATTGTGGTAGATGGCACGAAGGTATATGGGACATCCGGACAATACGTGTATCAGTTGAAAGAAAATTCTGACACGTGGAAACAAGTAACACCTGAAATCCCGGATACCGTCTTGTCGTTTGATGTTGATGGCAACACGCTTTATGTCGGGACTTCCAGCAGTGGTGTGCTACGTTTCACGCTTGACGAATAGTGTAGATTGTAAGTTTTACTATAAAATGTGGAGGAAATTGAAATGCGCTTGAAGTCGTTGCTTATCTGTCTATTTATCCTGTTGGCTGTATCGTTTATTCTTAAGCTGGGGTGCACTACCGAAGAATTCGGCAAAACAGGGTTTGATGTCACGTTGGCAGTCACCGGTATGACGCGGGTTACTTCTGTCTACCGCGTTATCCACGCATTGCAAAAGATTGATGCGTTGGTGATAGAGGATGCTACCTACAAGGTAACGAAAGCCACAATGCCGTTTGGTAAAGTGGGGGGTGCCCCCAAAGTCTCGATAAAATACACGCATTCCACTGGTGATGTTTCATTTGAAAAGGTTAAAGATGAATCTGACGAACCTGTTTTAGAAAATAAAGTCGGCTGGCGTCTGAAGCCCGATGAACCGAAGTACTTTACTGTTAAGGTATGGGCACTCGCTGGTGCCGATCCTACTAATGGCGTAAGTGATGTAATTTCAGCCCGTGTGAAAGCAGCATTAATCGAGGCTGTCGAAAACTTAGGTTTTGAAGCAAGTATAGAGAACATGGAGGCGCGTGAGGGGACTTCTATGAAACGTCACACGTTCGGATTCAATTAGCGATTTGTAGATGCTAACTGGGGGCAGTTGTGAATGGTAAGGCGAATTCAGATGTAATATCCAAATTGCTTAGGGAAATCGCGGGTCAAACCTCGATTTCCCTATAAATTTTATGCACACATAATTGTGTTCTATCCTTCCTAAATTCCATTGGACTTATACATTTCCACTTAAAGTCCCCTGATCATCGGATTTAGGGGTTAAATACAACCCAAAATTGATTTTTCATGTTATTTTAAAATAATGCAACCTTTTAATATCTAAAACCTGTCACTTAAATTAAAAGATGTTAGGATTCCAAAGGAGCTCGCAATGGAACAGAAAGATGCGCAACTCATTCAGCAGGTACTGCAAGGCGACCAAGAGGCGTTCGCGCTTCTCGTCAACAAGTATCAGAAGGGTGTGCATGCCCTCGCGTGGCGGAAAATCGGTGATTTTCACATCGCTCAGGAAATCACGCAGGACGCGTTTCTCAGGGCATACCAGAAACTCGAAACATTAAAAAATCACAACTTGTTTGGCGGCTGGCTTTATGTCATCGCGTCACGCTTGTGCGCTGACTGGTTCCAAAAGAAATCCTTACCGGAACAATCCTTGGAGGTCACTGATATGAATGAGGTGAATCGAGCGTCATACTCCCGATATATGGCACAGAAACAGGAAGCCGAAGCCGATGAGACGCGTCGTGAAGTCGTCAAGGAACTGCTCCAAAAACTGCCTGAGAGTGAAAGGACAGTGATGACCCTCCATTACCTCGGTGAGATGACAATCAAAACCATTTCCGAGTTTCTCGGTGTCTCTCCAAATACCGTTAAAAGCAGGCTTAGCCGCGCACGAAATCGCCTAAAGAAGGAAGAAGACATGATTCGACAAAACCTTGGCAGTTTTCAACTGCCTACGCAATTGACAGAAAACATTATGCGTGAAATCTCGCGTATTGCTCCCACCGCACCTGCTGCAAATAACCCCATGGTTCCATGGGTGCTTTCTGCCGCCTCAGCTGTTCTGATTTTCCTGCTGATGGGTGTTGGCACGCAGTACCTCTCCCGCTTCCAGAAGCCATACAATTTAAACGCCACATCGGAACCGACGGTTGATCTCATTGAGGCACTTTTTGTTGTTGATACCCCGGCGAAACCTGCTGTTCGGAATCAGGCAGGAAGCTCGGCGACTCCCGGTAAAAGTCCCGGTGCCGCCCAGAAACCCGACGCGCGACTCTTCGCCGCAGCACTTGCCGACGAAGCCGAAGTTTCAACGCCTAAACCGCACTGGATACAGACAAAAGGTCCTGAGGGAGCCTCAGTCAACACCCTTTTCGTCACAACGGGTGGGAGCATTTACGCAGGGACAGCCACCAGTCTTTACAAATTGTCAGACGATCAGCGTGCATGGAAACTTGTGAGTGCCGGAACCGAAACCTCACGCAGCGTGCAGGATTGGCTAACGGGCGGGGGGCAAATGGTAGAGCACGACGGTACGCTTTATGTGGCTACCGATACAGAAATATTAACTTCTACCGATAGTGGTGCCACGTGGAACTCGCTCGGCAGCCATCCAAAAGGCGTGTCAGCAGGGTTAGTGATAACCGACGCAGGCTTTTATCTTGGGATTGCTGAAGGAGTTTATCATTCCCAAGATAATGGTATATCGTGGATAGCTCTGAAAGATGGATTAGATGCCAATAAGATTCACGCACTTGCTGCCGTTGAAAACACCGTATTTGCTGGCACCGATAACGGGCTATATCGTCTTAGTGCTGGGACATGGGAAAGAGTGCCCATTCGTCCAGAAGGGGTAAGCACGGAGAAACCGACTATCTATGCCTTGGTAGTTGCAGAGCACCGGCTTTATGCTGCAGCTGGAGATGCGTTTACAAATAGTGTAGAGATGCGATCCAAATCAGGAATGAGCGATAACGCATGGTGGTCGCTTTACCGTTCAACAGATTCAGGCAATTCTTGGTATTCTATAGATCCCTGGGAGAGATTAGAGAATGAGAAAGGGAACAGGAAGCGTAGGTTTCCGTTACGGAACGGAGGTTCTCCGTTTATGATGGAGATGCTCTCGAAAATCAAGATAGTCGCAGCGGCAGAAAGGGTGATGCTGGTAGATGCGAACGGAGAACTTTTCTACTCTATAAACACCGGAGAGACGTGGAATTTCTTAGATTTAAAGACCGGGGATTATGGTATCGCCCCACCTGTGCTGATGTTAGATAAGAACACCTTCTATAGAGGTATCCCACCCGGGGTTCAGCGGACAACGGATGGCGGCAAATCGTGGCATCAGTTTAATACTGGATTCGTGGACACTACCGTTACGACCTTGATTGCTGTTAAGGGTAAACTCTACGCAAATTCAATGAATGGGTTTGTCACCTCAGTAGACGGTGGTGAGTCGTGGACACCGCTCCGCGACGGTCTTGACCATGGTGTCATTATTAAGGCATTTGACGGTGTTCTCTATGCGAAGAGGGGAAATGATATGAATTCACCTTCACCGCTGCTTCGACAATCTACCGTGGACAGTCGCATAAGGTTTATCCGTAATATGCCTGCTTTTGGGAAAATCGGTCCAGGTAATAAGGTCCGGACGACGATAGAGATACCGCCAGAAGTGCTCATGACCGCGCTGGAAGCGATTACAGGCAAGAGTAAGCAAGAGATTGAAGCTCTTGATCCTGAACAGGCAAATGAGATGCTCAAAGGGATTGATTTAAATGAGGCACTCAAGGATCACATTGATCTTGAGCAGCTAAAAAATGAAGCACTCAATAAGGCACTCCAAGAACCAGCATCATCCAGTATGATGTCGTTTTATGGGGCCTTTGCCGTTAGTGGTGATACTTACTATGTTGAATACCAGCAGAGGTTGTTCAGATGGAAACCCGGTATGACTGCGTGGTTCGACACCGGGTTAAAAGATGAAGCCGAACCCCCCTCTCTTTCTAACCTCTATTCTGCTGAGTACGCTTACGCTGAGGCAACCGATCTTATTCAATCTCTCGGGGTCAAACTTGCTGTGTCCGGTAAAACCCTCTATGTTGGCAAACAGGATGGACACCTCATGCAATCGTTTGATGAAGGGGATACCTGGAATGATGTCACCGTAGATCTCCCATTTTCCGTTGCCGCTTACAACACAGTCGTCTTCGCTGGGTCAACTGTTTACGTAGCAACAGATAAAGGGGTCGCATATTCAAGCGATGGGACGCGTTGGCATAAAGTAACCGATGCGGAAGGCACGCCACTTGTCATAGAGAAATTTGCGGTGGACGGCGCAACATTATATGGTGCAACGGAACGGCAGGTGTATGAACTCAAGGGGAATTCGATCACATGGAAACAGGTTACACCGGAAGTTCCAAGCGCGATCACCTCCTTTACTGTCGATGATAACACGCTTTATGTTGGAACGCTCGGTCGTGGTGTCCTCCGTTTCCCGCTTGATAAAATGCCATAAGTTTAGATTCAATTAGCAGTCCTTAGAAAAGGACTAAAGTTTGGACAATTTATAGTAAAGCTTGAAAATATGTAGACAGATTTTCAGGAGGCGAGGATACAATCCTCGCCTCCGTGCGGTGTCTAAGTAGTTGAATTTGACAATAAAACCTTGACCTGTTAAAATGATATAACTCTCCTGGATTATGTGAGAAAACATGAAAAACAGCATCTTAATCTTATTCCTATTGCTACTAATTGCCCCTCCACTAACCGCCGCTGAAACGTCGGCTGGGACAATCCCTTTTGATTGTCCTGATACACCGAACACCAAGTTCCAATTCCACTTCACGCGTGAAATTATCGCACTTGCCGCTACGACAACACCTTTCAACACAGTCGATGACCTCTACATCCGCATCTATGATTACGAAGCAGATGTTTTTGATAAATTGGTTCGGTATTACGGTGAAAAATTAAAAGCAACGGAAAACTGGCACAGTATACAGGAAACTGATAACGTCCATCTCTATGTGTTGGCGAGAACTGTTGGGCAAAACCGGCGATCTGATAACATTATCGCGGGGACCTTTGACCAGTTTGGAATTCCGCGTCCGGCGGAGCTAAAACGTTCGGATAATACTATCGCGGGGATCTTTGTCCTCGTAAAAAGCGACGAGAACATATCTCTACTAAATATCGTCGGCAGTGTCCCTTTACAACAGGCAGATCGCCTCTTAGCCAATCTCGGTGAACTTGGCATTGAGATCCCCGAATTGAAATCGCTCGATGAACTCGTCCTCCCGAAATCTGTAGAAACAGTAGAACGCATGCCGCTGCCAACGCTATTCCGTACTGGCAACACTTCCACTGTCAATGGGCAGACAACGTATAAGAAAACCTTCAGCATACCGCCTATCAGTACCTACACCGAGAGCCATCAAGGGCATTGGACCTACCGCGGACACCCGATTGAAAGCATTCAGATTCGCTCAACAGGAAAAAAACAGGTTGCCAGAATAAGCGACGGATTGAAAAGTGGATCCAAGGACATCACCGACTTATTAGACAACCTATTATCAAAAAATGGATCTGATGATTCACCGAAATTCATTGTGAATACATCGGAACGGAGTGTTACAATCAGCGCGGGTGGAATGTTAGATGACACACACCCCACGATGCTTGCGAAGTCGTTTCGTACCCGAAAAGGAGATCCAATTCACGAGATCGTAATTCGAGGGACAGAGAGGGACACAGTGAGAAAAGCACTTGAGAAAGGACCTCAAGAGATTGAGGAGGCGGTCAAAGCGCTCCCTAAGGCAGTGCCAACCTTTGAAAAGGTAGATCTCGTGGTTGAAGAGAAAGATTCGCAGCGGACAGCAATAATTACTGTGGTGGACAAACCGATTGATCCCCGTTTTTATACGGATGGAACCCCACAGATTGGATTCAACCGTGTCACTGGATGGGAGATCGGCACACGCATCGAATCCGGCTTTCGGAGACAAAAGAAAAGCAGTATGTCCTTTGGAATCAGTTCTTCTCCTGAGTCCACTGGCGATGACAATTCAAAACTCTTTGGACAGATTGGTTACGGACTCAGCAATAAACAAATCTACTACCGAGCTGGCGGCAGTGCAGTCTGGAGTGAACCCTATTCATGGCATCTCGGCGTGACTGCCCAACTCCATCGTTCCATAGGCATTATCACCCCTGATCTTTTGTCTCACTACGATGGTGGTGGGACAACTGCTCTCCGAGTTTTGGGGATGCGAGATCCCTTGAATTACTACTTGAGACAAGGGATTGAGATCGGATTGGAATGGAAGCCGGTCATGCCGACGCATTCGTTCAAACTATTTCTACTCGCTGAGACACATGATAGTTTGAAAAAAAGCACAGATTGGCATTTCTTCAATTGGCGTTCAAAGTCAAAGGCACGCGGAAATCCGGTGATAACACCCGGGCGGATGCGGAGCGTCATGTTTGAATACGATCTTAGCACCCGCCGAAATCACCTCGGTTGGCATAACACGTTTTCAGTTGAGCACGGCAATGCCGCCTTCGGGTCAGATTTTGATTTTACCCGGTATCAGCTCCATCTACGCTATGCATATCCATTCCGTGGACATCAGATACGGACTCGTGCTATCGGCAGTTTTTCAACCGACGCTTTGCCAATTCAACGCCAATTCGTCATCGGGGGACCCGGACTATTGAACGGTTATCCGCTTTACGCCGTTGCTGGCGACCGTGGTTATCTCTTTAATATCGAATATTTTTTCAGTTTACCGCAACTGTTTTCCTGGGGAAGTCAGCAATTTAATTTTGATTTCAATCTCTTTTTGATACTTTTCGTTGATGCAGGTCAAGCGTGGAATATAGCCGACGAAACGCGTACGCTTGCACCGAAGAGCAATTCCGGCATCGGTTTCCAATTCGGTGAAAGCGACTCTTTTTTGCGATTTAACATTGCACAACCCTTTGAATCGGAACAGGGCGTCCGATTTAACGCGGTCTGGTTCTATAGTTTTTAATCAGCGAAACATGAGACAATGAAATGCCTCGACACATAAATCGTATTGTATTACTATCCTTTATGCTGTATCTGGTATCTATATTGACAGCACCATCTATTCTTAGCGATCATCTTGTGTCTGCAGCTGCATCCGAGAATCAAGGGACTGACGCATTCACTTTTGTTCGTTTAAAATACAGGGGTGCCCGCGGACATCATGGTAAATGGGATACAGATTGGCCCGCTTCAGATAGAAACTTTATTTTTCAACTCCGCAAGCAGACAAATGTCGCTGTGAGTTCAAAGGAAAAGATAATTGATATCGGTTCTGAGGAACTCTTTCACTATCCGTTTGGATATATGGTGGATGTCAAGCGTTTGAAATTTACCGACGCTGAGGCGAGAAATTTACGGGAATACCTACTACGCGGTGGTTTTATCCTTGTCGACGATTTTCACGGAAAACAAGCATGGAAACAGTTTTATAAACAGTTGAAGAAAATCTTCCCGGATCGTGAACCGGAGGAGATTCCGATGTCGCATCCACTTTTTCACTGCTTCTATCGAATCAACGAATTGGCGCAAATTCCTGGAGCGGGCTCAGCACGCAGAGGAAGAACTTACGAAAGAGCAAGTGATGGCGGGCGTCACGTGCAGTGTCTCGGAATCTATGATGACAACCGCAGGCTCATAATGATGATAAACTTCAATACCGATTGGGGAGATGCTTGGGAGCACGCCGCTGATTCATTCTACCCACGCAAGTATTCAGATATGGCATTCAAAATGGGCATTAACGCCGTTATCTATTCACTGACGCACTAAGAATGTTTACGACCCAAGATAGTTTGGAAAAACATGCAACTTTTTGGGAGCTCGTTTGTAGTAACATAAAAAGGACATTTGTAGGAGGGATCTCCGAATCCCGATCTCTTTGTGAGTAAACTTCACAACCGCGTCGCTTCCAAATGCATGAGGGATAACAAAATGCGAAGACACACAAACCGCGCCTTATTGGCATCTTTTGCGCTTCACATAGGATTGATGTTAGCGATTTCCCCGTTTCTCGTCAATCATTTCAATGCGGAAAAAGAGAGCATATCGGTTGAGATATTAGAGCCGGAAGCTGAGAAACAGGTGAGACGAAGGGTTTTACCTCCACGGACACCTTTGGTGCCGAAAGCAAGTGAAGCTGAAGCATCGACCTCTTCTCCAGCTTCACCGACGTACGCACCGGAAGTGAACGTGCCGAAAGCACCGATTCATGCTGATGTCGCTCCCGATCTTGTTACACACACCGATCTTCCACAAGAGGATAGTCCGAGTCCTGTGTCCAATGCCAGTTTTGGCGAGGATGATGGCGCGTTGGCGGGTCCTGTCGTCATTGAAGGGCAGCGAGGTGGTGGTGTTGGAGGCCCTGGGCACGGGGGATATGGCACGGGAAAAGGCTTGGGGCACGGGACAGGCGCGTCCGATGTGGGACTCGGAAACCTTGACGGTGTAGGTATAGGTGCCGGACTCGGTATCTTCGGAACAGATGCAATGCCCGGACACGGATTAATTGGGCAAGTCTACGTCCCCGGCGGTCCGATCCACCAGATGCCAAATTTTGACCTTCTGACACCTGTCTACACTTTTATCACACCAAATCTTGATGTGCCTCAACGGAGGTATACCGAGGGATTTCCCACGCCAGAAACACAGTCTGTCGTTGAGAATTTTGCGATTCGGTTCCGTGGAGACTTGGCAATTGATACACCAGGGCGTTATACCTTCGGGCTTTACGCAGATGACGGCGCGAAATTATATGTCGATGGTGCCTTAGTTGTGGATAATGACGGAGTCCACCCAGCAAGGGGTAAACAAGGGTACATAGTGCTTACAGCAGGCATCTATCCCGTTGAGATTCACTACTTCCAGGGCCCCCGAGAATTCATCGCGCTACAGTGGTACTATCAACCTCCGAAGGAACCCGTTTCTGAGTGGGCTCGTTCTTCCATCTCCGTAACAACCCCCAAATGGAATTGGCGTTGGGAGTCAACCCGGTCAGGGAAGATTGTACCGCCCGAAATTATCTATCGCCCCGGCAAGCCTCGCATTCCAGATGCTTTGCGGAAACTACAGCAACGTCTGAAGGACATTGACAGCGAACAGTAAGGGAGATTTCGGATGAAATATGCGATTACGAAAGCATTGATAGTGTTTCTGTTTCTCATGAGTCTAACAGTGCATTCCCAGCCGGACGACGGCACTGTTGCTTTTGATTGTCCAAATGTGCCATCACCTGAATTCCGGTTTGATTTGGATAGACGTGTTATTGGTCTTGTAATAGAAGATCCAACCGCCGATCTTGCCCCGCTGTTCAACACTATAAACAATCTGCACCTCTGCAATTACCGGCACCGTTCTGTTGATCTTAAGGAAGTTGTTCAGTATTATGAAAAGACACTCAAAGGACGCGGATGGAACGTGCTTGGGGAACACTGGCAAGGCGATGTCGGAAGCGACAATTTGCATCTTTATACACTCCAAAGAGGTGAAACTATTGATGGAATCTTCGTCATCGTCAATAGCGACAGTGGTGTATACTTGATAAATATCATTGGTGAAATCCCGCAAAAGCAGCTCGGCGAATTGCTACTCAATCTTAATCAACTCGGTATTGAAATTCCTGAGTTAATGTCTGTCAAACCTCGTGATTTGAAACTCGCACCGCCTCCAGTTCTTCCAGAACCCGAATCCATTGAGTTAGATCCAAAACTTCCTGATATAAATGAGAATAAGGGTGAAGAGAAAAAAATTCAGGTCATACAAGAGGCGCGTAAACCAGTAGAGTCTTGGAATTGGCTAATTGACGGTAAACCAATTCATGAACTGCAGATCCGGAACGGTCTGGCAACACCTGAAGGGTTGGATCCAAAACGGATCGGGGACACGATGGCGATCGAAAGAACCAATATCATGAAGATTCTTGAGGGCGGGTCAGGTGACATTATAGCGGTTATGCCCGTCCTTGCGAGTGTGCTTCGTAAGAGTTCCAGAAAAGTATCCCTGCGTGTTGAAGAAAAAGATGCCAAACGGACTGCGATAATTACTGTGGACAATCTTCCTAAAACCATATCGGTCCTGGAATCTCTAAAGATTTCTGGATCCCGTGGCAATCAAATCCACAGATCAATAGGCGACAAGTTGGTTCCGGCGAAATTAGATACGCAAACATTACCTATGGCAACCCGATTTTGGGCAGGAGACGCGCCTATTCACGAGGTCCGCATCCGAGGAAATAAAAAGATTTCGGAGGCACAGATCCAGCAGACCCTTGAAAATGGTTCTGAAGACATCGAACAGGCACTTAAAACATTGTTTAGAGTGATGCCCCATTTTGAGGAGATAAACCTACAGGTTGATGAAGAAGATTCAAAGTACATTGCCACTATTACTGTTGATGAAAAGCCACTTGCCACCGACATTTACCTCGGTTTTAACCCGCTGATAACCTCAGGTTTTAACCGTGTTACGGGTTGGAAAATCGGGACTACCTTTGAAGTTGGGAAACGAAAAGAGGTTGGACCGCTTTGGTTATGGGGTGTTGGAGATCCAATGCGCAACCAAACCTCGAAATTCTTTGGAAACATAAGTTACGCGGAGGGCAATAATCAGTTGTACTACCGTTTGGGGGGAACAGCGAATTTGGGGAAACCCTACATCTGGAACTTAGGACTTGCAGCACAGATTCACCGGTTGACAGATGCAATTGCCCCAGAACTTTTCCCGAATTACGATAGTGCGTCTTCTCAGGTTTACCGAATTTACGGTGGACACGACTATCCAAACTACTACCTACGAAGAGGCGTTGAACTTGCATTGAGATGGGAACCGGTCATGCCGACCCATTCATTCAAATTAGCAGTAGTTACTGAGGCACATGATAGTCTTCAAAAGAGCACAGATTGGTCAGTTATAAATTGGAAATCTCGTCGGAAGGTGAGAGAGAATCCACCCATAGACCCGGGGGGTATGCGGAGCATCACCTTCCAATACGATTTTGATATGCGAGTAAATTCTCTCGGTTGGCACAATACACTCTTCGTAGAACATAGTAACCCATCATTCGGATCTGATTTTGATTTTACACGTTATCAATTGCACCTTCGATATGCTTATCCACTTGGTGAACATCGGATTCGCACCCGACTGCTCCTCGGTTTTTCTAACAAGGATTTACCAATGCAACGCCAATTTGTGATTAGTGGACCGGGCGGATTGAGAGGCTACCCCCTGTTCGCACCCGCTGACGAAGCAGAAAAAGAAACTACGTCTAATTGGCACAAGTACTCCCGGTATGCTTTTGCAGGCGACCGCGGGTTTTTATTCAATATTGAATATCATTATCCCTTGGCTGAGATAACGAAGTGGTCTATTTTCAGAATTGCGTATGTGATCGCGTTCCTTGATGAAGGACAAGTCTGGAATGCTTCAAATGATAAGTATACCTTTGATCCAAGTGGGAATATAGGCATTGGACTGCAGTTCGGTAGAAATGATCTCATTGCGAGAATTAATGTTGCGAGAGCTTTAAATTTCAACGCATTTGCCAAAGAACGGCTTTTATCAAAACCCGGGTACGTAATTACTGGCACTTGGTATCATGTTTTTTAGGAAATTTTAACGATGCGCGCTTTAACCGTTTTTGTTATTATCGGTATGCTGTTCGTTTCTGCTGCCTTTCCAGATCGTAAACCGGAAATCGCTTCCTCGTCCGAAGACGAGTTTACCTTCGTCCGTTTAAAATATAGAGGGCGGCGGAGTATATGGGATATAGATTGGCCCGCTTCAGATCGCAACTTTATCTTCCAACTTCGGAAGCACACGAACATTAACGTTTCGTCAAAAGAGAAAATTGTTGACATCAATTCCAAAGAGCTGTTCCATTACCCATTCGCCTATATGCTGGAGGTTAGCCGATTGATACTCACTGAGGCGGAGGCGAAGAACCTGCGCGAATATCTCCTGCGCGGCGGTTTCATCTTAGTAGACGATTTTCATGGGGGCAGACAGTGGAAGCAGTTTTATAAGCAATTGAAAAAGATTTTTCCGAAACGTGAGCCGGTGGACATCCCTATTTCGCATCCGCTTTTTCACTGTTTCTATGACATTGATGAACTGGTGCAGATTCCCGGTGCCGGTGCAGCCCTCAGAGGAAAGACCTATGAAAAACGAGATGGTCGTCCTGCGCGGTGTCTTGGTGTCTACGATGACAACGGCAGACTCATGATGATGATAAACTTCAATAGCGATCTTGGAGATGGATGGGAGCATGCCGCTGAGGATTTCTATCCACGGGAACGTTCAGACATGGCATTTAAACTCGGAATTAACGCCGTCGTCTATGCCCTCACGCATTAGAAACACTGTTTAATCTTCCCTTATTTGCTTTCTAAAGACAACTCACAGAAAAAGGCGTTTCTAAAATACAGCCCCAGCGGGGCGAAATGTGTATAGGAATGCTGTCCCCCCAAGAATAAGCCCCAACGGAGCGGCAGGTGTCAATTTAAGAAAATAACCGTCGTGGTCCCAGGGTCGGTAGGTGCGGTTTCCCAACCGCACCATAGGTGTCAATTTAGTAGAAATATAAAAGTTTTCTTTTGAGAAAAATGCTGTGAAATGGAAATACCTCTTGTATAATGTAGAAAAAGATTAGAGGTTAATTCTACAAAAAAAGGGGTATTTCCAATGTCCATTTTACAACGAGTGCCAGATAAAATGCAAGCCATGCTTGAAACTGTTCCAGATGAGTTCGCCGTCAATACCGGGCTCGTCAAAAGAAAGCGAAAACTGACTGGGAGTGCGCTGAC
>JAJECN010000029.1 GCA_022821965.1 Candidatus Poribacteria bacterium
AATGGATTTAATAGTTTCATATCCTTGTTTCCTTTCATAATGTCTATACTGAGTTTAGACGATTTTTGTATCCATTTCCAATGTGGAACTATTGGTTGAAAACGCGAGCATATTAACTTAGGACTTACGCAATAATTCAAACGGCGTGTGGCATAATCCCCCGTTTGAGGTATTATACGGTATTGCATCAAAACACCTGCTAACACACAGTTCGGATCGCGCTTGCCACTGGGACCTCTCCATTTTCACCTCCTCCCGAAAATGAGCGGTGATAGACAGGCGCGCAGCAAAAGGCAGCATACAGACTTCACCCGGAGTTTCCATATCGGAAAAATAGGAAAAGTAAATCCAAAAGCGTTTGCGACCGATACTACCTCGCAAATTATTTTACTTAATTTTTGTGAAGCAGACGGGGGGGGTAAACTCGCTTTGTTAATATTGGGTTAACAACACAAGTCATCAATAAATAAGCGATGCAGCAACGCGCAGCACCACCGCGGGCACCGTGAATGTGATACCGGGGTAAAATCTGTTTCGCGATGGTAAGAGTGAGGTGTCTGCGCTGCATTCTTGTTACCTTCGAGTTAACTTTAGGTTTTGAAAAAGCACGGGGCATTTTCTGCGCTATTCTATCTTATTGGCAATATTATAACCCAAGCTGCCCCCTTGTAGGATAACCTGCTTAGGTTGTGCATCTTCGCACCGAAAATGACACCGAACACGCCGAATTCTTCGCAAAAATGAATACTGCTTGCTGAAAGACGGTATCCGTGGGTTTAAAATCATATAGGTAGCAAGTTTTGTTATAATAGGTCAATTTATATAATTACAAATTAAATAATTATATAACCTATATCCAACTATTAAAGTATACAATATTTTGAGTGAAAAAGCAATTATTTTCAGGGAAAAAGCAAATTATCAGGTGAAAAGTGGCTTCGAGTGAGAGATCGAAATCGCGGGAGAACTGAATAGCTCTGCCACCTATCGGAATTTTCTTGACATCAATTTTCCCTCATGCCATACTAATGGACAAGTTTGGGATCAATGTCCAATTGGCGACAGCGACCCCAGTGTTATTCCTACCACCCAGACTTCACCGTAGAGAAAGGACCCTTAATTATGGAACCCGTAAAAGTAGGTGTGATTGGGTGTGGTGTCATTGGAAGTAGACATCTCAGTATCGCATCGGAGGCACCACACATTGCGTTAGCTGCCGCAGCGGATTTGATCGAAGCAAACAGAACAAACGCCGCTGAACGCTTCAACCCACCCAAAATGTATAGCAACGACCTCGATCTACTCAACGATGATGAAGTCGAAGCAGTTGTGCTTGCATTTCCAACGCAGTATCGGACAGAGGTTGCTTTGCGCGCTTTTGAAAGAGGCAAGCATGTCCTAATTGAAAAACCAATTGCGATGAACACTGCTGAAGTCGAACAACTCATCGCTGCGCGGGGTGATTTAATTTCAGGATGTTGTTCTTCGCGTAATCGTTTCAGAGCAGCTGCGCAGCTTGCGACGCAACTCATCACGTCGGGTGGTTTAGGAGAACTTCGCAGTGTGCACTGTCGCGCCATCAGAGGGGCAGGAAAAGAGCCAGACACACCTCGCCCTGCGTGGCGGTTGACCAAGTCTCTCAACGGCGGTGGTATCCTGGTCAACTGGGGATGCTACGATCTCGACTACCTGCTCGGCATTACAGGATGGCAGCTTAAACCAGAGACCGTATTTGCCCAGACATGGACGGTGCCGCAGGTATTCCAATCGCATATCACGCCAGGCTCCGATGCTGAAACGCACTACACTGCACTCATCCGATGCGAAGACGGTATCGTGCTTAGTGTAGAACGCGGTGAGTTCATGACGATGCACACGCACGACAGTTGGGAAATTATCGGCACAGAAGGCTCACTCAAGTTAACCATGGGTGATGGTAAACCGGAAAACGTTATCTATAATCGCACGACAACAGAAGGCGGTGTGGCGTCCGTAACGCTTGCGGAAGTAGGCGAGGCACCGGAACCTCAACATAGCACACCGTTGTCTGATTTCGCTGCTGGTATACGCGAAAATCGGCAACCTTTGACGAGTTTGGAAAACGCGCTTGTTGTTCAAAAAATAACCGATGGGATTTACGCTTCCGCAGAGACAGGAAATGCTGTGGAAATAGGAGGATAAAAATGAAATTCGGTGGACTCGCAATATTTTTCAGTATCTGCCTCAGTTTCATCACTGTTTCGCTCGGCACTGCTGAAATCAATCTTGACGATTTTGCTGGCGTGTGGCTCTTTGATGAAGGGAAAGGAAAAGTTGTCGGCGACTTCACCGACAACGGAAACGATGGAGAATTTGACGGACCCAAATGGATAGACGGAAAATTTGGCAAAGCATTGGAGTTTGATGGCACTCCGAAGTTTGTCACTATTGAGCATAACGATCTCTTCAATTTTGAAGACGACGATTTCACCGTTGGATGTTGGATGAACTCAGAAAACAAGGACGCGTATGTCGTCATCAAACGGAACGGCGGCGCAGGGTTTTGGGCGATGAGTTCAAGCATCGATAGAGACACCGGCTTCTTTATCTTTGAGGGTGGTGGAAACCACATCGACGACGGTAAAACCGATATTGTCGGAAAGGGCTGGCATCACACCGTCGCTGTTCGCAAAAAAGGAGTTATCTCGTTATATGTCAATGGGAAAAAGGAAACAGAGAGAAATGTCGGCGCGACGATGGACAATCCGGCTGCATTGAAATTTGGCGGATGGGGCAGCGAAAACCTTAAAGGCGGGTTAGACGAGGTTTTTGTCTCTAAAAGAGGCGTGGCGTTAGAGGAAGAGGACATTCAACTCCTCATGGAAAGCGGTTGGGAAGCCGCATTAGGGGTCTCCGCAAAAGGCAAGATAGCAACTACTTGGTCGAAACTGAAAACCCGCTAATCTGTAGAGGGTTTTTGCTTGGGTTTCCCCTAAGTCCTGGGTTCTCGATAGTCAATTTAGGGATTTTCACGGTATTTTGTAGAAGCGTGTTAATAGATGCCGCCCCTACGGGGCTTGGTTCTTTATTGGACACGCGTTTCTACACAGATGCCGTCCCTACGGGACTAAAGAACGTATTTACACCCACATTTTTTGGAGAATATGAGACATGATTTGACTTCTGAACGCTTTTCTGACAGCACGAAACATGCTTATTTTTTCTAAAATTGACGCTTACGGGGTAGGTCTTGTGCCTACCCCTTCGGTTATTTATACAAAAAATTTCTCTGCAACCTCAGCGACAAAATTCTTACCCATAACCCGATAACCCTCAGCGTCCGGATGTAGGTCATCCGGGAGTAGATGAACATAGTCAGCACCAAAGACACGCAACCCATCAACATAATGGACGTTCTGATCGCCGTGTGTTTGAAGTGCTTCGGCAGCGGCTTGTACCTCCTCACGCATTCTTTTGAGATGAAATCCTACAGTGTTTGGATTTTCCTCCCGCGGTGGGCAACAAATGGGTGACATCAGCACAATCGGGATATCTGGATGCTTCTCACGGACAATCTGTACCGCTCCGATAATCGCAGGACGAAACGCCCGCGGTCCTAAACTGGATGCGCCTTGGATGTTGATACCGAGACACATTGAGATATAATCCGCTGGCAGATCCCGGATCATTCGGGCGACCATTGCATCGAGATGGCACTGTCCGCCATAACCGAGACCGGTCAAATTCAACCCGTGTTCACGTGCAACGATTGCCGGCCACGTCTGTGTTGGTGATGCCGCTGTTCGACACTGCGTGATAGAACTGCCGTAAGTTATCCAGCGAGGTCTTGGATCGGTGAACGCATCGAGTGTCGCACCATCGTCTATCTCCAAGCTGCGGAGTTGAAACCTTCCGAATTGCGGCAGCCACAACTCAATCAACTTCTCTCCATCGGGCAAATTTTCAAAAGCGAAGGCGTCCTTTTCCGCCAAGTCAAGCGATGCTACGACTTCACCATCACAACAGAGATCCAGGATGCCGCTTTCCTTCTGCGGTGCGATGTTCCCCGAAACCCGCGTCGTGTTGCTCCGAAAACTGATGCGAACACCTGCAGGCATCGCTGAGCGTTCCAGTAACGGCTCCGGGAATAAGACATGCGACGAGTGTGGTGTCCGCCACGGCATGATTCCAGCTTCGGTTTCCTGAAGGGAGACGGCTCCCTGCCAAGTCAATTGGGGTGCATCCGGCTTCAATTGCATTCTGTTCTCCTTTATCTATAAGCAGCTACATAGCATCAATCACGGCGCGCAGTTGCCGTACGCCTTTCAACATATCTTCCGGTTGTCCCCAATGTTCAATGCTCGCCGCGCCAGTGAAACCATCGGCGACTAACGTTTCCAGCACTTGCTCGTAGTGCAAATCTGTGTCACCGATTGGATTAAGATTTTTCTCTGCATTCGGTTTCACATGCAGATGCCGCACAAGCCCTTTAATATGTGCATATCCGTCCGGCAGCGGGTTTTCACCACAATGTAAGCCATTATTGACATCCCAACAAGAGGTGAGTGCTGGACTATTTCCGAGCGCATTGATGACCGCACGCGTCTCTTCGCAGGTTCCAGCGAGACACGCACTTTCGTTCTCAAAGCAGAGCGTAACGTCCGCGCTCTCCGCAATCGGAACAACAAGCGAAAGCTTCTCAACGATCTGTTCCATATAGTCGTTAATATCAGGACGCGGTGCCCCTTTAATGCGCCGATTTGGATTCCAAAACGTAAATCCGCGAATAACCTGGGTATCAAAGGCGTGTGCCAGTGTAACCATCCGATCAAAGTGCTTCCGGTGTTGTTCGTACTCCTGTGGCTCATCAATCGAGCATTTCCCAAACGGAGAGCCGATACTGGCGACCCGGACGTTATAAGTGCTGAGCACATCCTGGGCGCGTTGAACATCGTCATCGTCAATTTCAGTTACATGTTTGCCCCAAACGCCGCCGCGTATTTCGACGGTATTTGCGCCAGCTTCAACTCCGAGTTTGATGGCTTCCTCAAAATCGGTCTTAGAAACCTCGTCAGCAAAAAAGCAGACATCAATCATTTCAAAAAGACTCCTTACTAAAATTTATTCAATTGCGCGACAATAGGATCAGGTCCGATGCGTTTACCACTCTTAGCGTCAAGGTATTTCCACGCAACACGACCATCCTGATCAATAATATAGGTCGCTGGACGCGCTACCTCAATTTCACTTGGATCAACGACATTATAGTCAGCGATCGTCTTTGTATTTTCATCCGCGAGTAAAAGATAGGTGATTTGAAGTTTCTCCTGTACTGAACTAACAACAGCCAGCGGATCGGCACTGATGGCAATCAGCTCGGCACCTTCGGCTTGAATGTCTCCATACCCCTCTTGCAACTCACCGAGTTGCGCTTGACAGGTGCCTCACGTGCCAGTGCGATAGAAGACAATAACCAACTTCTGTCCGCGGTATTCTGACAGACTACGGGATTTCCCATCGCCATCTGGAAGCGTGAATTCAGGAGCGAGTGCTCCGACATCTAACCCTTCACCGGGCGGGAGTTGCTCGGCTGCGTCCTCCGGTGCGGTTACAATGTTCGTCGTTCGCTCTGCGTTGTCACAAGCGAGGCATAAGAAAACGATAGCCGCTAATAGTACTAAGAAACCCACTGAATTAGCCCTATGCGAAAACGATGTGTATTGTCCTAAGTTTACGAGATAATTGTTTGTCAGTTTGAATTGCATGTTTCCGATCTCCCTTCGTCTTCTTGTGAACGCATCCAGTAGCGGACATCGGCGCGCATTTTTTCGAGCGTTGGACGCATCTCCACACTGAAAGCTAAATTGTTGAACTCATACGGATCCGCTGTCACATCATATAATTCCTCAACCGGATGATGCTGCGTGAGATAAATGAGTTGCGCAGTTTGCGGATCGGTCTCGGCTTTTTCGACCCAACTGTTCCATACTTCCGCGTGGCTCTCTGGAATCCCTTCAACCTCAGTAAAGTGGGTCGTCCATCCATTTTCGGGCATCAGGTTTAAGATGTATTTGTAGCGGCTATCACGGACGCAGCGCTGCGGAAATATATTCATGTTCCCGTCGCGAGTATGCGTACCGTAGATTTTTTCACGAAAAGTTTTTTGCTGTCCAAGCAAAACATTTTTAAAACTCTTACCATCCAGATTTTCAGACGGTTCTCCGCCCGCGATGTCCACAAGTGTTGGAAAGAAATCAACGTGCGAAACTATCGCATCGGTGACGGCGTTGGCTGGAATCTCACCGTGCCACTTTGCAAGAAACGGCAGACGAATACCGGTGTCATACAAGGTCCATTTACAGTGGGGCCACTCGGAACCATGGTCGGTCGTATAGATGAAAAGCGTATTGTCAGCATACCCGTTCGTTTCCAGCATCCTGTTGACCTCACCGATGCGGACATCCATCGTCGTAATGTCCTGATAATAGTTAGCAAGCGCATTCCGAGCAATCGGCGTATCAGCAATATAGGGCGGTAGCGGCAAGGTGTCCGAGTCATAAATTTTGTTCGGTTCCCATGTAACATGCGGATTGCTATCACCAAGAATAAGGCAGATGGGCTGATCCGGATTCTGTTGCCGATGGTCAGAAAGAAAACGTTGAACTGGTGCTATATCAAGCCCCTCTGCCCGGTATTTCCGGTTGTGTTCGGCACGCTTTGGAAGAAAACCACCAATATATTCAAAATCAAAGAGCGTTTCCGGTTTCACATGCGTTTTTCCGGCAATTGCGACCCGATAGCCGAGTTGGCGGAGTGTGTCAGGCAAGGCTTCAAGATGCGAATGGCATTCCGTATGATTTCCCATTGCCCCGTGCCGAGCCGGGTAAAGCCCAGTATAGAGCGTTGAACGAGAGGGTGCACACGTCGGTGTCGGTGTGAACGCATGTGTGAAACGCATTCCCGCTTCAGCGAGACGATCCAAATGCGGTGTTTGGATGTGTGCATTTCCATAGCAACCGAGGTATTCCCAACCGTGGTCGTCAGATAGATACACAACGATATTTGGCTTCTTCAATGCCATCGGTTAGTAGTCCTTAGCAGATGGAAACGGCTTCGGTTTCTGAGGGTCTTCGATTTTCATTTCAACGGTTTCCGGTGGAAATTGTTTGCAGACTTCCCCATTCTGCATCACCCATCTGAAATTGTGCCAGAAACGTTTGCTTGTCTTGACAATTTCTGGATTTGTATAGACCCCCGCAACAGCAATACGACTCTTTTCGCTCTTGTTCGGCGGACTATAGTGCCACATACTGCTGTGCCAGATGACGACATCTCCGGCATCCAATTCAATATGATGCACGCCGTGCTTTTCGATCCTCTCCTGAACGACTTCGCGTGGCAGTTCACCGTGTATGCTATCGGGATACAAGACGTGTTCAACGATCTCTGTTTTGTGACTACCGGGGATAAACTGCATGCATCCATTTTCACGGGTTGCGGGTTCAAGGGGTATCCAGAAGTTGAAAGGCTCCGTTTCGCCGTCGCGCCAAAGCCCATTGTCTTGGTGCCACGGTGTCGCACTACCGGTGAGGGGCGGTTTGAGGAAGCAGCTATTGAACTTCATAATGATGTCGTCCCCGAGAAAATAGCGTGCGATGTTGAGCACTGCCGGAGCAGCATGCACGTTGTGCCATATCAGCGGAGATTGGACGCAGAAGTTACTGAGTTTACGATAGCGTGCGATACGTCCTTTCGGCGAATCTTCCATCGGATCCATCGGATCCATATCAACGAAATCCCCTGGATCGGGTAGCATGATGTGGTTGCGAATTACGCCGCGGAGTTGCGCTGCCACATCCTTTGAGATAAGATCCGGGAGGATAAAGTAGCCCTCGGTCTCATATTGTGCTTTCTGTTCAGTGTTTGGTTGCCATCGCGTCATTGTAATTTCTACTTTTCGGTTGTAAGGGGTCGCTCAGCGACTCTTGAGTTGGCTCCATGTCGTTGTGAGCAACCCGTTCGGAGAAACGGGCAAGACTGCCTCTACACCTTTCATCAACTCCGCAATCTCCGCCTCCGTGATGCCACGGTCAAAGAAGATAATCTCGTCCAATCTACCGATGAATTTCTCGCCGCCAAAGGTGCCAAACAGCAGTTCACCTGCCTGATCCACATCACCGTCCTGTTTAACAGCAGCCTCAAGCGTACCATCCACATAAAGTTTCATCTCACTGCCGTCGTAGAGTCCAACGATGTGATACCATTTTTCAGGCTCAACGACGGTTTTTCCCCAGACACCGCCGGTAAATCCACCACCCGACCAGATACCGAAGACATAAGCACCCGGCACCCTTTCACCTCCGGACTGAACTTCCAATAAATAAGAACCATTCCTCCGAATAGCGGTATCGGAAACGCCCTTATTCATATAGACCCACGTCGCGATGGTCATCTGGTCTTTGAAATTGAGACTATCAGAAGGCTCAACCTTCACAACATGAGGCGGTTCAAACTCCAATGCACCGCCGAACTTACCCTCTGCCCATTTCGCACCGCTAACCTCACCATCGTTTCCGTTGCCAGACGTATCCGCTGCGACACCGCCTTTGCCCTCATCAAAAAGCCAGATACCAGCTGCGTCATCTAACAACTCCGCTGAAAGAGGGTTTGTTGCTATACACAAGCCACAAATGATAATAAACCAAAATATCTGTTTCATATCCCTCTCCTCCTTGATAAAATACGAGTTTAGCAGAAAGGGAAAAATGTGTCAAGGAACTGGATGTTCCTTTTCATTGAACAGTTTGGAAAAATATGATAAGATAAATTGTAACAAATAACATTACGATGTGAATTAATCCATGCTAACGCAAGAAATGGTAGTCGATGTACCATCGGACCCGGGGGTCTACTTTTTTCGCGGAGCTACCGGAACGATTCTTTATATTGGTAAGGCAAAATGTTTACGGAAACGGGTACGTTCCTACCTCCATAAGGTGAAAAAACGCCCAAACAAAATCAAAAGACTCATCCGGTGGACGACAGATGTCCGGTATCAAGTTTGTCGCTCAGAGCAGGAAGCACTCTTCTTAGAATCGCGACTGATCCAAGAACATCAACCCTCCTATAACACCGCCATGAAGTACGGACGGTCATCTTGGTATATTCGGATAGATGTCGGAGAGGATTTTCCGCGCCTTGAACGGGTCTCCGAAACCGAACCAGATGGTGCAAGATATTTCGGACCGTTGTCAAGCCGTCGATGGACGGATGAAGCAATTGACGTTTTGCAGCGGATTTTTCCGGTTCGCACGTGTGAAGGGGAAATTACACCGGTTCCGGGTTTTCGTGCCTGCTTTCAATACCACCTGAAACGTTGTGATGCCCCCTGTGCAGCACTCATCACGCGCGAACTCTATGGAGAGACCATAACAGACATCGTCAACTTATTGGACGGCGCGTATGAAAAGGTGCAGACGAGTCTGATTGAAAGGCGGGACCGCGCATCGGAAGTACTCCAATTTGAGCGCGCTGCTGCGTTTCAGAAGCAGCTCCAACGGATTCAAAAAGTCTTCACGTTCCTTGATGTGCATCGGAGGTAACCCAGTGGCAACAGAAAAAACACAGAAAGAACGCCTCGGTGGCTCTGATGGAACAGCACGATGTGGTTGTGGACGACTCCGCTATCCGCGTTATCCTATATGTCCTAAATGTTACTACGAAAAGCAACAGACCCCTACATCTCCGAAGAAAATATCACGTGAGGAATTGCTCAAAATGCAAACCCCTAAACGGATGCCGCTCTCTGATCGGCAGGAACGGATTCAATTCTTGGAAAAGCGATATGGACAGAAATTGCGGGGACAGGATATTCGTTTCATGAAAAATTCGCAGCTCTACGCGCTATCGGAGCAGGCAGGCTATCGTCGACGGTAACTTTTGGAACTTTGGCACGTAATTCGGGATGTGTTTGCATCAGTATAAAAAAAATATTGCCTCAAAAATTAATACATGCTAAAATGATAGACAACTAATTCAAGGAGGTTAACCCATGCACATCGCAAGATTATCGCTGATCTTTCTTGTTGTCTTTGTCTTCATGGTCGGTTGTGGACTTTTCGGTGAAAAGATCCAAGAAGTAACATTTGATGTTACGGGCATGACGTGAGGCGCGTGTACCAGCAAAGTGCAGGAAGCACTCAAGAACACTCCCGGTGTTACTGAAGTGGTAAGCGTCTCTGATGAGAACAATACAGCTGTTGTAAAGATCGAGAAGAGTAAAGTTTCAGCTGACAAAGTCGCCAAGGTCATTACAGATACAGGTTTCAGTGCCAAAGTCGCTGAATAAAGCTTAACCGCTTAACCGGAAGGGTGGGCTTCACCCACCTTTCCTGTTTGTAGATAGAGTTGAAGAGGAGCGACAGGAAATCGCTCTACAAATAAGAAGGATAGACTCATGCGTCAGTTAAACGCCGGAATGGTATTTGTCTGCCTCGCCGCACTCTTATTCATAGTCGCGTGCGCAGACCAACAAAAAAGTGCTGAAGCAACCATTGAAGAAGTATCACTGACTGTGACTGGAATGACGTGAAGTGCTTGTACCAGTAAGGTGCAGGAAGCACTCAAAAAGGTTACGGGTGTCTCTGAGGTTGTCAGTGTTTCTATGGCTGATAATAAAGCGGTTGTGAAGGTTGAGAAGGGCAAGGTCGAAACGGACACGCTCGTAAAGGCTGTTGAAGGTGCTGGTTTTACAGCGAAAGCAGCTGAATAAACCTTAGTCGGTAAGGCGAGATTGACTCGCCTTTTCTTTTATCAGAAGAACCAAATCTGTGTGTTAGTGCGAGGTCTCCGTGCCTCGCACTTTCTATTTTCTAATATCTAACCTACTGCCCCCTGGCATAAAGCGGGTCATCAAGCAGAGATTGCACTTCGTAGATAGAACCTTTCAGTTCTGCATACGGCTCCGGCATGCGCACAGGTGCAGCCACCATACGCGGTTCATTCGTCGGCTCGCCACGGATGATGAAGCCATTGAAAGTTTCCCAATCCGGAATACCCCTCAAGGGCCACGCATCCATCGCACAGTACTGGGCAAGTTTTAAGCGGCGCGGTTTGTCTGAGGTGTTTGGAGCGGAACCGTGTAACGCCCGAACATGATGGATTGTGATTCCACCTGCCTTCAATTCAATAGGCACAGCACCTTCAGGTGTGAAATTGGGATCTGTAACCGCACCGATGAAAGCGCCGTTTTGATGATGATCCAAAGTCGGTCCCTTGTGGGAGCCCGGAAGTATCATTAACGCCCCGTTCTCCACAGTCATATCATCAATCACGACACCAACGGCGAGCAGGTCATCATTCGTATGTGGATAAAATGCCCAGTCCTGATGCCATTCCACCGGACTTCCGAACTCCGGATACTTCATGTTCAACTTATGTCCATTATACCGAACTCCCGGTCCGATGAGTTGCTCCACGATATCCAAAATCTTGGGGTGCCGTAAGGTGTAATCGTAAACGACGTGGTGTAGTCCGGGATTTTTGATACGCCGCACGCGCGGGTTAGCGGGAGTGTGTCCTGGCTCCAGATCGAAGATGTCGGTATGTTCGGTAACCTCTCTCGATTTCTCAACAAATTCATCGGTGACGCGTTGAAGATCGGCGACCTCTTCCGCCGTTAGCACAGCTTCAACACCGATATAACCGTTCTCCTCATAAAAATCACACTGTTCTTGTGTAAGCACTGTGTGGCCTCCTATATTTCACGCATAGATTTCGTAAATGCTTCAAGGCTTGGTGTTTTCGGGACTGCACGTAGCAGCTGCTTGAGACGATCTAAATCGTCGATTCTTTCCAGATCGGGCTTTAGTGTCTGTATTGATTCCGACTGAAATTGCTCGCTTAACAATTCCAAAATTAAGTCGATAGCACACTTTTTTTGTCCACGTTCTAAACCGCGTTCTAAACCGCGTTCCATAGCACGTTCTTCTGCTTCTTGAATATATTCACGGAAAAAAGGAGATTCTTGCATGATGCCCTCCGGTAAAAGTTGTTTTATCATTTGAGGTTCATAAACCAAACCGCCAAAGATGCCCAAAGCAGCCAGCAAAAGATCCCGGTTGTTCTGATCTACAGGTGCGGTAAAGGTCGCATCAACACACGTCTCCAACCAGCGGTTCGGCCCCATCCGTTCAGGCGGCTTCATCAATGGCGAAAGTGGGAACAGACCGGGGACCTGTGCTTCCAAAATTGATTGTCCTTCTATCTCAATTAGCCGAATTACTCTATACTTAAGTCTGTATTCGCACCCATAGCCGCCATATTCATAGAACCCCGGATCGTTTCTACCCGCACTCGGATGCAAATAGAGGACACTGGAATAGACGTTAAGCTTGTGCTCTCTAATAAGAAATCCATTATAGCCTGCGATCCGGAGCGGCATCGGTTCCTGGCTGTTATATGCCTGAACCTCGTTATGAAGAATAGCAACTTCATCAGGAAACTGGACTTTCAGTGTGCTATCTGTCTCACGTGCCTTGAGTGTAATTTGCTCAGTTGCCAAGTTCTCCAGCACCGTGGCATTTGGATATTTAAGGATGAGTTCTACAAAAGGTTCAGCATACTCAGTCGTTACGAATTTAGCTACATTGTCATAGCGTTGTCTCATATAGGTAGTATACAATGATGTCTTGGATTCTGTCAATGTTTTTTGCTATAAAAATCTGATTGCAGTTTTGATGTGATTTCATCGCGGACAATGCGGCACGCTGTGCCAATAGACCATTTCAACGTGTGTCAAGCAATTGTTCATAAACGTTTTGTATTTTTTGGACGTGTGTTTTAACACCAAAAGCCTCCTCGGCGTATCTTCTTGCCGCTTGCCCCATACGTACGCTTCGGATTGGATCCTTGGCAAGTTCAATAATCTTGTCTGCGATTTCCGCTATCGGGTCCAAGGGCACAACGTAACCCGTTACGCCGTGAACAATCATCTCAGCAGTACTACCGATCGGCGTGCCGATGACAGGCTTACCAGTCGCCATCGCCTCGGCAATGATGCTCCCTGCTGAAAGGGTTACGAGGAGGTCAAGTTCCTGCATCGCGGCAGGCATATCCGTCCGGTGTCCAGCGAAGTGAATGAGCTCCTGTAATCCATATTTGGCTACCTGCTGCCGGACTTCCTGCTCATAAGTGCGATGCTCCGGCGTATCTAATGCAGCACCGATGATCCGAAACCGAACCTTCTTGCATTGCACAGCGACCTTAGCGGCTATCTCAACAAATTCCTTCTGGCGTTTGAACGGTTCAATCCTACCCACGATACCGACGACATATTCCCCCGGGTGTGCGGGTCCATACACGGGTTGAAAAACGGACAAATCAACACAATTGTGGACGACATCAACCTTTTGCTCATCAATCCCAGCTTGAATCAGCGGGATTTTGCTCTCCTCCGAGATGGCGATAGTCCTGTCCATCCGGTCAAACCTGTATTTCCGTACCTGATCCGGTGTAAGGAGGTTCCGCACGTGTGAAACAATATCGACTCTCAACCGCTTTTTGAGAAACCACAGATATGGATTCAACCACGAATCAGAGGTATGAACAAGGTGCGCGTTGTGCGTCTTAGCAAGCGCGACTAATTTTCTGGCGGCACTGTACCTCGTTAGCAACGATCTTGCTTTCCGCCACGGCGGGAGCGTAAGAACCACTGTCGGAATATCCGCGCACCTCAAGTGTTCCACAAAAACACCATCGTTAGGACAAACGACGAGGGGACAATAGTGCGCTCGGTCAACATTCGCAACGAGATACGCAAGCTGCTTTTCACCGCCGCCGATGCTTGAACCGCAATGGCTGAGGTAGAGTATCGGTTTCTTGTCCATGTGTCCACCTGCCCATCAGGTGAGTTAGTTTTCAGCGGCGAGTCGCGTGCCCCACAAATTAGACGGGGAAATCAAGCTGCTGATCCCGGAAAACCTGACTCACCGATCGGTGCTGATGTACTCTCAATATGGCTTGAGAGAGGAGCGGTGCAATAGAAAGCACTTTAACTTTCCCGTCCAGCTGCTTTTCAGCAGGAACAGGGATTGTATTGGTAGTGACGACTTCGCGAATTGCTGGATGACTGAGCCGTTCCAACGCTGGACCAACCAATATCGGGTGTGCGATACACACATAAGCTGGTTCTGCCCCCGCCTCTGCCAAGGCTATGGCTTGTTGGCGAATCGTCCCTCCTGTTTGTATTTCATCGTCGGTAATAATTGGGGTTTTGCCTTCAACGTCTCCAACAAGCTCGACGAATTTAACGCTCTGTCCATCGATACCGGTTCGGCGTTTGTGCATGATGGCTAACGGAAGCCCAAGCATATCGGCGTATTTCTCTGCTAACTTAGCACGACCTGCATCTGGAGCAACAATTACACCATTTTCAACCTGCTTCTCGCGGAAGTAATTCGTCAAGGTCGTTAGGGCAGTCAAATGATCCATGGGGATATCAAAGAAACCCTGTATCTGTGGCACATGTAGATCCAGAGCCATGACCCGACTCGCGCCTGCTGTTGTCAATAGATTGGCTACAAGTTTCGCACTAATCGGTTCGCGTCCTGTCGTTTTGTGATCTTGACGGGAATATCCAAAATACGGAATAATCGCGGTAATTTGCCGGGCTGATGCACGTTTCATGGCATCAATCGTGATGAGCAGCTCCATCAGATTTTCGTTGGCAGGTTGACTCGTTGGCTGCACAACATAAATATCCGTGCCTCGGATACTTTCCTCAATCTGAACGCGAGTCTCAAGGTTGGGAAACGGCTCAATTGTAATTTTACCGAGTTCAACACCTAAAATCGCAGCGATCTCTTTCGCTAACGCCGGGTTCGCGCTGCCGGCAAATAGCCTGAAATCGTCGTTAACGCGCTGGTCAATCAGTGGGGACATGCCAAAATCTCCTTATACCGAGTTAATTTTATTCATCGAAAACTACCTATTTTGCTGGAACATAAATTGTAAATCCTGTACATTACTGTCAGTCTTTATGTGTTCTATCTAAAACTCTCCATGAGGATCGCTAAAAAGATGAGAATACCATACGGAATAACTAAGCCAATTACGGACTGACGTAGCTGAACGCTTCGACTCTTTGCTTTGTAACCATCTGTATACATGGCTACATATTCGGGTGATTCCGCAAGAAGCCGCGAGGCAGGCGGGGTCGGTTCATAAATAGAAGCGATAAGGATGCCTATTATGTTCCCAAAAAGCCCGATGAAGAACCATCTAACCTTTTTGGCATCGGATTCCGCATCTTGTTCTGCCCGTAACTGGGCATCTGCTGGAGTGGGTTGTAGTTGTTGGTCATTCATTTTGGGATACCTCCTTACAACTTGTGAACGTTACTATGGAACTAACGATTCACCGGTTATCTCAGGGGGTTGTGCTAAACCGAGGAGACGGAGTGCCGTCGGTGCAATGTCAGCAAGTCGCCCACCTTCACGAAGTTGCTGCCCCCTACGTTGGTTATCAACAACGATGAGGTCTACATCATAGGTTGTATGTGCGGTGTGGATACCGCCGGTTTCTGGATCGATCATCTGTTCACAATTGCCGTGGTCAGCAGTGACAATGAGCGCGCCGTCCTTTCTAAGCACAGCATCAACAATCCTCCCGACACCCACGTCAACCGCCTCAACTGCTTTAATAGCAGCCGGAAGGGAACCTGTATGCCCCACCATGTCACCGTTGGCATAGTTGAGTACCATCAGGTCATATTTGTCGGAGCCGATCCGACGTAGCATCTCTGCGGTCACGCCGGGTGCGGACATCTCTGGCTTCTGGTCGTAGGTCGTTACGTCACGTGGAGAGGCGATGATTTGTCGATCTTCGCCTTTGTATGGTTCATCTTGATAGTCATTGAAAAAGAAGGTAACGTGCGGAAATTTCTCAGTCTCTGCGCATCGGAATTGGGTTAAGCCTGATTGGCTGACATAAGCACCGAGTGTATTCTGCATCTTGGGAGGTTTCTTGACAGCCGCTTCAACGGGCATTCCTTGCTCATACTCGGTCATCGTAACAAATTTAACGTCAGGTTTGCAATTCCGTTTAAAGCCCATCTGTCGAACAACACCGTCTTTCCCTTCTGCCTGAAACGGAAATTCATCAAGGCAAAAGGCTTTGGTGAGCTCCCGAGGTCTGTCACCTCGGAAATTATAAAACACAACGGCATCTCCATCAACGATACGCGGGAGTGGTTCACCGTTGGCTCCGACAACCACACTCGGACGGACGAATTCGTCGCCCTTACGATTAGCGTCATCAGGGTTCTCGTAATAGTCACGATAGGCATCTGTAGCAGCAGCGACATAGTTGTCGCACCCTTCGGTTAAAAGGCGGTACGCCACCTCAACACGTTCCCACCGGTCATCCCGATCCATCGCATAGTAGCGACCAACAACAGAGGCTATCTGCCCGATGCCGATCTCTTTCAACTTCGCTTCAATCTGCTCACAGAATTGGATACCGAGGTCGGGCTGACAATCACGTCCATCGCTGAAATTGTGAATTAAAACTTGGTTAGATTTGAGGCCATTCGCCTTGGCAAGTATGAGAAGACCATAGAGGTGTCCAAGTGCGCTGTGAACGCCAGCGTCGCTTGCTAACCCCATGAGATGGAGCTGTGTCCCGTGCTTTTTGACATGAGCAATCGCGTCCAAAAGCACTTCATTCTGAGCAAACTCGCCAGAGCGGATCATATTACTGATGCGGAGAAGTTCTTGGTTCACGATGCGTCCTGCGCCGATGTTCTGATGTCCGACTTCGCTGTTGCCGATGACACCAGCGGGTAAACCGACATCTTCGCCGGAAGTATGGATTAGGACGTTTGAATAGTTCTGTCGTAGCCAGTCATCTACGGGTGTTTTCGCGAGATGAACGGCATTTGATTGTTGAAACTCAGGATACGGATTATTGCCCCAGCCGTCGCGAATAATAAGAACGACGGGGCGTTTTGGTTGGCTCGTCACACAAATTCCTTCCTAATTGTTACGTATATATGAAATTCTGTTTTCAGTATGTTATACTAACCTAAGTTGTCACTTGTAGCATAATCTTTTAGATTGTGCGTGCAAGTGCGCAAACTAAAAGTTTACGCTACGACACCTCCGTGGCTCATGAACGTTTTCCGCTGAAAAACGGGTGCTACATGACTAAAATCTTATGAGTAGCAACTTGGGCATACTGTTTTCATGATGCATCGAGTATTACACGTCTGTAGATGGCACGCAAGGGCACCTCACATTCAATTGAGACAAGTGATAGCACATCCTCAGGACGCTGAAAAGTGTTGTGGATCCATTGCGTTTCTTGACGACAATAGTGTTCAACACGTACACTGTTTTGTGAAATAAGGATGTACTCTTGCAAGGACGCGAGCTGCTTATAGTACTCAAATTTTTCACCACGATCGAACGCTGCTGTTGAGGGCAATAGCACTTCTATGAGAACTATCGGATTGAGGAGTGTGTCAAAGGTGTCATCCTCAAAACGCGGTTCATCACAGACAACGATAATATTTGGATAGAAGTAGGATATCTCCGGACTCGTCCGCACGCGCATCTCGCTGGCGAAGACTTCACACTCACTATTCATTAATTGGTTGCCCAGCTGGATTGTTATGTCTACCGTAATGCGGTTGTGTGCGCGACTTGCCCCAGACATCGCGATGATCTGCCCGTTGTGGTATTCGTTTTTAAAAGGCTGCTTGCGTTCCCATGTGAGGTATTCCTCAGGTGTTAGATAAGTTTGCGCTGTAAGCGTTGACATAAGTGCCCCATGCGGTGCTGTTTTCCTAACAAACTATTTGAACGGCGGACATCTTTTAAAATCCAGCCTTCAATTTCCCCCACGTTGCGGTGAGTTTTCCACGCGCTTCCACGTCCTGCGGTGTCTCCATGACTTTTTGGATGTCGGCTTCACTCAAGGTTTTTTCATAGAGTCGGACTTCATCAATTTTACCCGGGAAAAAGTCGGTAGGTCGTCCGAAATCGTCCCCGCCAATCCAAAGCTCTAAATTGGACGGAGCGATTGGCACATCGTTATTCGCTTCGCCTTCGAGTTTACCGTTTACATAGACCTTCATTGTTTTTCCATCAAACGTTCCGGCGAAGTGATACCATTTGCCGACCTTCCAATCAGTTGTTGTAGATTCAGCAAAGGTATTGTTCGGTTTAACAAGGAAATCAATGCTATCTACGTTACCGAAGTCAAAAATAACGAAGATAGCGTTATTTTTAACCATCAAGCGACGTCTGGTGAGTACTTCGTTTGGACTGAACCACGCCATGAGCGTGATATTTTCCTCGATTGCGAGAGCGGCATCGTCAGCAACAACGACATGATCATCCTCGCCGTCAAATTCGAGTCCGGTTTCAAACTTTCCATCAACCCACTTCGGACCACCGGCAAACTCTCCATCATGTCCGTTGCCAGTGACATCCTCGGCTTTTTTACCGTCCCCTTCATCAAAGGGCCAATACGCGACGAGTCCGTCTTCGGCAACATTAGCAATGCTAAGATTGGGAATAATGAGGAGTGAACATAGTGACAGAACAAAGATAATTTTGAGCATTACAGTTTCTCCTATGTAAGCGCGAAATCTTGGATTTGTCTCTTGGGGATTTGTCAATATTATAACATATTTTTGGAAAAGAAGTGTAGAAAAAATATGAAGGACGATTTATTGTCTGAATTGGGACTTATTAATGCCTCACACTTGACAGAAACAGCAAGCGTTGATAAACTGCGGTTAGACGAAAGTTAAGAAACGATAATTTTCAGCCATGAAATACACCTGTCATCTGTAATACGGTATCAACCAAAGGATGAAAAAATGTTTCCGTTTATTATGAACGCAACAAAAAAAGCGATTCTGAGTTTAGTCGCTGTTTTAATCGCTGGATTGGGCATAGGAATCCCTGTCACTGCCCAGAAAGTCGTCATCGAAGATGGGTTAATTGGCTATTGGAGTTTCGATAAAGACACCGTAAAAGGCAATACGGTAAAGGATATCTGGGGCGACCAGGATGCCGAGATGATAGGGAAAATCGAAATCGTCCAAGGGAAGTTTGGAGAAGCCGTACAATTGGGCGGTGGCGCAGGTGCCCGTGTCCAAATGACCGATGACATCAAGAAAGCCAAACTTCCGACAGAGGAAATGACCGTAGAATTATGGGCGTGGGATGAGCAGTTCATCGAATGGGGTGGGTACATCGTAGCGGTTCAGGACAATGGCGCTTTTGAAAAAGGTTGGCTGCTCGGCACCCGCTGGAAAGCGTTCAGCTTCGCACTCTCCTCGGACGGGGCTGATGATGGCGATGGTCTCTTAACCTACCTCAATTCCGTCAACACGTACGATGTGGGTGAATGGCATCACGTGGTCGGAACTTATGATGGCGAAGAGATGAAAATCTACGTAGATGGGAAACTGGAGGCTACTTCAAGGGTCCAATCGGGAGCGATCAACTACCCGGATCGCGTCTTCTTCTCCATCGGTGCTTACAAAGATGACAACGAGGACTTCGTGCACAAAGGAATGCTCGACGAAGTGCGTCTCTATGATCGGGCACTCAGCGAAAAAGAGGTCGTGAACAATATGGAGGCGGAAGGGTTGGCGGTGGAGTCTGCTGGGAAATTGAGTCTCACCTGGAGTCAAATCAAGGCTGCTGCGAGCAGATAACCAGCGGCAGTTTCGGAGGCGTTTGGGTCGCCATAATCTCCCTGATTAATCTAATATCAAAACACGCCGCTTTTCTGTAAATTGACCCCTATGGATATTAAACAGCACGCTCAATCGACCAATGCCGATCAGTACTTTGGACGACAACCGCACCCGGCATATCCATCTGCGTCAGCATCTCATTGACTTCTGCGATGGTAAAGGCTGCGAGGAAGGAATCGTAATACAACTTCTGTTGATAAGGCGTGTCATCTGCAGCATACAGATCCACAAAGGCTTGTGCATCTGCTGGCGTTTCGGGACGGATGAGGTCACGGATGAGAACAACTCCTTTGGAACGAGCAACTCTGCCCATCTCTTTGAGTGCAGTCATCGCGTCGTGGATGTGATGTACAATGCTATTGGAAATAAGTCCGTCAAAGGTGTTGTCGGGGTAGGGTAAGGTTTTAGCATCGACGAGTTCGAGGGTTATCCGATCGGTGAGACCGGCATCTGCGACGTGGCGTTCCGCTATCTTCAACATCTCCGCGGACAGGTCAATGGCGGTGATGTGGAGATAGGGACAGCACTGGGCAAGTAGGATAGGAATCTGTGCGGGACCGGTGCCGACATCGAGAAAATGTCCTGTGTTTGCACCGAGTGCGACAACACGGTCTACGAAAGCCTGATCAACCTCACCGTGCTCCATCGCATCGTAGGCTTCGGCGGCTTCCGCCGTATCCATCACTTCCGGTTCCGTAATCCTGTTCATTCTGTTGTGCCTTTCCGGTGATATTTTTTGAATCCTGTAAATCCACCAATCCTGATTCAGACAATAATTTTTTAATAGTTACCGCATTCCGGTATATCTGATCTGATTGGAATTGGGTGTACATTCCAACCGCCATAGCGTCAGTCGGTTTGATATTTTCGAGTGCGAGTTGAAACGCATCACGCGGCTCATTTCTACCAGCGGCTAACACCTTTATGGCGATTATCGGTATTGGTATCGCTTTTATAGCGGCGAACGCTGCATCGCGATCATTCGGCAGATAGAGTTCTCTATGCTTTGTATGATTATATAACGCACAAACATAAAAGTCAACATCATATCCTTCAGCATAGCAATACTTGAGGACCTGCGGATCATGCGTGCCGAGTCCGACAGCACAACCGAGATCGCGGATATGTTTGAGGCTCTCGTGCAACGAACCGAGCCGTCCTTCTGCATACAACTTATCGGTCGTGCCACCGTGATGATAGATAGCAATCGGTTTATAGCGTGCCATAATCTGCAGGTATTCGTTGAGATCGGCGTATTCTGTATCTTTGGGTGTCTGCGCAATCCACTGAATTGTGCCACCCGCGTTCCAATATTCGTTGAGAGTCCGCATGATATGCCTATCAGCGCGAGCGAGGACAGTGTTAATGCCGTTCTCCTCCGCCTGTCGGAGGTCTGCCATAACTTGGAACGTCGTATAGTAATCCTCCATGGCTTTCGATGCCGCTGCGGAACGGTGCGAAATGCCACTATACGGATTACCACCGATGATAAGCCGCGTGACGCGATGCGATGCGATTGAAATTGTCGGTAGTTTCATTGTATTATTTTGTGCCCCCCGGCTTCTCTTGAGAAAAATTGGAACTCCGAGAACCGGCATTGGGGTTTAAATCTCTTTTCGCAGAAATTTTGTAAATCACACCCTTTGGGTCTGTATGAAACATAAGTTGATACATTTTAACTGTTGTATCGGGTGTCTGTGTTATGCGGCGTCCGAGGTTAACTGACTGTCTGTTGGAAATGATTTCGCGATGTGCTTGCTGTAGAAAAGTCAGCGAAGGTGTCTGCCAGATGTAAATTTTGGAACCTGTGTCGGTGTTGCTGATTCCATGTGGTGTTCCCCATTCTCGAATCGCCTTTGAAATGTGCCTTCCGTGCCACACCTCCAGAATTCGCTGTACTTCTTTCCGCTGCATTTCTTCTTTCTCTGGTGAGGGTTCGGGAGCGTTCGCTAAATACTTGGATGTCGTACAACCGACGAGTAAAATACTTGCGGCGAGTACGAGCAGTGCAAACTTGTTCATTTTCAAATCTCCTTGCGATTATGATTAACTTTATTTAGTCACCGACAGACTGCTTCAGTTTACCCCACAAAGTCGTGTGCGTATTGACCGTCGGAGAGACAGAAAGAGCACCTGTTGGCACCCACGTCGGCCCCATATCTATCTGCCGATGGCGGGTCAATTTGCGACGATTATCTACGGCCCCATTTACATCTATACGATAGATGTCATAATTTCCGTTCCACACGGACCCAAAAACAATCATGTGTCCATCAGCAGACCAGGCGGGCCACCCATCAAACTCCAGATGGAGGGTTATTCGTCTGAGATTTCTCCCATCAACGTTTAGCGTGTAGATGTCATAATTTCCGCCTAAAACTACAGTAAAGGCAACCCGTTTCCCATCCGGAGACCACGCGGGTGTCCATCCGGGTTCGGGTTGGTTTTTGAGCCTACTCGGATTTCTGCCATCTGCCTCCATGATATAGATGCCAGACGGGTCCTTGAAAGAACGATAAGCGATGAATTGGCTATCAGGCGACCAGGCCGGGGCGTTGTTCTTCTCATCCCCGTGCGTCAGCTGTTGGAGATTCGCACCACTGGGTTCGATTTTATAGACGTGCCCCGCCCCTGTTCTCTCGGAGACAAATGCAATCCATCGTCCATCTGGAGACCATGCGGGACCAGAGTCACGTGCCGGATGGTTCGTTAATCGGTGGGATACCTTTGTCGTGAGGTCCAGCACATAAATGTCCCAATTGCCGTCCCCAGAGGAAATATAAGCCATCTGCTGTCCGTCCGGCGAAAACGTAGGATAAGTCTCATTGGCTAAGCCGTCTGTCAGCTGCTGGAGATTCTTGCCGTTTATATCCATCATGTAGATGTCATAATTTCCACTCCGATTGGAACTAAACGCAATATACGGAACATCAGAGGCTTGGGCATAAACGTCTACTGCCAGTAAGAAGCACATAAACATCACTGCTGTCCCGAAGACAATATAGGCAAGTTTCCTTTTCATCTTCATACCCTCCATGTATGTCATCCAGAAATACCGAATAAAATGTTAACAACACCAGAAGATAATGCTGCTATTCCATCACTGATACACCCGAATTTCCCTAAGCACAATATCCTTAAAGGACACTTTAGTTTTACCAGTCAATGGGTCTCGTGTAGCACTTGCTAAATCACGATTGGCATAGATAGAAACTCGCAGTATCCGAACGGGTCTGTCAATGTCGATGCGTATCACTTCGCCGTTCTCGGACTTGGCAATCTTATGACTCGTCACTGGCTCAAAATGATGTGATTTTTCATTCGCTGTCTCTGCGGTCGATGTGTCTACCGAGAGACGATAAATGTTTGAAACTGGATGCACCTTGATATAAGCAACAGGCGTAAGCATGTTAAGTTGAATCAAGGCATCAGTCTTATGTTTACCTTCCACCCAGTCGCCATATCGGAGACTGTGCCTATAAGCAGGGTTATCCCTTTCAACAAAGCCTTTTACCTTCAGGAAACTATTTGTGGCAAGATTACCATCAACGAGTTTTGGATACGCCTCACAGGACAGGTGTGTAGCCGCTATTCGTTTTGGAAGTGGCTGATACAAGGATGCGCAACCTACTGTGAATAACCACACGCCGATTGCCACAGATATGTGTAAAGAATAGGTTCTACTCAACATCGGTTTCACCTCCATTTTATTGGTGAATATCCCTAAACACCTCTACTTCCACTTGAGTTCATTTGCAGCATCGTAGTTCTTTTTTGAAAGTGTTTTGTAAATTACGCCGTCTGGACGTGTATAAAATGTAATCTCGTAGGTGTAATCTGTCTGCAAAATTGTTCCCGCCACTCCGGTTAAACCATTGGCGTGTCGTCGAGAAAGGATTCGGTGCTCTTGTCGGGCAAGGAATGTTTGCACGGGCACTCGCCAAATATAGGTCTGCCAACCTGCACCGTCACCCCTAACTTCCTTGGGTAATCCCCATCTTTGAACAGCCTTTGAGATGTGTGTGCCTTTCCATCTATCTATAGTCTGCTGCATTTTCTCTTCTGGCGAGAGTTCTGAAGTAGAAGGATGTGCCCTATGCCTCAAATGCGCCGGTGCTGTACACCCTACCAACAGAATGCTCGCCATAAACATAAAATGTAAAGTGAACGCAAATCTGTTTATTTTCAAAAATGTTTGCTGGAAAACTCGGAGTCTCATAACGAACACCTCCTCGTTAACCTTATCGGGTAAATGGCAATTTCTATGCCAGTAGGACTTACGCAATATTGACAAAATAAATGGGTTTAGCATTTATTGGTATATGTAACCATCCAGATTCAATCCCGACTTTTGATTTCACCCCATGTGGTTGTGAACAATTGTGGCTGCGGTGAAACGGGTAAAACGGATGGGTCAAACCAATCGCCTGCATAATTGCTTCCATTGTGCGTAAGTTGTGTGACATCATGCGTCACCAAATTGATTTTGAAGATTTGAGTTCCATTTCCGGTCCCTTGTGAATAGACAAGTTCATCACCAGACGACGACCAAACGGGTGAAAGTGCTAGCACGTCAACAATCTGTTGAAGTCCGCTACCATCTCGGTTGGCAATAAATATGGACTGTTGGCGATGTTCTGGTCTAATCCAAACAAAGGCGATTTTGTTGTGAACGGGTGACCACACCGGTTGCCGCATTCGCGGAATGTCATCCGGTAGGAACGTTTCTTGTTCGCGGGTTTTCAGGTTGATAAATCGAATTTGGCGGCTCGTCCAGTTAATCTCTCCATGCACAACAAATGCGATCTCTGTTCCATCTGGGGACCAAACGGGTTCTTCAGCATCCGCTTTTTCCATTTCAACAACGCGGGTTACGGACGTTCCATCTGCTCTGGCAGTATAGACGCTTAAAAGCTTAGCATCGCGGTCAAGTTGTGAATAAGCAATTTTTTTTCCATCCGGAGACCAAGCGGGATCATCTCTATATGCAGGTGCCGTGCGAAACACGGGTCGTTCACCCCCTCCATCGGCACGCATAATATAGAGATCACGCTCCCCACTTCGATCAGAAACAAAGAGGATCTCTTCCCCTGTTGGTGAGAAGACCGGCCCGAGATCGGTTGCGCGGTGATTGGTTAATCTAACCTGTTGACTGCCATCGGGATTCATCATATAAATTTCAAAGTTGCCATTCCGATTTGACGAAAACACAATTTTCCCAGCCGCGGGCGATTTCTCAGAAACAGAACACAGTAATCCTAAACTTAAGCAACAGAAAAAGAAAACACGTAGCACTTTCATGGAAAACCTCCCCTAAAGTTATGTTGTCAGGTAGATAGCAATTTCCGTGCCAATTCAAAATATGGGAAAAAACAGGAGATATAGCGGATTTAGTGGGTTTGGCGTGTGGACAGACTGCACGAAACGGGGCAAACGGGAAGATAACTGCACAGATTTGTGCAGACGCAGATAGGAAAGAGAGGGGATTATGGGACAGCAGCACTGCTGTCCCACTATAAGAAACTATCGAATAGCGATCGGATTGCCGGGGGAACCCGTCGCACCTTTGAGACGCAGCGGGGCAAAACTGAAAGCGAATTCGTAAACTTTCGCCGCTGCTAACTCCTCTGTGATAATATTCTCAAGGTTGTAAATACCGTGCTTGACTATAAACAACTGATGCACCGGAAACGCGAGTCTCTCATCAGGATTCGGGACGACCTCGATGCCCCAATTATCGGAACACAGCATCACAATTTTCTGGTCAACGAGGTATTGCCCCGCTTCCAAGCCAATGCCGGGTTCCGTGGCACCGTAGCGATCGTTATCCGTCATCCAGAATTTACCCCAGCCAGTGTGGATGATAACGACATCGCCGGGGGTAATCTCGACACCCTGTTTTTTCAGCGCACCCTCCAAATCAGCGCGCGTAATTTCATAACTATCGCCGAGGCAGTCAACGCCTTTATAACCAGCGACATCAATGAGTACGCCGCGTGTCACGATCGGTCCAACGTTCTCAACACCAAGTTCCGTGAGACCTTCGGCTTTGGCGAAATCGCGTTGGTGCAATCCGTTGTAGTAGAGATCACCGATACCGATGTGACCGAGTCCATCAAATTGCGTGCCGATCTGACCGATCTCACCACTGAAAATTTCCTCAAACCACGTCGTTTTATTTTCACCGAGTGGACCTGACATCGCCGGAATCCGCAGGCTATAATGCCGTGTTCCAAAAACGGGGATACCACTTTCATAAACTCTGCCGAGTTGAAAGACTTCACCCGTTTTAATCAAACTCGCGGCTTCCAATACTTTCTCTGGCGTTAGACGGTTGACGGCACCGCGCCGATCATCGGCACCCCATTCAGAAGGGAACCACGATTCTTGCGTAAGGGTAACGGTTGCTGTGAGGGCAAGTACGCCAAAGACAAGCCCAAACAAAATAAAAGACTGGTATTTTTTCGACTTTTTGAACATAATTACCTCCTGAAACAGTAGTCAGCAGTCAGGGCGGATTTTTTCAAAAATCCTTTCAGCAGTCAGTTTCAAGAGATTAATACTAAACGAACTTCTCTTAACTGATTACTGGTTGCTGACAGTTATTAACGAACAGATATAGACCCTGTCCCTACAAATAACGAAAGGTCCTATGGCTTCCACCTCAATTGTCTTAATTCTGCTGTCAGCATTTTGCCACGCCTTATGGAATTTCTACAGCAAATCCAGCAGAGATACACGAATCCTCTTTTTTTGGTGTGGATTTTACACCATCGTAATAGCGTTCTTTGCCTTCGGTATCAAGCACCCTGTAATTCCGAAACCGGTATGGGTCTATATCGCCGCCTCCGCATTGGTTCATCTGTTCTACCGTCTGTTTCTGACGCACGCTTACACCGTTGGAGAGATTTCGTTTGTTTATCCGATTACACGTGCTGCCCCAGCCTTCTTGCCGCTCTTCGCCTTCCTTTTCCTAAAGGAACGAATTTCCGCGCAAGGCCTGGTCGGTATCTTATGCGTGATGGTTTCCATAGTGCTCTATCAACAACGCGAGGCGCGCATCCAGTTCAAGACGTTCTTTAGTTACCTCGGCAAACCCGATGCTCTCTGGGCGTATGCTACCCTGGCAAGCGTTATTGGGTACTCACTGATAGACAAACAAGGAATGTCCGAATTTCATCGCCATTCGACAGAGGTTCCCTTGTGGCGACCTGTGACCTACTATTTAATGGAGAACAGTATCTCGCAAGTCCTCTACGGGTTGTCCTGCCTCGTTCGGTTTCCACACGAGCAGATTGCCGAGATTGGACGAAAGGAATGGAAGCGGACCATCGCTATTGTTATCCTTTCGTTAACTTCCTATTCACTCATCCTCTACGTTTTTATGACAGAAAAGGTCAGTTATGTGACCGCGGTTCGGCAGTGTTCTGTCATCTTCGTTGTCTTACTCGGTGGGTACGCTTTGAAAGAAACCTATACAAAACGCAGACTTATTGCCGCTGTTGTGATGGTACTCGGCATTTTTTTAATAGCATATCAGTAACGCACTCACAAACGGACTATTTCCGTATAACTACCCAAAGGCAACACCTAATTTGACGCTCCGTTCAGGGTGATTGTCCATCTCTATGTAAGCCTCGACTGAATCTTCAAACGGCACAACTGGGTCAACGACATCTTCACAGTCAAACCGACCTTCTTCGAGCCATTTCCAGCAAGTATCAACGATACGCCTGAAATCCCAGCGTGGATGATCGCGGTTCGGATCGCTATTGGCACGCGCAAAGATGATGTTCGGAATGTTGACATGCGCGACAGCACCGAGGTCAAGCCCGCCCGTACACGCTTTCGCGCGTCCAGCGTAGACGATTGTTCCTTCAAAAGTGACGCTCCGAAGGGCATCATCAAGTGCTTCGTACACTGCGCTCGTTTCTACAGCCACATCAACGCCAAGCCCGCCAGTCGCTTCTTTAAGCACCTCGCCGGTATTGGAGGCGGTGGGATCGATGACAAGCTCCGCCCCCGTCTTTTTAGCAACTTTCCGCCGTCTTTCAAGTGGGTCTACGGCAGCGACGAAATCAGCCCCCGCAATCCGTGCCATCTGTACCGTCATCAATCCAATCGCTCCCAATCCAAAGACAGCCACCCGCTCACCAACGCGGACTTTTCCATCACGAATAGCAGACATTGCGAAGTGTAATGGATCATAGCAGACCGCCTCTTTCCACGTCATCCGGTCTGGCATCTTGAGAACACTATCCGCGCGCCACGTGTGCGTTTCCTTGAGATGTCCATGATGCGTGACGCGCTCACCGATCTCAAAGCCTTCCACATCATCGCCGATTTCAATAATTTTTCCGACGCACATATTCCCAAGTCCCATCGGAAAATTTGCGCTGTTGTATCCGTAGTACGCTGTCAGTTCGGTGCCGCGTTTGGGCGCGCCGAATTCGACTTGAACCCGAACACTATCCGCGGGGACGGGACCATCCTCATACTCCCTCAAGACGGGCTGCCGAGGGGCAACCGCGACTAATTCCCTTGGCATCTTTCTCTCCTTAAAGTAGTAGGCACACTCCGTGTGCCGTAAACTGAAACGGGCTATTAATTTTAATGTGGAATCCCTAATTGATGCATCCGACGGTGAATCGCCTCCCGTGCCTCTTGGAACGGACGTGAGAGGAACTCCAAATGATCATCCTCACCGTGATGGTGTGTCACAGTGCCGTGTTCATGATGACGCGCCGTCTGCTGAATATAGGACAACCCACCCTCAATCAAAGTCAGCATATAGTTCGCTGTTTCCGGGTCAAACATCCACCACTCACCGCCAACCGCAATGTAGACAGGCGAGGTGTGGGCAATAATACCGCGTCCCCATCCATCGTAATGTGGAACCGCTTGCGCGTAGTTAGGTCCACCACACCGTGCCGCAATCCACGAATGTTTGTCCACCTTCAGATTGGCTTTCAGATGTAAATGTGCCGTGCCATCTTTGTCCTCAGTCGAGGCGACAACCTGTCCCGCCTGAATAATCTGCAACGTATGGATCGGGAAGATGGAATCCGCTGAGGCTTCAACCTCAACAGTGCCACCATTGCCCGGAAGGTTAATCGTGCTACCGATAGGTTGCCCATCGACAGAGAGTCGAATCATCGGACCGCCGCTGAGGAACGTGTTTCCGGCACTCATGTATTTACACCAGTTATCGTAATTGAATTCCTCATTGTCGGGAATGTGAACGTAGGTGCGATAGACACCTACCGGCACATCGCTGCTCATCTTATCCGTTCCACCAACGAGCGGTAATTTATAGCCACAGTTAAGATAGCGATAGTACTCAAGATGACCATACATAGCGTTGGTGAGATACTCGACAGCATCTACGCGTCCGGTGGCGATAAGCGTCGCCGGTTCACAATTCGGGTTCGGGATGTGCGGTAAGACCACGGTACCACCCTGCGCATGGCAGGCATCCGCCCAATGCGAAAGCGTGACCTCCATATTTCCACCGAGTTCAGCTTCCCCAGGACCGTCAGAACACCACGGCGCGACCTGCTCCTTTAGACCAAGGAGTGTGAGATGACCGAGGACATGCTGGCGATTCTCCTGCGTCGCATAGACAATGCTTCGTCCATCGGCAGAGGTCGTAGGTCTTCCGATAAACTCCTCTGTATTCGTGAAGAGATGTCCCCACTGCGAGAGAAGAAGGTTCACAACACCGAGGTCTTCACCTTGTGCTTCGGTATGCGCGCCCTGCGTAGACAGAAAATGAACGTGTGTATCGCCGCTGAAATAGCGTTCGGAATTCATATCACACCACCGTTTCAACCGCAACGTCAACTCGCGTTGTCCCGGTTTTATGTTGACGGTGGTTCGCAAAGGTGTATATTCAAATCCGCGGGCGACATCAACGATAACGTCTCCACGAGGCAGCCATCCCTGACATGTACCGTCAATATAGGCGTAACTAATCTGTCCGAGTCGCACATCGCCCCCGACATCTACGTGCCACGTCCCCATGTTTGAGTTGACGTGTGCATGGTGTCCATGCGGGGCGTACGGCACGCCGTGCGGCGAACGGAAGTGGATACGACACGGCACCGGTTTGTTTGTATCGTCACCAATTACGGTGGTATACACCCAGTTCCTACCAGAATCGATGACCTCTACCTTGACGCGCTCGTTGGGTTGAACAGCCCCTTTCTCTTGGACCTCTCCCCAATTGACAGTACCGAGCGTCTCACCTTGATTCTTGACTTCAACACTTGCGGAAGGTGTCGCAGACACTTCAACATACGCCGGACTGCTCTTGTTGTTCTGGGATTCACCCCAGCCTTTGAAATCGTCGTTGATAAAAGCATCAGGCGCGTTCTCTGGCAATGGATACGGGTAGGTTGCAACGCCACGGTCGACATTGACTTCCATATCAAAGGGTTTGTCGGCATCCTCAGATTGCGGCAGTGTGATTTTGACTTCGCGGCGCGGACGACGCGGTATCGGGTCCTCGTCAAGGTAACCGAGTGTGATTGCTGCAACAATAAAACGCCGTTCCTGTGGTTGGATTTCAAGTGACGCGACCTCAACGCCGTCCCTCGGATTCTTCCAAGTCCACAAATAGTAGTCGCGCGGTGTCCCTTGGCTGACCTCCGTTTGTCGGTTACCCGCGGAGCCCCAAGGTCCCTCGTGCCGCGATGCCAAACTTTCCTTCCGGTCAGGTATCGCAAGGAATGTCTGTTGCCCCCACCCCTGTGGCACACTGCCAATTTCAAAGCGTTCGCGAATCGGTACACTCTCGGTTTCACCATCGGTATAATGGAAAACATAATTGGCAATCAGCCTACCGATCGGATCGCCTTCAGGGATGCGCGACTCAAGCAACCGATGCACAAAGATAACCCGCTTCGGACTCGCACCGATAGGAACTTGGATAGAATCGGCGTTAACTCCTTCACCGAAACCCAAAAAACAGGCTTCATCCTCAGCGATTTCAAAAGGAAGCCCGTGAAACGCCTGCGAACCGATGCTTGGCGTTGCGTTCTCTCCGATAACTTCTGTCCCCACATTACACAAAGCGGAGAGCGAAATAGGTTGATAGTCTTGCATATTTTCTAATCTTCCTTTTAAAGCCCCAGCGGGGCGGCATGTCTATAGAGGAAATTCTATTGCCTGCCCCTGCTCAGAGGACATATAGAACGCTTGCATCAACTCAGTGAGGTTACGTCCATCTTGAATCGTAATCGTCATTGGTTCGTCGCGAAGGATGGCGTTAATCCACTGCTGTATCGGTTCAGGAGGTGCAGCCGGTGCGTTGGCAATGTAATCCGCCTTTCCTTCATCGGAGAGTTTGCGGGTTTCAAAATGCATTTCGCCGTGTCCCGCAGCAAACGAACCTTCTGTGCCGTAAATCTCAAGCATATTTGGACCGGAACGGTGCGTCCACGCCACATCAATCACGCCGAGTGCCTTATTCGCGAACTCAACGACAGAAACGCTATTATCATCAATCGGAAAATTACCAGTAAAGTTGTTAATCTTGGCGATAGCATTTTTCGGTTCACCCATCAACCACCGAATAACATCAACACGGTGACACCCCAAATCAAAGAGTGCCCCACCACCTGCCCGTCCCGGATCCGCGAACCACGCGCTTGTGCCGCTGAACCAGCTATCCAGTGCAGCAGAGTGCGCTATCCGCCCCCTACCGAATGTGATGTCGCCGAGAAGTCCGTCGTCGATTGCCTTTTTCGCAAACAGGATTTCAGAATTAGCACGGGAAGGCAGCGAAATCATGAACTTCACGCCTGCTTTCTCAACAGCTTCAATAATCGGATCGCATTCCGCGACGGTAATCGCGAGTGCTTTTTCAGTGAAGATATGTTTCCCTGCCTCAGCAGCGGCGATCATCACGCGCGGATGGTCGGACGTGACTGCGTCCACAGCAACTGCATCCACGTCGTCGCGGCTAAGCACTTCGTCAAGGTCGGTGTAGAACGGGACTTCGTATTGTTCTGCAGCATCTTTCCCACCGTATTCCTCTTCGTCCCAGACAGCGACGAGTTCAGTTTCAGGGTTTTCGTTAATTTTTCGTGCGTAGCCACCAGCGTGGACATGCGCCATACTAATCTTTGCAACTCTAATCATAATTTTAATTTTCCTTGCGGTTCGGTCAGAGCGGGTTTAGCATTTGAAGTGCCATTCCGTAGATCCGCCCTCCATTACATTACGGGCTACGTTTCGTTTTTCTAATAGGACTTACGCAATCCCGTGATTTGATTAACTACCAACCTGGGTTTCCTTGTGGTTCGGTCAGAGCGGGTTTAGCATTTGAAGTGCCATTCCGTAGATCCGCCCTCCATTACATTACGGGCTACGTTCGTTTTTCTAATAGGACTTACGCAATCCCGTGATTTTGCCTAACTATCAACGCGGATTTCCTTAAAAAATGTGGAAGACGCGTCAATGGTTAAAGCCCTAAAAACAGTTAGACCAAAGTGCCCTTGATTTATATAATCCGTCCGACAGAAGAGCGGGTTGCGAGATGGTTCCAGCCACGGAGTACCAGTTTGACATTGGTGTGGCGGTTTTCAGCTTCGATTTCATCGTCACCAGCGAGCATCTGAACGAGAACGCTTTTCCGCGTCTTATTTGAATGGTTCGGCATTGAACCGTGCAGCGTGAAGTAACTGAAGAAAAGCACATCTCCGGGTTCTGCTTCCAAAACGGTCGCGTTCTCAATCGGGTATCGGTCAGTAACCTCAGCGTTTTTTCCACTCCCCATCATACCATCCATGCGTCCAAGCTCCTTATGGGAACCCGGATAGACGCGGACACATCCCATCTCATCCGTAGCTTCCGAGACGTAGATGATAGCCGCTATCATCGTGTCTTTGGTAGACGGGAAGTATTGCCAATCTTGGTGCATCGGGAACGGGGAACCTGTCTCTGGCGGTTTACAGAAAAGCTTGGAATGGTGCAGCATAATATCCGGTCCGAGGATGGCTTCGGTGACATCAAGAAACTTTTCCTGCATAAACGCTTGTAACCAAACCCCGGAAAAACTCTGAATATTGTGGGTGTGGATAATGACGGATTCACCACCATCAAGGGCATCCATCAATCTGCCACCCCAACGCGCGTTGACGTTTTCATCACTTTTGAGGAGCTGATCCACTACCCGATCGAAGTCGCTTTCCATCGCTTGAATCTCTTCAGCAGAATAGACCCCTTTAGCGAAATAGTATCCGTTTTCGTGAAAGAATTTTCCGATATCCGACATTATGTTTTTGTAACCTCCACACTTTTGTAGATCAAGTTTTAGCTTGCAAGCTACGCTAAAAGTTCATTAAACCAATTTGACGAGAGACTTTTTGTAGTATCGGTTTCTACAGCCTCTCGCGGTAACTCACTAAACCTGTCGAAAACAGCAAAGCGCCCGCTGTACAGAATCCCGACAAAATTTTCACGACGCGAATCAGTATTGTATAACTTAGAGACATCGTCAAGGCGATTGGTGGCTATTACGACAGTTTTCTGCATCGCTTGGAGTTCCGCAAGCAGTGCCACCATCTCGATCTGTCCGCTTGGATCAAGTGGTGCAAAGGGTTCATCAAGCAGCCACAACTGCGGTTCGTGCAGAAAGGTTTTAGCGAACAAGAGTCGTTGTCGTTCACCCGTTGACAAAGTCCCAATTTTGATGCTACGCAGGTGCTGGATGTCCATCAATTCAAGGACTGCCTCAATTGCGTCCGCACGGCTCTGCTTCTCTAATTTATACGCAGCAGCAAAAAAATTGAGGTATGCAAGGACGGACAACTCAGGATACCCCTCAAAAGCGACAGGGATATACCCAATAGAGGGACGCACCTGTTTTGTGTTGGCAAACGCATCAACACCGTCAATAGAAACGCGACCTGATGTCGGTTCGACCAAAGTTGCCAAGATGTTGAGCAAGAGTGTTTTGCCTGCGCCGTTTTTACCGAGTAGAATGAGACACTCTCCGTCCCCCACCTGAAATGTGAGTTCTCTGAAAAACGGCTTCTTGTCAAAAGATTTACACAGATTCCGGACATCCAACACTTCCACGCTCCATGATTCGCTCTCTCATCCTTTCAACCTTCACTATCTGTTTTGTGCATCCGTCCTGTCCCTTAACTCAGGTCCACCTTAACGGGTCTACCGAGGTCGGCGGATTGCCATGCAGCTTCCGTCAATTGAATGACGCGCAAGCCGTTCTCAACACCGATCGGATTCTCCGTCCGTTCACCGCGGATAAGTTCAATAAAAGCGACATCCTTGTTAGCCTGTTCCGGCATTTCAGATGTATCAACAGGTTCCGACTGACCATCGCGTTCTTGGCGATAGAGTGTCCCTTCACGGAGATGGAGCGCGCCTTCCTCCAACCAGACGGAAAAAGCCTCCCGTACCCCACCGTAGGCGTGTCCAACGATGCTGATATTGCACAAGGCACCCGTATCAAACTTGATTGTCATCGCCGTGAGGACATCCACTTCAATGTCCAAGTTGTCTATCATCGCGAAGACGTTTTCGGGACTCGCTTCTAACACCCAGAGCAGAATGTCAATAAGGTGGCTTCCTGAGTCGTTCAACTGTCCACCACCACCGAGAAACGGATCTTGTCGCCATTTTCCCTGCTGATTCCGATACCAATTCTGCGATTGATGCGCAGCGACGAAGTTAACGCGGCCCAGTTCACCGTTCTGCACCACGTTGCGGCAGTATTGATAGGTAGGACTCAGATGCCTTTGATAGCCTATCATTAGGTGCAAGCCGGTCTCTTCGACCTTCGCAATTACCTGTTTCGCATGATCCACCGTGCAGACCATCGGTTTTTCGGTATGCACGTGGCACCCGGCATCAAGTGCGTCCATGATATGTTGAAAATGAAGTCCGTGCGGTGAACTAATAACGACAGCATCCGGTTTAGCAGCGGCTAACATCTCAACATGGTCGGCGTAGATAGGCAGTGAATCATCTAAACCGACAGTCTCTTTGAATGCATCAAGGGAACCTTCACTCGGATCCGCGAGCGCAACAATCTCCACGCCTTCGACACTTGAGACGCTGCGTCCGTGTCCACGTGCATTACCACCACACCCGATAAACGCAAAGTTTAATTTCTGTTTTGACATACTTACTCCTGATTGTATTTTCGTCGACGTTTGTTTAAGAACTGTTTATGTCTATCGGTCCTTAAGTGCCATAGTATCTCATATTCTCGTCGACGTTTGTTTAAGAACCTTGAGAACCTTGAAAAGAAAAAGCCTAATATACCACTGATGATTGTGGTGAAAAGCACTTCCTGAATCGTTTCCTCATATTTCACGGAAAAACTTTTCTGTTCTTTCGATATGCCGTGTTTAAGCGTAAGGACATTCCCATTCGCAACCGCCTCGTAAACAACGAACATGCCTTCTTTAATTACAGTGACACTGCTTTGCCTACTCTTAACAGTTACTTCGGGATGGCCAATTGCGTCCTCATACCCGGCTTTATAAAGGAAAATGCTGTAGTGTCCTGGAAGTACAGCAAACTCATACCCACCACCCGCATTGGAGAAAGCGTTCGTAGGATATTTCAAGTTTCTACCCCTAATATTGACTTTAACACCGCTTACTGGAGTTTGTTGAAAGTTGGTATCAAAAATTTTACCACGAATAACCCATTTTGTGTCTGTTTCTTGTGAAGGTAAAACGTTGGTGTCCTCGGTTCTATTAGAAATAGGAAGCTTTACAGCGGCAGTCGTTATCCGATTTTCTCGAACAGTCATTGAAATTGTAGTGTGATAACTGTCCTTACGAACGGTAACGAAGTAGCGTCCCGATGGTAAATTGTCGCGCCGATACTGCCCATCCGCGTCAGATGTTCCAGTGACTTCAATGTCAGCAATAAGGTTAGAATCCCTTTTAACTCTTTCAGCGATAAGATCAATATCCCTAATTTTAATATCAGCGTTTTCAATCGGAACAGATTGCGGAGGTGATGTTGTAACTTGTAATTGAAGCGTGCCTTCTTGCGGCTCTTCATCTCTAAACAAATCCTGGAAGCTGGTGAATATACCTTCCTTTTTGTTCATTGTAAGCGGAATATAATGAACACCACCGTTTGTGACTGACACCGGTTTCCCAATTCGACTTTGGTATCCAGATTTTCGGATATTAATCAGGTAATCACCTGCGGGTATATCTCTGTATATGAATTCGCCCGTTTCGGCAGACGTTGTTTCAAAAATCTGCCCTTTTCCGTTGTCAATCTGAACACGCACGCCAATAATAGGAAGCTGTGCTGGGGTTGTATCTATAATGTACCCGTGGATTGTGCCACCGTTTACAATACTTTGTTCTTGTGCAACGGCGGCCTCACTGACCAGCAGGGCACATACAATTAAAACGACAGTTAACCTGAGACATGCTACCACTCCATTCTCCTCCCGGATAAAGTTACGAACGTAACTTATCACAACCTACAACAAAATGCAATGTTTAATTTTGGATACAGAACATGAACAACGTCATACAGACATCCCCACAAACCATGTCAATAGCACACAAAATCGTCCAATAAATGAACACTATAGCATAAATTATGTCCAAAATGGACTGAAACGTGCCGATTTCATGCCAATTTGCAAGTGGCATATAATTTGCGTATAATTATTATCACAAAGGGTCAGGTTACAAATGATACAGAATGCCTGCGCGACACCGACAAAAGTGAAATCTAAAGGAGCATACCACCATGAAAAAATCGTTTTACATCTTTTTCCTTATAAGTTTAAGCCTGTTAGTGAGTTGGATGCCACGCGCGGACGCTCATAATGACAGCGACGAAGAGGTTGTGGAGGTACCGGAAGTGACGGTGACAGCCGCACGCGCCGCGAAAGACCCTTTCAAAACGCCTAACGCCATCACCGTTCTTAATCTAAAAGAGTTGGAACGCTCCAACGTAGAGCACGCGTCTAATCTACTTCGTGATTCCGTCGGCGTAATCGCTCAGGAGACGACAGTCGGCCAAGGGTCGCCGATGCTTCGGAGCTTAACCGGTTACCAAAGCTCAATACACATTGACTGGGTCCGTCTCAACAATTCGACATTCCGTTCAGGTCCCAATCAATACACAGCAACCATCGCACCAGAGATGTTAGAGCGCGCAGAGGTGTTACTCGGTTCAAGTTCCATGTTATATGGAAGCGGTGCTATGGGGGGTGTTGTCAGTTTCTTTACCAAAAATGTCCTGATTGATCCATCACAGGAAACCTTGGCTATACAACCACGACTCCTTGCTCGCTACTCAACCGCCACACAGGAAAAACTTGGACGATTAGAAGTATCAGGGAACCAAGGACGATTTGGATTCATTGTGGGTGGTGGTGTGCGAGACTACGGCGACCTAACGCCCGGAAGTGGGTATGACCTCCATTACAAAAATCGGAAGTATGAAATCGTGGACGACATGCCGAGTGGCGTGAAACTTTATGAATATGATGCGGTGCAGGCAATCCCAAAGGATAACATCCCTGACAGATGGCTCATCGAAACTGAAGGTCCCTTGGGTTGGAGAGCTTTTAATGCCGACGCGAAATTTGGGTATCAACTTAACGATACCAGCAATATCAATGTTGCTTACCAGATATGGCGGCAGCCGCAAACACCGCGTTACGATAAAATCGCACCGCAAGAGTTTGCAGAATTCTTTTTTGAACCGCAAGACCGTGATCTCATTTATGCCAACTATTTAGTAAACCCAGCGGACAGAGGCATCAACACGTTCCGACTAACGGCATCTTATCACCGCCAAAAAGAGGGACGCAATGAGGTAAAACGCGGCGAAACAGCGCGACGGCAGCGATCCGACACTGTTAACACCATCGGCTTGAGCGCACAAGCGGTCAGTTCAATCCTTCCTCAGCAACGTTTGGTCGGCGGTGCTGAATTCTACTTGGATACGATACAGAGCCGTACCGTCAAAACTGATGGAGGCAAGGAAGATGTCAATGAAGACGTAGGACGCTTCATTAACGGTTCCCAGTTCTGGGATGCGAGTCTATATCTTCAAGATGAAATTCAGGTTCATGAGCGGGTCGAACTCACACTCGGTGGACGTGCTACGTTTTATCAAACCGATGCAGACCTCTCCGTCCGAGATCCCGCTTTTGATGCGTTCAATGTTTTCGACAATAGTTTGACAGGCAGTGCCGGAGTGGTTGTCAGTTTGATAGATTCGCTGAATTTTGTCAGCAGCTTTGGAACAGCCTTCCGCGCGCCCTCTCTCAATGACACAACGGCAGTAGAAGTCACCAATGAGGGTGTCACGGCACCAAGCCCTGATCTGAGACCGGAGACTTCGTGGACAGTTGAGGCTGGCCTGAAGGCACGACACTCCTACTTCCGTGGTGCTTTAACGCTGTTCTATAGCAGGGTTAGCGACTTAGTTGGGCGCAAACCTGTTCAAGAGGCTTATGAAGGTCAAGAGTTACCTCAACTTCACAAAGACCTAATCAGAGAGTATCCAGATATTGACATACTCGTATTTGATAACATCGATTCAGCACAACTTCAAGGTGTTGAATTCGCCGGACTCGTTCCAATCCAGTCTGCTTTGTCGATTTTTGGTAATGCAGCAATACTACGTGGACAAATTCTCTCAATTGGTGGTGAAGAACCGAATAAGGATGGAAAGAAGCCTTGGGAAGAACGCATTCGCAGGGAACCGCCCTTGAACGGCATCGTCGGGGTCCAGTGGGAACCAGAAAATACAATGTATTGGGCGATGTTCTTTGTGCGCGGTGCAGCCGCTCAGAGAAGGTTGAACCGGAGCGACATCCGCGACCCACGGATTCAAGGTTCAACGCGCGACCCAGCGGAAGTTAAGTTTGACGCTAACGGTGCCGCTATAGATGCGGGTACACCGGCATGGTGGACACTGAACGTCCGTGGTGGTGTCAAACTCTTTGATGCCACACGTCTGACGCTATCGCTTGATAATCTCCTTAATAAGCGGTATCGTCAGCACGGCTCCGGTGTAAATTCCCCAGGCTTCAATATAAGCCTAAGTCTGGACAATCGGTTTTAATAGTTGTCAGTTGTCGGTTGTCAGTTAAGAGATTTTCGGTAACAATTCAAGTGCCCCTGGAGTGCGCTAAGACTGAAAACTATTCTCACTGCGAAGCAGGATGACCGACAACCATTTACAAAACCCCAAATTTCTTCTTTATAAACTCAACCACAACTGCCGGCACCATCTCCCGTAACTTCTCCTCGCTAACCCTCCGCTGTGCCATCTGCACAACCTCCATCACGAGCGTCGAACTGATATGCGCGTATTGTGTATTTGCCATCATAAAGAGCGTATCAATATCCGGTGCGATCTGCTGATTCATCCGCGCCATCTTGAATTCCCATTCAAAATCGGAGATTTCGCGCAATCCCCGGACAATCGCACACGCGCCGCGTGTTTGCGCGTAATGCACTGTTAATCCGGTATAACCATCAATCGTGGCTTGTGGATACGGTTGAATGACAGATTCAAGCATCTCGGTGCGTTCCTCAAGCGTAAAGCGTGCTGGCTTGGCGGGGTTAACACCAATCGCAACGACGAGTTCTTCAAAAACACCGAGGTTGCAAATCCGATCAATGAGATCAACATGCCCGTTGGTGACTGGATCGAAACTCGCCGGAAAGATGGCAATTTTTTTTGACATTATGATTTCCTTTTCGTGAAAATTAGGGATTTTCGGGTAACTGTTCTGAATTTTCGCTGAGGTCAAATCTCCGCCAAGTGATATTGCCGTGCACATCAATAATCTGAATTTCGACTTTCTCGGTTTGGACATCTGGCAACCCAACAACTCTCTGCTCTTCTCCATCCAACCTATAGTGGCTGTGTAACATGAGTCCCTTTTCCTCTTTATACTTTTTCCAGCTGTCCTTATTCTTCTCCTCATCCGCACTCACTTCGTAACCCGCAGGAGGCACTTTACTTGTTGGCGCAACAAGCAGTTGGACTTGATGGATGCCGTCCGCATCGGTAATTTCAAATTGAGTACCCGGCGGAGAGTGTTCCATCTCAATTGTGGCGGGTTTATCAAAGAACCGTTGGTTGGGTTTGAAAAAACGCGTTTGAGACAGCCAGTGTGCAGCACATTGAGACAGTCGTTTTGAGCCTCTACCATAAGACATAAGATAATTGTCATCCCGAAAATCGTGATCTAAGCCAAAAGCGTGTCCAAGTTCGTGTGCAGCGGTCTGCCAATCAAAGCAATTTTTAAAAGTCGGGATACACGCCAATCCCGACTTTGCCTGCCACAATTCTCCACCACCCCAAATCAAATTGACCCGACCTTGACCGCAGACATTCTCTTCAATTCTTTTGTTGCCGAGTTCTACAACAACAAAGTGGACGTTTCTCGAAAGATCAAAATGCGTCTCTATTTCGTCCTCAACTCTTGCGAGGGTCTTCTCCAAATAGTACCCAGCGGTAAATTCACCCTTTATCAGATACACTCGCGCTTCACCGCTTTCATCGGTTTCAAAAGTAAAGGATCTTCTATCCAATCGGTGGTCTTCTATCTGCTCGGCATAAAAGTGCTGCACCTTCCTGACCATTTTATCAATTTTCGCCCGTATATTCAGCTGCGGGCGAGACCCCTTGGGAAGGAAGTAAATAATCCGGACAGCATCCTGCATCGCTAACTGCTGAGGAACGTCCCAGATTCGGAGAAAACCATCCGTCCCACCAGTGGCAAAAGTAGCACCGTTTGGTGAGAAAGCAACAGACCTCGCTCTCTCTTTAAATGAGATGATAGGCGTGCCATTTTCTACAGCCCAGAAGTCCACTGTATCCCACCCCACGCTGGCGAGTGTGTTGCCATCAGATGAGAAGGCGAGATCCAACACAGATCCTGTTGAAATCCTATGACCAATTTGCCAATCAGTTGTACGCCACAAGAGCACATCGCCATCAGGTCCCGCGCTGGCAAGGATACGGTTAGTTTCGTCAGGGGAAAACTTAACGGAACGAATTGATGATTTTCCGCCTTTCAGCGGTGGAATAGCCGCCTGCTCATTTTGAACATCCCAGACCTTTAATTCCCCTTGAGAGTCCCCAGAGACAAGCCATTTCCCATCCGGTGAAAAAGCGATCGCTCGCACGAACGCGTCGTGCGTGCGGTGCTTGAAGAGACCTACCTTCCTGAAATTGCTGCTGTCTGTGATGTCCCACAGATTTAGGTCCCAAGCGGCTCCCGCTATTCGCTGTCCATCCGGCGAAAAGGCAACGGCAGCCGTATCATCATCAAAAACATCAATAAAGCGTTTCTCAGGGACGCTCCACAGCGTTATACCTTCATCGCCACCTGCAGCAAGGCGTTCGCCATTCGGCGAAAAAGCAACGGAATTAACGTTGTCAGTGTAACTTTCAAATTGGAGGACTTCCGGAATGTCGGGTGTGTCTCGGTTCCAGAGTTTTATCGTATCACCACCAGCACTTGCCAAAACGGAAGCATTAATAGGTGAAAACGCTATTGAACGAATTGCCTCTCCATGCTCAAATTTGGCAACCGGTTCACGCTTTTCAGGTGGCTCAGACAACCCTTTCTGTAGCATCTGTTCTGAAAAAGTGACAACAGCAGTCTCGGCGACGCGCAGAACGCGCCCAACTTGGACATCTACAAAGATCAAAACAATGAGGGCAATCAGATGAACCCAAGCCGCATCTTGCAACCAACCCGCAGACCACGCCTTCTGTACCAACCATGACATCCCACTCCACAGCAACATAAGGATACCAAGGTACTTGAGAGAACTGTGCCCCGGATCATGTAAACAAAAACCGATGAGCAGTAGCAACAGACCGAAATTTCTCACATCACGTTGTCGCCGTTTGTTAGTAGACAATATCCGGAATCGGAACTTCATAGAATAGAAAATCCTTCGTAAAAGTGACCACCTCCACTTACCGTAGCAGGTGTCCTGCTATCTGCTACCATTATACCACAAGACACCTTGCTATGCAAATCCGTTCATTAGTGGGCCCATCAGCTCCAGAGTACGAGAAAAAAAGTTACCCGTATTTCTGCGCGCGTGGTATAATAGCGATACTATATAATAAGGAGGCTAACGAATGGCAAAAATTAACACACTCGTTTTCGCAGGTGGAGCGATCCATGATTGGAAAGGCTGCAGTGACGAAATCGTGAATGTGCTCTCACAACGCGATGAATTCGAGATTACCAGAGTCGAGGAAGACTTGGATGCCCTCGTCTCACCGAATTTAGATCCGTATGATCTCATCGTTTTCTATTACACGGTCGGTGAGATTTCGGACGCGCAAAAGAACGGCTTACTCAACCATGTCGCTTCAGGCAAGGGATACGTTGGTGTGCACTCCGCAGCAGATTCGTTCCGTGGGTGTCCAGAGTATCGTTCAATGGTAGGTGGTTACTTTGTTACACATCCACGCTACCGCGACTACCAAGTTAGTATCGTCGACGGTGAGCACGAAATTACACAAGGACTTGACGAGTTCGTCGTAACAGATGAGCAGTATATCCTTGATTACGATCCACGGAACCATATACTCGCATCAGCATTATGGAAAGGTGCCGCGGCACCAGTCGCATGGACAAAGAACTGGGGCGAAGGTAAAGTTTTCTACCTCGCGCTCGGTCATGATCCTTCGGCGTGCCAGCACGAGATGTTTGGAACGCTCTTAGAACGCGGTGCCCTCTGGGCAGGTAGCAACGGCGGCGAATAGATGGATAGCCGTAAGCAATCGGCTTTCGGCAAAGAGGGAACCTGTGGCAGTAGCAGAAATGTTAACCGCCACAGCCCCTACCCGTTGAACGCCATGTATGCATTCAGCGTCGATTCAGGTTTCTGACCGCTGACAGCTGATGGTCTCCGAAAGCCGAGAGCCATTATGAAACAGAAAATTACTAATATTCAGGCAGCACCCGAATTGCCATCACATCAACAACTCTTTCTGAACGGCTCTCCGTTTGTTGTAGTCCACGCATCCTTAATTGAAAAATTTGGCTTGCGCATCGGCTTAGAAATTGAAGCCGAGACCATCGAAAAGTTAATTGCAGCGGATGAAGTAATGCGTGCGAAAAACTACGCACTAAGGTTAATCCGTGAAGAAAAAAACAACGCCACAGCAGATGAATCAGAGGATTCTCGTCCCACAGCAAAGTCAAAAATTTACACTAAAAATGAGATGGAACAACGGCTTGAACGAGAAGGCTTCTCAACCAAAGCAATTACGACATCCATTGAAGAGTTGATTCGTTCAGGACATATTCGCGACCGGAAGTATGCAGAGAATTGGATAGCTCGCAGGCAAAAATCGAATCCGCGCGGAAAAACGTTGCTTAAGCACGAACTCATCGACAAAGGTATCGACCGAGAAATAGCGGAGCAAGTTGTAGCGAAAGTGGAGACCGAAGACGAAACGAAAGTCGCACTTGAAATCGCCCAAAAACGGATGAAACAGTATCAGCGGCTACCGATTCATGTCGCCAAGCGTCGATTACACGGATTTTTGGCACGGCGCGGGTTCAAATCAGAAACCGTTCGGCAAGTCCTTGAGCAGATTTTTTAAATTTTTAAATATAATCTCTTGCCGCGCTCCCCCCATTAGAACGATCATCGATTTTTGGTGAAGTTGATACTTTTTCATCTTCCCTTTTCTCTTGACTTCTCTGCAAGAATAGACTATAATAAGAACAGGATAAACAGGAGAGGATCCATATAATGACATCAGATGAAATTAGAGCCAGTTTCTTAGAATACTTCCGTAAAAATGGGCACGCAGTCGTTCCGAGTGCATCCTTGATACCAGCAGATGATCCAACGCTGTTATTCACCAATGCAGGTATGAACCAATTCAAGGATGTGTTTCTCGGTATCGGACAGCGGGAGTATACGCGCGCCGTTGACACACAAAAATGTCTGCGAGTCAGCGGTAAACACAACGATCTTGAAGAGGTCGGTTATTCACCAAGCCATCATACCTTCTTCGAGATGCTCGGAAACTGGTCGTTCGGCGACTATTACAAACAAGAAGCGATTGCCTTTGCATGGGAATTGGTAACTGAACTCTGGCAGATTCCAAAGGAACTTCTCTGGGCAACAGTCTATCATGAAGATGACGAAGCAGAGGAACTTTGGCTCCAAGAGACAGATATCCCGCTCTCGCGTATCCGTCGCTGCGATAAGGATAACTTCTGGGAAATGGGAGAGACGGGCCCTTGCGGACCCTGCAGCGAACTTTTTGTTGATATGGGTGTTGAAGCCTATCCTGAAACTGCGAATGACCCGAACACCGGTCCGAACATCAGCGATCGGTTCCGAGAAATCTGGAATCTGGTGTTTATTCAATACAATCGGAACGAAAGCGGTGCGCTTGAACCGCTGCCTGCGACACACGTAGATACAGGCATGGGCTTTGAGCGGATTACCTCTATATTGCAAGGTGTCGATTCAAACTACAAGACGGACCTCTTTACACCGCTCCTGACGACAATTGCCGACATAACAGACACTGCCTATTTTGATGATGAACGTGGCTTACCGCATCGAGTTATCGCTGACCATATCCGGTGTCTGACGTTCGCAATCGGGGATGGTGTAATGCCATCTAACGAAGGGCGTGGTTATGTCATCCGCCGAATTTTGCGGCGCGCTGTGCTTTACGGCAAAAAATTAGAGATGGACGAAGCCTTTATATACCGACTCGTTGATAACGTTATCGAATTGCTCGGTGATGTATTTCCTGATGTTCTACCACGGCGTGAATTTATTACCCGAACGATTCAAGGTGAAGAAAATCGCTTTCATCAGACGATTGAACGGGGCTTAGAACTCCTCGATCAATCGTTTGATACACTCACAACAGAAAACAACACCCAACTTGATGGCAAGCGTGCCTTTGAGCTGCACGATACGTTCGGTTTCCCGCTGGATTTGACCCAGATGCTCGCCCGTGAACGTGGGTTTACCGTAGACGATGCAGGCTTTGCAGATAGCATGGAGGAACAACGCGCGCGTGGACGGGCAGTATGGGAGGCAAGAGGTGGCACCAAAGACGAAGAGATTTCTATTTACGCGGAAGTCCTCAAAGAGCACGGTGAGACGGAATTTGTCGGCTACACACAAAACAACATTGAAGCAGAAATCGTCGCCTTAATTGCCGATGCTGAGTCGATAGGCAGCGCACAGCAAGGAGAAGACATATTTGTGCTCCTTAATCGAACGCCTTTCTACGGCGAATCGGGTGGACAAGTCGGGGACATCGGCACAATTGAAAGTCAAGACGCGAAATTGGCTGTCCAAGACACACTCAAACCTTCCGCGGACCTGGTTGCCCACAAGTGCAAGGTGATTGAAGGCGAAATCACACCCTACACCACTGTACAAGCACAAATTGATACAGCGCACCGAAGTTCCGTCGCCGTAAGCCACACAGCAACACACCTCCTGCACAGCGGATTGCGGCATGTTCTTGGAACACACGTCGGGCAAGCTGGTTCGCTCGTTGAAGCGGGTAGGCTGCGGTTTGACTTCTCACATTACGAAGCTGTCTCACCGGAACAGATGCGGGATATTGAAGAATACGTCAACGAAAAGATTCGCGGAAACGACGCGCTGTCTATCCGTGAAATGCCGTTGGATGAAGCAAAAGAGAAAGGTGCCTTAGCCTTCTTCGGCGATAAGTATGGGGACATTGTGCGTGTTGTGCAGGCTGGTGAATACAGCGTTGAACTCTGCGGCGGCACCCACGTTCAGGCGACTGGCGAACTCGGCTTTGTAAAACTAATGAGCGAAAGCAGTATCGCTGCAGGTGTCCGACGCGTCGAGGCTCTGACCGGTACCACAGCCGTAACAACCGTCCAAGAGGATACAGTGCTACTCGCCAACGTAGCGAATCTGCTGAAAACGCCCAAAATCGATTTGCCCGAACGGATCGAACGATTGCTTCAGGAACAACGAGAATTGGAACAGCAGCTCCAACAACTCAAAAGCCAGCACGCACTCGCTAACGTCAGCACCCTCGTTGAAGGTGCGACGCTTGTTGAAGATGTACGGGTCGTGGCATCGCTCGTAGCAGCCACAGATAGAAACGGATTGCGGCGGCTTGTTGATGAACTCAAAACCCGTTTAGAATCCGGTGTCGTCGCCCTTGTCGCTGTAACGGGAAACGAGGTGGCTTTTGTGGTCGGCGTAACCGCAGACCTCGTGAAGGAGCGCGGTTTGAATGCGGGGAAAATCGTCTCCGAATTAACCCAGTTGGCAGGTGGTCGTGGTGGCGGCCGCCCTGAACTCGCACAAGGCGGCGGTAAAGATCCGAGCAAAGTGGACACAGCAATTGCAACAGCCAGTGAAATCGTCCGACAACAATTAAAAACTTGAATTCACAAACATCATTTTTCATAAGGTAGACGTGCTTGAAAAGCCATCTACCGGAAATGGTATCTTAATTATACATAAAGGAGACGTCATGGATTGGAGTTTGATTGCTTCACTTTTTTGGAAATTCAGCTTAGGTATCCTCCTACTTGCTCTTACAGCTCTGGCGGCATATATGTGCGCCGCTATGGGTAGTCTTAGAGACTCTCTAAATAGCATCCGAAATACGCTGAATTCCACAGAAAGTATCGTTAATCAGGAAATCGGTGAACTAATCGCCGACGTGGATAAAACGGTAAAAGAGGTGAATAAGGAGTTACCGCAGCTGCTACAAAACCTTAACGGATTGACAGCTTCCCTACAAGGAATTAGCGAGTCCGAAATTCAGCCGACCGTGCACAACATCCAAGAAATGAGTGGTGCTCTGAATCAAAGCATTCAAGAACTCGATGACTTGGTCCAAAAAGTGAGTAACTTTTCCGGACAAACACTTGAGCAAGCGACGTTTTTTCGGAATCAACTGGCAGTCTCACTTTCCGACATTGTCAGCTTATGGCAAGGTATCAAAGCGGGATGGGATAGTTTCACTTCTACACAACCGCATGAACCAGAAGAGGACGAACCGATAGTTGATACACCGAGTGAACAAACTGAATAGCGTGAGATTTATAGATTTCCGATATTAAAGCAGCACAATAAGTACAACGTTTGTATTACGATAGAAACACACTAAAAAATAGTAGCATCAAAAGATAAACATGAGAATTGAAACTTTTTATAACGATTCTCGTAAATTCTAACATCAAGTTTTGGAAATCGTTAAGCTTTCCCAAAACGAACCTAACTTAACAGAAAGGACAAAAAAATGAGTAACAATGGACAGAACAACGGACTCGCAATGATCTTCGCCTTTTTTACTGGTTTTATGGCAGGCGCGGTTATCAGCCTGCTCTACGCCCCGAGTTCTGGTAAGGAAACCCGCAAGAAGATTCGTGATACCTCAGTCGAAGCCAAAAATCGGACGGTTGAGTTCGCGAGTCAAGCCTCCGATAGCGCGCGGCAAGGCGTTCAGACCCTCGTGGAACAGGGCAAAGAGGGCGTTCACGATATCGTAGACACCGGAAAAGAACGCCTCCAGCAAGCAACCGAACAGGTGAAGAGTGCAGTAGAAACAGGACGTAAAGTCTCCGCAGATGTCCGCACCAAAATCGCCGGGTCAATCCCAGGTGTTGGTGGCGACGAAACTGACGAAGAAGCTCCTGAGGAAGCCTAAGCGTTTTTTATAGCGTGTGGACCGAAATAAAAGGAGGCAAACAGTAGGTACCCTCCTTACAAGTGCTGCAAACAGTGGACGTCCTACCATAGTAAACGAATGGAAATTGAAAAGTTAAGAATCCTGCTCGAACAGGTTAAAGACGGAGAGGTTGCAGTGGGCGATGCGCTTCAATCTCTCCGTACACTTCCTTTTGAAGACTTAGGATTTTCAAAAATCGACCACCATCGTCAACTCCGCACAGGATTTCCCGAAGTCATTTTCTGTGAAGGAAAGACGATTGAACACGTCAAGCAGATTAGCGAACATATCCTCGCAGCAGGGCACCCACTCCTCGCAACCCGTGCCACCCCCGACATGTATGAAGCGGTGAAAGAAGTTCAACCTACAGCACGTTATAACACACTTGGACGAACGATCGCCGTCAAGCAATCTGAGGAAGATGAGGGCATTCCAGGGATACTTGTTGTTTCTGCCGGCACGTCCGACCTGCCAGTCGCTGAGGAAGCCGCTGAAACGGCACTGATGATGGGAAACCAACCAGAACGCCTTTACGATGTCGGCGTGGCTGGATTACACCGGTTAATGAGCAATCACGAGAAACTCCTGAATGCCCGTGTTATTATCGTCGTCGCAGGCATGGAGGGCGCGCTGCCGAGTGTTGTCGGCGGTTTGGTAGACTGTCCCGTCATTGCAGTCCCAACAAGCATCGGCTACGGTGCCAGTTTTGGTGGACTCGCCGCCCTGTTAGGGATGCTAAATAGTTGTGCCTCTGGTGTCACCGTTGTGAACATCGATAACGGTTTCGGTGCTGGTTACAGTGCGTCCCTCATCAACCAACTCAAGTCGTAAGTATTCTACCCGCTACTGCTCCTCATCTCCTACTCTTAACACAACAGATGCCCTTGCCTTTCCTGCTGTTCCTTGCGAACCGAAGCCTGTTTTAGAAAAATCGTGTTCCGCCTTTAATTGGATAACTTCTGCATCAATGCTAAGGGTAACGACATCAGATCCAATTTTACATCGAATTTGGTACGGCACGGATTCGGCACGTCTCTTCCCATCAGAACGCGGTCGCCACGTCACACCGGATGCTTCAGCATAAGTCGTGAGTGCTGCTTCGGCAGCCTCAGCAACGTTTCCGTCCGCATTGAGGACACGTTTCGCAGCACCTGCTGCGTGATTCGCAGCAGATGCCAAACGTTCCTGAACTGTTTTCGTATCACTTTCGTCTGTGTCGTCAATATCTTTGCTCTTTCGCAATGCAACATAGACCACCGTTCCAAGAACACAAAGAAAAACAGCGGTGCTCAGGAGGACAGTGCCTCGCAACTCGCGGCGGCGCGTCATGTTTTCAAAATCCTCGCGATGATGTGGATAGAAAGCATCGTGTGCCAAAACCGGTGTCCACCAGCACAACATACCAACGGATAACAAAAGCAACGGATAACGGAAAAATCTTCGGAACATCGATTCATACCTGCCTCAGCTCTTAGTATAACAACCGGAAACCTAAAAGTCAATCTTGTGTAGCGAACAAATTCACGAAAAACTTGACCTAAAATTGTAAATTTGGTAGAATAGATACAAGGAATAAATACAAAATTAAAAATAAGGAGACAGACATTTGCAGCAAAGAGCACCAATTGAAGAACAAATTGATCTCCCTTTCGTAGAATCGCTACGGATTAGTTTCCAGAGTTTGAAAATCCGCTTTGGGCGTTCAATCATCACGACAGCGGGTATTACTCTCGGTATTGCTTTCCTTGTCTCAGTGTGGACAAACAACGAAATCGGTCTCGCACTACAGGAGAGCGGACGACAATCAACAATTAATACCTTTGAAGATACAACGGAAACAGGCATTTCCACAAAAGACATCTGGTTGATTATTATGTCTCTGATTGTCTGTGTTGTCGGTATCGCGAATTCAATGCTAATGGCAGTCACAGAACGCTTCCGCGAGATCGGGACGATGAAATGTCTCGGAGCATTAGACGGGTTCGTGGTTCGACTGTTCCTACTTGAATCGGGGTTTCAAGGGTTTTCAGGAGCACTCATCGGAGCACTTATCGGCACACTCGGTGCTGTCCTTTTAGGACTTAAAGACTACGGGTTAGACCTATTTTTCTACTTCCCCTTGTTACCCGCGCAGCCTGAAGATGGAACAATGCGACTCGGTGTTATTGTCATCATCTTACTTGGATGCATTCTGGGCATGATTTTGGCAGTTATCGGTTCATCGTTCCCCGCATGGCGCGCGGCGAAACTCCCGCCTGCCGAAGCAATGCGTACCGAGGTATAAGCACGGACACGGAGGAAAATTATGGCTGATATCGTTGTGAAAACAGAAGATGTTGTCAAAGAATATCGCATGGGTTCAAATATTCTTCGCGCTTTGGATGGCATCAACATTGAGATTGAACGCGGAGAGTACATCTCACTAATGGGTCCCTCCGGTTCGGGGAAATCTACACTTTTTAACATGATCGGCGCACTCGATCAACCGACAGAGGGACAAGTTTACATCGACGGACAAAATATGTCTCAACTCTCGCAGCGGCAGATTGCAGCGTTTCGGTGCCACCGCGTGGGCTACATTTTCCAGAGTTACAACCTGCTGCCCGTGCGGAGCGCACACGGAAATGTAACACTCCCGCTGATTTTTGCTGGCATGCCAGAGAAGCAACGTAACGAAAGAGCGGAGAAACTGCTGGACATGGTGGGTTTAGGGGATCGGATGTATCACCTCCCCGATGAACTGTCAGGTGGTCAATGTCAGCGCGTCGCTATCGCCAGAGCACTTGCCAATGACCCGAGCATCATCCTCGCTGACGAACCGACAGCAAACCTTGATACCATCACAGGACGCGAGATTATTGATCTAATTAAACGCTTGAATAGGGAGCAAGGTGTCACTGTCATCTCTGCAACACACGACTTGAAGATGCTTGATGTCTCTGACCGGATTGTGGACATCCGTGACGGGCTCGTGGAACGTGTCAGAAATCGAGACGAGATTGAAATCGAAGTCGGTGATGTCGGCGGTGAGCATGACGGCGATGCCGGGGCACACGACTAAATTTCCGATAACAGGACAGGACGGTTCTCACGAAGCGATTTCAATGCAGCGAATCCTACCACAACAGGGGCACGTCCATCCGCACCCGTAACCGGTGGCGGTGTCCTCTCCTGAATGCACGCAAAGAACGCTTGCAACTCCGCGAGAAATGCGGGCTTGTAACGTTCCACAAAGAAATATGGGGGCGACGCAGCGCGGGTTCCTTCACTATCGCTAAAGGTAACAGTATCTATCGGCGGATTCGCCGCCGCAACCATCCCTTTTGAGCCGAAAACCTCGACCCGCTGGTCGTAACCGTACACAGCCTCTCTGCTGTTATCAATCGTTGCGATAACCCCATTCTGGAATTGTAAAGTGATGACCGTGGTATCAATATCTCCCGCCTCGCCAATTTTCGGATCAACACGCACCCCACCAACAGCATAGACCTCAACAACCTCGTCCCCAATGAGATAGCGCGCCATATCGAAATCGTGGATCGTCATGTCAAGAAAAATCCCGCCAGAGACCTTGACGTACTCAATCGGTGGTGGTACCGGATCCCGGCTCGTAATCCGCATGATGTGCGGCTCGCCAATCTCCCCAGAGGCAACCGCTTCACGGACCCGTGCGAAACTCGCATCAAACCGACGATTGAAACCGACCTGAAACTTAACCCCCGCTTTTTCCACAATTGCCAAGGTTTCATCAATCTGTTCCAAATCCAAGGAGATCGGTTTCTCACAAAATACGTGTTTCCCTGCCTTCGCGGCGGCTTGACTGATCTCAACATGTGTATCGGTAGCAGATGCCACCAACACTGCTTCAATCTGCGGGTCAGCCAAAAGGGTTGTATAATCGCTGGTTGTCTTTGGGACATTAAACTGCTTCGCAACGGACGTAACATCGGCGAGGTCCAAGCTGCAAATCGCAACCAATTCGGCTTCCGGGATATTCTGGGCGAGATGTTCAATATGCAGTTTACCGATACGTCCTGCACCGACAACACCAACACCGATTTTTGAGGAGTTGTTCATCAAAGACCTTTATTAAAAGTAGTAAGCACACGCCGTGTGCCGTAACCTAAGTTAGACGTTCCGTGCTAACAACAAATCAATATACACACTGTAATCTTTACCACTATAAGATTGAATTCAGATACCGAAGATTCCGCTCGGCACTCTCATAAGGACTGCCCATCCCCGGCAAGACATCCTGTTCAACGACGATCCAACCATCGTAGTTCCGCTTCCGTAATTCTGCAAGGAACGCAGGAAAGTCAACATCTCCCTTGCCCAACTCGCAAAAAACACCGTTTCCAACAGACGCAAAATAATCCCACTCATTTTTCCGAGAACGGGCAGCGATATCGGGATGGCAATCCTTGAAATGGACGTGCCAGACCCGCTCCACATGACGGGTAAACGCCTCAATCGGATCACCACCACCGAACCGATAATGTCCCGTATCGAAACACAACCCGATGAGGTTCGGATCCGTGTGTTCCATCAATGTATCCACTTCCGCCGCTGTTTCCACATACCCTGCACAATGCGGATGAAAAACAGTGCGAAGTCCGGTCTCATCTCGGACAGATTGGGCAATACGGTGCGCGCCCTTTACAAAAGTATCCCACTGTGGTGGTGTTAAGCCGTGCTCAGGACGAACACGCCCAGCATAGCGGGTCCGTACTTCCGTGGTAGCGTTGTCGTCTGAAAGCACGATGAACGGCGTATCCTCGGCGGTATCCGCTAACAAGCGTGCGTGACGCAGTGCTGATGCTTCACCTGCAGCATGTGTTCCCTCATCGGCGAGCGCGACAGCTACAAACGCTCCCAACAGTGTTAATTGTCGCTTCGCAAGCTCGTCACGGAGCTGCCCTGCCTCTGTCGGCATAAACCCCCAATCACCCAATTCGGTGCCAAGGTAACCGATGGCGTGCATCTCGTCTAACACTTGCACGTAGTCGGGTGCTTCACCGTCCAACTCAAACTCAAGCACACCCCACGAACACGGGGCATTTGCTATTTTCATGATGCTACTGGCTTTCTCCTATGACCTGTTTAAGATCCTCAATGAAATGTTCAAAAAGCTTGACCTTATCACTTTCCTCAAGTGCTTCCGCCGTTAGGACATAAGTACCATCAAGTTCTATCTCTGCAATGACCCGCTCTCTGTTTGGTAAGTAGATAATCTTCAGGGTTTCATCTATGTCAGCCGTGATGAGATAGAATTTGATAGAGACTTTATTTTTGTCTGCCTGAAGTTTGCGTTTCCAATAAGCTTTTTCAATAATTCGGTTTTTCAAATTAACCGCGCACGAGATTAAAGCAATAACGCGCGAATTTTCAGGCGTGTAAATAACGAAATCAATATTTGGAAGGTAAGAATTGAATTCTCCGTAATCAATTGTCAAATGCTGTTTAACGTCCTCCAATTCTTTAGATAGGGTGCCGCTTTTCTCTAACGCATAGCGGTTAACTACTTTCATCCCCAACTTTTCAATTAGATCGGTGATAATATGTCGAATACGTTCTCGAAAAGTGCTTCCCTCAGCAGCACGCCAGCTTTTTCCCATCTCTCCGGTCAAAGAAGCGGTTAAAACCTCAAAGGCAACAGCATCCTCAAGGCTACCATCCCATAAAATAGATTCTCCATAACGTTCTCTGAGTTGGTACTTGATATCGCTCGTGTAATCAACGATACTGAAATCAATAACATTCCTGTCCATCAGAATGTCTACCAATGTGTCATCATACCCCATCTCATAAAGAGCGTCCGCAAGGATGTTTCTCCTTCCATCAAGACTGGTCCCTCCACGCGCTGTTGGGGCTGCTTTAATAGATTCAGTTGTATTATCCACAGCGTAGCCCTCCTCAACCTATGCTACAAGGAGAAGTAGTAATCCCGTATCTTGGCGACCATGAGCTTTTTACGCTCCTCCAGAAACTCATCGTAGTTTTCAAAAATTGCTGTGTCTGTCTCACTGAACGGAATACAGTGAGCTTTGAAATTGGCATGCAAATCTTCTAGGTTGTCTATACCACCATAGCGAGGTTCACCCTCTCTACACCCCATTTGCAACTCTGAAAAATACCTTGCAGGTGCAGCATAACCTATTGAACGATTAATTTCTTCTTGGGTCACTACAAGATTAGCAAGTTGATTGTGTTTACTCTTGGCAATATTTATCTCCCGTAGGTGATTCTTTGGAAATATATGGTGAATGTCCCTCTGGCTCGCAAAAAGGTCACGGACTGTGCTATCGCTAGATAGAAAACCTTTGTCATTTACTTTAATTTGGCTCGCCAGAAATAGATTGAAATAGACGTTTTTAAATCCCGACGCATTCAAGTTTTTCCCAAATTCCTCATTCCAAAACGCATCCGAAAGCTCTGATCGCTTTAGTCCCTCAAGATACGCCTCTGCTCCATTTTCGGCGTTCATACCTCGGACATCTTCACCCAAAGTAGCTTGTGGCTCACCGCTATATCTACCTGTGAGTACTGACATCACAAACCATTGGCGCACCAATTTTTCAATTTGGCTAGCATCCATACTCTGCGCGCGTAAGGTTAGAAAAAGGATATACGCAGAATTAACAGCGTTTCTTGCTGTAAGCATTGATGCATTTATGAATCCCGCCGATCGTAATATCCTCACAAAGCGTTTGAAATGAGTTTTGTTTATATAGTTCCGAATACCGTCTTCAAGTTGATGAAAGGTATCTTCTACAGAGTCACCCGAGAGCAAATCTACCAAATTGGTTAAGTCTCCACGCTTGAATTTTGATGCAAAAACCACTCGAAGCATATCAGTATAAGCAGGAACGTAAATATTATCACGCCAATTTTTTAGCCATTCCATTGCACGAAAGTAATCAGTAGCGGCGAAAGCAGAATCTGCAGCAGCTAAACGAGCATACGCCTCCGGGACAGTTGCGAGATGACAAAAATAATCAACAGACTGGCGCAATAGGTGCCCGTTATGTTGTTCACTTGCAGCCATTTTGGACATAGCAAAATCGGCTGCGCTCAAACTTACACCTGTCCCATTAATACGGACAAAAATCTCGACAACAGTTTCTACATCCAGGTCCGCGCTAAGCTCAACGACCCCCAAAGAATTGTTGCGAATCTCATAAAGTCTACCTATACGTTCCGCAGCTTCGTATCTGTCCACTCCCTCGTTCCTCTCACAGTACGCCTCAATTAATTGAAACAGCCCCGAATTAGAATTGAAGACAGTGGAGATGTCAGAAATCCAGCCTGAATCTTGCTGGATAGCGCGAGTTGCCACCGCAAATTCTTCTCTATCCGGATGAAAGGCTATTTGAATTCGCTGCTCCCTATATTTTTTCGTCAAAATCTCTTTCCCCAGCAGCGCGGCGCGAAGGGCCATCATTCGTTGTTGCCCGTCAATTAAGATATGTTCACGGATTGATAATTGCCCAGCTCGGAGGGGGACCTCTGACTTTGGCCAAGTAATGATATAGCCAACAGGATATCCATGGTAAAGTGAATCAATAAAATTTCGCACCTTTGGAGCTGTCCAAACGAAAGGTCTTTGAATTTCGGGAACAGCAATTTGTCCAGATCTAATCCAACCTAACAACGTTTCAATAGGATATTGGTGTAACGAGTAACGTGGAGTTTGCATTCTACCTTCCTTCACAATCAGGATCACATATCAAGTTTCGGTTCTATTATCGCCTCAACATAACCGCGATGTTCTCGGGTAACCGAACATCATTTTTTCGCTCAAAGTCAGTAACGCTTTTGTACATCGTATGAAAGATATTGATGATATTCACCCTTAAATTCCTGGCAAAAATCAGGTTCAATTTAGCACTTTCCCATTCTTTTACATGTAATAACATTATGCCGCGAACAGCGTAGGCATTAGTAAATCTTGGTTCGAGTTCCAGGACCCTATCATAATCTTGAAGAGCAGACGCAAATTCACTTACACGGAAGTAAGCCAAGCCGCGCTTGATATAAGCGTCTGTAAGTATTGGAACCAATTCTATCGCTTTGCTATAATCTACGATAGCTTGCTCATACTCACCTTTTTCGTAGTAAGCGGTACCACGATCATAATAGACTTCGGGATAATCGGGTCGGAGTTTCATCTCCTTACTATAGTCTGCGATGGCTTGCTCATATTTGCCCGTACTACGGTGAATGTCAGCGCGGTAGCCATATCCATCAGCGTGTGTGGGGTCAATTTCTACTGCCATACTAAAGTCATCTATAGCTTTATCATACGCATCCCCCTCGACGTAAAGCTTACCACGATTGTAATATGCTTCAGCATGATCCGATTTAAGATCTATCGCCTTGGTATAATCTATGATAGCTCTGTCAAAATCAACTTTACCACGATACGCATTACCGCGATTGTAATAAGCTTGAGCATGATTGGGTTCGCGTCCTATGACTTCGCTAAAGTCCGCGATGGCTTTGTCATATTGACGTTTTTTGTAGTAAGCGATACCACGATTGTAATATGACTCAGTATCATTAGGTCTATACGTTACCACTTCACTATACTCCCTATTCGATGGGTTTTAGACTCACTGCTGCCTCAACATCGCCGCGATGTCTTCCGGTAACTCAACACCGTTTTTCTGCTCAAAGTCCTCAACGCTTTCATAATCGTTACGAAATGAAGCAATAACATCGACTCCCTTATTTGTTGCGAAAGTTAGGTCTGTTCTGGCTTCTTCCCATTTCCTTAGGTGTAACCAAGCCTCACCGCGATTGCAATATACCTCCGCAAAATCAGGTTTAATCTCTATTCCCTTGTTATAGTCTTCTATTGCCTTGGCATACTCGCCTCTTCTATAATAAATGATACCACGATTGTTATATGTCCCAGCATAATCGGGCTTCAGTTTTATTACCATATTATAGTCCTGAATAGCACGTTCAAAATCGCCCGTTACGCGGTAAGCTTCGCCCCGATTGGCATAGGCATTAATATAATCAGGTTTCAACTCTATCGCCTTGTTATAGTCTTGGATGGCACATTCAAGATCGCCTTTACGAAAGTAAGCAACGCCGCGATTGTTATATGCATCAGCATAATCGGATTCAAGTTCAATTGCATGGCTATAATCTTGTATCGCCTTGTCCCAGTCCCCTTTAGCACCGTAGGAGATTCCTCGATTGACGTATATATTGACATGGCTTTGATTCAGCGTGATTGCTGCATCATAATCTTTTATTGCCTTATCATGGTTACCTTTCAAAGCGTAAATAATTCCGCGATTATGTAACGCTTCGACAAAGTTTGGCTTGAGTACGATTGCTGTAGTATAGTTTTGAAATTCTTGGTCCCGGTCACCCATTTCTCTATAGACTATGCCCAGAGCGTAATATGCGTCGGCAAAGCCCGGTTTTAGTTCGATTGCTGCGTTATGGTTTTCAATAGCCTTGTCGTATTCGCCTTTTTTCTCATAAGCAACACCAAGATTATGATACACTTCGGCAAAATCATTTTTCAGGGATAAAGCTATTTTAAAGTCTGCGATAGCTTTATCGAATTCGCCTTTGGCGGCGAATGCCCCGCCGCGATTCGCATATCCCTCTGTATAATAAGGTGCCATTGCTATCACCCTGTTAAAGTTTCTTATGGCATTATCAATCTCCCCCTTTTTGTGATAGGCTAAACCGCGATTGTTATGAGCGACAACAAGTCCAGGATTAAGTTCTAAGACTTTGCTATAATGCTCAACAGATTTTTCATACCAGTTGTCCTTTTCTACCTGATCTTTTGCTAAATCTCCTCTATTTTGACAGGTCATTCCTTTATAAAATGCAGTGTAATCACTACTATGGATGCGTCGGTTTTCAATAAAACCGTGGAGGTCGTTGTAAATGGTTTTGGTAGATATATCATGATGCTTTTGCAAATAGTCTAACATGTGTGTTTTTAGATCTTCCGGGATACAGATTACTTTGTATTGTGTAGGATCAATAAAACCTGTTCCAGCCTGAACAAATATACTTTTTTGGGATGTAACGCGATTGATAATTTTAGTTGGTTTTATGACCTCGTAGACTTCTGACTGGTTTTCAAGTAAAATAATCCTCCCAGGTTCACTATGAGATCCATCACAAGCAAAGAAAAGCGCTACGAGATAATCAGTAGTGAAGTCAATCAGATTAGTTTTACCTCCGTGATGCTGAAGTTCGGTTAATATTTCAAAATCACTAGCAGTTTCTTCAAGGTATCCCTTTGCTTCACCCAGAATTTCCTGCTGGACAACCCTAATATCAAAGGAATCTGCTTCAATCTCTTTTTCGTATTCCCGGTAGAGATTTGAGGAAACTTTCAGATGACATTCAGGTTCACCTCGATAGATGTAGTCTCCATCAGCGGATTTTTCAACTATCTCTTGAATTTTTTCCAAAACTCTACTGGGTTCATTAGGGATTTCCATCAGCGTAACAGATTCATCCTGCAACCCAGCTTCATCTTCGGCAACGGCTTCATCTTCAGTCTGATTTTCATAATAATCAATGACCTTTTGCACACGTTCCTCATCCCAGCCAGGGGGAAAATCATTCTGTTTCATCGTCTACCTCTCCGTCGTTGTCGTCGGCGGTAAGCCGTTAAAGCTTTCCCCTTCAATTCGTAAGCCGTAAGCACAAAAACACTATTAGGTTGGGGATCGCGAAGATAAACGACTCGTAAATAGCGTCCCGCTCGTGTTTGACCTATAGCAACTCTTGAACCATCACGTCCTGCCCTGTCTTCGCCAGGATTCAGTAACACATCTTCAACTTCATCCTCGTCAACATTATGGTTGTAAATATGGGGCAAGCCGGTTTCTCGATCGCTATTAAAGCGAATATTCATTTACTGTTCCTCAATTGGTATCCGTGCTTCGCGCCCTTAGACAGGAGAATTAAGGTAATTATATCACAACCCAACTCATGTCGCAAATTGTTTCTGTTTCGGAAAAATATAAATTTCACCAATAAACCCAAATATGATATACTGCAATCAACCGTAACCCAAAGATTCCACCCCTTCATAGGAGCAAAGAGATGGTATTCCCAACAATTGCAGCACAGACACGACTCCAGACACCACCAATATGGGCAGTCCTTGAACGTGAATTGATTGACAAAATCAATGACGCAGCACCGCAGGTCTTGAAGAAATACACACGTCCAGATGGAACGTTGTATTGGCCAACACATCCAGATTTTCAAAGCTTCGATGGATTAGATGATGCTTATGAGAGTTTCCATAACTGGCCCCTCTTCTACATGCTTGGCGGAGACGCACAGTTCTTGGGAGATGCGCAAACCGAATTTGAGGTTATCACCAAAGACATGGCGCGCTACGGCTCAGGACACGACTATCCGATGGTCGTTAAAGAGTATCAACCGGGATACGACTGGTTTCACCAAAGCGAAGGGAACTATCTGTTTTATATGTTGTGCATGGCGGATCCATCACATACAAAGAATCTTGAACGCGCGATACGGTTCGCAGGATTCTTTATGAACGAGGATCCAGATGCCCAGAATTACGACCCGGAACATAAAATCATCAAGTGTGCGATGAACGGCAGTAAAGGACCCGCATTTTGGATCCTTGAAAGAGAATCTTTTTATCCCTCAATTGGTTACAATTTGCCGTTTATCGATGTTCCGGGCTGCACAAGTCGTGATGTGATGCTGGAAAGCGAAGAATTGCGCGATCTGATGGGGCAAATTGTCTATGAACGACAAGGAAAAGGGGACGCAGTCGGCAATCTCGCTGCAACGACGCTTGCTACCAATGCCTATATGTTCACAGGTGATGAGAAATACAAGGCGTGGGTTCAGGAATACGTTGATGCATGGATTAGCCGAGCAGAAGAAAACGGCGGGATTGTACCGGATAACGTTGGGCTTTCGGGCATAATCGGTGAACATATAGATGGCAAATGGTACGGCTCTCGTTATGGCTGGAGTTGGCCCCATGGGTGGCATAGCGTTGGTCAGGCAGTCAGTGTTGCTGCACAGAATGCGGCACTCCTTCACAAGGATTTGACATATATGGACTTCCCGCGTTCCCAGATTGATGTTCTCATACAGCACGGTATAGAACACAACGACCAACTCTATGTACCGCAGAAATATGGTGATCCTGGAATTGCAAACTATGCGCCTGGTCCGTGGATGCAGTATCCAATAACAAACGAGGATGGCACGGTTCTGCAAATTGAAGGCTGGTTTGAATTCATGCCGATGCATCCATCTGATGTGGCACATCTTTGGGCAATATCAATGGATGATGCTGATCAACAGCGTGCGGAGCAGATTGCTAAAAAGACAGGTTCTAAATTTGACATCAACGCGTGGCATCACACGAAGGATAGCGGCGGTCGCGATGGCGGATGGCTCGCGTATATGCGAGGCGATTATCCTGAATATCCAGAATCAATCCTCAATCATAACCTATCGCAAGTTGAACAACGACTCAACTACATGGAAAATGATGACGAAGATCCAGCAGGATATGGAGACGCTTATTTCCAGAGACGCAACCCCGTTACATGTGAAGGACTCGTTCAGCTCACGTGTGGCGGTCCTTTACCGCACTACAACGGTGGCTTGCTCGTGACACGGGTCCGGCATTTTGATGCGCAGCAGAAGCGACCGGGACTCCCACCGGATGTCGGTGCCCTGGTTACCGAAATGACAGCAGACACCGCCAGCCTACAGCTTGTCAATCTCAACACCACAGAACCGCGGGATGTCGTCGTGCAAGCGGGGGCAATGGGTGAACACAATTTCACTTCAGTGAACGTTAACGACGGTCAGAATAGGGACACCGTCTCGGTCAACGGGATGTTCCTTCACGTCCATCTACCACCCTACACACAAATCGACTTGGAATTAGGGATGGAGCGTTTTGCTAATGCGCCGTCATATAACCAGCCGTGGTAAAACAAGCGGTAGTAGATAGGTGTCAATTTACGCCCAACGTTCAACAACAACCTTCTTCTGCGTAAAGAAATCCACAGCATCCCAACTCTGACCGTGGAGGTCTCCGAAGAAACTATCCTTCCAGCCGCTGAAGGGGAAGAACGCCATCGGTGCAGCGACACCAATGTTAATGCCGATATTGCCGATTTCCGCCTCATAACGGAACTTTCGGGCAGACGCACCACTACTCGTAAAGAGACACGCCATATTGCCGTAACTTCCACCATTGATAAGCGCGATTGCATCATCAATCGTTTCAACGTGGATGAGTCCTAAAACGGGTCCGAAAATCTCGGTTCTGGCAATCTCGCCTTCCGGGTTGAGGTCGTTAAGCACTGTCGGTCGAATGAAATTACCATCTTCGCCACCGGGGATGCTCGGATATCTACCATCAACAAGGAGTTGCGCACCCTCATCCACACCTGCCTGAATGAGTCCCTCAATTCGGCTCTTGCTCTCGACAGTGATAACGGGCCCCATCTCAACACCTTCCACTAATCCGTTTCCGACGACCCGGTCAGTGGCGGTGTCAGCAATGGCTTCCGTGAACCAGTGACGCGCCTCACCGACAGTGAGCGTAAGGGATGCCGCAAGGCACCGTTGCCCAGCACATCCGAACGCGCTCTCAGCCGTAGCATTGACAGTAAACTGCGGGTCAGCATCTGGGAGGACTATCAACGGATTTTTCGCACCCCCTTGACACTGAACCCGTTTACCGTTTGCAGCAGCTTTCGCATAGATGGCTTTCGCAGTTGCTGTCGCACCAACAAAACTGACGGCTCGGATCTCTGGATGCGTTAAGATCGCATCTACAGTCTCCCTTCCACCATTAACGAGGTTAACAACACCTTTAGGGAGTCCGGTCTGTTCCAGCAGCTGAAACACCTTTTGCATTGTGAGTGGCACTTTTTCCGAAGGTTTGACGATGTAGGTGTTCCCACAAGCAATTGCATAAGGTAGAAACCAGAAGGTAATCATTCCCGGAAAGTTGAAAGGTGCAATCGCAGCACAGACACCAACAGGTTGACGAATCATAAACTCATCAATTCCGCTGGCGATATCTTCCAAGTTCGTGCCTTGCATGAGTGTCGGAATACCGCAGGCGACTTCAACATTTTCGATGGCACGCCGCATCTCACCTTTTGCCTCGTCAAGCGTCTTACCACACTCCAGCGTAATCGTTCTGGCGATATCGTCTAAGTTTTCCTCTAAAAGATTCTTCAAAGCGAAAAGGTATTGAATGCGTTGGACAGGTGGTGTCTGTCGCCATTCTTGGAGAGCAGCGGCAGCAGCTGTCGCAGCCTGATCAACCTCCTCAGCGGGTGAAAGCGGCACCTGGGCGAGCACCTCACCAGTTGCTGGATTCGTAACGTCAAGCAGTTCATCTGCTGCTGATTGTTGCCATGTACTATCAATATAATTCGGCAGTGACGTTTGTACGTCAGGCATCAGAGTCCCTCCTTCAATCCTTCTTTGCGAAGAGTTCAAGCACCTTCAACTGTTCCATAGCGGCGACGATTTGTGGATCATGTTCAAGTTCGTCACGTGGGTCTTCCGTAATCTCAGCAAGCGCGTATTTAATACCAATATCGCTGAGAACAATCTGCTCCGCTGTAAGCGCGTCCGCCAAACGTTGGTAACTCCGCAGAAGCTTTACAGCCTGCCGGTCATCGCGAGGGGCATCCTCCGCAGTGGCGAGTTTCGCTAACACATCGTCCCCGTTTTCTTCTATGAAGGTTTTCAGTTTCTCGTGATCCCGAAGCTTCAAATGCATCTTCTGCTCAGAACGACTAAACCACGGTGATTCAACATCGGGCATGATACCGACTTTATTGATGTCAACCCCGATCGGCGTGTAATAGTGTGCGACGGTTAACTTCACAGCAGATTCTGCATTAGTCAACGGGAACACGCGTTGCACCGATGCTTTACCAAAGGTTTTGCTGCCCATGACCAATCCGCGTCCGTGGTCCTTTATGGCACCCGCAACGATTTCAGAAGCACTCGCACTCCCACCATCAACAAGCACAATCAGCGGCAAATCCGCCCTTTTTTCCCCTTTTGCCGGGAAGTCGTCCCGCTTTTCAATTCCCTGACTATAAACAACAAGCTGACCGGGCTCAAGAAAGTCACTGGCAATATCAACAGCCGAAGTGAGGAATCCACCGGGATTATCGCGGAGGTCGAGAATAACACCACGCACATTTTGCGTCTTGAAGTCAAGCAAGGCATTATCCACGTCGTTAGCCGTTGTCTGAAGGAACTGATTGATTTTGATATAGCCGATCTTATCCCCGATAATATTTGGCTCGACGCTCGGGATCCGAATGACTTCACGCGTGATCGCAAGCTCAATCGGACCACTCTCGCCTTGGCGCACAATCGTGATCGAAACTGGGGTCCCCGGTTCACCACGTAACAGGTTAACAGCGTCAGACAGCGACATGACTGCTGTCGACTCATCTTCAATGTGGCTGATGATATCACCGTTTTGCACGCCAGCCAGTGCAGCAGGATTATCCTTAAAGGGTGTAATCACAGTCAGCATATCTTCTCGAATACCGACTGTCATGCCAAGACCGCCATAATTGCCATAGTTCTGGGTCTGAAATTCACGATAGTCCGCAATGAATTGGCTGTATGGATCCAATTTGCGAAGCATACCCTTGATGGCACCTTCTACAATCTCTTTGGTCTCCGGCGTATCAAGATGTCTGTGTTGGACATGAGAGAGAATCTCTGAGAATAGCGCGAGATTTTCGAGGAGTATATCATCATCTGTTTTTTCGGTTTCTTCTGAACTCCAACCGAAGGGTCCAAACGCGCAGATAAGACCTATTAATACAAAGATGTGAACGCAGGTTTTGGGCGAAACTTGTAGATTCCCAAAACCCCCTGTTAAAAGTTTCATTGTCTACTTCCTCCTGCTGGCGTATTGGCTATCAACCATCAGTCTTCGGCAGTCGGTAAAGAGGCGCGTGTGGCCGGTGAAAACAATGTTGACGGCTACAGACTGATAGTCAGCAACCATTCCGCCAAAGAGATGGATTTTGTGTAAGTTTTAGTTAGTAAAGATAATTTCGTAGCCACTGGCTACTTGGAATACGAAAAGCGAAAAAGGCAGCCGCTGCACAGTAGAGCAGGTCGTAGAGCCCACTCATCCGCGTCCACATCAGTTCCCAGACAGATTGTCCTTTAAACACAGTTGTCGCGATCGGCATGGCTTGCGCTATTGATATATTATGCTCTTGGCTCAGCTGCTCCGCGATCTGTGCGACCGCATTCCACTGGACATCCAGATATTTTCCAATAAAAATACCGAGTATAGCGAAAAAGGCAGCGGCAATACCCACAACGCGCCACATCGTTTTTGCCTCACGCTCAAGGCAGCGGCTACTCGTGAGGAGTATCCCTACACCAGTCAACACACCGATACCAATAGCGATGAAGCCATCAATGCGTCCTGTCCACTGGATATATTTTGCCCAAAGCGCGCCGCCTATCACTGCACCAATGAGTCCACCAATCGGTGCCGTTAAATTGTTAATCATGAAACAACTCCGTCAGTTCCGATTTGTGGTTTCTGCCGATGATGCTCAGTATTCTGCTCAAAGGTATAGGCAACCTGGAGTACCTTTTCCTCAGCAAAGGGCGCACCGAGAAGTTGTAACCCAACGGGCAATCCGCTTTCTACAAAACCACACGGCACCGAGATACCGGGTAACCCAGCGTGACTCGCTGGCGTCGTCATAATATCCGAAAGATACATTTGCAACGGATCAGCAGTCCGCTCACCTATTTTGAACGCTGGTGTCGGCGAGGTCGGTGTTGCAATAACGTCAACCTTCTCAAACGCGGCATCAAAATCAGATTTGATCAGCGTCCGTGCCTTTTGTGCCTTTTTATAATAAGCATCTTGGTAGCCCGCACTCAGCGCGAAAGTACCAAGCATAATCCGGCGTTTCACTTCCTCACCGAACCCCTCACTTCGCGTCCTTTTATACATCCCAATTAGATCCTCTGGGTTTTCGTGCCGGTAGCCGTAGCGGACCCCATCGTATCTCGCGAGATTCGCACTCGCTTCGGCGGGAGCGATAATGTAGTACGTCGCGATCGCATACTCTGTGTGTGGCAGTGAAATCTCTTCAATGGTCGCGCCGAGGCTTTCAAGCACAGCAATCGCAGTGTGTATGCAATCCGCAATTTCTGCGTCTAACGCCGACGTGAAATACTCTTTGGGGACACCGATTTTTAAGCCCTTCACATCATTGATAAGGCACTGTGTAAAATCCGGCACCGGAACATCAACAGAGGTTGCATCCAGCGCGTCACTTCCACAGATAGCATTGAGGACCAGCGCACAATCGGTGACATCCTTGGCAAAGGGACCGATTTGATCGAGCGAAGAGGCAAACGCCACCAAACCATAACGAGAGACGCGCCCGTACGTCGGTTTCATCCCGACAACGCCACAAAGTGCAGCGGGTTGGCGAATCGAACCCCCAGTATCTGAACCGAGCGAACAGATTGCTGTATCCGCAGACACAACCGCGGCAGAACCACCGCTTGAACCACCGGGTATAGTGTCCAAATCCCACGGGTTATGTGTAATCTGATACGCCGAGTTTTCGGTCGAGGAACCCATGGCGAACTCGTCCATATTCGTCTTTCCGAGCATCACAATGCCCTGCTCATGAAGTTTAGTCATGACAGTCGCATTGTATGGCGGGACGAAGGTTTCGAGGATTTTAGAGGCACACGTCGTGCGCACCCCCTTCGTGCATATCACATCTTTAACCGCGATCGGGATACCCGCCAGGGCAGGCATTGCATCCCCGTTTTGAAAACCTGTATCCGCAAGACCCGCTTGCTCGAAGGCAAGCTCTTTTGTGAGTGTCAGATAACCCTTGACGTGAGGTTCCACGGCATCAATACGCGCATAAACAGATTCCGCCAACTCTACAGAAGTAATTTCCCGATTTTTGAGCTTTTCGTGTAAGGCGTGCGCCGTCAATTCGCAAAGCGACATTCAGTTTTCCTTAATTTTTAACTATAGAATAGTTGTCAGTTATCAGTTACAAGAGGCTTCTGTTAAACTACAAGAGGTTTCTGTTAAACGAAAACCCCTTAACCGAAAACTGAAAACTGACGACTGAAAACTATTTTTTTAATGGCTGCGGTCAACCACTCTCGGAACGCCGAAGTATCCCTCTTCAACTTCAGGAGCGTTAGCGAGGACCTCTTCACGCGGACAGGAAGGCTTGACAACATCCGGTTTGGCGACATGTGTCGCACCGGTCTGCGAACCCATGATGAAAACTTGATGCGGATGGATGTGCGATGTCGGCGGTACATCATCCGTCTCCAGTTCATTCAACTTCCCAATATAATCAAGTATTCGGGCAAGCTGCTCGGTGAAATGCCCCGTCTCTTCCTCGTTAAATTCAAGGCGAGCCAAGTTCGCAACATGGCGTACGCCTTCGGTGGTAATTGTTGCCATTTTTTGTGTTTCAATCTCCTTATTAATCAGACACTGCTTGCAGAGGCGTAACTGACGCAGCGAGTTGCTTCGTCCCAGAACGATTAAAACGAACGGTGACATAAACATCCCGTCCTGCTCCACTGATTTTCGTTACCTTACCCCTCCCGAACTGCGGATGATGAACAATCTGGTCAACGTAGTAACCATCTGCATCCTCAGGTGTCTCTTCATACAAGTCTACTGATTCGTGAAATGGGGAGCGGTACCGATCAACATGCTTGATGAGATATTCCGGAATTTCAGCGATAAACCGAGATTGTACGCGATATTCTGTCTCTCGGAATGTTCTTCGGGACCTGGCGTGCAAGAGATACAGCTGCTCCATCGCTCGCGTGATACCGACGTAACAGAGTCGCCGTTCTTCCTCTAATTCGGATTCTGTACTGATGGAGCGTTGATGTGGTAGATATCCCTCTTCCATACCGACGATAAAAACGAATGGGAATTCCAAGCCCTTAGCACTGTGTAGGGTCATCAACGTCACCATATCTGTGCTGTCGGTCTCCATCGCATCTACATCGGCGATGAGTGCCACGTTCTCCAAATAATCCGATAGGCTCGGTTCGGGTTCGTTATCCTCATATTCTATAACGGCGTTAATAAGTTCCTCAATATTTTCGACACGATTCTGCGCCTCAATATTATTTTTACTCTGTGCCTCTAAATTTTTGAGATAACCGGTTACCTTTAAAACATAATCCAGGGCATCGGTAGGTAGCACCGATGCATCAAATTCATCAAAAATTTTGGCGAAACGTTTCACCTTTGCCTGAAGCCCGCGGTTAATCGTGGTGATTTCATCAACGCGTTGGACAGCCTCAAAGAGCGTAATATCTTCTGTGGCAGCAAAATCAATGAGTCGCTCAAGCGTTGTCGCACCGATGCCGCGACTCGGCACATTGATAATACGCCGGAGACTCATAGAATCGTTGGGATTACATATCACACGCAGGTAGGCAAGAAGATCCTTGATCTCCATCCGATCATAGAAACCAACACCTCCAACAATCTGATACGGGATGTTTGCCGCTCGGAATGCCTCCTCAAAAATACGGGATTGCGCGTTGGTCCGATAAAAGACAGCAAAGTCTTTATAATCTACGCCTTCGGTATTCCAATTTGCAATTTGCGTCCCGACGTAACCCGCCTCGTCATTTTCGTCCATCGCCTCATAGCATGTAACCTGTTCGCCATCTTCCTGTTCAGTCCAGAGTTTTTTCGATTTTCGTGCTTTATTGTTTTGTACAACATTCCACGCCGCGTCCAATATGTTTTGTGTAGAACGGTAATTCTGCTCCAAACGGAGCACACGGGTGTTCGGATAATCCTGCTCAAAATCGAGGATATTCCTGATGTCCGCACCGCGAAAGGCGTAAATAGATTGGTCGTCGTCCCCAACGACACAGATATTCCGTTTCGCGCCAGTTAGCAAACGTACCAGCTCGTATTGACAGCGATTGGTATCCTGATACTCATCAACGAGGATATATTCAAATTTGTTCTGATAAGATTCACAGACTTCGGGATTTTCATTTAAGAGTTTCACTGTGAAAAGCAGCAGATCGTCAAAATCAAGGGAGTTGTTGAGACGCAAGGCATCTTGATAAAGCGCGTAGACTTCCGCAACGATTTTCTCAAAATAGCCATCAGCGATTTCCCCGTACTTTCGCGGCGAAATAGATTCATTCTTGGCGCGACTAATGAGACCGAGGACAGCGCGCGGGTTGTACTGCTTATCACTATAGTTGAGCTGCCGGAGCACATCTTTGACCAATGTGGCTTGTTCACTTGTGTCAAATATGGTAAAATCACGGGTGTAGGCGCGCTTTTTGGATTGAGATACGCCTTCAGACGCTGCACGCTCACCCAATTTCTCAATATCGCGACGCAGGATGCGCGCACAAGTCGCGTGGAAAGTTGATACCCATAGATCTCGGCTAACACCGCCCTCCACGAGTGCATCCAGCCGATCTTTCATCTCATTTGCAGCCTTATTCGTAAAAGTGACAGCAAGGATACGAAAGGGAGAGACATTGTGATGTTTAATCAGGTAGGCAATGCGGTGTGTGATGACGCGCGTTTTGCCACTGCCTGCCCCAGATAAAATGAGAAGCGGTCCATCGGTGTGCTGGACGGCTTCGCGCTGAACATCATTTAAAGATCTTAACAGATTATCGGTCAAAGCTTGCCTCTTGTCTTGTCGTGTTTAAAGAGGCACAAACCAGTGCGCTGTCACAGATTTACAAGCAGCTGGTACAGTACCTTCATTTCATGCTATTAAAGTATATACGATTTGGAATTAATTTGGCAAGGGGAAATTTCAGATGCGATCCGTTCTTGATTGTCGGACACGGTTTCGTTAAAAGGCGAAAAGGCATCACCTGCACTCGAAACACAACAGGAACTGTGGCTACCGTCGCAGGTGACGCGCTTTACTTAAATGAGATATTCCTTCAAAAATTGTCCTGTGAAGGAGGCTTTGACTTTGGCAACCTCCTCAGGCGTCCCGTGCGCTAAAACCTCTCCACCCTTATGTCCACCCTCGGGCCCGAGATCAATGACGTAATCAGCGGTTTTGATAACGTCAAGGTGATGTTCAATCACAAGGACAGTATGTCCATTATCGACAAGGCGGTTGAGACTATCCAAAAGCTTCTGCACATCCGCGAGGTGAAGTCCTGTGGTTGGTTCATCTAAAATATACAGGTTACGCTTGCCACGCTTGAGTTTACCGAGTTCGCTTGCCAACTTTATGCGCTGTGCTTCACCACCGGAGAGGATCGTGGCGGGGTGCCCAATTTGGAGATACCCCATACCGAGCTGATGCAACACATTCAACTTGTGATGAATCAACCGTTGGTCGGCGAAGAAATCAACGCCTTCCTCAATCGACATATTAAGAATCTCGGAGATATTCCTCCCGTTGTAGGTAACATCAAGTGTATCCTCATTATAGCGTGCGCCTTTACAGGTCGGACAGACGACTTCGACATCCGGCATAAAGTGGAGCTGCGTGGTAATTGTGCCTTCACCGTGGCACTCTTCACACCTTCCACCTTTGACGTTGAAACTGAACCGAGAAGCGGTATAACCCCTCGCAAGGGCGAGTGGGGTACTGGCGAAAAGCTTGCGGATATTATCGTAAAACTTGATATAGGTAGCAGGATTTGAACGTGGCGAACGTCCTATGGGCGACTGATCAATGTTAATAACGTCACTGACATGCTCATGCCCTTCCAGTTCGTCATGTGCCCCATAGAGTGTTCGACTGTCGTGATAAATAGAGTAAAGCCGCTTGTAGAGAATTTCATTGACAAGAGTACTCTTACCAGAACCAGATGCACCGGTAATGCAGATAAACACACCGAGAGGAATATCAATGTCAATACTTCTCAAATTGTTTTCTCTGGCACCCGTAATGCTCAGGAACGTCCCATTCAAGTCGCGACGCTGTTTTGGTAACGGAATCTCCCGCCTCCCACTCATGTAAAGCCCTGTCAAAGATTCAGGACAATCAAGAACCGTCTCAAGTTCACCTTGGACGACGACATGGCCACCGTGGATACCCGGTCCCGGTCCGAGTTCGATAACATGGTCGGCGGATCGAATTGTGCTTTCATCGTGCTCAACAACAATAACAGTGTTGCCGATGTCCCGCAACTTTCGCAAGGTCTCTATCATCTTGACGTTGTCTTTCGGATGTAAGCCGATACTCGGTTCATCAAGCACATAAAGCATGCCCATCAACCCCGACCCAATCTGCGTGGACAGCCGAATACGCTGCGATTCACCACCAGAAAGCGTTGCGGAACGACGATTGAGATTCAGATAATCCAGTCCGATGCCGAGCAGGAGATTAATCCGAGTGGTAAGTTCTTTGATGACGCGGTTCCCCGCCTCTCGTTGCTTTTCTGGAATATCTTTAATACTTAATAGAAAATCCCGCAATTCTTCAAAATGTAATTCGCCAACCTCGTGAATCGTTTGACCTTCAATCGTAACGAGAAGCCGCTGCCGTTTCAGCTTGGCACCGTTGCAATCAGGACACGTGCGCTCTACCATTACTTTGCGGAGATATTCCTCCATTCCAGAATGCGCCTCGCCCTGCTTTCGGTAGCGACGATAATGCCTATCAATACGCGTGATGATCCCATCAAAACGAATGTTCCGACCAAGATGGCGTTTCTCAACCGGTCGCGCCCCCTCTGGCTGTTTAATAGGGAATTCTTCGCCGTGCGTGCCGTGATAGAGGACATCAATAACCTCCTCTGAAAGGTCAGCAAAAGGCGTGTTCAGATCAAACCCGTAGTGCGCAGCGAGACTGTACATCGTCCTACCATCCCATCTATCGGGGTCGTAGTTAAACGCTTGATGGACAAACGCGCCTTCGGCGATACTTCGCGTCTTGTCAGGGACAAGTAGGTTCGGATGCACCTGCAAGTAGGTACCGAGACCAGAGCAGGTCACACACGCACCAGTTGGTTCATTAAAGGTAAAGTGATGCGGTCCCAAATCAGCCATGAGCACCCCATGTTTGGGACATCCAAAACCTTCTAAGAGTTCTGTTGCGTTAGCTTCGGTATCTTCTGGAAATTTCGCATCAAAACGCATGAAGCCTTCGCCTACAAGCATTGCATGCTCAAGAGAGGCAAGCACCTGCCTGTCAATTTCTTTCTGGATAAAAAATTTATCAACAATAACCTGAAGGTCATATTCCTGATCCGGGTCCAGTTCAATTTCCTCGCTGATGTCATGTTCAACACCATCAATTCTGATGTGCCGACACCCCTTCGTACGGATGTCGTCAAAGAGGTAGTCATAATCCTCGCCGTAAATTTTGAAGACGGGTGCGTGAATCTCGACTTCGGTGCCCTCTGGCAGTGAGAGCAGCCGTTCCAAAATTTGATGGTGCGAACGGATAGGGATCTCACCTTCACAGTAAGGACAGTGCGCGGTACCGATAGTTGCGAAAAGCATACGCAGGTAGTCCTGCAAATCGGTCATCGTCCCGACGGTAGAACGCGGGTTCATGGTAATCGTTTTTTGTTCAATAGAAACAACAGGGGACAATCCATCAATGAAATCAACATCAGGTTTTTTTAGTTGGGTGATAAAGCGTTTGGCGTAGGTAGACATCGATTCTAAGAATCGGCGTTGTCCTTCAGCATAGACAGTGTCAAACGCCAACGACGACTTTCCAGAACCGCTGATACCGGTAACGACAACGAGTTGGTCTCGTGGAATCTCAAGTTCAACGTTTTGTAGATTATTTTCTCGCGCGCCTTTAACGGCGACAGACTGTCTCATACGAACCTCCCACAATGAAGTTTAAGAATTTATGGAACAATGCGGATTGTTTGTCATCTATTTGCATTTTCATTAGCAAACTCACCTTAATTCAACGTTGTTACATGTCAAATAGAAACGGATTATTTACATCGTAATAATACGCAGGTTCCTCTACAGAGACCTTGCTATCCTTCGTCAGGCGGATAGGGGCAGAGAATTGTTCAATAACCTCCTTCTGCGCAAGCCATTCACACGCCAACTCAAAAGCGAGATGCCGCCTACCGAAATGTGTATAGATGTCGGTTATCGTGCGCTCCTCGCCCGACTCTTCTAAGAAGTCAAGAAGCGGCTTGAACAACGTCTGCAGATTATCTTCTAAATATCCGTCAACCTGCTCAAGAGCTTCGCGGAGCATTGCATCATCCTTCGGTTTGTCTATCAGATCCGTGAAGATGGTGTTGAAAAAAGATGGATTGTGTTCAAGTGCCTGATAGATGACTTTCCGACGCGGTGTCTCGCCGTGCATGAACGTTTCAATGCGTGCCAATTCCCTAACAAGGTAGGTTAGGTAGAGAAACGTGTAGTTGAGATCTTTCTTAAGGTGCAACCATTTTTCGGCTTTTGCGAGGATAGTCGTTGCAAAAGCCGCAGCATTGAGGAGCTGAGACTGTTTATCCCGTTCACCCACATGTAGATCGACGCTATCTCCTACACGGAAATTAGCTTCGCCATCTACAGAAAAAAGGCTGTCTTTTGAGAACAGAACGCGACTTTCCGCGAGGATTGAATGGATTGCGCTGCCCTGCGGTGCCCTATCTAACAACTTTCTATAATCACTACGGGTATGGAGTGCAACCCGGATCGGTATACCCTCTTCAAGTAACTGATACCCCTGCCGCTTGAATTTTGTGCCATCTCGGAGAATCAGTGTAATCTCAGGAGCCGTCTTCTCCCAGACGTTATTTTCAGCGAGATCGCTGTTGAGGATCGCAGCGAGAATGTATCGGTCCTCCCTGAGCGTTTCTGCGAAACTGTCGACTGCACTATGAATCTGCGCGTGGATATCGTCTTTCAACCCTACCTGTTCTTGCTTGGGTTTGGTGCCATCGTAATAGTAAGCGGGTTCCTCCACGGAAAATTGGCTTTTCGTCGTGAGCTTCATCGGCAGTGCGACCTGCCTGATAACGCCTTTCCACGCCAACCATTGGCACACCAGATCCAGCGATTCTTCATCAAATTCGGAGTCCCCATCACGCTTGCCATGTGCGCTACGTCCCAAGTCGGCGTTCAATTCAGTATTCGCGCGCGGTGCTTTCTGCTCAATGAGATAATCAAGAATGGGTTGGAAAATAAACTGTCGTTCATCAAGGTAGGCGTTAATGGCATTCAGCGCATCCTGAATGACCGCCTCACTCTTTTCACAGTTCATCAGATTCGTATAGACACGGTTAAAGAAATCGGGATTGTAACGGAGCGCTGGCTGAATTACCTCTCGTACTGGAACTTCATCGTTCAAAAGCACCTCTATTCTTGCTAATCCCTGCACCACCTCCAAAAGCGATAGAAAAGAGATCAAGCAATCTTTATTGACGTAAAATTGCTTCTCAGCATAGACGAGGCTCGGTAAAGTACTGGCAACAACATCAAGGAGTTGGAACTGTTTATCGCGTTCGCCGATGTTGTTGCGATTCGCATTCTTATCATACCACTCCTGAATGGAGGCATCGCGTGAAAAGAGGAGTGTACTATGCGAGAAATAGGAGTGCATGAAGGAACCCTGTTGCGCGCCTTCTATTGCCCGCTTAAAAGAATTACGCGGTGATATATTGGCGTGGATATTTACACCGTTTTCGACGAGCGAGAAGAAAGACTGCGTCGGGCGAACTGCGTCTCTACCGATGAACTCCATATCCAAATCCGATTTTTCCCATACCTGTGCATAAGAGAAACTACCCGCGACAATGGCAGCAAGGATATAGGGATCCTTCTGAACCTTTTCGACGAGTGCATCCACGGCTTCGTGGTACTGCTGTTCAATAGCGTCTTGAGATTGCATTGGGTTCTCCTACTCGATGTAGTTTGAAACCGAATTCTGCTCTAAAAAATGAGGGATTTTCCACTATTAATTATACTATAAATCTGTTAAGAATGCAAGTAAATTTCATCAAATAATTCCCTAAAATTTTCAACCATCGCGATGGTAAGATTTACCAATTTTTTCTTCCTATAAATCAGAAAAAACTTGACATAAACAAGGATATATGATAGCATCCTCCATTGCAGAAAGGACGTTAACACGCCAAGACAGGTTTCCGTCTCCGCCTCGCAAGCAAAGTTTCTAACCCCGACTGTGATTGTGGCTTTACGATAAAGCGTTCACCTATCTTTTTATTCAGGAGAGAGAAAGATGTTAGCTGTTAAAGAACTTGGTCACGTTGGACTCTACTGCACAGATGTACAAAAATCCCAAGATTTCTATACACGCATTCTCGGTCTCACTGTCACCGATGCACATCCGGAAGGGCACATTATCTTCCTGAGTGCACAGCCGGAATCCGAACACCACGAACTGGCATTGTGCCCCGGCAGGGATGCTCCACCGGGTGCAAAGGTTGTGCAACAAGTGTCGTTTATCGTCAACGATCTTGCGGATTTAAAGCAATTTCACACTCGCCTCAAGGAAGAAGGCGTACGAATTCGGAGTGTAGTGAACCACGGTATCTCTCTGGCGATCTACTTCTACGATCCAGATGAGAATGTCGTTGAGGTTTACGCCAAAACCCCGTACAAGATTCCGCAACCATTCTCAGAGGATGTAGACCTTGACCTGGACGACGAAGAGTTGATGAAAATCGCCGAGACCGGCACATCCCCAGCAGACTGAAAACACGTACTCTATCCCAGAGGTACTCCCTCTTCCTTGTAGGAACAACCTTGTGAAAATGGAAGGATAGGAAAGTTGGAAGAACCGCCGTGTCTACTATCTTCCAACTTTCCATGCTACCAATCCAATTACTGCAAACTGAATGTCCCTGAAAAATAACTACGTCTTCCTTGAAACAATTTTCTACGCGTGTTAAGATATACATCAAGTACTATCCCAAAAATGGAGGAATCTGCAATGAGACCGACAAAGTATTGGTGGTTTGTAATCTTGGCGATGCTAATAAGCATACCTCTCGTCTTCGCAGTCCACGACGAAGATAAGGGACCCGAAAAATTCGGGCGCTACGAATTCAAAGAGCAGGACATCAAAGTAGCAACAGATGAATGTGATGCTGGAGGCAAACCGGGGCCTGAATTTGTGCCAACAGTACGAGATGATGAACCCAACTTGGCACTCCTCAAAGATGCGAAACCGGAAGCTTCTTCGCAGCTGGAAGGTTGGTGTCCGCGCAGGCACTGTATTGAATATCTCAACGATGGTTTTTACAACAACTGCCGAAGTTGGATTATCGGCACAATACCCGGCTGGGCGCAAATCGACATTGGCGATGTCGCTAATGTAAACCGCATCTATTTCGCCAGCGACCATTCGCAAGGTTTTCTCGACAGGACAACCGCTGATTTCGATATCCTCGTCGCGACAACTAAAGCGGATGCAAACTCAGATGCAAACACATGGAAAAAGGTTTACACGCACAAGGGCGATCCGGTTAGTAAAACCACTGAGTTCACCTTTAAGGATGTAGAAGCACGGTGGCTACGCCTTCATATTCGCGCCAACGGTGGTGCGCGTGTCGATGAAATCGAAATTTACGGTGGCAAAGACCCAATGGATGTCGAACCGAAAGAGAAATTTACGACAACATGGGCAAGGATAAAAACAGAGTAATATTGCTACTTGTAGGCGAAGTTTAAAACCTCGCCTACAATAACAAACAAGGTAGACTTTAATGAAAACCTCCACACGGCGGATAACACCCATTGTTATACTGACGCTGTGCGTCAGCATCGGTTATGCTGATATTCTGTTTCAGGATGACTTTGAGGGGAAAAATGCACTTCTTCAGCGAGTCATTGATGAAACCAAATGGATGCCTATACCGAGTTGGAAACTCAGTGACAACGAGGATAATCACCCGGTTTTAGGCAGAAAAGTACTTGATATCTGGGGGCATGGTGCTGGATTAAGTGTCGCTGAGTTCCCAGAAGAATTTGATTTCTACGCCGATTTCAAGACGATGGAGGGAACTGGTCCCGGGAGTGTAGCAAATTTTGTCTTTCACGCACAAGAAGGTGAGTTGGACCCACTCCGTCTTATTCAGGCAAACGGCATTTATAACCACTACTCGGCAAAAATAGCGACGGAAGGTGCCAAATATTGGCCCCAACATATCACTTGGGGGATCCACTTCGCGCGTAAACGAGTTTGGCGAGTTTGGCCGGTTCCATTTGCCGACAAACAAAATCGGAAGCGAGACGTTTGGTACCGGGTGAAGTTTGAGGTCCGGGCGAATCATCAATTTCACGCCTACTTGGGTGAAGTCGGTGCTGATCTTAACGAACTCATTTTCGTAGGGACATGGGTCGATCATGAAAAAAGATTCGCACGAGGAAAAATCGGCTTCTTCTTGGGAGGGAATATTGAATGGGGCTGGGGCGAACGTGCCCAATTCGATAATATCATGGTGACGACACCCGGATTTCTCTCTGTTGCCCCAAGCGGGAAACTACCTCTGACATGGGGTGAACTAAAGCAGGAACAAAGAGACTAATGAACTCTCAAAAACCGTTGGCAATAGGCATCATCGGTGCTGGCAATATGGGCAGACATCATCTCAGAGTGATAACCGAGTACGGTGCAAGCATCGTTGCGGTCCATGACGTGCAACTTGAGGCAGCACACGAACTCGCAACGCATGCGGATGGAGCACTTGCCACTACCGCCTTAGATGCTTTTTTCGATGTAGACATGGACGGAGTGGTTATCACAACACCACCCCCTATCCGCCTTGTGCCCATCCAGATGGCATGCGATCGTGGCATCTCTATCATGGTCGAGAAACCCCCTGCCCTAAATATGGTTGAAGGTAGAAAGTGCCTCGCCTCCATTGAGAAAGCAGGCATCATCGCTGCTGTCGGATTTCAACTCCGCTACCATCCCCTCTATGAACAGTTAAAGACGTTAATCGCTTCGGAGACGGTGCACCTCGTTCGGACGGTCTGCACCGTTGATTATTACCTCAGTTTCAGAGCGGCACCATGGTTCCTGCAGTCCGAGATAAGCGGTGGTCCCTTGCCGGAACAAGCGGTGCACGTCTTGGATTGCGCTCGGTTTGTGATGGGGAATCCAAAACCGGTGCAGGCACATGCCTTAGCCATTAAAAATATGGCACTGGAACGGACCGAATTCGATGCTGAAAACGCTATTCAGATGACCTATCAATTGGACAACGGGGTTTTCGGAACGCACATGAATCACTGTGGGACCGAAAATTTTAGTTTTGAAGTTGAAGTTGTCGGACCGCATTTGCGACTACACGCAAATATGACAGAAAATGCAATTCGTGGATACCTTAACGGCGAAACTATCAATGAACCGGCAGTCTCCGAAAACAGTTTAGGTTTAGACAAAACTGGTGCTTGGCTTCGTGCCATCGAAACAGATGACAGAACCCTCATTCGATCACCATTTACCGATGCGATTGAAACACTCGCCTTAATTGATGCAGCCGTCCAGAGCCGCGACACCGGCAGATTTATGAACGTTGAGGACTTGTAAGGTAAATTAGAAAAGCGCGAAACCTTGGAACGAAGTGGAAAGCGGATATACGAAAAGGGATTTGAAATCTTCAATCCACTTCACCGAACCGCAAGGAAAATTAAAAAATGATAGATTGGATTTACTTTCGGAGCAGCTGAAACTCGTGTAAAAAAGTGCAAGAGTTTCTTGACACACACAACTTACAAGTAGAAAACCGGACGGATGCGCGAAAAGAGGCAATGGATGCAGCAGCCGTATGGGATTTAATGGGCAGCGCGAAGCAGATCATCGTCGCAAAAGGAAGACGAATAGAAAACTTCGTGCCAACTGAAAACACACGGGAATCAATTCTAAAAGTCGTGATGGGACGAAGTGGCAGCCTACGTGCACCGACAGTGCAAAGTGGAGACGTTTTCCTCGTCGGCTTCAACGAAGCACTCTATGGTAGCGAAGCCCCCTTCGCTTAAACCACCCAAGGACGAAAACCGATGTCTATTGAAAAGATTCTGATTACGGGTGCCAACGGATATCTGGCGCAATTTATCATCGACCGGCTGCACAGTGAATATCAACTTACACTCACCGATCTCGTTGAACCCGATCGTGCATTTGCTGATACGACTTTTATCAAGGCAGACGTGACAAACACCGCCGAAATCGAAGCAGTGTGTGCTGGGCAGGATGCCGTTGTGCATCTCGTTGCCTTAGTCCGGGGACGCTCCGATAAGCCCCTTTCACTATTCGCAGATGTTATGGTGAAAGGTACATGGAACGTAGCAGAAGCGTGCGTGAAACAAGGCGTTCAGAAACTGGTGAATATCTCAAGTATCTCAGCGTGTCCTCCTGCCCCAAGTGCAAAATTGCCTTACCAGGTGGATGACGACTTCCAGTTCGGCGGTGGGGATCTTTACTATGCGCTGGCAAAGTACCTCGGTGAGCAGATCGGCGCTGCGTATCATCAGGCACACGGATTGGACGTGATTCACGTTCGCCCAGGAGTTATTGCCGGAGACGGACAGAACCCGGGTCCGTCAGCCCCTGATGTTGTAACGGATCCTTGGTTCGTTTACGTAGATCCGAGGGACGTTGCACAGTGTGTTGTCCGTGCGATTGAGACTCAGAAGGTAAGATACGGATCATACAACGCTGTCGCCGGACGTGCAGATTCTCGTTTTTCGTGGAAACAAGCAGAAGACGATTTAGGATACTCACCAGAGCATAATTGGCCAGAGATTCCCGGCGGCGATGCGTAAGAACGCTTATGACACCTGAAAGAGATAAAACCCAATCAGAAACTGTACTGCCATCGGAAATTTAGACCACTCTCTAAACCAAGATTGTGATATACTAACAATCTACTTGAAAGGAGTCTCCAAAACGTCCTCACGCGGCGTTGGACTATTTGACTCCTATGGAATTTCAACTTTTAGGGATTAAATCAATAGTTTTAACCGGACAATTTTGAATTCAAGTCTTTTTTGAATCACGCTTTTTTATGGCATTGTTAGCCCCTGTACCAAATTTGGTTAACATATCTCTCCTTCTATTTGGTGCAGCTATTAATGCTTCAACAATTTCGTTGATTAGAAGAAACATGTAGTTAACATTTGTCTGATCATTCATATCAATTATATTACCGTGTAAAGCATCATTCCCAGTTAACCTTACAATATCTAATGAATCTTTTATTCATTCATCAATACGTTTTTCATTATACATTTCTCCTATACTATTGAACAAAGTCCCTTTATATCCCATAGATTTTACTAGTTCTTCAATAGCATGCCTCATTAAAGCACAACTTGCTCGTGGTGATAATGTACTGCCATCGGAAATTCGGGCCACCCTCTAAAACAAGATTGTGATACAATAACAATCTACTGAAAGGAGAATTCCGATGGCGAAACGAAGAAAGTTCACCCCCGAGTTTAAAGCAGAAGTCGTACTTGAGGCACTTCGCGGTGAAACTTCGCAAGCAGAACTCTGTAGACGATATAACCTCAGCGAACAACAGCTCTCGAAGTGGAAGCAGCAAGTCATTGAAAATGTGGCGACTCTGTTTGCCTCGACGGATCAGCAGTCCAGCGAGGCGGCGGAGCGTATTGCCCACCTTGAGCAGCTCGTTGGGCGGTTGACCGTGGCGTTAGATATCCAAAAAAAAGCATTGACTTTCTTGAGTTGATCCCGTCTGAAGAATGCCAAATCGTTGAGGCATTACGGACGCAGCACTCAGTGCGAGAGATTTGCGAGGTGCTGGGTTTCACCCGGAGCAACTTCTATTATCAACCGAAACTTGACCCGTCTGAAGACGTCCTGCGAGCGGAAATAGAAAAGTTAGCTGCGGCATATCCGACGTATGGGTATCGACGTATCACACACTTGTTGGTGAAAGCGGGATACCCGGTTGGGTATCGGCGTGTTGCCCGATTGATGAAATCCGAGAACCTCTCGGTTGCTATCAAACGTGCGTGTCAAACGACTCACTCCACTGACGGTCTGCGTCCGTGGATCAATCACCTGAAGACCCTTGAGGTCTGTCGATGCGATCAAGTCTGGGTGGGCGATATTACCTACGTCCGACTCAAGGGACACTTCATCTATCTCGCGCTGCTCATGGATGTCTTCACTCGCATGATAAGGGGGTGGAAACTCAGTCAACAGTTGACGCAATCTCTGACGTTGAACCCGCTACGAGAGGCGTTGCGTCAAAGCGTTCCGGAGATCCATCATTCCGATCAAGGTGTGCAGTATCTTTCAAAGGCTTATCTCTCGACCCTCAGACGTCATGGGATCAAGGTTTCCGTAGCACCTCGTGGGTGTCCTTGGGAGAACGGATATGCTGAAAGACTCATCCGCACCCTCAAGGAGGAAGAAGTTCACCTCAACGACTATCACGACATCCACGAAGCGAGAGATCGTATCAGTCATTTTATCACACAGGTGTATCACCAAAAACGCCCGCATTCGGCGTTAGGGTATCTGACACCTCTCGAATTTCAGCGAAAAAACTTGTCTTAACTTTGCTAAATTGTGGTCTGAATAAACGTTGGCACTTCAT